>NZ_CP170547.1:2458681-3688022 GCF_042695135.1 Epilithonimonas sp. UC225_85
GATCCAAAGATGTAAGCAGGTTTGCACCAACATTTAATTCTGCAAGCCGTGGATTCTGACTTACATCCAGTGTGGTCAATTTATTATCCGTCATGTAAAAAGCAGCAAGCTTAGGACAAAGACTTACATCTACACTTACCAGTTTATTATACATAATATTTAACAATTGCAGCTGAGGCTTAGAACCAATAGTCAGCTGAGTCAATAAACTATTGTTATTTAGCACTACAGTCGTAAGATCAGTATTGGTTGCAATGTTTACGGATGCAAGTTTGCTCTGCTTGATTTCAAGATACTGTAGCTTTGTATTTTGTGATATATCCAAAGTAGTAATAGGGCTGCTATAGATTCCCAGCCTGGTGAGATTTTTAAAATACTCTATACCACCAAGTTTTGTAATATTTGAATTAATTGTAAATACACCTGTAAAAGCTTCGGCCTCGGAAACCTGGATCTGACCATCTTTACTGGAATCTACTGTAGTATAGAGAAGCAGGTATTCCAAAAAAGCTTCGTCTTGAAAATTAACGACTTGTGCACTTATTGCGGTTCCTTTTCCGATCCAAAAAATAAGAAAAAGGGAAATTATCTTTAGTTTCATTTTGATATTATTATTTTATAATTACTTTGTTTACATCCGTTCTTCCATCAGCAGTCGTAACACGGATCTGATAAACTCCGGGCTTGGCGTTTATCTGCGCCGGTTGATTTTTCGTGATATGATCACTTTGAATTAATCGACCTGTCATATCAAATAATTGATAGTTTCCATTTTCTACATTTTTAAAATACAGAGTTCCACTTGTAGGATTTGGGTAGAAAGTGATATTACTTTTAGATGTATTTTCTGCAGACAGCGTTGTGTTGGAAACATCTATTTTGTAAAGTTCCTGACCTTTGTCCACGTATAATTTTGCAGAAATATACAATGCTCCGTTAAAAGCTGCCATCTTTCCAATTGTAAAACTTGTGTAGCCGGGTCTCAGTTCCAATGCTACTTTTGTGCCTGCCTCGGTACCATCACTTTCCCACAATTTTGCTTCTTTCGATTCGTCGCCGGCAAGAAAATAAAGTTTACCATTCAGTTCTGTAAGGTTGTAAGGATTAGATGATGTTGTGCCTGCATAGATGTCTTTTACCATAGTTGTACCCTCCGCAGTTCCGTCTGTAACCCAGAGTTCATATCCATTCGTACCGTTGTTTGCAGTGAAAAAGATTTTATTTCCTACCTGCGTAAAAGTCCCGGGGAAAGAACCGGAAGTAGCTGGCGTCACATTGATATCTTTTATCATGGTACTTCCTACTTCGGTTCCATCCGTAGACCAAAGCTCCAGTCCAGAGGCTTGTGTAGCTGCACAAAAAAGGACTTTGTTGAGTGCACTGCTATAGAAAAAATTCTGCGGATTTGCAGTTCCTGTTGGATAGATGTTTTTTAAAAGACTTATACTGGTATTATCATATTTATAAAGCTGATAATAGTTTGTAGTAGAGGCTGTAGGTTTTCCGGCTACGACAAGTTGTCCGTTGATCGGAGCCATATTATTCGATATAGTTACATCGCCGGTTACATTGGCAATAACATCATCCTTACCCATTTTATAAAGGTTGGAACTCACTCCCATGTAAAGCGATTCGTCAGTAGCCAGCATGGTACCCGGATATTTTACTGTACTGCTTATAAGACTAAAAGAAGTGCCATCGTAAGAATATATCCCAACCGGATTATCCGTGTTTCCCAAAAGATTGGAAATGTATAATTTATTATTAAAGACCTTCATATTGGAAGGCAAAAAGCTGCCAGTACCAGGAACTTTATCGACCAGCAAAAGCGTGCCTGCTTCCGTTCCATCCGTAGACCATATCTCTGTTCCGCTGTCTGCTGATGCTGCATAGAAATAAAGTCTCCCACCATATTCCGTAAACAGAGCCGGAGTAGAAGGATTGGCTCCAGTGTTTATATCCTTCAAAAGAGTAATGCTTTGAGCAGATAATAAGTTTGCAACAAATAGTGCAGATAATAAAGTTTTTTTCATATTCAATAATTTTATAAAAGTTTAATGTTGATAACAAGCCAATAATTTTTCAGGATCACATTTCATTTTGTAAAAGAGCTTTCCAAATAGGCAAAAAGTAAGACTCAAAAATTTGTTTTTTCAGATGGGTTTTAGTAAGTCACTATTTAAAATAGAGAATAAAACAATTAAAATTCAAAAACACTGCATTAAAATATTTTATTTAGAATTTAAAACAGAGATTTTATCTTTAATATTTTATTCGTGCAGAATTTTCATCTGATTTTCACAATTCGAATTTATAACATAAAAAGAGCTATAAAAAGCAAAAGACTATCATATTCCTGCAAATTGCAAGAATATGATAGTCTTAAAAAGCTATTAAAACTTTAAAAATCAATGATTTGATATTTAAAGAAGATAAATTGAAATTATGTAAGAAAAAACTTCTTTTTTGATAAAAATAAAGTCAAAAACACAAGAAAGATGGAAGTAAATAACAAAAGTGATAAATTTCTGAATCGGATTTCTCTCGAAATTTTTTGAGATTGAAGCTTAGAATCTTTGATCGTCTGATTGATTATCTCATTCTGCATATCATTCATCTTGATAATTTCTGCGTCATATTTTTTATAAAACAAAATATAATTCTGCAGATCTCCTATACCCAAAAAGTTTTTCGATTTTGAAAGATAGTACATACTGATAAGTTCAGGATCGTAATTATCGGAAACAGTTAAAGGAATCTCATCCAGAAGCTTTAGGGACTCTGCATATTTTTTTTTATTGGTAAGGATTTCCGCAAGTCCTATCTGAGCAAAATATTTATTATAACCTAAGTCAATTTTAGCGTCTTCATTCAGTACTTTAAGAAAAGATTGCTGTGCCAGATCCATCTGACCTTGCGAGATAAGACAAAATCCCTTCTGTATCTCAATCAGAAGCTGATTCACCTCATTTATATTGTTTTTGGGAAGTATTTTATAAACATCAATCGCTTTTTCAAAATACTTGAGTGCAAACTCACAATTCAGTTCTCCCCGGAATATGATTCCCTTGATATTGTACACATTACCTTTGATATAGAGAAGATCTTTTGGCAAATTAACAGAATTCATTTTATTTTCTGCAAGATCTAAATATTTCTTGGCTTCTTCCGTCATCATCATCGCCTGATATTGGTTTCCAAGCATTGCCAATAATAATATTTCGTTTACAGAATCTTTTTCAGCCCTGGCTATTTCTAACGCAGAGCTACAGTTATCAATTACATTTTTTGCCTGTCCGAGAACCATTTGTGCATTTATCATCGTAATAAATGCAGAAACCTTCGTATCCTCGTTGCGGGAATTATTTAAAACCTCTTTAGCTTTCGCTACTGTCTGCTCCGGATTTTTATAAATAAGATCTTTTGCTTCAACCAAAAGCTTTTCATTCTTATCCGTTTGCGCAGATAAAAAAGACGATATAAAAAGGAATGATATGTATAGAATATTTTTCAATTTATTTTTTCTAAATCCTGAATGTAATCAATGGGAGATACACCAACTTTGTTCTTAAAAACCATTGTAAAGAGACTATGAGATGAGAATCCGCACTCTTCTGCAAGATAGCTAACCTTATATTTTCTGTAATCGGGATATTCTTTTAGTTTTTTAAGGATATAATCTATTCTCAACTCATTAATATAAGTGCTGAAATTGGTGTTTTTATGTTTATTGACAATTTCTGAAAGATAACGCGGATTGGTTTCCAGCTGTTGGGAAAGTGTCTTCAGCGAAATATTCTTTTGTGTAAAATTTCCTGAACTTTCGTATAAATTTAATTTATGTAAAAGGTCTTTTTCTGTTTTATCCGGGATATTGAATATTTTCGGATCGGTTTCCTGTTTTATTTCTACAATATTTTTTGACTTAATCCTAAAGAAAATAAAGAGTCCCAAAAGTAAAACAGAAAAAAATATAAAAATACCGTAGAATGTACGATTCCAAAAGCGTTTTTGATTTTCAATGGCTTGTAAATAATCAGTTTCGAGTTTACTGGCCAGCAACGCTCGTCCTTTTGCTTTAGAATCTTCGGTTATTTGCTTACGGTCTGCCAGCATACTATCCGCCCATTTTACTTCTTCAGGATTATTATGGTAAGCAGATGCTAAGGCAAGATCCATGTAATATTCTTTCTGCAATGACATATCCGGAGAAGCAGCCAATATTTTTTTTAGGGGCAAAAGCAAATCGTAAGCTTCAGAATATTGTTTTCTGAACAAATGGATTTCCGCAATCCCAACCTGAGGATATAACGCCGAAAAATCTGAAGGTGTATGCTCGGAACTCAGTTTAGCCGATTCTTTAAAATTTTTCTCAGCAAGATTTACCTTACCTTCAGACAGATAAATGTTCCCTAAGTAAAAATAAGCTCTGCTGGCAAAAAAATAATTTTTATCTTTAATGTAATGCTGCAATGATTCATTTATGAGTTTTATTTTCTGCTTTCCGGAAAAAAAGGAAATTCTGGAAAAATCGACAGAAAGCTCGACCAGAAGTGTGGCACTTATGTTTTGATAATTTTTTTTAATATAATTTTCATTCTCGGAAGACTCATTTTTTATTCCTAAAATCTGGTTGATCTGGTAGGCCATCAAATGGTATTGAAAAAGATCTGCTGCATTCTCATTACTTTCTACCATTTTTTTCAACTGAAAAAGACTTATGACAGCGTTGTTGTAGTCTTCTCTTATCAGTTGTGATTTAATTTTTAAAACCAATGTTTCCTGTAAAGAAATTCTGGAATAATAATCTAGAAATTTCTGATAACCTTCACTATCCTGTTGAATGGATTGCAGTGTTTCCTGTCTTATTGAAGCAATATCCTCCTTGGTTTGTGCATATACATTTGTATTAACCATCATAAAAACAATGGAAAAACATAAATAAAAGATATACATTGGAAATTTCATAAAATTATATCCTTTGAAGGTCTGAAGCACTACATTAATTTATGTTCAAATTTAAATATTATTGTATAAGAATCTCTTAAAAATTTTGTTTAAAAAAACATTTATTTTAAAATTTGAAGCTAACAATTTTATATGTATTAATAGGATTATATTAAATAAATCGCATTATTAAAATACGATTTGTCCAAAAATTTATATTATGAAAATTGACATTAGTTATTGAAAAAACCAAAAAAATAGCATTTTTCAGCCTCACCAACGAATAGAAAATTTTATTTTTCAGATGAGATTCAAGCAGGAATATTTATGTAATAAGTTCTATACTGTTCTAACAAAAAAACCTAATTTAAATTTATGACCTGTAAAAAATAACGTGCTTCTTTTAGGAGTTTTTTAAATGAAATAACTTGGGAATGCTGAGTGTCGGAATTTTTATTTTTTAATAAGAATCTTTATGTAAGAAAATAGTGTGTCTCTAAAATTGATAAAAATTATAGAATAATATTAGGATAGTATTAAAAACAATATTTATTTAGATACTTTTCTTTTACTTCCTAATAAAAATTCTTGTTAATCATTATCAACATCGATAATTGATTGTTTTACAGCTCCCCAAAGGCAAACTACAAAATATTCTTTGTGTTACCTATGTGTTACCCATAAAAATAAAAAAAGCACTTACCGACTGTAAGTGCTTGATTACCAGAAGTGGTCCCACCTGGGCTCGAACCAGGGACAACCTGATTATGAGAGAAAAGACCTCGTAAAGAATCCTTTGCACATGCGTATTTTCTATGCTTTTATACTGTCAGTTTTACTATTTAATGATACTAATGTTACTAATAATGTTACAAGATTTTATTAACCGTTTTCGCTTTATTCATAGGCTTGTTATTATAGACTTCCGTTGAGGTTGCAAAAATAAAATTGAAGTTTATGTTATAGGTTTTACAGACTGCTTCAATTTGCGCCGGCGAAAAATGATAAGCTTGAGTATACTTTGCTTGGTTTTTCACTTTTGAAAAAAGAGTTTTTTTTATCCCGGATTCCTCAAAAAATTGAGCGGATCCGGAAACCTTTCCATCAGCGATCAGAATGTCTAAAAGCTTTATTATTTGTTGGTCAGATGTGAACATTTATTTAAAAATACATTTTGCATAAATTGATGATAAAATTCCATCTGAATATTTATCTTGATATGTACCAACTTTCTTGGCAATTATTTCTTTTGTCTTTAAGATTTGTATATCATCTTTAGTTAATGAAATAAATGAAGTATAGATATATCCATTAGAAGAAGCTTCACTA
Organism: Epilithonimonas sp. UC225_85; assembly: GCF_042695135.1. Classification (GTDB taxonomy): domain Bacteria; phylum Bacteroidota; class Bacteroidia; order Flavobacteriales; family Weeksellaceae; genus Epilithonimonas. Next base: position 2,464,958 of record NZ_CP170547.1, read on the forward strand.
TCAACCGTAGCCATTGGTTTTTTGAAAAATGATCCGTCAGAAAATTTTAAATAAAGACCCTTTTCATTGCTACTATAACTGTAACCTGGGACACTTACAGATAAATAATTGTTAGTTTTTCCTTTTTGGACAACTTGCATAAAGCTAATACCTAATAAATCAGGCGACATTATATTTATTTTGTCCGAAAAATCGTCACCTATTTTGTCGATAAATTTGCAATAATCTTCATCTTTATATTGACTATCATATTGATATGAAACTTGACTAAAAGCATATGTATTTATCAACAGAAAAAGTAAAATTGCTTTTTTCATAATATATTAGTTTTGATTATTAATAAACATCAGCTACAGCAGTTTCAAATTTCATCACATAATAAAGCATCTTAACAGAATTCAGAGAAACGGTAACATTGTGAGCGTATTCTTTGCTCGGATTCCACGAATCTACTACTATGGTAGCATTATCTGTATTATGTTCTACGATTTCTTTTAACGTAGGCCTTCCAAAATCCGTGGAGCCAATAATCCATAAAGGATATTTGTTAAATTTCAATTTATCCTTCCAATGAATTGCTTGTAATTCCCTACCCCAAACTATACTTCCATCAGGAATATTCTTATTTGGATCAGTTCCTTCCATAGATCCTCCTTTTATTCTGAATGCTGAATATTTACCTCTTAACGGAGCCTTAACAATAGTAACGTGTTGCTCAACTTCTTCATAATCCGGATGCCTTGTATCACCTTCATTGTCTAATAAGCTGGCAGCAACATCCCATTCAAACAATGGCATGTACATTAGATATTCTCCAGTTGGCAGTTTCACAAATTTATTTCCGAAACTATTTTCAATAGATTCTAAATCTTCATCTTCCAGATCAGGAATCTCTAAATTATCAACGGTATCTACTTCTCTATTAGGTTGTATTTGTCGACGTGGTAAATCCATTTCTCCTATTCCATCTGTCAACCAATCCTTATTAACATCTAAAGCTTTCGCAACAATATCTAATTTTAGATTATCGGGTGCTGTTTTTTCAGTTATCCAATTTTTAATTGTGGTAGGGTGTATTTTTACAATTTTCGATAAAGAATTATTATTAAATCCCTTATCTACAACAGCTTTCTCAAGTCTATTGCCAAATCCTTGCTTCATAGTCAATTGTTTTTATCTATTAATTTTAATCTAATAATAGAAAATTAATATCTATAATTAGATATTATTAGATGTTTTTTATTGTGTATATCTAATATTAGATATACATTTGCAATAACATAATGACAACGCAAATATATAAACAAAATGAAAATATCAAATACGGTAATCCGTAAAATTTTAGAGGATAGCGCAATGTCGCTGAGATTAGCAACTGTATTGGGAATTAAACAAGTTTCTGTTGAGCAGTTGGCAAAGAGAGAATCGAACAAACTTTTACATATCGCAGCAGTGAATGTTTATAAAGAGTTTGGTTTTACAGAAGATGAGATTATTGAGAAAGAAGACACCAAAGCAATTCTTGATACAATATGATACTGACAGAAGTAAATGAGAAAGACTTAAAGCAAATCCTCTCTCAAGCCAGAATAATGAAAACATACGCTACCAATCTTGAAGCTAATGTTGTTGCTTTTCTGGGCGGTGTGGGAGCCGCCAAAGAAAAGCCTAAAAGCAAGAAACTCGATCAAGTTGCAAGAAAGGTCCAAAGCAAATTCCATAAAACACTTAGAGTAAAAGAATAACCTAAAAACTATAAAATGAAAAAATATCTAGCAAAATTTTTCCTGAAAGCAAAAGATGAAGATGGTAACATCATCAACCTTTCAAACATTGAAGATGGATTTGCAGGCTTCATTTATTTCACAGAAGAAAATTTTATTGACTGTACGATTAAAATTGATGATGTGATTGTATTTGAAAGTTATCTGGACCGTGAACAAGAATATATGTTTGACGCCTTCTCTGAATTTGTTCAAAGCAAAATGAGAGATTCTCAAAGCACTTATAATGACATTCAAGAAACCAACCAATCATTAATGTACGCTTTATGAAAACTGCATACCCAAAAAAAAGAAAAGCAATCCGCGAATACAGGATGTTCGAATTGAAATGGATGATGATTCACATGAAAAGAATTCCATTAAAAATAAAACACGACATCTTCGGAAACGTATCGCACCAATTGAAAACCATTTAAAACTTAAAAATATGAAAGATTCCATCACCACTTCAACATTCATAGTTCATTCAAATGACTATGGAAAATTAGAGATTATCAAATACTATTTGTTCGGATTTCATTTCTGGACTGTAATCAATAAAACAGAATCCTATGAAATCCTATAATATATCATTCAAAGCACCGGATTATTTAAAAACCGGATTTCTAAAAGGGATTACAATAGAAGCCAATTCAGCAATGCAAGCGACGGCAAAGTTTGCAATATCACATCCAGATTGTGAACTCGTAGGACTATTACAAATAGATGTTTAACAATGACAAGAACTCAATTTGACATTCTGGTCTCAATGATAGAAGTCGAAAGCTACAAGAAAATAAAACAAAATTATAATAACAACTAAAATTCATAAAAATGAGCGAAATACTAGAAACTCCAGAATCAACAAAAACAAAAACACCTGTTTTTGAAATTGAAAAAATCGAAGCTGAAAATCTTCCAGAATTACAAGGCCTGAAAGATAAGCAGATCCAAATCGTAAAGGATAATCCTTTTATCGAAATTGTAGATAGTAAAACTTATGAAGAAGCTAAAAAGTCAAGAACGGCTTTAGTTTCTGCAAGAACAAGTATTGAAAATCAGGATAAATTTCTTGCTTCATTGGTTAAAAAATTCCGTGAAAAGATTGGAGCGAAAACAGCAGAATTGATTGCTATTACCAAACCACACGAAGATAAACAACAGGATGAGGTTAAGCGTTACGAAGCAATCAAAGAAGCAGAGAAAGCAGAAAAAACCAGAATTGAAGAAGAAAGAAAATCCGGAATCAAATCTTCTATTGATGCTATAATCAAAACTGCAACTGATAAGATTGAAAAATTATCTTTTGAATTAATAAATACATTGAAAGCAGATTTTGAAGAAAACCTTTTCAAAACCGACACTACTCCATTTGAAGAATTCGAACTTGATTTCAATGAAAAATTGATGACTGTTAAGACTCTTTTCAATGCCAAAATTCAACAATTACAACTTGCCGAAAATCAGAGATTGGAAAATATCCGATTGAAAGAAGAAGCTGACAAATTAGCCAAGGAACGGGCGCAAATGGAAGCCGATAAAAAAGCTGAAGAAGCAAGACTTGCAAAAGCAAAATCCGATCAGGAAGCTGAATTACAGAAACAACGTAAAGCATTGGCCGCTGAAAAGAAAAAGCAAGATGATGAAGCAGCTGCAAAAGCATTGGAAGCTAAAAAACTGCAAGATGAAGAATCCGCAAAACTTCAAAAATATCGTGAGGAATTGGAGGCGGAAAAATCACGAATAGCAAAAATAGAATCTAATCGTATTGCCAAAGAAGCCGCGGATCGCAAAGCCAAAGAAGATGAAGAAAGAAAAATCCGTGAAGCAGAAGAAGCGGAACAACTTGCAAAAGCAGAAGCGGAAAGATTGGAAGCTTTGAAACCAACTATTGACAAGTTATATGATTGGCTTAACAAGTTTGAACAACCAGATCCTCCACTGAAAGAAGAAAATCCTGCAGTTTCGAAAATCTCAATTCTATTTGATGAATTTAAAAAAAGTTCAGAAAAAGCAATTCAAGAATTTATTAAAAATACAAAATAATCCTAAATACTTATTACAATGTCAGACAAAAATCAAAATCAAGAAGTTGCTCCGGAGCTTCATCCAAAAAACGGAGAAATTACTTTTATTATGCCTTCAACTAATGCCATTGGAGCATTAAAGAATGCCGGAACCGGAAGAAAGCTTACAGTTTCCTATAAAGAAAAATCAGAATGGATATCCGAAATAGGAATCCCGGTTGAATGTTTCTTTTTAGGTTTCAAAGAAGCCTCCGATGCAAAGGGCAATCCATATTTTATGGCGAAGCTGCACGATGGAGTCAAAGCGTTTATTGCGGCTCAAACGGTACTTATTCAGGCCCTAATGAATACTAAGATGGGTCAAGGTGTTCGGATTACTTGCACCGGATCTACAAAAACAACAGGTGGAAATGATATTCCACTATTTGATGTTGACGAATTAGAAATTAATCTTTTCGAAAATGCTGACGAAGGATAATATTAATCTGGATTTTGAAGCAATCAGAGCCGAACACGAATCGGCTTTGGCTTCAATCCAGAAAATACAGGAAAAAGAAGAAAAAAGAGAAGCTTGGTTTAAAACTAAGGTCGGAAAGTTTTCTTCTTCGGATTTAGGAAAGTTAATGACTTATGAAGATAAGATAAATGAACTTCCAAAAGGAGCAATCACTTATATCGAAGAAAAGGTTCTGGAAATATTGACAGAAGGCCAAAGTAGAAAATCTTTCAAAAGTGATTCTATGGAGCGTGGAAATGAAAAGGAGCTTGAAGCGATCACAGTATTTGAAGCAAAGTATAATGTGAAATGCTTTGCGACTGGTGAAGATCAAACATTTATTGAGTTCTGTTCTTATTTCGGTGGAACGCCGGACGGATTAATTGATGAAGATGATATTGCTGAAGTGAAATGTCCTGACAGCAAAACACATTATTTCAGATTCAAGAATATCAAAAGTCAGGAAGATTTCAAAAAATATGAGAAAGATTACTACTGGCAGATTCAGGGGAATCTTTTCGCATCAGGAAGAAAACGCTGCTTTTTTATTGATTATGATGATCGCTTTACAAATCCAGAATTGCAGCTTTTTGTTATCGAAATCCATAGGGATGAAGATGACATCCAGAAGATAAAAACAAGGCTTAAAATGGCAGAAAATCACAAGCAAAAACTTTTAAATAATTGGTAGAAAAATGATTTACGACACTTCCAAGCCTGATGGTAGAAAAAAGGCAATAGACAAAGTGAAACATCTACTTGACAAAAAAGCAAAAATTGAAGTTGTGGAAAAACGGAAAAATAGGACTTACAGCCAAAACAATTATCTGCATTTAATCTTAGGATGGTTTGCATTGGAATATGGAGAAACCATTGAATATGTGAAGCAGATTATTTTCAAGCAATGGGTTAATCCGGAACTATTCAAATTCGATTTTGTAAATGAAAAAACTGGAGAAGTTCGAGAAGCTTGGAGAAGCACTGCCAAACTTAATACTAAGGAATTAACAGAAGCAATTGAAAGATTCAGAACATTTTCTCAAGTAAAATTAAATCTATATCTGCCAACGCCAACTGATCTACCATTGTTGGAAGAAATCGAAAATCAATTAGAAGAATACCAAAACAAAATTTATTTATAAACATTTAAAAAATCAAAAAAATGGAAATCGTAGAGAACACACCATTCATTCACAATTTTAGTGTTACAGGAAATGACGACAATCTTCCTGAAAAATTAGGAGTTTTTGAAACTATTGATGAATTCCAAGAATTCTTTGCTCTAAATACCGTCGCCGAACATCAGAAAGTTTTTGCCAAAAGATGGTATTCAGATGAAGAAATACACAATTTCAGAAATGAGATTTTAGAAGTGGCCGAAAATGAATTACCAGAAGCAAAATTTCAGCTTTCTGAAAAAGAAATTGAATTCGCAACGGCTAAAAAAGAAAAGGAGATTGCAATTGAATCAGTTGGGGCTTTGCAAACCAAGATTGGCGATTTAGCAGCTGAAATTAAAATTGGCAAAACGGAAATTGAAGTTCCTGCAAACCGCACTTATAAAGTGCCTATTAAGGGGAAATATTATTTCTACGCCTGGCAAGATAACGGAGATTGCATTCTCGTGAAGGTTGCATTAATGACTGATGAAGAGAAAGAAGAACTATTCAGCCAGACCGACAAAAATGAGCAATTTTTTGAAAGCTTGAAAAATGTCAAAAATCAAAGGAAGGCCAAGTAAATATTTAGTTAGTCTTCGATCAGATCCGGATTGGGAAATTGTCAAAAGAAAAATAAAACTTAGAGATAAACACCAATGTAGAATTTGTGGGTTAAAGGTTGGATTGGAAATTCATCACATTACATATTTTGTTGACGGCAAAAGTATAAGAGGATGTGAATTGCAAAACTTAAAATGGCTAATCACAGTTTGTAAAACCCATCATAAAGAAATTCACGACAATAAGAACCATCCCTTAAATCCTTACAATAGAAACAAAGAAAATGGAGAAACATACCAAAGTTTATCTTGAATATTTTCCTTCTCATTCCGGATTTTATCATTGTGAAATTTGTAACAAACAAGCAACCGAAATCCATCATATAAAAAGGAGATCAGAATTCGGGACCAAAGAAAAGCATTTGCAGGATATTATTGAAAACCTGATTGCGCTTTGCAGATCCTGTCACCAAAAAGCACACGCTAATATTTTTACAAAGGATTATCTGACAGATATCCACAACAAAAACATTCAAATGTATTCTACTCAATTTTAAAAACAAATTAAATAATTACGCTTATGAACACTTTAGAAATTACAAAAGAAGCCGCTTTAAAAGCGCACGATGAAGCCAACGACAAAGGCAAAGCATTATTGGAAAATCTTTTAGGGAAAAAGGTTTTTGTAAAAGATATCAAGGACAGAATAAAATCTTTCGACGATGTCCTAGACCATCTTGAAATTGACAAAGATGAATTTAAAAACGAATGTGAAGGACTTTCTTCAGATGAGATTGCTTACAAGCAAGTGAAATTAATTGTTAATGCTCTAAATGAAGGATGGGTTCCGGACTGGACAAATTCAAGTCAGTACAAATATTTCCCTTGGTTCAAAATGGGTTCTTCTTCGGGTTCGGGTTTCTCGTACAGCGACTGCGCTGACTGGATTGCGGTTTCGGCTGTCGGCTCTCGCCTTTGCTTCAAAAATAGAGAATTGGCTGAATATGCCGGAAAGCAATTCACTGATATCTACAAACAATATATGACAATCTAAACTTATCACAATGAATATCATAGACAAAGTAAAAAGTTTTGAAGATGCTTGCCAATTATTAGGAATTGAGCCAAATCTTCCAGAAGTATCAATGCTTCCAGAAAACCATCAAAAAGCAATTATTGCACATTACAAACTCGTGATCATTGCGCAGGCAATTAACGAGAATTGGAAGCCAAACTGGGATAATTGGAATGAAAGAAAGTATTATCCGTGGTTTGATTTGGAAGGTTCTTCTTCGGGTTCTGGTTTCTCGTACATCGGCTACGTTTTCTGGTATACGCTTTCGAATGTCGGCTCTCGCCTTTGCTTCAAAACTTATCAGTTGGCAGAGTATGTAGGTCAAACATTCATTGATTTGTACAAAGATTATTTCTTACTGGATTAACAAAACAAAGGTTGTGTGATGTTGTGGTTGTAGTTCTTCTTCAGGTTCAGGTTTCTCGTACAACGACTACGATAACTGGAATACGAATTCGAATGTCAGCTCTCGATTTTGCAAAATATTACCATCACAGACCTTACCACTTGGTAAAAAACAACAAATTTTTAAAGGCGTTGGTAACTCTAGTGAAAACGACTTTTTAAGAAGCAAAGGATATGAAAAGAATAGGAAACATTTTTCAGAAGATATCAGGTTTAGAAAATTTAATTATTGCCGATGGAAAGGCACAAAAAGGAAAATCTAAACAATATGGAGTTATTTCTCATAATAAAAATAGAGAAAATAATATTTTGAAACTTCATCAAATGCTGATGGATAAAACTTACAAAACCTCGAAATATGATGTTTTCAAAGTTTACGAACCAAAGGAGCGTGAAGTATTCAGATTATCATATTTTCCAGACAGAATAACACACCACGCTATTATGAATATTCTGGAGCCGATATTTTTGAAAGTGTTTACAACTGATAGTTACAGTTGCATAAAAGGAAAAGGAATTCACGCTGCATCATTCAATTTGAGAAAAGCTTTAAAGAATGAGGATGAAACTACATACTGCTTAAAGTTGGACATTAAAAAGTTTTATCCATCTGTTGACCACGATATATTGAAATCACTGCTTAGAAAGAAATTCAAAGATTCAGATCTGATTTGGCTACTTAATGAAATTATTGATAGCGCACCAGGTTTGCCGATTGGAAATTATCTAAGTCAATACTTTGCAAATTTCTATCTCACATATTTTGATCATTGGATTAAAGAAGATTTGAGAATAAAATATTATTTCAGATATGCAGATGACATTGTAATTCTTTCTGCTGATAAAAACATTCTTCACAGAATTTTTTCACAGATCGAAAACTATATGAATTCCAATTTGAAACTTGAAATAAAGAACAATTATCAAATATTTCCTATTACAGCTCGTGGAATTGATTTCGTTGGTTACATTCATTTTCACACTCATACTTTGCTACGAAAGTCTATTAAAAAAAGATTTGCAAGAATGCTAAAAAGAAATCCAAGGCGTGAATCAATCGCTTCTTATACCGGATGGACCAAACACTGCAACTCCAAAAATTTATTAAAAAAGTTACTGCCAAATGAACAGTTTTAAAGATCTCAATATTAAGCCAATTTCAACCGCCTTTGTTGGTGAAAAAGTTAGAATGACAAAGATCTTGAATAATGAAATTATTGTTCACGATTACAAAATAAAGGATTCTGAAAAGAAGCCAGGAACAAAATATTTAACACTGCAAATAAGCCGAAAAGGAGAAAAGGAAGTAGTATTCACAGGGTCAAAAACTTTGATGGATATGATCGAGCAAGTGCCAAAGGAGAAATTTCCATTCGTCACTACCATAACTCAGGAAGATCAAATGTTTCAATTCACTTGATATGATGATCAGAATTAAAGGATACGAAGTATATCTGGGTGCAGATCTCGGAACCAAGGAATATACTATCAACATACCAGAACTTAAAATATTCAAATCTCTCACTATCAGTAAAAATGAGATTACAGTGATGGAAACAACTGCAAAAGAATTAATTGAAGAAAAACTAAATCAATGAACTATCAAGATTTTTTAAAGACAAAAAGTAAAATTCAAATTCACAAAGGATTTTCTCCTTTTGAAATGAATAAGAATTTATTTCCTTTTCAAAAATTCATTGTCGAAAGAAATGTTTCAAAGGCAAAGTACGGAGTTTTTGCAGATTGTGGATTAGGTAAAACAATTATGGAATTGGAAACCGCCACTCAGACTGTTAGGAAGACGAATAAAAAAGCTTTGATACTTTCTCCGCTGGTTGTAGTAGCTCAAACAAAAAGAGAAGCTGAAAAATTTGATTTCGATATGGATAAGGTTGTGATGACAAATTTTGAAAATCTACACAACATTAATCCCAATGAGTTTTCTTCTTTGATAGTTGATGAAAGTTCAATTATGAAAAATTTTGAAGGAAAATTGAAAAAACAAATTTTTGATTACTTCAGAAATACAGAATACAAATTTGCTTTCACAGCTACTCCATCTCCCAATGATCCGATGGAAATAGGAAATCATTCTGAATTTCTTGATTATCAAACAAGATTGGAAATGCTTGCTACCTATTTCATCAATGATCAGGATCACACAAGCAAATGGAGACTGAAAGGGCATGCAGTTGATAAGTTTTATAATGCAATGTCCAATTGGGCTATTATGCTTACAAAGCCTCAAGATATAGGTTTTGATATGCCTGGATATGATCTCTCAGAAATTAACTATCAAGAATTTAAAATTGAAACTGACAAACTGAATAATGGATTATTGTTCAATGATCTGGCAATTTCTGCAACTGATTTCAATGGAGAATTAAGAAGAACAAAAAAACAAAGAATTGAAAAAGCTGCTGAATTAGCATCCAAGAAAACAAATCACATTGTTTGGGTAAAACATAATGAAGAAAGTTCTGAAGTCACAAAAATGATTGATGGAGCTATTGAGGTTTCGGGTGCTGATAGACCAGAAGAAAAAGCTGAAAAGCTTCTTGCATTTGCGAATGATGAATTCAGAGTATTAGTTACCAAATCTAAGATTGCTCAATATGGATTGAATTTTCAGAATTGTGCTAGTCAAATTTTTATGAGTCCAGATTTTTCATTTGAAAGTTTATATCAATCAGTTCGGAGAAGTCACAGATTCGGCCAAAAAAACCGAGTAGATATTAATCTGATAACAACTGATACTATGCAGAATGTCATTGAGACAATCAAAACTAAAGAAGAGCAATTCAAAATAATGCAACAATTAATGATTAAAAACCAAAACTTATGGACAAAGGATATAAAGCAGTATGGGGTGACTGCGTAGAAGAAGTTACTAAACTTGAAGATAAAAGTATTGATTTTTCAGTTTTCAGTCCACCGTTCGCAGAATTATTTGTTTACTCAGATGATATTCGGGATATGGGAAATTCAAGAAACTACAAAGAATTTTTTACACATTTTACTTTTCTAGTAGAGCAACTAGCAATAAAGGTCAAATCAGGAAGGTTGGTTGCCGTCCACTGTATGGATCTTCCAATAATGAAAGGGAAAGAAGGATTTATAGGATTGAGAGATTTCTCCGGAATGTTGATAGAAACTTTTCAAAAAGCCGGATTCATTTATCACGATCGGATTACTATATGGAAAGATCCAGTAGTAGAAATGACTAGAACTAAATCCATTGGACTACTTCACAAAACTATCAAAAAAGACGCTGCTTTGAGTAGAACCGGAATCCCTGATTACATTTTAGTTTTTAGAAATTCTGGAGAAAACGAAGTTCCAATAGTTCATCAGGATAAAGATCATACAAAAGAAAATTTCTTGCCTGTAAGTCTTTGGCAAAAATATGCATCTCCAGTATGGTATGATATCAATTATTCTGATACACTTCAATACAGAAGTGCAAGGGATAACAAGGATGAAAAACATATTTGTCCACTTCAACTGGAAACCATCAGAAGATGCTTGCATTTGTGGAGCAATGAAGGAGATACTGTTTTAAGTCCTTTTGGCGGCATTGGCAGTGAAGGTGTTGAGTCCATTAAACTAAATAGAATTCCAATACTAATTGAGCTGAAAAAATCATATTTCGGACAACTCCAAAAAAATATGAAAGCTGCCTGGGATTTTAAAAATCAACTCCAATTATTCTAATGAAAATATCAGAGCTAAAACTTAATCAGGAAGTTCTATTTAAGAATAAAAATTTCTTGTACAAAGGTGTTCAAAAAATAACAATGCCAGGATTCGGAAAAGTTCAAAAGGTTGTATTTCAATCAAAAGATTCTAAGAATGTATTTCATCATATGAATCTCCACGAAGGCAATAGAACTCTTAAAACCGATGAGAGTGGAAATTTAATACTGTAACTAAAATGAATGTATATGAATTATCAAGAAACTATTGGGATTATGCTTTCCAGAACCCGGATAAAATAAAGCCTAATCACAGCGCAATGTACTTTTTCGCAATTGAACATTGTAACCGTCTTGGTTGGAAAGAAAAGTTCGGATTTCCGACTACAATAGTTATGGAAGCTATCGGGATAAAATCCTATAACACTTTCATAAATACTTTAAAAGAATTGGTTGATTTTGGATTTATCCAAATGATCGAAAAATCTAAAAATCAGTATTCCGCTAATATTATTGCTCTATCAATTTTTAATAAAGCACCTGACGAAACACATACAAAAGCACTTGACGAAGCATTGATAAAGCATAATTCAAAGCAAAGTGAAAGCACGGAACAAAGCACTGATAGTATAGATAAACAAATTTACAATACTACCAATATACCAATTAACAATAATGAAGCTGAAGCTTCAGAAGAAAATATTTCAAATCAAAATTTAGAAAGTTTTCCTTATCAGATAAATCCGAATTCAGAAAACAAAGAAAAAAGTTCCGCAAAAAAAGAAAGTAAAGTCAAGATCTTCTTTTTCAAACAGGCGATGATTGAGTACGGTTTCAACAAAGATCTGGTTGATCATTTCATTGAGGTCCGGAAGAAAAAAAGATTAGTCAATACTGAAGTTGCTTTTAAAAATTTCATTCGGGAAATTGAAAAAACCGGAAAAGATAAGAATGAAGTTTTTGAAATAATCACAAATAAACAATGGGGCGGATTTGAAGCGAAGTGGCTTAACAATGTAGATCAGGCCAATTTGAAATCTGCATTATCCAAACCAGGTAAAAACGTTCATATAGCTTAAAAATTATGGATACAATAGGAAGAAATAAATATGCTTTTTTGAAATCTGTCAAGGAAAAATTAACTCCAGAAGATCAAAAGAAAGTTCAAGAATACGAAAAGCAGCACGCTGTTATTATTCCAGATGCCGAAAAAACCAAGGAATATCTGGAAAAACTGAGAAATCTGAGTATTGAACCTGTTTATGATTTCTCTACAAAAAAAATGTTATCAGAGTTTAAAAGAAATTTTAAAAATCAAAATGGTAAAGAGTTTTTATTGAATCCTGATTCTCACAAGAACCTCGCACCACTTCTTTATTATTTTTCTAAAAATGAAAAATTCTTTAGTTGTGAAAATCTAATCAGAGAAATTGATTTTGGAGGGAAAGTTAAATTTTCAGAACCTTCATTCGACAAAGGATGTTTGGTGATTGGTGGATATGGAAACGGAAAAACTGCGATTATGAAAACATTTCACAGAATGTTCAGAAAGATAAAAGAAAAATCATTTTCATCTACAACCGCAAATGATGTGATCGATGCTTACGAATCTTGTAAAACTCAAGATGATAAAGATCAATTCTGGATTAAAATGAAATCTGGAAAGAAATATTTCGATGATCTGAAAACAGAACGCACTGCCAATAATTACGGAAAGGTAAATATTTTCAAAGAGCTGATTGAGAAAAGATATGATTCAGGTGCATTGACTTTCTTCACTTGCAATTACAAAGATGAGTACCAGGGAGACCTTGCACAAGCATTATTGGAGTTTGGTGAAATGTACGGAAACCGAGCTTTTGACAGGCTGTTTGAAATGTTCAACATTATAGTTTTCACCGGAAATTCAATGAGAAGATGATACGCACCAAAAGATCAGAAATGGATTCTCTCTCAATATTCTGTTATGTTTTATACAAATATTACAATAAAACTCAAGAAGAAATTGGAGAATTGATAGGAAAGCATCACGCCACTGTTATTTATCATCTGCAAAGATTTCAAGACAGAATAGCAGTGCATAAAGGATTCAAAAAATCCTATGAGGATTTCAGAATAAAAGATTTCGTTGAGACTTACTCACAAAAGAAAATTCAATTAGAACCATTAACCGTCGCGGATGTAGCTCCGTTTTTAATCCACTGATAAATGAAAAACAAATATATAAAGCTTGGAGCTTTAGCGATCACACTTCTTTATGTTGATTTATTTTGCGGTGCCGGTGGTACATCTACCGGAGTAGAAAACGCCCGTGTTAATGGCGAAAAGTGTGCAAAGGTTATTGCCTGCGTGAACCACGATGCCAACGCTATTGCTTCACACGCTAAGAATCATCCTGAATCAAAACACTACACCGAAGATATTAGAACTCTTGATTTGACAGAACTTATAGAGTATGTCAAAGAAATGCGAAAAAAGTTACAATGGCCCGAAAGATATGTGAAGCTTCAGCTAACAGATTATTCGAAATACGAAAAGCGGCATAATGAAGACAGTTAATTCTCTTTCCGGTGGAGGAACTTCCAGTTATCTAGCTTATCATTTTCCTGCTGATTTAGAGATTTTCAGCCTAGTTTGTATTGACAGTCATAATGCAGGAAGACAACTTGATAAAAAGCTAGTGCAGATGGCAAATGACAGACTTCAAAAATATTGTTCTCATCAAAATGAATTTGTAGCTACATCAGAAGATCCAAGTATTTTGAAAACAATGTTTGATCTTGAACAACTTATTGGCAGGGAAATAATTTGGCTACGGGGTATGAGTTGGGAACAAATGCTTGCTATTAAAAAAGCAATTCCAAATATGGCTAAAAGGTTTTGCACAACGATTTTAAAGATGCAAGCAATTTTTGAATTCCTTTTTATGCATCATACATTACCAGTTAAAATGCGTGTAGGTTATCGATATGATGAAAAAGAAAGAAGTGAAAAATTCACTGACATTTGGAAGTATGCAACACATTGTGAATTTCAATCGAAATCTGCCAGATGGGTTCACAGGTGGTCAGAAATGATTTGGAGAATAGGAGAATTCCCATTGATAGATAATAAGATCATTCATCCACATATTAAAGCTTTTTGGGATGATAAGGATATCAAGTTTGCAGATGATTCAAATTGCCAAAATTGTTTCTGGAAGGAAGAACAACAGCTAAGGAAAAACTTTGATTCGAATCCTGAAATAATGTATTGGTCCGCAATTCAGGAAGATTTATTTGGCCACACATTCAAAGAAAACAATAGTCTATTAGGAATTTCGAAGCTTGGACTTCAATTAGATTTCAACTTTGGGACCGGTTCCGGATGTCAAGCAGGGTTTTGTACTGATTAATTCAAGGCTTTCTCCTAATCCAGTAAATCAAAATCATTATAACAACAGTAAGAGCTAATCCCAATTCCCAAGCAATAAAACGATCTGGTGGTGTTATGTCGCGAGGTTCAACTAAAAATATAATCATTCACAATAATAATAAAAATTATGATACTATCATTCAAAACAAAGATCAACGGAAAACCTACAAATTTTGTAGAAAAAATCTGGGAGGGGTTTCTTCAGAAAGGAATTCAATTCAAAGCAGTAGAAATGAAAATTGGAATGGAAGCTTTGCCAGAAGATTACAAAGTAAAAACACATCATCCAAAACTTCACACAATCCGGAAAGATGAAAAGAACCGTTGGAAACCAGGAAATCTAATTGATTTTTTTATCAATGCCAGAACAAAAGATATGTTCAGGTTTGCTCCCAGAATTAAAGTATTATCTACACAACAAATTAAAATATTTCATCAGAAAAATTCTTTAGAGAATTCAGCATTTGTGTATATGGATGATAAAAGGATGAGAGAAAAACAAATTGAGACTTTAGCGATCAATGATGGTTTTGAAAGCGTGGAATCTTTCTTTGAATATTTCAATGAAGACTTCACCGGAAAGATTATCCACTGGACTGATCTAAAGTATTAATAATTATGATAATAGAAATAGCCTTACAAACGCAAGGCCATTAGGGTTAGATTAATAACCGATATGAAAATGTTAAACAAATATAATTTATTCGTTAGACTTTCCAACTTCTTTCAGATAATTTTTACAGGTCTGAATATATAGATTACCATAAGAATCAAAAAGTTCAACAAAATCAGTTTGCGCATATCTCTGAAGTGTTTCGCTAGCTTGTCCTGGAGCATTGAGAGGACTGTGGATAACTAAGAGATCGCTGAGAAGATTAGATTTAATAACCTCCATCATCTCATAGAGTTTTGGAATGCCAGAGCTATTATCAACAAACATTTTAAAATTTGCAAATCTTTCGTGTACTGCCTCTAATGATTCTTTTTGAAATATATCCATAGAAATAGTTTTGACAAAAATAATAAAAATAATATTCAAAAATATAAACTGGACAGAATTACAAAATTGATTAAAATTTCAGCCTAAAAGTTTCTTAATAAGAAACAATTGATTATATTTGTATCTCAAAAGAGTTGATACACAAAAGTTTAAAGCGGAAAGGAAATTTAAACCTTGTACCAAATCCCAATGGTTGGGTAAGACACAGTGAGCTTGCCGGATGTCTTTTCCGTGAACATTCTGTTTTCATCTTAAATCTCGCACGGGGGCGGTCACTGCCAGAAGTGACACACGGGGAGTATAGCTTAGTTAGGTTAGAGCAAGGGTTGCAACACAAAACAGTGCCTAAGGTCGTTGGTTCGATTCCAACACTCTCCACAAGCTCACAGGAAATGAGTTTTATGGTTATTAGTTTTTGCCCGACTGACTTACGTTGGTCGGGATTTTTTAAAATAAGATAAGAAATAATAATTAATACAATGGATCAAAACTACATCAAAGGAACTGAAAACTGGATTGAACAAGCTAAAAATAGATTACTCCAATCCGAAAAGAATAAAGAATATCTTGAAACTAAAATTAAATTAGAGCAGCAAGAACTAAAATTAGTGATCGAAGATATAGAGCACAGCAAACACTGGTTAAAAAAAACTGAAACTGAACTTGAAGAATATAAACTTATCAAGTAAATAAACTAATAATGGCAGCGCCCAAAGGAAATAAATACTGGCAATTAGCAAAGGGATTTGCCGTAGGCAATGAGAAGGCTTACACACCTCAACAACTATGGAAGAAAGCTGTTGAGTTTCTTCAATGGTTAGATGAAAACCCACTGAAAGAAGAAAAGGTTTTTGGAACTGGTTTCAAAACAGAAGTTTCCAAAATGAAAGCTCCTACTTTATCTGGATTTTGTATTTACGCTGGCATTCATACATCTACTTTCAATCGATACATTAACAATGAAGATGAAGCTTATCGCAACATCGCTAAACACATACAAGATTTATTTTTTGCGGTTAAGTTTGAAGGAGCTGCAGCTGATTTGATGAATCCAAATATAATTGCCCGTGAAACTGGATTATCTGAAAAGACAGAAAGCAATCAAAGTGGAGATGTAACCATCACATTCAAGTAGATGAATATTATAGTTGAGAAACCTGAATTAACAAATTATCAGAAAGATATCCTGTATAGTGATTCTCGTTTCACAATTACTGAAGCATCTACGAAAGTAGGCAAAACGTTTTCTCACATCTTCTGGATTTATGAAAGGGCGCATCAAAGTTGGAATAAGGTAAATTATAATCATTGGTGGATTGCACCGGTTTATGCTCAAGCGAAAATTGCATTCAATCGATTAAGAGCAATTGTAGGTAGGTCAGGACTTTATAAGATCAATGAAAGTAACTTGATGATAACTTGTCCTAATGGTGCAATTATTCATTTCAAGTCAGCAGATAAACCAGATAACTTATTTGGAGAAGATGTTTACTCAATTGTATTTGATGAAGCTCCGAGAGCAAAAGTAGATGCTTTTTATGCTTTAAGATCTACAATCACTGCAACCGGTGGACAAATGAAATTGATAGGAAACTTTGGAGGTTCTGCCAATTGGATGCATCAACTGAAAGAAAAGGCTAAAACTGATAAGAAATATTCTTATTTCAAAATAACAGCTTGGGATGCAGTAAGAGAAGGAATACTTGAAGAAGAAGAAATATTACAAGCTCAAAGGGATTTACCTCCTAAAATATTCAAACAGCTGTATTTAGCTGAAGAACAAGAATCAGATGATCAATTGATTTCATTCAATGCAATGAATGATTTGTTTACAAATGAGTTTGCTCTTAAAGGTACAAAGTATATAACCGCTGATATAGCACTTCACGGATCTGATAAGTTCGTTGTTTGTGTTTGGGATGGATGGAGATTGATAGAGATTACAATAATTGGTAAAATTGAAGCTCCAGAAGTTGAAAAGCTTCTGAAAGATAAAGCTGAAAAATTTGAAGTTATGAGAAGTAACATCGCTTATGACGCTGATGGATTAGGTTCATTCCTTCGAGGTTATTTGAAAGGAGCTACACCATTCAACAATGGTGGAAAACCGATAAAAGGAAAAACTTATAAAAACTTAAAAACTGAATGTGGATATGAGTTCGCAAAACATATCAATGCTGGAGGAATGAAGATCGATTGTGATATTGATAGGACATTAGTGTTCAAAGAATTGGAATGTTTGCAATCTTACAAATTAGATGATGACGGTAAAATTCAATTGTTACCAAAAGCAAAGATTAAAGAACTGATTGGACATTCTCCAGATATTTTAGATGCATTTGTTATGAGATCATACTTTGATGTTAAACCAGATAGAAGCCAATGGGGTCGTTCAACTACAACATAAAATATAAAGAATACTCTACTCTACCATTGGAGCAAAGAGAAATCCTGAATGAGTTACTGGAATCAGCAACTGCAAACATTCATTTGGAAAAAAGAAAACCTATTCAGGAAGATTTTTGGTTTTTGACTTGGAAGCAGATTGAAGAATTGAGAAGCGATATAGGAGAAAATAATATTGATGATGTTTTGAATCTGGTTTATTCCCTTGAAGAAAATGAGATTGGTGAAATCATTTTGGTCAATGTTATTTCTTCTTACAAGTGGGTAATTGAACAATTGGAATCGATTGCCGAAACTGAGAAGTATGAGATGGAAGAAGCTGCCAAAGATCCTAAAGCAGAAAAAGCTGGAGTTGACAGGTTTAGAAAATATGAATTCTATAATTCACTTCACGTTTTATCAGAAGGGAAAATATGGAAAGAAGATGAAGTTTTACAATATCCATATTGGCAGGTCTTCAGAAATCTCAATATGAGAAATGATAAGGCAAATTATGAAAAAGCATATTCAGAATTAAAATGATACTAATAGACGAAATATTTTCAGATGCTTGTCAAATGCTCGGATGGACTTTCATTCAGGGTGATGACCATTGGAACAATGTAAAGGACATTGAAAACAACGATGATAATCAGCACGGAAAAGATGATACTGATCTTGAATTCAGCGAAAAGAAAAAATACTTCTTTCTTCTTTCAAAGAAAATGAGAAACAAAAGAAATACTTATGGAGCTGTTGAATCTCGTTTGTGGTCTGGTGAAATAGTTTTAGGCGTTCGATCAAATTTAACTGATCCAACCTATGAATATAAGCTGCTGCATCAAATCAATCCACTTTATGCAGAACAAGAAAGAATGGAAGTACATATTCCGGACTGTGAAGGAATGAAGATTAATGTTTGGGATGTGTCAGAAGAAGTTGCAGATGCTTATGATAGCAATTTTGATGGCCTTAGAATAACCTTTGAAATCCAGCACGATGAAATTTGATTTAATTCCACAAGACAAAGAAACCATTTACAGGAAATATCTTCTTGAATTAGTTGAGAAAATTAAAAGACGTTATCACGATTCCGGATTGATGGCATCAGGTGAATTTGAAAAGCAATTGGAAATACTCATTGAAGGTGATAAACTTTCCATTCTCGGAGCAAAACATTCAGTTGATATGGACCAGGGTAAAAAGCCCGGGTTTGTTTCATCAAAAGATATTTACAACTGGATAATGGTGAAGAAAGGATTGCCGACTGTTTTTTATAAAAGACCTGAATTCTATGCTTTCATAATTGCAAAAAAAATAACTGAACATGGGATCAGGGTTCCTAACAAATTTAACAAAGGCCGGTTGATTTCAGAAGTAATTGATGATTTCCTCGAAAACGATTTGAAGAAAATGCTTGCTGAATTAGGCATTAAATCAATTGGAAGAATCAATTCTGACCTAACACAAATATTTAAAATCGTAGCGTAATGAATTTAATCCAGCCAATAAATCCAATTTTCGCACACTCAGAAAATATAATCTATGTATCAGGTGTAGATCAATTTCTTGATTGTTCTTTTGAGATAAAGACCGCCGGAACCATAAAACCATTTTTCAATACTGTGATGGCATACAATGGAAATTGTGAAATAAATCTGGGTGAGATTTTGAAAATGTTCTACTACAAATTAGAACAATCATTGCCAGCTATGTATGAACAAGAAATAAATGGAGATAATGAATTGAATGGTGGAGAATTGAAAATCACATTGAAAGACTTTTCCGACAATACCGAAATTCTAAATTATAATATCATCAATGGAGCTTTACAAAAAGGAGAATCTTTCAATGATACAGATCAAATTTTAAATCAGGTAGCGGTTCAATTTTACGGATTCCCTTCAGACCACACAAAATATGTTGCAGCAACAAAAAAGATTGTCAGAATTCCTTATTCAGAATTCCTTGTCCTAGTAAAATGCAAAGGAATCTATTTGGCGTGGATGAATAAATATGGAGCATTCGATTATTATCTATTTGATGGAGTTCCGGAAATGGATATCAATTCATCAAGCCTGGATGAATTCAAAGGTTATTCACTCGGAAAAAAATCTAATCGTCAATTAAAAATCAGAGCAAAAGTAAATGAAGACATTGAAAATTATTCAGTTCAAAAAGTGGATGTTCAGACAACGGCAAAGAAAATAACCGAGGGCCTGATGTCGATCATCGAAAGTCCAGAAGTTTATGTTTTCTATCAAAAGAAAATGACAGTACATAAAGGGGGTGCTTTTGATTCTGAAGCTTTTGACAGTGGTTTTTTGATTGATGAATCTTTCGATATGGAAGGTGCATTCGTCAAATTAAAAGAGATCAAAGGAAACAACAAATTGAATTATAAAAGTCAAGTTACTGAAATTGAATTTGACATTACACTTCCAGACGAATATAACATCACAGCAATATGATAGATCTATATATTGGAGATTCCAAAGACAGCAAAAAGAAAATTGATGTTGATGATAATATCGAAATAGTTCGTCAAGTGATGGATATTTTCGATATATCAACTCGTGTGGTTGATTATTCAAAATCCATTAAAGCTCCGAAAACGGCAAAAAATAGAATTATTTTTCAAGGTCTTGGATTTTCTGATTCTAATTTTCCTTATCAAAGATCATATGCAGATGCTTACTCATCTGGAATATTATTAATGCGAAATGCTTATGTAAAAGTTAAAAACGTTAATCAATCCTATAATTTCAATCTCATTTCCGAAAGTAAAGAAATCTGGAAACTAATTCAAAATGATACATTAGGAGTTTTGGATCTATCAGAATCTGATCATACAAAAACCGCAAGCAAATTAAAAGAGTTTTGGGAAACCGGCGTAACTGATGATTCTATTTATCATTACTTCTTTGCTGATTACGGTGGAAAATTGCCGGAAAACAATACTGTCTTTGGAAAATATTTGATTCCAAGTTACCGGATCTCCTATTTGGTAGATCAGATCAATGAGAAATACAATACCAATATCATTATTCCAGAAATTCTTAATAAAACATTCATCACTTATTCAGATGCGAATGAACTTGAAGATACTGGAGATACTTCAGTTTGGGTTAAAGAATATTCAGAAGCAACATTTGTCCAGGATCTTGAAAAATGGATTGCCCCGGATGCCGGAAGATATAGAGTAATTATAACTGGAACAATATACGCTGGTTATGGATGGCAAAATACAGACGTACCTGTAGTGAAATTTGGAGATTTTGATCAAAGAATTATATTTCCTGCAAATCAAGTTTATGATAAAATTTATTATGATGTGAATCTATCAATACCCTACAAAGATATAGGGAAAAGTAGTCAACTGATAATATATGATAGATATGGACAAGGCAAAAGATGGTACTTCAAAGGTAAAATAGAAGTTTTCAGAAGTGCAATAAATGTTTCCGGAAATGTGGCTTTCAAAGATTACAAAATCTCCGACCTTTTGAAAGAAATTATTTATCAATCTGGCTCAATTCCAATCAAAAATCCTTCTAATGACACTTACGAATTCGTAACACTTAAAGAAATTTTCTTAAACGAACCTGAAGATTGGTCAGATTACTTCAATGAAGAAGAAGATGAAACTTTCATCATTGGTAATTACGCTCAAAATAATTGGTTTAGATATAAATATGAAGATGCTGAAGACAGTAATAAGGACGGAGTTATTAAAATCGACAATACAAATCTGGAAACAAATGTAGATGTAATAAAATCAACTCTTTACAATACTCCTGTAAATCCTACAAAAGTCAATATCGGAGGTACAGATATTTCAGTTCAGCAATATCAACTTTGGCAAAGAAGCTCAGAACAAGTAGATGGTGTTTTTCAAGAAAAATATCAGCCACTATCTGGAAGAATGTTTTTGTTGACCGGACTTGAAAAAGAAGTTTCGAATTTTACAATTGACACTTACGGAACCGAGACTGCAACAACAAATAAAATTACGATTGCCAATAATGAAGATTATAATTTTCAAAAGGTTATCCAGAATAGATATGTTGAATATTCGAATATTCTCCAAAGAGCAAAAGTAAGAACTGCAACATTCAAAATTCCATTATTGGTATTTGCAAATTTTGACTTCAAAAGAAGAATATATGTTAAGCAGCTTGGAAGCTTTTTCATCATAAATAAAATGACATATAAAACTCAATCTTTGATGAAAATAGAATTGATAAAAGCTGACAACAAAATCATAAACAGTGATCCAAATCCCGATCCGGAAATTCCTTCAATTGGAATATTCTTTTTGAGCAATGCAGCACTTTATAAAAATGTGACAACATTTCCTGATGTATTAATTACTGAAAAAATAATTGCTTCAAATTTAGAATTATTTGATGGAGAAGTGAAACTGTATATTGATGATATACTATTTCCTTTCACACTTGAAGATAATGTGATAACATTTCAATTTTATGCAATTACAGAATTAGAAGAAGGATCTCATATAATTAAAGTTCAAAAAACTATCGACGGTAGCAGCTTAATACCTGATCCTGAAGACTTCTCAAATGAGATTACATACAACATTATTGAACGACCAACCAAACCAGAAATAGAAATATGAGCGATAGAATAAAACTTTTAGAATTGGACATTGATTTTGATAATGTCATAAAGAGGGCCGCTGACGCTCGAAACAATATGGAATCCTTGAAAGCTTCTACGTCTGATATGAAGAAAGTTTTGGATGAAGTGAACGCTCGATATAAAGATTCTGAAACGGAATTGAGAAAACTTGAAAGTCAGGGCAAAAAAAATACAGTTGAATATGAAACTCAAAAAAGAGTTTCTGAAGCTTTGCGCGTTTCTGTTGAAAAAAAGAATGTTGCTTACGAAAGTGAACAATCAAAACTTCGAGAAGCTCAAAAGGCATATAGGGTCTCTAAGACGGTTCTCGATGCATTCAATGAATCACTAAAAGATGGTTTAAATATTATTGTTGAAACTGATGGATCAATCGATCAATTAAATGCAGCATTAGCAAATAATAGAGAAGTCTATCGCGGTTTAAATGAGGAACAAAGAAATAATGTTGAGATCGGCGGCCGTTTATTAGAATTGATTCAGGAACAAGATAGACAGTATAAAGCATTGAACATTGATATGGGTGTCACTCAAGTCAATGTTGGAAATTATACCAAAGGAATTACAGAAGCTATCGAAAAACTTAAAGCTGGAGACCTCCAAGGATTTACTGAAGATGTCAAAGATTTAGGTACAAAATGGATTGAAACATCTAAGGGTATTTGGAAATCTATAAGCACAATGCCAGTTGTAGGATGGATTGCTGCGGTTGCTGTCGGAATCGGTTTAGCAATAAATGAAGTTTACAAATACAATAAGGAACTTTCAGAGGCTAATAAGTTAACAGAATCCATAACCAATTTGCAGGGAGATGCCTTAGATAGGGCGACCCTTAAAGCCAAAACACTTGAAGAAGCACTTGGATTAGATAAAACAGATACTTTAGAAGCTGCACGGGCTTTAGTCAATGAATTTGGAATCACTTATGAAGAAGCACTCCAAAGGATTGAAGATGGTGCAATTAAGGGTGGTGCCGCCAATGAAGAATATTTAGATTCAATAAAAGAATATCCTGCATTTTTCGCCAAAGCTGGATTTTCTGCAACTGAATTTATTGACATTATAAATGCTGGTGCTGATGTTGGAATATTCAAAGATAAACTTCCTGATGCCATAAAAGAATTTGGCTTAGCGATCACTGAACAAACTAAAACAGCCAGATCTGCATTGGTTAATGCTTTCGGTGCTCAATTCACAGATGATCTTTTAAAAAGAGTTTCTGATGGGAAAACAACCATCAAAGATTCCTTGATTGAGATTTCCAAAGAATCTGATAAATATAGCCTTTCTCAAAAACAGCAAGCTCAATTAACTGCTGATTTGTTTAAGGGCGCCGGTGAAGATGCTGGTGGATTTGTCAAAGTAATGGAAGCTGTTAATAATTCCCTTATAAATCAAAATAGTGAATTAACAGAAACTCAAAAATTCACAAAAAAGGTTGTGGATCAGATGAATGAATTGGAAGACGCTAAATTGAGAGCAATGAAATCTGATTCTATTCTTGCATTTAAAAAAGAATTGGACTTACTATGGTTAAAAATTCAAACTGTTTATTATAATGCTATTGCTGCATTAAGAGTATCTGACAGGGAATTTAATGCATCGGCTGCATATATGAGAGGTGTTTTCAAATCATTACCAGAAGCTGCAATTACATGCTTCGAGGGAATATTGAAAGCAATGGATAGAATGATCGATGGTTTTAAATCTGGAGGTGGAGCAATTTCAAAATTCTTTAAAGGAGATTTTGATGGAGCTATGGATGAAGCAATAAAATTTAAGAATACTTTACCAAAAGCCTTCGATGAAATTAAAAAAAGTACATCCAAAGCCTGGAAAGATGTTGGGGATGCAGGACTGAAAGAAGCAAACGATTTCAGAAAAAAATATGATGCTCAACAAAAAGTTTTGGCAGATGCTGCCAGAAAAGAACAAGAAGAGGCAGCAAAAAAACCCACAAACAATTTTGACGGTTCTGAAGACAAAGCAAAAGCAGATGAAGCCGCTAGAAAAAAAGCAGAAGATGAAGCGAAAAAGCACGCTCAAGAATTATTAAAAATTTCGCAGGCTAATGCCAAGGCTAAAATAGATATAATGAAATCCGAACTGGATGCTTATATCCTGAATAACAAATCCAGAATTGAGGAGCAGACTTTTGTAACTAACAAACTTCTACAATTAGAAAATGATCGTCTTGATATTATTCACAAAAAGAAACTTGAACAACTTGAAGCTGAAAAGAAACTTGAACTATCCAATAAAGATTTAACAGAACTTCAAAAACAAGCTATTGAACAAAAGTTTTCCGTTGAATCTTTGAAATTGACAGATGAAACGGCCAAAGCCAAAAAAGATCTTGAACTAAAATATGCTGAACAATTAAAACAAAATAAGGAATTCAAACAACTTGTAGAACATCAGCAAAAACTTCTTGATATTAAGAAATATGGCAATGATGAATTTGCAGTTCAACAGGAAAATCTTGATTATGAATATATGGCTAATCAAGAACGCAAAGATGTTCAAAAAGAAATAGATCAATTAGCAAAACAAGAACAAGATGAAGAAACGGTCGCTAATAAAATAATTCTAGAACAAAGATTAAATCAGATTGATACGGAATATGCTCAAGCAAGTATTGATATTGCTCAAGCAAAAGAACAAGCTAAACTATTAATGGCTGGAAGCGTTGCAGGGAATATTGCAGAAATCGTTGGCAAACAAACTGCTTTAGGCAAAGCTGCTGCAATCGCTGAAACATCGATTAATACTTATGCTGCTGCTACAGCTGCGTATAAATCTCTCGCAGCAATTCCAATCGTAGGACCCGCATTAGGTGCAGTCGCTGCAGGTTTTGCTGTTGCAGCTGGATTAGCTAACGTTGGAAGAATTGTGGGTGTTAAAGTTCCAGATGGTGCTGCTACCGGATTATCTGGATTGTCAAACTTAACCGTTTCAGCGACAAAATCATTAGGAACTCCAAAGAAGGCCGAAAAAGGAATTTTATTAAAAGGAAATACCCACGCTCGGGGTGGAGCAAATCTTTATGATGATTATGGAAATCACGTTGTGAATTATGAGGGTGATGAACTTCTTGCTGTCATCAATAAAAAATCAACTGGAATGCTTAGAAATCTTTCTTTCATCAATCAGTTAGGCGGTGGAATTCCATTAACTCACAATGTCAAACACGCTGCATCTGGCGGAATGATTTCTTCTTCATCAGCTGCTAAAATAACCAATCAAGTAAATGTTGATATTACTGATCAAATAGGACCAACCATTGCAGCCGCGGCTTTCTCCGGAATTCAAGAAGGTATGCGAGGATTGTCAGATGATAGAAATGTAATGAATGATGCTAAAATTTAATGACATATTAAACGGATGGGAAAATTATTTTGTTCCGGATCCGGTAATCGAAGAAGAAGCAAAACGACGAGCTGAAATATGTCTTGATTGTCCATTCATAAAACACGGTAAAGTGTTGGCCTTTCTGAAAGATAGGAATATGAAAGAAATTACTGGAGCGTACTGTGATGATTGCGGTTGTCCTTTAGTTTCATCAACTCGAAGCAAAAAATATAAATGTCCAAAAAATAAATGGTAAGAAAAACAACATACGAAGAAATTAAATCCAGGATTGAAGATGTCAAAGTTTTAATAAGCATTGGCGTTATCAATCCTGCATATCTTCGAGATGTTGAAATTTATGAAAGGTTCCAGGAATTAGTGAATGGAATTCCTGATGGATTTAGAGAAGCCAAAAAATGTGTGACTTGTTTTTATGAAGTGATTGCTGATGAATTCAAAATATCATCTGAATCAGTGAGAAAGATAATTAGGAAACTTTCAAATTAAAAAAAAATATTTGCATTGATTATCAGTCAGTTATAAAATATATCTCAATTATTAGTTCTAATATTTGGAACTAATCAGGATATTGTGTACTTTTACAACATCAAATAATTCAAACAACGTTTAACAACTAAAATCAAACATTATGACAGCTTTTAATCCTTACACAATCTCTTGGATCATTTTAACTCCTAAAACTGGAAAAGCTACAAAAAGAGATCAAAAAAAATTTAATTCCCAAATCACAAGAAGTACTTTCTCAATTAGTGCTTTCTCTTCAATTATGTTTGCGCATTTTGCAACGAAAGAAATTGCTACTGAGCAGTTAGCATTGTTAAAAAAAACAAATAAAGATTATAATGCTACCATTATTACTGATAAGCAATTTGGATTAATGGAAATCGACTACAAAACAAAAAATGTGAAAATCCATTTTACAACAAAACAAATCGAAGATTCAAAATCTATTTAATAAATAAAACAACAAAGCCTCTCGATTTGAGGGGCTTTGTCTATCAAATAATTCAAGTTTAAAAAACTTAAATCGTTGCAAAGATATGAAAGAATTAACATTGCCACATTTCCTTTTGGCAGAAAATCCCACAGAAGATGAAAATAGATTCATCTATATTTATTCACCAGTTTACTTATCGTTTGTTTTAATCATTTCAGAAGATTCTCAAACGGTATTGTTGAATGATGAAATGCGCAGAAAACCACGCAAAACATTTACATACGAAGATGAAAGCTTCGAGTTTGTGATTCTTCAAAACAATGTTGAAATGACAGGTGGACAATTGGCACCAAAAATATCTGAAGAAGAATTTTTGAACCAAGCTTGGAAGTTCTGGGAAGATTATTTGATTTGGGA
Source organism: Epilithonimonas sp. UC225_85 (assembly GCF_042695135.1). Lineage (GTDB taxonomy): Bacteria > Bacteroidota > Bacteroidia > Flavobacteriales > Weeksellaceae > Epilithonimonas. The sequence goes on from NZ_CP170547.1 coordinate 2,492,323, forward strand.
AGACAGCAAAACTGATGAATCCGAAACATCTCAATTCAATTAAAAATGAACATTCACGAAAAGACAATGTTTGTCATTTCAAAACTTAAGTACAACTCTCGGCAAGTTGCAGAAGTTTTAGAAATCTCCACCAAAGGCGCAGAAAACAAAATGAAGCAAGTAGGAAGCAATCAATTTCTTGAGAAAGATTTTAAAAAAATTACAGATTTTCTGAATGAACTTCAAAAAGAAATAAAAGACCTCGATTAGTGAGGTCTTTTTTATTTTCCAGAAAACATATTAATTCCAAGACCATTAAATTGTTCTTGGAGTTTTCTATTTGTTTTTATTTCTGATTTGAATTGATCTATCAGCATTGGACTTTTATTTTCCATTTTGCAAAGATCAAGATACCATTCATACTGATCGTTGATATACTCAGAATAATTATGCATATTCATAAATATATTTCCCGTGTCTTTCCTGTTATATCTTCCTTTTCGCTTCATTGACTTCTTTCCGAAATGGTAACCAATTCCGAAAAAACCAATTAATATCAAAACAGATGCGAGTAGTAGTAGCATTTTGGTAATTCTCTTTACCAACAAAAATACTGATTTTCAATGAATTTTGTCAAAGAAATTCAGAAAAAGTGCATCAAAAATCATTAGCAACATTTTCAAAAGATATTAAAGTTGATTCTGCAAGTTCAGTAATCAGCAATATTGTTATTGTTCAGGAAGGATTAGACAAGTGTAATGGCTTTTTTAGCCGTGAGTTACTTGATGGTTTAATTGAGCAAGGAAATGCACAGCCGAATGGTGTTAAGTCAAGATTTGGCCATCCTAATATGTGTAAAACAACCCTTGGAACTTTCATTGGGAGATATAAAAATTTCAGACCATTGGAAGATGAAGGTATCTACAAAGTAATAGGAGATCTTCATCTTGATGAAATCACTAAAAAAACCAATGTAGAAGGTCAGGGAATTACATATTTCGAATACATCTCAGATATGGCCAAAAGCAATCCGGATATGTTCGGAAATTCAATTGTTTTTGCTTGTGATGCTGATTATCCGGAAATGGAAATTGAAGGAGAAGTTGGAATTGTTGAACGCTATCTGTTGCCGGTTTCCTTTATCGCTTCTGATCTTGTTGACAGTCCAGCGGCCACTGATAATCTTTTCAAATCATCGGATGATTTAGGAGTTATTATGACTCAATTCTTAGATGAGAATCCCGGTCTTTTCGATTTGGTGCAAAAGGATGATTCACTTATTCAATCCTTTCTTACTCGATACGAATCTTACAAAAATAAAAAATCAAATATGAGTTTAATAGACAAGCTTTTGGGAAAAAGCAAAAAGAAAGACATTGAGCAAACTCTCGGAGACGGTTCAATTGTCACAGTTATCACTGAAGCTCAAGAAGCAAAGGTTGGAGATAAGGTAAATGATTCCGACGGTAAACCATTGCCCGACGGAGAAGCTTTACTTCCAGATGGTACAAAATGGATGATTGCCGCCGGTGCAATTTCTGAAATCGTTCCAGTTGATGAAAATCAAGATCCACCTGCTGAAGAAGAAGCAAAAGAAGATCCGGAAGAAGTGACCGGCTTGAAAGAAATGTTTTCAAAATTTGAAAAATCCATCAACGGTAGATTGGGAAAAATTGAAAAATCAATTTCAGAAAGCCAAAAAGAGAACCTTGGAATTTTGGAAGAAGTTGCTGGAGAAGTTTTGAAAGTAAAAGAAGCACATTCTCTTTTGGCAAAGTCTGTAAAATCGAATTACAAAGTTCCTGGAGCCACTGAAAAAGATATCAATCCTGGTGGAGAAAAATCTTTTATGGATCGAATCGAAGAACAAAAAGAAGCAAAGAAACAAGAAAATAAATAATAATGGCAATAGACGTAAAAAGCGCATTTCAGCAATTAGCCACTGATAAGAGAGCAATCCAATCAGTTAAGGATATTGCTGTTAAAAAATACACTACTCCAACAGTAGATGATATTTTCACGGTTATTCCCAACATCAAAGGCGGTCAACAGGTTGCAGCAATGAAGGGAATTGAGTATGTAACGACAAAAGAAGATGGTTGTGGTGGAACATCATTAAATCCGACTTTTCCTGCATTGTCTCAAGAATGGAATCCAAGACGTGCAAAAATTAAAATCAAAATGTGTTACACTGATTTTGAGCAATACTTTACACAGTGGGGATTAGGTAACGGTTATGATGTTCACAATCTTGAAGAATCTGATTTCTTTGATTTCATCGTAGATCTTACAACCGATGCAATGAGAAAAGATACAACTAGAATTGTGCTTCTGGGAGACAAGGATATTGCAACTCAAAATATTTTGAATGATGCAAACAAAGTGAAATTTTATGACATCATTGATAAAGGTTTGATTTCTACTTTACAGTACTTCAAAACCATTCCTGAATTGTCTGATAATTTTGTTTCAATTTCTCAAAATTCAGCGGCTTCAGCAGCATTGCAAATGACGTTTGGTGAAGCTGATGCTTTTAATTTGTTCTATGATTTAACAGAAGAAGCCGATTTTGATGGAAATCAACTATTATCTTCTGGAAAATTAGCTGCTAATTATAAGAAATATCTTAGAGCTTGGCAGTTGGAATCTTCAAAAGAGCAAATTCAGAAAGGAATGCCAGACCTGATCGTGAACGGCGAAAGACTTGCCATTGTTAAGGATTATGACAGATGGAGAAAGAATGATTTCAAAGCTGTTGCATCACCTAACCTTACGCAGTTACCTCACTTTGCCCTGTTTTCTGCAAAAGAATCTTTACAAGTTGGAGTTGATTCAGCTCAAGCGTTGGAAGATTTGAGATTCGAGTATGTTGGTGGAGATGATGAACACATCTACATCAAAGGAAACTATATGATTGATTTCAAAATGGTTAATCCTTACGACTTCAGAGCAGCTCTTTAATATTAATTCAAAGCCGGCTTATGTCGGCTTTAAAATACAAAAATAATATGGCAACGTGTAATGACAAATTAGCAAAAGGATTCCTGAAAAAATGCGGCTATAAGCCAAAAGCAGGACATTCCGGAAAGTATTATATCAACTTTGATGATATCGATAGAGCTGCTACTCAATTAGCAAATAAAAATACAAAAGTCACTGCAATTGTTTTGAAAACAAGCGCAAAGATATACCCTGCCGAAGGAGCGAAATTAAGCAAGCAGCTTCACACATTTGTGGAAAGTGATTTCGGAGACGGTTACACCCATACAGATGAATTCATTGTTCTTTATCGTGGAGATATTGAAAAAGAGAATGTTCAATCATTAGCTGAAGGAACCAGAGTTGTAACCATCAGCAAAAAATTAGACGGTGGTTTGAATGGTGAGATCACTTATGAGGTTGCAGGTTTGGAATCCGGTATGAAGTTAAAAGCTGATACTTACGATTCTTCAGCTAATTCAGGAACCGCAACTATTCAAGTTGCAACGGATGAAGGAGCTGAAGCAACTGGATTGAAAACATTCTTGATGAATGATGAAGATGATGAAGCATCATTATCTGCAACCGAAACCTGGATCACAACAAATCTATGGACTCCAACACCTTAAAACAAATTGAATTTTTCAAAAGTGCCGATATCCAAACCATACTTAATGGAAAAGATGAAACCGGCACTTTTTACCTAAATCAATTATTTAATATCTATCAAGAATTTTTCGGAGAAACTTGTTCTACTTGTCCTTCCAAAATTCTTGGATATATCCAAAAAGTCAAATCAATAAAAAATAATACAATGTCACAGTCAGAAAGAAAATACCTTTTGAAAGAAGGTGCAGTAATTCAAGTTTTCGGATCATCTGAAGCATATTCAAACGCAAATTTAACCGATGAGAAAGCCGAAAAGCTTCTCAAGGAAAATCCAAATCGTTCAGCTCTTTTCGCAAGGATTCCAGAAGAATTTTCAGCAGAAAAAGAATTATCTAAAATGAACAAAGCAGATTTGACTGCAAAGGCTTTATCTGTCGGCTATACAGAAGAAGATCTGAAAGGCCTTACAAACAAAGATTTAGTTGCCAAAATCGAAGAAAAAACAGCTGAGTAATCTGAAATAACGCAATGAAAAGTAGCGTAGTTGAACTTTATAAAAATGATAACCTAAAGATTTATAATAAGTCTTTAGGTATCGTTTTTAATGGACACGACAATATGAAGCCAACGATCATAGAAAATATGATTGATGCTTCTCCAACAGCCGTGCAATGTGCTGATATAAACCAATCATTTCTTTCAGGCGGTGGTTTTACAGAACCTACCAATATCAATATCAGTGGGGATTTTTGGGAAGATTATTATCCTAATGATCTACTGTTTGATGTTTCAGAAAGTTGTAGTAGGCATAAAGGTGCATTCATTCATATCAACTACAATGCAAATTTTGAAAAAGAAAATTTTAAAGTAATTCCTTATACCCTGTGTCGTCTTGGAAAAGAAGATTCAAAGGATTACATCGGTAAAATATTAGTTTCTCCAAATGGTTGGGGTAAACAACTAAAAAAAGCAGAAATCGATATAATTGATGTTTATAATCCACGTCCTGAAGTTATCCAGGCTCAAGTTGAAAAAGCTGGTGGATGGGAAAATTATAAAGGTCAGATTATATATTTCAAATTCTCTAAAAAATATCTCTATGCGAAATCTCCATTAGAAACCTCATACAAGTTTGCTAATGTTGAAGATTCAATGGGAGACTTCTACTCTACTACTGTACATCGCAGTTTTAATGATGTAATGATGTTCAGACATCGAAAATTTCCATCTTCAGTTGAAGAAAATGCTTTTAGAGGTGATGCTAAAAAAGTGATGGGATCCGATGGATCTGCATCTGTTTGGATGGTTGAAGATGATTGGGATGATGAAGGCAAATCAGTTGGAAATATCAAAGTTGAAAAACTATCAACCGAAACCAGATCAGAAAAATATAAACACTTCGAAGAATCATCGGCAAACTTTATCAGAAAAGCTTGGAAAATTCCACAAATCTTAGTTGATGCTGAAGAAGGTAAGATGGGGAATTCAAGTGGAGAATCATTAAGCGTTGCCTGTGATATTTACAATCGTACAACCTTAAATGATCGTCAAAAATTATCCAGATTATTCAAAGAATTATTCTGGAATTTCAGAGAACAAATAGAAAAAGATTGGGAGATCATCCCATTTACATACGGAAATGGAAGCACTAATAAATAAAACAGATGTAGAAAAAAGAGTTCAAGTTGGAATTGGATATAATGATAAAAATTTCCAACAGTTTACTCGTGAAGCACAAGAATTTGACTTGAAGCCATTATTGTGTGAAGATTTTTATATGTCTCTTTTTTCATTATCGGATGCGGATAAAGAAAAAATATTCAACGGTGGAGAATATGAGTACAATACAAAGACATACACCTACTGGGGTTTGTCTGATGTATTATCATATTTCACTTATGCGAGATTCTTAATGAAATCGCCAATCGTTTCAACCACTCACGGAATTGTAAAAAAGAAAACTCCAGAAAGTGAACCAGCTGATCTTGGAGAAAGAAAAAATCTGTATTACAAATACAGACAAGAAGCAAATCAGATTTTCGAAAGCTTCAAAAAATTTGCTGAAAGAACAAACCTCAGCAATTGGAATTGTTCAGACGAACCTTGCAAAGAATTCAAATATAAATCAAATGTAATTCAGTAATATGACAACGTTGCAAAAAATATACAGCCTGATACCAGATAACATCACTCAAAGGATTATTCCACAAAGTTTGAGAAATGGCTTTAAAATTATTGATGAAAAAATAGATGCTGTTTCTTCTGGATTTATAGGTGCAATCAATCGCGAAACTCCAGAGCCGGAAGGAGGCTGGCTTCCGGGTATTTATATTGCAGAAGCAACAGGAGTTTATACTAATCAAGATGATCTCGATATTGATCTTAATGATGGTATGAATCTAATAACTTTCGATGGTAATGATTGGACAAAAATTATAATTCCAAATGGGATTGTTCCCACTGAAGTATTGGATTATATTAGCAATAAACCCGTTAACTCAAAAGCAATATTAGACTTTCTTGAAAATAGGACTCAGTCATTAGGAGAACTTAACGAGTATGCCGGTAGCGGTTTTGGAACCCAATCTATAATCTATGATTATACGCCTGATGAGCCAGTTTCAATCAATCAGCTTGAAGCCTATTTTAATGGTGCCGGCACAGTTCTTTTCCACGTTGCTAATGATTTGCGTGATGATCCCGGCTCTGACAATATGCTTTTCACAAAAGTTTCTACTCATTTAGTAAATATATCGGGATCCGGATATCAAAAAATTGATTTTTCAACAATAGTTTTGAATCCAGGTGATTATATTGTTGTGGATAAAGTTTCGACCGCACAACCATATTTCGGCACAGGTTCGGAGGTTTCTGCCTATCAGGTTTCCGAAGGTCCTCCGGGAACTTTCTACGGATTGCAGGTCACAGGATTGGATTTATCTATTAAGTTCAATTCTATCATCACAAAGTACGTTGTAAACATACCTAAAAATGTTACAAAAATAAATGTTGTAAGAAATGTAGATAACTATAATTCTATCAGAAATACGATCAACGCCATTGTAAATAATAATGAAAATAATCGATATGAAGTATATGTGGCAAACGGTGTATGGCCAGAGTATGACATTTTAGCAAAGCCTTTTGTTAAGCTTATTCTTAGCAGGAATGCTGTAATATTAACAGATCCTGAAGGAACGATGGCGGATAAAATCGCACCGGTTGACTGCTCATTTCCATCTGAGGCAGGGAAAAGGCTTGATGCAATTAATCAGATTTACCGCCATGTTATGAATCCTTCTAATGATTTTGAAATTGAAGGAGGAACTATATCTGCTATAAAATGTAAATATGCTATTCATCTTGATAATAGTAATTATAAAAATTTCAAAGCAAGAAAAGTTCATATCATATCTGAAAACTGCAAGAATCCAGTTGGTATAGGAGCATTTGCCAGGCAAAATATAAGCTTCGAACAATGCACTTTCGAAAGAGTTGGATCCAGCGGAGAAAGTGATACAGGATTCTTCATTCACAACTGGAATGCTCAGACCGATAAAGCGGTTGTGAATATTAACAAAAGCAAATTTGTTAACTGTGCATATTTGATTCTTAGCGAATTAGGATCAAATCAATCCGATGAAGTTCATTTAACAGATTGCTTTACGACTTATTCAAACGGTTATGTCTCTGTTATTGTAGAGAAAGACGGCGACGGAAAAACATACTGGACCAATCCGAATACAAGCATCAAAGAACCGAATCCGGTAAATGTGCCGTATTTTATTTCGCTTACTTCTACTGGGACAAAGATCGATAATATTTATGCACCTCCTGGTACTGCATTTAATCCGGCTTGGTCTTCAATCCCTATGCGAGATCTGGCGACTTTTAAATCAATCTCAATAATTCCTGAGTAAATAATATAATATTAAAATTATGGCATATATAAAAGGTTTAATATACGCATTAGTAGGATGGTTGGGGATAATTGTTCTGGAAAGTGACGGATCTGTTCTGATTAGAATACCGGCCGATTCACCAGGATATTACCTATTGATTTTCCTCAACTTCTTTTCTCTTTTTTATGGAATTTATCTGATTTACCGGATGTGTAAAGTATCAATAAGGAAAGCCATACGATGCTATCAGGCAAAAAATTACAGAAACATAAAAAAAAGAATCGAAAATGCCGGTAAAAGAAATCAAACTCGTTGATGGACTTCTCAACTGGCCATATTCGTCTAATGATTGGATTATCATAATTCTGGCATTATCCGCTTATCTGTTCAGGATGTATCTTATTTATAAAAATAAGACGGTGAATGATCCGAAATTTATGGATTGGGTAGGGATTTTTGTTCTGACTGTATTAAGCACTATTTCGCTTTATGAATTGGCGTTGCACTATAAATGGCCATTAGGGATATTTTTCCTGCCGTTTGCTGTTTCGATAATCGTTGCGAAAGATATTGCAGATTGGTTGTTTATGACAAAAGACGGAAAAGCCTTTGTGATTGCAACATTCAAAGAATTGGTTTCAAATATTTTCAAAACGTTAGGATATAAAAAAATAGATAATAATGAATAAAATAATAATCATAGTACTTAGCGCCAGTTTGCTTGCTTGCGGAACCCGAACCAAGCAGACCGAAAAGGAAAAAATAAATGTTTCTGGATCTGAGAAAATTACTCAATCAGAAAATATTTCCGTGAAAAGTTCTGCAGAAGCAAAAACAGATCTGTCACAATTTCTGAAACAATCAGGATTAAAAATAAACAGCACCGGAAAACCTTACACGCTTCAATATAACGGCGTTGTTTTCGCAGGTGACGCAAACCTTGACTTTTCAGATAGAGAAGCAAAATTGATACTCAAAACCATTACAAAAACATATTTGATCTTAGCAACTAAGACGACTTATAAATCTGAGAAAAGATATCAAACCATTACAACTTATAAATCTACGGACTTGAAATCTGAAAGAAGTTCTTGGTGGTTATATATTTTAATTTATTTGTTAGGTCTGATCACAATTCCACTAATTAAATATTTCATCAAAAAATGAAAAATACATCACAATACATTTTAAAATATGGTGTACCAACTCATAACGGAACTGGCTACCTTACACAGATTGATTTACCATTTCCTATGCGCATTGCCTGGGATAAAAAAACGCTTGTAAAAAAGATTACATGCAATAAAGCAATTGCCGAACCTTTGAAAAATGTTTTTGCCGATATCCTGAAGGCGTACGGCTACGAAAAAATCAAAGAATTAGGAATAGATCTTTTTGGAGGTTGTTTTAATTTCAGACAGCAGCGCGGCGGCACAAATTATTCCGTTCACGCGTGGGGTTTGGCAATTGATCTGGATCCGGAACGAAACCAACTAAAGGAAACTTCCAAGACGGCCCGTTTTGCGCGGCCTGAATACAAAGAAATGATTGATATATTCTACAAACACGGTTTTATTTCATTAGGCCGTGAAAAGAATTATGATTGGATGCATTTTCAATGGGATAAATTTTAAATTATGAATTGTGATGCATTCAAATTAGATATTTGCCGATTGACTCAGAATTCATACAGTTCTCCAAGACTTGTATTTGATTCTGATATATCTTCAGATACTTTCAAACTAAATATTTACTTAGAATCTAGTCGAACTTTAAGGAAGGATATTACTGGAGAATTTGAGAATGAAAATACTATTTTCTTTCCAGAATTTTCTATCCAGTCAAAAGAATATAAGTACGAAATTATCAGGATTCACAATGGCAAAAACAAGCTGTTACTTCGTGGAAAATATAAAATAACTGATGATCCTACGGATTGCAATTGTTCAAAAGAATCCGAGACAATAAATATTACTGTTAATGATGGTGATACCGTTGTCAATTTTGAATATTCAGAGACTGTTTTAAATATTGGCGATGGCACGCAAGGACCAAAAGGAGACAAAGGAGATCCATTTGTTTATTCTGATTTTACTGCAGATCAGCTACTAGCTTTAAAAGGACCAAAAGGTGATACAGGCAACACTGGGACTAGCGGGGCAAAAGGCGATACGGGAAGTACCGGACCGCAAGGACCTATTGGATTGACCGGACCTACAGGACCGCAAGGCGTTCCAGGAGAAAAAGGAGATACTGGTTTACAAGGACCAAAAGGTGATCAAGGAGTCAAGGGAGACAAAGGTGACGCAGGAAATCAGGGTATCCAAGGTATAAAGGGCGATACTGGTTTGATAGGACCTATTGGTCCTACGGGCGCAACCGGCGCACCAGGTGAAATCATAACTAATACTTACAAAGACCTAGCTCTTTTTTCCGGTGGCGGATCTAAATGGAATTGGACTTTAAATAATAAAATTATTACTGTTTCCGGAATAACTGGAATCTGGGATTATCGAATTATTTCAACCGCCGAAAGAATCAAATTCAAATATTCTCACAGCAGGGATTGGATTATGATCGGTTATAACGACTATAACAATATTTGCTGTCTTGGAATTGCAAACTCAACATTAGGGAGGATTATTAACGTCAATGTATCAGCCGACACATTTACCACTGTTGTGACCGGCGGAACTACCAGCTTAACATTAGGAGCTACAATTGAAATAGTAAGAATCAATAATTTCTTGATCATCTACGAAAACAGCATAATTGTAACTACAATCAATCTTAATACTGCAACTGGAGCAAGTTTAAATGTAAAAGCTTTTGGCCTTGTCGGATTCAATGCGAGTGGAACCGCAATTACAGAAGGATCATCTTTATTTTCTGATGTTCAGGAATATTCGGCATCATCAATAGTAAATGATTTGTATAATAAATTATTGGGTTGGTTATATGGGAAAATTGCATTTGTATTAGGTGACTCGCTATCTACATTAGACTACGGAGGTTTAACGCAAACAAGCCAATTATGGTGGGGAATTATGCGCGATACTTACAATATGAACTTTACTGTAAGTGCCGTTTCTGGAACTCCAATTGCTGAAAAATCAGGTTTTAATTCATTCGTTACCGATGCAAGATGGCAGTTGGCTCCATTGAATACTCAGATATATTTTATTTTTGGTGGTACAAATGATTTTGGTGCAAGAAATATTCCGCTGGGAACGTTTATGGACACCGATAAAACAACCTTTTACGGAGCTTTATATTATTTGTATAGTGGTGTCACTGCGAGATATAAAAACGCAAAAATAATTCACCTGACACCACCGCCGCGAGGTGATCTGGGAGTAAGACCGCAAAATGCAACAACAGGTAAATACTTAGATGAGTATATTGATGCAATCTACAAAATGGCGAGAATTTTCGGAGTTCAGGTAATTGACATAAATAGGGATGCCGGACTAACTTACAATAATATGCAGACTGGCGGCGGCTATTCGTCTGATTTCTTACATTTATTTGAAGTAGGACACACAAAAATTAAAGACGAAATAGTTAGACAAAATAAATAAATAAAAGCGAGATGTTAATGTCTCGCTTTTTTATTAATGAAACCTTTTGTATTCCAAAATTTTAATGCCAATCATGTGGGTAAAATAACTCTTTCCGGAATCATCTTCAAAAACTTCTGAGTTCAGCGTAAATTGAATGATTACGTGGTCTCTCATATTTAGTTTTTCGAGCTGGTATATATTTTCATCATAGAAATGGATTTCAAATTCCCGTTGTGGACTTTCGTAAGTTCCGATTACAATAGATTGCTTTCTTTTTCCACTCGAAAAAACTTCCAGATCTTGTACTTTTAATATTTCACCCTGAATTTTCACCCTACTAAAATATAAAATAATTTTTTATACATCTCCCACGCTGGCTTTTATTATTTATCCTGTTTGTACATTTTTCAAATAATCTAATTGCCTTTGATTTCGCTTGACAGTGTAAATTGATGTGGTTTTGTCACTTGTGTGAGCAGCTGCTGCCTGAGCAATATTAAAATCGATAGGAATTACTTTTGCCGAATGCTGAATAGCGTCTAATTCATCAAGATACATAGATTTGAAAGCATAAAAGTCTTCAGTGACTATAATCACTGTACCCTTTTCATCTTTAATATTAGGGCCGTTCTTTACATATTTATACCATTTGCGCGTAATCCTTTTTTCAGATACTTTCTGCTTTCCGGGAACCTGATCCACGGAAAAAAGATAATCATCATCTGATTCACATAAGGAAATTATTTCTTTCCAATATTTTAATGATTGAATATTAATTGCTTTTGTAACCCATTTATATGATGCTCCTTTTCGAATTTGCATAATATATTCTTGAGCTTCAATATTAACGTGTTTTCTCTGAATCCTAAACATCTCAGATGACCGGGATCCTGATCTATAAAAAATTTCTTTGTACCTGAAAAAATTGTAATGATTATTTTTAAGAAAAACATCTATATATTTCAATTTTTCAGCCGGTATCAACTCCCGGATTTTAGGATCGATTTTCTTCTTTGATATATCTCTAACCGGATTGTTATCAATGCACCCGCGTTGCACTAATTCTTTGAAAATATCAGAAAGGTATTGTCTGAATTTATTATAATAGCTTGGTCCTAGCTTTAAGTTTTCCAAAGTATCTATAATATGCCAAATTTTAACAGAAGAAATACTCATAAAACTGTACTTCATTTCGTCTAATCCTTTGCAAAATCGATTGATTGCAATTCTGACTTCATTCAAATGTTTTTCGGATCCGGATAATTTTAATCTTCCTTTCTCTAATGCTGATTTGAAATCAGTTGAAGGATTTAAAGAATTGGATTCGTCCGGCATAAATACCTCGGTGATCGGATTGTAATGCTGATTATCCAAAACATCTTCCATTTCAGATATTAGAGCTATGACAGCCGCCTTTCGTTCTGTAAGAGTTTCAAAAGTAGTATCAACCCGTCTCCGGAATTGTTTTCCGTTCGGTTTTTCAATAATGAATTTGGGATCATAAAATCTACACTCAACATACCATTCAGTAAGAAGATCTGATTTAGATTTTAATGTTGTGTAATTTGTAGGAGATACAAAAAATTGATTTCTTGAGCATCCATTTCTCAATTGAGTTCTTGGAAGCCGTTTCCTGGTTGTTTTCATTTGCAGAATGTTAATGTTACTAATAATGTTACTAATAAACATCTGCTACCAGATTCTTGAAGCTTTTAAAAAGCCAAAGAAACCTTTGTGGGAGTGGTTTCTTTGGCGAGTGGTCCCACCTGGGCTCGAACCAGGGACAACCTGATTATGAGTCAGGGACTCTAACCAACTGAGCTATAGGACCTCAAAAAATTGGTTAAATTTTGTGTCTGCAAAAATAACAAAATTTCTTTATCTACAAAACCTTTTACGGTTTTTCTTGACACAATTCTACCAATACACCATTGGTAGATTTGGGATGTAAGAAGACAACTAATTTATTATCAGCACCTTCTTTCGGTTCTTCGGAGATGAAAATAAATCCTTCTTTTTTTAATCTTTCGATCTCATTCTGGATATTTTCTACTCCAAATGCAATATGATGGATTCCTTCTCCTTTTTTATCCAGGAATTTCGAAATTGGACTTTCCTGATTTGTGGCTTCCAAAAGTTCTATTTTGCTTTCTCCAGCTTGATAAAAAGAAGTGGTAACGCCTTCCCTTTCTACAGATTCCTGTTTGTAATTTGTTTTCCCCAAAAGTCGGGCAAATAAATTATCTGAATCTGACAGAGATTTAACTGCAATACCAAGATGCTCTATTTTCATTTAATCAAATTTAAAATTTAATCTGCAAACCTAAACCTTTGTTATCGGCTAATGCATAATATGAAGTCGTAGTTTTCTTAACTCCCGCTGATTTATAAGCTTCTACAGCTTTTTTCATTTGAGAGTGTCCGGAAATTTTCATTACTGCTCCAACACCCATTCCTGCCAGTCCAATAATTATAGGAATCGGACTTCCTTTGGAATCTGATTTTTGATTATATTCAGAAACCGTGACCGAATCGGCCGAGGAAAGGTTGATAGCAGCACCAATGATAACGCAGGCGCCTCCACCAATCAGAAATGCAGTTCCTGTGTTATTTAGTCTTTTCCCGCTTAGATAAGCCTGGTTTTGGTTTTGAATCAGGAAATCTTTAATTTCTCTATCAGATGTTAATTTTAAAACAGTTTTTGACTTTGTTGATTTTAGTTCGGGATTGCTTCCCTTGAAATCTTCAGCGACATAATCTTGCGCCTTGTAAGTTTGCATATTGCCTTCATTATCCTGATAAGACATAGATTTTACAGAATTATCATACAAGAAATCTTCTGTATTGGTATTTTTATCAATATAAGTTATTTTACCTTTTTCAAATTTCAAGTTTTTAAATTCGATAGTTTGATTGGTTTTTGTAATGATAGTTCCTTTTGGAGAACTTTGAGGTAATGATGATTGAGAAAAGCAAAATGCACCAAAAGCAATTGCCAAAGCTGTAATTAATTTTTTCATGGTTAGTTTGTTAAATAAAAGCCATACAAATCCTAAAATCTGTATGGCTTCTTGATATTATAATTAAGAATTAAATCCTTCTATAATTTTTGCAAAATCTTCGATTTTAAGCGCTGCGCCGCCAATCAATCCGCCATCCACATCAGGCTGAGAGAAAATTTCTTTAGCATTGTCCGGCTTCACGCTTCCACCGTAAAGGATAGAAACTTCGTCCGCCACTTCTTTTCCATATTTGTCAGCGATCAAACTTCTGATATAAGCGTGAACTTCCTGCGCTTGTTCAGCAGTCGCCGTTTCTCCGGTTCCGATTGCCCAAACTGGTTCGTAAGCAATAACTACTTTTTTGATTTCCTCAGCTGATAAAGTGAAAAGAGCCGTTTCTGTTTGGTTTTTCACGACTTCGAAGTGTCTTCCGGATTTTCTTTCTTCCAGTTTTTCGCCGTTACAATAGATTGGCGTGAGGCCTTTGTTCAAAAGGGCTTTCACTTTTCTGTTAGCGTGGCTGTCTGTTTCTCCGTGGAAGGTTCTTCTCTCGGAGTGTGAAACCAAACTTCCGTCTGCATCTATGGAAGCCAGCATATCTACAGAAATCTCGCCTGTGTAAGCACCGCTTGCATATTCCGAAACATCCTGAGCGTAAACGCCCACTTCCCCATTTTTGAATACTTCCTTCGCTGCTGTAAGGTATAAAGCCGGCGGTGCGATGAAAACCTCGCAGTTGGTCGTGTTATTTTTTTTGTATTCTAAAAGCTGAACCATCAATTCCTGCGCTTCAGCATACGTTTTGTTCATTTTCCAGTTTCCTGCAACAATGTTTTTTCTCATTACTATATTAATTTAAATTCCAAAGGTTTTTTAGAAGTATATAAAACTTATGCTCGTCATCAGTTACCTTATTATCAGCTTTGATGAGTGATTTTGCAAATTGGATGAAATCTTTTCTTTCTGTTTCTGTGGAGTCTTCCTCATAGCATTTGGCATGGAATTCAAAATGTTCCTGCCATTGATCTGCTGTAAGCTGAGCTATAACTTCTAATTCGTCATCCAGATTGATACGAAACGGAAATTCTTCTGCAAGATATTCCTGAATTTTAAGTCCTTCTTCAGGTTTTATGATTCCATCTGCCGCAGACAATATCATCAGTAAATGATATCCTGCAATAGGTTTGTTTGATTTTCTCATTATATATATTATTCTTTATCTAAGTAATCTTTTGCACTTAATTTTTCTGTTACTTTTCCTTTTTCCAAAACTAACACAAAAGGATTACTTCTTGCAATAGTTTTGATGGCAATCTCATCCATCAGGTAATTTGGAATTTGCTTATAAAAATTTGGCTGTGTACTGACGCCATAAACTTTAGCTTTTTCTGATAGAGCTTTGGTTTCTGTTTTTTTCACTAATTCCAGGTCAGCTTCTTTTGGCTTATAGGTAAAAACAAGAATTACCCTTGGTTCTTTCAGGATTTCGTCTGTTATTGAATTTCCGCTAGCATCCTCGATTTTGAATTTTGAAATTTCGGATTCATAACCTTTTTTGGTTAGCTCCGTAGTTGTTTTTCCTTCTTCTATCTGCCAGTTTGTGTCTTTCCAATATTCTTTATTGATATATTCGTCCTGATCTACTTTTTTAACTTCCTTGGTTTTGCTATTTTTCAGGGAGTAAAAAGATTTATATACTGAAGGATCCTTAGCGATTTTTTCTTTCTCAGCTGCCAGATCTGTCCCGATTGCATAAGCCCGGAAATCGATCATGGGCTCGTGGAAAACGCCTCTGAACATAACGAATAACATGATTAAAACGAAAACGCCCAACAATGGTAATTTTCCGAATCTAACTACTTCATCTTCTTCTCTTTTTCGGTAAAGAAAAGCTAGAATAATTAATAAAATCAAAAGCGTAATATCTTTCCAGAACGATTGCCAAGGCGTGAATTTCAAAGCATCTCCAAAACATCCGCAATCTGTAACAACATTGTAATAAGCTGAATAGAAAGTCAGAAATCCAAAGAAAATGCAAAGTGCAATAAGTGCGTAGATGGTTTGCTTCAGTTTAATTTTCATTAAAAGCATAAAACCTAAAATAAGTTCCAGCAAAACCACAATGATTGAAAAAGCCAAAGCATATTTTTCCAGAAACGGCAAATTAAAAACAACCGGTGAGAAATATTCCTCAAGTTTGAAAGAAAATCCTTTAAGATCAACCGCTTTCACAAATCCGGAAGCGATAAATATGATGGCTACAATGTAACGTAAAATTGTTTTCATAGTTTTTTCAGCTATTAGTTTTTAAATTTAATCAGACAAAAAACCGCATAATTCAGCATATCAAAATAGTTGGCATCCAAACCTTCCGAGACCAAAGTTTTTCCTTGATTATCTTCTATCTGTTTGGTTCTAAGCACTTTTTGATAAATTAAATCTGTGATGGATGAGATTCTCATTTCCCGCCAGGCCTCGCCATAATCATGGTTTTTTCGTTCCATTAATTCTTTTGCTTTTTGAGCGTACGAATTATAAAGTGCCATAGTTTCATCTGTATTGGCATTGAGTTCATCAGAAAAACCTTTCTCCAATTGTATCAATCCGATGATGGAATAATTCACGATTGCAATGAACTCGTCTTCTTCACTTTCGTCCACCATTTTCACGTCGGTCATCTGCAAAGTACGAATTCTACTGACTTTGATATAAATCTGATCTGTAATAGAACTTGGGCGAAGAACGCGCCAAGCAGTTCCGTAATCTTTCATCTTTTTCTGAAATAAGTCTCTGCAAATCGCTATAACGCTGTCAAACTGGGCGGATGTGTTGGGCATAAATCTATCTATTGGTTCAAAGATACAAATTTAGTTGAAAGTTGTATATTGAGAGTTATCAGTTCAGGATCAAAATCCTTACTTTTGTTAAATGAGTTTTTCTCTTACAAATTCTAATGATTCAAAGTTCTTTTCTATTAATTGCAATGGCAGATTAATAGATCTTTCTAATCCAAAATTGATGGGAATCCTGAATCTGACACCTGATTCTTTCTCAGACGGCGGGAAATTTAATAGCGAAACAACAGCTTTAAAACAAGCTGAAAATTTATTAAAAAATGGTGCAAAAATTGTTGATATTGGTGCTCAGTCTACTCGTCCGAATTCAGAATTTCTAAACTCTGACGAGGAGATCAGAAGAATTGGTAATATCATTTCATTAATCAAAAAAGAATTCCCGGAAAGTCTGATTTCACTGGATACATTCTATTCTGAAGTCGTGAAGTTTGGTTTTGATGAAGGGATTGATATCGTGAATGATATCTCGGCAGGACAATTTGATCCGGAACTTTTAAATACCGTTGCTGAAAAAGGATTACCTTATATATTAATGCACGTCAATCCAAATTATGAATCGATGCATGAAAAATTGAAATTTGATGACATCATCCTTTCGATAAACCGTTTTTTTTCTGAGAAAATATTGGAATTAAAACAAAAAGGAATCAAGGATATAATTCTTGATCCCGGTTTTGGATTTGGTAAAACTGTCGAAGACCAATATAGGATAATCAATGAATTTGAATATATTGGTTTCGGAACATATCCGGTTTTAGCAGGGATTTCAAAGAAATCTTTCATTTACAAACCTTTGAACAAACAACCAAATGAAGTTGAAAAGGAAACCTTAAATTTACATTATAAGCTGTTGGAAAAAGGCACAAAGATCATTCGTCTTCATAATCCGGAAACATTGAAAATCTGAATATGAAAAAAATATTCCGATATATCAGAAAAGTTTTAAAAAAATCTTTTGATAATATTCATAACGAAAAATTGAAAGAAAATCTCCTTCAGGCAATTCCATTTTGGATCGGATCTATAATCACAGGGCTTTTCGCTGTTTTGTATGCACAGATTTTTGCATTCGGAGAACATACGCTCAACAAGATTTTGAATTGGCATCTATGGATGATCTTCATTATTGCTCCGATCGGTTTCGTACTCTCTTGGTGGCTGGTGAAAAAATACGCACCTTTTGCAAAAGGAAGCGGGATCCCACAGGTAATGGCAGCGGTAGAATTGGCAAATCCAAGAGATAATCATTTGATCCACAAGTTATTAAGTTTCAGAATAATCATTATTAAGGTCTTATCAAGTTTCGTCTTGGTTTCAAGTGGCGGCGCAATAGGACGAGAAGGACCAACGATCCAGATTGCCGGATCTGTTTTCCGGAAAGTCTATGAGTTCCTGCCAGAATGGTGGCCGAAGATCTCTAAAAAAAATATGATCCTCACGGGCGCTGCAGCCGGACTTTCTGCTGCTTTCAATACACCTTTGGGCGGGATTGTTTTTGCTGTAGAAGAGTTGTCAAAAACACATATCAATTATTTTAAAACGGCACTTTTCACGGCTGTTATTATTGCGGGACTTACCGCCCAGTCATTTGCCGGATCTTACCTTTATCTTGGTTATCCGAAAACAGGCGGCGTTACTTTATGGATTATGTTTCCCATTACATTTGTTTCGGGGATTTGCGGCATTCTCAGCAGTCAGCTTTCTGTTGCAATGCTAAAGATTAACAGATTGAAGAAAAAACTGAAAACAGACTTGTCCAATATCATTTTTCTTGTTATTTGTGCACTTATTGTAGCATCAATTGCTTATTTTATTAATAGAGACATTCTCGGGTCCGGAAAAGATATTATAGAAAGAGTCCTTTTTACAGAGAATAAAACAGAAGCGTGGTATGTTCCGATTCTAAGAATGTTGGGGCCGGCTTTGGCTTTTACATCCGGAGGAGCGGGCGGAATATTTGCTCCTGCTTTATCTACCGGCGCCTCTATAGGAAGTGTATTTGCCAGCATAATGAACCTGACTGATAACGAAACCAATGTATTGATCCTTGCCGGGATGGTTGCTTTTCTTACAGGAATTACCAGAGCACCTTTTACATCGGCTATTTTGGTACTTGAAATGACGGACCGCCATTCTTTAATATTTCATCTGATGTTAGCCGGCATGATGTCTTCCATTTTTTCTGTTTTAGTAAGCAGGCACTCTTTGTATGAGGTCTTAAAACTAAATTTCTTAAATGATATCAATCGGGATAAATAGGTATATTATTGATAAAATATCATTTTATTTAATGTTAAAATTACAAAAGTTTAACGTTTGTTTAGTTTTTTTTTATAATTTTGAAATGAATCAAAAAAATAAATTTAAATTTTATGAAAAAAAATCTACTAAAATTAGCATTTTTGACTTTGCCGCTATTCGGATTTAGTCAAACTTATTTTTCAGATGACTTCAATGATGAAGACGTCTCAGACTGGACTCGTTACGATGAAGATGGTGACGGTATCCAATGGGGAGATTTATTTGAAATTCAGGATAGCGGAGGAAATCCGGTAACGCCTGTTTCTCTTATTTCAAGATCGTGGCAGGCAGGTGAGGCATTGACTCCAGATAACTGGATCGTTTCAAAACCTATTGATTTGACAGCGGCTACTGGCCAGGTATATTTGTATTGGAAAGTTCAGGCAGCAGCAGCAGAATGGGATTTGGAGCATTACTCAGTATATGTTTCAACACAAAATACATTAACAGCATTAGAGGCTTCTCCTGTTAAATTTTCTGAGACCTATGATGATCCCGCAGATGCCGGAACTCAATATAGCAGATCTCTTGATCTGAGCAGTTTTGCAGGGCAAACGGTTTATATTGCTTTCAGACATCATGATGTGACGGATATGGATTTCTTATCCATTGATGATGTGACGGTAAAAGCACCGCCTACAGTAGCTCCAAATTGTGCAACATTAACTTCACCTGCAAATGGTGCTACTAATCTTGCATATCTTACAAATACCCTATCCTGGACGGCTCCTTCTGCTGGTGCTTCTGTGGATTCCTACGATGTATATCTGGATAAAAACACAAATCCGACAACGCTTGTAGGAAATGTTCCTGGTACTAGTTATACAGCAACCAATTTGGATCCATCATCTACTTATTACTGGAAAGTAGTGGCTAAAAATGCTGCAGGTGCTGCAACTGGCTGTACTGTTTATTCATTCACTACAATGGCTCCGACTTATTGTATTGCCGGTGCGACCAGTGTTAGTACAATTTTTGAAAGAATCTCAAATGTTACTTTTGCCAATATCAATAACAACTCTACTGCAGTAGCTGTAGGATATGAAGATTTCACATCAGTTGTTGGGAATGTGACTGCCGGATCAACTTATACTTTCACAGCAAGCTATACAGGTACTACTTATGCTACTGATCAGGTTCTGGTTTGGATAGATTTGAATAACGACAAAGATTTCAACGATACAGGCGAGCAAGTTCTTGTTACACCTTTGAAAAAATCTCCTTGGACAGGATCTATCACTATTCCTTCAACTGCAACTATTGGCGCTACTCGTATGAGAGTTAGATTACACGATAGTTCATTAGGAGCAAACTTGACACCTTGTGGAACTTCTACTTACGGACAAGTTGAAGATTACACTTTGAATATTGGACAACTTGCCGTTTCTGATGTTTCTAAAAATGGTATCAAAGCTTATCCAAATCCGGTTACAGATATCTATAATATCGAAACTCAAGGCAAAATCAAATCTGTTAAAGTTTATGATGTTACTGGTAAACAGTTATTAACAAAAGATGTGAATGAAGCTAAATCTAAAATCGATTTCAGCAAATTCAGCTCTGGAGTTTACGTAGTAACAATGTTATTAGAAGATGGAACTTCTACTTCTGCGAAAGTGATCAAAAAATAATCTTTTTAAACATTAAATTTAATCCCGTCAATACTTGGCGGGATTTTTTTATGCTAAGTATTTGTAGTTTAGAAAAAAGTTGTACTTTTGCAACTCGAATTTTTAATTAATAAATTAACATTATGAACAATTACGAAACTGTTTTCATTTTAACTCCCGTTCTATCTGATGCTCAGGTGGAGGAAGCAGTGAAAAAATTTGAAGATCTATTGACTTCAAACAATTGCGAAATCGTTGCCAAAGAAAATTGGGGACTTAAGAAATTAGCTTATCCTATTCAATTGAAAAAGAATGGTTTTTACACACTAATCGAATTCAAAGGAGAAGGAACTGTGGTTGCAGATCTTGAAACTGCTTTTAAACGTGACGAGAGAGTGATTCGTTATTTAACGACTAAACTTGACAAACACGCTATCGATTACGCAGTAACAAGAAGAAGCAAAGTAAAATCTGCTAAAGCTTAATTATTAACCTTTTAAAATTTTAAAATCATGGCAATAGATGATATGGCAAAACAAGCCTCTGCCGGAGGCGAATCGGAAGTAAAATTTCTTACTCCACTTGATATCAATACAAAATCTGAAAAGAAATATTGTAGATTCAAAAAATTCGGAATCAAGCATGTAGATTACAAAGATGCTGACTTCCTTTTACAATTTGTAAACGAACAAGGTAAAATCTTACCAAGAAGATACACAGGAACATCTCTTAAATATCAGAGAAAAGTATCTGCAGCTATCAAAAGAGCAAGACACCTTGCTTTGATGCCTTACGTAGCGGATCTTTTGAAATAAGAAAAAATAAATAAAAGCAGCAGGTTCGCCTGCTTCTTTTGTTGCTGAATAAATCAATTAATTCTAACTGTTTTAGATATTAGATATTAGATTTCAGATATTAGACTTCAGATCGTTGATCTTAATTCTAGCCTCTAACTTCTAACCTCTAACTTCTAAATCTAAACAAGACAACAACAATGGAAATTATCCTAAAACAAGATGTAGAAAACTTAGGACTTGAGTTTGATACAGTAAATGTAAAACCAGGTTACGCTCGTAACTTTTTACTACCCCAAGGTATTGCTCTTTTGGCAACTCCTAAAAACAAAGCAGCTTTGGAAGCTACTTTGGAATCAAG
This sequence comes from Epilithonimonas sp. UC225_85, assembly GCF_042695135.1. Classification (GTDB taxonomy): domain Bacteria; phylum Bacteroidota; class Bacteroidia; order Flavobacteriales; family Weeksellaceae; genus Epilithonimonas. The sequence goes on from NZ_CP170547.1 coordinate 2,514,278, forward strand.
AAAAGAAGAAGAAGCCAAATTGGTTGCTGCTGCTAACGCTGTAGTTGAACAATTGAAGAAAACATCTATCACTATCCCTGCAAAAGTAGGTTCTGGTGACAGATTATTCGGTTCTATCAACAATGCAGATCTTGCTGCTGCTTTGGAAAAATCTGGCGTAAGCGTTGATAAAAAATATATCAAAATCCCTGGAAATACAATCAAAAGAACTGGTACAGTGACAGCATTGATCAGACTTCACAGAACTGTAGAGTACAATTTCGATTTCGCTATAGTTTCTGATGCTCCGGTAGAAGCTCCTAAACCGGCTGCTCCTAAAGCTAAAGTTGCAGAAGAAACACCTTCTGAAGAAGCTTAATCAGGATTTTAAAAATCATAAAAAAACCATCCCGAAATTTCAGGATGGTTTTTTTATAAATTATATTTCTAAGATTTCTTCACTTTCCAGGAATTAAAGAATTCTTTGACCTTTTCCGGACTATAACCACTTCCCTCTTCCAGAACAGAACTGTCCTGCGTATGGATCTGTTTGCCATTTTCATCCAGAATAATGAAAACAGGATAGCCAAACTTCTCTCCAGGGTTTCCATAACTGGTGAAGATTTTTTCATTCTTATTTTCCGGAGACCAATTCAAATGATAATAAACATAATTTTCATCAACTAACTTTTTAAGTTCCGGCGTCTGTTGAACATAATTATTGAATCTCAAACACCAGATGCACCAGTTTCCGCCCGCTTGGATCAAAACATTTTTATGTTCTTTCTTAGCCAGTTTCACAGCATTTTGAATGTCCATTTCGGCATTTGCTTCGGGGTGATATGGCTTTGGTAATTTTGCTTTTTCTTCTGCTGCAGCTTTCTTTTTAGCTTCTATTTGCTCCTTAGTAAGTGGATTTTCTTTCGATTGAGCATTTGCTACAGAAATCGTCAATACACTTCCAAGCAAGAATAATTTTATGATTGTCTTTTTCATTTGTTAAATATTGATTTTACAAACCCAAATTTAAGCAAATATCCCGCCGTTTTTCAGTATATTTGCCAATATTCATTATACATTGAATCAATTTTTATTCAGCATATTATTACTTATTTCCAAACTTCCACTGAGAATATTATATGTATTTTCAGATATTATGTTTTTCCTGAATTATTATGTTATAGGATATAGAAAATCGGTCGTTTTAAATAATTTAAAAAATGCTTTTCCTGAAAAATCTGAAAAAGAAATCAGGGAAATTTCAAAAAAATTCTTCTCCAATTTTTGTGATTACCTTGCTGAGATGCTCAAAGCATTTACAATTAGCAATACCGAATCCAGAGTAAGAATGCAGCATCTGAATCAAGATCTCTTTCATGAAGCAAAGGCCGAAGGTAAAAATATCATACTTCTTTCCGGGACATGTTTTCAACTGGGAATGGTTCAATGCTTTATCAACGATTATTCCTCAGAAAAACAGCCATCCTGTTTATAGAAAAATGACCAATAGATTTTGGGAACAAAAGATAAAAATGATTCGTAACAGATTCAATAACAAATCTTTGGAAGCTAATGAAGTTATAAAACATATTTTCCGTACTCCAAACGACGGAGATTGTGTCTATATGTTTGTAGCAGATCAGACGCCTCACGTTTCTAACGTCAATTTTGGTCTTAACTTTCTCAATCAAAGAACACCAGCTTTCATTGGTTATGATAAATTATCAACTAGAATGGATATGGCCTTTATCTATTGTGAGATGAAAAAGGTAAAACGTGGCTTCTATCAGGTTAATTATCACAGAATTTATCCGGACGGAGAAAAATTTGTAGAACACGAAGTGGTTAAAAAATTCCATAAGCTGTTAGAAAATACAATCAAAAAAAGACCGGATAATTGGCTTTGGTCTCACAGAAGATGGAAATATCAGGATTCAATCAAAAATTACGAAGATTAGATGACTGTCGCAATCGCTATACTTAATTGGAATGGCAAAAACTGGCTGGAAAAATTCTTGCCATCGGTTTTAAAATATTCCGAAGAAGCAGACATTTACGTCATAGATAATGCTTCTACAGACGATTCTATTCAGTTTTTAAAATCGAATTTTTCTAAAGTCAAGATCATTCAAAATCAAAGTAACTCAGGTTTTGCTGCTGGTTATAATGAAGGATTAAAATCAGTTAAAGCTGACATCTATTGCCTGTTAAATTCTGATGTAGAAGTCACAGAAAACTGGATTACACCAATTATAAAACTCTTTTCCGAAGATCAAACAATAGCTGCAATTCAACCTAAAATTCTGGATTATAATCAAAAAGACAAATTCGAGTTTGCAGGTGCTGGCGGTGGTTTAATTGATAATTTGGGTTATCCGTATTGCCGAGGACGGGTTTTTGAAAATATAGAACTGGATCACGGACAATATGATGACGAAACCGAAATTTTCTGGGCATCGGGCTGTTCTTTATTCATCCGTTCCGACGATTTTTGGAAAATGAATGGTTTTGATGAGAGATTCTTTGCACATCAGGAAGAGATTGATCTTTGCTGGAGGCTTAAAAATGAAGGCAGAAACATTTATTATTCTGGAAAATCCACAGTTTATCACGTTGGCGGCGGAACATTAAAAAAAGAAAATCCGGAGAAAACTTATCTCAATTTCCGGAATAATTTGTCAATGATGTTAAAAAATCTTCCTTCATCAAAAGTCTTTTATATTCTGTTTCTTAGATTACATTTAGACGGTTATGCAGCAGTTTATTTAGCTTACAAAAATGGATGGAAATTTCTTTGGGCAGTTCTAAAAGCTCATGTTTATTTTTACATCCAGCTTCCTAAGTCAATTCAGTTAAGACAAAAACATCAGATTGATCCTTATTACCAAACCAAATGGTTGATGTTCAAGCATTTTTTAGGTTCAAAAAAAAATTAATACGATGAACTTCATAGCCTTAGATTTTGAAACTGCAACCCACGAAAAAAACTCAGCCTGCGAGCTGGGAATTTGTATTGTGGAAGACGGCCAGATCAAGGAAACCAAATCCTGGCTTATAAAACCGCCTTCGTACCCCTATTTCAATTATCACAACGTAGCAGTTCACGGTATCAATCCTGAAGATGTTCGCAACTCTCCTACTTTTGGGGATATTTGGTATGAGATAGAAAAATTGATGTATGGAAATCTGATGATTGCCCACAACGCCTCTTTTGATGCCGGCGTTTTGCGTGGTTGTCTGGATCATTACGGATTTTTTACACCGAAAATTAATTACTTATGCAGCATTGGTGTTGCAAAAAAAGCTTGGAAAAACCTGAGAAGTTATGGATTGAAAAGTCTTGCAGAACATCACGAAATCAACTTTAATCATCATAGAGCTGATGCAGACGCAGAAGTTTGTGCGAAAATTTCTCTGCTAAGCTTTGAAAGGTTGATGATCTCAAGAAATGAAGAGATTAAAGAAGTTTTCAGTAAAAAAATTAAGTTTCTGTAGGATTTGGGCAGCTATTTCCGTCCCCCACTCCCGCTTTTTTCTTTTTTTAAGAAAAAGAAAAAGAGCTCCGTTCAGGCCGGGCTGCATTGCTATTCAACGCTTTAGAATTTTCGATAATTTAATTACTCAAAACTTCAGAAACCAAATTAAACTTTGGAATTGCGACATTAAAAGTCCCCTTCTCAAAATTTTCAAAAACATAATGCCCTTCCATATTTCCAACACCCGATTTTAGAATAACATTAGAAAAATAGCTGAATTTTTCGCCGCTTTCTATGACAGGAGTTAAACCAATTACACCAGCACCTTCAACTTCTGTGAATCCAAATCCCAGATCATATATCATCCATTTTCTGGAAAGCAGTTTCACAGGTAAAGATCCGAGATTTTCGATTTCAATGTTATATCGAAAAACAAAGCGGTTTTCAGAAGGATAACTGTTGAAATTATCGTACTCTGTAGTCACGCTGACTCTTATTTCGGAAGTATTTTTAGACACCATTTTGTTAGATTTAAATTTCAGATACAAATATCCCGCCGATTATTTGATTCAAAAATTATTATTTGGTTAAATCAGAATCCTATATTTAATTTGATTTTATTCAGTCGGTTAATTTTCTTAATTTTGTGTAATCTAAAAAAGTAAAAAGAAAGAAATGAATTCCTACAAAAACCCATTGGAAGAGCGGTATTCCAGTGAAGAAATGCTGTTTAATTTTTCTCATAACAACAAGTTCCGCACCTGGAGAAAACTTTGGGTAGCTCTCGCTGAAATCGAAAAAGACCTCGGTCTGGAGATCTCAGACGAACAAATCGCAGAGTTGAAAGCCAATGTTGAAAATATCGATTATGAAATAGCAGCAGAATACGAGAAAAAATTCCGCCACGATGTAATGGCTCATGTTCATACTTATGGTGACGTTGCGCCTTCTGCAAAAGGAATTATTCACTTGGGAGCAACCTCCGCTTTTGTAGGAGACAACACAGATTTAATCCAAATCCGTGACGGACTTTTAATTATTAAGAAAAAGTTGGTCAACGTAATGAAGAATCTTGCCGAGTTTTCTATTCAATATAAAGATTTACCGACTTTAGGATTTACTCACTTTCAACCTGCTCAGTTGACGACTGTTGGAAAAAGAGCGACACTTTGGTTACAAAGTTTGGTTTTAGACATCGAAGAGCTTGATTTCTTCCTAGAAACATTAAGATTCAGAGGGGTAAAAGGAACAACAGGAACTGCTGCAAGTTTCTTGGAGCTTTTCAACGGAGATTATTCTAAAGTAAAACATCTTGATAAAGAACTTTCAAAAAGATTCGGTTTCGAAAAAGTTTTCGGCGTTTCCGGACAGACTTACGACAGAAAAATTGATGCAAAAGTGGTTGCTTTATTAGGAAATATCGCTCAATCCGCACATAAATTCACCAACGACTTACGTCTTCTTCAAAATTTAAAAGAGATTGAAGAACCATTCGAAAAAAATCAAATTGGTTCTTCGGCAATGGCTTACAAGCGTAATCCTATGAGAAGTGAAAGAATTGGAGCTTTAGCAAAATACGTTATGTCTTTAACGACAAGTTCTGCAATGGTCGCTTCTACACAATGGTTTGAAAGAACTTTGGACGATTCTGCAAACAAGAGATTGACAATTCCTCAGGCATTTTTAGCTGTTGACGCAATCTTGTTGATTTGGAATAACATTATGAATGGAATCGTAGTTTATCCTAACAGAATCAACAAACACATCGAAGAAGAACTTCCTTTTATGGCGACTGAGTACATCATTATGGAAGAAGTGAAAGCTGGTGGCGACCGTCAGGAAATCCACGAAATAATCAGACTTCACTCGATGGAAGCTTCGAAAAAGGTGAAAGAAGAAGGTAAAGAAAATGATCTTATCGAAAGGATTTTAAACGATTATTCTTTAAAACTCGATAAATCCAAACTAAAAGAAGTTCTTGACCCCAAAAACTTTATCGGTTTTGCACCAATCCAGACGGAAGAATTCATTGCGAATGAAGTTCAGCCAATTTTGGATGCGAACAGTGAATTGATTGGTTTGGAATCAGATCTTAAAGTATAAATTTGTGCAGCCTCGGCTGCATTTTTTGTTATAAAAATAAATCTAATAAATGATTTTAGAATGAAAGCTAAAATCTCATATCTATAAAAATGAACAAAAGAATTTTCGTAGAAAAAAGAGGAATTTTCGATGTAGAAAGTCCAAAAATTTTTGATGAAGTAAAAGCGGTGGTTCCGTCAATCCAAAGCGTAAAAGTATATAATGTTTACGATATTTTTGGATTAAATGATGGTGAATTCGAAAAAGTGGTAAACAGCACTTTCGTAGATCCGGTTACTGATATTTTAATCGAGGAAAATCCTGCACAAGGAACTCATTTCGCATTAGAATTTTTACCGGGACAGTACGATCAGCGTGCCGATTCTGCTCAACAGTGTATCGCCTTATTGACTGAAAATGAGAAATCTAAAGTTAGAAGCGGTAAACTGATCGAGTTTGAAGGCGTTTCTGAATCTGATTTAGCAAAAATCAAAGATCTTCTCATCAACAAGGTAGAATCTCAGGAAAAAGATTTATCAATTTTAAATATTCCTGCAGAAGAAACGCCGTCAAAAGTAATTGTTCACGAAGGTTTTATCAATTTTGATGATGTTCAACTTGAAGATTTTTTTAACAATCACGGTTTTGCTTTAGGTTTGGATGATTTGAAATTCATTCAGGAATATTTTAAAACTGAACAGAGAAATCCTACGGAAACTGAACTTAAAGTTTTAGATACCTATTGGAGTGACCACTGTCGTCACACAACGTTTGAAACAGAATTGTCGAATATTGAATTTGAAGGACAGTTTAAACATACATTGGAAACGATTTTCAATGATTATATCGAAAAAAGAAAATTCTTAGGACGCGAATTAAAACCAATCTCTTTAATGGATCTGGCAACAGTTTGCGGAAGATATTTCCATAAAACAGGGAATTTGGAGAATCTTGTTGTTTCTGATGAAATCAACGCATGTACGATCCAAATCGAAGCTGAATACGATGGTAAAAAAGAACCGTGGTATTTATTATTCAAAAATGAAACACACAATCACCCGACGGAAATTGAACCTTTCGGAGGTGCTTCAACGTGTTTAGGTGGTGCGATCAGAGATCCTTTGTCCGGACGTTCTTTCGTTTTCCAGGCTATGAGATTGACGGGTGCTGCTGATGTTTTGGAATCGGTTGATAAAACTTTACCGGGTAAATTACCTCAAAAAACAATCACAAAACAGGCGGCGAACGGATATTCTTCTTACGGTAACCAAATAGGTTTGGCGACTACAATGGTTTCCGAAATCTACGATGAAGGCTACAAAGCAAAAAGAATGGAAGTTGGTTTCGTTGCCGGAGCAGTTCCTGTGGATTGGGTAAGACGTGAAAAGCCTGAAGCTGGTGATTCTATAATCATTTTAGGTGGTGCAACGGGTCGTGACGGTGTTGGTGGCGCAAGCGGAAGCTCAAAAGAGCAGGACGAAACTTCTATCCACACCATGAGTTCTGAAGTTCAGAAAGGAAATGCCGTTGAAGAACGTAAAATCCAGAGATTATTCAGAAATCCGGAAGTGACGAGACTGATTAAAAAGTCGAACGATTTCGGAGCTGGAGGTGTTTCCGTAGCGATCGGTGAAATCGCTGATTCTTTGGAAGTTAATTTGGATGTTTTACCTTTAAAATATGAAGGTTTAAATGGAACTGAGCTTGCTATTTCTGAATCTCAGGAAAGAATGGCGGTTATGGTTGAACCAAAAGATAAAGAAAAATTCATCAAATTCTGTGAAGCTGAAAATATTGTTGCTGTTGAGGTTGCAAAAGTGACCGATTCAGGAAGAATGCAGATGTTCTGGAAAGGCGATAAAATTGTTGATCTGTCAAGAGCGTTTTTAGATACAAATGGTTGTTCTAAAAGTCAGGAAGTTAAAATTACTCACCTTAATGAAGTAAAAGAAGAAACTCCTGCATTTAATGAAGAGAATTTCTTAAAAATATTAAGCGATAAAAATGTAGCTTCTCAAAAAGGTTTGCTTGAAATGTTTGATTCATCGATTGGTGCGACTACGGTGGCGATGCCTTTAGGTGGAAAATATCAGCAGACTTTGATGGAAGGAAGTGTTCAGACGTTACCAATCATCGGAGCAAAAAATATTGAAACCGTTTCTTTGGCAAGTTGGGGATTTGATGCGGAGATTTCTAAGCAGAATTCTTTGTTGGGATCTTCTTACGCTGTTGTTGAAAGTGTTGCAAAGATCGTAGCGATGGGTGGCGATTACAAAAATATTAGATTCAGTTTCCAGGAATATTTTGAAAAATTAGGTCAAAACCCTGAAAAATGGGGTAAACCTTTGGCTTCACTTTTAGGAGCTTATGATGCTCAGATTAACTTTGGGTTGGCTGCCATCGGAGGAAAAGATTCAATGAGTGGAACGTATCAGGATCTGAATGTTCCGCCAACGTTGATTTCTTTCGCTTGTGCGAACGGAGAAAAGAAAAATATTATCTCTCCTGAATTTAAAGGGGAAGGAAATAAAGTTTATTTCTTCAATCATATCGCTCAGGAAAACGGACTTCCAAATTATGACAGTTTAAAAACTGTTTTTGAATTTATTTTCGAAAATATCAAAGCTGGAAAGATCGTTTCTGTGAAAACGGTGAAAGAAGGTGGAGTTGCGGTTGCTTTAGCTAAAATGAGCTTCGGAAACAGATTAGGAGCTGAAATTACGGTTGATGAAAATGCTTTATTAACTAAAAATATCGGTAGTTTAATTATTGAATCTAAAGAAGAATTAAGCTCAACAAATCTTCAATTAATAGGAAAAGTTGTTGCAGATGAAGTTCTAACGATCAACAATCAACCAATTGCGATCAACAAACTTCTAGCTGCTAATACAAATACGTTTGAAAACCTTTTCCCAACTGTTGAAAAAGAAAAACTGACGGTTGAAATTGATGAGAAATTAAACTCAATCAACCCAAGAAATATCATCATTAAAAAACACGGAATCGCAAAGCCAAAAGTATTTGCGCCAGTTTTCCCGGGAACAAACTGTGAGTATGATACGTTGAATGCGTTTGCAAAAGAAGGTGCAGTTGTGAACAGCTTACCTTTAATTAATATCAATCACCAGTTATTGGATGAAAGTATTGATGCGTGGGTTGAAGAAATCAGAACTTCTCAGATTTTGGCTTTCTCAGGAGGTTTCTCTGCAGGTGACGAGCCGGATGGTTCTGCAAAATTCATTGTAAACGTTTTGAAAAATGAAAAAATGAGAAATGCAGTTCACGAATTACTGGACAGAGACGGAATGATTATCGGGATCTGTAACGGTTTCCAGGCGTTGGTAAAATCTGGGTTGCTGCCTTACGGAAGGATCAAAGATTTGGATGAAAATTCTCCAACTTTGGCTCACAATGCGATCAGAAGACACATTTCTCAGATGGTGAATGTAAGAGTTGTAAACGACGAATCTCCTTGGTTAAAAGGAATGAAAAATCAGGTGTTCACGATTCCGATTTCTCACGGTGAAGGTCGTTTTATGGCTTCTGAAAAAGAAATTCAGAAGTTGTATGAGAACGGACAGATTGCAACACAATATTTAGATTTAGACGGTAACATCGCTCACGGAATGCCGTTCAATCCAAATAATTCATTATTCGGAATTGAAGGAATCACGAGTCCGGACGGAAAAATCTATGGTAGAATGGGACACCCTGAACGTTTTGCAGAAGGGTTAATGAAAAATATTCCAACTGCGAATTACCACAACATATTTAAAAATGGAGTTGAGTACTTCAAATAACAATAAAAAGAAAATGACTGTCATCAATGGCAGTCATTTTTCGAATATGGAAGGTTTCTACGAAGAAATTTCTCAGCTTTTTATGAAAGATGAAGACTGGAAAGTCGGAACGATGGATGGTTTTGATGATATTTTGTATGGAATTGAAACAGATATTACCTGGAAAGATTCTCAAAAATCAAAAGAAGATTTAGGTTTTGACTTGACTAAAGAATTTTACGAGAATAAAATCCAAATTGGAAAACCATTTAATGTCAAATTAATCCAACAAAAACTTAATGAATTAATTGATGGAAACGGACAAACATTATTTGAAATTTTAATTGAAATTATAGAATCGCACGAGAATATCAATCTCACTTTAAGATAATTAACAACAATTAAAATGCTTTCAATTCTGAGAGCATTTTTTCTTTAGCACAATCTTTGAATTAATCATAAAAATTTAAGTTTATGAGTGCGGGAAATATCACATCAGTATTGCTGAAAATATTAAAATGGCTGGGAATTACAATTGCTTCTATCCTATTTCTAATGTTCATTATTCCGATTCTTTTTCCTGGAACAATTGAAAAACAAGTTAAAATATTCGCTAACAAACATTTGGCTGGCAAACTCGATTATAAAAAAACACACCTTACTTTTTTCCGCCACTTCCCTTCTCTCACTGTTTCTGTGGACGATTTTCTACTCAAAGGTTCAAAGCCATTTGAGCAAGATACATTGCTTGCGGCAAAAGATGTTTCGGTCGGAATCAATCTTAAAAATTTAATTTTTGACCAGGAAATCAAAATCGACGAAATCTATGTGAATGACGCTGTAGCCAATGTTTTTGTCAATTCCAAAGGTCAGGCAAATTACAATGTTTACGTTTCCAAACCTTCGGAAAAGCCTAAAGATACAACCGAAGCAGGCGCATCTATCAAATTGGATTTAATCAAATTAAAAAATTGGAATATCAAATACAATGACCACGCAGCCAATGTTTTGGTAACTGCAAAAGGTCTTAACTACACAGGAAAAGGTGGATTGAGTGAGGATATTTTCGACCTCGAAACCGACCTTGGAATCGATAAACTTGATTTCGCTTTGAACCGAATCTGGTACGCCAAAGAAAAGTCACTGCATGCCGATTTGATTACAAGAATTAACACCAATGCATTGACTTTTGTATTGAGAAAAAATGAATTAAGGATCAATGAACTTCCTTTGAAATTTACAGGTTTCGTCAGTATTTTGAAAGATGGATATAATTTGAATATCAATGCAGCTTCGGAAAAAACGACGATTAAAGATATGTTGTCTGTTTTGCCTCCGCAATATTTGGGTTGGGTGAAGGATACGAAAATCGAAGGAAACAGTGATTTGTTCTTTAGCTTAAAGGGAAGATTCAGTGAACCTAAAAATCTAAAACCTGATTTGAAAGCCAGTCTGAAAGTGAACAATGGTTTCGTTTCCAACAGCACTGCACCGGTTCCAATAAACAATCTGAACCTTGATTTGAATGTTGATTTACCTTCGCTTGATACGAATAAACTCCTACTTGATTTGAGAAATCTGAGTTTTGACCTTGGGAAAAATAATAAGTTCAGAGCTGTTGTAAGAACGCAAGGATTAGAAGAGATGAAAATCAATGCCAACATCAAAGGCGGAATTGATTTGGCGACATTGGATTCAGCTTTAGGACTGAAGGATATTGAATTGAAAGGCCTTATGAAAACGGATATTCAAGCGAATGGGATTTTCAATCTTGATAAAAAATTATTCCCAAAAACGAAAGGTTATCTGAATCTTAAAAATGGCTGGCTGAAAACCAAATATTACCCAAATGCGATTCAGAATATCAACATTTTAGCAAATATTTATAATACGGATGGGACTTTCAAAAGTCTGGGCGTGAAACTTGACCCGTTTAAATTTGATTTTGAAGGAAATCCCGTTTTCGTGAATGCAGACCTTCAAAACTTCGAAGATTTGTTGTACAAAGTCAGAGCAAAAGGTGTTTTGAATATTGGCCGGATTTATCAGGTTTTCAGGAAAGAAGGTTTCGATGTCAGCGGTTTGATAATGGCAGATTTATCTTTAAATGGTCGTCAAAGTTACGCGACAACGGGACAATACAGCAAGCTTGATAACCGAGGAAACTTAATTCTGAAAAACATCAAAGCCACGACGGAATATCTGCCAAAATCATTCTTTATCAAAGAAGGGAACTTCGAATTTGAAAATGAAAAAATGTGGTTCAGAAAATTCTTTGCAACTTATGGAAAATCAGATTTTGCCTTGAATGGCTATCTTTTAAATACAATCAATTATTTTATCGAAAGAAAAGGAACATTGCACGGAAAATTCCATCTCAAGTCCAATTATATTTTGATTGATGAGTTTATGGCGCTGAAAGAAGGTGATAACAAAGGCAAATCGCTGGCTGTGGAATATGCGAAAGAAGAAAATCCGAAAAGCAGCGGCGTCGTGATAATTCCTACAAACCTTGATGTTTCATTGGAAGCGAATGCAAAAAAAGTCGAATTCAAAGGACTAGGACTGAATAATCTTGTTGGATTAGCTTCTGTCAACAAAGGTGAAGTTTATCTTAAAAATACAACTTTCGACATTGTCGGAAGCCGAATGGGAATTGATGCGAGATATCAGAATGAATCGCCGATTACAGCCAATTATGATGTTGCTTTGAAAGTTGATAACTTCGATGTTCAAAGAGCTTACAAGGAAATCGATATGATTCGTGAAATGGCAACAGCAGCCAAAGATGTCAAAGGAATTGTGTCCCTCGATTATAAATTAAAAGGTGATTTTGATGCTAATATGAAGCCTATTTATCCATCACTTGAAGGTGGCGGAAATGTCAACTTGAGAGATGTGGAGGTTAAAAACTTGAAAATGCTTTCGGAAGTTGGTGATAATATTGGTGCTAACGCTTTTGATAACCCGGATATGAAAGGGGTGAATATCAATACAACGATCAAAAACAATCTGATTCACGTAGAACCGTTTACTTTCAAAGTTTCAGTTTTGAGACCTTCCATCAGCGGAACGACCAGTTTCAATGGCCTGCTAGATTTCCGAATCAGAGTTGGATTGCCACCTGGCGGATGGATTGGTTTCCCAGTTGTAGTAACCGGAACACACGAAAAACCGAAAATAAAAATCTTCAGCAAAACCGGACAAGGCATTATGGATGCGCTTTACAATACCAAATCCAACAAAGTCATCCGAGAAGAAAAACGTGCCGAGAAAAAATCCAGAGCGCAACAACGAAAAGACAAACGCGCTCAGGAAAAGAAAGCTGAGAATGCCGAGAAACAGGTTAGTAAAGATTTGAAAGAAAAATAAAAAACGTCGTTTGATTGAGAACTCACTTTCTGTAATTTCTGTATAAAATCAAAAAATGAATTATTTGTTAACAAAACTTTTCGGTAATTCAGGAAAAGCTTTATTTTTAGGCAAAACAAAAAAATGTCATATTATCCTTTAACAAGCATACCAGATTATTATTCAATAGACGCTTTATTAACCGAAGAACACAAGCTTATCCGCGATTCCGTACGCAGCTGGGTCGAGAATTTTGTGATGCCGAAAATAGATCAGGCAGCACAAGATCACACGGATATTCCTGGATTGATGAAGGAATTGGGTAACATTGGGGCTTTAGGACCTTACATTCCCGAGGAATATGGCGGACCTGGATTAGATCAGATCTCTTATGGTTTAATAATGCAGGAATTGGAAAGGGGTGATTCGGCAGTTCGTTCAGCGGCTTCTGTACAGTCTTCATTAGTGATGTTCCCAATTTTCGAATATGGATCTGAAGAGCAAAAAAAGAAATATTTACCAAAATTAGCGTCCGGCGATATGATCGGATGCTTTGGTTTGACAGAGCCCAATCACGGTTCTGATCCATCATCAATGGAATCAAAATTCACAGACCAAGGCGACCATTATCTTTTGAACGGCGCCAAAATGTGGATTACCAATGCTCCTGTTGCAGACATTGCTGTAGTCTGGGCAAAAGGTGAAGACGGAAAAGTAAAAGGATTAATTCTTGAACGGGGAATGGAAGGCTTCACAACACCAACCACTCACAACAAATGGAGTCTTAGAGCTTCCAAAACCGGAGAACTGGTTTTCAACAACGTAAAAGTTCCGAAAGAGAATCTACTTCCAAATATTGAAGGTTTGAAAGGTCCGCTTTCTTGTCTTAATTCAGCGAGATACGGTATTTCTTGGGGTGTAATAGGTGCAGCAATTGACTGTTATTGTACAGCAGTTCAATATTCGAAAGAAAGAAAACAGTTTGGGAAACCAATCGGTGGATTTCAGTTACAGCAAAAGAAATTGGCAGAATTCCTGACCGAAATAACTAAAGCACAATTGCTTTGTTTCCAGTTGGGAAATCTTAAAAATGAACACAAAGCATCACCTGCACAAATATCAATGGCGAAAAGAAACAATGTGAAAATGGCCATCGATATAGCTAGAGAATCCCGTCAGATGCTTGGCGGAATGGGCATAATGGGAGAATTCCCCATGATGCGCCACGCTGCAAACCTGGAATCTGTGATCACTTACGAGGGAACGCACGACATCCATTTATTAATTACCGGAATGGATATTACGGGCATCAATGCCTTTGGATAAAGACCAAATCAATCTTATATATTTTTAACAAAAACCTGCGGAATAATTTCGTGGGTTTTTTCGTTCCAATACTAAGTTTATTATAATATTAAAATTCAAATAACAGGTCGCTCCTACGGAGCTTTACTCTAATAACAAATTATGTCTATTACCAGTTTGCTCCTAACGGAGCAGAGTTTAATCCCTTTGGGATTCATTGTTAATAGAAAAAAGTTTTCAAAAAAATATAGCTCCGTAAGGGCGACCTGTTAGTTTATTGTATAAAGTTGAGTTTTTTATAATTTCAAATCAATCATTAAAAATGAAAAAATATTTCGCTATTCTTTTCTTTGTTTCCATTACGATTTTTGGACAAAATTTTCAAACTAAACTTTCCACTGCAGCCATCAATCTGACTAAAGATAAAGTGGTTTATGACCCAACTTATTTTAATTTAAAATATCCAAACGGTGATGTTCCCGCTGATAAAGGCGTTTGTACCGATGTTGTGATCCGTGCTTACCGTAAATTAGGAATTGATCTGCAAAAGGAAGTTCACGAAGATATGATAAAGAATTTTTCAAAGTATCCCAAAAAATGGAGTTTGAAAAAACCAGATTCTAACATCGATCACCGTAGAGTTCCCAACTTACAGGTTTTTTTCTCTAGATTTGGAAAAGTAAAAGCAATTTCAAACGATCCGAAAGATTACGTTCCCGGCGATATTGTGACCTGGGATTTGCCTAAAAATCTGACACATATTGGAATTGTGGTTAATAAGAAATCACCAGACGGCAAACGATATATGATAGTTCATAACATCGGCGCTGGGCAGGTTTTGCAGGATTGCCTTTTTGACTGGACGATTACAGGGCATTATCAATATCAGAAATAGAAATTAGAATTTAGATGTTAGAAATTAGATTAAAGATGAGAAAGTGTATTCTATTGATGTTCATGAATTGTTGTTTTTTATTTCAGGCTCAAAATTTTAAAATTATTCAGAAACCAATTGATTATTCAAAAGAAAAAATCAAGCTGAGTCTGGAATATATGAAAGAACATCACGGTCTGGATCAAAAAACGCCAAAGATCACTCCAAAAATAATTGTTCTACATTATACAGCCGGCGGAACAATTGAATCTAATTTCAAATATTTCAATAATCTGTATCTTGAAAATCAAAGATCAACTTTAAAGAATCAAAGTCCACTGAATGTTTCCGCACATTTTCTCATCGACAGAGATGGAACTATTTATCAGTTAGTTGATCCCGAACTGTTTGCAAGACACACCATCGGCCTGAATTATTGCGCCATCGGTGTCGAAAATATTGGAAGCAAAGCCCAGCCTCTGACAGATAAACAGGTTGAAGCCAACGCAGAACTTGTAAGATATTTAAGCAAAAAATATCCAATTGAATATCTTATAGGACATTCAGAATATGGTGTTTTCCGAAATTCTAAACTCTGGAAAGAATCCGATCCTAAATATTTCACGGGAAAAGAAGATCCAGGCGCAGATTTTATGAAGAAAGTAAGAGCAAAATTGACGGATTTGAAGTTGAAAAGTCAGCCTTAAAACAGAACACTTCGACTCCGCTCAGTGTGACAGTTAATATAAATCGATCATTTTTAAAATTGTCAGGCTGAGCGGAGTCGAAGCCTTTCAACAGTAGAAATTTACCAACTCACCTTCTCTTTTTCTTCAAACGGAACTTCAGGATTCAGGATTTCCGCAATCAGATTTCTGATAGAATCTTCTATTTCAGAATCTTCGATGTCAATAAAATTAAGTTTTTGAGGACCATTATTCACTTCTGCAAAAGACCAAATTGCTGTTTCTACATTTTCCGATTTGATATTCAGAGAATTGGTAATGCAATATTTATAAATCGAAAGCTGCAAAGCCTGTTTGTAATCATCACGGAAAAATAATTCGGGAAGTTTTTCTTCTTTATTTTTGCCAAGACTGATCGTCAGATTTTTTGGTTTTGCCGTTTTGTAATCGATGACTCTTGTGATTCCGTCGAGTTTGTCGATTCTATCAATAAAACCGTAGAAGCTAATTTTGTCATTTCTGTTTTCGTCAAGATAGAAATCACAGTTAATTTCTTTTTCAAGGTCGATAATTTCTAGCAATGAACCTTTTTTTACTAGTTCCAAATCGTATTCTACAATATTGCGAACTACCCTTTTGGCGATCTCTTTGTGGATGAAATTCATTCCCCGATCATAGAATTCCGGTTGATGTTTCAGCTTTTCAATTGCAAAATCAATTGCCGGATCTGTTTGTTGAAGTAAACCTTCTAAATCATTAACAGTTAATATTTTATTCTTTACTGGCTCGTGCAAAAACTGCAAAGCGTAATGAACCAGATTACCATAATTCCGTTGAGAAAGTTCTTCTTCGATCTCGTTGGTTTCTCTGACTTTTAAAATATGACTTAGATAAAAATCGATTGGATTATAAAGATAAGTGACAAGATGCGATGCAGAAACTCTATTTTTCCATTCCGTTAAAAGCCGCATAACTTCATTATTTTTTTCGATTTTCATTAGTTCCTGTGAGATAGGTTCAGATGTATTTTCGATGATGATATGTTCAATTTTGTGCGGACTTTCCATTTCAAGTTGAGTAATGAAACGGCTTTTTTCACCTGTGTTGACACCCGAACTCAAAGCATTGAAAAGCAAATGAACATTCTCGGAATTCTGTATCAAGCGGTAAAAGTGATAAGCATAGATACTGTCATTTTCAAGAAAAGTGTTGAGTCCAAAGTTCTTACGGACATCAAAAGGAATATATGTATTCTGTGTATTTCCAAGCGGAAGTTTTCCTTCGTTCACGGAAAGTAAGATGATATTTTTAAAGTTCAGAAGACGCGTTTCCAGAAGTCCCATAATTTGAAATCCTGCCAACGGCTCGCCTACGAAATCTATGCTTTCTGTGTTTACCAATTGATTGATGAGAACTTCCAGAGTCTCAATTTTAATATCAATTCTGTAAGGTAGCAATTGGTTTTTGATGACTTTAAAAACTTTCTCAAAATGGGCAATATTTTCATACTGAATATCGTCCAGTTCTTTAAATTTCAATTCATAGCAAAATTTAATTAATAAATCTAAAAAGCTTTGAGTTGATTCCGGTTTTTGAAGAAGTTGGAAATAACTCAAATTTCCAACCAGTTCTGTAAGAAGATTTTTAGAAATATAAACGATGTTTCGTTCCTCGATTTTTGCGATAAATTCCTGTATAATGGCACTGTCTATTTCGTCATTTGGCAGCTCTTCCAAAATTGGCAAAATATCGGCGTAATAGTAGCTGGAAGATTTTTTTTCCTGTTGTTTCTGCAGATAAAATAACTTTTTGATTGCATTGCTGAACGATAGATTTTTAAGTGGAAATCCCATCGTAATATTCACGCTTTCAACCGAAGTTAGGCTATCCAAAACGGCAGGAAGAAGATTTTCATCCAACAGAACCAAAGCTGTTTCTGATAATTCTTCTTTTGGAATTTTCTTCAGAATTTCGGGTAGAACTTTTGCCTGAACAATGTTGCCGGAAACTTCGTAAGTCCTGATGTTTTTTGGCTGAGAAAATTGGTCATCGATCCAGTTAAAATTTCTGTACAGATCAAATTCTTTCCATTTCATCGTTTCCCGCAGGAATTTTCCGGATTCCTGTCTTTCATCTTCAATATAATATCGATCGGCTTGGAAATAAGTTTCCGCCTTGTTCCATTGCAGGAGTTGCCGCACAAGTTTTTCTTCGACTCTCGTTAAAGCACTGAAGCCACAGAAAATAAAATAATTGTTAGTTGCTTTTGCGAAATTTTCCAGTTTAGAAAACGCTTCCTGATAGATCATCCCGGATGTGGCGAGATTTTCATTTCTCAACTCTGATTTCAGAAGCGGCAGGAACTCGTTCATTTTCCGCCAGAAATTCAGGTTTCTTTTTCTGGCGTTGTCATCGTCGCCAAGATTTTCGCCCCAGTTTTTGATGCGTTCTTCGTCCAGCATCCATTCTAGGATCTTTTTATCATCATCGGAAAACTTCATCATATCGTCCCAATCTTTCTGAAGCGTCGGAAACCATTTGAGAAAACCGGAAAAATCTTCTGAAGAATCTATTTTCTGATAAGTGCGGTAAGCGAAAAGCCAAAGTGAGATTCCTTTAATTTCTAAATTTTCGGAAAGTTCTGCGATCAGCTCGTCTATCGTGACGAAGTTAGGCAAAAGGCCTTCATATTGCTTTTCCTGCAGAATTCTTTTGATAAAAACCATTGGTCGTTTTCCTGGTAAGACAATATCTAAGCCTGAAAGATCCTGATGATTTTCTAATAATTCTGAAATGATCCTTTGGAGAAACTGCATAAAAAAAGCCTTTAGAAGTAAAGGCTCAATTTAATTAATTTTTTGTTTCTTTTAACGCAAAGTGCACAAGATTTTTTGAAATTATTGAAAAGATTTAAAGTCGCAAAGGCTATTTTGCAGGCTCAGTTTAAATTATAAACTCATCAAAATAAAATAAAATAAGTTTTAATGACTTTTTTACAAATGCCAAAAACCTATAATTTTCCAAAAAACATATTTTATGTTGGAACTGCAGCCCGACCTGAGTGGAGCTCTTTTTCTTTTTCTCAAAAAGAAAAAAGCGGGAACGGAGGGCGGATAAAGCTGCCCAAATTATATTAATTATTCTACAACCACTTTTTTCTCAATAAAAGTATCTGCGCCAGCGGCATCTTTTCCGACATAGAATTTGAAGGTGTACCTTCCTGTTTTAACCGGTTTGAAATTGATCCGGCTGCCATCAACATAAGTTCCGTCACCACATACATCATTGGTTTTGAAAGCAAAATTGGCAATTGTTCTTACAGAATCATTTGTATAATTATAATCGTAGCTGTAGATTCCTTCACAGGCTTTGGTAAAAGTTGAATACACTTTTAATTCCTGAGTTACTCCAAGCGACATCGTATCCATAGGAATATGAACGCTGTCGATCTTTTGTGCATAAACATCCGTAATCTGCTGATAATCGTCATTGTCTTTACAAGAAATTACCATTGCGGAAAACACCGCCATCATTGATAAAATAAATACATTCTTCATAATCGTTTCTTTATTTAGTTGTTAAAATTGCCTTTTGATATATATACGACTTTTTTGGTGTCAAAGAATTCTTCGTCGAAATAATTTTTAAGTCCAAAAATCTCACATCTCAATCCGGCTAATTCCTCGCCAAGATCGCCGCCTTTGAGATAAAGAACACCATTGTGCTTTGGGTTAAACTGTTCTTTCTCGAATTTGCCACGCAGCCAGGTCAGGAAAACCGGCATCTGCGTAACAGCTCTGCTTACTACAAAATGGAACTTTTCCTTCAGCTGTTCTGCTCGCATGTGATGCGCAGTCACGTTTTTGAGTCCGAGACTTTCTGCTACTCCATTCACGACAGCAATTTTTTTGCCAATGCTATCGACCAGTGTGAACTGTACATTTGGAAATAAAATTGCTAAAGGAATACCCGGAAAGCCTCCTCCTGTTCCAATGTCAAGAACTCTTGTATTGTCCGCAAATGCCATCACTTTTGCAATGCCCAAAGAATGAAGAATATGCTTTTCGTAAAGACTGTCTGTATCTTTTCTGGAAATGACATTGATCTTTTCATTCCAGTCTTTGTACAAAGTTTCCAATTCTGCAAACTGATTCTGCTGCTCGCTGGTGATATCCGGGAAATATTTTAATATTAATTCTAATGACATAAAGCGAAATTATGAATTTTTAATAGTATTTATACAAAAAAAACCATCAAAAATAATTTTGATGGTTCCTAAATTTCAAAAGTTTTAGTGTTTATTTTAAAACTTTTTTTGTCATCGTTGTATTTCTAGAATCTGCTTTTATAATGTACATGCCTTCTGCTAAGTTGGTTTTGTCTATCAAAACTTCTTTTTTGGCATTTTTTGAACTGAATATTAATCTTCCAAGAGAATCATATAAACTCACATTTTCAAGATTCTCATCGGATTTTACAACAAAATTCTGAAGATCTTTGTAGATCATAATTCCTTTTTTCATTGTAGTATCTGTTCCCAAAGTTTCTATATTTTTATAAATGATCTGGAAACGATCCTCATACTGACCGGAAGTTGTAGAGAAAGTATAAGCTTCGTTTTTAAGATTGATCAATTTATTCAAATATGTATCTTTCAAATAAATGTCCTGAGTTGTATTAAATATTCCTTCTTTATCTGTAAGGGTGATTGTATAATTACCGGTAACTGAGGCTTTGATCCCTAGTTTTACCACATCTCCGTTATACATTGGAGCCTGTCTTGCCTGGATTCCTAATTTTTTATTGTCCAGGATGCTCCAGAAAGAATCATTCCCTACTGCCAATAATTCGGTATCAAAATCACTGTCAAAACTATCTGTAGCTGTTGGAATGTATCCTAATAAGATTTCATTGTTAACATTAGTAGGAGATTTGAACTCTAACCAAAATCTGTCTTTTTGAATAGCCTTACCGTTATTTTTATTATAGAAATTACCATTGCCGGCATATCTCATACCATTATTGAATACTAAAGCCTGATTTTTTCCCGCCTGTTTTGCCTGAACAATAAAACCCTGACCTATCGAAATATATCCGTTTGGCTTTCTGTTGTTATAACCGAAATATGTAGCAGATGCACCTCCTGTTCCGTTGTATAAAGCATAATTATTACTCACATAACTGCTTCCCTGTTGCGTAAGGATGTGACCATCATTATTGGTCCAGAAATAGGCAACGCCATATATTTTTGTACTGTTTGCGGCGAATAGATCTTCAAAATCAAGATTTGATGGATATGGATTCCCAACCATATTATAGCCATGCGCCGCATTTGTCCATTTCAAAATGTAGGATTTCACTTCTCCGTTCTGAGGCGTTCCGGTAAACTTGAATTCAGAAACCGGTGATGTGCTGGTAACTGTATCTGGGAAACTGTTTTTTCCTCTGATAGCATATCCTCTGGAAGGCTGGAAAACCGAAGTCGAACTGAGTGTAATATCGTTTGCGATAGATGTTACAAAATAATCATTGGCTTCATTATAAACATAGAATCTGTTCCAAGGTGTTCCTGTTCCTGTTGTCGTTGCCTGGTTGTAACCATCAGAGAATTGATAAAGATTCTGTCCGTTAACTGGTGATGACCAATAATTATATCCCATTTTCGGAATAGTTGCGCTTTTTTTAACTGTCACATTTCCTGTATTTTGAGCATCACCCTTCTGCAATAGATTGGCATTACACTCTACTACAAAATTAGTGGCAGCAGCATTGTTCACTATCTGACCATTAACTGTAATATAACTATCTGCATTGATAGTAATACTTGCGCCACTGTTTATTGTAAGATTTTTACTTTCAAAATTACCATAAGATGCGGTATTGTATGCTGTATCTATGATTGCGTTTTTATCTGCAGTCGGCGTTCCGTTGCTCCAGTGTGGTGCGGCGGCATTTTGCCAGATTGTATCTGTAGATGAGTAAACTGAATTATAGAAAACACCGCCGATCTCCGGACCTGTTGCTCCTGAATAATATTGGAACAGATACTGAGAATAACTGTTGTAAAGGTATAATCTAATGTAAAGTTTTTCTCCGACATTGAGTTTTAGGCCAGTTTCAAAATTAAAAGTATTGGTTTGATAACTGTTTCCGAATGTTCCAGTAGAAAGTACACTCACACCACTCGAGAAGTCTGAGGTTTTAGAATACCGGATCTCGTAATTCGCAGTAGCAGTACCTCTTCCTATAAAACTAAATGTTTTTGGTTCTATCGTCTTTTGTGTACTTGTATTATCCAGTACAAACTGCACATATTTGGAAGTGTTGATGGCATTAGAGTTTTCAAGATTGCCAATATTAAAGACAGGAGTCGCTTCGTTTCCATTTGTCAGTGATACGCCTGTTACTGTCATCTGTGTTGGATTTACAAAATCCTGAAATGATGTTGCTGTATAATTACTATTATCCCATCTGGTTAATACTGTCGGATTATTTGCTGTAACATTTA
The DNA here is from genome assembly GCF_042695135.1 of Epilithonimonas sp. UC225_85. GTDB lineage: Bacteria > Bacteroidota > Bacteroidia > Flavobacteriales > Weeksellaceae > Epilithonimonas. The sequence goes on from NZ_CP170547.1 coordinate 2,536,318, forward strand.
CGTTGACCGTAGCATAGTTGGAAACACCATACTGATTTGTGATGTTATATGTAAAGGAGTCTGTTCCCGAATAATTGTTTGCCGGCAGGTAGTTGATTGATTTATCAGCATTGAGTGTTGTAACCCCGTGTGATGGTTGTGTAAGAGCCATTGACGTTACCTGATTACTATAATCATCATTAGATAAAACATTAACATTAATATCATTATTAATTGTCGTGGTTACAGAATCGTTATACGCAATCGGAACTGTTGAGCTATATTCTACAATCCCATTGAAAGTTGGTCCCATCGCATTATTTGGGTAAAATCTTAAAAGGAGATTATTGTAAGTATTATATATATAAACACGCACATATAATACTTGACCATCTGTTGCAATGGGCGCCGGGAAGTTGGTAAGTGATATTGTTGTCAACGCAGTTCCCAAATCTGTCTCTGGATAGACGATCGTAGAATTAGTAAATGCGCTGTTCAAAGAATAATCAATTCTTATTTTTGCCGTTCCTCGCGATCTTGCCAAAAGATTAAAATCTGACAGACTTAATTTATATCCGCTTTTCGGGCTGATGGTAAACTGAACATACTTGGTTTTATCTATTGTGGTTGTAGATGGCCATCCACCGATTTCAAATATTTTATAGTTAATATTATTTTCCCAGTCATCATTAACGGTTATTGCTTGAGTAGCGGTTACGTTACCGGACGTTACTTTATTATTATAAATACTTGCCGATGCATCTGTGCTATTCCATCTTACCAAGGCAGATGCTACGTTTTCTGCTACATTCAAAGAAACTGTTGCTTCGTTTGATGCTCCTGTCACATTGCTCGATTTGTATTTGAAACTGTCTGTACCTGTGTAGCCTGTTGTAGGTTTGTATGTCACATTAGTTGTTCCATTTACGGTTAGAGTTCCATGTGCGGGCTGCTGTGTGATCGTGATAGCAGTAATACTTGTAGAAGAAATATCGTTGGAAAGGATGCTAAGATCTGCATCATTATTTTTGTAAACTGTAAAAGTATCATTATTAGCTACCGGTGCCACAGGCGTATTTATGGTAACTGTTCCTGAAACATTTGGTGCGATTCCCGCATTGCCATTTGATATATGAAAAGAATTATAATTTCCGTTATAAATATAAAGGCGGATATACATTGTTTTTCCTGAAGCAATGACAGGATTTGTAAAATTGCTTTGTGACAGACTATGCCAGTTGGTATCAGTTGTTGTAACCGTGGTAAGAGTTTGTGGACTGGAAAAATCACTATTAGTAGAATATCTGATCTCAAATTTTTGCCCTGCAGATTGTGCTCTATAAGTCAAATTAAAAGTACTTACATTAACCTGATAATTGGAATTAGGGGCTATTGAAAATTGAAGATATTTACTGGTATCAATCGTTGATGAAACTGGAATATCTGATATTTGGAAGAAACTTACGTCCCAAGTTTGTGATGATATTCCAAATCCTGAATTTGCATTACCTGAAGTAATATTACTTGAATAGTTCGTGGGAGTCAAATTAGCTTGATTCCATCTTACTAACTCAGATTGCGCTGAGAAAATATTTGCAATCAGTATTGCAAATAAAACATAAAAATTTTTTTTCATCATTTGTTATTTAATTACAAAAAATCAACACTGCAAATTTAAACAATTGTTTAATTACCGTGCGTTGACATGTGATAAGAAAACAGCTTATAAAATTTTAAAATCTCAATGATAATTTCCTTTAATCGGGGTCGATTATTAAAAAAGAATCACTTATGATTTAAATAATGATAGGGCAATATTATTGATAATATTATAATAATAAACTATTCTGTCGGCTAGTTTATCACTATACATAAAAAAACTATCCCTAGGGATAGTCAGTGTTTATGGGATGTTGTAGGTTTGTAAGGTCTAGTTGCCGTTCATTTTCTTGAATAAGTCCTTCCTGTCTTTTAGCTCTAGTACGCTATAGATATTCTTAATATGATATTTTACTGTACTTTCTGTAATGAAAAGTTTCTCTGCAATTTCTTTGTTAGATAGTCCATTTGTCATGAGTTTTATAAGCTCTTTTTGACGCTCTGTTAACTTGTCAAAATCGATAGAATTATGATATTCATGATTTACGAATTTCTCTTCTCGATTATAATTTTTCGAGTAATAATTCAAATCCTCTTGAATCTGTTCTATCTCTTCTTCTAGTTTCTGTTTATCTTTCTTACTCTTGTAAAGAGAAAAAATGATAATACCTAAAAGTATGATTGCAATAATTAAGGCTGATATCTTTTCCCAAAAACTATAGTTTTCTTCTATCTGTTTATCTTTTTCCAGATATTCTTTATCTATAATATGCATCTCGGAAATTTTGACATCCTGCCCTTCCAGCTTTTTTAATGAATCAATTTTTAGACCAACTTTATAAGCTTTGTCCAGCATATTGTGCTGCTTATAGAGTCTTTCCATTTCCGATGCTGTAAAAATTTTATATTTCAGGATTCCGCAACTATCAGAGATTTTATTACTTTCACTATAGATTTTCTCGGTTTGTCTGATATCATTTTTCCGGCTGTATAGCTCCATCATTTTAGCCATTACGACCGGTAGATTACAGTAACTTACCTGTTTCATTATACTCAAAGCTTCAGAATATTTTTTTTCAGCTTCTTTGAAGTTATTGTCTCGCAAAAAAAGATAACCTTCCTGCATCAGAATATAGGATTGATCTTCCGGATAAACATCTGTATAGTTTTGATCTGCAATATGTTTCATTGCTTTTTTCGACTTTTCAAACTCGTTATTGTCAAAATAGACAAATGCGAATTCGTAATCGATTTTCATCCTCAGAAGATTTGTTTTAGGAAGATTACGGACAATAGCGCTAGATTTATTAAGATAATCTATGCACATGACATAATCATCTACACTGCGATAAGTAGCAGCCATCAGAAACAGAACGTTAGCTTCTTCTTCCTCTGTTAAATTTCCGGCAAGTAAGATTTCGGATAATTTCTTTTGAGAAGCCTGATGTTTTCCTTCTCTGTTATTTTTGATGATCTCTTGTTCTAAGGAATCAATGTCCAAACCTTTTGCATTTATAAAACTGACGAATACAAAAAGTAGTATTGATAAATAACGTGTAAAATTTTTCATGTTTTTTTAAAAAAGTCTCGTTGATATCAGTCAATCTCTTGAAATTGAAATTAATATTGGAAAATTTATTTACAAAATTAATTAATATAAGCATAAGAACTCTGATTGATCGATACTTTATAAAAATTTCAATCAATAATTTAAAGATAAATTACGCTATAACTTTTTGATATAATGTCGATTATGTGCTTTTTTACATTATCGATTTTTGTGAAATTTTAATTTAACATTCTCTCAATAATTTGGATTTAAATCACATTTTAGTTGGAATAGCATCAAATTAATTATTAAAAGACTCTAAAGGTTTTAGATTAAAAAATTATATTTGTCAAATTGATCTAATATAAAAAAGTATTTATGAGTAAAATTTCTGATAGATTGAACAGACTGAGTTATTCTCAGACCTTTGTAATGAGTAATAAGGCGCGCGATATGAAAGCCGCAGGAATAGACGTTATCAGCTTGACCTTGGGCGAACCGGACTTCGATGTGCCTCAAAAAATTAAGCAGGCCGCATTTGATGCTATTAATGAAAATTACAGCCACTACTCTCCTGTTCCCGGATTTTTAGAATTAAGACAAGCCATTTCTGCAAAACTGAAAAGAGATAATGGTCTGGATTATAAACCAACTCAGATCTGTGTTTCCAATGGTGCAAAACAATCTATCATCAATGTTCTTTCTGCTATTGTTAATGATGGCGACGAGGTAATTCTTCCCGCTCCTTATTGGGTGAGTTATGATGAGATGGTAAAATTGGTTGGCGGAACGTCTGTTTTTATAGAAACTTCAATTGATACAGAATTCAAATTCACTGCTGAACAACTTGAAAAAGCCATCACACCAAAGACCAAAGCTCTGCTTTACAGTTCGCCTTGCAACCCTTCCGGAAGTTTTTATACGAGAGAGGAATTGGAATCGATCGCCAACGTTGTTGCGAAATATCCACACGTTACAATCATCTCAGACGAGATCTATGAATTCATCAATTATGAAGGCGAACACGTTTCTATCGCAAGTTTTCCACAGGTTTATGAACAGACAGCGGTTATCAACGGAATGAGTAAAGCTTTTGCCATGACTGGTTGGAGAATTGGCTATTCTGCCTGTCCGGATTGGCTTGCAAGTGCTTGTGACAAAGTTCAGGGTCAAATGACAAGTGGTGCTAATACAGTCGCACAAAGAGCTTCTATCACTGCTTTGCAAATGGATCCATCGGAATTGCAATATATGATCACAGAATTTCATAAAAGACGTGATCTTGTTTTTGAATTGATGAAAGACATCAAAGGTTTTAAATGTAATCTTCCAAAAAGTGCTTTCTATTTCTTTCCGGATATTTCTTATTTCGTCGGTAAAACTCTTGACGGAACCGAGATTAAAGATGCCGATGATTTCGCCATGTTTTTGCTGGAAAAAGCACACGTTGGTTGTGTTGGCGGCGTGAGTTTCGGAAGCCCGGAATGTATCCGTTTTTCTTATGCAGCATCAGAAGAAGATCTGAGGGAGGCTATGAAAAGAATTAAAGATTGTGTAGAACAGTTTTAATAATCATTTAAACTGTCGAAAGACTCAGTAATAACTAAACATCACTTGTGTGATGTTTTTTTTATGGCAAATTATATAATTTTATCAAGAATGATATTAATTTTTCATCAAACCGGTTAATAATATATGAAAAATAATTATATTCACTGTGATAATTAACAAAACAATATTAAAAAGGAGGAGTAACCGAAAATCCTATAAAGAGTAGGTTTTAGAAAATTTAAACTATGAAAAAATTATTACTATCAATTTTTGTAGTTGCCGGAGCAACTGCATTTTCACAAAAATTGGACAAATTTGGAGCTGACTTAGGTAAAAAAAGTGTTTTAGGTAAGGAGATCAGAATGCCTTATACAGACGTTACCAATTATTATGGTTTTATAAAACCAGGTTCGGCACCAGACGAGGTAAAGAATGGTAAAAAAATGTACTATCTGTATGTTTGGATTCCAGTTGCTGCACCGGAATTAGGAATACGTATGGTATCTCCAGCTCCGGATAATATGAAACAAACTGCTAAGGATTATGTTTCTGCAGATTATACCGCCAATTCATCAGACAAAACCAGCTTTTTTGACACCTGGATTACATTTGAGAGAGCAGATGGAATTTTTAAATTAGATGATGTAGCCGCCAAAGCAAAAACAGCTAAGTGGACAAGTATTGAGACCAATGATGATTCCAGCGAAATGCCAGCGCAGCCATCAGGAAACAAATACAATTCTCTGATGCGTATTACAAGTGAGCTTTCTAACCCTACAAAATCTCTTGTTATGGGTCTTTATCGTATCGGTTTTACCACTTACAAAACTGGCGAAGTACAAGGAAGCTTTTTAGCACAGTTGGGAGCTCCGGTTAGTTTACCAGGAGTCGCAATTGCAGTAAAGCCGGAAGACCTGGCTAAAATGAAGAAATAATCTTATTTCATCAATAAAAATTTGAGGTTAGCTGTTAGCTAACCTTTTTTTTCTAATAAATTCACAAAACACAAAGAGAGTATTAAACTCTTAAAGAAAAATATTTATTTTTTTCTGTTTTAAAGACTTACCTCAATAGAATTGTTAAATAATTGTTTGAAATTTGTTTAGTATCTCTGCAATTTGGTCTTTAACAATTTACAAATCACATTTATTTAAATTCAATTTTCTCAATAACACTGTTAGTTTCCAATCTTTCACATTGATAGATTTTATAAATCGATAATTAATATTCAATTCATAAAATCTTTGTAATTTCGCACTATCAAAAAATAACAATTTAAACTTAATTATTATGTCATTAGTAGGTAAATTATTCCCAAATGTTGCGATTGATGCAATGAGCGAAATGGGTGATGATCTTAAGATCAATGTGTTTGAAGAGGCGGTGAATAACGCACAAAAAGTAATTTTGTTCTGGTATCCAAAAGATTTCACTTTTGTTTGTCCTACAGAATTGCACGCTTTTCAGGAAGCTTTACCAGAGTTTCAAAAAAGAAATACTGTAGTAATTGGTGCATCTTGCGATACGAATGAAGTTCATTTCGCTTGGTTGAACACACCAAAAGATAACGGCGGTATCGAAGGTGTGACTTACCCGATCCTTGCCGATACGCACAGACAATTGGCAAATATCTTAGGAATTGTAGATCAGGATCTTGATTACGATGAAGAAGGAAATGAAGTTTACACAGGTTCCAACGTCACTTACAGAGCAACTTATCTGATCGACGAAACTGGAAAAGTGTTTCACGAGTCTGTAAACGATATGCCTCTTGGAAGAAACGTGAAAGAATACCTTCGTTTGATTGATGCTTATGCTCACGTTCAAAAACACGGCGAAGTTTGTCCTGCAAACTGGGAAGAAGGTAAAGAAGCAATGAATGCCAACAGAACTGGCGTTGCAGAATACTTCAGCAAAAATTAATATTTTTAATCTAACAATTGAAAAATGTATCAGTTTAACAATATTTTCCAATCATTGTTAAACTGTTACACTGATACATTATAAAAATTGAATTTATGTATATAGAACTTACAGAAGACAACTTACAACAGATTGTGAGTGAGAATGATAAAGTGATGGTTCAGTATGGTGCAACATGGTGTGGGAATTGCAGAATTATGAAACCAAAATTCAAAAAACTGGCTTCAGAAAACGACGGGATTCCTTTTTATTACGTAGATGCAGAGAAATTGCCAGAAAGCAGAAAATTAGCAACAGTTGACAACTTGCCGACATTTGCAGCCTTCGAAGGCGGAACTTTGAAAAGTCAGGTTCAAACCAATCAGGCAGATAGTCTGAACACACTTTTCAGTGAGATCAAATAAATTTGAATTGATATGAAATTACCAATCATAAGACAGTTTTATCAAAACCAAACACCAGCGAATCTGGAAGCGACTTTGGAAGTTCTGGAAAGCTTTTCAGAATTCCGAAATGTTTCTGAGGAAGACCTGAACGTTGCCGGAGAATTGATCACGAACATTTGCGGAGCTTTGGAAGTTCACGCCAATGTAAACAACGGAATGAGCGAAAAAGATGCGCTTAACTCATTTGCCCAAAAGGTAATGGGATCCATTGACAAATAAAAGTTAACTTTTATACGATATTAAGGCTTTAGAATCATTTTCTAAAGCCTTTTTTATTACTTTTGGAGAAATCAAAAAACTATGCACGATTTTATTGCAGCACTTCCAAAAGCTGAATTACATTTACATATCGAAGGAAGTTTTGAACCTGAATTAATGTTTGAAATTGCCCAAAGAAACCAAATCGAGATTCCTTATAAAACTATCGATGAGGTCAAAAAAGCTTATCAATTCTCTTGTCTACAGGATTTTCTTGATATTTATTACGCAGGAGCGGGCGTTTTAATCCAAGAGCAAGATTTCTACGATCTGGCAATGGCTTATTATCAGAAATGTTATGAAAATAATGTGATCCATACAGAGATTATGTTTGATCCACAGACGCATACAGAGCGTGGAATTGCTTTTGAAACAGTCATTAATGGATTACAGAAAGCAAGACTTGATGCCAAAGAAAAATGGGGAATTAATTCTTTATTTATAATGAGCTATCTGCGGCATTTGTCCGAAGAATCAGCATTTGAAACTTTGGAACAATCGCTTCCTTATAAAGATCTTATCACATCTGTCGGACTCGATTCTTCCGAAATGGGAAATCCGCCAACCAAATTCAAAAATGTGTTTGAAGCATCCGTCAAAGAAGGTTACATTCCCGTTGCTCACGCCGGCGAGGAGGGACCAACAGAATATATTTGGGAAGCCATTGATGTTCTTAAAGTTGCAAGAATCGATCACGGAAACAGATGTCTGGAAGATGAGAACTTGGTTAATGAAATTGTGAAAAGAGATTTGGCTTTAACGGTTTGTCCGCTTTCCAATCTTGAGTTGAGAAATACCGATGTAATGACCAATCATCCTTTAAAAAAGCTTTTGGATAAAGGCATTAAAGCTACTGTAAATTCTGATGACCCAGCTTATTTCGGTGGTTATATGAATGCAAACTTCATCGCAGTTCAGGAAGCTTTGAATTTGTCTAAAGAAGATATTATTACATTAATTAAAAACTCTTTCAACTATTCTTTCGCGACTGATGAACAGAAAAAGTCGTATTTGGAAAAAGTGGATGAGGTTGTCTCAAATTTTAAATAATAATTTCGTTTGTCATTCCGTTAGCAGTAATTGTTTAAAAAGCAGGCTTCAATCAAATTTTATAAGAAACTAAAAAAAACAAATGAAAAGACTACTTCTTTTTTTTTTAATATTATTAGGGTTAAATTATATTATTGCGCAAGAAATTCTTGTTCCCCAAATAGTCAAGACTATTCCAAACTCGAAATGTTATTGGGCATATAGTGTAAAAAGAGTAAATACTAAACGTCACAGTTTTCACAATTACATAATTACAGTTAATGTAGCTCAAGTGGATAGCACAGGAAATTATAGAGGAAAGTTAAAACTTAAAGATGTGATTGTCTATTCTCGTTTCAATGACGAAGGTATTACAAAAAAAATACGATTCAAAAAATCACGAAAAAATTGGATAGCAAAATTTAAAATTTATACAAATCAAACTGTACCATTGGAAATAGTCGCAAAATATAAACAACAAGAAGTAATAATGTCTCTGAATTTAAATAAAGGAACATATCCTGGAGAATAAGACTAACTTGAAAATTAAAAATATTACCACTAACAAAGGTTTGCCAAATGCGGGGCTGAAGTTCTTCAATTGAACATTTGTGAAAGGTTTCAACATAGTAGTTATATTGACTATTTTGCAAAATATCCCCTCCTTCGCCAAGCCTAAACTCGTAATAATCTAAACAAAATCTGTCGAGATTTCTACGGAATGACAAATTTTTAGTTTTATTAAAATATACTTAGTACATAATACTTTTTACTTAATACAATTTAAATAAATGATCAAAAATATAATCTTCGATTTCGGCGGCGTTTTAATGGATTGGGATCCGAGGTATTTTTTCAAAACTTATTTTAATGATGATGAAAAAATGGAATGGTTCCTGAAAAACATTGCCGTTGATGAATGGAACATAGAACAAGACCGCGGAAGATCATTAAAAGAAGGTACCGAAACCCTCATAAAACAACATCCTGATTGGGAAAAAGAAATCCGAGCCTATTACGACAACTGGTCAGTAATGCTGAAAAGCGATATTCCAAAAAATGTAGAAATTCTCAGAAAACTGGAAGGAAAATATCATCTTTATGGATTGACGAATTGGTCTGAAGAAACATTTCCGGTTGCTTTGGAAAACTACGATTTCTTTCAACTTTTTGAAGGTAAAATAGTGGTTTCCGGAACAGAAAAACTTATTAAACCGGATAAAGAAATTTTTGAAGTTTTATTAAGTCGTTATATTCTGAAACCCGATGAATCTATTTTCATTGATGATAATTTTAAAAATATCACAACTGCAAAATCTTTAGGATTTGAAGTGATTCATATCAAGCCTGAAACGGATTTGGGAGAAGAGTTGGGTAAATTAGGCATTGATTTTTAGTTTAAATTAGATTACTTTTATTTTTTATTCTCGCAGATCTTAAAGATTTAGCAGATAAAAAAAGATTTGCTTGATTTGCTAAATCTGCGAGAAAATATTTAATTCTTAAGAATCATCAGACTCCTTTTATGATTTTGAAAACCATAATGTTCATAGAGTTTTTTCGCTTTGTCATTGTGGTTTTCGATTTCTAATAGCACAACTTTAAAGTGATTTTCCACCCAATAGTTCTTCACAAATTCCAAAGCTTTTTTCCCCAACGATTTCCCCTGAAATTCCGGTTTCACATACAGTTCATCCAAAAACAAGATCTCACCACCAAACTCAAAGCTGAAATATTTGACGAGAATTAGATAGCCTGCGATTTCGTCTTCCAAAACAATCTTAAAACAATCACCATACTTCTCTTCATTAATGAATTTTACAAAGTTTTCAACCGTCAATTTCTCATCAAAAGGATAAAGATCAATTGCATAGAAATCCTTCATCATTCCGGATAATTCAGGAATATCAGAAGTCGCTGCTTTTAAAATTTCGTGGTTCATTTTTTCTTTTTTTCTCGCCAAAGCCACGGCGCAACCGGATCATTTTCTTTCCAGAGTCCTACTCTGTTTTTTCTGGCTTCGGTTTCCAGTTTGGCGTAGATAGTATCGTTAGAGTATTTTGTATAGTGCCAGGCCATTCCCAACTTTACCATTTCCTGATTGACATTTTGATTTTTATCATTGATGACAATTGCAATCAACCGACTGTACCGATCGTACTTTTCTCCTTTAATAGTAACGATTCTTCCAAAACAAAGATCTGATAATGTAAGTTTTGCCTGGTTTCCAAAAGGCTGTTTTCCACGTTTCTCTGGACAATCAATATGAGCTAAACGGATTTTTAGAGGAACATTTTTAAATAGAATCTCCATTGTGTCACCATCCATGATTCCAATAACTTTTGCTGAAAATGTTTTGTTGGAAAGTTTTTCTGTAAGTTGACTCTGACCAAATATCTGAAGAGAAAACAGAAATGCAAAAAGGAAATTCTGCATCAAAAATTAAATGATAAATTTTTTGTTTGCGAGTTCTTTTCTTACTCTACTCAGACTTTCGGGTGTAATTCCAAGATAAGAAGCAACCATCCATTGCGGCGCTCTCAGCATCAGGTTCGGATATCTTTTCAGAAAATCCATATAACGTTCTTCGGCAGTTGTGCTAATCAAAGCATTCACTCTGTTCTGTAGATTTTTGATATGATTGATCATTAACCTCTGATTTTTCTCCGCGACATCAGGATAGATTTTTGAGAGGCTTTCAAAAAAACCGTCTTTCATGACGATGACAATACTTTCTTCGATCGCTTCAATATAAAACCTGGATTTTTCATTCAATAATTGGCTGGTTGTATCGGAAAGCAGCCAGTTTTCCGGCGCAAACTGAATCACGTGTTCTTTTCCTGCTTTATCAATAGAATACATTCTCAGCAACCCTTTCTCCACAAAAAAAGTAGAATCCGAGATCTCTCCTTGTCTCAGGATGATTTCGTTTTTCTTCACCTCTTTTATTTCGTAATGAGATGTACAAAAATCTAGGTTGTCAATTGGAACGCCTAATATTTTGGATAGATGATTTCGGAAATTTTGATATATCATTTGTTAGATTTTAGAGGTTAGATATTAGAGGTTAGAGTTCTAACTTTCTAACTTCTCGTTTCTAATTTTCTTGATGATTAAATACTGTCCAGATCTATACTTTGGTGTGAAGCATTATAAACTGCTTTTCCGTTTTCTAAAGCGATCAGCTGCGGACTCTGGTGCGTGACCCCAAAACGGCTTTCGATTTCATTTGAAATATCACGATGTGCAATCAAATCCAAAAAATAGTAAGATTGATTTTTATCAGAATTTCCCATCTGTTTTTCAAAAGATTTCAACACCGTTTTGCTGATAAAACAACGAGTGGAATGTTTGAAAATCAACACCTTCTGCTGAAATGATTTTTCTACAGCCTGGTCAAGATCTTTCTGGTTTTCAATCTTTTTCCAAAGACTTTTGGTCTCATCCTGCTCTTCATTTTTTCCGAATATTTGGTTTAAAAATCCCATTGAGTTAATTTCAGTAAAAATAAGATTTTCCTGTCAAAAAAGAAAATGTTTTTTTTAATGCTGGTGAAATAGATGTCCTGATAATGCAAGAGAAATCCCGACAATGACAAGCACAATCTTTTGCCAGTCCATTTTGTGATTCTTATTGCTTTCGAAAATAATGACACTCGAAATATGAAGGAAAATCCCGCCAACTATAGCAAGGAAATACACTTTCAGATTTTCATCAAAATACTTTCCAAGCAGCATTCCGAGAGGTGAAGCTAACGCAAAAACAGAAACAATTATCCAGAATTTGGTTGAGAAATTTTTGCTGTGAGCCAGAAAACTTCCAAGAACAAAAGAAATCGGAATATTATGAAACAGGATTCCTAATAAGTAAGGTGAGAGCGTTTCTTTTTCGTGAGATAAAGGGATCCCCTCTATAAAAGCATGAACAAATAATCCGGCAATCAGCGCAACCGGAATGATAGAATGATCATCGGAATGATGATGGAGATGCCCGTGTTCAAAACCTTTGGTGAGATTTTCCAACAACATTTGGATCAAAACACCAAGAATAACGAAAATCCCGATATTATGATCAGAAGATTCGTAAACTTCCGGGAAAACCTCATTAAGACAGATCGTGATCAGAAAACCTGCACTCAGAATCAGAAGATTTTTGGCAAATTGCTGTTTGCTCCCAAAGTACTTTCCGAGAAAAACACCAATCAAAACGCTTAATATCAGTAGAATTATAATCATTTTAAATTTGCTCTTTATTTCTTTTTAAACAAATTAATACAACGCTGCGAACTCGCTTCATCGAAATCATTTAACTGATAATCGCCCCATCTTTTGATCAATTCAAAACCGAATTCATCTGCGTATTGCTGAATTTTTTCGGCTGATGTTAATTTTACTTTTTCAAAAAAATGAAACTTTTTTCCCTGATCTTCAAAATCGATTTCTTTGATGATAAATCCATTTTCAATATGCTTTTTCATATTAAAAATAATATGTTCCTTTTCAACAGAGCTTTGCGGAACGATCACTTTTTTTACATACTCAGAATTCAGGAAATCCAGAATAAAGTAACCGTCATCTTTCAGAACATCCGACACAGATTTGAAAACACTTTTATCTTCTTCTTCCGTTTCAAAATATCCAAAGCTCGTAAACAGGTTGAAAACTGCATCAACAGGTTCGCTTTCAATGGGATTTCTCATATCATGAACCTTGAATTTTAAATTCTCATTCTGATATTTTTTATCGAAATTGATACTCTGCTCAGACAGATCAAGACCTAAAACATCAAATCCCAGTTTATTGAGATAGATAGAATGCCTTCCTTTTCCGCAGGCCAAATCAATAATCTTAGAACCTTTTTCAAGCTTTAGAAAATCTGTCAAAAGATTCAGAAAGTTTTCTGCCTCTTTGTAGTCTCTGTTGTTGTATAAGATATGATAATATGGCGTATCAAACCATTCTTCGAACCATTGCATCCTGCAAAAATAGTGTTTTTGGTTGATTGTTGACAGTTGTTAGCTGATGGTTTTTATAACTTGTTACGATTTCTATCAACCATAAACCGACAACCAATAACTAAATTCCTTATTTTTGCCAAATGGATATAGATAATCTGCAAATACAGATCAAAACTTTTTTCGCACTGGAAGAGATTTTGGCAGAAGAAGTTAAAAAATTAGGCGGTAGAAATGTCGAAGTTAAGAACCGTGCCATCAATTGTGACGGCGATCTTGGCTTTCTTTACAAAATCAATTATTCTTGCCGGACGGCTCTCAAAATACTTGTTCCGCTAGTGACTTTCAAAGCCTGGGACGAAAATAAATTCTATGATAAAATTTTCGCTTTTCCTTGGGAAGATTATATGGATGTTGACCAGAGTTTTGCCATCGATACGACCATCAATTCTGAAAGATTCACGCATTCTCAATTTATGATGCTGAAGATGAAAGATGCGATTGCAGATTATTTTATGATGAAATACAGAAGACGTCCGAGCGTTGACAGCAAAAATCCTCAGATCAAATTCCATCTTCATATCGACAGAGAATTGGTAACGATTTCGCTTGACAGTTCCGGCGATGCGCTTTTCAAACGTGGTTACAGAAAAGAACAGACGGTTGCGCCGATTAATGAGGTTTTAGCTTCCGGAATGCTGCATTTGGCAGGATGGGACGGAAAAGGAAATTTCTTGGATCCAATGTGTGGTTCCGGAACATTATTAATTGAAGCAGCTATGATCGCAATGGATCTTCCGGCGCAGACTTTTCGAAAAGGATTTGCCTTCCAAAACTGGAAAAATTATGACGCTGAATTATTCTCAACGATTAAAGAAGTACGATTGAATCGTGTAAGAGAATTTACTGGAAAAATTGTTGGTTACGATATCGATTCTGATGCATTGGATGCTGCAAGAACCAATATCGAATCTGCCGAAATGGAAGATATCATCACACTAAGAAATAAAAACTTCTTCGAGTCTGAGAAAGATTTGTTTCCGCTATTAATAGTTTTCAATCCGCCTTATGATGAGAGGATCAGCATTAACGATGATGATTTTTACAAGAAAATCGGTGATACTTTCAAGCAGCATTATCCAAACACTTTGGCTTGGTTGATCTCCGCACACCTTGACGCTCCGAAGAAAATTGGATTGAGACCTTCCAGAAGAATTAAATTGTTCAACGGAAAATTGGAAACAAGATTCTTGCAATATGAAATGTATGATGGTTCGAAGAAAGGAAAATATATCAATAAGGAGGAGGAATCTTAATTTATCCAGATCATTTTTAACATTTGTTTGTCATTCCGTAGGAATCTCAACAGTATAGATTCCTACGGAATGACAATATTATGCTTAATTAAAATAATGAATAGCTTTTAACTATTATTTTAGAATTTATCATTCAACATCTTTCCACATTGAATCCAACAATCTCCATTATCATCGCCATATTCAACAGAAAAGACGAATTGTTCGAGCTTCTCAATTCTCTGTCTCATCAAACCGACAAGGATTTTGAAGTAATCATTGTAGATGATGGTTCCAAGATCGCACTTCTTCCAACCGTAGAATTATTTGAGAATCAACTTGATATCAAATTCTTCCGAAAAGATAATTCAGGTCCCGGACTTTCCAGAAATTACGGTGCGAAACGAGCAAAAAATGATTGGATTGTTTTCGTGGATTCCGACGTGATTGTTGAAACAGATTACATCGAAAATATCAAGAAAAATCTTACCGAAAATCCCTGCGATGCTTTTGGTGGTGCAGATAAGGCGCATAAAGGTTTCAACCTGATGCAGAAAGCCATCTCCTACTCTATGACTTCGGTTTTCACAACCGGCGGAATTCGTGGTAAGAAAAGTGCAGTGACGAAATTCCAGCCGAGAAGTTTCAATATGGGCGTAAACAAAGAGATTTTCCTCTCCGTTGGCGGCTTCTCAGAAATGCGGATTGGCGAAGATCCTGATTTGTCGATGACACTTTGGGAAAATGGCTACACGACGATGTTTTATGACAATATAGGCGTCTATCATAAACGGAGAACAGACTTTGGGAAATTCTCAAAACAAGTTTATGAATTCGGTTGTGCAAGACCGATTCTCAATCAAAGACATCCAAAATATGTCAAATTAACTTTTTGGTTTCCAAGTGTATTTTTATTGGGATATTTAGTGGGAATTATTCATTATTTTGTTTGGGAAAATGGATTGATTCTCGCTTTGTACGGACTTTACACATTTCTCGTTCTTTTTCACGCAATGATTGTGACTAGGAATATAAGCATTGCTTCGATGGCTGTCATTTCTACTTACATCCAAATGTTCTCTTACGGTTACGGTTTTCTGAAATCCTGGTTTCTCCTCAACATCCTGAAACAATCGCCTGAAGAAGCTTTTCCAAAACATTTTCATTGATTTAATTAACATTTAATTATCAATTATAAATCATTACGTGGAATATTTTTTGTAAATTTTGATAGAATTAAATCTATTAAACTATGTCAAAAAATATTGCCGATCAATTTGTAGAGATCCTCGTGAAAACAGGAGTTAAACGTATATACGCTGTCACTGGTGACAGCCTTAATTTTTTAAATGATGCCATAAAACGTGAAGGCTCTATCAAATGGATCCACGTAAGACACGAGGAAGTTGGCGCTTTCGCCGCCGCTGCCGAAGCTGAATTGGAAGGTCTAGCTGTTTGCGCAGGAAGTTCTGGTCCGGGTCACGTTCATCTAATCAACGGACTTTATGAAGCTAACAGAGGAAATGTTCCCGTTTTGGCAATCGCATCCACTTGCGAAAGTTCAGAATTCGGGACCTCTTATTTTCAGGAGACCAATACGATCAAATTATTTGACGACTGTTCGGTTTATAATCAAATTGCAACAACGCCGGAACAAGCACCGCGAATGCTACAAGCTGCTTTACAGCACGCCATTTCCCAAAAAGGTGTGGCCGTTTTAGGAATGCCAGGCGATCTTTTCGAGGAAAAAGCTGTTGCCAATATAAGTTCCGATCTTGTCTTTAGAACCAATCCAAGAATTATTCCTTCCGAAGAAGAAACAAACTGGATTGCCGATCATCTTAATTCAGGAAAAAAAGTAGCAATCTATTGCGGAATTGGCGCGTCAGAAGCTCATTCCCAAGTTATCGCTTTAGCTGAGAAATTAAAAGCACCGATTGGATATTCTTTTCGTGGGAAAATGGGAATCCAGTACAATAATCCTTATGAAGTTGGGATGACGGGACTTTTAGGATTGCCGTCTGCCTTCAAAGCGATGCATGAAGCGGACATTATTTTACTTCTGGGAACAGATTTTCCTTATGTGAAATTTATGCCTGTTGATAAAGTAATCATTCAGATTGATGACAAGCCGGAACGTTTGGGCAGACGAGCACAGCTGACAAGAGGTTTTGCAGGAAAAATTAAAGATTCATTGATTCACCTTTTGCCTTTAATTAAAATTAATGATGACAGACACTTTCTTGATAAACAATTAGAGTTTTATCAGAAAGTAAAAGAAAACCTGCAATCTTACGTGGAAGACAAAGGAAAAGAAAGTCATATCTCACCGGAATTTGTGGCAGAAACATTAAATCTTAAAGCTAATAAAGACACCATATTCACTGTAGATACTGGAATGTGCTGCGTTTGGGGTGCAAGATATCTGGAAGCAACCGGCGAGAGAAAATTGTTAGGATCCTTCAGTCACGGAACGATGGCGAATGCAATGCCAATGGCTATCGGTGCACAATTGTCAAGTCCTGACAAACAAGTTATTGCGCTTTGCGGCGACGGCGGACTTTCTATGTTATTAGGTGATATCGCAACTATTAAACAATACGACTTACCAATTAAAATCATTGTTTTCAACAACCGATCTTTGGGAATGGTAAAACTGGAAATGGAAGTCAACGGAATCCCCGACAATGAAACTGATATGATCAATCCGGATTTTGGATTGCTGGCTCAGGCTTTTGGCATCAAAGGAATCAATGTTACCGATCCTGAAAAAGTAGAAGAAGCGATTGATGATGCTTTACAAACGAGAGGTCCGGTTTTAGTTAATATTTTTACCGATCCAAATGCGCTGGCAATGCCGCCAAAAGTTGGCTGGGATCAGATGAAAGGAATGGGAATTGCGATGACGAAAATGATGCTGGACGGGAATTTCAAAGAAGTTGCAGATACGATCTCAAGCAATTACAAACATATTAAAGAAGTTTTATAACGAACGAAAAGCCCAGTATTGAAATTGGGCTTTTTTATTTCATTAATAAAGTTAATCATAAAAAAAGCTTCACACAGGGTGAAGCTTTAGAAAATAATATATATAACCTTAGTTTCAAGAAACTATTTCATTGAGATCATTCGGCTGAAACTGTCACCATCTTTTTCAACATTGATGATGTAAGTTTCAGAATTTTCTGGATTAAGATCAAAAGTAAGATCGATTAATCCGTCTTTAGCAACGTTATTTTTGCTGTAATACGTGTTGTTTGCTGTATCGTAGATAGAAACTTTTACATCACCTACAACATCTGACATTTTCAGTTTAACAATATTCTTGTTGATAGAGTATTCTGGTTTTGTAATAGCAGAAACCGGAGATTGATCTACAACAACCTGATTTTCATCCACTGTGATTTTATATTTCTCAATTTTAGCATCAGATTCAGCAACAAGGAAGTAAGTTCCGGCAGCCATATTGCTCATATTGTAAGACTTTTCTATTTTCTGACTATTGATTTTTTCAGAGAATAATTCATTTTTGTCAGCTGTGTAAACGTATATTGAAACATTCTTAGCATTAGAAACTTCAAAAGTCAGAGTCTTCTGATTGACCTTTCCGATAGAAAGAGAAAAATCATTATCCTTTCCAAAAACATTTGCAGAGATAAATGTTAACACTGCAAGAAAACTAAATTTTATAAACTTTTTCATAATATTCCTTTTTGATTGTTTTACAATACAAATGTATAATTGATCTGATAGAATTAATACATTTGAATTTTCACAAATATGTTCTATATTAACATAAACTAAATGTTAACTTAACAATAACAGACAATATTGGACATATAAATTTGTTTTCGTATTTTTGTTATATGAAATCGCATCCGAATCAATATGTATCAGAAAAAAGATAATATTGAGCGATAACATTTGATCTTAAAAAAGTAAAATATTAACCCAAATGAAACATCATAGCCCGGCATTCGAAGCGATAAAGCCCAATATTGGCAGTAGTTTCACGTGTCTTCATTTCCTGAAAAACGAAAATATAAAATCGCACGTCTGGCATTATCATCCGGAAATCGAATTGATATTTGTAGGTGGCGGATCCGGAAAACGACAAATTGGAAGCAATATCTCAAATTTCTCAAATGGCGATTTGATTCTAATTGGCAGCAATTTGCCTCATTGCGGACTGACAAATGAAAATACCAATAATGATTATGAAATTGTGATCCAGTTTTCAAAAAATTTTCTTGGAAACGGATTTTGGGAAGCACCGGAAATGCAAAGGATCTTTGCTATGCTGGAAACGGCGAAAAGCGGAATTGTATTTGGCGAAAAAGTAAAAAAAGCGTTGAAAAATAAAATCAGGACTTTGTCAGAATTATCTTATCTGGACAAGCTTCTTACATTTATCGAAATTCTTGATGAACTGGCTCACACCAAAGATTTCAAAATCCTGAATGCCGGAAAATACTATCTGCAAACGCAAAAAGAGGATAATGACAGGATCAATCTGATCTTCAATTACGTGAAGGATAATTTTAAAAATCAGATCAGTCTGGAAGAAGTCGCAGGTTTGGCAACGATGACCGTTCCTTCATTCTGCAGGTATTTTAAGAAGATCACAAACAAAACCTTCACGCAGTTTGTAAACGAATATAGAATCACACACTCCCTGAAACTTTTGGCAGAACAGCCGATGAGCATTACAGACATCTGCTTTGAGAGCGGCTTCAACAACTTCAGTTATTTCAACAAAACTTTTAAAGAACATACACAGAAAAGTCCGTCGCAGTATCGCAAGGAGTTTAGTAATATTATGGCTTAATTTAAGAAATCGCCTCAAAATAAACCTTCATCTCCTCCATGGTTCCCAAACTTATTCTAGTCCATTTTCCATTTTGTTCATAAGTTTTTCCACCAAGGATTTTAGCATCTTTTAGCTTTTTGAAATAATTTTCTTTATAATTTTCTAATGAGAAATAAACAAAATTGGCAGCAGACGGAACGGTTTTGATTCCTCTTTTTTGGAATTCGGACATTGTAAAGTCTTTCACTTTCTGATTATTACCCAAAACTTTGGCGATAAATTCCTGATCTTCCATCGCAGCAATGGCACCGGCCATCGTCGTTACACTTATTTCCGCACCACTCCAGCTTTGCAGTTTCTTAAGGTTTTCAATCATTTTCGGATGACCAATTGCGTAACCTAATCTTGCGCCGGCAAATCCGTAAAGTTTGGAAAACGTTCTTGTTACGACAAGATTTTTATAGGTATTGACCCAATTACTTAACGACTTTTGATTTGTAAACTCGATATAAGCTTCATCGACTAAAATTGTTATATTTTCTGGAACAGCTTTGATGAAAGATTCGATTTCCTGTCTTGATAAAAGATCGCCAGTCGGATTATTTGGATTGCAGATATAGATCAGTTTTGTATCTTTTCTGATTGAATTTTTCATCTTCTCAAGATCGATTCGCTTATGTTCGGTCAAAGGAACAACGGTTTTTGACATTCCGAGGAATTCAGCAATTGGTTCAAAGATCGTGAAAGACGGATCCGGAATGATGAAATGACCTTTGTCCAGGGAAACATATTTTGTAATCAATTCCAGGAGATATGACGAGCCTGCAGAAACCAAAAGATTCTCCTGCTTCAATTGATTTTTCTCTGCCAGTTTTGAACACAAAATATCTGCAAATTTAAAATCATACATTGATGATAAACTGAGATTTTCTTTCATTGCTTCCAAGGCTTTTGGCGAAACACCAAACGGATTCTCATTGAAACAAAGCCGGATGGTTTTGTCATCATTTTTCAGTTCAGAAAAATTCGGGGTATTTTTCGCAAAAAATTCAAGTGGAGAAAGTGTGAGTGCTGCACTTCCCAGGAAAGCTGTTTTGAGCCAGTCTCGTCTGTTGATTGACATTGTTTAGGATTTATTTCAATAAAAATAATGATTTTCTAATTAACTCATCAATTGAAGTTATCTGAATATAAATAATTAGAGAAGTTGTTCCAATTATTGCCAATCAAATATTTTTTTTGGTAAGTTTACTTGATTGGAAATATTATTTAAAATGAAAACTATAAAAACTCTTCTTATACTATCATCATTATTCTTTCTAAATTATATTTGTGCTCAGCAAATTGAAATTACAGAAAAGAATATTATTAACGTCTTTAAAAAAACAATAGATCAGGAAAGTAGAACGAAAATAAGAACATTTTCAAATCCTTGGACATCAGATAATAGTAGTGATATTTATTTTAAATCTGATACTATAACATTTACAAATTCAAAAAACAATAATTTCTGTAAGGATATTAACTGGACATTTTATAGAAAGAATAAGTTTATCAGAACTTTTGGAAATCATTGTGAGGAACCACCGACATATTCAGCAACTAAAATCATAGATTATTTTGAAATAAAATTCAGAGAAATTGGAGAAAAAAAATATTTAGAACTTTACAATCAAGAAAAACTGATTGAGAAATTTGAAATTATTTCTTTAGAAACAACTCAATCATTATCATATAAAAATGTCATAACTTATAGTTTAAAGCTTAGGCGAGAAAATATTTGAAGACTAAATATCACTCAAAGATAATTGTCTTATTCCCGTCAATAAAAACTTTATCCTCAAAAACTAATTTTAAAGCATTTGAAAGGACATTTTTCTCCACATCTCTTCCGAGTTTTGCCAGATCTTTTGCCGTTTTGGAATGCGTGACTTTGATAATATCCTGATAAATAATCGGACCTTCATCCAGATCATTTGTTACAAAATGTGCCGTTGCACCGATGATTTTCACACCTCTTTCAAAAGCCTGTTTGTAAGGATTTGCGCCGATAAAAGCCGGCAAAAAAGAATGATGGATGTTAATGATTTTCCCTTTAAAATCTTTAATAAATCCAGGCGTCAAAATTCTCATAAACTTGGCGAGAACCAAATAATCAAACTCGTAATTTTTAAGCGTTTCTTTAATCTGATTTTCGTGGTCTTCTCTTGTGGTATTTTCCGCAGAAATATAATGAAACGGAATATCGAATTTTTCAGTCAGATCTCTCAGAATTTCGTAATTCCCGACAACTGCGAGAATATTAAAATTCAGATCTTTAAATTGATTTCTAATCAACAGATCTGATAAACAATGGTGTTCTTTGGTGACAAAAACAACCACATCTTTCGGTTTGCTATTACTTAATTCTATTTCGCAATCACCCAATTGATCTTTGAGCTGGGCGATCACTTTTTGAGGATCTGCAATTCCGGCAACTTCGGTTCTCATAAAGAATAAAGCCTTTTCGCTGTCCACAAACTCGTCATTCTTGATGATGTTGAGACCGTTTTCCAAAAGCACTTCTGAGATTCTGTAAACCAAACCTTTTTCGTCTGTGCAGGTGATTTTAAAAGTAAAGTTTGTCATTTGTTTTTTTTCAAATTTAGAAATAAAAAAGTCCTCAGTGATGAGGACTTTAAAAATTTATCTGGATTAAGATTTTGCTGTTCTTTCCATTCTTTTTCTTTCTTCTTCAGAAAGGATTTTCTTTCTCATACGGATGAAGTTAGGCGTTACCTCGATCGCTTCATCACTTTGGATATATTCCATACATTCTTCAAGAGAGAACAGGATTTTTGGTGCAACACCGGTATCTTTATCTTTTCCGGAAGCTCTCATGTTGTTCAACTGTTTTGCTTCTACGATATTTACGACAAGATCCCCAGGTTTGTTTTGCTCACCAATGATCATCCCTGCGTAGATCTCCTCGCCCGGATCAACATAGAACTTACCTCTATCCTGTAATTTTGCGATAGAATATTCAGTTGCAGGACCTTGGGTTTTACTTACCAGAACCCCATTACTTCTTCCAGGAATTGCGCCTTTGAAAGGTTTGTATTCTGTGAAACGGTGCGCCATAATAGCTTCACCAGCAGTAGCAGTCAACATCTGAGAACGCAATCCGATCAAACCTCTGGAAGGAATTTCGAATTCCATATGCTGCATCTCACCTTTAGTTTCCATAATATGAAGATCTCCTTTTCTCTGAGTTGCCAAATCGATTACTCTTGAAGCAAATTCTTCCGGAACGTCAACAACCAAAGATTCGTAAGGCTCACATTTTTCTCCGTCGATTTCTCTCAGGATAACCTGTGGCTGACCAATTGTCATTTCGTAACCTTCTCTTCTCATCGTTTCAATTAAAACTGACAAGTGAAGAATACCTCTACCAAAAACTAAGAACGTGTTGGCATCATCGGTCTGTTCAACTCTCAATGCTAAGTTTTTCTCTAATTCTTTAGTTAATCTTTCTTTAAGGTGGTTGGAAGTCACATACTTACCATCTTTCCCAAAGAAAGGTGAATTGTTGATAGAGAACGTCATATTCAAAGTTGGCTCATCAATAGAAGTTCTTGGCAATGGCTCAGGATTTTCAAGATCTACGAAAGAATCTCCAATCTGGAAAGCATCGAAACCTACAACAGCACAGATATCTCCGGCTTTAACTTCGGCTACTTTTTTCTTTCCAAGGCCTTCGAAAACGTATAATTCTTTTACTTTTCCTTTCAATATTTTTCCGTCTGCCTGAGCAAGACCGATCCATTGAGATTCTTTGATCTCACCTCTGATCACTTTTCCAATTGCAATTCTTCCTAAGAAAGAAGAGAAATCAAGAGAAACGATCTGCATCTGAAGGTTACCTTCTTCTACTTTCGGCTCTGGAACATATTGTAAAATCCCGTCTAATAATGGGAAGATATTTTCAGTTTGTTCTAATGAAGTGTTGAACCAGCCTTGTTTAGATGAACCGTAGAAAGTTGGGAAATCCAACTGCTCTTCTGTCGCATCCAGGTTGAAGAAAAGATCAAAAACCTGATCGTGAACTTCTTCCGGACGACAGTTTGGCTTATCAACTTTATTGATAACCACCAAAGGTCTCAATCCAAGTTCCAAAGCTTTCTGAAGTACAAATCTTGTTTGTGGCATTGGTCCTTCGAAGGCATCTACCAACAAAACAACACCGTCAGCCATTTTCAATACTCTTTCTACCTCACCACCAAAATCGGCGTGACCAGGAGTATCGATAACATTAATTTTAACGTCTTTGTAAGTTACAGAGATGTTTTTTGACAAAATCGTAATCCCTCTTTCTCTCTCAAGATCGTTGTTATCCATGATCAAATCACCACTCTCCTGATTTTCACGGAAGATGTTTGTTGCGTGGATAATTTTGTCAACCAAAGTTGTTTTTCCGTGGTCAACGTGTGCGATAATCGCTATATTTCTAATATTTTGCATATCTATTTTTTACGCGTGCAAATGTAGTGATTTTTTATGGTAAGATGAACGCTCATTTAATTATTTTTAAAAATTTGGCTGTATAATTAATATTTATTTAAAATTTTGTTAATCAATACATTAAATCAAATACTTCTCAAAATTTCTTTTCCATTGATGCTTTGAGTAAAAATCAGGTAACGATTTCCACCATCTTTCAGTTTGTATTTTTTCTTGATTTCGTCAGGTTTCAAAGGATAATTTTTGGAAATGATATTGAACTGGTCATTTTTTTTAAGATCTTTTCCATCAATTTTTTCGACTTCCAAAATTCTTCCCGGAAAGTTCTCTATTTTGTGCTCAGACGTATAAAAGTGCGTGTTTGGATGAAGTTTCTTCAATCCGAATTTGTCTGAAATGATATTGAAAGCGCCAGCTTTTAAAATCGAATTGTTTGGAATATAAAGGTAATTCAGACTTTCTGAGAATTCTGAAACTGCCGATTTTTCTTCATTAATATCAAATGAAAATGCAGGCTCGTCCGATTCCAAGTTTACACAAGTGATCTTCGTGCCATTACTCTTTTCTCTATTTTCTTTATTATCAATAATTAAAACCAATTCTTTCACCTCGTTTCTGACTGCAATAATCTTAATCTCAGCAATATTTTTTAGTTCTGAAATCAAATAAGAAATATCGATCAATGGTGAAAGTTTCACTATAATTTTATCTGAAATAGAATTGAGTTTTTCTTCGATTTCCAAAAGATTTGGTGAAAGATCTTCGAGCAGAAATTTCTTTTTATTATTCTGATCTCGTCTTGCCGGATCAAGATAAACGATATCAAATTTACTAAAACTGTCAGTCTGAGGATCTCGAAGACTATCAAGAAAATATTCAAGGTTTTGATTGATAAAAGTTGCTTTCCTGCCAAGCGTTTTCCAGTTGTGCTCAACGATTTTTATCAATTCCACATTTTGCTCCACCAAAGTCACGTCTTCAAAATTCTGAGAAAGAAAATAAGCATCAATCCCGAAACCTGAGGTCAAATCGAGGAATGATTTTCCTTTCAGATCTTTGGTTTTATATTCTGCGGTGGATTGTGACGAAGCTTGTTCCAAATTGAGATTTGGAGGAAAAACAATATGGTCTTTCAATAAAAACGGGAACTTTCTTTGAGCCGTTTTTTTGCCTTTGATTTGTTGTACAATTTCCTGAATCGTTACATCTGGAAACGGCGATTTTTTCAATAATAATTTTGTGATGTCACTGTCAATATTTTGATTGATGAAGTTCTGAACTTCCGGTGAAAGTAAATTTGAGAACGTCATTTATCCGTAGATTTTTTTGATATTATCCACTGAATTTTTGACGATTTTTTTCAGGACATCAACATTGATGTCTTCCAGTTTTTTGATATAAATACAGGCTTTCGCAGATTTTACTTTTCCTAATTCTGATAATAATTTTTCACGCAATTCATCTTCCGGATAAACATAGATTGAGATTTGAGCAACTCTATTTGAAAGTCCTGCCAAAGGCGCATCACCTTCGTGTCCGCTGGCATATTTGTAATGGTAACTTCCAAAACCTATGATAGCTTCGCCCCACATTTTAGGTGGAAATCCTGATGTTTCTTCAAAGATTTTCACCAATTCTCTGATGTCTTTCTGACGTTTTTCATCAGTTATATTATTAATGTAATCTTCTACAGAAAGTTCTGTTTCTACTGTTTTATTTTTTACCATCTTGAGAAGTTTTTAATGTTTAAAGATAGAAAAATTTATACTTTGACCAATCGTCTTTTTATATTGAAACCCGCAGCCCGACTTATCTCATTTTATATATTTATTATTTGAATCGATGAACCACTTCGTTAGGTTTGAGTGGAGCTCTTTTTGCAGAGGAAATGGCTTGGCAAAAAAAGCGGGAACGGAAGGCGGATTAAGCTGCCCAAATAATATCAATTTAAACCGATTTCATATTGTCGCCATCCCGAAAATTGAGTCTTCGGAAAACGAAACCGGAAAGAATGGTGAGAAAACCTACAATCAGGAAGGTATAGCGGAAAGCATTATGAATCTGATTTTTAATAAAAGTAGTATCGCCTTCGAATATTTTCAAAACAATCAAACCAAACGCAATTCCAAATCCAACCGCAAACTGCTGATTGACAGAAACCAAGGAATTACCGCTACTGTTCTGGTAAGGTCGCAAATCTGCAATAGAAATCGTATTCATCGATGTAAACTGAATCGAGTTGAAAAATCCTAAAATTAATAAAATAGGTACAAACCAATAAATTGAGCTGTGAACTGTAGGAATTGCCAAAGTACAGATTAAAATACCGATTGTAAAAGTGTTGACCATCAATGTTTTGCGGTAACCGAATCTATCTAAAATCCCGATGACGTAGGATTTCCCGAACATTGCCGTCAGAGCCATTGGCGCAACAATCCAGCCCGATGTAAGCGCCGATTGTCCATAAGCAATCTGAATCATTACCGGAACCAAAAGCGGGATGGAACTGATTCCAAGTCTTGTTGCCAGATTTCCCAAAATCCCAACACGAAACGTCCGAACCTGAAAAAGATTGAGCGGAAAAATGGGATTGTTGTCAGTTTTTGCGTGTTTATAATAAAAGTAAAGCATCAAGAATCCCAAAACAAAAACCAATAAAACAGGGGTAATATTCTGTGCATTTCCAAGTAATTCCAACGAAACTGACAACAGCAAAGACGCCATTGCGAATATGAGAAATCCTTTCAGATCAAAATCGATAACCGGCGATTTGAAGTTGGGCATATATTTTAAACTTAAAATAATTCCTAAAACGCCAATCGGAATATTAATGAGAAAGATCCAGTGCCAGGTCATATAATCCACAATGTAGCCGCCAACCAAAGGTCCCATAACCGGACCAATTAATGCGGGAATGATTGCGAAATTCATCGCTTTCAAAAGTTCATTTTTGTTGAATGCCCTAATCAAAGCTAATTTCCCGACAGGCGTCATCAAACTGCCACCAACGCCCTGAACAACCCTGGAAATCACCAATTCGGTAAGATTATGTGACAATGAGCAGAATAATGATCCTAATGAAAACACAACCAACGAAAGAATAAAAATCTTTTTCGTCCCAAATTTGTCAGCCAAAAACCCACTAACAGGCATAAACAAAGCCAAAGTCAGGACATAACTGATGATTGCATTTTGCATATCAAGTGGTGATTCCTGCAAATCTCTTGCGATTGAAGGCAGAGATGTATTCAGAATTGTAGAGTCCAGCATTTGCATAAAAATGGCAGTTCCTAAGATGAATGGAAGATATTTTTTGACCTGATCTGTAGCTTGTATTTCGCTCATTATTTAATTTTAAATGATTAAAAAAATCCGCTTGTGTGCGGATTTATGTTTTTAAACCAAAGGTTCTTGCTGACTTAGGCAGTGGAAACTTCCCAATCCCCAGATAATATCGTTAGAATCTATGCCAACCACTTCCCTTTCCGGGAAACATTTTTGAATAATATCCAAAGCAATCTGATCTTTTTCGCAATTGTAGATCGGAACAATTACTGATTTGTTTGCGATGTAAAAATTGGCGTAAGATGCTGGTAATCTTTGACCGTCACAATAAACAGGATCCGGCATTGGAAGTTCTATGATATTGAGTGGTCTTCCGTCCAACAATTTCATTTCTTGTAACTGACGAAGATTGGTTTGAAGGATTTCGTAATTGTCATCTTCTTTATTATCTTCAATGACTGTCAAAACTGTGTCTTCATTTACAAATCTGATTGTGTCGTCCACGTGTCCATCTGTATCATCACCAATGATGCCGTCGTCTACCCAAAGAACCTGTTTTTGTCCATAATATTTTTTCAGGAATTCTTCGACTTCTTCCTGAGAAAGATGTGGATTTCTGTTTTCATTAAGCAAACAGGATTTCGAAGTCAAAACCGTTCCTGCACCATTGAATTCAACAGAACCACCTTCCATAATAATTCCCGGATAAAGAACCGGAAGTCCTTTTTCTTCAGCAATTTTGGTTGGAATCACATCATCTAACTCGAATGGCGGATATTTTCCTCCCCAAGCATTGAAACCCCAATCTACAATGATTTTCTGTGGCTCTTCCCCATTTTTATTAACTAAGAACGCAGGACCGTGATCTCTGCACCAAGCATCATTCGTTTCGTGGAAATAGAATTCTACTTTAGAAATATCAGCTCCAGCTTTGGAAATATGTTCCATTGCGAAAGCCTGCATTTCCTGATCTTTTACATTGATGCAGACAAATTCGCCTTTCGTAAGTTCAGCAATGAATTTGGCATAAGCGGAATAAATTAAATCAATTCTTTCCGGCCAGGATTCTTCTTTGTGAGGCCAGGAGAGCCACGTTGCTTCGTGTTCTTCCCATTCTGCAGGGAAGGTGTATCCATTTTCTAATGGATTGAAATCTTTATCTATAGTCATTAATCCTCGTCAATAAAACGTTTTGTAATCGGCGAATAAGTTTCGATTCTTCGGTCTCTCAGGAATGGCCAGTGTTTTCTCATATAATCTGTCTGCGCAAGATCAACTTCTGTCACCACCACTTCTTCTTGGTCGTGAGAAGCGAGATACAATAACTTCCCTTGAGCATTGGTTACAAAACTTCCGCCCCAGAATTTCATAGCACCATCTTGTTCATAGCCTACTCTATTTACGGAAACCACTGGAAGCCCATTTGCAACTGAATGAGAACGCTGGATCGTTTGCCAGGCATTGTATTGATCCTGATTAGTTTCTTCATCCTGAGTTGTGTCCCAGCCGATTGCTGTTGGATAGAACATAATATCAGCCCCCATCAAAGCTGTAATTCTTGATGCTTCCGGATACCACTGATCCCAACAGATCAATACACCAACTTTCCCAAATTTTGTGGGAAAAACTTTGTAGCCTAAATCGCCTGGCGTGAAATAGAATTTTTCGTAAAAAGCAGGATCATCCGGAATATGCATTTTTCGATATTTACCAAGATAGGTTCCGTCAGCATCGATTACAGCTGTTGTATTGTGATAAAGACCTTGTGCTCTCTTCTCGAATAATGAAGCGATTATTACAACGCCCAATTCTTTGGCAATTGGAGATAATGCATCTGTTGAAGGTCCCGGAATTGGTTCTGCAAGATCGAAGTTATCATAATCTTCAACATCACAGAAATATAAAGATGTGAAAAGCTCCTGCAAACAAACGATCTGAGCGCCTTTTGCAGCGGCTTCTCTTATTTTTTCAATGGCTTTGTCCAGGTTTTGCTGCTTGTCTGCGACGCACGACATCTGAACTGTTCCTATTTTAACTTTCGACATTTTCTAAAAATTTTTACAAAAATACTAAGATTCTAGGGAATCAAAAATCCCACCAAAGAATTTTAGATTAATATATCTGAAAATTAATTCAGTTATTAATTTTTCTATGTTCTACAACTGTTAAATCCCTATGAAAACTTTACCTTTGCATCAAATTAAAATGCCATAGAATTATGATGAATTACCACACCAGAAAATGGATAAAACCAGAAGACCTTAATCCAAACCATTCACTTTTTGGAGGAAGATTACTTCAATGGATCGATGAAGAGGCGGCACTTTATGCCATTATCCAATTAGAAAATTCAAGAACCGTAACCAAATATATCTCGGAGATCAACTTTGTGAGCTCTGCAAAACAAGGCGACATTATTGAGATCGGAATCGAAGCCGTTGAGTTTGGAAGATCATCTCTAACATTAAGATGCGAGGTTAGAAATAAAATGACACACCAAAAGATTATCACCATTGAGCGATTGGTTTTTGTAGCATTGGACGAGGACGGAAATCCGAAACCACACGGCAAAACAACGATTGAATATGTAGAAGACAGGCTTAATGTCAAAAATACATCAGAAAACAATCTCAATAAATTAAGATAAAATGCAATGCTCCGAAATTAATTTTCGGGTGTTTTTTATTAAAATTAAGTCAACTCAGATTTCAGCAGCTGAGAAAGGAATTTGAAATGTGAAGCAGGTTTCTTCATCCGTTGAGTCAACCCAGATCGTCCCTTTGTGGGCTGCAGCAATTT
Source organism: Epilithonimonas sp. UC225_85 (assembly GCF_042695135.1). Lineage (GTDB taxonomy): Bacteria > Bacteroidota > Bacteroidia > Flavobacteriales > Weeksellaceae > Epilithonimonas. The sequence goes on from NZ_CP170547.1 coordinate 2,566,295, forward strand.
CGCTTGCTATGTAAAGCCCAAGACCTAATCCTTCCTGACCGTGATGTACTTCTCCTCTGGAAAAAGGCTTAAAAAGATGTTTTATAATATCTGGTGAGATTTTATTACCCTTATTGATGACACACAGTTCAAAATTATTTGATACTAATGCCGCTTTTACAAGTATTGGCGATTGCTTTTCGCCGTGAGTAAGTGCATTACCCAAAAGATTTGAAAATAGCTGAGCGATGCGTTTGTAATCTGCCCTGATTTCTTTTTCCAGACTAAGCACTGTCATTATTGACCTATCGGGATAGACCATTTTCAGCTCTGTGATGACTTGATTCAGGGTGTCTTCAAGGTTCTTATTGTTGTCATAATTTAGCTTGATGCCACCACCAAGACGCCCACTTGCAAAATCGAGCATATTATTGATAAGACCTTGCGTACGATTTGTAGAATCCTGAATAACCTTTGCCAATCGCAGATTCCGTTCATCCAACTGGCTTCTGAACAGAAGCTGTACCGCATTGGAAATAGCATTGATGGGGTTGCGGAGGTCATGTCCAAGTATCGCGATAAACTGCTCCCTGGTTTCTGCAATTTTCTTTTCTTCAAGAAGTTTGACCTGGGTTTCGTTCAAATGCTGGAGAGAATCCAGATTGAATGCAATCAGTTCTGCAAAAAGCTTAAACATGGTGATTGTTTTTTCATTGTTCACCAAAGCTGGTTTGGGATCAATAGCACACAGAGTTCCGAAAAAATCGCCGTTTTTTAAGATGATAGGTATGGAAATGTAGCTTTGAAGACCATATATTTTGGGCGTATGATGATCAGAATAGATTGGATCTTCACTCACATTATCTATGGCAATCACTTGTTGTAATTCCATCACCTCATTGCATAGTGTGGTTTCTACTTGCAGCTCGCCTCCTACTCCAAGCCCGAAATTGATCTTGTCATTTACTGCGCAGGCTATCCATTGATCTTTGGTAACCTTTGCAACTGCGGCAAACCCCATCCCTGTTGAATTACAGATTACCTCCAGAATTTTTGCTACCGCAGGAATTTGGTTTATATCATCAATATCATTCTCAAAACCTTTCGCTTTTACAAGATCCTTCATATAATAAATCTATAAATATTTAATTTAAGGCAACTTATAAAAAGCGCTTATTAATTGATAAAGATAAGAAATTATCTAATCATAATTCGGAAAAATGACAAGCGCTTTTACTTTTAGAATTGATGCTGAAAATATTATTATTTTTTGACCTTGATTGAAAATTAATGATCTGCCGAGCATTTTTGGTGATGAAATTTATAATTAAAAAACTGTAAAAAATTATCCGATTTTTTTTCCTTAACATCATTCTCAGGCTCATTTATCAATACTTTTTGAACTAGTAAGAATAATTATCATTACTAAAACACATTTCATTTTGAATCTTCTTAAAATCAATACAATAAGGCTTCCGATCGTAATCAATTGACAATTAACAACATATTCAGGACGGAGCAGGACACTCGTTTTTTGCTTTGTTTCTAATTTTCCCTCACACCAAATTATTAATATTTAATTAACAATAATTTTATGAAAAATAGAAAATTACCTATTCAACAGTTCTTCAAACTTTTTGTGTTTTGCGGGCTGATGTCGGCCACGGTCGGTTTGAATGCTCAGACATTAGCTTTCCCGGAAGCTACAGGTTTTGGAAGATATACCACCGGCGCTAGAGGTGCTGCCAATCCTCAGATTTATCTTGTAACCAATCTGAATGACAGCGGACCTGGCTCATTTCGGGATGCTGTTAGTCAGGAAGGGAGATTTGTCATATTCAAAGTTGGCGGCATCATCAATACCCTTTCTCAGATTGCAATTGCCAAAAACACAACCATTGCAGGTCAAACGGCTCCGGGAGAAGGTATTGTACTTTTGGGCGCAAAGGTAACATTTACAGGCGCAAGTAATACGATAGCACGTTATGTCCGCATTCGTTACGGTGCAACCACTCAAGGTCAGGATACATCCGGCTTATCTAATGGCGCCAATATCATTCTGGATCATATGTCCTTCACTTGGGGAACAGACGAAGTTTTCTCTATCAACTGGGACAACAAAGGTGAAAGTCCGGATAATATAACAATACAAAATTCCATTATTGGTCAGGGTCTGCATCGTCACAACCATTCTGCCGGCGGATTGATGCAGCCATCGGGCGGTAAAATCAGTTTGATCGGAAACTTGTATATCTGTAACAAAACCCGAAATAACAAAGTAAAGGGAATCAATGAGTTTGTAAATAACGTGGTTTACAACTGGGGCAATTTTGGTAATACTTACGGACACGCTGAATCCGGTGATGCCTATATTATGGGCGGTGATTCTGCAGGAAGTTCGGACGTGAATATCATTAATAATTACTTTATCGGCGGTCCGAATACACAAACTAACCTTACAACACCTTTCAATAGAGGGAATGATAATTTCTCTTTGTACGGTGCAGGAAATTATTTTGATAATAACAGAAATGGCGTTCTGGACGGTACTTTGGTTCCGGCAGATCTGACGGGTTATCCAACGGGAGATATTTCAACTATAAAATCAGAGCCGTATGATTATCCGATGAAAAACACAGCTTTGACGGCTCAGCAGGCTTTTGACAAAGCAATTTTAAGTGTTGGTGCGTCTTACCCAAGACGTGATCAGGTAGAAAATCTGATGATCTCCGATCTGGCATCTAAAGGAACTACTGCGACTTATGTCTATGTTCAGTCTGATTTGACGACAAAATTTGGCTTTACCAATGGCGGTGCAGGACACGTTTATGGTGCGCCGGCTCCTTTGGATACAGACAATGACGGTATGCCAGATGCTTGGGAAGATGCAAATGGATTGGATAAAAATGTTCCCGATGCTTTGGCTGTCAGCACAACCAATGCACCTTATCTGAATATTGAAGTTTACATTAATGGTTTGACAAGTCAGGCTCCGGCAGACTTCATTATTCCACCGACCAATCTTAATTTTACCAATGTTACCACAACAGAAGTTCCCGCTTCAAGCTCATTAACAGTTAATTGGAATGATAATGCTGACAACGAAACCAATTATGTACTGGAGCGTTCTACAAATGGAACTACTTTTACAGAACTTGCAACGCTTGGTGCCAACATAACAAGTTATAACGAAACCGGTTTGACGCCCAACACGCAGTATTATTACAGAGTAAAAGCGTTTAATGCGACAGAATCTTCTGTTTACACAACTGTGACATCAATCACTACACCACCAATTCCATCAGCGCCTGCAAAAGCAACTACGCCAACACCTGCAAATGGAAACAATAATGTAGAATTGACAAGCGGTAATATGACATTGAAATGGACTGGTAGCTCGAATACAACTTCTTACGCTGTTTATTTGGGAACAGACGCCGGAAATTTGATCAAGCAGGCAGATGTTGCTTATTCTGCTGCGCCGTCTTATCAGCTTACCGGTTTGAGTCCTGCAACCAATTATTATTGGAGAATCGATGCTTCTAATGCTAAAGGTGTTGCAACAGGTGATATTTGGACTTTCAAAGCCCTGACTCCGAGTCTTGTTGGGTACTGGCCATTTAAAGAAGCACCTTTGGAAGGTGAAAAAATTGCTGATGATACTAATTATGCTAATGACGGATTATTGGATGTAGCTTATGATAATTCCAATGTAAGAATACAAGGAAAAGAAAATAATGCCATAAATCTGGCAACAGCGCCAAGCAATATGTATATCACAAGTATTCCGGATCAGGACCATATCCGGTTTGACAGAAACTCTTTCACCGTTTCGTTTTGGATGAAAGCACCGGTAAGTATGATCCCTGGTTCTTCATCAACCAGTCTTTATGTATTGTGCAAAGGATCTATTACAAAAAATAATACAACTGGTGCAACCGGAAAACGTTTTAATATTGAGATGAAAGGCGGACAGCTGCGTTTTGCCATAGATGACGATATTACGAAAAAGGAAATCACTTCCCCTATTGCCAAATATTTCACAGGGGAATGGGTAAATGTTGTCATTATGAGAGATATCGTTGCTCATAAAATGAGAATCTATGCAGATGGCGTTCTTATGACCGAAGGAGACGAAACGGCAGTTACAGGAATTGGTGAAGCAAGTGATCTTGTCATCGGGAATATCGGCGAACTTGAGTTCCAGGCTGCGACAAATGCTCCTGCTCCTTACAAAGGTGCCTTTGACGAACTTAAAATGTTCAACCATGCATTGACTGCAACGGAAGTACAAGGTTTGTACAATCAGGCAACATTAGGTAATGATAATTTCATTTCAAATAAAGATAAAGGCATTGTATATCCCAATCCTGTGAAAGATGAGATCTTCATCAAACTTCCTAAATATGAGCAATCCAGTCTGACCGCTACATTAACTGATATGACAGGAAAAATCATCATTAAGGAAAAGGTAACTTCTAATGGAAAAGGCCTTTTCAATCTGAATATTAGAGATAAAAAGGTAGCCGGAATTTATATCCTGAATGTCTCCGGAGAAAACCTGAATACTAATTTTAAAATAATAGCTAAATAACAAATCAAATCTTATCTTCATAAACACCAACCCTTTTCATTTTATTTGAAAAGGGTTTTTTATTTAAAAATCATTGTGTTCTATTCAACGACTCATTTTGCCCTTTCAACGAAAAATCTCTGGATTTTATAGGAATTCGACTGAACTTTACATCAGAAAAAAGAGCAATAAAGCTCAAAACTTAAACCTTACTATTATGAAAGCAAAAATCGGAATTACAGAAAAAAACACAGAGGCTGTTGCAGAACAATTGGCAAAATTATTAGCCGACGAATCTGTTCTTTACATCAAAACCAGAAATGCACACTGGAACGTGACCGGTGATAATTTCCACGCCAATCATATCTTCTTCGAAGAACAATACAAACAATTGGATGAATTGATTGACAGCGTCGCAGAACGTATGAGAAAAATCGGGCATTTTGCTCCTGCTACAATGAAAATTTATCTGGAATTAACACATCTTACCGAATACAGCGAAAGAACGAATGACGGTCTTGGCTTTATGAAAGATTTACTGGCCGACCACGAAAGCATCATCGATTTTCTACGCGGAAATATCACGCCTTTTGCCGAACAATACAAAGATTACGGAACAAGCGATTTCATAACAGGTTTGATGGAAACCCACGAAGAAATGGCCTGGATGATCCGTTCTTACTTCAGATAATCTAACTTCGAAAGCATCAAAAACAAAAAGGAATAATTATATTTGTGTCAACCATAAATAACTATCCCTATGAAGGCTTTAATCGTTGATGATAATGATATCGCAAGAACAACTTTGGCACATTTGGCAAAACAGGTTCCGAATCTTACAATTGTCAATGAATATTCCAACGCAATAGATGCCTACAACCATTTGCAAAACAATGAGGTAGATTTGATATTTCTGGATATAGAAATGCCGGAAATGACAGGAATCGAGCTTACAAAAAACCTTTCCGGGAAAGATATCATCATCATTTTCACGTCTTCTAATAAAGAATATGCACTGGAAGCTTTCGAACTGAATATCGCAGATTATATCCTGAAACCGGTGATGCCTGCCAGATTTTTACAGGCAGTAAGCAAAGCACAATCAATCCTTGAAAGCAGGAAAGAAAATGTAGAAGTTACTAAAGATGAGTTTCTTTTCGTCCGGGATTCCAATATCACAAGGCGTTTGAAGCTGGACGATATTTTTTACGCAGAAGCAATGGGAGATTATGTAAAGTTTTACACACGCGAAAAAATGTTTGCCATCCACGGCAAAATGAAAACGGCGGAAGAACGTCTCCCAAAGGATCATTTTATCAGAGTTCATCGTTCTTACATCGTTTCTGTCGGCAAGATAGACACGCTTCAGGATGGCGGAATTATGATCAACGGAAAATTCATTCCCGTTGCAGATGCCTATCGAAAAGCGCTCAATACGAGAATGAATGTTTTCTAATTGACTATTAATAATTTGATACGTCGAACAACTTTGTTAGGTTTGGGCAGCTTAATCCGTCTTCCACTCCCGCTTTTTTTGTCATTGCGAACAAAGTGAAGCAATCTTTAGAACTTTACAGCAATCGCAATAACAAAAAAGAGCTTCGTTCAAGCCGGGCTGCTGCAATTCGGCGTTCTGAAGGGAGCGTAAAATTTCCCTCCGCTGGAGGGATGGCGAAAATTCAAAGAATTTTTGACCGGGTGGTTCATATAATTTCAAGTTAAGTATATAACACTTATGAAAAAAATATCCTCAGTAATGGACAACAAACGGTTTAGTTATTTTATCATACTCACCTTCATTGCAGGTTCGCTTCTTTTGATTGCTGTCCAAATCAATTCTGCTAAAAATACAAAAGCACTTATTCAAAACAACAACAGACTTCTCAGCGAGTTGCGTTCCAGCAATCATTTAAGAGAAATCGACCGTGATATTTTGGGCGTTGAAAGCAGAATCAGAGCTTCTATTGCGACCAACGACACGACTCATCTCGAAGGAATCGACCAAAAAATCAGTCAGATAGAAAACTTTCTGGATTCTCTCTCAAAAGACAATGCAGATACAGAAGAAGAGCGTTTGATACATCGTCTCAGTGTTCTTGCAATGGAAAAGAAAACAACGAAGGAAAAATTACTGCATCGCTACCTTTCTTTGGGAAATATGGACGACCAGACTTCGATCGCAAATCCACGAGCCAGAAAAATTTCGAATGAAATCACAAGCATCACCGCAAAAATCTATGAAAGCCGCCGGTTGCATATGGTTGAACTCAGCAAACGAAGCGAAGAAATGGGTCAAAAGGCAAGATTGTATGACATTTCTTTATTGATATTATTGATATTAAGCGGCGCAATTGTTGGCTATCACATCCTTCGTCAGTTCAAACGTCAGAGATTGTTGATTCAGGAATTGGATGTTGCGGAGAAAAAAGCATCGGTTGCCGCACAAACCAAAGAAAACTTCCTTGCGAATATGAGTCACGAAATCAGAACACCTTTGAGCGGCATTTTGGGTTTTACCAATTTATTACAAAAAAGACCTTTGGATCCAACATCTGCAGAGTTTGTATCCTCAATTCAGCGGTCGGGAGAAAACCTGATGGCAATCATCAATGATATTTTAGATCTGTCAAAAATCGAAGCCGGAATGATGCGCATTACCAAAGGCATATTCAGCATCAATGGATTGGTGAATTCTGTCGAAACTTTTTTCGTAGAACGAGCCAAAGAAAAAGGATTGACGATTTCCAGCAAAATAGATTCGTCCATTCCTGACACTTTGAATGGTGACGCCACGAGACTGACTCAAATTCTGGTCAACCTCATCGGAAATGCCATCAAATTTACACATCAAGGAAACATTAATATCGAAATTTACAACAAACAACAGACCGAAAACGAAGTCGTTGTAGGCTTTAAAGTTTCTGACACAGGCATCGGAATTGATAAAGAAAAACTCATTGAAGTTTTTGAAAGATTCAATCAGGGCGAAGATTCGACAACCCGAAATTACGGCGGAACCGGACTTGGTTTATCGATTGTAAAAAGTCTGATTCAGTTGCAAAATGGCGATATCGAAGTGATAAGCGAACAGGGAAAAGGCACGACTTTCCATTTTTATATTCCTTACACAATCGCAAAAGAACAACTGAATGTAGTTCCGAAAGTTGACACCAATTATTTTAAAGATAAAACAAATGCGCCTTTGAAAGTGTTAATCGTGGATGATAACGCTATCAATCAAAGTCTGATGAAACATCTTCTCTCACAATGGAACATCAATTTTGAAACCGCAAACAACGGTCTGGAAGCGGTAGAATTTCTCAGAAACAATGATTGCGACTTGGTTTTAATGGATATTCAAATGCCACAAATGGACGGTTACATTGCCACGCAAACCATCCGTGAAGAACTGAAACTGAACACGCCAATCATCGCAATGACCGCACACGCTTTGGCAGGCGAACGCGAAAGATGTATGAGCCGTGGAATGAACGAATATATTTCCAAACCAATAAAAGAAGACGAATTACTCAAATTAATCTCCAATTTCGGATTGAAAGAAAACGAAAAAGCGGTAACAAAAGCTGAAGAAATCACTTTTAATTACGAGTTCATCGACCTTACTTATTTGAAGTCTATCAGCAATGGCGACAAGGATTTTGAAAGAACCGTGACGCAACAATTTTTAGATAAAGTCCCTACTCATTTGCAGGAACTGAAACTGGCTTACGAAAACAAGGATTTTAAATTACTGAAATTAAGAGCCCACGATTTAAAATCGAGTGTAGCAATAATGGGTTTGCTAACTTTATTGGAGGAAAAATTATATATTTTAGAATTAACAACAGAAGAAAATCCGGCATCGAAACAGGCTTTGGAAGAAGCAAAAGATGTTTTGCTGAAATCTTTTTTCGAAGCCAAATTGTTTTTGAAATCGATTTAAAATAATTAAAAAACAAATTTCATTATGGAAACACAAGGCGCATCAGTAGTCATCACGCACCACGTTCTCGACGGCAAACAATCCGAATATGAAAAATGGCTTGATGAAATTCTGCCCCTTTCCAAAAGCGCCAAAGGTTTTATCGACTGGCAGATTGTGCGCCCGATTCCAAATCTGACTTTTGTCTACACCGTCATTATTCGTTTTGATACCATTGAAAATCTCCGAAACTGGATGGAATCTGATACCAGAAGAAAACTGATTGACAAAGCGCATCCGTTGTTCACAAAAGAAGATAATTACGAAATCAAATCTGGTCTGGATTTTCTCTTTTATGGCGAAAAAGAAAACAAAGTTCCGGTTCGATGGAAGCAATATCTGGCAACCTGGTCTGCCATTTTTCCTTTATCATTGTTGATGCAATTTTTACTGTTACCATCATTAAGACGACTTAATATTCCTGCCAATCGGTATTTTGATACATTGGTGAGTACCGGCTGTCTGGTTTTTCTGGTAATTTATGTTGTGATGCCGAATTATACGAAGCTGATCAGGAAGTGGCTTTATAAATAATTTTAAATCTGATATAAGTAAAATCCGTTTCAAGCTAAATTGAGACGGATTTTTTGTTTTAAAGCTTTCTTCAAAACAATTTGTGTAAGCTCAAATACAAATTGTATTCTCTCTGAACAATCTGGTTAAACTAAAACACATTTTGCTTTCCTTCAAAACAACTCGTTTAAACTAAAACACAACTGTCATTTTCTCCAAACAACTCAATTAAACTAAAACACAAAGTGTTTTTTGCCAAAACAAGTCGATTAAACAAAACCTCAACTTGTTTTTTCTCTAAGCAGGCTGTTTAGACTAAAACACACTTTGCTTTTCTCCAAAACAGCTTGTTTGAAACCAATCAACTTTTACCTTGGTCGCAATTCAAGGGTTTTGAAATCAAATGACTTTTACTTTTATTAAAACTTCCGTATTCCTTAATCCTTAAATTATCTTTTCCACCGAGTGTTTCTGCCTGTTCATCGAACACCAATTGATTTTGAAATTTGTTGAATGTAGTTTTACTTCATCAAATAACAAATACAAACAATTAAACTTTAAACATTATGGAAATTATTCAAACACCAGAAAACGCATTGTCTCACTCTACAGTTACAGCGATTATCAATGCCCCAATCGAAAAAGTAAACATCGCAGATTGGTTATTAAACCTTCCCGATGCAGAATATCAGAGATGTTCTACTCAGCATATCGGAGCGGCTATTTCCTCAACTTACGATGGACAGCCGGTTTCACTTAATGTCGAAACAATCGGAGATGCTTTGATGGTTCAGCATTATGTTGCAGATGTTTATCGTCCGGATTACTGCAGAATGTTATCAATTTCAGATTCTATTACCAAAGGCGGCCGTACAAAAGTTCAGGTTTTATGGGAACTGAGAGCCACAAAAATTGATGATAACACGACTTTGTACACCAACGAAATTCACGCAACAGCAACTCCTGAAATGTTCGAATACTTAAAAGAACACAACGTGAATCTTGCCGATGCAGCCGCTTCCAGACAAACCGCTTCTGATGCTCATAACCACGAAGAAACGCCCAACTTTGCAAAAAGCATCGAAAACAAAGCATTGACAGGAAAGTACAATCAGCCTTTTTAAAAAATCAACACATTATATTTTATTAAAATCACTGGATTTTTCCAGTGATTTCTTTTTTTTAGTTCAGTATTAATTAGGATAAATCTTGTATTCTGGGCAAAACAAACATACCAACTATCTCTTTCAAATTCTCAACGAGTCATTCTGCCCGTTCAACGAAAACCACTTCAAAAACCAATGATACCGCAGTAGCTTTACAGTAGAAATAATGGCAAACTATAATTAATCAAAAAACTACTGTTATGAATGCTCAATCACTTAGCTTCAAATACGAATTAGAAAAAAAAGAACCACGCACCAATAATGGCGGGACAACAAGAGGAGCTTCTGTCAAAGATTTTCCTGCTTCTACAGGTATTGCGGGAGTTTCTATGAGATTGCAGCCGGGAAGTATGCGGGAATTGCACTGGCACGCCAACGCTGCAGAATGGGCTTATGTGATTTCCGGAACAGTGCGGACTACGATCATTCATCCTGACGGACATAGTTATATTGACAATTTTGAGCCGGGCGATGTCTGGTATTTTCCAAAAGGTTATGGTCATTCGATCCAGGCAACGGGAACAGAAGAATGTCATTTTATTTTAATTTTTGATAATGGGAATTTTTCCGAAGACCATACATTCAGTGTAACAGATTTTGTATCAAGTATGCCTCCGGAAATTGTTGCTCAAAACTTGGGTTTAGCCCTGGAAGAAGTTGCAGCATTACCACAAAAAGAAGTTTATTTCGCAGCGGGTATTGTTCCGGACGAGTTATCATTTACAGCAGCTGCCCGTCCCGACGAATCCGATATAGAATTAACCAGTTTCCACCGCTACCCGTTGCATTCTCAACAGCCAAGAATCATTCCGGGAGGAGGTTTGCAGAGATTGGTAACAAGTAAGGAGTTCCCGATCAGCAGTACAATGTCTGGATCAATTATAGAATTGCAGCCCGGAGCGTTGAGAGAAATGCACTGGCATCCGAATGCAGATGAGTGGCAGTATTATATTGCCGGGCAGGCAGAGATGTCGGTTTTCTTAGCGGAAAGCACCGTTGTCACAGAACAGTTTAATACAGGAGACGTAGGTTACGTTCCAATGGGAGCCGGACATTACATCAAAAATACCGGGAAAACGGTTTGCAAAGTTCTGATTGGCTTTAATAACGGCATTTACGAATCAATTGATTTGAGTCAATGGCTGGCCGGAAATCCGAAAGATGTTATCGTAACCAATTTTGGTTTGAGGGATAACGAGATAGAAAAATTCCCTTCAAAAAAAGTATTCATCCAACCTCAAATATAGAGGCTTTGATCTCGGTTATCTTTTTACGAATACTTTCATCATTGAAACTATAAAAAAACAACACTTAAAACAAAATAATTATGTCACTAAAACCAGCAGTCAGCAATTCTGATCACGCACAAGGCAATTTAAAAGCCGATCTCATCATCGTAGAATACGGAGATTATCAATGTCCATATTGCGGCGAAGCTTATCCTGTTCTCAAAGAACTGATGAGTCAATTCGGAAATCAGATCAAATTCGTTTTCAGAAATTTTCCGCTAAACGAAATTCACCAATACGCAAGACCAGCAGCAATCGCAGCAGAAGCGGCCAATCTTCAAGGCAAATTCTGGGAAATGCACGATGCCATCTATGAAAACCAGGAATATCTGAATGAGAATTTTCTGATGAAATTGGCAGAAAAATTAAAACTGAATATCCCTCAGTTTGAAAAAGATCTGGAAAGTCTGGAATTAGCAGATAAAGTAGATTCAGACTTTGAAAGTGGTGTTATCAGCGGCGTAAACGGCACTCCTTCATTCTTTGTAAATGGAAAAAAATTCGATGGCGGTGCGGAAGATTTATTTCAACTTTTAACCGAGAACGCTGGATAATTTATTCAAAAAAAATTTAAAACAAATTCATACAATAACATTTAAAACCAAACAAAATGAGCACACTAAAATTAAAAGACGGAACAGAGATTTTTTACAAAGACCAAGGCGAAGGACCAACATTGATGTTTCACCACGGATGGCCTTTATCATCAGACGATTGGGACGCGCAGGTAATCTTCTTCCTACAAAAAGGCTACAGAGTGGTGACACACGACAGAAGAGGACACGGCAGATCCAGCCAGGATATTTACAATCACACTATTGAGCAATACGCTTCTGACGCAGCGGAACTGGTAGAATTCCTTGATCTGAAGGATGTGGTCCACATCGGACACTCAACAGGTGGTGGCGAAGTGATCCGTTATGTTAACAAATATGCGAACGGAAGAGCTAAAAAAGCAGTATTGATCAGCGCCGTTCCGCCGATTATGGTAGCAAGCGACAGCAATCCCGATGGTGTTCCGATGTCAGTTTTTGACGGCATCAGAGATCAGACCCTTAACAACAGACAGCAGTTTTATATCGATTTGACTTTCCCTTTCTACGGCTACAACAGAGAAGGCGCTGATGTGAAAGAAGGCATCCAGAGAAACTGGTGGAGACAGGGAATGATGGGCGGCATCGTGGCGCATTATGATGGAATCAAAGCATTTTCTGAGACTGATTTCCGAGAAGACTTGAAAAATGTTGATATTCCGGTTTTGGTATTGCACGGAGAAGATGACCAGATCGTTCCTTATCAAAATGCCGCTTTGAAATCAATCAAATTACTGAAAAACGGAACGATAAAAACGTATCCGGGTTTCCCTCACGGAATGCCGACTACAGAAGCAGCTACTATCAATAAAGATCTTTTGGAGTTTATTGAAGCATAATTAACCTTAAATATTAAATAAAGGATGAGCTGGCTGGTTCATCCTTTTATTATTTATAAGATCCTATAATTGTCTGATAAAAATATTTCTAAACCAAAATTCTTTACTCATAAAGTTTTATTTTTGATATAAATAAATTCTGAATGAGAAGCTTAAAACTATTTCTATTCTGCTCTGTCATTTCTATTGGAGTCAATTCTCAGGAAATCGATGATTGGATTAAAAGTCCCGTAGATTACGTCAATCCATTGATGGGAACTCAGTCTTCTTATGAATTATCGAATGGAAACACTTACCCGATCATCGGTTTGCCCTGGGGAATGAATTACTGGACGCCACAAACCGGAAAAAACGGAAACGGCTGGCAATATACTTATGACGCTAACAAAATTCAGGGTTTTAAACAGACGCATCAGCCGTCGCCGTGGATGAACGATTACGGACAGTTTTCAATTCTCCCAATGGTTGGAAAACCGGAAATAGATCAGGAAAAAAGAGCGAGTTGGTTTTCTCATAAAGCAGAAGAAGTGACGCCTTACTTTTACAAGGTTTATCTGGCAGATTATGATGTCTGGACAGAGATTGCGCCTACCGAACGGGCTGCTGTCATGCGTATTACTTTTCCGGAAACCAATCAAGCCCAGATTCTTCTGGATGCTTTTGATAAAGGCTCTTATGTGAAAATCATCCCTTCTGAAAGAAAAATTATTGGTTATTCTACAAGATATGCCAGGGGCAAAATGGAGAATTTTAAAAACTACTTTGTTCTTCAATTTGATAAAGATTTTGTTTCTCAAAATGTCTGGAATGATAAAGAGATTTTAACTGCAAATATTGAAGTCAAAGCCGATCACGCCGGCGCATTGGTCAAATTTCCCCACTTAAAAAAAGGAGAACAGATCACATTGAAAGTGGCGTCTTCTTTCATCAGCCAGGAACAAGCGGAACTTAATCTGAACGAAGTCAAAGAAAAAAGTTTCAATCAGGTAAAATCCGAAGCAAAGGAAATCTGGAATCAAACTTTAAACAAAATCCAGATCAAGGGTGAAACGATTGACCAAGCCAGGACTTTTTACAGTTGTCTGTATCGCAGTGTCCTGTTTCCGCAAAAGCTTTATGAGAAAGATAAAAACGGGGATATTCAGCATTACAGTCCTTACAATGGGAAAGTGATGCCCGGATATTTATTTGGAGGAACGGGATTTTGGGATACCTTTCGTGCGCTCTACCCGCTTCTCAATTTGGTTTATCCTTCCATCAATGTGGAAATGCAGAAAGGTTTGATCTCCGCTTACCAGGAAGGCGGATTTCTTCCCGAATGGAGCAGCCCGGGATATGCAGATATTATGATTGGTAATAATTCGGCATCAGTGTGTCTGAGGCCTACATCAAAGGTCTGCGTGGTTATGATGCGGAAATTCTATGGGAAGCTTTGAAACATGGCGCCAATAACGAAGGTCCGATAAGTGCTGTTGGAAGAAAAGGTGTTGATGATTATAATAAAATCGGTTATGTCCCGACAGATACGGGAATTGATGAAAGCGCCGCCAGAACTTTGGAATATGCTTACGATGATTATGCGATCTATGAATTCGGAAAAGCGCTTAAAAAATCTGAAATCGAACTTCAACCTTATAAAGAAAGAGCGATGAACTATAAAAAGCTTTTTGATCCCAAGTATAATCTAATGCGTGGCAAAAAGAAAAATGGCGAATTTCAGGATAACTTTGACCCTTTTGAATGGGGAAATGCTTTCACAGAAGGTAACAGCTGGCATTACACCTGGAGCGTTTTTCAGGATATCAACGGACTTAAGGAATTAATGGGTGGAAAACAGAATTTTGCAAAAATGCTGGATTCGGTTTTTGTGATGCCTCCAACCTTCAATACTAATTATTACAAAGAAGTGATCCACGAGATGCGCGAGATGCAGATCGTCGGGATGGGACAATATGCCCACGGAAATCAGCCGATTCAGCATATGCTTTACTTGTACAATTATGCCGGTCAACCCTGGAAATCACAATATTGGGTGAGACAGGCAATGGATAAATTATATAAACCAACGCCGGACGGCTATTGCGGTGATGAGGATAACGGACAGACTTCGGCCTGGTACGTTTTCTCAGCTTTAGGTTTTTATCCTGTAACACCTGCCAGTACACAATATGTTTTAGGTGCACCACTTTTCAAATCGATCAAAATTAATTTAGAAAATAATAATTCGATCTTAATCGATGCTTCTAAAAATTCAGATAAAAACATTTATATCGACCGTCTGAAGGTTAATGGAAAGTACCATTCGAAAAACTGGATAGATCATTTTGAATTGTTAAAAGGCGCAAAATTAAAATTCGATATGACTGATGAACCAAATATGAAAAGAGGAACCGAAGACTCCGATGCCCCTTTTTCTATGAGCGCCTATGAGAAGTGACAGATAAAATTAATTTTGGAAAAGTGATCAAGTGATATTTTTTTACTAATTTTAATTTATTATTAATCATTTATTAATGAAGACACTTTTACTCGTGAGACATGCCAAGAGCGATTGGCCTGTAGATGTCGAAGATTTTGACCGTCCCCTAAATGAAGTGGGAATGATAAATGCACCAAAAATGGCTCATTTACTTAAAGAAAAATCTATCAGTATCGATACTTTTATTTCCAGTCCGGCCAAGCGGGCTTTGCAAACTTGTGAGTTGTTTTCGGAGGTTTATCAAAAATCCTATTCTACGGATGCCACCTTATATAACCCGAGAGAAACTAATTTTGAGAATCTGATTTTCGGTTTGGACAGCAGTGTTAATTCGGTTGCGTTATTTTCACATAACAACGGTATTTCCAATTTTGCCAATTCTTTGACGGATGAAATTGTAAATCTTCCAACTTCGGGCGTTGTCGGCTATCAGATCGATTGTGAAAATTGGAGTGATTTTGCAACAGCTAAAAAGGAATTTTTATATTTCTATTCGCCTAAGAACTTTGGGAAATAATTTTAAAAATTCACTTATACTAAAACTAAAAAACTCCCAATTCAGGGAGTTTTCTTTATATTTTAAAATCTGTAATCAGTCGTATTCTCTTTATCTTTTCTGTTTTTTTCTAACTTTTGCAAATAAGATTTTCTTTGATCATCATTAAGATATTCAGCAATTTCATTCTCAAAGGCTGATTCTAAACTATCTGTTTTTAAATAGTAAAGCCGGTTAAGATTATAATGTTCTTCAGAATTTCTTATCTTAAGTCTGCTAACTTTATTTTCGTGGTTGTTTTTAATAGTATTAAAAGCCTCACAATGATTTATTCCAATCATTCTAAATTTTATTTTTTGATCCTTCGTCAGCTTTATTCCTTTATAATGATTATTATGACTGTTGAGATAATATAGATGACTCTGCGCAGTCAAATTAATTGAGATTAAGACAATAAAGAAAAAGAAGGCTTTCATCTTTTGTTAATTTTAAAAATTAAATCTCTAAAGCTTTCTGATAAGCAATCTCAATCCCGGCAAGATTCTTTCCGCCTGCGGTTGCAAAACCGGGATTTCCGCCACCACCACCTTGGATCTCTTTCGCCAATTCTTTCACGATATTTCCAGCGTGATAAGTTGATTCCAAATCTGTAGAGACGCCAACAGTAACCATTGGTTTTTCCCCAGCGTCAGAAATAATGATGATGACAGAATTTGGTATTTCTTTTTTCAGTTGGAAAACGATGTCTTTTACAGAACCTGCGTCCAGAGAAGTTTTCTTAACCAAAAGTTTCTTGCCGTTTTTATCTTCGAAATCATTTTTCCAGTTTTGGATCTCGCCTTTTGCTTTTTCTTTTTTGAATGAATCGACCTCAGATTTTAACGCTGAATTCTCTTCCAACAATTTTTCAATTGATTTAATTAGATCTTTTGATTTTAATAATTGCGAAATCTCCGAAACCTGAGTTTCAAGATTCTTGAAATATTCTTCCGATTTTTCTCCGGAAATGGCTTCAATTCTTCGGATTCCAGCGGCCGTTGAACTTTCTGAAGTTAGTTTAAAATGTCCAATTTCGCTCGTAGTTTTAACGTGCGTTCCGCCACATAATTCTTTTGAACTTCCGAATTGGATCATTCTCACATTATCGCCATATTTTTCACCGAAAAGTGCCATTGCGCCTTTGTCCAAAGCTTCCTGAATCGGAATATTTCTGAATTCTTGCAATACTAAATTATCTTTAATTTTAGCATTCACTTTTTCCTCCACCAAAGCCAATTCTTCTTCAGTCATTTTACTGAAATGTGAAAAATCGAATCTTAAATAATCCGGACCAACATAAGAACCTTTTTGTTCCACGTGTGTTCCTAGAACTTCTCTCAAAGCTTCGTGAAGTAAATGCGTAGCAGAGTGATTCGCCTGAGAATTCTTTCTGTCAGCAACATTTACTTTTGCGTAGAAAAGTGCGCCTGCATCTTTCGGAAGATCATTAATCAAAGAGACGATCAATCCATTTTCTTTTTTAGTTTCAAGAACTTCGAAGCTTTCGGTGGCATTTTCTAGAATTCCTTTGTCGCCAACTTGTCCACCGCCTTCCGGATAGAATGGCGATTCGCTCAAAACAATTTGATAAAATTCCCCGTCTTTATTTTCTATTTTTCTGTATCTTGTAATGTAAGTTTCAGATTCCAAAACGTCGTAACCAACGAAAGTTTCAGGTTTTTCTTCCAAAACAACCCAGTCATAAACTTTCGCTGCAGAATCTTTTTTGGAACGTTGTTTCTGTTTCGCCATTTCTGCTTCGAAACCAGCTTCGTCGATTGTCAATCCTTTTTCCTCCGCAATAATTCTTGTCAAATCATCAGGGAAACCATAAGTATCATACAATTCAAAAACCTCTTCGCTTGGCAAAACTTTTATACCTTCAGAAATAGTCTGCTGAATTAATTTTTCAACTCTAATTAAACCGTTTTCAATTGTTTTAAGGAAAGATTCCTCTTCACTTTTGATCACTTCTGTAACCAAATTTCCTTGCTTCTCCAATTCTGGGAAGAATTTTCCCATTTGATCCTGAAGTACGGCAATCAATTCGAAAAGAAAAGGTTCTTTTCTGTCCAAAAAACGGTAAGCATAAGAAATTCCTCTTCTCAGAATTCTTCTGATTACATAACCTGCGCCACCATTGGAAGGCAATTGTCCGTCAGCAATCGCAAACGAAACTGCACGGATGTGATCCACGACAACACGAATTGCGATGTCTTTTTCGTCCGTTAAAATTCCTGTATATTTTTTCCCCGAAAGTTCTTCAACCTTGGCAATCAAAGGTGTGAAAACGTCGGTGTCATAATTGGATTCTTTCTGTTGAAGTGCCATACAAAGGCGCTCAAATCCCATTCCTGTATCGATGTGTTTTGCAGGAAGATTTTCCAGACTTCCGTCTGCTTTTCTGTTGAATTGCATAAAAACAAGATTCCAGATTTCCACAACCTGAGGATGGTCGTTATTGACCAATTCAAGTCCTGAAACTTTTGCTTTTTCTTCTGCAGTTCTAAGATCCACGTGGATTTCGGAACAAGGTCCGCAAGGTCCACTCGCTCCCATTTCCCAGAAATTATCCTTTTTATTTCCGTTGATAATTCGGTCTTCTGAAATAAATTGTTTCCACAGGTCGTAAGCTTCAGTATCACGTTCCAAGTTCTCTTTTTCGTCACCTTCGAAAATAGTAACATAAAGGTTTTCTTTTGGGATTTTATAAACATCCGTCAATAATTCCCAAGCCCAAGTAATTGCTTCTTTTTTGAAGTAATCGCCAAAAGACCAATTCCCAAGCATCTCAAACATCGTGTGATGGTAGGTGTCACGACCAACATCATCCAAATCGTTGTGCTTTCCGGAAACTCTAAGACATTTTTGAGTATCGGCAATTCTGGAAGATTTCGGTTCCTTGTAGCCTAAAAAGTAATCTTTGAACTGCGTCATCCCGGAGTTGGAAAACATCAGCGTCGGATCATCTTTCAGAACGATGGGTGCAGAAGGAACAATGAGATGTTCTTTGCTTTTGAAAAAATCTAAAAATTGCTGTCTTATTTCTTGTGAAGTCATAGTTTGGGCTTTTGGCTGAAAGCAATTGGCTTTTAGCTTTTTTTGATAATTGGCAAATTTAATGATTTTTACAGTGATTGTGAAATATTGTTTTTAGATTTAATTGAGTCTTAAATAAATGAATTTAAGAAAATCTGAATTAACAATAAAAATCCAATTGTATCTGTTTTTCGTATATAATCAGTGGGAGTTTAATAAATTACTGTAACAGAAAAAACTTGATTTTAATTAAATTGCAGCTTAAAATTTGTACGTAAACTTATATTGAATTTAATCTAAAAATTAATGGATAAAAATAATCTTAATAAAATGAAAAATATTTTGACGCTCGCTGCTATTATCTTTGGAATTGGCGTCTTTGCAACAACAACGATTGGTTGTAGCAAAGAAAAATCAGATAATAAAATTGTAGGAAAACAAAAACAGATGAATCTAAAAGGTAAAAACATCAAAGAAATCTACTTTGCAGGTGGATGTTTCTGGGGAACGGAACATCTTTTTCAGCAAATAAGAGGTGTTGTAGCTACAGAAGTTGGTTATGCAAATGGAAAAATTAAAAACCCAACCTATGAGCAGGTCGTAAGTCACACCACAGGTTTTGCGGAAGCCGTAAAAGTGAAATATGATGCCGATCAGGTTGATCTGAAACTCTTGATTGATATTTATTTTAAGTCCATAGATCCTACAACTCTTGACCAGCAGGGAAATGATATAGGAGACAATTACAGGACCGGAATCTACTCAACTGATAAAGCTTCTGAAGCAATTGTAAATGCTGAAGTTAAAAGATTGGCAAAAAATTATCAAAAACGAGTAGTTGTAGAAACGGTTAAACTGAAAAATTTTTATAAAGCAGAAGATTATCATCAGGATTATCTGGATAAAAATCCTGGCGGATATTGCCACATAGAACCAGGTATTTTTGAAGAAGCCAGAAATGCAAACCCGCTTCCAAAAGCTGAAAAATAAATCATAAAGATTGTCGAAAGGCAATCTTTTTTGTTAGAAATCTTTCGTTTCTTCAAACTGGTGCTTTCCCTATACCAAAATAGGACAATGGCTTATTAAATCCGGAAAATAATATATTTTCTTTTAAATATTTCATTTTTCTCAATTATAAATCCACATCAAAACCGGCTTCTTAGAATTCTTCAATAATGGATCAATTTCTTTGAAAGCGTTATTGGAAACCGTAGGACAACCCCAACCTTCCGGTGAGCCTTTTGGAAAAACTTCATCATCACTCATCTTCTCCCAAGAATGAAAAACGATGATTCTTTTTAGTGCGTTGTTATTGGTTTCTTCTAATCCGTGCATCAGATATTTGACGTGGACGCCCCAATTGCTGTAACCTCTTGCTCCTATTTTATATTTCCCTAAAGAAGAAAGATGACTGTTATCTTCATTACTAAAAGTGGGATTATCTTTTGTAGAATCCTCGCTCCAAGATGAAGTTCCGCAACCGTGACCAACTAAATATTCTTTAGAAATTTCATTCTTTTTGAGATCATAAATGAAAAAACGTTTGAGTCCAGAATGCAGACTCATATCTATCAGAATGCAAAAATCTGTATTGAAGTTGTGTGCTTTACAGAATCCTAATGCTTCTTCGGCTTTCTTATTAGTTTTTAAAGTGTCAATTTTAGATTTGGAAACTATTGCAGAATCGGTTGAACCAAAAATTGGTTTTCCCCCATTTTCTTTTTGACAAGCTAAAGTTAAGACCGAAAAAAAGAAGTAAAAAAATGATTTCATTTTTATTTATAATGCCTGAAAATCCCAAAATCAGTAGGTGTCCAAAGTGCTGCTTTTTGTCCGGCGACTTTCAGCCCGTCATTTGCCCAGGTGTTGCAGGTGTAAGTGAAATTGTAAGAACCTTTTGCATCATAAAATGCATCGTCGTTTCCGTAAACGGCATTTGTTTTTATAAACTGGTAATTTCCTGCTGAATCTTTATCAAACTTATCATCAATAAATTTGATTAAAGCCTGATACTGTTTTTCTGTTAGCATAATTTTTTTGCAGTCTTCACCTTCTCTTAATTCGTTGTAGTAAGTGCAGTGCATTGCAGATTCGCTGAGCCATAATGCAGCTTTGAAAGCTGTTGAGAATTTAAGGTCTGCCCAGGTTGGTGTATTAAGATAAAATCCCTTGTCGCCCCAGCCAAACGAGACAAATTTGTAGTTTTCTTTCTTGGATTTGGTATTGCTGTAAGGCAGTTTTGTGCTCCAATCTATGAATTTTGTTTTCACAGGAACCACCAGATCTGTATGAACGCCATTTGTGAGAATGTACGTTTCGATAACTTTCGGATCGTCGGTTTTCTCTGCTTTCACAGGAATCAGAGGAAGTAAAATTCCCAAAATGATGTACAAAAAAACGGCTCCGAGTATGAAGCCGACTATTTTTAAGGTTAGGATTAATGCTTTTTTCATCTTCTAGGTTTCCTGAATCGTCGAAATATAAAGTTAATAAAAAAATTAATACAAATTCAATATGTTAATTTTTTTTAATAATTCTTGTTTTTATAGAATTTTATTTTGAAATTTAATAGCGAAAAACTAACAAAGTATGCCGAAAAACCGACAATCCAACAAAAGACAAAAAATCAGAGTAAAAGTTGCCCCAAAAAGAGTTCAGAAAAGAAAATAAATTTAATTAGTTTATTCTGACAGGAAATCAAGGTTCCGTTTTAGCCCGGAAAACTTCGTTCTCTTCACCGCCGACTTTTTGAAAACCGAAGAAAATATTTCCTGGGTAATGTCCTTCCACTCTTGTTTTGTGAAATTTTTGATTTCAGAATTTGGTCGGAATTTCTCTTCCAAAGTCGGAGCCGAGAATCTGTTCCACGGACAGACATCCTGACAAATGTCGCAGCCGAACATCCAGTCTTCCATTTTGTCCCTGAAGAAATCAGGGATCTGATCCTTCAACTCTATGGTTGCGTAGGAAATACATTTGCTTCCGTCGATTATTTTATCTGAAACAATAGCTTGTGTAGGACACGCATCGATGCATTTGGTGCAGCTTCCGCAATGATCTGTCACTTCAAAATCCTCAACCAAATCCAAGTCACAAATGATCTCAGCCAGAAAATAAAATGAGCCGTTTTTCTTAGTGATTAAATTTGAATTTTTCCCAACCCAACCGATTCCTGATTTTTTGGCCCAGGCTTTTTCTAAAACCGGCGCCGAATCTACAAAAACCCGGAAAGCAAACTCCCCTATTTCGTCCTGAAGTTCTGCAACCAAAGTTCTTAATTTATCTTTGATAACATCGTGATAATCTTCGCCGTAAGCATATTTTGCAAGTTTGAAGTCTGGATTGGTTTGAAGTTCCTCCGGGAAATAATTATAGCTGAGGGAAATAACTGACTTAGAACCTTCTACCAATAATCTCGGATCCAGGCGTTTATCGAAATGATTTTCCATATAACGCATTTCGCCATGAAAATTGTTCATGAGCCACTGTTCCAAACGAGGCGCTTCCTCTTCTAAAAAATCAGCTTTGGAAATACCGCAGGACTGAAACCCGAAAGCCAAAGCTTTGGATTTGATAAGATTGCTGTATTTCTCCTTGATGCTCATTTATCTTGCAAAATTAATGTTTTAAAATTTGATATTTTTTAACGTGAAGTTTTCAATATTTTAAAGATTTATATTGTAGTTTTGTTATCATTAAAATGTAAAAATTCAAAATTATGGCAATAGAAGATGTATTAAGAGCCGGAAATTATCACCTGATTGATGTTCGTGAACCTTTGGAACTGGAAATGGACGGACATATTGAAGAAGCTCAGAATATCCCTTTAGGAGAATTGGAAGATAGAAAACAAGAAGTTATTAACCTTAGCGGGACGAAAATTTTCTTCTGCAGATCGGGTAACAGATCGGGTAAAGCGGCAGAATATTTTAAATCAGAAGGATTAACTGATGTCTATAACGGCGGAGGTTATAATGATTTGAAAGAAGTCCTTGATAATCTTTAAGATTAAATTCTATAAAAAAGAAAGCGTCCCGAAAATTCGAGACGCTTTTTTTAGTTTTTACCCCTTGATAATAACCATAATACCAAAGCGACTATACCAACTACGACAATGATTCCCCACCACATACCGGCTTTAAAAATGGTTTCGACTGCCTCGCAGCTTGTCAACATTCCTGCTAATAAAAACAATGGAATGAAATTCATATATTTTTTCATAGTGTAAATATTTTCTGAACAAATTCAAATGCTGCGCCAAAATAGATTTACCAACAAAAAAGCCACCTTTCCGGTGGCTCTTTTATGCTTTGACAACTGCTTTTTCCTCTGATTTTCTGGCTTGTCTTTCTTCGAATTTCTTCACGACAAAACCAATGATAAAAGGTGCAGCCCATGTCAATACTGTTCTGATCAATCTTGGATTCATAATTTTAAATTTTCGTCAAAATTGCAAGAAGTGCGCCATTATTGATTTTCATTTTCATAATTTTTGAAAGCTTCTTTCAGGCTTCTATGGATTCTCTGTTTCAGCTTTCGTGGTGCTAAAACGGTAATAAATTCCCCGAGTCCAAGGATCATTCTTTCCAGTTCAAAATTAAGCTGAACACAGATCTTAAAAGTAGTTCCCATTTCATCTTCTTCCATGATCTCCTGAGAATGATGAAAAGGTTTGGTTTTTACATAAGGGGCATGCTTTGTCACTACTTTGAAGATCACATTCTGCGGACGCTGCGTTTCCGAAACTGTCACACCAATGACTTCTCCAAAATAACGATCAGAATTGAATTCTTTATCAATAAATTCAATTTTCTCCTCCGTGAATATCTCCTCTATCCTATCCAAAGCGAGAGTCAGAATGCTGGTTTTATGGAAACAGATCAGAAACCATCGGTTGTTATATTCTTTGAGTAATTGTGGATGTACAATATATTGATTGGATTCCTGAGCTTTGAAGCTTTTATATTTTATATTCAAAACCCTTTTGTTAAGTATACTTTCGTAAAGAGTATCGATATGTTCCAGACCTTTCAGCCGTTCATTTTTATCAAGATGAATGATTGATTTCTGATTAGTTGACTGTATCGAATCTTCCAGCTTCTGGATCACACCATTCATATCTTTGAACATCGAAAAATCTTTAAACTGCTTCAAAATCTGAACCGCATTATTCATCGCTTTCAGATCGTTTTCATTCACAGAAATCTGATGAATGCTGTAATCCGGGTCGCTGTATCTGTAAAACCGTCTTTCATAAACCTCGATCGGCGCTTCGTATCCGAACTTCTCACTTCGCATATTCTGCAGATCGAGCTGTACGGTCCGTTTGCTCACAAAAGATTCTTTGCCTTCAAATTCAAACAGCGCTTCGGAACATTCTTCCATCAGATCTTCCAAAGTGTATTTTTTATACTTATTCTTAAGACATTTGTCCAAAGTTTTGTAACGTATTAAGGCGTTTTTGTTCGATGACATTTGTTGAATTTTAAATTAACGCAAAGGCACAATATTTTATTTAGTTCGAATATTTTAAGGCACAAAGTCAATTCGGTTTCATTGGTAAGAATAATAGAAATTTATCGAAGATAAAATCTTCGCGCCTTAAAGCATTTAGATGGCAAAAAACTTATGCCTTTGCGATAAAGTTCATTTCCTCTTCAAAGCTTCACCTTCAAACGAAATCCCGTCCCAGCCAAATTCCATAAAGTTCCTGATATTCTGATGATCTTTTCCTTCTGGATTTTGCAAAACATCAGTCCTGTAAAAGTCTCCGAATAATGCTAAAGTCTCTTCTTTCGATAGCGCATTCAATTTCGCAAAACTGAAAACTTTGCAGGAACCGTTGTTCTGTCCAGCTTCGTTGACTGTATTCCCATTCGTAAATTTTGTCGGCGTAAAATCGTAGTGCTCATCTATAAATGCAATAACCTCATTAAATTGAATTTTTTCAGGTGATTTTTCTAATTGTTCGAATAACATATTTTAAAGTTTTATTGTAAAGTTTTAAAGATTAAATCTAAAGTATTAATTATTATCAATAGCGTCGGGCTTTAGCCCGATGAACAAGTTTACAGAATGAAAAGGCTTTAGCCGAAACTTACAATTTTGACTAAAGTCAACTCTGACCATTCTTATTGAAAACGGGCTAAAGCCCGCCCCTATTGATTTTATTAAATTATCTTTTGTGCCTTTTGTAGTTCCGATTAAATTTTCTCAAAAATAATCAAAATGATTTTATCTGCGCAAAAACATTGCGCACTAACACAATTACTTTGCATCATCAAATAAATAAAACAATGACTACAATTACAGGAAACGAACTAATCGCTTTAGGATTCACGCCAAAAAAATGGTTTGCCGAAGCTCTAGAATATATCAATGAAAATCAATTGAACGAAACAGAAATGCTGGAATATCTGGAACAATTCAGGTCTCCCGATCCGATTCCACTTCACTCTGAGCCAAAAGATTTCATCATCAACATCAAAGCAGAAAACGAAAGCGAAAATGATAACGTTGAAAAAGTCATCAACACGATGAAAGTCTTGATGAAAACGCCAACTTTAGTCAACGGCGCCATTATGCCGGACGCTTGCCCTACAGGTCCCGAAGGTCACATTCCGGTTGGCGGTGTTGTCGTAGCGAAAAATGCGATCCATCCGGGATTCCATTCCGCAGATATCTGCTGTTCCGTGATGCTGACAGATTTTGGAAAAGCAGATCCGAAAACGGTTTTGGATACCGCCCACTCCATCACGCATTTCGGTTACGGCGGTCGGGACAGAGGTTCGCAAATGCCGATGTCTCAGGAATTGATGGACGCTTTCAGAGAAAATTTCTTTCTGAATGACGAGCGTTTAATCAGCATTGCGCGTTCGCATATGGGAACGCAGGGTGACGGCAATCACTTTTTGTTCGTCGGGATTTCAAAAAATACAGGAAACACAATGCTGGTCACGCACCACGGTTCAAGAGCGCCAGGCGCCATGCTGTATGACAAAGGGATGAAGATCGCCAACCGCTTCCGAATGGAAATTTCGCCCGAAACATTGAAGGAAAATGCGTGGATCCCGTACGAAACTGAAGAAGGAAAATCCTATTGGGAAGCGTTGCAACTCATCAGAAACTGGACGAAGGAAAACCACGAATCCATCCACAACACGGTATTAGAAAAACTAAATATCGAAAAACAAGACCGATATTGGAACGAACATAATTTTGTATTCAGAGATGGTGATTTATTTTACCACGCGAAGGGCGCAACACCGCTGGACGACAAATTTTTGCCGGATATTACAGGTCCGAGGCTGATTCCTCTGAATATGGCGGAACCTGTTTTGATTGTCCAGGGAACAACCAACGGCAGAAATTTAGGTTTTGCGCCACACGGTGCCGGAAGAAATTTCAGCAGAACACAGCACAAAAAATCGCTGGCCCACAAAACCATCGACGAAGTGTTTGCCGAAGAAACGCAAGGTCTCGACATCCGTTTCTTCTCCAATGATATCGATATCTCCGAACTCCCAAGCGCCTACAAAAGTGCCAAAAACGTAAGAGCACAAATTGAGGAATACGGACTTTGCGAAGTTCTGGACGAAGTGATGCCTTACGGTTGTATTATGGCTGGCGATGTGGGGAAGATTGCGCCTTGGAAGAGGAAGAAAAAGTTTAGGAAATAATTTGAAGATTACGGGTTTCCGTAATCTTTTTTTTGAATTGATAATATATTTACAAATTCAATAAATATATGTGAAAAATTAATATATATTTATAAAAACTTATAACAATGAAAATAAATAGAGGCTCCGAATGGAGAAAATGGGATTTACATTTACATAGTCCATATACATTTCTTAACAAATACACTTGTTCAGACGATGATTTCGTAAATAAAATTATTGGTGAAGAACTTTGTTGTATTGGCTTAACTAACTATTTTAAATTTGATAATAAAGAGTTTTTGCTCAAACAAACTCTTGAGAAAAGTAATATTGTTGTTTTTCTCAATTTAGAATTAAGATTAGACTATCAAAATAAAGATGATGACTGCCTCGACTTACACGTTATCTTTTCAAATACTATTACACAAGAACAAGTTAATAAATTTCTTAGTAATATGACGGCTCACGTTGGCGGTACAGAGAAAAAGCTTATTGATATTAATGATACTAATGATTTTAAGAGGGCGGTTGTAAACTTTGATAAGTTATTGATTTGCTTAAATGAAGAGTCTATAGGATTGAAAGGTAATTTTTTAGTGGGTTTCCTATCAAGAGGAAAAGGAAATGCTAGAACAAGTACTAATTATGAAAGGGTTGTCAAGGATGCAGATTTACTAATACATTCCACAGATAATCCAAATAATATTGTAGAAGATAGAAAGTTTTGGCTCAATTATAATAAACCACTATTACAAAACAGCGATGCACATTCTTTAGAAACAATCGGAAAGAAATTTACTTGGATAAAAGCACAACCAACTTTTGAAGGTCTGAAACAAATTATTCATGAACCAATTGAGAGAGTTCAGATTCAAAAAGAGAAACCTGAAATAGACAAATTAGACAATTTATTGATTGAAAAGGTTTCTTTCTTACCGTCTGACGATAAGTTTACACCTGAGCCGATTTACTTTAGTAAAAATCTCAATGTGATTATTGGCGGAAAATCTTCAGGTAAATCAATTTTACTATTCAATATAGCTAAAACACTTTATGAAAATCAAAATGATTCTGTGTTAAAATATAAAGATGCTGATGATGATTTTAAGGAGAAAGATTTATATAATCTTTCTTTAGATGATTCTAATTTTGATTTCACAATTGATACATATTTAGGAACAAATCAAAGTATTAAAAGAGAAAATAAACAAGCGAGTATTTTACCAAGTATAAAATATATTCCGCAAAATCATTTATCTAATTTAGTAGATAAAAGTAAAAGAAATTCAAATGAACTAAAAAAATACATAAGAAATCTAATATTAGAAGAACCAAAATACAATAAAATTTACGAAGATTTCAAAGATAAATTAAGACAAAATGATAAAATAAGGGAAGATGATATTTCTGAGTATTTCACATATAAAGAAGAACTAAAAAAGAAAAACGAAGGGTTACAACAAAAGGGAGATAAAGAGAATATAAAAAAAACAATAGAAGCTTTAGAGAAAAAAATTACTGAAACTAATAAAGAATTAACTCCTGAACAAACTTTAGAATACAATACTATTGCAAATGAAAATTCTGAATTAGAAAAAAATAAAAACTCATTATCAAACGACTTAGAGAAACTATATAATTTCACTGAGTCTTCAAGAAATATTTTAGTCGAACTAAAAGCAAAAAAAGACTTATTGTTGGATAATATTGAATTATTTGAAGTCAAAAAAGAATTTGAAATAAAGTTGAATTTTATTGATAACGCAATAAACGAAAATGATAAAGTAAAGAATCTTGTTACAAAAGATGAAAATGACAACTTTCAAATTATAGATGATAATATTATTAGTTTAAAATTTAAAGAAATTAATGAGAAAATTAGTGAATTAAAAGTAAAATTATCACCCTTAACAAATTTATTTGAAAATCAAAAGTTGGTCTCAGGTTATCAAAAATCAATCTCAGAAGAAAAAATAAAACTGAGTGAAATTGAACAGATTGAAAAAGAAATAGAAAATATTAATAAAACCTCGAAAAATAGAAAAGATAAAATATTTAAAGATATAAGAGATAATAGAAAGCTATATGATAATTTACTGGCAGATCTTTTACCACGCATTGGAGAAATTAAAGAAGAGGATACTGAATTAAAAATAGAAGACAAAATATATTTCAATTTTCCAAAATATAGAGAATCTATTTTAGGTATAAGTCACGGAAATTCTAAAACATATTCTAATTTTAAAATTTATAGTGAAGAAAATAAAGCTCTTATTAACTATGACTTTGAAAATTATATTTCAGATTTGGAAAACGTTTTTGATAGCATTGAAAATAATGATTATAAGCTTTTAAAAGATATTTCAAAACAATATGCAATTACTAAAGTTCTTGAACAACGATTTTTCTTTGATCATTGGGATATAACATATAAAAGTGATACTATACACAATATGTCTACTGGAAAAGCAAGTTTAGTATTATTAAAAGTTATGATAAAATTAAGTGATGTTAAAGGACCTATATTAATTGATCAACCAGAGGATAATTTAGATAATCGATCTGTAACTAATGAACTTATTGAATACTTGAAAGAAAAGAAAAAAGAGCGTCAGATAATCTTGGTAACACATAATGCAAATATAGTAGTCAATGCAGATGCTGAAAATATTATTATAGCAAATCAAAAGGGACAAAGTGATGATGATAAATTGGGGAGTTCGTATTTATTTGATTACATAAGTGGTGCATTAGAAGATATTGAGCCCATTTCTAAAGATAAAGATGAAAAAGACTTATTAAAATCAATGGGAATTAGAGAACATATTACTCAAATTGTTGAAGGTGGAAAAGAAGCCTTTAAGAAGCGTGAAGAAAAATATGGATTTAAAATTTTGTAAAGGATTTAAATCCCCCGCTAGCGCAAGCGTCCCGCTCGTGCTCCTTATAAAAACCCGACAGCGCGGATTTGCAATCCGTGCCTCCCAATCCCTAATAAAACCCAAAAACCCCAGCCCCAACGCCGGGGTTTTCCCATTCTCCACATTCACCCCAACCACCAATCCACAAAATAATTTATCCCAAAATTCCTCACATTCAAAATAATTTTTATATTTGGAACACTAATTTTAAAAACACAAATACAATGTCCAGCACCTCAGAAGTAGGCCACGCTAAAAACGTAGCCAACCTGCAAAAACTAATAGAGCAGGTCACCGTTTACACCCTTTACAATCCACCGGTAGAAAACCTTACCATCCCAAATCTTCGAGCACTTTACACCACAGCAGCAGCCAAACTCCCCGAAGTCGAAGAAAAACGAAATGCCAACAAAAACGCCATTGCCCTTCGCAAAGCCGCTTTCGAAAACCTGAAACCAACCTGCACCAGGATCATCAATCTATTAGACATTATGGGATTACCGCAAGGAACAATAGACCAGGCAAAATCCCTGAACCGCACCATCCAGGGCACAAAAAAGAAACCTACAACACCTGCAGAAAATCCCGACAACGGACAACCATCTACCAACAACCCAATTTCCACTTCCCGCCAATCTTACACCCAGCAGGCAGAAAATTTCGGGATTCTTTTGCAGCTGCTGACAACCATTCCGGACTACAAACCCAACGAAGAAGATTTGAAATTAGACAATCTCAATACCTACCACGAATCATTGGTCAACACCACCCAACCCGTAGACCAGACAGAAGCCGAACTCAATGTCAAACTCATAGAAAGAAATCAGATTCTATACACAGAAGGCACCGGTCTTTACGACATCGCTCAAAATGTCAAAAAATACGTCAAAGGCCTTTATGGTGCGACTTCACCAGAGTATGCCAACGTATCATCAATCAAGTTTACCGAACCTAAATAATATACAGACCTTTCAATAGTTTATTGCACCGTCTGATTTTTCTAGTGTCACATCCTGTCAGAATATTCCGGCAGGATGTTTTTATAATAATGTAATACCAGCATTGTCATCCTGAAGCTCTCGAAGGATTTTTAATAAAGAAATTCCTATTTTAATGCAATGCTTTCATATTCTCCCGTCTTGAAGTTATATTCTCGCATCCGTATACTATATTCTGCCATCCATAATTAATATTCTTACATCCGGAAATGATATTCTTACATCCGGAAATGGTATTCTTACATCCACAAACAATATTCTTGCTTCCGGAATCTATATTCTTGCATCCGTAAGTTATATTCTTACATCTGTAAATTATATTCTTGCATCCGGAAACTATATTCTTCCATTAACAATACTCCGTAGGAGTAATATGTTTGTAGAAACCACAGCTGAGTAAATTAGCGTGCCGTAGGTACGCCACAAACTGTCATCCTGAGGCTATCGAAGGCCCCCACAAACATTCCCCACAAAAAAATCCCCCGAAAACTCGGGGGATTCAATATAATTAAGACTTAATTTTAAGCTTCGTTCAAAGGTTTGTGTTCTCCCGGTTGGTCTCTGCCTTCAGGATTTACATTTCCTTCATTTCTTGGTTTCGGTGCCGGTCTTTCTGGTCTTGGCAACAATACTTTTCTGGAAAGTTTCATTTTTTTACGGTCATCATAACCCATAAATTTCACCTCAACAGAATCGCCTTCGTTGTAAGGCACTTTATCAAGACGCGCCCACTCGATTTCAGAGATGTGAAGTAATCCTTCAGTTCCCTTAGCAATCGCTACAAATGCCCCGAAATCCATTACTTTCACAACTTTACCTTGGTAAACTTCACCTACAGTCGGTACAAAAGTGATCTCGTTGATCTTCGCAATCGCCTCGTTGATTTTCTCTCTGCTGACACCGGAAATTTCGATTCTACCGATCTCTCCAACTTCTTCGATGGCGATAACCGTATCTGTATCTTTCTGCATCTGCTGAATGATCTTTCCACCAGGTCCGATAACCGCACCAATGAAATCTTTAGAGATCTCTAGCATTACCATTTTCGGAGCGTGAGGTTTCACGTCTTCTCTTGGTGCAGAGATCGTTTCATTTAATTTATCAAGGATATGCAATCTTCCGTCTCTGGCTTGTAGAAGGGCTTTTTCCATAATGTCCATAGACAATCCCTGGATTTTTATGTCCATCTGGCAAGCCGTGATTCCGTCTGCGGTTCCTGTAACTTTGAAGTCCATATCTCCCAGGTGATCTTCATCACCCAAGATATCAGAAAGCACTGTGAATTTCCCTGATTTTACATCAGTTACCAATCCCATTGCGATTCCGGAAACTGGTTTCTTGATTTGAACACCCGCATCCATCAATGCTAAAGTTCCTGCACAAACAGTTGCCATAGAAGATGAACCGTTGGATTCCAAAATATCAGAAACAATACGGATGGTGTAAGGATTTTCTTCCGGGATCATATTCGCCAAAGCTCTTTGAGCCAGGTTTCCGTGACCAACTTCTCTTCTTGAAGTTCCTCTCAAAGGACGAGCTTCACCAGTTGAGAATGGTGGGAAGTTATAATGTAGGAAGAATCTCTCGTCATAGTTGATCATCACGCTGTCAACCATATTTGCATCTTTCACTGAACCTAGAGTTACAGCCGTCAAAGATTGAGTTTCCCCTCTTGTAAAGATGGCAGAACCGTGTGCTCCCGGTAAATAATCGATCTCGCTCCAGATCGGACGGATGGTTTGAGGATCACGACCATCAAGACGAATCTTATCATTCAAGATCATCTGACGCATCGCTTCTTTCTCAACATCGTGGTAATATACTTTTACGAAAGGTGTTACTCTTTCCAATTCTTCTGCATTATCAACATATTGAGCTAAAAATTCTTCACGCACCGCTTTGAATTTTTCACCTCTTTCTTCTTTGCTGGAAGGTGATTTCGCTACTTCATATACTTTATCGTAAGTTTCTTTCCAGACTTTTTCACGGATCGCTTCATCGTGATTCTCGTGGCTGTATTCTCTTTTTGGGAAAGATTTTCCTACTTTTTCAGCCAATCTCTCCTGAGCTTCAACTTGTTTCTTAATTTCAACGTGAGCAAATTGGATAGCCTCCAGCATTTCTGCTTCAGAGATTTCCTTCATCTCGCCTTCTACCATGACGATAGAATCTTTCGTTGCACCAACCATAATATCAAGGTCAGCGATCTTAAGGTCTTCTAATTTTGGATTAACAGAAAGTTTCCCGTCAATTCTTACCACTCTTACTTCAGACATTGGTCCGTTGAAAGGGATATCTGTGATCGCAATCGCTGCAGAAGCTGCAAAACCTGCCAAATCATCCGGAATGGATTGTCCATCGTAAGAAATTAATGAAATCATTACCTGAACTTCCGCGTGGAAATCCTCAGGGAATAATGGTCTAAGAACTCTGTCCACCAAACGCATCGTCAAGATTTCCTGGTCGGATGGTCTAGCTTCTCTTCTGAAAAAGTTTCCGGGAATTTTTCCACCTGCGTAGAATTTTTCTCTGTAATCTACTGTTAAGGGTAGAAAATCTACGCCATCTTTTGCTTCTTTGCTGGCTACAACAGTTGCTAAAAGCATTGTTCCACCCATTTTTACTACTACGGATCCATCAGCCTGTTTTGCCAATTTTCCTGTTTCAATTGTGATCTCTCTGCCGTCTGCAAGAATGACCGTTTCTGTAATTGCTTGAGGTATACTCATAAAATGTTTTGTGTTGCACTCCGTATTGAGTGCTTTAATTAATTATATTTCGTCTAAAAATGTGGTGCAAATTTAAGGTATTTATTTGAATATAATTAATAGGTATCAAAACAAGTGTTTTGGATAACTATTTAAAAATAATTTCTCATAGATCAGGCTAATCTCAAAGATTTATTATGTAAAATCTGCTCAATCTGCGAGACTAAAAAATTATTTTCTCGTAACTCTTAACAAAAGAATAATAACGAGTACTACTGAGAATACAAATCCCAAAACCGCAACCAAAGACATCTCTCCAATTCTTGGCTCGGATTCTGAAACGAAAACAATGGCTGTCGCAATAATATTTGCTCCTAAAATCATCGCTAAAATGAGATTGACAATACTTGATTTGATGAGATTGTTGGTTTTCTCAATATTTTTGATTTCACTCGAAATGGTAAATTTATTATCATCCAGTTTCTGCAAAACTGATCTAAGTTCTTTCGGAATTTCATCTACATTATCTGTGAAATTCATCATTCTGTCCATTCCGTTTTTGAATAGCTTTTTTGGACTGATCTTTCTCGTCAGGATTTTTTTGGTGTAAGGATGAAGGCTTTTGACGATATCCAGATCAGGATTGATCGTTCTCCCAACGCCTTCTATCAGACCAATGCCTTTAAATAACAGATAAAAATAATCCGGCATATAAAGCTGATTGTCCTTCAAAACATCTTTCATTTTATTAATGATAATATGCGGATCAATGTCTTTCAGTGAGGTGCTGTGAACGAAATTCAGAACCTCCTCCACATCATTTTCAAATCTTCTCTCATCGGGAATCTCGTAACTGACCGCCATTTTTTTCAAAGATCTTACGATTTTATTAGAATTTTTAGCTACAAAAGCAATAATCAGATTCTCCAAAATCTCCTTATCATTCGGCTGGATTTTCCCGACAGCACCAAAATCAATGAAGACCACTCGCCCATCTTTCTTCACCAAAATATTTCCGGCGTGAGGATCGGCGTGGAAAAAACCGTAATCCAAAATCTGAGAAACGAAAAGCCTCAAACCAACTTCCGAAATCTTAACCGGATCAATATTATGATTTAAAAGTTCAGCTTTGTCCGTGACTTTGATTCCATCAATAAACTCCATACAAAGGACATTATTATTTGAAAATTCGTCATAGACAATCGGAACATAGGTTTCTTTATTATTTTTGAAATTTAAAGCGAACTGTTTGATGTTATTACGTTCACTGACCAAAGAAACTTCCTCCAGCAAAGACTTTTCGAAGGTGGCTATGGCTTGTTTTAAATTTAATTTTGCGCCAATTTCAGAATAGGTTGAAATCAACTTCACTAAGTCCTTTATCAGAAGCAAATCATCCTCGATAACACTTAAAACATCCGGCTTTTTAATTTTTAAAATAACCGCTTCACCAGTTATCAAAGTAGCTTTGTAAACCTGCGCAATAGAAGCTGTTGCCAAAGGTTTTGAAATAATTTCCGAGAAATGCTCTTTGATATAGATATTGAATTCATTCTCTAAAATTTCATTTACATTCATATCAACAACTTCCACCCGATCCTGAAGTTTTTGCAACTCCTGAATCAATTCCGGCGGAAGCAAATCTTCCCGATTACTGAAGGTTTGCCCAAGCTTCACAAACGTTGGACCCAACTCTTCCAAAACCATCCTGATCCTTTCGTAAACGGTTCCTTTGGAGATGATTTCATCAGACTGCGCAGAATTTTCCTCAGGTTTTTTTCCCATTCTTGCAATCAGATCTTTAAAGCCGTACTTACTGAGAACTGATATTAGTCTGGCAGAACGTTTAAATTTTCGCTGTTGTTTGTCGAACATAAATTATAAAATAAAGGAGCTACAAAGTAACTCCAAAAATTATTCCTACAAAATTAAAAGTCTTTGAGAACATCTGACTGATCTTCCGCAAAACTTTAAAATAGAAAATCTCGCAGATTTGGCAGATCAAGCAGATTTATATAAAATAATCTGCAAAATTTGCTAAATCTGCGAGAGAAATACTTTTAGTTATCCGAATTATATTTTAAAATCTTTTCTTTTTAGGATCAAGGAAAGTTGGAAAAATCATCACTGTCGATCCAAATCTTTGTGCAATTCTTTCCTCGAGGTTCACCAGTTCGCTTTCCATAAACTGATTTCTCATTTCGTCATTATCAAAAACAAGAAACAGATTGGTATTTTTCCCTTCGCTTACCATGTCAGATTGAACTTCGGAAAGGATATACTGCTCCACATCCAAAAGATTTTCCACCATCTGATGCAGATCATTTTCCACATAGAGATCCCATTCTTCAATTTTATTTTCGATTGTATGAAATGTAATACTAAGGATGCTCATTTTTTATATTTTTTTATGATTAATGTTGATAAATTCAGAATGCAAAAATCGTATTTTTTTTGTAAATTAGCCCGTTATAAAAAACAGAAAAACTTGAAGCATCAGAATGCATTTTAAGATTCTGATTTACAATAAATTAAAAAATATTTATGCATAAGGAAGGAGAAAGGTTAATACCAATCAACATTGTTGACGAGATGAGAACCTCTTACATCGATTACTCGATGTCAGTAATTGTATCAAGAGCTTTGCCGGATGTAAGAGACGGACTGAAACCCGTTCACAGAAGAGTGCTTTACGGTATGTACGGTCTGAATGTCTTTTCTAACAGAAAACATTTGAAATCTGCGAGAATTGTCGGAGACGTTTTAGGTAAATATCACCCGCACGGCGACAGCTCTGTTTATGACGCAATGGTAAGAATGGCTCAGCCTTGGAGTCTGCGTTATCAGATGGTTGACGGACAGGGTAACTTTGGTTCTATGGACGGTGATCCGCCGGCAGCAATGCGTTACACCGAAGCAAGACTTAAAAAAATATCAGACGAGATCCTTGCCGATCTTGATAAAGAAACAGTTGATTTCCAGAATAACTTTGATGACAGTATGACGGAACCAACGGTTCTTCCTACCAGAATCCCAAACCTTTTGGTAAACGGTGCTTCCGGAATCGCAGTTGGTATGGCAACGAATATGGCGCCCCACAATTTATCCGAAAGTATTGATGCAATTTGTGCCTATATTGATGATAAGGAGATCTCAGTCGATGAGCTGATGAAGCATATCATTGCTCCGGATTTCCCGACAGGCGGAATTATTTATGGTTACGACGGTGTTCGTGATGCTTTCCACACAGGAAGAGGACGTATCGTATTGAGAGCGAAAATCAATTTTGAAGAGATCGGAAACAGAAATGCGATCATCGTGACAGAAATTCCTTACCAAGTCAACAAAGCAGAGATGATTGCCAGAACCGCTGAATTGGTAAAAGATGACAAACTTCCCGGAATCTATGAGATCCGTGATGAATCTGACAGAAACGGAATGCGTATCGTTTATGAACTTAAGAATGATGCAATACCAAATGTTGTATTAAACCTTTTATATAAATATACTTCTTTACAGACTTCATTTTCAGTTAATAACATTGCCTTAGTTAAAGGAAGACCTGTACAGCTGAATGTGAAGGATATGATTCTGCATTTCGTAGATCACCGTCACGAAGTTATTGTAAGAAGAACAAAATACGAACTGAGAAAAGCACAGGAAAGAGCCCACATTCTTGAAGGCTTTATGAAAGTAATCGGAACTCAGGATTCTCTTGACAGAGCGATTGCAATCATCCGTCACAGTGCTAATCCACAAGCTGCAAAAGAAGGTTTGATTGAGGAATTCGAACTTTCCGAAATCCAGGCTCAGGCAGTTCTTGATCTTCGTCTGGCTCGTCTTACCGGAATGGAATTGGACAAGATCCGTGCTGAGTATGAAGAAATCATGGCCTTAATAAAAGACCTGGAAGATATTTTGACGAATGAGCCAAGACGTTATGAGATTATCAAAACTGAGCTTCTTGAAATCAAAGAAAAATATGGCGACGAGAGGCGTTCGGAAATCGATTATACTGGTGGAGAATTCTCTATTGAGGATATGATCCCGGATGAAAAAGTTGTTTTGACGATTTCTCACGCTGGTTACATCAAAAGAACACTTCTTTCCGAATATAAAGTACAATCCAGAGGCGGCGTTGGAAACAGAGCTGCAACGACAAGAGACGAGGATTTCTTAGAATATATTGTTACAGCAACCAACCACGAATATCTTTTATTCTTTACCGAAAAAGGAAAATGTTTCTGGCTAAGGGTTTTCGAAGTTCCGGAAGGATCTAAAACTGCGAAAGGAAGAGCTGTCCAAAACCTAATTAATATAGAACAGGACGATAAGATCAAGGCTTACATCAGAACCAAAGATCTTAAGAATCAGGAATATATCAACCAAATGAATGTTGTGATGATTACCAAAAACGGAACCATCAAGAAAACATCTTTGGAAGCTTACTCCAGACCAAGAACAAATGGTGTAAACGCCATCGAGATCCGTGATAATGACCAGCTTTTGGGCGCAAAATTGACAGACGGAAATTCTGAAATTATGATCGCTACAAAAAATGGAAAATGTATCCGTTTCCCTGAAGAAAAAGCCAGAGCTGTCGGTAGAGGATCTATTGGTGTGAGAGGAATTTCGCTTGAGGATAAAGACGAAGTTATCGGAATGATTGTTGTTAATGATCTGGAAAATGATACTGTATTAGTTGTTTCTGAAAGAGGTTATGGAAAAAGAACGGCCGTTGAAGATTACCGTGTAACGAATCGTGGTGGAAAAGGTGTTATCACTCTTAATATTACTGAAAAAACCGGAAACCTAATCGCTATTCAAAGCGTAACAGACGAAGACGGATTGATGATTATCAACAAATCCGGTGTTGCTATCCGAATGAATATGAACGAAATGCGTGTCATGGGTAGAAATACTCAGGGTGTGAAAGTCATTAACCTCAAATCCAGCGACGAAATTGCAGCCATTGCAAAAGTAGAAATGGACAAGGAAGTCGTAGAAGAAGAAGGTGAAGAAACTGCAGAAAACGACAGCAACAATCCGGAATTCAAATTAAAACCTCAAAAAGGAGGCGAAAATAAAGTTATTGAAGAAGATGAATTGGAGGAAACAGAAAATACCGACGATCAAAATGCTTCTGAAAATACTGACGAAACCGAAGACAAAGAATAATAAAAGTTAAAAATAATATGAAATCGCTTGCGATAACATATGACAATAAGAACAATAAAAATTAACATATGAAAAGATTAATTTTAAGTTTAGCAGTTTTATCTGTAACATTGATGAATGCACAGAAAAAAGAAATCGCTAACGCTGTAAAAGCAGTTGATTCAGGAGATCTTCCAACTGCAAATTCAGAAATATCAAAAGCAGAAGGTATTTTTGGCGACAAAACTTATTTGTTGGAACCTTCCGTTCTTGAGCAATATTATTATGCAAAAGGATTTTCATTATTGAAAGCCGGAAAAAATACAGAAGGCGCAGAATATCTTGCAAAAATTGCGAATCTTGGAACAGAAGCAATCTATACAGGAAAAGATGCTGAAAAAAACAAAGTTTATTTTGTAGGGAAAGATGCTGCAGATAAATTTGGAGCTGGATTATCTTTAAAACAAGATAAATATTCGCCTGCGCTTGGTGATAAGCTTAGAAGTTCGATAGATCCACTTCTCAGAAAAGCAAATGAAGCAGCTACAAGCAGCTACAACAGTAAAAACTTTGATGTTGCCGGAGAAAAATTTGCAGAGACCTATTATCTTTTCAAAGCAGCAGGTCAGGATGACAAAACTTATCTTTATTATGCTGGTGTTGCTTATGCTCAATCGGCTAACAATAAAGCTAAAGCTGTTGACATTCTGAATTCTTTGATTAAATCTGGTTATACAGGAATTGAAACCAATTATACTGCAAAAAACACCAAGACCGGTAATGTAGAAAAACTAGACAAAGCAGCTTTTGATCTTTATAAAAAAACACCGGATGGCGCGGGTTATTCGGATTTCAAAGCAGAAAAAACACCTAGCAAACAAGAAGAGCTTTACGAAATAACTGCAAGTCTTTTATTCGAGCAGCAAAAGTATGATGAAGCATCTGCTCTTGCTGATGAAGGATTGAAAAAATTCCCAAACAATCAATCGCTTGCTCAGGTTCAAAGCAATTCTTATTTCAAATCCGGTAAAACAGATGAGTTTGTAAACAATCTGAAAGCGAAGATTGCCAAGAATCCGACTGATAAAGAAAGTCTTTATAACCTTGGGGTAATGCTAAGTAAAGATCCTTCAAAAAATGCAGAAGCAGAAGCTACATACAAAAAACTGGTAGAGATCGATCCAAAATATCCTAATGCACTTAACAATCTTGTATTTGTTATTCTAGGTGAAGATGAAGTTGCCATTAATGAATACAGAGATCTTAAAAAAGCAGGGAAAATCGATGCTGCCAACAAAGTTCTTGAACAAAGAAGAGCAAGATTCCAGAAAGCCTTGCCTTACGCAGAAAAAATGTACGAGACATATCCAACCAATAAAGAAGTCGTAAGCCTTCTGAAAGGAATGTATATGACAACACAAAACACTGCTAAATACAACGAATTCAAAGCAAAAGAAACTGCAATGAAATAATATAAGGAAGCCTTCGGGCTTCTTTTTTTTGCATTTTTATGTAGTAAAGTAAAAATGTATATTTGCGAATAAATTTTTCAAAAACTTATAAAAATCTATATATGAAATTTTTTATAGACACTGCCAACTTAGCGCAGATCAAAGAAGCACAAGATCTTGGGATTCTGGATGGTGTTACAACCAATCCTTCACTTATGGCAAAAGAAGGGATCTCTGGCAAAGAAGCGATTAACAAACATTATGTTGACATTTGTAACATCTCAGACGGCGATGTTTCTGCAGAAGTTCTTTCTACAACTTACGAAGAAATGATCAAAGAGGGAGATGAACTGGCAGCTCTTCACGAGAGAATCGTGGTGAAGATCCCAATGATAAAAGACGGCATCAAAGCATTAAAATATTTTTCTGATAAAGGTGTTAAAACCAACTGTACACTTATTTTCTCAGCAGGACAAGCTCTTTTGGCAGCCAAAGCAGGAGCAACTTATGTCTCTCCTTTTTTAGGAAGACTGGATGACATTTCTGTAGATGGCCTTAACCTTATAGAAGAAATTCGTCTTATTTTTGACAACTATCATTTCGAAACGGAGATTTTGGCAGCATCCATCAGAAGTCCTATGCATATCATCAATTGTGCAAAAATCGGAGCAGATGTTATTACGTCTCCACTTCCATCGATTCTTAATTTATTAAATCATCCGCTTACAGATTCAGGTCTGGCTCAATTTGTGGCAGATTCCAAGAAGTTGGGATAAGCTAATTAGTCGTAATTCAAATAAAATATATGCCCTTAACTTCTTAGTTCAAGGGCATTATTTTTATAATTTCTATTATTTAAAATCACGAATGCTTTTTCAGATCAAATCTGTGAGAGATCCCGAATGAGAAAAAATGTTTTGATGAAATATGAGACAACCCGTTTCCCAGAGAAAAGTCTAAAGCAAAATCATTATTAACCAGATAAATAATTCCACTATCTATTCGGTTATCAGCAGTATGATAGTGACTCATAAAACCATATAATTCTACGTAACCACGCAATTTCTTTGTAAAGGATTTACCAACGGTCAAAGTATAAATATAATCTTCCTGCATATCTTCGTCCCATTCCATTCCCAGATTGTACCCTAAATCTACACTTTCGGAGAGGTCATTTTGAAAAACAAAACGAAAAGAAGGAATAAGTCTTGTGTTTTCAGAATCGTCTTTAGCAATTTCCAGATGTCCAATAAATGATGTTTTCGGAATAATACCTTTTGGTTCAAAAAGGCTTGTTTTAAAACCGACTTTTATAGGTTCAAGTTTAGTAATACCGGTTTCAGAAGAGATCTCCGTGATAAGCCTTAATTCGGTATTCCCATTGATTCCGTATTTCCACAGCACGCTTGGAATTACGTAATGCATTTCGCCGTTGGCTGTTTTCTCGGATAAAAAACCACTTTCAAACTGAAAAAAATTCTTAGGTACTACAAATGGCGTTTCCGTCTGATCAGGTCTGTCAAGTTCAATCTTGTCTTGTCCAGAAACAAAAATTGACAGGCTTAATAATAAAAAGGAAACGATTCTGATTCTAAGCATCTAGAAAAAAGTTTGAAATAAAAGATAAAGATTTAATACGATAATGATTGCACTAATGACAAATGCCAGAATTTTGAGCCACATTTTGTTGGCAAACTCCCCCATCTTAGCTTTGCTGTTGGTAAACATTACCAATGGAACAACGGCAAAACTCAATTGCATAGACAATACTACCTGACTGAAAACCAATAACTGTGCCGTCCCGTTTTCACCATAAATAATTGAAATAATCAAAGCTGGAATAATGGCAATAGTTCTGGTTATCAATCTCCTTACCCAAGGTTTTAATCTGATATTAAGGAATCCTTCCATCACGATCTGTCCGGCGAGTGTTCCTGTCAAGGTAGAATTCTGCCCGGAAGCCAGCAACGCAATTCCAAAAAATATACTTGCCAGGGTTGTTCCCAAAAGCGGTGTCAAAAGCTTATAAGCATCATTGATATCAGCCACATCTTTATTTCCAGAAGTATGGAAAGTTGCCGCAGCAATAATCAGAATTGCAGCATTGATTACAAAAGCCAGCATTAGGGAAAGACTGCTGTCAATGCTTGCAAATTTCAGCGCTTCTTTTTTTCCTTCTGTCGTTCTTGGATAATTTCTGGTTTGTACAATACTGCTGTGGAGGTAAAGATTATGAGGCATTACTGTTGCACCCAAAATTCCAATAGCAATATATAACATAGATGGATTGGTGATGATTTCTTTTTTCGGAATCAAACCTTTTAACAAAGGAAATATATCTGGCTTGCTAAGGAAAATCTCATAAAAGAAAGCTATGAAAATAATGAAAATCAAACCGCCGACAATGCTTTCTATATACCGGAAACCTCTTGACTGCAGGAATAAGATCAAAAAGACATCAATAATGGTAATCACAACGCCAACACTCAGCGGAATTCCAAATAACAGGTTAAGTGCAATCGCAGATCCGATAACTTCAGCGAGATCACAGGCAGCAATTGCTATTTCGCAGAAAATCCAAAGAACAAAATTGACAGCCGGATGAAAATGATCTTTACACGCTTGTGCCAAATCCCGTTCGGCAACAACCCCTAACTTTACAGACAAATGCTGCAAAAGAATGGCAAATAAATTTGAAATTAAAATAACTGATAGCAAAGTATAACCGAACTGTGCACCACCTGCAATATCTGTCGCCCAGTTTCCCGGATCCATATATCCAACGGCCACCAATAGTCCCGGTCCCATATAGGCCAGTAATTTTTTTTTG
The DNA here is from genome assembly GCF_042695135.1 of Epilithonimonas sp. UC225_85. Taxonomy (GTDB): domain Bacteria; phylum Bacteroidota; class Bacteroidia; order Flavobacteriales; family Weeksellaceae; genus Epilithonimonas. Next base: position 2,609,011 of record NZ_CP170547.1, read on the forward strand.
AAACTCCCGTCTTTAGGGATATGTACGCTCGAGAAAACCTCATGAAGAGAATTCGAACTCTTCTCTTTTCTCCAGCCAGTATTATGATCTGCTTGACTCAATGATTTAAAATTGTTAGATTAGACTAACAAAAATAGTTATACTATACTTAACTCGCAAATTAACAATAAAAAAACTGCCAATTTACTTGGCAGTTTATATTTGATATAAAATAATTTATTTGGTAAATCTGATAGATGTTTTTCTGTCAGATTCTCTTTCTTTGTCTGTAGCTTCTGCCGGAACTTTTGCAAATTTGGATCCGTAACCTTCTGCTTCCAATACCTGAGCAGAGCTAAGTGCAGATTTTACAGCTGATGCTCTGTCTCCGGATAATTTAAGATTCGTGTTAGCATCACCTTTTTTATCCGTGTAAGCTCCGATTTTAATTTTAGCGTCTGGAAATTCAGCCAAAATCATTTTCAAATTATCTAACTGAACTTGAGATTCCGGTGTTAATTTTGTTGTTCCAAATTCGAAATTCAGATTATCAAAATTGAACCATCTTTCTTTTAATTGATCTTCTGTAGAGTTTTTATATTCGTCAGATTTCAGGAAAGCAACGATTTGATCTTCAATACCACCTTTGTAAGCTTGCAGTGTTTTTCCACTTGGTAAAGTCACAACCATTGTTTCTCTTGTTGTAATAACGGAATCTCCAGATGGAGCAACGGAATCTTTTACAACCGTTGTAGAATCTACTGTTGCTACAGGAACCGGTTCTACTTTTTTATCACATTGTTTCCAGAAAAACCAACCTAATAGTAATAATAAAAGCAATGGTAACAGCCATTTCCAGATGCTGCTGCCAGAGTTATCAGAAACGATCTCGTGAGTCGTTCCACTTCTGGTAACATCTATTTTAGGCGTTTCGGTTACAACTGGTTTAGACGTTTCGCTGATAACAGGATTTTCTGTAACAGGCGTTACCGGATTCAAGTCTGCAATTGGCGTTTGTAAAGGTTCCGGAACCACATTTATAGGTTCAGCATCTACTGATCCAAACCAATTTCCCAATCCTAAAGATGCAAAACTAAAACCTGCCGGTAAAAGTGAAGTCAGAAGTCCTTTCTGATCACTTAATAACGTTCCGAAAGAAGAAGCATCTAAGTTATTTTCTACAGCATATTTCCCTAAAGTTCCTGCGGTTGCTCCGGTTACTAGATTTAATAATGAATTTGTAGATTCAGTTTTAATTCCTGCATAAGAAGAAACAGCACTTGTGATCGCGGCAAGCTTATCGCCATCTCCGAATATTAAGCTTAAAATCTTTGAAATTACAGAATCACTTCCGCTAAGATTTCCAAGCAGATTAGATAATACTCCTGAAGATGCAGCATCCTTTACTGTACTGAAAAGTTCGGATTGTGTATTGCTGTTTGCAAATCCCCCAATCACAGCTGGTAGTAGAGCAGAAATAGCTTTTGAAATTCCTGATTCACTTTCTCCAAGTTGAGTTGCAGACTGAGAAACCGTTGAAGGTCCGAGCTGACCTTTGATTAAGTCGATAAGATTAGTTGACATAATAGTTTATTTTTAATGTTTGATGTATTGTAATGTTACCAAATATTAATCCACAATTTTTTATTATTGATAATTTTATTAAAACTTTAACAAATTTGAATTTAACTTTTAGAAAATTTGAAATAATACGATTCTCTAAAACAAAAATCCGCCCCAAAATTTTGGGGCGGATTTGAATATTTGAAATTAAAATATTAATATGCCTTTGCAAAGACAACTCTTTGTTTGGAAGGCTTTCCGGATATTAAGGAAACACCATCTTCCTGTTCATTATTCAAAGGAATACATCTGATCGTTGCTTTGGTTTCCTGCTTGATCTGCTCTTCCTCTTCCGCTGTTCCATCCCAATGTGCGAGGATGAAACCGCCTTTTTCCTTCAGAACAGATTTGAATTCTTCATAAGAATCAACTTTCGTGATATTTTCTTCTTTGAATTTCAATGCTTTGTTATAAATATCTTTCTGAATAGTTTTCAATAATTCTTCGATATAAACGTCAAGACCTTCGATAGAGACAGTTTCCTTTGTCAAATTATCTCTTCTTGCCAATTCGACCGTTTTATTTTCAAGATCTCTTTGACCAAGTGCGATTCTCAATGGAACGCCTTTCAGTTCATATTCAGCAAATTTCCAGCCCGGTTTGTTCTGAGTATCATTATCAAATTTTACCGAAATTCCTTTTGCTTTCAATTTGTTCTGAATTTCCAAAGCCACTTCACTTATTTCAGCCAATTGTTCTTCTCCTTTGAAAATCGGAACAATCACAACCTGAATCGGAGCCAGAGTTGGAGGTAAAACTAATCCAAGATCATCGGAATGTGTCATAATCAATGCGCCCATTAATCTTGTAGAAGTTCCCCAGGATGAAGCCCAAGGATATTCTAATTTACCTTCTTTATTGGTGAATTTCACATCAAATGCTTTTGGAAAACTCTGTCCAAGGAAGTGAGATGTTCCAGCTTGCAAAGCTTTCCCATCCTGCATCAAAGCTTCGATGCAATAAGTCTCATCCGCTCCGGCAAATCTTTCAGAAGGCGTTTTGATTCCTCTGAAAACAGGAATTCCCATAAACTCTTCAGCAAATTTGGCATAGACTTCCAGCATTTTTTCAGTTTCTTCAACAGCTTCTTCTTTTGTTGCGTGAGCAGTGTGACCTTCCTGCCAAAGGAATTCGGCAGTTCTAAGGAATAATCTTGTTCTCATCTCCCAACGTACAACATTTGCCCATTGGTTGATAAGGATCGGTAAATCTCTGTAAGACTGGATCCAATTTTTATAAGTGCTCCAGATAATTGCTTCGGAAGTTGGACGAACAACCAGCTCTTCCTCCAGCTTTGCATCTGGGTCTACTATTAATTTGCTTGGATTATTAGGATCTGTTTTTAATCTGTAATGGGTTACGACAGCACATTCTTTGGCAAAACCTTCTGCATTTTTTTCTTCCGCTTCGAATAAGCTTTTGGGTACAAACAATGGAAAATAAGCATTCTGATGTCCGGTTTCTTTGAACTTTTTATCCATCTCGTCACGCATCTTTTCCCAAATTGCATAACCATAAGGTTTGATCACCATACATCCTCTAACACTGGAGTTTTCTGCTAAATCTGCTTTAACAACCAATTCATTATACCACTTGCTATAATCTTCTGCTCTTGATGTTAATTTTGCCATAAATTTTTTAAACTATTTTTTAACTTTTTTAACTTTTCCTAATCTAAATAAAAAGCCTAATTTTACGGTACTTTGTAAATAATTACTGGTATAAAATTTGGTTTCTTTTTAAGAATACAAATATAGCAAACTTAATACTTCTCATAAAATGAAAAATATCAACAATAAACACTTATTAAATCTGATCAAATCAAAAGCTTTGATCTTGATTGCCAGCAGTTCTCTTTTGACTTCTTGTGTGATCTACACAGGTGGCTATTCAGAAACTGATGGTGTATATTATGATCCTAACAAGGATTCTTTACCTGCCGGTTCATATTCCGGCAGTTATGGTAATCAGGTTGATGATTACTACAATTATCAGGACACTTACCCAAGTATCTATGATAACAACCAACAGAATATCCAGGATCAAAACAACCGATATGCCTTGACAAATGATTCTGACTGGGGATCTTACACCGGAACAGAAACCAATTACACCAGTTTTAACAATTGGGGTTATGGCGGTTGGGGAATGGGCTTCGGATACGGAGGTTTTGGTGGCTGGGGATATCCAGGCTACGGAATCTATGGCTGGAACAGTCCTTTCAACTCTTGGGGTTGGGGATTGGGATTCGGCTGGGGTAGTTCTTTCTACTCGCCTTGGGGCTGGGGCGGCGGATTTTATGATCCGTTCTATTCCGGATTTGGCTGGGGCGGTTACTATGGAGGCGGATATTATGGAGGAAACTATTACCGTCCGATTTATAACAGATCGGGTGTCAATGGAGGAAGACTTGGTGGGATGATCTCTCAAAACAGAGGTATCGGCAGAAACACCAGCCGTTTTCAGGGAATCAATAACAGCGGATTCCGTCCAAACAGAAATATAAGAAATGAAGTTGGAAATATGAATAGTGGTTTTAGAAATCCTAATAATGGTATAAGAACTTCTAACGGCATCAGACCAAACTTCCCTAATGGAGGTGTAAGAACTTCCAACGGTATTAGACCTAACTTCCCTAACAATGGAGGAACAAGAACTCAGACTTATCCTAATAACGGAGGAGTGAGAACTTCACCAAACAATGGCGGTTTCAGAAATGACTCCTATTCTGCACCATCAAGATCCGGAGGTAACTCTGGAGGCGGATTCAATTCCGGTGGCGGCGGATTCAGATCTGGTGGTTCAGGCGGCGGTGGCGGAATGAGATCCGGTGGCGGCGGTGGAAGAAGATAATTTTAAATTTTAAAATACATTTCATATTAAAATGCTAAAAAAGACTTTATTACTCCTTAGTATTCCTGTCTCTTTTGTTTACCTCAAAGCTCAGGATGTATCGGTAATTACAAATACAGTAGATGTTTACTCTGCAAATCCGATCAACGGAACTGCAAAATATAATGCAATGGCAGGATCAATCGGAGCCTTGGGTGGGGATATTTCCTCAGCAAGTGTCAATCCTGCCGGTATAGGCGTATTCATTACGAGTGACTTAAATTTGACTTTAGGAGTTAATAGTAATAAAAATACGACTACGCTCGCTGGAGTTCCAATGAGTTATAAAATCAACAATACAGATCTTAATAATTCCGGAGGTGTTCTCAGTATCAACCTTGAGGAATTGGGATCTAAATGGAAATTCATAAACATAGGTGTTAATTACTCTACGCAGTCTATTGATAATTATTCTGAAGCTGCCGGAAATGAAAATATAAAATTATCAAACACATCTATTACAGCAACTCCAACAGCTTATTCATATTCTGGTCACGCTTACGACCGATATGGTGATCTTTCTAAAACCAATTTTACAGTTGGTGCTAATTATGATAACCGTTTTTATTTTGGAGCAGGACTTAATTTTCATAATTCTTACATAGATCAAAATGACATTGCTAATTTTTCATCAGGAAATTATGTAACAACTTTTGATAAACAATACACGAATTTTAAAGAAAAAGGCGAAGGTTTTTCTGCAAATGTCGGTGTAATTACTAAGGTAAGTAATCAATTCCGACTTGGTGCGGCTATTGAATCACCAACGTGGTGGAGCATAGATAGAGTTTATAATCAGTATTATATTGACACAAACCAATATGATGTTTACAGCGAAGACAGAAAATTGTCAACACCTATGAAAGCAACTCTGAGTGCAGCTTTTGTTCCAAGCAAAAACTTCGCTTTGAATGTTGATTTTATACAAGGGATTACAAAACCAAAATATAAAGAATACGGCTATGCTGAAGAAGAATTAAACGACTTCTTCGATGATTCTTATAAAAATTCTTCTGAGGTACGAGTTGGTGCAGAATACAGAGTTGCCGGCTTCAGACTTCGTGGTGGTTATGCCTATCAGGGAAATAGTTTTGATAATATTTCACTGTCAGGCTATAACGATAATGGCTCTACTTCTAACCAATCTTTTTCTAATCTTCTTGTAGGAAAACGAAATACGATTGGTGCGGGTTTAGGTTATGACTTCAAAGCTTTTTATATAGATGCTTCTTATCAGAACATTTCTTCTGAATACTCAAGTCCTTTTTTATATGGTGTTAAAACAAGTGATAATGCTTCTTCTTACACAACATCGGGTTATTATAATCCTTCCGGTGTTGAATTGTTAAGCGATTCTTACGCTGTTTCCAAAGTAAAAAACAAAAGAGATAATTTCTTCGTAACAGTTGGCTGGAAGTTCTAAACTTTTCGGTTCTAAATAAAATAAAAGTCCTGATTTTCGTTCAGGACTTTTTATTTTAGATTTGATTCATCTCTTCTGCTTCTTCCATCAGCTTTAGATAAGTGATGTATCTTGTTTCCTCTATTTCTCCGGTTTCCAGACTATTTAAAACGGCACATTTTGGTTCATTGATGTGCATACAATTGTGATATTTGCAACTTCTCCCCGCTTTGAAAATCTCCGGAAAATAATGCTGGATTTCTTCTTTCTGAACATCTATCATTGCAAATTCCCGAACGCCCGGTGTATCGATAACCGAACCGCCAAAATCCCAGAAATGCATCTGTGCAAAAGTCGTCGTATGTTTTCCTTTGAGCTGAGATTCCGAAATTTCTCCTGTCCTGATATGAAGATCAGGCTGCATCGCATTCACCAAAGTTGATTTTCCACATCCGGAATGTCCGAAGAATACAGACGTTTTATCTTTAATTTTATCGATGAGAAAATTGAGATTCAGTTTTGTGTAGGAAGAGATATTCAAAGTGTCGTAACCGATGTTTTGATACATTCCTTCGATGTTTTCCACGATCTCTTTTTCTTCGCCGTTCAAAGTATCCATTTTATTGAATAATATCAAAGTCGGAATGTTATAAGCTTCGCAGCAGGCAAGAAAACGATCCAAAAAGCCTAACGATGTTTCCGGGAATTTCAAAGTATAAATAAAACATGCAACATCCACATTGGAAGCAATAATATGCGCTTCTTTGGAAAGATTAACCGATTTTCTGATGAGATAATTTTTTCTAGGAAAGATCTTCGTAATCCAAGCTACATCATCCTGCTCCAAAGAGAATTCTACTTCATCTCCTACTGCAAGCGGATTTGTAAGTCTGGTTTTTATCAATTTGAATTTGCCCCGGATTCTGGCTTCATAAACAGTTTTAGATTCTGCTTCCAAAACCTGATACCAGCTGCCAGTAGATTTGATGATGATTCCTTTCAAAAAGTAAATTTTTATATTGTATGGCAAATTTAGAGATTTAAAATCATCATCAATAAAAAAGAAGCTATAATTAGCTTTTTTTAAATAAAGTTTTATTTTTTATTTTAATTATAATCGAGTAAATATTATATAGGTTTAATAATAAAATTGACATTATCCAAATCCAATAACCAAAATTAAATTCAATAATTTTACCCATCCTTCCATTTTCAGAAACTAAAATTTCATTCCAAAAAAGAAAACTTAATGATAAGCCAAATGATAAAATTGAAAACAAAATTGCTATTTGCGGATATTTTCTTGAAAAAATAATTGAGTTTAAAAATAAAGGATTTGCTGTCCAAATAATTGTTTCAAAAATTCCTCCACCTAAAAAGGCAAAAAAACCTGACAATAATAATTCTCCCCCATTATATTTTATACTTCCATTATAATCTGATACAATAATAGCATTAAAAAATAATGAAATAATAAAAATTACTATAATTAAAACTTGAAATTTATATTTTTTCATTTATGTATAATTAATTTTTTAGCAATTTACTGCAAATTACATTATCTAGTTAAAGCTTTTTATCGTCTTTATAAATAAAAACCCTTTCAGAGCTTGAAATCTGAAAGGGTTCTTTTATTTTCTGAAATTTTATTAGGAGCTATTTCCCGCTTTTCGTTGCAATCTTTTATTTTTTCTTAAAAAATAAAAGGATTTCCACTGCAATCGGGGCTACGGATTTTCAACCTCAAATGACGCTTTGTCCAATAAAAGTGAAAATCATCAAATTGGTTGACATTTTCTTTAAACACAGAATCTGCAGCCCGGCCTGAGTGGAGCTCATTTTTTGCAGATTACTAAAGTTTCTTTCTAACTGAAAACATCTGGCAAAAAATAGCGGGAACGGAGGACGGAAAAGCTGCCCAAATAATTAAAAGTCTTCGAGAGCCTCAGACTGACAACATTTAAAAAATTATCTGTCAATCATAATGTTATTCTGAACTTCAATACTTTCTTCGTGGATCGCTTTGAAAACTTTCTCGATGAATTCTTGGGACATTCCTGTTTCGCTCGCCTTTTGGTTGGCGTATTCTGTGATCACTTTCCAACGTTCCGGCTGGAAGATCGCAATGTTATTTTCTTTTTTCAAAGTTCCGATCTTTTCGGAGATCTTCATTCTTTGAGACAATAATTCGATCAATTGGAAATCCATATCGCTGATGAGCGTTCTATGTTTTCCCATCTCTTCCTCGTAACCAGAAATATCGGAATTCCGGATCTGAAGATTATTAATCATTTCTGCCAAAACTTCCGGCGTAATCTGTTGTGAAGCGTCGCTCCAAGCGTTGTCCGGATCTTCGTGACTTTCTATGATGGCTCCTTGATATCCAACGTTGAAAGCTTCCTGTGCAACACCGGCCAAACCGGTCCTATTACCACAAATGTGCGACGGATCAATAAACAATGGAATATTCGGGAATTGATTTTTGAAATCCAGAGCGATCTGCCAGTTCGGAATGTTTCTGTATTTTGTTTTTTGGTAAGTTGAAAAACCTCTGTGTATTGCGCCAACATTTTCGATCCCCTGCCCTAAAAGCCTTTCCAAAGCGCCGATCCAAAGTGCCAAATCCGGATTCACTGGATTTTTTACCAAGATTGGTTTGTTGGTTCCTCTCAATGCCTGAGCAATTTCCTGAACTGTAAAAGGATTTACAGTGGAACGTGCGCCGATCCAAAGAATATCTACATCTGCCTCCAACGCTGCAAAAACGTGATGTGCATTCGCAACCTCAGTCGCTGTCTTGAAACCATATTCTTCCTTCACTTTTTTCAGCCAGTTGAGACCAATCACTCCTACTCCTTCGAAGCCGTTTGGTTTTGTTCTTGGTTTCCAGATTCCGGCACGAAAAGCTGAGATCTCTGCACCGCTCTCTTTCAGTCTTTTGGCCGTTCCCAGCATTTGCGACTCACTTTCTGCGCTGCAAGGTCCTGCAATAATCATTGGATTTGCAAAGTCCTGGATCCAATCGTTCTTTAATTCGTTTAAGTTCATATTTTAAATTATATATTTTAAATTAATGCAATAGTATATCTGTTATAAATATTGATTTATAATTCTTTTCCAAAAAATAACGTTTAAAAACTTTAAATGAGTTACGGAAATTTGAACTGTTCCGTATATTTTTGAGAAAGAAATTCAGTTAGCTAAACCAATAAAATCGGTAATAGTTTCTGAAATTTCTATAATAAGATCCAAAAAAGCTAAATGATCCACCAAAATATTTGGCAGATACAGAAGTTGTAAAGTATGGAAAATTGGTTGATTCCATTTATTAATTGCCTTATCAGAAGGCTTTTAGCACTTAATTGGGTTAATCGATTTCAACTAATTTATCGAAATCTTAAACAAATATATAAATTTATAAGAAATGGAATGTTATAAAATTAATTAAATTTTTAAATAAAAAAACAGAAGCAGGAAAATCCTGCTTCTGTTAAAATTAATATATGAAATGAATCCTTAAACTTCATTTGTGTTTCGGTGTAAGAAAATAATTGTTTTAATTGGAAATTTTATAAATGTAAACATTCACTTTTGCACTATTGAGCAGTGTGATATCAGCCGGTAATAAACCTGAAACATTAACCGCAAAAGTTATTGTATCGCCAGAGCCGAGTTGTACCAGCGATGTTAGTTTTGTAGAAGTCAGCGGTACTGCTGCAAGTGTAACACCCAACAGTGATACTCGAACACCGTCAAAAAGTTTCTCATCCCAAACTGTGCTGCCATTTTTTATAATTCCAAGTTTTTTTCCGCCCAATGCCTCCAAATTAACACCCGAAGCAAACTGAAATTCATAATTAATTACATAAATCCCGGCTTGCGGAGCTGTATATACTCCAGTATTGAAAAGGGATTGAGCCCCAAGTTTTGTGTCGTTTGCCCCCGTAAGATTAATTTTTGACCAGTAATTTCCCAATCCCAGATCCAGAAGAGACCAGGATCCGCTTTTGGATGCATAATAAGCATTAGCGTTCAAAATATCAGAACTTATTTCTTTCACTTCAGAGTCTCCGGTTGTAGCGGTCTTATCTCTCAGCAAAAGTGTGTAGTTACTATTTAACGAAGTTATAGTTGTAACATTCCGAACTTTTAAATTTCCGTTAATATCCAATGTTGATTTAGGATCCGATGTATTAATCCCAACTTGTGCGTATAGTATATTCGTAAATATAGTAATCGCGAGTATTGTATTTTTTTTCATGAACTCCATAGCAATTATATTTATTGTTAAAGTCAAGTTTGTGTTTTAATAGCTGCATAATAAATATTCAAAACTTCTACTCATTTCTGAGAAAATTCTTCTATTTATCATTTCATTTTATTGTTTTATTGGTTTTCATAGTTATTAGTTTTTAAATTGCCGGCTTCATGGTCTGTTCATAAAACCAGCAATATTTTTTTCATATTACCATTGATGCCCGTTCTTTGGAGGCGGATCAGCCGGTATTTGATTAGTTATAGCAGTTGCACTATCTATTGTTATACTGTCATTGTCTCTTTTAAAAATGTTGTCTGTTTGTTTTTTGTTAAAGGTTTCTGTTTCTAAATCTTCGTCTTGCGCTCTGCAGGAATTTGTAAAAATTACAATTGCTAAAATTGAAATTGTTGAGATAAACTTTTTCATGTTCTTAAGTTTAAAGTTATCCCGGCCGGTTGGTTAATTAGAATTCTGAGACGAATTTATCAGACAAATTTCAGGTTTCAAAGCAATGGTGGTGCTTATTTGGAAATAAGCACAGGTTTATAATTATGGTTACTAATACTTAAATAATTGATTTATATGTAGATAAAAAAAAACATTAAAAGGCTAATTTTATTAATATTTAAAAAAGAAATAATTCGTTTTTTAGCCTGGTTTTTGATTACTTTAGTTCAGAAAGATTAGATTTCTATTTTATGAATATGAAAAAAAATTATTTCTTGATTGTGTTTTTGTTTTATGGAATCTTCTCTTCGCAGCAGAAGAAATTCAGTGATTATTATAATCTCAAAAAGAATTATGAAAATTATCCTGAAAATGACACCCGCGCTTTTCAATATTTGAATCAATATATTTTTCTCGCCAAGGAAAAGAAAAATTATTCTCAACTCGTCCAGGCTTATGAAGATGCCGTGTTCTATTCAAATTCTGCAAATGAAAAATTAAAGTACGCAGACAGCACAATCACAGCCGCATTAATGTCAAAAAACAATGATCTGATCAGTGATGCTTATCTGGGAAAAGGCATCATCTATTATTTTAACTATAAAAAATACAAACCTGCATTAGAAGAATATCTGAAGGCTCACCAATATTCTGAAAATTCTAATGATGAATATCTAAAAAATGAAATCCTTTATCATCTTGGTATTGTAAAAAGCTATTTGGGGTATTATGATTCTGCTTTGGAACATTTTCAGAAAGCAAACGATTATTTCTATAAAAAGTCACAGGAAAATGCGCATCCAAATATAATTTTCAATAATAAAAAAGGTTATTACAATAGTCTGCACAGGATCATAGTCTGTCAGAGAAATCTTAATCATTATAAATCTGTAGATTCTTTAATTAATCTTGGACTTTCGCAAACTCAAAACAGCACTGATTATCAACAGGAATATGGTTATTTTTTAAAGGAAAAAGGGATTGAAGAACTTCGTAAAAAACAATTCGCCATTGCTCTCAATAATCTACAAAAATCTCTGAAGCCAATTGCTCAAATCAAAGATTTTGCCTGGGCTACAGTTGATTACTATTATATCGGTAAATCCTATCTGGCATTAGACAATTCGCCAAAAGCAATAATATATTTCCAAAAAGTTGATTCAATTTTTCAAAAGCACAATTTTATACTCCCGGAACTTCGTGAGAACTATGAGCTGCTGATCAATCATTATAAGAAGGAAAAAAATGATCCGAAAGAACTCTATTACACAAAACAGCTTTTAAAAGCGGACAGGATTATTTCTAATGATTTTTCTTATCTGTCATCCACCATTCATAAAGAATATGACACAAAAACTTTGCAGGAAGAAAAAGAAAGGCTGGAAAGAAAAACTTCCTGGGGCGTCTGGATCATTATCGGGCTTATTTTTTTCGCAGCGGCTCTTATCTTCGTCATTTTCATAAAATATAGAAATGAAAAAAGAATAAAAATAAATTACAGAATTTTAGAAAACAGAATTCTAAATAACTCTTATATCCCACAACAAAAATTTGATTTAAAATTAAAAGACGATGACAAATCTTCCTTAAATCAGGAACTTATTGATACGATATTAGCAAAATTGAAAAATTTTGAAGAAAAATCAGGATTTATAGAACAGGGATTGACCTTAAACAAACTAGCTCATAAGCTCCACACCAATTCCAATTATCTCTCTCAGATTATTAATGAATATAAAGGCGTCAACTTCAATCGGTATCTTAGTGAGTTGCGGATAAACTATATTACCAACAAGTTATATAACGACAAAGTGTATCTAAGTTATAAAATAGAAACATTAGCGGAAAAATGCGGTATTGCTTCCAGAACGAATTTTTCTAATTTATTTAGAGAAATTAATGGGATCCGGCCAACAGACTTCATAAAGAAAAGACAAAAAGATGTTTCAAAAGATCCTCAAAATTTTTCCGTTCTAAAAACAATTTAAATATCTTAATATCACAAATTAATACTTTATCTCTTCAATTTTTTTAAGCATCTCTTTCGCATTATCATTTCCAGGATTCAGTTCCAGAGATTTCTGATAATTCTTTTTGGAAAGTGCATATTCTTTGTTATTAAAATAAGCTTCTGCTAAACTGTCATAAGGATTTGCTGAGTTTGGAAATTCTGCGACATAGAGTTGAAACAGCTTGATGGATGACGTTACTGCTCCACTTCTCATTAATTTATAACCCAGATTATTAAGTTCAGCTTCATCAGAAAAGTTGTAGAAATCTGGTTTACTTTTCTTTAGTTCTTTGTAATAAGCAATTCCGGAATCGATGTTTTCAAAACATTTCTTCTCAATTTCTCTTCCGATTAATTTCTGACCAAACGGTTTCAAATCGTCAATCAGATTTTGGACAGCGTTGTACAGATTCCCATAAGTATTTTCGCCACCCTGATTGGTAATTACAGAAATTCCTATGTTGTAATCCGGAAAAACCCAAAACAAATTCTGCGTTCCAAAAGCGCCTCCGTGTTTTCTGGCATTTCGCCCGTTGTGATTTACGGTCACTTCATCCCAAAAATAAGCGTTCCAGTAATTTTTATTATTGAGCAAATCCCGTTGTGATTCCTGAACGAGTGGATTATTTTTATCCAATTCAAATTTCAGAAATCTGGTCAAATCCGTTAACGTCGATTTTAAATAACCTTGCGCTCCCCAAAGCGAGTATGGCAAAAATGGCATCAAAACGCCGTTTCCATCGTAACCATTCGCAATGGTTTCATTTTGATTGATATGAAGTTTTGTGTGATTTAATTTTAAAGGAATTAATATATTTTCTTTCAGTAAAGTTTCATAGCTTTTCCCATAAACATTTTCAAGAATATTTGCTGTCAGTTGTAAAGTTCCATTGTTATAATTATAAACTGTCCCTGGCAAAGTTTTCACTTTTATAGATTTCAAGTCTTTGAAAAACTGTTCTTTTGTGTAAGCTTTTTCCAATTTTTCAATTTTGAAAGCCGTGCTGTCATTCCTTACTTTCAACAATTCACTTCTGTCAGGCAAATCTTTATCAAAACCGGATTTCAAAGAAACCAAATCCTTAATAGTTACAGGCGTTCCATTAAATTGAAGATTCGGATAAGAACCTGTCATATATTTTCTGATGTCATCATCCAAACTGATTTTCCCGTCCAAAACAGCTTTTGCAACCAATGTTCCTGTAAATAATTTCGTAACCGAAGCAATTTCAAAAAGTGTTGAATTATTGGCTTTGTTACCTTTTCCTTTGTCAATTTCGCCGTAATGTCTTGTATAAGTTTTTCCATCTTTCACGATTCCGATGGAGAAAGAATTTGCTTTTGACTCTTTCAAGAATATCGTTGCCTGAGCATCCATTGCAGCGAAAATCTGTTTTTCAGTTACAGTTTTCTGAGCAAATGTGGAAAATCCAACTATCAATAAGATAACAAGAATCAGTTTTTTCATTTTTGAATTTTATGGTTATTTTCAGTCCTGTTATTATGACAACTTAGGAATAGGCTTTATTACATCTTGTTTTAAACATTTTGTCAAAATAAGAACTAAGTCAAATCGAATCTCATCAAATCATCCAAATCTTTTAAAAGCGGATTGATTTCCACAAACTTTTCAAAGATTTTTCTTTTGGTCATTACTTCCTTCTTGATTGTTAAATCTGTTTGATATTCAACTTCAATCTTAAAGTTATTGACCTTGTGTTTGAAATGGTTAAAGAATTCGATGCTCAGTTTGTCAAACTCTGCTTTTGCTGTTTCCGAAGAATATTTGACAATAATTAGATGTTCATCAGATTTTTCTAATTTGAAGCTGCTGATCGCATTTAAAACAAAAGTATTGGTTTTTGCCAGATCTTTCAGGAAGATATTCCACGCGTTATCAATATCGGTTTGAGAAAAATGATTGGAAGGAAGGTTTTCATCCTTAATCTCTGCAAATTCATCTTTTTGAGTTTCTTCCTTTTTCTCTAAAGCCGCTTTGATGCTGAATTGGGAATTCGACGAACTTCTGGCAATAGGTTCAGACGCTTTCTGGATGACCTTTTTAGGTTCTTCAAAAATTGATTTTGCGGTTTCTGGTTTTGCTTCTGTCTGAGGTTTAGGTTCAGTGGAAACGGGTTTTGTATCGGAAATTAAATTAGCTTCAAGAAGCGGCGCTAATATTAAGAACTTTTTTTTTTAGCTTCCAAACCTGCAGTGAGACTTGATAATTGCATCAAGGCAATCTCAACAGTCAAACGTGGATTTTTGGAATTTTTATAATTAATGTCGGCGAAATTACAAATCTCGATGCCGTCTATCAATTCCTGGGCTTTCCATTTTTGGGATTGTTCTGCAAACTTTATTTTTGTTTTTTCTCCAACTTCGATCAGGTTCAAAGTTTTTGGATTCTGAGCCATCATCAAATCACGGAAATGATTTCCCAACCCGGCAATGAAAATATGCGGGTCAAAACCTTTTTTAACAATCTCATCAAAAGCTGTCAAAACGCCCGGAATATCATTTTCTTTCGACAAATCAGCGATTTTCAGATATTGATCGTAATCCAGAATATTAAGAACTTCTGCTGCTTTTTCGAGCGTTATATTTTTCTGAGAAAATGTACTTAATCTATCAAAAATTGATAAAGCATCTCTCAAAGCGCCATCTGCTTTTTGAGCTATGAGATAAAGTGCATCATCTTCGTAAGTGATGCTTTCCTTCTCAGCAATTTTTCTCAAATGCTCCTGGATATCCTCAATCGTAATTCTTTTGAAATCATAGATTTGACATCTGGAAAGAATCGTTGGAATGATTTTGTGTTTCTCAGTTGTTGCTAAGATGAAAATAGCGTGCGCCGGCGGTTCTTCCAAAGTTTTCAGGAATGCGTTGAAAGCGGCCTGAGACAACATATGAACCTCATCGATAATATAAACTTTATACTTTCCGACTTGAGGCGCAAATCTCACTTGGTCAATAAGTTCTCTGATGTCGTCCACCGAGTTGTTGGAAGCGGCATCTAATTCATAAATGTTAAATGCAAAACCGTCATCATCAGCAGCACCGGATTTTTCATTGATTTTACGGGCAAGGATTCTGGCGCAAGTCGTTTTACCCACACCTCTTGGTCCGCAAAAAAGCAGAGCCTGAGCCAGTTGACTTTCGTCGATGGCGTGTTCCAAAGTATCGGTAACGTGCGATTGCCCAACAACAGTGTCAAACTCTTGCGGACGGTACTTGCGTGCGGATACGATGAAATTTTCCATTGCTCAAAAGTAAGGATTAATTGTGAATTTTGGAAATGGTTTTTGTTTAATTAGATTTTTTTTTGAACGCAAATTGCGCAAAGATTTTATTAATTATTGAAAACATTTTAAGGTTCATAAAGGTACTTCGACAAGCTCAGCATAAACTTCAAACTCTTCAAAGGAATGTAATCATATTTCTATAAGTCGTTGATTCACTACAAAGGCTCTTTAATTTACTTCGTTGGATCATTGATTCATTACTTTACTTCATTGAAGCATTATGTTGTGCCCTTGATTCATTACGTTACGTCATTGATTAATTACGATGAAGTAGTGAAGCGTTACGTTGAGCCGGTGATTCACTCCGTTGAGGCATCTTCACGTATTCATCGGCTTTCCCGGTAACATTAATAATTGTCGCCGTCTTCATCCAGAAAATCAAGTTCGTCATCAGTTTGAATATAATCCGGCGAAATTCCGGGTGGATTAAACAAACCCCAATCGTCGACAATGAAATGCTTGGGATTGAAAGTTGCGACCCAATCGATAAACAAAATTCGAAACTCCTCAACCAGTTTTCTGACGAGATGATAATATTTTGCTTCGGAAAAACCAAAGTGTTCCAAATTATTTCCTCCAACCAAAATATCTCTAGCCGCTTTTCTTATGATACTTGCATTCTCCATTTTAATATCATACAATTTTACAGCCTCGGCTCCACAAATCTTTGCCTGAATTATCATACTATCGCTCAGTAAATATTGCTTAACAGTTTGCAAATAATCATTATCGTCTGGAAACAAATCTGTTATAACCTTCAGAGTGTCGTAGATTTCTTGGGATTTTTTGTAAAGTGGCAATTCAAAACACTCCATCATAATTCAATTTTATAATTAAATATAACAAAAAAAGAGAGCAAGTTTTTGCTCTCTTAAATTTATATTATTGAAATTAATTACAATTCCAAAGCTCTTCTTTCGTCGCCATCCATTAGGAATTCAACCGGATTGTCGATTGCTTCTTTTACAGCTACCAAGAAACCTACGGATTCTTTTCCGTCGATGATTCTGTGGTCATAAGACATTGCAACGTACATCATTGGACGAATTACAACTTGTCCGTCAACTGCAACTGGTCTTTGTATAATGTTATGCATTCCCAAGATTGCAGATTGTGGCGGGTTAATGATCGGAGTAGATAACATCGATCCGAAAGTTCCACCATTGGTGATAGTGAATGTTCCACCAGTCATCTCGTCAACTGTAATTTTTCCGTCTCTTACTTTAAGAGCAAGGTCTTTGATGTTAGCTTCAACGCCTCTCAGAGACATATTTTCTGCATTTCTAAGAACCGGAACCATCAAACCTTTTGGTCCGGAAACCGCAATAGAAATATCTGCAAAGTCATAATTGATCTTGAAATCACCATCGATAGACGCATTAACATCTGGGTAAAGTTTTAATGCTCTGGTTACCGCTTTCGTGAAGAAAGACATAAATCCAAGACCGATTCCGTGCTTTGCAGCAAATTCTTCTTTATATTGTTTTCTAATTCTGAAAATCTCGGACATATCAACCTCGTTGAAAGTCGTCAACATAGCCGTTTCGTTTTTCACTGAAACCAATCTTGCAGCGATCTTTCTTCTAAGAACTGAAAGCTTTGTAGTTGATGAACCTCTGTTTCCGCCACTTGCGCTTCCCATTGCAGGAACCGAAGCCGTGACAGCGTCATCTTTTGTAATTCTGCCATCTCTGCCAGAACCACTTACCTGACTTGGAGCAATCCCTTTTTCGTCAAGGATCTTTTTAGCAGCAGGAGAAGGCGTTTGAGCAGCGTAAGTTTCAGTTTTTGCAGCCTCAGCTTTTGGAGCGGGTGCTGGTTCTTCTTTTTTAACTTCAGCTTTAGGCTCTTCTTTTGGAGTTTCAGCCGGGGCAGCACTTCCTGCTGGCTTGGCTGCATCCATATCGATAAGACAAACTACTTGACCAACCTGAACCACTTCACCTTCCTCAGCCTTCAAAGTGATGATACCACTCTGTTCAGCAGGAAGCTCCAAAGTTGCCTTATCAGAATCTACTTCTGCAATTGGCTGATCTTTTTCTACGTAATCACCGTCTTGTACTAACCAAGTCGCAATTTCTACTTCTGTGATAGATTCTCCCGGTGAAGGAACTTTCATTTCTAATATTGACATACTCTTTTTTGTTTTTAATTTCAGAACAATCTGTGAGGACTGCTATTCTTTATAGTTTATTAATTTTATTAAGCTGTAACTGGTCTCTTTGCAGGTTCATCGTTACATTGAAAAACAGAATTGATGATCTTCGTTTGGTTTTTTTCGAACATCTTGTGACTTCCCGGCGCTGGCGTTCCGCTGGCAACTGGAGAGATCAACTGGATATTTGTATCCCGGAAATTTCTTAAAATGAAACTCCAGGCACCCATATTTTCAGGTTCTTCCTGAGCCCAGATCAAATCTTTTTTGTTATTATATTTATCGAAGATCGCTGTGATCTTTTCAAAGTTCAATGGATAAACTTGCTCCAATCTTACCAAAGCTACTTTATCATCATTCAATTCTTCTTTCTTAGCTAATAGATCGTAATATAATTTACCAGTACAAAGTACCAATCTTTCCACTTTTGCAGGATCAGCCGTTGGATCGTCTAAAATTGGCTGGAAACTTCCTGTTGCCAGATCTTCTAGTGGAGAAACTACTTTAGGATGTCTCAATAGAGATTTAGGCGTCATAATGACCAATGGTTTTCTGAATCCGAATTTCATTTGTCTTCTCAACAAGTGGAAATAGTTGGCTGGGGAAGTGATGTTCGCTACGATGATATTCTCATTTGCAGCAAGCGTCAGGAATCTCTCAAGTCTAGCAGAAGAGTGTTCTGCACCCTGACCTTCGGATCCGTGAGGCAACATCATTACCAAACCATCCTGGATCTTCCATTTTTCTTCAGCAGCAACGAGATATTGGTCAACAATGATTTGTGCACCGTTTGTAAAATCTCCGAACTGAGCTTCCCAGATTGTCAATGTTTTAGGAGCAGCCATTGCATAACCATAATCGAATCCAAGAACACCATATTCTGAAAGATGTGAATTATAAACATCAAATCTTTGTTCGTTGATATGTCGTAATGGGATGTATTCTTCTTCCGTGTCTTCAGTTTTTACAACTGCGTGGCGGTGAGAGAAAGTTCCTCTCTCCACATCTTCTCCGGATAGTCTCACATTGTAACCTTCAGTAAGAAGGGTTGCATAAGCCAACAACTCTCCTGTTGCCCAATCAAGAGAATTACTCTCTATCATTTTCAATCTTGTTTCAAAAAGTCTTGTGATCTTATTGATGAATTTCTTATCTGCGGGCAGTGTTGATATTTTAACCGCAAGTTCCTTTAATTTCTCAAGGTCGTAAGTGGTGTCAACGTTTGAATTCGCAACAGCACCTTTAGTTCCGAGAGGGAAATCTGTCCAGTCGTCTTTCATAAAGACGTCCATCGTATTTCTCTCGATTTCTTTGGAAGCGTCAAAATTCTCATCAAGCAAAGCTTTGAATTCTTTCTCCATCTTGCTCAACACTTCGTCAGAAACCACATTTTCTTTGATCAAAAGATCTTTGTAGATCTCTCTTGGATTCTGATGTTTTGAGATTAATTTATAAAGATTTGGCTGAGTAAATCTTGGTTCGTCACCTTCATTGTGACCATATTTTCTATAACCTAAAAGGTCGATATAAACATCTTTACCAAATTTCGCACGGAAATCTGCTGCAAATCTAATCGCGTGAACTACAGCTTCTACATCATCAGCATTGATGTGCATCACCGGAGAATCTGTCACTTTTGCAATATCTGTACAGTAAACAGACGATCTCGCATCTGTATAATTGGTTGTGAAAGAAACCTGATTATTCACAACGATATGAACTGTCCCACCCGTTTTGTATCCTTCAAGATTCATCATCTGAGCAATCTCATAAACGATACCCTGACCAGCAATAGCACCGTCTCCGTGGATTACGATTGGTAAAACTTTCAAATAATCGTCTTTGTAAACGTTGTCAACTTTAGCTCTGCAGATTCCTTCTACAAGGGCAGCAACAGTTTCTAAGTGCGATGGATTCGGCGTTAAATTAATTCTAACCTCTTCTCCGTTCGCAGTTGTTATTTTTTTTGAAGAACCCAAGTGGTATTTAACATCGCCGGAAAATACATCTTCTTCAAATTCTTTTCCTTCGAATTCTGAAAAGATCTGCTTGTATGACTTTTGGAAAACATTAGTCAATACATTAAGACGTCCTCTGTGAGCCATTCCAAGAACAACCTCATCAACGCCTAATTGAGAAGACCTTGTGATCAACTGATCCAAAGCTGGGATCAAAGATTCGCCTCCTTCCAGAGAGAAACGTTTCTGACCTACGAATTTTGTATGAAGATAATTTTCAAACGCCACCGCCTGGTTCAATTTGAAAAGAATCTCTGTTTTTTCCTGAGCAGAAAGATTTGGATGGTTTTCGTTGACGTTTACCCATTCCATGATCCATTTTTTCTCCTCAACATTCTGGATGTGCATATATTCCACACCGATAGAATCACAATAGATGTTCTGAAGATGCGTAATAATTTCCTGCAATGTTGCAGGTCCAGCCATACCGGTTTGGGTTGCAGAATTGAATTTCTTATTCAGATCTTCCTTAGACAATCCGAAATTTTCTATATCAAGCGTCGGAAAATAAAATCTTCTTTCTCTTACAGGATTTGTTTTTGTAAAAAGGTGTCCTCTTGATCTGTAAGCTTCGATCAGATTTACCACCTTAAATTCCTTTGAAATATCTTCTGAAACCGCATTATTCGTAACGGCTTGCTGAGCATATTGAACAGGAGCAGAACCAGAAGGTGCTGCAGAAACCGAATCCTCTTCGCCATAGTTTTCTAAAGCGAAATCGAAACCTTGAAAAAAAGACTTCCAAGAAGGCTCCAAAGAATCCGGGTATTTTTGATATTGCGCATACATATCATCAATTAATTGAGCATGTACAGCATTTAGAAATGAAAATTTATCCATTATTACAGATTATCTGTTAAATTTTATTATTAAATAATTGCCAACAAATTTACTAAATTTTTGTGGAATGGCATAAAACGCCTTGATTTATTAACGTAAATATACGTGATATTTATCAGATTAGCTAACGATAAACCGGAAGTGATAATTTCAGTTTTACATCCTGAACATCAGCCGGTTCTTCCAGGAATTCTTCCATAAGCTGTCCGTTTCTAAGTGTATCTTTTTTCGCCTTTTTCAGCAGTTCCTGTATGTTTTTTATACGATTATTATAATTACCCTGAAAATAGATCACATATACTTTAGAAGCATTTACAGTCTGGAAATTAAAATTATTATCGCTTACAGAAACTCTTTTTGACAATGGAACGCCATAGAAATATGAAATTTCTTTGTCTTTGAGATTGGCAGGATTGGTCAGTAAAACAGGAACGCCAATTTCGTCATCTTTTTTCCCAAGATCAGATTTAACGAAATTTAAAACCTTATTATGATTCATCAAAACGTTTTTAAAAATGATCTCTTTCGTATTTCTCGTGCTTACATTGACACCTAAAAGTATTCCACCTTCCCGGTTTTCGACCATGACGCTGTCGTATTTCACAGAAGCCAATTGCTGATCTTTATCCACTTTGTTACCCAAAAGCTGATAAAGATTTTTCATACTTTTATCAATATTCTCAACGAAAAAATCTTCTGCAACAAGATTGAGTGACCTTTCCAGGTAGCTTCTTTTGGGCGTATGAATATTCCAGATCATTTTTGTTTTATTTCCCGAAGGAATAAATTTTACATCAATCAAATATGGATTATTACTGTCGCCTTCAAAAAGCTGATAACGCAAAGTTCTGTTAGGATTGGAATATCTAATAAACAGATCTCCGAAATCATCATTCTTTTTATCAGAAAATTTCATGGCGCTTCCAAGACCCTCGTAAGGTGTAAAAAAGCTGTAACTGATATCTTTTTTCTCATTAAAGAAATCATTCCATGTTGTGAAATTCTGTAGGTTATTAAACTGAGGGAAAACCTTATCCACCGGATATGCGATCTCAGAATGATGAACAAAACTTTTGCTCTCATCCACAAAATTCATAGAAACAGAATAGATCCCGAACAGGCAAAAAATGATTATGATGATAAATTTGAGAAGTCTCATTTTGAATATTAAATTTTAGAATGGATAACCAATCGCGAAATTGACAGTAGGCTGAAAAGGCTTGATTTCATCGATGACCCATTTCTCACCCTGAACGCGGTTTGGATCATACATCTTGTAAGCCAGATCCAATCTCAGATTCACATAAGCGATATTCATTCTGATTCCGAAACCACTTCCTACACCCATTTGACTGATAAATTTTTTGAATTTGAACTGATCTCCAAACCCATTATCCTTCAGTCCCCATATATTTCCTGCATCTGTAAAAAGCGCCGCTTCAAAAGTGTCCGTGAGAGGAAGACGATATTCTATACTGGTTGTCAGTTTTACATTATCCATCGCATAAGAACGAACTCTCTCATCCAACTGAGAATCTGCAGGCCCCAATCCGCCGAAAGCAACCCAGGCTCTGATATCATAAGCACCTCCATTAAAATAAGATCTTACGAAAGGCATCTCTGTAGAGTTCCCGTACGGAATGCCAATTCCCACAAACTGCCGGAATGCCAATGTATGCGGTTTTGCACGGTCATTAAAGAAGGTAAAATATTTGCGGTAATCGAGATCGAACTTTATAAATTGTGAAAAAGGTATTTTGAATATGGTTTTTGTATCACCATACAACAGATAATTCTCTTCCTTTTTGGTAACAAGGTTAAGGAAATTACCCGCGATCTCAACTTTACCAATAAAAGAAAATGGGTTTTTGTAATCTTTTTTTCCTATCTCATTATAAGTAAAATTATAAATAATGGAAGATATGATAACATCCTGAGTCTGGCGCTCCTTATTGTAAAGAGATTGCAGGTAGTTGTAGAGTAAGTTCCTGTCAGAATTGGTAAGTTCCGTAATGAATGGTATATCCCCTAAAATAATTGCAGAAATCTGATCGTAAGTTAAATTATTAGATGGTGTTACTTCCGGATGATTTACTGCATACAGATCAAAAACATTTTGTCTGATCTCATCATCTCCGGGAAAATAAGCATAATATCTGTCTTTGTTTTGAGTTAAACTCAGCTGTGTATTAAATAGCGTAAGCCGATGCTGAACTTTCCCGTCGTTTACATTGGCATTGTAAGACAGTCCTGTATTAAAGTTAATCCTGCCCAGTCCGATATTATTCTGAACAGATGCACCAAGATTGATACTTGTTGTGGGTGAATATCTTTTGGGAATCAGTTTCCAATAATTCTTAAAAGGCACAAGCAGTCTCGGAAACTGGAGAGAAGTCTGCGCGGATAATTCGTAAGCATTGAAAAAAGCATTCGGGTCTTTTGGATCTTTCGTAGTTCCGATGATTCCTGAAAAACTCGTTACCAGATTTTCTGCGCCCCCAAAAACATTTCTCGTTGTAAGATCTACAGATGGTGAAAAACCAAAATTCAGGATCTGAGAATAATGAATATCGGTTGCAATGTTGAACTCATATTTCGGTAAAGGTTTCAGAACATATTCTACATCTATAATACTATCTCTTTCTGCTGCGGTTCCTTCTTTACGGAGTTCGTCAGACGCTTTTAGAATCGTAAAGTTATTCATTGCAATCAGATTACGTCTCGTAAGATCCAGATCAGTCTGTTTGTAAATCTGACCAGGCTTAATAGTAATAGGAAGCCAAAGTGCATTGGCATTATAAGCGCTGTCTTTTCTGTAAATATTAATTCCTCGGATGCTGTCTTTGAGCGGAATATCTTTAAGCGTATTGATATTTCTGGCTACAGAAACCGATATTTTTCCAATGGTTGCTTTTCTGTAAGGTGTATTAATAGAATCTTTATGAATATTCATTGTCAGAGGAACATCTTTTCTGCTTTGTAAAGAATCGGCAACGAAATAAATATCCTGACTGTCATTATTGAATTTATAATAACCATTCTCTTTCATCAGATCATTGATCCTGGTGATTTCTTTTCCAGAACACCTTCATCCAAGATCTGACCTTTTCTCACTAGACTTTTATCGATTTTGGTCTCATACAAACTACGGATATTTGGGTCCGGGATGTTATAGAAATATTCTTTGATATGTGTAGGATCTTTGTGGGTAATAATATATTCTACCTCAGCTTTTTTCGCAGCAGAATCCTTTTCTACAGAAGTTTTGACTTCGGCGTCCCAATAACCACGGTTGATCAATCTATTATTAATACTCTTTGCACTTTGCTTGGTTTTAGCATCGCTTAGAATTACCGGTGCATTCCCAACCGTATGAAAGAATCGGTTCCAGAAGAGATTTTTCCCTATAAATTCCGGATGATTATATTTTACAAAAAGAGAATCCCGAAGTTTCTGATTTCTCATCTCACTTGGGTAAGTCATATATTCCTTGAGAATCGTGTCGTATTTTGGATTAGCCGCATTGTAAAGCACAAGTCCCAAAGGAAGGACAAAAAGCGTTTTCTTATTTGGTTTTTGCGCTACCAGATCAGGAAGCTCATCACCCAGAATTTTGCCGTCGGTATATTCAAATTTGTTCTTTGTAAGAAGAAATTCTCCGTCGGGTACTTTTTTGGTTACATTACATGCGTACAAAATCACACTTAAAATTGCGGAGTAATAAAATATATGATATTTTTGAAAATATTTGTTACTATGCTTACGGCTCATATTATAAAGACTATACAATCTCTGGACAAAAAGAAATACAGGCAAAAATACAATTTGTTTTTAGTTGAGGGTAATAAAATTATAAAAGAACTCCCCACTTCTGACTACGAAATTGAAAACCTCTACTCTATAGATCCAGACAATTTAGTTTTTAAAACGCAGGAAATTGAGAAAATCTTGCCTGCCGATCTCAAAAAGATCAGTTTTCTGCAGCATCCAAAAGATTCTGTAGCAGTTTGTAAAATTCCGGAAAGCAGAATTTTAAAGGATGTTTCGATTCAATTGATATTGGACGGCGTCCAGGATCCGGGAAATCTCGGAACAATTATAAGACTTGCCGACTGGTTCGGAATTGAGCAGGTTATTTGCAGCAACGATACTGTTGACGTTTACAACCCAAAAGTAATCCAGGCAACAATGGGTTCTTTCATAAGGGTCAATGTTTATTATACTGATCTGGAAGAATATTTAGCAGAATATCAATATCCAATTTTCGGGACAGATATGAATGGAGAAAATATCTATGAAACCAAATTTCCGGAGAAATTCTCACTGGTTTTCGGGAATGAAGGAAACGGAATAAGACCTTCCACAGAAGATCTTATTACTAAAATGATTACAATCCCAAGATTCGGAAGATCACAGTCAACAGAAAGCCTGAATGTTTCTATGTCTGCCGGAATCATCTTGGGCGATATTTTTTCTAAAAAATAATTTAGATTAACTTTTCCATACTGGATGTGGTTTTATTTCTTTGATAATCATCCAGTTTTTTTCTGATAAATCTGAGAGCATAAGGTGCAACATACACCAAAGCCAAACCGATTAATTTTCTTTTCCAATTTTTATTCATCACGCTTTTTTTTGCAAAATTACCTACCAGTGCCACAGTTCCCATTTTGATGGTAGTCTCCAGCAGTCCGGATCTTACGCCATCATTTGCCAGATTGAAGACATTTTTTTTAGAAGCAGATTCCTTCAGTCCGGATGAGATCTCTCTCATAATATTTTGTGTATCCAAAGAAAGTGATTTTTCACCATCTTCGTCTTGTGTTTCTTTCAGGAATTTATCTGTAAGACCATTTGTTATCACACTCAGGCTTTCTTTTTTACTTTTGAAGGTCAGAATGTCTTCCAGCTCAACAATTTCCTGCTTCAGAAGTTTTTTTTCACTTCTTAATTCATCAAGATTAGTATATTTAGTCGCCATATTTTAATGTTTTAGAAATTCAATGACTCTGTTAGCAATTGATTTTACAATTAGTTTTTTGAGGGAAAATACCGCAATCATCACTACAAAATAGAATCCGGCAACGATAAGAAATCCGTAACCTGTGTTACCTAAAGATTGCCCGATAAGAAAAGCAATTCCGAAATTGAAAAGAATAATAAAAAAAGAAAATGCAATGACAAAAATTGAGATAAATGCAATAATTCCCGCTGAAAGAGAAGATTTTTCCGTGAATTGGAGCTTGATCAGATCCAGACGCTTGGTCGTATAATCTTTTATAATATCAATCATAAGAATCTTAATTAAATTTAAAATTACACATTTATTTACAAAAAAAGGAATTTAGAAACTAAATTCCTTTTTAAAAAACTAAAAACTAAGCTTATTTCAAGCCGTCCAATTCAGTTTCTACGTCTTTTACAACATCAGAAGTCCCTGATACAATCTGATCTTTATATTTATCATAGCTGTCTTTTACAGTAGAAGCTACATTTTGAGCTGTTTCTTTAAAAGTTGAAGAAAGAGAGTTATATTTATCTTTTACGGTAGAAGAAACTTCGGAATATTTATCTTTCACAACTTCAGAAGTCTTTCCATATTCGTCAACTGCTTTATCTTTAAGATCTGTAGCTTTTTCCTTAATTTTTCTTCTTGTTTCTTTACCTTCTTCCGGAGCGTAAAGTAAACCTAAAATTACACCTGTTGCTGCTCCTGCCAACAATGCAGCTAATACTGCTGCTGAGTTTGATTTTTTTGACATTGTTATTATTTTTAAGTTAATTTAAAATTCGTATTGATATTTATAAATTTACAACTAAAATGCCAAACAGGGAAACAACCTCTTAAAATTTTGTTAAAACTTTTTGATATAGGATAAAATCAACTCAATAGTCTGTTCTTTATTAATATTTGTATTGTCAATTAAAATGGCGTCATCGGCTTGTTTTAAGGGGGAAACCTCTCTCTCACTGTCGATCTTGTCTCTTGTGATGAGATTTTGTTTTACCGTTTCTATGTCAGTCTTTTCACCTGCCGTTTCCAGTTCCAGGAAACGTCTTCTGGCACGCTCATCCTGACTTGCTGTCATAAAAAACTTATAATCTGCGTCAGGCAGGACAACTGTTCCGATATCTCTGCCATCCATTATCACTCCGCCTTTTTCAGCAATATCTCTTTGGGTTTTAAGTAAGAAATTGCGGACATCGGCTTCTTTTGCCACCTGGCTTACATTGTCAGAAACCTGTGGAAACCGGATTTCCTTGTTGATATTTTTACCATTCAGAAATAACTGAAGCTCGCCATCAACATTCTGAAACTCAAGGTTAATATTTGGAAGAGAATCGATTAATTTTTCTATGTTAATACTTTGATCTTCATTAATACAATTTTGAAGTGCAAAATAAGTGATACCCCTGTAAAGTGCCCCTGTGTCCATATGAATGAGACCAAGATTTTTTGCAATAATTTTAGAAATGGAACTTTTTCCCGTGGATGAAAATCCGTCGATCGCGATAACCGGTTTTTTTGTCATAGCACAAAATTAAAAAATTCTGAGATTTTGACGTCAAGAAATTGAAAGAATAAAAAAACGCTATAACTCTCCTACTGCAAATTTCAAACTACCTCCTATTACCGCCAAGTTCAATGAGATCCATCGTGAGCCCGATCATATTGACATTGGAAGCATTATGATAACGCATATGAGAATAATCGAATCGGAAAGATGAAATCTTTATACTTAGTCCGGCAGACAATCCGGTAAAGCTTCTTTGGTCCAGAACAGCCAGCTCGCCACCTCTTTTCACATTATAACCAAATCTGAGATTGAAAGCCTGTCCTGGAAATAACTCTGCCCCGAAAGATAAATGATCCAAAGCTTTTCTTCCGAATTTCGTCGGTTGTCCGTTGATATCTGTTGTTGCAGAAATATCCAGTTGCTGAAGATCGTGCGCCGTAATGGTAATCGCAGCCGGAAACTCGTCCAAGATTTTTGTATATCCAAGATCTACCCGGAATGGCAATTTCTCTCGAACACCATTATAAGGCTTAATCTGATAACCAAAATTCCTGAATACCAAAGCCAAAGTTTCATTTGTCTTATCAAAATAATATGTAACACCGGCATTTGCAGTAATTGCAGAAGATGAGTATGTGTCAATTTTTGACGTAATATAATTGACATTGGCACCAATCGTCCAGTTATCTTCAAACTGATAAGCATATCCCAGGCCTACAGAGGCATCCATTGCGGAAAAATCACCATTGATAATAGAATTTTCATCCGTTCTCGGCATAGATCCGTAATCCATATATCTCGCATTGAAAGAAACCAGATGCCCGAATTCCAGATCACGGACATAACTGATGCTCCCAATTTTGGTATCCGCAAGATAAGAGGCGTAGTTGACAGACAGCATATTATCCATTTCAAGATTCATCAAAGCCGGATTGGCAGCCGTAAAATTCACATCATAATCACGAACAGAAACGGCATCGCCCAAAACAGCTTGTCTTGGAGAGATGGGGATATTAAGGAACTGGTAAACCGTGGTTCCCGTTTGAGAAAAAACCACACTGGAAATTACGATAAAAAAGAGATTGTAAAACTTCTTCAACACTGTCTTTTGGCTTTGCAAAAATAATCTATTTTGAGGCTTATCAAAATTTTTACACGACTATCTTTTTCATTAACGTAATTCTTTTCCTTTCATTATATTTGCACAGTCAAAAATGAAAATAAAAATTGGAACATCAATGATTGGTGTTTTTTTTGACCAAATAAAAAGTAATTACAAAATAAATGAAATATAAAAGAATCCTTCTGAAACTAAGTGGTGAAGCACTTATGGGAGAACGCCAATACGGAATCGACAACGACAGACTGAAAGAATATGCAGTGGAGATCAAAAAAGTGGTTGATAAAGGCTGCGAAGTGGCAATCGTAATCGGTGGCGGAAATATTTTCAGAGGATTGGCAGGTGCTGCAAAAGGAATGGACAGAGTCCAGGGCGATTATATGGGAATGCTGGCAACGGTAATCAACGGAATGGCTCTACAAGGCGCTTTGGAAGATGCGGGAATCATCACCAGATTACAATCTGCAATAGAAATGGACAAAGTAGCCGAACCTTTCATCAAAAGAAAAGCAGTTCGTCATCTTGAAAAAGGAAGAGTTGTCATCTTCGGAGCCGGAACAGGAAATCCATATTTCACAACTGATACAGCGGCAACATTGAGAGCAATCGAAATAGATGCAGACGTCATCCTGAAAGGAACAAGAGTGGACGGTATCTACGACAGCGATCCTGAAAAAAATGCAGATGCAGTGAAATTTAACAGCCTGTCGTTTGACGAAGTGTTTGAAAAAAACCTGAAAGTAATGGATATGACAGCCTTCACGCTAAGTCACGAAAACAAATTGCCAATCATCGTTTTTGATATGAACAAAAACGGCAATCTGGAAAGACTGATAGACGGCGAAGTTATCGGAACGCTCGTTAATGTATAAATGATCATTGATGAATGATAAACGATTTTAAACAGAATCGCTCATCATTTATCGCTTTTCAAATATCATTTATAAAATAAATATGTAAATTATCAAATTTTAAATATACAATGGAAGAATTAGAACTCATTGTAGCCTCCGCAAAGCAAGAGATGGATGCTGCAATCAAGCATTTGGATCATGCATTCCAAAAGATCAGAGCCGGACGTGCTTCTACATCTATGGTTCAGGATGTGATGGTAGAATATTACGGATCTCCAACCCCTCTTAACCAGGTTGCCAACGTTTCTGCACCAGATGCAATGACGCTTTCTATCCAGCCTTGGGACAGAACGGCGATTGGCGCTATAGCAAAAGCAATCGTTAATTCTAATCTTGGTTTCGCTCCGTCCAACAACGGCGATGTCATCATTATCAACGTTCCGCCTTTGACAGAGGAAAGAAGACGTGATCTTGCAAAACAGGCAAAGGGTGAAACTGACCAGACAAAAGTGGTTATCCGAAATGCAAGACAGGAAGGTAACAAGGAACTTAGAAGACTGGAGGGTATCGCAGAAGACCTTATCAAAGGTGCTGAAAAAGACATTCAGGATCTGACAGATGCTTATGTAAAAAAAGCCGATGATGCTTACAAAGTAAAAGAAGCAGAAATCTTAAAAGTTTAAGTTTCTGTTTTTTATAAATTAAAAACCTCGTTTCAGTTATTTGAAGTGAGGTTTTTTGATTTTAAATTCTAAATTTGCTTCAACTTCTCACATCGACAAATGAAACAATCCCAAACAGGAGAATTCTACGGACAAACCAATAAAACCATCAATCTGGAAGGGATTACGTTGACCGACACTGTTTACACACTCGACAAAGTGGATTGGCATTACCACGAGAACGCTTATTTCACCTTTATTCTACAGGGAAATGTGATCGAAGGCAACAAAAAAGAAATCTACAATTGTTCTGCCGGGGATTTACTTTTTCACAATTGGCAGGAACCGCATTACAACATCAAACCGGAAGGTTTTACAAGGGGTTTTCACATCGAGATCGAGAAGAATTGGTTTGACAATCTGGACTTCAGTGCTGCAGATTTACAGGGCAGCATCAATATTTCAAACCCGGATCTCAAGTTTTTACTTTATAAAATTTTTAGGGAAACAAAAGCAGATGACAGCTCTACTCTGCTTTCGATCCAGACTTTGCTGTTGGAAACTTTATCAAAAATGCTTCGGGATAATAAATCTGATACTGGTAAAAAACCAACCTGGGTCTCTGAAATTGATTTGATATTAAATGACCAGTTCTCCGACCAGTTGAGTCTAGATTATTTATCAAAAACACTGGACATTCATCCGGTTCACCTGTCAAGGGATTTTTCCAAATACTTCAATTCCGGTTTGGGCGAATATATCCGAAAACTGAAAGTCCAAAAATCTTTGCAGTTGATTTCTCAAAAGAAATTGGATCTCACAAGCATCGCTTTGGATTGTGGCTTTTCGGATCAGAGCCATTTTACACGATGTTTCAAAGAGATCAACGGTGTCACACCTTCTCAATACAGGAAAATTCTTTTCGGTTAATATTTTTCAGAATGTTAATTCTGTTCTATTTTTCAAACAAACTTTAATCATAGTTTTGCGTTAAATATTTGAATTAATTATGAAAAGGATTTTGATTGCGATTTTATTAAATATGACTGGTCTGATGATGTTTGGGCAGACAAAAGATTTAGTAAAAACGGACGGAATTACAACAGCTTTGCACAAAGCGAACATCGGAAAAGTCACTTTTATGAATGGCAACATTGCTCTGGATCAATATAAGGAATCCGATTTTCTGAAGTCTTTTCCATTGACTTATCAGTCAGATCTTAACATCCGGGTTTTTATGGAGAATTCGGTTACCAACTATCTTCATCAGCTAGCTCCCGATTTTTCGGCAGAGCAATTACTGGAAAAAGGCCATCTTCAGTTCGCCTTTTATGTTGATGGAAAATTCATTTACAAAGACAATATCAGTCCCGGATGCTGGTTGGGAAATGTCAATGAACTTAAAAATACGTTGACAACATTCCGAATTCCGTTAACAAGTACCAAAGGTGAAAATCTCTGGGCACTGCATCTTTGGGAAAGGTTCCAGCTAAATGGCGGCGAAAAAGCACTGAAAGAAGGCGATCACAAACTCAAAATCGAGATCAGACCTTACATAAAAATTAATGAAAATGATGAAGCAAAGGTCGGGAATTTAATCGCAGAAGGTCAGGTTGAGCTTGTTATCAAAACACCAAAAGCAAGTCCCGAACAAATTGCAATTCAACCCATAAAACCGGAAAGCGGTTGGGAAATATCAGATTTTAAATTTGATAAAAAGAAAATCGAAGCCCTCAATTCTGAGATCGCAACTTATAACCTGAAAGAGATTACAAGCGTTGTGGTCATCAATGATGGTAAACTTTTGTTGGAGGAATATTTCAACGGTGCCGACAGAAGCACTTTGCACGATCCCCGTTCCGCAGGCAAATCTTTTGCCTCAACATTGATGGGAATTGCCATAAACGATGCTTATATCAAAGACGAAAACCAAACCTTGGATCAGTTTTACAATTTAAAAACCTTTCAGAATTATGATATTAAGAAAAACCAGGTCAAAATAAAAGACCTTCTTACCATGAGTTCCGCATTCGAAGGTTCAGATGCCCACAGCGAATCTCCCGGCAACGAAGAAAATATGTATCCAACCGACAATTGGGTAAAATTCACGCTCGATCTTCCAATGGATCCATCCAAAACCAATGGCGGGAGATGGGATTATTTTACGGCAGGTGTGATACTTTTGGGCGACATTCTTGACAAGAAAGTTCCAGGCGGTTTAGAAAAATATGCCGACGAAAAACTCTTCAAACCTCTCGGCATCACCAATTACCAATGGCAGCACACACCGCAAAACGTGGCCAACACAGCCGGCAGTCTGCAAATGAGATCGGTAGATTATGCCAGATATGCCCAGCTTTATAAAAACAACGGCATCTGGAATGGCAAACAAATTTTACCGAAAGACTGGGTGCAGAAAACCCTCACGCACCAGATCCAAATCCCCGAAAGAAACAACGAATTTTACAGCTATCTCTTCTGGAATAAATCAGTGGAGTACAAGGGAAAAAGCTACGAAATCTATTACTGCGCAGGAAACGGCGGCAACCAGTTCATCATATTCAAAGATCTGCCACTCGTGATCATCATCACATCCAAAGCCTACAACAAACCATACGGACACCCGCAGGCCGAGAGAATTGTAAAAGATTTCATTCTGCCGGCAATCCTGAAATAAAATGATATAAGTCCTTTACATTCTTATAAACGATTAGTATTAGAAATGTCATGCTGAGCGGAGTCGAAGCGTTTCAACAAAGTTGTAATCCACCAGATATATAAAAACCTTGACGATGTCAGGGTTTTTGTTTTTGATATAGAATAAAAATACATTACCCTTTTACGGCTATCCGTAAAGATCTTACTTCTTTCATATTGATCTTTGTGAAAATGTTTTAATAAATAAGAAGCTTACCCCTCGCTAGCGCGAGCGTCCCGCTCGTGCTTTTTTCCAAGACAATGAGCACGAGCAAGATGCTCGCGCCAGCGCAGTAGCGCAATAATCATCATTATATTTTGTAGTTTTACCTGAAACACAATATAATGAGTAGAAAATACAAATTTCACGAAAAAGATGGTGCTTATTTCATAAGTTTCGCAACCGTATTTTGGATAGATGTCTTTACCAGAACAGAATATTTTAACATCATCATCAATTCTTTAGAATATTGTAGAAAGAACAAAGGAATGATCATTTTTGGCTATTGTATTATGCCTAGTCATATTCATTTAATATTTCGCTCTGATGATGGAAAACCCTCAGAACTTATAAGAGATTTCAAAGGCTTTACATCAAAACAAATGCTTAAATCCATTCAGACAAATAACCAAGAGAGCAGAAAAGAATGGATGCTTTGGATGTTTAAAAAAGCAGGCAGTAGAAATTCAAATATCACAGAATACCAATTTTGGCAACAGCACAACCATCCGATAGAAATATGGTCATTAAAGGTATTTGAACAAAAATTAAACTACGTTCATCAAAATCCTGTTGAATGTGGATTTGTTATGGAACCTTGGGAATGGAAATATAGCAGCGCAAGAAATTATCGTGATGGTTTTGAAGAAGTTTTACAGATTGATGTTAATCTATAATTATGTTTCAGTGTTGTTACTAATAATAATTCAGATCCCTGCCAATGACAAAATCCAATTCCTAAATTTATTCAAAGGAAATTCTAACACAACAAGGCACGATTCATTTTCAACAAGACACGATTCAATTGCAACAATGCACAATTCATTTACAACAAGACACGATTTAATTGCAACAAGGCACAATTCATTTTCAACAAGGCACGATTCATTTTCAACAAGACACGATTCATTTACAACAAGACATGATTCATTTACAACAAGACACAATTCATTTACAACAAGACACGATTCAATTGCAACAAGACACGATTCATTTTCAACAAGGCACGATTTAATTACAACAAGACAACTTCAGAATATCAAAATCAAAAAAACCTCTCAATCACTTGAGAGGTTTTATATTTATATCAAATATTGCGATAGAATGGTGATCTATCATCTATTTGTCTATGATCTATCAGCCTCTGCTACGCCGAGTTCCTGCTCGCATTAATATTCCCAAACAAAGATCGCATCACGAGTTTCTCATAACTCTCTCTGTTCCCCTCACCCTTCTGGATTTTAATTAATGCATACTGCTGGATACTCAATAACGGAAGTACGATCTTCTCACGGATCTTCACAGATTTACGGTTCAATGGCTCCTCCTGCATCAGGATTTTATAGCCTGTCAGTTCCAGCATCATTTCCTTAGAAAGAGAAAACTCCGAGAACAGGATATTCCAGAACTCACCAAACTTTTCGTTATTCCGCATATAATAAGTCAATGGGAAATAAGTCTTATTCATACTCATCATCGAGTTCAGCACCAATGTTTTAAAGAAATCCGAACCTTTGTACAACTCTTTCACCTCCTCAAATCTACCTGCATCCATTAGCGTCTTCAAAGCAAATCCAAACCCGAAGAAGCCCGGAACATTCTGTTTCAGCTGCGCCCAGGATCCAACAAACGGAATAGCTCTCAGATCCTCAAATTTAAGCTCAGAACCTGCGCCTCGTTTGCTTGGCCGGCTTCCGATATTCGTTCTTCCATAATATTCCAGCGTACTCATTTCCTGCAGATAAGGCACAAACATTGGATGCGCTTTCAGGTCAGAATATTTTTTATAACTGATGTCTGCCAGCTCAGAGATCAACGCTCTTTCGGCATCATTCAGATCCTTTTTAGTACTCTTGAAAACATCATTCTCTATACCCGCCGTCAACAACTGTTCAAAGTTAAACTTTGCCTGATCTTTATTCCCAAACACACTCGTGATCGTCTGTCCCTGGATTGTCAATTCAATCTGGTTATTAGCAATACTCTTTCCTTGCGAAGCATAGAAATCGTGGGTTTTCCCACCGCCTCTTGCAGGTGGTCCGCCTCTGCCATCAAAGAACACGACTTTCATTCCGTTTTCCTCAGAGATCCTGGTCAGTTTTTCTTTGGAAGTATAGATCTGCCAGTTCGCTTTCAGGTAGCCTCCATCTTTGGTACCATCGGAGAAACCGAGCATAATGATTTGTTTGTTGTTTCTTCTCTCGAGATGCTTCTTGTATATTGGATGAGCGTACAGAGTTTTCATCACATTTTCGGATCTGTCGAGACCTTCCATCGTTTCAAAAAGTGGCACAATATCAATATGAATATCTTCGTCTGCATAGCCGCAAAGCTTCATCATCACATAGACATTCATCACATCTTTTACCTCATCAGAATTGGAAATGATATAGCGGTGCATGCCGCGTTCGCCATTATTCTCCTGAATGGTTTTGATGTTATAAACACTTTTCAAAGTTTCGCAGGTCATTTCATCTTCGAAATCTTCCGGATTGAGAACTGCTCCGGAACTTAACAGAAGATCAATCTTCTCATCATTGGTTTTAGAATCAACATCTTCGTCAATAACTTTTTTAAAGATATCATCGATCACACTTTGATGGATCCTGCTGTCCTGGCGGATGTCAAGTGTCGCAAAATGCGTACCGAAGATCTTCACCCGATCTCTGAAATCATCTAGAACATTTAGGAAAAGTCCGTTATGTTCTTCTTTCAGTATTTTTTCAGCTTTATCAAGTTCTGCTATGATTTCTGAGGCAGAAATCCTTACATCTTCCTGGAATATGGAATCATAAATATTCTTGCTTACAGCTTTCAAAACATCAGAAACACCACGGAAACTCAATCGTCGCCTTACAATTTTCAGATGTCCGTAGTAATCTTTCAGGATCGAGATTCTCAATTCCTCAGCAACTTTCATTGTGATATCAGCCGTTACGAAGGGATTCCCGTCTCGGTCGCCACCAGGCCAGAATCCTAATTGGATAATATCCGGACTCGGCGTGAAATTAGAAGTTCCAAAAACCTGTTTTATCTTTCTGTAAAGTTCTCCGATACTTTGGTAATAGACATATCTTAGATAATAAATAATGCTCATCGCTTCATCCAATGGCGTTGGTCTTTCCTTATTAACGAAAGGTGTTTTCCCCAATTGCTGAAGCAAGGTATCAATCTGCGTCACCGAATCATTGATGATTGCATCCCGCAAATCGTGAATAATTCTCTGAACAGAATTCGGATAAAACTGTGTTGGATGCGCTGTGAAGACGATCTTGATTGCAAAATCGTCCATCTTTTTTCTGATTGCAGTAAGATGATGTTCCTGATTGGCTCTGTCATAGAGATTCATCACTGTCCCGGAATCACTTTCGGAATGCAACTGCTGGAAAGCGGCATCCTCAATACTGTCAAACAATACAACTTGTCTTTCTATATATTGAATGATCTTGAAAAGGAGTTCCAGTTTCTGTTCCTCAGTTTCCAGTTCGGTGTGTTTCTGGAAAAACTCTTCGACAATTTCTTCCGGCGATTTACCAAGATTATATCCTTCCCTGCTTTCTTCTGCGAGAAAAGGAAGCAACATACCGATATTTGTCATTTTATCATACGGCAGACTCATAAAGAGTGAGTTGTAGATCTGGAATTTATTTTCTACAATCTGCCGGAATTTTTCAATTTTCTGATCGTTTAGCATTTAACAAAAATAAAAGATAAATTGTAAAATCAATCTTCGGAAATGTTATTTTTATCTTAATATCTGTAAAGTATTTGATTTTTATGAAGACAAAGCCGGAAAGTTACCAATTAAAGAATTCTCTATTTAGGCACTTTCTAAAACCTCAATAATTTCTGCACCATATTTTTCAATTTTAACTTTCCCTAATCCACTTACGTTTTCCAGATCTTCAAAATTACTTGGTTTATGCCGGGCAATAGACATAAGATGCGCGTTATGGAATATTATGTAGGGTGGCAGTTGAGATTCTCTCGCTTTTTCTGCCCTCCAGTGTTTTAATTTGTTATAAATAATCATTTCTTCCTCGGTGAGTTCTTCTTCAAAACCAGCATTGGTTTTATTTAAGATCACTTTTCTTTCTTTTTCCTCATAATTAATAAAGACAGACCAATAATTAACATCACTCAGTATCAATTGAGTATGCAGATCGATGATTTCATAGCGTTCAAGGTAATCGTTCAAAACAGCTTCGTCCATATTCTGAAACTGATCTGAAATTCTGATTTTTAAGACTTTAACTTTCATAATATTACTATTCAAATTAAAAACCTCGGCAAGCTGTTCGACTTGCCGAGGTTATAATAAATATTAATCATTTGGATCCTAATAAAACCAATTCTTCAACGCGGATTTCTGTTAACATACGTTTCACGCCGTCTTTGTCATCATAAGAGCGATACATTAATTTTCCTTCTACGGCGATCTCTTTACCTTTAGAAACATATTTTTCCAGAATATCTACCGTTTTACCAAAGGCAACCAGATTGTGCCATTGCGTTTCTTCTACCCGTTCGCCAGCTGCGTTAATATAGTAATCATTAGTTGCAAGCGTGACATTCGCTTTTTTATTACCATTTTCGAAATTGAAAATTTCAACTTCTTTTCCTGTGTGACCGATCAATGTCACTTTGTTTCTTAAAGACATAGCATTAAATTTTTTGAATTAAACTTTTAAAACCGGGACGTATTGTCTGTTCCTGATTTTCCTGCTGCAAATTTTCATCAAAAAGAAAACCTGATTCGGTAGAAAAGTATTTATATCCGTTTGTAATCGTTTGTAAATGAATATAAATTAATTACCTTTATAAAAACAAGCACACAAATGGAAAACCAAAACTGCCCGGAATGTGGCGACAAAATCATTGGACGATCCGATAAGAAATTCTGCTCCGATGCCTGCCGGAACGCCTTCAACAACAAACAGAATAAAAACTCAACTAATTACATGCGAAATGTGAACAACAGACTTCGTAAAAATTACCGCATACTTTCTGAAAATAATTTTGAAGGAAAAACGAAAGTCAATCGTCTTAAACTACAGAACGCCGGTTTTGATTTCGATCACATCACACAGATCGTGACTTACAAAAACGGTTCGCAATACTTTTTCGTTTATGATCAAGGCTACAAAATCCTTGACAACGACTGGGTATTAATTGTAAAAAAGACCGATTAAACTATGATTCTTACTATTCTGATCCTGCTGGCGGCAGTTGCCGTTTACCTTTACAACCTTCCCGTTTTCGGTGGAGAATTTTCCGGAAAAAGATTGATCCGTATGAAGCAGTCACCGAATTATAAAGATGGAACTTTTCAGAATCAGAGCTTTACACCATCCTTGGCAGAAGGTTACACAATGCGAAAAGTGCTTTGGGAATTCCTGACTGACAAAACGGAAAATAAGATTCCAAAAACACAATTGCCAACTCAAAAAATCAATCTTAAGGAACAACCGATCACCGATAATTTTCTGGTTTGGATGGGACATTCGTCTTATTATTTTCAGGTTGATGGGAAACGGTTTTTGGTAGATCCTGTTTTCAGTGGAAACGCATCACCGATTCCTAGAACTACGAAAGCCTTTGCAGGAACTGATGTTTATTCTGCAGAAGACTTCCCTGAAATTGATTTTCTGATCATTTCGCACGATCATTACGACCATTTGGATTATAAAACCGTTAAAAGTCTTAAACCTAAAATTGATAAAGTCATTTGTGGATTAGGCGTTGGTTCTCATTTTGAAAAATGGGGTTTTGATGATGATCAAATCGTCGAATTGGATTGGTATGAAGACGAAATTATATCAAAAGGATTTAAGATCACTTCTACTCCAGCGCGACATTTTTCCGGCCGAAGATTCAAGAGAAATAATACGCTTTGGTCTTCGTATGTTTTGCAAACTCCGACGAAGAAAATTTTCATTGGTGGTGATAGTGGTTATGATTTTCATTTTAAAGAAATCGGAGAGAAATTCGGTCCATTTGACTGGGCAATTCTTGAAAACGGTCAATACAATGAAAAGTGGCGATACATCCACACTCTGCCGGAAGAATTCATCAAAGTTGCTGAAGAGCTTAATGCAAAAAAAGTCCTTCCTGTTCATTCCGGTAAATTCTCTTTGGCACAACACGCGTGGAACGAACCACTGGAAAAAGTTTTTGAAAACAGCCGAGGCAAAAGTTTCAAAATTTCAACGCCAATTATTGGTTCAAAACTGGATTTGGATGATGATTTACAGATTTTTATCGAATGGTGGAAATCTTAAAATTAATGTTTTTAGTTTTAGATATTTAACTATATTCATTTTTACAAAAAATCTAAAAAGTTAATTATGGAAGAATTGAATGATCTTGAACTTATTCTACTAGAAGGTTTAACAAAAAAATACCCGCAACTCACAGCTCATATACCATATTTGAAAGTCACCGAAAGAAAATCCACAAGTACCGGTTTGGATATCAATCTCAAATATCTTAATTACACTGGTGAGTATGATGACATCAATGCCTTATTCAGCAATGGAGAAAATATAGATATCAAAGGTTTGAAGGAAGGTTTAAGCTACGTTATCGATGTTACGGTTGGAGAAATAACATCTATCGAATTCTCAACATACAACGAAAAATGGGACGGAAAGTTCACCGATTATAAGATCGTTGAAAATGAGAACAATTAATTGAAAAATTAAAACAAAAGAGGATGAGCAAACACTCATCCTTTTTTATAATCTTATAAATCAAATATTATTTGGCTGTTGTAACAACTGTATTTTTCAGCCAGTTGCTGTGGAATTTACAATCCTTGTATTTGTTATCAATTGAGATAAAAATAGACGGGATTTTTGTATTTACCCATTTTTCAACAATCTCGTTTTTCTTTTTGTTGAGAGCCATATCTTTGATTCTTTCATAATCGGTCGATAGTTCCAATTGATGTGCATCAATAATATCATTTACCTGAACGATGCTGATCAATTTTCTTTTCTGTTGATCTTCCTGCTGGAAAGGCTCAGTAATATCATTTTTCTTAAGACCTGCGATCTGATAAGATATTGTTGGATCCAGACCCAATTTCTCAAGCTTGTCGGAACCATCCTGATTATTGGTCATAATCCCGGCAGAGAACTTATTGCTTTTATCATCTGAGTATTTGTAAGCTGCATCTTTGAAAGTGATTTTTTTGTCCATTATCAGTGTTCTGATGCTGTCCAGTTCCTTTCTGCCAGCCGCTATCTCATCTGCATTTGGGGTACTTTTTATCAGAATATGTCTTGCATCATATTTCTTTCCGTTTCTTTTGACAAGCTGGATCAGGTGATATCCAAACTCAGATTCTACGGGATCAGACATCTCTCCTTCCTGGAGATTAAGTGCTGCCGCTTCAAACGGTTTTACCATCTGTCCCATATTGATGTTTTTGTAAAGACCGCCAAGTGCAGCAGAACCTTCGTCTTCAGAATAGATTCTTGCCTGGTTCTCAAAACTTTCTCCTTTTTTGATATCTTCTTTTATTTTATTGAGCTTATCAATAATTTCTTTTTTATGAGCTGCAGAAATTTTTGGGAAAATACTGATTTTAGAAAGTACAACCTCATCTTTTACATTAGGCAACTGGTATTTGAACTGATTATAAAAATCCGTTACTTCATTTGGTGTTACATCCGCCTTTTCAGTAATCCTTCCGTATTTTGCCTGTCCGTAATAGTTATCAGCATCAATTTTTTCGATTGCTGTTTTCATTTCATAAGACGTCCGGAATTTGTAAGCTGCCAGCATCGCCTTTTCATCAGGAAACTGAGAAAGTATCTGGCTGTATTTGGTTCCGGCCATTTCTTTGATAGCCGCAGATCTGTTTTCTATCAGTGTATCCTTTTTTGCTTCGAATATGAGCAATTTATTATTCAGGATACTTTCCATAAAATCACATTTATCTCCCACATTTGCGCCCTGCTGTTTCGCATAGTTCGCTTGATCCTCAATGTCAGACTCAAGAACGATTTCATCACCGATTACGGCTGCAATCCCATCTATGAGCTGACCTTTTTTTATTTGAGCAGATAAATTTGTATTAAATAAACACAGAATCACTGACAATAAAAAAAGACATTTCGTGTATTTTAACATTATTTTTATTTATTAAGCTGCAAAATTAAGATTATCAACCAATTCTGCTTCATTTTTTGTTATAATTATTTCTTAAAATTTTTGTTCAGTTCTGCCATAAAAGCGGGCTGAATTTCAACTTTCGTTTTTGCGCGCTGATTGGCAATTGTTTTTTGAAGCACTTTCTCGGTTACGGCATCCGTCATTTCCGGTTCTGCTTCTGCCTGCGTCATCTGCTGTTCAGGTAATAGTTCATCAATTGCGATCACCACATCTCTCTCTCCGATCTTAGTCGTGAAAGTTCCTTTTTTGAAAGGTACATTATTTTTTTTGAAGATATCGGAAGATTCCTGGATCTTTCCTTCCTCAAAATGAACTAAGACCTGATTCTTGCCGTTGACCTGATTTTTATATTTAGCTTTCAAAGCTTCCCATTTTTTGGGATCTTTCATTTCTTTTTCGACTTCTTTTAATAGTGAAGGATCAGAAATAACTGCCGCTCTGGATTCTGCTCTTTTCTCCCAGACAAACTTAGCCTTGTTTTCGTTATAATAATCTGTGAAAAGTTTAGGATTATTTTTAACCTCATCTTTCAGATACTCAGAAAAGATATATTCAGAATAAAGGTTCTTTTTTAGATCATCAATTTCCGGTTTTACATCAGGAAGATTTACAAAGTTCTTGGCATAAACACCAAGCATATATTGCTGCGCCTGATAATCGACCAATTCTGACCATTGGCTTGTCGGGATCTGTTCCAGATTTTTGTACTGAGAATCTATTGCTTTTTTAAAATCTTCATAGGTGACATTATTTTTTCCGTAAGAGAAAAGCACTGCTTTTGGATTCTTAGGATTAAGATAACTTTGATACGATTTTTTGATCTCGGCAAAATCTTTGGTTTCAATTAATTTATCCTGAGTTTTCAGCCAAGCAACCAGTTTTGCCGTTGCTTCGTCTCCATAACTTGTGGCAAGCATTTCTTTCTGGAAAAACCTTCTATTCTCATCCGTAAGTACGTAAGGTTCAATATTATAAATATTAAAGATAAAATATTTGTCTCCGAAAAGAATCGGCTGTTTTGTATAGAAATCTTTCTTCTGACCTTTCAAAGCATTGTAAACTTCGTCCGGTAAAATCGGAGAACCCATTACCGCACCACCAGAATTTTTTTCTTCCTCAGTCGCTCCGAAATCTTTTACAACTGCCTGAAACTTCTTGCCAGATTCCAATTCTTTATAAATCTTGGCTTTAGTTGTTTCATAATTTGCATCATTAGGAACCGTCAAAACGCCAAATATCATATAACCAAGACTAGGTCTTGTGCCGACAACTTTTGCAAAGCCAACAACATTTGGTTTATCTATAAAGGTTGTATAAGAATTAACCGGCGCATTTTTCACCTGCTGATAAAGATCGTAATCCAGCATTCCCGGTTTTACATAAAATGCTTTTCCGGCTTCAGGCGCTGAATTTTTTGCCAGGAAATCTTCCATCTTCATTTTTCCGGATTTCACTTCATTATAAAGTGCTTTGTAATCTGTTTTATCATCGGCTTTTTTTTCCTTGATGAAAAGTAAAACCTGGGTTTCTGTCTTATTAGAATTTACAAAATCCTGTAGAATCGGCTCAATAATAGGCTTTGGATAGAATTTCTGCTCTCTGAGTTCTGAGGTTTTCTGATTAACAGCATTCACAAAATAATTGAGTGTATCTGCTTTTTTCTCCTGTGCTAATTGCTGTAGCAACAGAAACTCTACGGTAGAATTTACAGATTTGTCCGGACCATTGGTATCGAGTCCGTATTTATTTTCTTTGATATAGTCTTTTACGGAAATGCTGTCTTTGCCAACAATCAGATATTGTGAAAAAGCCATTTGCGAAGCAAACGCTAAAACAACAGGAAAAATTTTCTTCTTCATTTTAATATTAATAATTATAACTCTTTTTTGAGTAATAAATTTGTGTAAGGTTAAATTTAGATTGCAGATTCGAACGCTGTCAACTCTTTGAACTGATGAATTCTCTCTCCCAATTCCTGTTTCGTGACATTCTCTATCCTTTCTGTCCCGAATTTTTCAACTGTAAAAGATGCCATTGCACTTCCAACGATGATTGCCGTTTTCATGCTTTCAAAACTGAAATCGCCTTTCTTGGTAAGATATGCTGCAAAACCTCCTGCAAACGTGTCGCCTGCTCCGGTCGGGTCGAAAACTTCTTCCAAAGGCAAAGCAGGAATTGCGAAGATTTTTCCATCGTGGAAAAGTAAAGCGCCGTGTTCTCCTTTTTTGATAATCACATACTTTGGTCCCATTGTGTGGATTTTTGAGCAGCTTTCACCAAAGAATATTCTCCGGAAAGCTGTCTTGCCTCCTCGTCATTGATGGTTATAACGTCTGTCTTTGCAATTACTTTCATCAGGTTGTCCCAAGCGATATCCATCCAGAAATTCATTGTGTCAAGGATCACCAATTTTGGCTGAGTTTTCATTTTTTCCAGAACTGAAAGCTGAACTACAGGATCAAGATTTCCTAACAACAGCACTTCTGCTTCT
The DNA here is from genome assembly GCF_042695135.1 of Epilithonimonas sp. UC225_85. Taxonomy (GTDB): domain Bacteria; phylum Bacteroidota; class Bacteroidia; order Flavobacteriales; family Weeksellaceae; genus Epilithonimonas. The sequence goes on from NZ_CP170547.1 coordinate 2,652,684, forward strand.
GAAGAATGCTCAGGAACTTTCGGGTTGAAGTCTGCCAAAACGTTAAGTTCTGTGATCAAAGTATCTCTTGAATTAAGGTCGTTGTGATACTTCCCACTCCAGAAGAAAGTTTTCCCTTCTTTCACCATTTCCACGCCATCAACATTGATATTTTTTGATGTCATCATATCAAGATATTCTTGTGGAAAATCGCCGCCGATTACGGAAACCAAACTCACCTCTGTATCCAAAGCTGCTGCTGCAAGTCCGATATAAGTGGCTGCACCACCAAGAATTTTATCTGTTTTTCCAAAAGGTGTTTCGATGGCATCAAATGCTACAGTTCCTACTGCTAGTAATTTCATATTTATTTGTTTTTACTTGTATTTTTGAACGCAAAGCGCGCAAAGTTTTTTATTAATTATACTTATTATTTTAAGTTCGCATAGACGTAAACTCATCAAAGAAAAATAATCTTTCAAAGAGATTTTTTCAGTGTCATAAATTCTTTTCTCTTTTGCCTTTACTCTTGTTTTTTATTTTCACTTCCATTCAAAAGAATCTATCAAATGTAAAAGATCTTTTTTGATATAATCTACAGCCGGTGCCAGGGAATCCGGACGCGGACGGGAATTGAAATATAAATTACCCGTTACAAAATGTCTTGTGCTGTCTGTCACATAAAACTGAATGTTGGAAGCGGTTTGCCCTTTCAATTCGTAGAAATTTCCGTAAACATGCTTCTCAGGATAGGCGAAAAATTTTGTATCAATTGCGCTTGCTTTGATGGTATGTTCATAGACCATCTTCTCCACTTCTTTCACGTGAAGCGGGAAATCATTCTTGATCGGGAAATAAGTAATAAAAACGTTGGCTTTCATCTTCGGATAAGACAAATTGTACCAGCAAGGCTGTTTTGCATCTTTTACGTTAGCAAAATCGGAATAATCGAATGAGTAATTGCAAGGTGCAGAAAAATTCAGATATTTCGGGGTTGGATATTCCAGGCGCAGATCTCCTTTCGGTTTTGGAACGGATTCTTTGCCGCAAGAGAAAAGCATCAATCCTATGAAAATTCTGATGAGATTTTTAAACATCCGGCAAAAATAACAATTAGAATCCATACAGAGAATTTTGAATACTTAATTTTTGTTAAGAATAATTGATTTACAGAGAAATAGTGAGATAAAGATTGGAAACTTATTAAATCTCTCGCAGATCTGGCAAATTTTGCGGATTTGTTCTAAACGCATTTTGTCATTCCGTAGGAATCTAGGCTGCTGAGATTGACTTTATCGAACCACTTCGTTAGGTTTCCTACGGAATGACAAAATCATGTTTTTATATTGACTGTTTGTTTTATGTAGAATCTGCAGCCCGACTTGAGTGGAGCTCTTTTTTGTTATTGCGATTGTAGAATAGTTCTATTGATAACTTCGGTTCGTTCGCAGTGACAAAAAAAAGCGGGAACGGAAGGCGGAAAAGCTGCCATAATAAAATAAAAAATAGCTTTCGACGAATCTCAAAAGCTGCCCAAATATTACTAATTTGTTTTAAAAAGCGTTAAAATTTAGGATTAATCCGATGAAAATAAAATATTTGTAACCTTTTTGGGTTTCTGATCGTATAATATATTGCAACCTAAAGAATGAGGTTTTTATATGAGACAATTAAAAATTACAAAACAGGTTACCAACAGGGAAACCGCATCACTGGACAAGTATCTGCAAGAAATTGGTAAAGTGGAATTGATCACTGCTGATGAAGAGGTAGATTTAGCACAAAGAATCCGCGCTGGCGACAGAGCTGCTCTTGAGAAGCTGATCAAAGCCAATCTTCGTTTCGTGGTTTCTGTTTCCAAACAGTACCAGAATCAGGGACTTTCTCTTCCGGATTTGATTAATGAAGGGAATCTTGGTCTAATGAAAGCGGCAAAAAGATATGATGAAACGAGAGGTTTCAAATTTATCTCTTACGCTGTTTGGTGGATTCGTCAGTCGATTTTGCAGGCTTTGGCCGAGCAGTCGAGAATTGTAAGATTACCATTGAATAAGATTGGTTCTATCAACAAGATCAATAAGGCTTATGCCCACCTGGAACAAGAGAACGAAAGACCACCTTCTCCGGAAGAGCTGGCAGAAGTTCTTGATATGAGCGAGGAAGACATCAAGGAATCTATGAAAAACAGTGGCCGTCACCTATCGATGGATGCGCCGCTTGTGGAAGGTGAAGATTCTAACCTTTATGACGTTCTACGTTCTGGTGAATCTCCAAGTCCTGATAAAGATCTGATGTTGGAATCTCTTCAAATCGAGATCGAAAGAGCACTTTGCACTTTGACGCCGAGAGAAGCGGATCTTGTAAGATTATATTTTGGTCTGAACGGAAAACATCCAATGACTTTGGAAGAAATCGGTGAAACTTTTGACCTAACGAGAGAAAGAGTTCGACAGATCAAGGAAAAAGCGATCAAAAGATTGAAACACAACTCAAGAAGTAAGATTTTGAAATCTTACCTTGGAAAATAAAAAATTCCTTTCTGGGAATGTAATTGAAGCAAGATTTTTTGGTCTTGCTTTTTTTGTATTTTTGAAATATGATTGAAATTAAAAAATTCAGATTTGTTTCCAATTTAGAGTATGTTCATTTAGTTTTGGATGAGCAAAATATTCCTCATTCTGTCGATATTGAAAATCTAAGTTTGCTTTCTAATGATTTTCAAAAATCAAAGATATTACAGATTATCAATGATCTGAATTTAGATGAAAATGAAGTTGAAGTTGATGAGAATTTTCAGAAAGATTTTGAAGACTGGCATAATAACAGTTTGAACCCGGGACATTTCACTGGCGGAAAAATACCTTTTTTCTACTGGAATGTCAAGAATTATCCTTTTCTCTTGTTTGCAATCTTCTCTCCTGCAGTTATTTCAATCATTATATTATTAGTTAGTGGAATTGTAGATTTTAATTTTGATTTTGACTTTAATTTTTTTGAAATAATCATTTTCTTATTCTATATATTCGTAGGTATTTCTATGTTTGTACAATGGACAAATTATAGAAAACAAAAAAATAAAAAATAATTTTTGATGAGCATCTCAATCATTGGTGGCGGAATTGGCGGTTTGATTTTGGGAAATGTTCTGAAGCAACATCATATTGATTTCAAAATCTATGATAGTGCGCCGGAAATAAAAACCCGTCGAAGCAGGTCATCAATTCGGAAAAATCAGAAAATCAAAAGTTAGTCACATCGTGAATACAAGCTGGACGCTCGGGCAAATTGCACAGTGGGAAAATTTTACAGGACTTCGGAATTTTGTTTTTAGAAATATGCCGGAAAGTGTGAATCAGAAACAGATGGAAAAGATCCTGAAATTGGAATTGTAGTTTTTATTGGTCTTCGAGAGCCTCAGACTGACAAGTTTTTAGGAGTCTTCGACAGACTCTGACTGACATTTGCATAGTATTGTCCTGCCGAAACTCTAAGCATATAAAAAAATTAATCTTCTTTCTTAAGACTTTCGATCAGGTTTTCCAGTTCTTTTATTTTGTCTTTCAGGTTTTTGATATCATTTTTGTTATTGGAAACTTTGCTTTTCAGCATCACCGTTCTCGCGCGTTCGCTATGATCCTCATCGTCATCATCCTCGTTGATTTCTTCTACATCTTCCTGGATCTCGTCAATATCTTCCTGAATTTCCTCAACGTCTTCCTGGATTTCTTCGATATCTTCCTGGATCTCATCAATGTCTTCCTGGATTTCGTTCACATCTTCCTTCAAATCCTCTATATGTTCTGTACTTTTATTGACAGACATTTGAATAAAAATAGCTAAGTAAATTGCTTCCAAAGAAACTACTGTTGTGAGAACCAACAACATATGTTCAAATTCCACAATATGAAAAATCGGCAATGCAAAACAAACGATAAAGAAAACCGTGTGAAAAATAAGCGACGGAATAGAACCTACCCACCAGATAATACCGTTGGCTATTTTCTCCAAAACTGTTACTTTTTCTTGGTTTTCTTCTGTAAGTTTCATTGATAAATTTTGATAAAAGTAAGGATTAAAAAGCGATTTGCAAAGGCAATTAATTAATCACATCTGTCAAAGCCTTATCCAGATCATTATAGACAAATCTGAACCCGGAATTCTCTATTTTTCTGGAAGAAATTCGGCTTCCTTCCAATGCTAAAACAGACATTTCTCCTAAAACCGTTTTCAGGACAAATTTTGGAACATTGGGCAGCCATAATTTTTTATTGAGATGAGAAGCTATTTTTTTTGTGACCATTTGATTGGTTACAAAATCGGGAGCTGATGCGTTGTAAGCACCATTCATAGAGACATCTTCGACTGCTTTGATATAAATCCCCACCAAATCATCCAGATGAATCCAGGGAAAATACTGATCGCCGGTTCCTAAAGGTGCTCCGATATTTAGTTCGATTGGTTTTTTAAGAACTTCCAAAGCGCCACCTTTTTCGGAAAGAACGGTTGAAGTTCTGATGCAGACTACTCTACTTCCTAATTTTTTAAATTGAAAAGCTTTCTCTTCCCAATCCTTACATATATAGCCTAAGAAATCTTTTGCTGGTGCATCATTTTCAGAAAAAATATGTTGAGAAGTGATCTGTCCGTAGATCCCGGATCCAGATGATGAGATCACGGCTTCCGGATGAATATTTTGTTTCTGCATCTGATCATAGATGAATTGTGCAGAATCGATACGGCTGTTGTAAATTTCTTTTTTATAAGCTTCTGTCCAGCGTTTGCTGATTGGCGCTCCGGCAAGATGGATGAAAATATAAGTATTGTCTAATGCGCCATCTTCCAAAATTTGATTTTGATAATCCCAGAAATAAGATTTGAAGTCAGACTTCTCGGGTTTGGAACGCACCAGAATCTCAACCTGATAGCCTCTTTCGTACAATTTTCGTGCGAGTTTTTTTCCGACAAGTCCTGTTGCGCCGCTGATAAGAATCTTTTTCATTTGGGAATTTCCTTTCTGAAATCAAAAATGAGTCCAAGTAAAACAAATTCATATTTAAGTTTAATAACCTAGAATTATTTTAGACCCTTTCAGACGACATTACAATAATTTGATTTTATCATCAGAAATATCGATCACCTTATCTTTATAAAGGCTTCCGATGGCTTTTTTGAAGTTCTTTTTGCTCATCTGCAATTCTTCCTTAATCTCCTCTGGAGAAGACTTGTCGGAAAGGTATAGCAAACCGTAATTATCGTTGAGTTTGTCAAGTATTTTTTGCTTGAACTCATCTACGTTTTCAAAACCCTGAGGCTGAAGTGTGACATCTATTTTCCCATCTTCTCGGATCGTTTTGATATAACCCGTTTCTTCCGAAAGCGGATACAGTTTTTTGAAAACATCGGTAGCGTAGATCAGACCAATATATTGTTTATTGATAACGACATTCCAACCCAATTCGGATTCATTCATCATTATCAAATCTACTTTGTCGCCATTTCTGAGTGGGAGATCTTCGTACTGCGGGTTGCGTTTGAACTTGGTGGTGCCTGTTGTAAGACCCGTTGCATCATCTGTGTAAACATAGACAATATATCGTTTACCTTCAAGGATCTTGGATTTCTGTTGTTTATAAGGAATAAAAAGATCTTTTATAATCCCCCAATCCATAAATGCGCCGGTTGGCAGGCTTTGCACACAAGTCATCACGGCAAATTCCCCTACTTCTGCATTTGCTTTTTCGGTAGTTGCTTTTAATGCGCCATCATCCTGATATACAAACACTTCTACCTCACTACCAACTTCCCAGGATTCATCTGCAAAAATTTTTTGGACGAAGGCTTTTTCTCCAAATTCATCCTTAAGGATAAAACCAGAAGAGATTTGTTCTGCAATTGTGAGAGTTTGAGTTTGACCAGGTTTCATAGATTGAATTTGGTGCAAAAATAGACAAACTTTTTTTTAATCCGGTCTTTTTCTAAATATACCATCACCAAAACACATTCTTAAAACGAATAAAATGATGTTGGCTAATTTTGTGACAATTAAATTATTTAATTTATACATGATTTTATTGATTTTTAATAAATAGCGATATCTTCTGACACATCGCCTAAGAAATTTGAATGAGAGATGTTGTAACGTGCAAACAAGTCTCTACAATGCCTCAATCTATTTATTTATAAATTGAGGCAAATGTAAAGTGCAGAGAATGAATGTTTATTTCATAAATATTACCAGCTTGTTCCATCTTTTACTGGTGGATCCGGATCTACTGGTCTTGCGGTTGCAGATGCTTTTATAGTATCAGTTTCAACAGAATCTGATGACTTTTTAAAAGTTGTTCCTTGTTGTGCTGAATTGTTGGTAGTTAGATCTGCAGAGTCATCTTCTTGTCTGCAAGATGTAAAGCTTAACGATACAACTGTAATTGTTAAAATAGCAATGAATTTTTTCATGTTATTAAATTATATATTTTAGATTATTTTAAAAATTTACTGGTTTATTTCCAAGCCAAAAGTATGTTCTAAATTTGAGTCCTGAAAGCTTTCTTGGTCTCTATTGGGAAATCTTGACGTCCTAATTCATAAATTGCTACATGTCAAATAATTTGATTTTCAATCATTTACCTTTATTATTTAGACTATAAGCATCATAATGTTTTTTTATTAAATAATTCCTAATCTTATTTTAGATTTCCGTACTTTTGGCAAACAAATGGCAAAGAATAGTATTAGAATGAAGCGTTTTTTCTTTATCATATTTGTATTTATATCCGGTTTTGTTTTTTCTAAAGATAAGACACCGAAAGATTATGAAAGTTTTCGAAAGAATTATGAAAATTACTCTGAAAATGATGTAAGAGCTTTTTCATATTTAGATATCTATATAAAAAAGGCAAAGAAAGAAAAAAAATATCCGGAACTTTTCCAGGGTTACAGGGATGCTGTTTTTTATTCCAAATCACTCAGCAAAAAATTACAATACGCCGACAGCTGTATAGATGCTGCCTATAAATCCGGAAGTGACGACAGAGTTTCTACAGCTTACGTACTTAAAGGAAGTATATATTATGCTAAACTAAAGAAATATAAGCCAGCATTAGATGAATATCTGATGGCTTATAAATATGCTAAAAACACAGGCGATCTTTATCTGAAATACAAAATTTCTTACCATTTGGGCGTGGTAAAAAACTATTTGGGTTATCATGAGGAAGCTTTGGAGCTTTTTCAGGACTGCCTTACATATTTTGAAGCTGGAATGAACAACACCAGTCTCCACCCAAATCAAATCTTCAACAATCAAAAGGGGTATCTCAACAGTCTTCATCAGGCAATTGTTTGTTACAGTCATCTTAATGATGCCAAAAAATCGGATTCGCTGACAGATATTGGATTATTAAAAACGTTTAATAACAAAGATTTTTTACAGGAGAGAAGTTATTTTCTTAAATCTAAAGGAATATCTGAATATAATAATACCAAATATCTCGCAGCTATTGATAATCTCCAGCAATCCTTAAAACTGAGTACAGATGATTTTGCCTGGATGTCTGTGGATTATTTTTATATTGGTAAAAGCTATCTGGCAATCAATCAAGAAGATAAGGCGATTTCAAATTTCAAAAAAATTGACTCTATTTTTACTAAACACGAGTTCATCCTGCCTGAACTGAGAGAGAATTATGAATTTCTAATCAACCATTACAAAACAAAAAAAGATTCTGAGAAACAACTTTATTACACCACTCAACTTCTAAAAGCGGACAGTATTATTTCCAGAGACTTCGCCTATTTGTCGATGAAAATCCATCGGGAATATGATACAAATACGTTGATGGAAGAAAAAGGACGATTGGAAAAAGCCAATACCTGGGGCGGATTCTTGATTGCAGGCTTGCTAATTACCGCAGGCATTCTCGGTTATGTTTTATTGAAAAGACGCAGAAAACAAAAAAGTACTCTTGATCAATATCTTCTGCTGCAGGAAAAATTGCGGACGCATAGTTATGTTGGATTAGAAAATTCGCAACCAGTTTCACCTATACAATCAGTGGAATCTTGTGATGATAAAAAACCGCATATAACTGAAGCTATAAAACAAGATCTTCTGCTGAAACTAAGGAGATTTGAGGATAAAAAAATGTTTACACAAAAAGGACTTACGATTCAGAAATTGGCAGTCCAGTTTGAAACAAATACCAATTATCTATCTCACGTCATCAATGAGCAAAAAGGGATGAACTTCAACAAATACCTTGGTGAATTGAGGATCAGGCATATAACTTGTCTTTTATTTGAAAAGAGTATTTATCTCAATTATACCATCGATAGTTTGGCGAAAGAATGCGGAATTGCTTCCCGTCAGAATTTTTCTGATCTTTTCCACGAAATCAATGGCATAAGACCTACCGATTTTATTAGAAAAAGGAAAAAAGAAATAGACAATCTTGACTATTCTTCTGTAAGAAGTATGCGTGGTTTGTTTTCTGAAAATTAAGGTTAATTATTCAAAAATTCTTCTATCTTAAGGGTTTTCTGCTCGCCAGTTTCCAAATTCTTAAAAGTAATTGTTTGATCTTTGATTTCCTGTTCACCAAGAAATACCAAATTTTCTATCCCTTTTTTCTCAGCATAAGTGAATTGCTTTTTCAGTTTCGCCGCTTCCGGGTAGAGTTCTGCAGAAATATTTTTTTCTCTCAGTTTTGAGATCAGTTTTAATGCTTCGATAGATTCTGCTTCGCCATAATTTGCAAAAAGGTATTTTACTTTAAGATCCGAATCTTCTGGGAAAATGCCCAATTCTTCCATCACAAGGTAGATTCTGTCCAAGCCAAAGGATATCCCAATTCCGGGAACATCCTTCACACCGAAAACTTCTGTCAGGTTATCATATCGCCCGCCTCCACCGATGGATCCCATTGCAACATCCTTCGCCTTCACTTCGAAAATGGCACCTGTGTAATAATCCAAACCTCTGGCTAATGTAATATCAAAAACCAAATCTTTAGAATCAATTCCAAGTTCCAGAGCATTTTTGATAACGAACTCCAATTCTTCTATGCCTTTCAGTCCGGTTTCGTTTCCTAGAAATTTCTGTTTAAGATTTGACAGATTTTCAAGCGCATCAGAAGATTGAGTGAAAAGAAAATCAAGTTTAGCGATCGCTTCTTCCGAAATTCCTTTTTCCAGCATTTCTTTTGTCACGCCGTCTTTCCCGATTTTATCAAGCTTGTCAAGCGCAACAGTAAAATCAATTAGTTGATCTGCAATTCCTGCATATTCTGCAATTCCGGAAAGAATTTTTCTGTTATTGATATGAACCGAAACGGATAAGTTTAGATTTTTGAATGATTTGAAATATAGCTGAAGTAGTTCCACTTCCTGCCAAAGACTCGTGCTTCCGACAACATCTGCATCACATTGGTAAAACTCTCTGAATCTCCCTTTCTGTGGACGATCTGCTCTCCAAACCGGCTGAATCTGATAACGTTTGTAAGGAAAAGCCAGCTGACCTTGATTCATTGCCACAAAACGTGCGAATGGGACGGTTAGGTCGTAGCGAAGAGCTTTATCAGTAAGACTTTCAGCACTAAAGGGTTTGTCTAAAGCTTTCTGAAAATCAATCTTCATTTGAGCTTTTTTCTCATCTTTGGATTCATTGATGCTTGAATTCAGAATCTTAAAGATCAATCGATCACCTTCTTCGCCGTATTTGCCTGTCAAAGTAGAAAGGTTCTCAAAGCTCGGTGTTTCCAATGGCTGGAATCCGAATAATTCAAAATTATTTTGTAAAATATTAATGATATATTTTCTTCTGGAAACTTCTTTTGCGGTAAAATCTCTCGTTCCTTTGGCTAAACTCGGCTTCATTTTATAATAGATAAATGATGATTGATAATTGGTAAATCGATTGCAAAAATAAGGATTATAGAATAAGGATAGGAAATTTGAAAGGCTAAACTTTGTCAATAATCAATATTTCAAAAGTAAATTGTATTTTAGAACTCTAAATCAAAAAATATGAGAGCATTCAAAATTCTGATTTTGGGGATAATTCTATCTTCAATGCTGATTTCTTGTAATAATTCTAATAAGAAAATTCAGACTGAAAATGAAAAATTAATCAATAATTATTTTAAACTTTTCAATAAACATCAATGGAAAGAACTGTCGGAAATGTATGTTGAGAATGCCGAATTCAAAGATCCATCTTTTGGAACAGGAATCGTAAAGCAATCCAAAGCCGAATTTGTTAAAAAATATTCTGAACTTAATCAAATATTTCCGGATTTAAAAGATAAAGTGATCCAAATTTATCCGTCAGGAGATAAAAATATGATTGTCGAATTTATTTCTACAGGAACTGCGCCGGATCAATCAAAATTTGAACTTCCAATCTGTACCATTTTTACAATTGAGAATGGAAAAATCAGCAAAGATCTGACTTATTACGATAATTTTGAAGAACCAAAATAATGAATCTCTTTGAAGACCAATTTGAATTAATAGAAAACATTCTGCCTTACGATGGCATCACTTCTTATTACGGAAAAGTTTTTTCTGAAGAAGAAGCAAATGATTTTTTTCAAAAGCTAATCACCGAAATCGAATGGAAAAGTGATCAGGCTGTGATATTCGGGAAAGTCATAGAAACTAAAAGGAAGGTTGCCTGGTATGGAAATGAGCCATTCAGTTACACTTATTCCGGAAGAACAAAAACAGCTTTGCCCTGGAACAAAACCCTCCTAGAAATCAAAGAAAAAATTGAAAAAGTGAGCGGCGAATCTTTCAATTCCTGCTTGCTGAATCTCTACCACGACGGCTCGGAAGGAATGGCCTATCACAGCGACGGCGAAAAAGATCTGAAAGAAAATGGCGCCATAAGTTCGGTAAGTTTCGGTGCAGAAAGGAAATTTAATTTCAAGCATAAAACCACAAAAGAACTGGTTTCCCTCATTCTGGAAAACGGAAGCCTATTAATGATGAAAGATACAACCCAGAAATTCTGGCTTCACAGATTACCAACGACCACAAAAATCATCAAACCCAGAATCAGCCTGACTTTCCGAACGATTGATAAGTCTAAATAATTTTAAATAACCGCCTTATATTTCTTCATAAATCCAAGGCAAAGCATCAATCCGATAACCGATAATCCTGCACCAACCAAAGATGGATAATTATACGTCAAACCGTATTCTAAAGGCAATCCACCGAAAAATGCGCCGAGAGAATTCGCAATATTAAAAGCCGCCTGCATAATTGCCGCTGCCATCATTTCAGAATTTTTTGCAGTCCGCAGCATAATGATATTAATCGGCGTTCCGACAGACATCGACAAAACACCGCAGACAAAAGTTAAAATAAGAGAAATAATTTTGTTCTCTGAGAAGAAAAACACACAAATCAAAGCCAGGATCATTGCTGTAAAAAGGATAGATGCAGCCAGAGCCGGTCGCATCCTGTCAGACATTATCCCTCCAAGAAAATTTCCAATAACCATTCCGGAACCTGCCAAAACCATAATGTAAGCGATGAAGTCTGCCGGGAATTTTGAAACACTTGTCATCAAAGGTGTGATGTAGCTGAACCAAGCAAATAAACCACCAAAACCAATCGCCGTGATCGCAATAATATGCCAGGCTTTTACGGACTTAAAAAACTCTAATTCATCTTTCAAAGTGGTTGTTCTCAAACTTTTCATAGAAGGAAGAAGGAACTTGAGAAAGACGATAGTCAGAAGTCCGATGAGAGAAACAACTCCAAAAGCATATCTCCAGGAGAGTTGATGCCCCAGCCAGGTGACGAACGGAACCATTGCGAGGTTTGCGACCGTCAATCCGGCGAACATCATTGCAATACTCTGAGCCTGTTTTCCTGGTTTTGCCAACCGTGAAGAAACTACAATCCCGACTCCAAAGAACGCACCGTGAGGAAGTCCTGATAAAAATCTGACGATCATCATTGTATAATAATCACTTACCAAAGCCGACAATCCATTAAAAATGGTGAAAGCCATCATCAGGAAAATTAAAATTCTCTTCGGAGGGAATTTCGCAGCGTAAGCCACCAAAATCGGTGCGCCTACGACCACACCGGCGGCATAAGAAGAAATCAAATGTCCAGCCTGAGGAATGGAGATTTTCAAAGATTTTGCAACATCCGGCAAAAGTGCCATTATCACAAATTCTGTAGTTCCAATTGCCAATCCGCCAAGCGTAAGCGGAAGTATTCTCTTATCCATTTTGCAAAAGTCCTTAATTTAAAACTTAAATTCAAATTTTAGAGATTCAAATTGTCGAATAGTAAGATTAAATTAAACTATTGTTTAAATTGGGTTAATAATCATCCTTAAATCATTAAGGTTATAGTAATCGTGGATGTTTAGTAAAAGTTGCAGCCGTCCGGCATGGATCCTGATGTAAAATCGAGGGGGAAATGAGAACAGACAAAACTGCCATAAAAATCATGAGAATAACTGTTATTGTTGGTTAAATTTGATCCGGATTATGTTTTTTCTGCTATTTTTGCATAGCTCAAAATTATGCTGAACAAAATTCTCACTTTTCCGATCGTGGTTTTGATAAAGTTTTATCAATTCGCTATCTCACCGTGGATGGGAAAAAACTGCAGATATGACCCGACTTGTTCGCATTATACTTTGGAAGCGCTGAAAGTCCACGGACTCATCAAAGGAGGCTGGCTTGCGATCAAAAGAATCTCGAGCTGTCATCCCTGGGGAGGCGAAGGTTATGATCCTGTCCCGCCAAAACAACATTAAAATTATGTATCAATGAACAATATTTTTCTTAGATTTTATCTAATTATTTTTGCCGGAATCTTCCAGCTGGTTTCTTCTCAAAGCTCTAATGATGGACTATCAAATGGGACTTTGAAGATCAATAATAAAGAAACAATTGCAGTAAAAATCTTCGCTACACAAAACACAACACTTTTCTATGATGAGCCTTCAAAAAATGTTGCCAACGAATTGGTAATCCTGAATGAAGATAATATCACAGCAGAGTCTGCTGAACAGTTGGGGTCTATCCAGAATATTCTTTTGAAGTATAAAGGCTTTAATTATCAGTTTTTGGATAAGAATCTCAAACCTGTCGATGCGAATCTTGATCAGAAAAATATTAAAAATTTTAAATATTTGTTGAAATCCGTGAGAGTCTTAAAACCAACTGACAATACAGAGCTGGAAACGACTTTCAAGATTTGGGATCCTCTGAGAGGTATCAAACTTGGACCTGTGATGCTTCATTTTTACAGTTTGATGTTCATTCTGGCTTTTGGTTTAGGCTATTTCATTATGGCAAAAATATTCAGGATTGATGGTGTGGATGAGAAATATCTGGAGCCATTTTTTACTTGGACTTTGATCGGGACGATTTTAGGCGCCAGATTGGGACACGTTATTTTTTACCAGCCGGAACTTTTCAAAGAGGACTTCCTGAGTGTTTTCTTACCAATCAGTATGAAAGGTGGTCTGCATTTCACAGGGTTTTCCGGATTGGCAAGTCATGGTGCTACGATTGCTTTGATTTTCACAACCTTATATTACAGCTATAAAATCATTAAGAAAAATCCATTCTGGGTATATGACAGAATTGGAATTGTTGTGGCTTTAGGCGGTGCTTTTGTACGATTGGGAAATTTCTTCAATTCCGAAATTATAGGAAAACCTGTAGATCCTTCTTCCCCATTTGCATTTCTTTTCCCTCAGCAAAGTTCAGAATACGGGATCACAATCCCAAGATATCCGACGCAATTGTTTGAAGCTTTTGGTTACGTTTGTCTGTTCATTCTGCTTTGGTTCTTGTATAGAAAAACCGATAAAAAATATCAACAGGGCTGGTTGTTTGGATTATTCTTCATCATTCTCTGGGCAGTGAGATTTTTTGTAGAATTTTTGAAAGAGCCACAAGGCGATGAGTTTATCCATATTGGCAGACTTAATACAGGACAAGTTTTGAGTATTCCGTTTATGATTGCAGGATTGCTAATTATGATCTATTCCAAGAAAAACAGACTTCCGAAAGAAGAAACAGTATAAAAATAAAACTCCCGGATTCGGGAGTTTTTTTATGTATAAATTTTTATGGTTTAATAATTTACAAAGCTTCAATTTCCATTACAAAATTTTCAACTACCTCATCCGAAGTTGCCCACGAAGTAATAAGACGGATGGCAGAATGCTCTTCATCGATTTTTTTCCAGACATAGAAATCGAAATTTTCTGATAGTTTTTCTATCTGAGAATTATGAAGAATTGGAAAGATCTGATTGGTAAAAGTTTCGGATAAAAATTGAAATCCTTTCTTCTGAAAAGCTAATTTGATCTTCATTGCCAGAACGTTGGAATGTTTTGCCAGATCAAAATACAGATCATTTTTCATCAGCTCCAAAAACTGAATTCCCAAAAGTTTTCCTTTTGCCAGCATTGCGCCTTTTTGTTTGATATGGAATCCGAAATCTTCTTTCAGTTTATCATTCGTTATGACAATTGCTTCGCCTAGAAGTGCACCGTTTTTTGTCCCACCGAGATAGAAAACATCAGTAAAATTGGAAATACCTTCCAATGTCAAATCATTGATCTCGGAAGTCAAAGCCTGTCCCAATCTAGCGCCATCTAAGAATAAGTAAAGATCGTTTGACTGGCAAAATTTATATAATTCTTTCAATTCATGTTTCTGATAAATCGTTCCGATTTCTGTGGAATTGGAGATATAAACCAATTTCTGTTTCAGTTGATGCGGCTTGTTGGTATGAGCATTCAAAACAGATTGAATATCTTCCGGTTTTAACTTTCCATCTGCTGTAATAATGCCGTGGATCTTATGTCCGGTTGCTTCTATTGCGCCGGTTTCATTGGTAAAAATGTGTCCGGTTTCTGCAGAGATAACACTCTCGTGTGGGCGGAGAATTGAAGAAATGACTAATAAATTAGCTTGCGTTCCACCACTTACAAAATGAATATCAGCACTTTTATCATTAATTTTATTCTTGATTAATTCTCTGGCTTCATTAGAATAATCATCATAACCGTAACCATTTTGCTGATCGAGATTTGATTTAATAAGCGCTTCTAAAATATTGGAATGACAACCCTCAGAATAGTCATTTTTAAAGGAATATTTCTTCATTTTTTCTTTCTACTTTTTTGAAGATTCAAAGGTATTGAATTTGATTAATGTTGTAAAAATAAAATAAAGTTAATTGTTAGAGTTTAATCTAATATCATCTAACTTTTTATTAATTTTGAAGTATGAATTCTTTAACTGAAGAAAATTATCTGAAAGCACTGTATCATCTTGTAAATGAGAATGATGAAGTTTCTGTAAATGATCTTAGCCGGCAACTGAACATCAAAATGCCATCTGTCAACAGTATGATAAAGAAATTTGCGGATAAAAACTGGGTAAGATACGAGTCTTACAAACCTATCAAACTTACAGAATCCGGAAAAAAGGAAGCATCTCTGATCGTAAGAAAACACCGGCTTACAGAAATGTTTCTGGTAGAAAAGATGGGCTTCGGTTGGGAAAATGTCCACGAGATTGCGGAACAGCTGGAACACATCCATTCCGATATATTTTTTGACAAAATGGATGAGATCCTGAACTATCCGAACATGGATCCTCATGGCGAACCAATCCCCGACAAAGATGGAAACGTCATCCAGCCCGATCATAAAAAACTGAGTAAATGCAGGGAAAATCAGACTGTAGAATTGGCCTCAGTCACAACCTCATCAGAAGAATTTTTGAATTTTTTGAATAAAAGAGACCTCAGCTTGGGTACAAAATTAAAAATCTTACATATCGAAGGTTTCGACCAATCGATGCTGATTGCTTACAACGGACGGGAAGAGAACTTTAGCAAGACGGTTTGTGAAAGGTTGCTTGTAAAATAGATAATGATAAATTGATCTTTGAACATACAATGCTTAAATTCCTACCAATAGAAAATATCGTTTTCAAGACAAAACTTTCGAAAGAACAAGTATTACTAAGACTAAGTGAAAATATTGAAGCAAAAAAAACGTTCGGAATTGGTAATTATTCTAAACCTTATATTGGGTATATAACTGGTAATAATTTTGAAATAGAAAGAGTTATCAATTATAGAAATTCCTTTTTGCCACAGATCAAAGGCAACGTTTATTCAGAACTAGGTGGAACCAGAATAAATGTAAAAATGATGCCTGTTATATATGTCTTATTCTTTATGGCTATTTGGTTTGGTGGTGTTATTATCGGTTGTTTAGCAATGTTTTTCATACTTTTCACAGAAGAATTTACACCGTTTATATTAATACCTTTTATAATGTTGGTATTTGGAATTGGTTTGCTTTACGGTGCTTTCAAAACGGAAAGCTCAAAAAGTAAGAAAGATTTAATGAGAATATTAGAAGCGGAAATCGAACAATAAAAAGAGACTCAATCGAGTCTCTTTTAATATTTAGTTGAACATATCCTTGACTTTATCAAAGAATGTCTTTTCTTTTCCTGTAGGTTCAGCGTTCATATCGCCGTTGTCCAGTTGTTTCTGGAAGAATTCTTTTTGGTCTTTCGTCAGTTTTTGTGGTGTCCAGACATTGATGTGAACAAACATATCACCTTTGCCACCATAACCTTCGATGTTTGGAAGACCTTTCCCTGCAAGTCTTAATATCTTTCCGGATTGTGTTCCTTCATCCACTTTAATTTTCACTTTTCCACCAACTACGTTGATTTCCTTTGTAGTTCCCAAAGCTGCTTCTGCAAAAGAGACATAAAGTTCCTGATGAAGATTGTCGCCTTCACGTTTGATGGTTTTGTCCACTTCCTCTTCTACTACAACCAAAAGATCACCGGGCGTTCCACCAAGTGGTGCATCATTACCCTTTCCTCTCACATTCAGTTGTATACCGTCTCTTGCACCAGCCGGGATGTTGATTGTAATTTCTTCATCTTCTTTCACGAGACCTTGTGCATTGGCTCCTGCAGGGATTTTGTCTGCCACTTTTCCAACACCTTGACAAGTTCCACAAGTCGTTTGCGTCTGCATTTGCCCGAACATTGTGTTCATCATTCTTACCTGCACACCACTTCCGCCGCAAGTAGGACAAGTCTTGGAAGTCACACCTTTCGCCAACTTCATTTTTTTGACCTTGATGGTTTTCTGAGTACCACCAATCATTTCTTCGAGGTTCAGTTTGATACGAACGCGAAGGTTAGAACCACGCGCCTGTTGTTGTCTTTGCTGACCGCCGCCACCAAATCCACCGCCGAAAATATCTCCGAACTGGCTGAAGATGTCCTCCATATTCATTCCGCCGCCGAATCCGCCACCACCGAATCCGCCACCGGCAGCACCACCTAATCCAGCGTGTCCATATTGATCGTATCTTGCTTTTTTATTGTCATCGCTGAGCACTTCATAAGCTTCTGCTGCTTCTTTGAATTTTTCCTCTGCTTCTTTATCGCCAGGATTTTTATCCGGATGATATTTGATCGCCATCTTTCGGTAGGCCTTTTTTATTTCATCGGCATTGGCACTTTTGGAAATCTCCAAAACTTCGTAATAATCTCGCTTGCTCATATATATTTTATGATTGATATTTGATTAATGATAATTGATGAGAGATTAACTGTTATAATTAAAATCATCTATCAACGATCATTTATCATTTATAAATTTTAGTTTCCTGTCACTACTTTTGCGAAACGGATCACTTTCTCGTGAAGTTGATAACCTGTTTCCACTACATCTATAATTTTACCTTTGAGATCTTCTGAAGGTGCCGGAATTGAAGTAATAGCTTCATGCAGATCTACATTGAAAGCGTCACCTTGCTCTACGTGGATTGCTTTCAGTCCTTTTTCTATCAATTTGCTTTTTAACTTTTGATAGATGAGTTCTATGCCTTTAAGTTCAGATTCGTTGCCGCTTTTTGAGATTTCTTTGATGGCTCTCTCGAAGTCATCCAAAATACCAAGCATAGAGGTCATCAGATCTTGGGAAGCGTATAGATAGAAATCATTTTTCTCTTTCTGCGTTCTCTTTTTATAGTTTTCGAACTCTGCATAAAGACGGATATATCTGTCTTTCTCTTCTGCCAAAAGTTCTTCTGGAGTTGGTTTTTGTGACAGATTTTCTTGATTTTCAGCTTCGATATTTTCAGGGGTTTGGGTATCCTGATTTAAGTTTTCCTCGTGTATATCTTTGTTTTCTTCCATAATGATAATTTTACAGGATATGTTTTTCAATTCTTTTGCCAATCGTGTTTTTTTGACAATTAGGCAGAGTTATTATAAGTGATAAATGAAGTGACAACGCTGATATTGAACAAAATTTCTTTGTTGCGAAGCTGCGTGAGCGATGGTAGTGGATATCCTTTTTTGTTTTTTAATGGGAAAAGCTTGGCAAAACAAAAAAGATAGTAACGGACAGCGCGACCTGGGCCAGGACAATGAGGCTGCGCAGGGCACGCCCAATTTTATTTCATTTTATGCGTAACCGTATTCCGGAAATCGATGTCGTCTAATGTCCATTTGAGGATCTTGTCTTCTGTTCCGAAAATATCATCGAAACCGGGATCTACCTGATAATTTGGGATCACGCCTCTGCTTTTATTTTCAAATTCGATATTCGGGCGGATGAGAAATAATCCGATCGGAAGCGTGAGATGCGAATTCGGAAGCGTAACCGTATTATTGACCCCAGCAACAGTTCCATCATTGGCGCCTCCGGTTTCTTCACCAACAATTACGGCTCTTTTCTCGTACTTCAGTTTGGCAGAAATGATGGATGATGCAGAAAAACTTGCTCCATTGACCAGAACATAAATTTTTCCTTTAAAGGCGTTCCCCTTCGGTTTTGTAGGCCTTGATGCAAACTCGCGGAAATAATACCGCTTGTCTTTTTTGGAAGACAAAAAGTAATTGCCGGCAAGGAAAAACGGGTAACCCGGTGCGCTGAGAACAGATG
Organism: Epilithonimonas sp. UC225_85; assembly: GCF_042695135.1. GTDB lineage: Bacteria > Bacteroidota > Bacteroidia > Flavobacteriales > Weeksellaceae > Epilithonimonas. Next base: position 2,671,647 of record NZ_CP170547.1, read on the forward strand.
TAAAAACCGACTGACCACGGAAATAATTCTGATGCATTCCGGAAGTTTTGGATGTCATTTCCGGCGCCTTGATGAGCGTGAATCTATCATCTGTGAGATAAGAATATAACGTATTGATCTCGGAAAGTGAACCTCCCAGGTTGTCTCTTATATCCAGAATCAGATATTCGGATTTTGCATATTTTATCTTTCTAAAGGTTTGATCATAAAATTTTTTGGCATACGAAGCAGAAAAGGATTTGATTTTGATGTAGGCAACGCTGCTGTCGGATTTCAGAAATTTGAGGCTTCTGTTGTAACTTTTGGAAACCGTGTCGTAATCCTGAAGTTTCTGATCTGCAGTGACTTTTGGCAGAACATTTTCTTCAGTGATTTCTTTAGGATTTTTTTTCTGTCTTTTGAGGTCAACCTCCGCAATCACATTGTCGCAGACTGTTTTCAGCTTTACGCTGTCCAGATAACCGTTTTCCAGGGTATAATAATTAAAGAAAGTAAGATTGATAAAATACTTTTGAAAAGTTTTATTTTCGCCGTCTGAGCTGTAGAGTTTTCGGTATTTTTTAATTAGATCTGATACATTTTCGTCATTAATCTTTAAAATTTCTGTACCTGCTTTTATCTTTCCAAGATTTTCCTTGTTGTCTTTGACGTACAATCTGTCATCAATGATCTTGTAATCCATCAATGCAAAAAGCGGTTTTTTAGTTTTGAATTCTTTTTGTTCTGTTTTTGAATATTTTTTCCCAACAGATCTCAGCCTGAGATGGCCTTCATTGATACTTGCAACAACCGGCGCCAATCGAAAATAGAACTGGTTGGGTGTCAATGGTTTTTTTATAGATGTTTTGAGGCTGTCAAACTTGTAATCTAATTCTTCTTTTGAAATGTACCAATAAAGATTCGGATGGAATTTCTGAAGCTTTTCATAAGTGTAATCTATATCTTTTCTAAGCTTTGAAACGGGAATATCCTTATCCAAAAAAAGATTTTTCTTCTTGACAGATTGGCAAGAAAATACAATTATTAATATAAGAAATATAAGCCCCTTTTTCATCTAAAACTTTAAAAATAAGTTTTTTAAACCAAAAATATAAGCTCAATACCAACTTTAACGTTTTATAACAAAAAGTGGTTTTAGATTTGTAAGGTTGTGCTACTATAAATTAACAATTAAAATTATGAAAAATATAATTCTTGCAGCATCAGCATTTCTGATTTCTCAGTTTTCTTTTGCTCAAAGTAAAGACGTGACCGCTTTTACAGCACTTAAAGTTTTTGATAAGATTCCCGTTCAACTGGTATCATCAGATTCTTACAGAGTCGAAGTGAGTGGGAATATGGCGGATGATGTGGAGTTCGTAAACTCAGGAAACGAACTCAGAATCCGAATGAAACCTACCAAACTTCTGCAGGGAGACGATATTAAAATACTGCTTTATTATAAAGATATCAGCGACATCCAAGCAAGCCAGGGTGCAAAAATAACATCAGACAACGAAGTAAAATCTGCAAAATTGGGATTGACATCTAACGAAGGTTCTCTAATAAACCTAAATGTAAATGCCAGCGTAGTAGAAGGAAAAGTAAATACCGGCGGACTTTTACAGTTATCCGGAAGTTCCGATTCTCAATCTGTAGTCGTCAATACCGGAGGAAAATATGACGGAAAAAACCTAAGCACAAAAATCACAAGCATAACTACCAATGCAGGCGGGCAAGCATCTGTGAATGCTACCGAATCTGTGGATGCCACGACAAGAGCCGGCGGAGTAATTGATGTTTACGGAAAACCAAAATCTAAAAACGATAAGAAAATTGCAGGTGGTAAAATTAACTATCGCTAAGGTCTTAATTCTTCCTAAAATTCTGAAATATACGAAAGCACCTTAAATAAGGTGCTTTTTTAGTTAATATTAATAAAACTCTTGCCGTTTACTTTCCACAAATTGTGTTTTAGTTGAGTTAATTCTACTTAACATAATAAAAAACATAAAAATTTATTTAAAATTTTGTTAAAATATTATTAAGTTCGCAACTGAAAAAACAAAACCAATGAAAAAAATTTATATCAGCATGGGGATGTTAATCCTTAGCTATTCCCATGCCCAAAAAGTAAGCTGGCAGAAGAATGGGTAATGCTCCAAACTTAGTGATACCAATAATTATAAGCATTAACCTATTGAAAATCAATTAAAATACTAATTGAAAAATATAAATAACAAGGGTGGGTAAGTCTATCCTTGTTTATTTTTGGAGAAAAAGCATATCACAAATGATTGAGAATGATATTAGATGTATTAAAGTTAGTGATACAGGAATCTGTCCATTTTGCTATTCTAATAAAATCATCAAAAATGGAACTACAAAAACCAGAAAACAACAATATCTCTGCAAAAAATGTGACCGCAGATTTTTAGATTTCTATACATACAATGCATATCTCCCAAACCTGAATTCGTTGATTATTAAATTGACCAAAGAAGGTTTAAGCATTCGTTCCACAGCGAGAACATTAAAAATCTCAATAACCACTTTACTCAAAAGAATTCTAGACATAGCAGATAAAATAAAATCACCTGTTTTATCTTTCGGTAAAACTTATGAGCTGGACGAGATGAGATTTTTCATAAGGAAGAAAACCAATCCAATGTGGTTGGTGTATGCTATCGATAAAACCACAAAAGAGGTAGCCTGCTTCTATCTCGGGAGAAGAAATAACACAACCCTAAATGCAGTTGCAAAAACCTTAATCAATAGCAAGACAAAGAGAATCTATACAGACAAACTGAAGAATTATAAATATCTGATTCCGGGAGAAATTCATACAACTAAACAATACGGAACAAACGGAATAGAAAGGAAAAACCTAAGCATAAGAACACACCTGAAAAGACTGAATAGAAAGACAATCTGCTTTTCCAAAAGTATAACAATAACAGCAGCTGTTCTGAAGATTTATTTCTGGGAATAAAAGCTAAAAGAATAGATATGAGAATTTAAATGTTAAGCTAAAAATATCTTTACATCAATATTTAACTCAAGAAAATCCCATCAATTACTTGATGGGATTTTTTTATTTTCTTGAAGAAGACTGCCGGACACAAAGCATTGGCGTGAGCACCAATTTCTTTTCTATCGTGATGCCAGAAAAATTATCTTTGATACTTTCCAGAAAAACATTACCTGATATTTTTCCCATCATCACCGGAGTCTGATCTACAGAACTGATAGACAGTTCCATAAACTGCGTAAAAGGCTCATTACTGAATCCAATAACGCCAATATCATCCGGCATTTTCAGTTTAAGATTCTTGATTTCTTTGCAGGCACCGAGAGCCGTAAAATCGGATGCCGAGAAAATAGCATCGGGTTTAATTTTTCTTTTCCAAAGGCTTTTCATCGCATTGATTCCTTCCTCTATGGAACTTCCTGTATTGATGATATTCTCCTGAATCACTGGTAATTTGTAATCCTTCAAAGCACTGATATAGCCATTGAGCCTGTTTTGATAGATCTCCAGATTCTGATCTCCGGAAAAGTGGCAGATGTTTTTATAGCCTTGGTTGATGAGATGTTCCGTTGCCTGATAAGCGCCTTTATGATCATCAATCGTAATCGTACTGATGCCGGGAATGTCTTTTTTTCTATCAAAAAATATAATCGGCGTATTGGTTGTGCTTACAATTTTTTTGACATATTCCATATCCGAAGTATTCTTGGAAATCGAGATAAAAATACAATCTACCTGGGTATGAAGCAGGGTATTAAGCTGTTTTTTTTCTATGGTTGCATCATCGTGGCTTTGACAAATGATCACCCGGTAACCGTGCGGAGACAACTCCTCTTCTATCCCACGAATGACTGACGAGAAAAAGTTGGTATTGATATACGGAACAATGACGCCCACAGTTTTGGTCTCTCCACTTTTGAGGGCTTTTGCAAGATTGTTCTGTTTATAGTCCAGTTCCTTTGCCATATTGACTACCAATTCCTTAGTTGCCTGGCTGATTCTGGGATGATTGTTCAGCGCTCTGGAAACAGTCGCTACACTCACATTCAGTTTTTTGGAAATGTCATAAATCGTGGTATTCTTTTTTGTCATATCTTCTGTTGTGGAAAGTCATTTGAGTTGATGTAAATATATAAAATAATCCTTGTTGGCATTGATTTTTGTGAATCAAAGTTTAAAAAAAGCAAGGTATTAATTTCTTAATCCCCTTGTATTTTAACTGATTTTCAAATAATTGCATTTTGAGATATCTTCTACAATAAACTTAATTAAGAAAAAAAAGCCAATCCATCGAAATGAAATTGGCTTTCCATTATTAATCTTAATTATTATTTCTTAATCAGTTTTCCATTGATCTGACCGGAGTTTGTTTTTAAACTGTAAAAATAAATTCCTGTTTGTAAATCTTTGGTTTGAATTGTCAAACTGTTCGATCCTGATTTTTGGTTAACTTTCGTTATATTTTTAACAATTCTTCCTGTCATATCGGATATTTGAACATTAACATCAGAACCAGATTTCAAATCATAAGCAATCGTCACCTGATCTGTAAACGGATTTGGATAAACGCTCAGTTTTGCATCCTTAATATTATTAACTGCCAACGTCGGGAAGTCGATAACAACAGAAGATTCCGGCATCCAGTCGAATAAAAATGATGGATCTGTTTCTTTTTTGAAAACATTGGAAATTGTGTAAACTAAAGATTGTGTCTGAGTAAGGACCACACCTCCATTCGCTCTTTGAGCCAGTCTGTCTGGTGTTGCACCGTCTCCGGTATTCCCATATTCAACAAATGTTACAGGAAGTGTTCCGTTAATCGGTGTTGTCCATCCAATCGGATTCAGCATCGATGGTGTTGCACATCTGATGAAAGCAGATTTTGGTGTATTCTGCCAAGCTCTTCCGAAATGGAAATTGTTGATAACCGTTCCATTAAAATCTGTAGTTCCGGCAGCCGGCACTGTCAAATTACAGTCTAAAAATACGAATCCGAACTTGGTTGTAGATTCTGTAGATGGTGCTGTAACAACACTGTTCTGACGGTTGATATAAGTTGTACACTGATCAAAAACAACAGTCTGGCGACCGAAGATAAAATCAACATTACCTTCTATATAAGAGTTTTTGAAATATGCTCTACCAATGCTGTTTCCTAAATATGTATCCTGATAACCAATGATTCTGCAATCGTAAAATGCCTGACGGTCACCCTGCGTTTTAAGAGCAACAGCCTGAGTTGCAGAATTGATCTGAGTATTGGCTGTAGAGTTCACAAATGTGTTTTCAATTGTAATTTTAGACGCTGTAAAATCATTTCCAAAAATTGCCATTGTCTGAGAAAGAGAAGTTCCATACGCCAAACCTGTATCAGGATTGATGGTTCCTGCTGCGATATTGTTTGTGATAACGGTTGTTGGTGCATCGTCTCCAATTAAAAATACATTAGATTTAGTTGCAGCAAGTGTAGGTCTTTCCGTATAAGTTCCCGGTTTGATATGGATGATCCATTTCCCCGTGTAATTATCTGGTACCGCATCAAAAGCAGCCTGAACTGTCATATAATCTCCTGTCCCGTCTTTGCTGATCGTTTTGGTAACATCCGGGTCTGTTGCTTTGGTTGTAACCGTGGCTACAGATCCGTAAGATGTTCCCGCAGAGTTGGTTGCAAAAGTTCTTACATAATATAAAGTAGAAGGATCCGCTCCGAAAACATAAGAAGAGAATGCTCCTAGTCCGGAACCTGTAGATACTTTGGTATCACTTTCAAGACTTGGGGTGTTATTGGTTTTTGACCAGACAATTCCACGTTCTGTTACATTTGCACCACCCCAATCTGTAACATTCCCTGAAACTACAAAGGACTTGTTAGTCACCTGAGATTGTGAAGTTGTACTCACAGTTGGTGCAACGATACTTGCTAATGTTGTAAAAGAAACCTGAGAACCATAAGCCGTTCCTGCAGAGTTGGTTGCATAAGCACGAACGTAATAGGTAGCTCCGGCAGTCAATCCAGTTAATGAACTTGTATAGGCTCCCGAAGTTGCATTATCCGTAGTTTTAGAATCAGCAATTGTAGGATTCTGGTTTGTGCTCCAAACTACACCGCTTGCTGTAACAGCGCCACCTCCGTTGCTGGAAATAGTTCCGCCCGACACTGCAGTTGTTGTAGAAACTGAAGAAACGGCAGTTGTAGAAACAGTTGCAGGATTTGCAACTGCGCCTTCCATCGTTCCGGAAATTTTTATATTTCTTAATGCGAATTGCTTACCTGTTGTAGCAGATGCTATGTATGGATAAAATCTAAGATATAATTTTTGAGCTCCGGAGATTACTACCGGTGTTGCAAGCGTCACATTTAATGTTGTTGTCTTGCCACTTGGCGTCAGCTGAGTCGGCCCCTGAACCAGGACTCTGTCTGCAAAGGCAAATTCTCCGGTTAAACTGTAATAGGCCTGATAATACATATTGCTGGTTCCGCCTGCTCCGACTAATCCATCAAATTTGTTAATAGTAAAAGTCCCGCCATTGGTAGCATTGACATCGATCTGAACATATTTTGTTTCATCAATCGTGCTGGTGCTTCCTGTTCCTGTCCAGCTGTTTGTATTGGTTCCTGTAAACTGAAAGAAGTCAACATTGCTGTCCGCAGTTCCGTCTCCGGTAAAATCAACTTTGCTGTTGACTTCTGTTTTTAGATTTGCAGAATAAGTAAGACTTGATTCCAGATTACCTTCCAAAGATTTTGTAGTAACATCTGCTATCAACGGCCAGTTTACAGAAGCCGGAGTAGATTCAAAAACATTTGAATTGACAGTCATTTTTTTTGCAACCTCTTTTAATTTTATCTTGGCAAAAGAAGTTTTGATGGTTTTATCTGATGAATTGGAAGATCCTGAGAGAAAAGAAAAACCTTTCCCGATCCCGAAAATCATCACAGCACTTAGTAGTGCAACTGGTAAGATTAGATTTTTTTTCATTGGTAATTTTGATTAATAGTTATGAAAAATGGTTTTAATGCAAATTATTTTACAATTACTTTTTGGACATAAGAGCTATCATCAGTTTTCACTTCAAATAATTTTACACCCTTGCCTAATTTTTTCAGAGATATCGAATTGATTGTATTATTTCCTTTGCTTAGATTACCTTGGTAAACAGTTCCTTCTGACTTTCCGGAAATGTCGGTTACTCTGATCTGAACAGGCTGGTTATTTTCTTTAGAAAAAATTTTGAGCGAGATTTGTTCGGAAGCGGGATTCGGATATAATAAAGATGCCGAATTATTTTTTGAACTCACTTCCTCTGCTGCCAAAAAAACGCAATCTGTTGGCTGCAAAAGAACCGCTCCTGCTCCACTCATTACAGTTTGTTTTACATCCTGAGAAGCAATTTTATTAATTGTATAAGGCGGCACGAAAGCCGTTCCTGAACCTGTCATAGTTCCGGTAGCTCCTGAAAATGTATTATTCACCAATTGTGCTGCTGTGAAAGTTCCTGTTTCTAATCTGATTGGATTTTTAACATTTTCAAAATAATTACCTTCTATCAGAAGATCCGCTTTGAAACCTGCATAAATGCAATAATTGCTGACAGAACTGTTGAAATAATTATTTAATAAATGAACTTTTCCAAATCTCACTCTCGGCATTCTTTCTCTCACGCCAGGTCCCCACCAGCAATACTGCATCGTGATTCTTAGTTTTCCATCATCTTGTGTTGCGCTGTCATCAGACCCGAAAAGATTAGAAAAACGGTGATCATTGCTGCCGCCGGAACCACCAGGAATCGGAGCTTTAAGATATTGGAACTTTGTCCAGGTTACTGTGATCAGGTCAGAAGCATTTTTGATATCAAGGTTACCATCCAAAGCATCCTGGAAAGTACAATGATCTACCCAGACACTTGTGCAGTTATCAAGTGTAAGATTATCATTTCCATCCACATCATAGGCACCAGGACCTTCGAAAGTGATATTTTTGATCAGGATATTAGAACTGTTTTTTGCATATAGGATTCCTGATCCTCCGGAAGTAAGATCCACAGAAATAAGTCTGGCTCCGGCCAATCCTAAGATTGATTTTCCAGTTTGATTATTAAGCGTCAGACGTCCGGCCGCCGGAAAAGTAATTTGCCCGGAGATATGAATCACTTTCACAGCAGTAGAATTGACAGCCGCTTTTAGCTGATCATAAGTCGTCACAACGGTTGGTGTAGCTGTTCCGCCACCCGTAACACCGTTTTGAGATGCCCAGCCGGAAACAGGACATTGTGCTTTCATATTGGACTGGAATACCGATACAATCAGAAATGCACTTAAAAGAAATAGCTTTTTCATTAGAATAAAATCTATTAAATTTTGATTAGAATTGAGGAATTGAAATATCAGAATGATACATCAAATTTTAATATAATAGAATGGTTATTAACAAGTTAACCCTTAGCTTATATTGAGAAAATTGTAAAAAAAAGTTTGATGAAAACGCGTTTCATCAAACTTTAATTAATGAAAAATTTAATTCATATAAATTTTTATTGACTTTAAATCTTCCCAGGCTCGGTCTTATCTTAAAAGAACTTTCACAGATTTTTCACCTGCTTCAGATTTTAAGTTTACGATATACAAGCCTTTATTATTTAATTCAAAGTTAGCATCAGCAGAAGCAGTCATCGCTTTTACCAAAGATCCGTTTGCATTGAAAACATTAACCTGAGTATTTTTAGAATCAAGATTTGCCAAGAATACTTTGTTACCTACAGAATAAACTGTTGCTTTCATATCTTTCTTCACATCGTTTACGCCCAAAACAGTCGTACCAACGTTAGTCGCTGTAATTTTGTAGATGTTAAGAGACTGGTCTCCGTAGATATACACGTTAGTAGCAGGACCAACATAATCATAAGTGTAAATGATACCATCTGTAGAGTTAGAATAAGTTTTAGAAGCAAGGATAGCAGTACCAGTTCCGATATACAACGTACGATCTCCAGAACCTCCGTTTTTGTACCAAACAGTGATGGAAGTGTTACCGTTTGTTTTAAAATACAGGTAACGTTGTGTTGGCGTAGTATTAACTCCTGTTGAAGTATAGCCACCTCCGTTCAATTTGAAACGTTTTGAGAATGAGTTCCCGTCAGAAAAAGTTGCAGTATTAGCCTCTACAGCCGCAAAGTTTACAACAGTTGCGGGTCCAGGAACAAGCGCAAGATTATTTTTCACTGTAGCTGTCAGTTCACCAGAAGTAACCGGCCAGGCAGCACTAGAGAAGTCCCAAGTGGTTTGAGCTTTGAAAGAGTTAACAGAAGCTACTACTGAAAAAGCTAAAAGAAGTAATGATTTTTTCATGATAAAGTAATTTATATAATTGTTTAAATATTTTAATGCAATCGATTACACAATTATCTGTAATAATTCGACGGTTCTAATATAAAATTATTATTTAATATCAAGATATTTTTTTTTAATTTAACATTAATTTTTTTTAACATTAATAACAAACCTTCTATTAAAAGTACTTTTAGAAGATTAAAAAAATTATTTTCCTGAAATTTCACTTTCTTAAAATTGGTTTTTAAGCTAAAAATCAGTGCAATCGGTTGTATAAAATTGACTAAAATCTTAAGCAATTTGATCAAAAAACAAAATTTCAAAAAAATTGTTTACATCAAATCTTTCAAAGATTCAAATTTTTGTTATTATTGATTTGTTGAGAAACAATTACAAAACCTTTCTTATACATTTTTTTTCTTTTGAATTCTGAAAAAAAACAAAAACCCTATAAAAAAATTTATAGGGTTTTCTGAAAAAAATTATGAAAATATTTACTGTTTAGCTTTCTTATTTTAATAGGACTTTCACCGATTTTTCACCAGCTTCAGACTTTAGATTGACGATATAAAGCCCTTTACCATTGATATCGAAGTTTGTATCAGAAGAAGATTTCAGAGATTTCACAAGAGATCCGTTCGCATTATAAACATTGATATCTGTTTTTTTAGATTCCAGATTAGCAACATAAATTTTGTTCCCGCTGGAATAGACATTTGCTTTTACGCCAGACTTGACATCATTCACAGCCATTGTATCAGTATTGGTCACTTCAATTTTGAATAAACTGTTATCACCGGCACCAGCAGCAATTATTATCGTTCCTACACCACCTGTATATGTTACTGTACCTATCTGGATATCAGTGGCTGCAGTAAAAGTAGTATTACCGATTACAGTTTGGTTCGTTTTGTTTGTAACAACTATCGATCTGTTGGCTCCACCACCTCTAGCCCAGTATTTAATTGTAGAATTACCAGTTACAGATACTTCTAAATATCTTCTTGTAGGCATAGTTCCAACAGTTCCGACTGCAGGATTGGTAGAACCGCTGTAGCTGTTTCCTCCAAACGCCAGACGTTGTGTTGCAGAATATCCATCACCGAAAGGACCCGCATTCTGCGCAGAAAAACCCGTAAAAGCACTACTTCCGGCGATGAACATCAAACCGTTGTAATCTGTTGTATAGCTTAAACCTGCTGTAGTCCAGACTGCGGCATCATTAAAATCCCAGGTTCTGGTCTGCGCAGTGATAGTTGAAACAAAAGCACCAATAGACAGCGCAAAAGAAAATAATAGTTTTTTCATGATAAATAATTTTATTTTAGTTAGGTTTATAATTTAATGCAATCGATTACACAAATAATTATAGATAATCGACGGTTCTAATATAAAATTATTTTCAAATCATCACACAAATTTTTAATTTATTTTTTCTCAGAATATTAATTTTCATTAATATAAAATTAAAATACCCTTTATCTATTTAATATATCAGTTAAATAAACGTTTGAATAAAAATGATTTTAATCAAAGAATTCGATCTAAAAAACATACTTTCCAGTTCAAAATTAACGTAATCGATTGCATAAAATCTACCAAAAAACTGATCTAAAACCATTTTTATTTGACAAATTAAAAAAATCCCAATGCAAAAACATCAGGATATCAAATTTAACATGCGATAAACTTATTTTTAATCATTTATCATTGAAGCGTTTCAGCCAGTCGGCACAGAGCTTTTTCCAATTGTCTGTCAGTTCAGATTTATTGGTAATTCCGATATTATGTTCACCTTCTGGAAAGATTTGCAAAGAACCTTTCACTTTATTTTTCAGCATCGCTTCATAATACAAAATACTGTTGATGACAGGAACTGCGGGATCATTCTGCGCATGAAACAAAATCGTAGGCGGTGTTTTCTCCGTCACCCGATTCTGCATAGAATATTCTTTTATTTTTTCTTCGGAAGCATTTTCTCCAAGTAGATTATCCCGGCTGCCTTTATGCGCAAACTCGCCCAGATCGATCACCGGAGAAACCAGAATTACAAAATCCGGAATGGTAGAAATGGTTACCCAATCGCCTTTCAACTCAGTAAGATCAGTAAAATTACTCGCCATCGCTGCAAGATGACCGCCGGCAGAAGTTCCCAAAACACCAATTTGATTTGGAGAAATTCCCCATTGCGCCGCATTTTTCCGAATATATTTAATCGCAGCCTGAATGTCTTGTAAAGGTCCAATCTCTCTTTGTTTGAGATCCGGAGAAGTTGGCAGACGGTAATTCAGAACGAAAGCAGAAATACCTAAAGTATTAAGCCATTTTGCATAAGAATATCCGCCCAGATCATAAGTCAAATGATGATAACCACCACCCGGAATAATAATGATCGCCATTTGTTTACGCTCTTCTTTTGCAGGCAAAAAAGCAAATAATTCAGGATCCTGAATCTGTGTAATTCTCCCCTCTTTTTCTTCTACAGTTTTTAATTTTAAACCTTTGGAATTAGGCATTTGACCTTTTGGCCAAACTGTTATTTTTTGCTGAGCTTCAATATAATTTAAAACAAAAATTAATATAAGTAAAACTAATTTTTTCATTTTATTAAGGGGTTACAGTTGTTTTACTTGCTACGGTTTTCAGCCAGTCTGAGCACAATTTTTTCCAGTTGTCCGTCAGTTCAGATTTGTTGGTAATCCCGATTTTGTGCTCACCTTCGGGAAAAATGAATAAGGCGCCTTTCACTTTATTTTTGGTCATTGCTTTGTAGTAAAGAATACTGTTCATTACAGGAACTGTTTTGTCGTTCTGCGCATGAAATAATATCGTAGGCGGTGTTTTCTCCGTCACGCGGTTTTGCATAGAATATTCGGTGATTTTTTCCTGAGAAGCATTTTCTCCTAATAAGCTTTTACGGCTGTCGACGTGGGCAAATTCTCCCAAATCGATAACCGGAGACAACAGAATCGCAAAATCCGGAATCGTAGAAATGGTTTCCCAATCGCCTTTCAGTTGTGTGTAATCTGTTGTAATATTACTGACTGTTGCAGCCAAATGCCCACCAGCAGAAGTCCCAATTACTCCTACCTGATCCGGGGAAAGTCCCCATTGAGAAGCATTTTTGCGTATATATTTTATCGATGCCTGAATGTCCTGCAATGGCGCAATTTCTCTTTGGATAAGATCCGGAGAAGTTGGTAATCTGTATTTCAAAACAAAGGCAGAAATCCCTAAAGTATTGAACCATTTTGCAATCTGGAAACCACCTTCATCATAAGTCAGTTTGTAGTATCCACCTCCTGGAATGATGATGACAGCCATTTTTTTCCTGTCTGCTTTTGGCGGTAAAAAGGCAAAAAGTTCAGTTTCCGTAACTTGGGTCATTATGCCTTCTTTTTTCTCTTCGGTTTTTAATTTCAAACCTTTGGAATTCGGCATTTCGCCTTTTGGCCAAACGTTGATCTTTTCCTGAGCCGATATTTGATTAAAAAATAAAATCAATAAGATGAAAACAGTTTTTTTCATAAGTCATTAATTGAAAAAGTTACCATTAAAACTAATGATAACTTCTGTTTGAACTATTTAATATATTTTTCCAAACCTGTTTTTAAAGGTTTTAAACCCTTCAAAGCCAGTTTTGCAACAGATTCTGCTCCCAGTGTCGACAAGTGCGTGTCGTCATCTTTTCCTTTTGGATAATACTCCACCTCGCCTTCTTTATAATGCAGATGAAGTTTTTTTGATCCTTCCGGTCCGGCAGCAATTTCCATTTGTTCTGTCAATAACTGCATATCCACAAACGGCACTTTCATATCATCCGCCACCAATCTTACTACCAAAGGATAATTGCCGTGAGTATCCGTCAAAACACCATTCTCTGTAAAATCTCTTCTTACAATAGAAGTCATCAGAATCGGAGTTGCTCCTTTTGCTCTGGTTTCTTTCACATATCTTTCAAGATTCGCTCTATATTGTGTATACGGATTGGTGAATTTTGTAGAATCTTTCACTTTCTGATCGTTATGACCAAACTGAATGATCACGAAATCTCCTTTCTTGAGCTGTTTTTCCACTTTGTCCCATCGGCCCTCTGTCCGGAAACTTTTGGAACTTCTGCCGTTCATCGCGTGGTTTTGGATTTCAATATCTGTTGTGAAATATTGCGGAAGCACCTGTCCCCATCCGTGTTCTGGATTTTTTTCGGGATTATCTTTGTTGGCCATTGTAGAATCTCCGATTAAAAAAAGTGTTGGTTTTTTCTGACCAAATATCAACACTGAAAACAGAATTGATAAGCTTAAAAGAAGTTTTTTCATTTTTAAATTGATTTTTTATTTATTTAAATGCTTCGAGAACCTCAGCATGACATTTCTCATACTAAACGCTTTATTTTAAAATATTTTTTACGATGTAATGCTGAGCCTGTCGAAGCATTTTATTTATTAGGATTCCAGTCACCGAAAATCTTTTCGATGGTGTAATTTTTCACTTCTTTTTTGGTTAATTGATGAGACCAGGAAACTCTCTTTGAAATATCACTACCTTCTCCTCTGCTCATATATTCTGCATAGTAAACCGTTTTTTCTTTATCCGGAAACATTGCGTCGCCTTTCCAGGGATTCCAGCCTTCCGGAAGAATGTGATTTCCCATTTCTGTATTAATGAAAACCGTTTTGGCAAATGATCTCCACGGCCTTCCAAGAAAAACTTTCATAACACCCTCTTTTGCAATCAATTTACAATCAAAAAAGACAAAACCATATTTTTTATTTTGGTCCGTTGAAGCTGCAGTGATGTAAGAATCAGCCAAGCTTTTGATCGTGCAATTTTTAAAAACAACCGTTGCCGAACCAAAAACAAAGTCGGTTGTACCTTCGATAAAGCAATTCTCGTAATATTGCCGACTGTGATTTCCTGAGGCATAAAGTGTGTCCTGACAACCCAGAATTTTGGAATCTTTAATCACAAAATGATCACCTTCCACGTGAAGGGAAACCGCCTGTCCTTTGCTGCACCAGGTATTCTGAATGGTCAGATTTGAGATTTTAACATCATCCGCCATTACCAAAAGTGTATAAGAATTGAAGGTCGTCATTTTCTCATTCAACGCATCTGGTTTTCCGGAATAATCATCATTAATGACAATTGTATTTTCCTGACTTTCGCCTTGTAAAGTAATTTTTTGTTTTGATGAAGGAATGACTACCTTTTCGTGATAAGTCCCTGATTTAATTTTAATTAAAGCTTCGCCAGGCCCAAAATCCCGAATCGAATTGATCGCTTTCTGGATCGAAGTAAATTGTCCACTTCCATCCTGCGCCACATTAATTGTAATATAAGGAACATTTTGGCCAAACATCATTTGAACAAAGGCAATCATTAATATCAAAAAAAACTTCTTCATAAAATTATTTTTAAATATATCTAATGCAATTTTTTTTAACGCAAAGATTTTTTTTGATTCTTCATATTTTAGAGAGCAAACGAGGAATCAATAAATTGATTTTACTAAGCTTAAATTATAATAATGCTTCATCAGCGACTTGTCGCAACCTTTTGTTTTCCTAAAATATAAATTATTACAATTAATCTTTGCGTCAAAATTCTATTTTAAAGTCTTATCCAAAAACTGAAGAGTAAGATCCAAAGTCTCTGTAAACCAAGGTTCTGCCGACCAGAAAGAATGCGGTGTATCTTTGATCTCGTGGAATTCTGTCGGAATATTATAACTTTTCAGTTTCTTCATCATATCGTCTCTCCCGGCGTGGAAACGAGGCTGAGAGCTATTAATAAAAATCGTAGGCGGCGTATTTTTATCTACAAATTCCAAAGGCGAAGCGTCTGTCCAGTTTTTCAAATTAACATTTCTGTCACCGTTCAGCCAATAAGCTGCATAAGTACTTTCCTCAGCTTCGGGATGGATGAAGGAAACAACGCCGTCCACATTTACAATACATTTTATTTTCCCTTTAGATTTTACACCAACCAAAGTTGCGATTTGTGCACCTGCTGATTCTCCATAAATTGCCGTTCTTTCGGTATTTAAGGAATAGTTCTTTTTATTTTTTTTCAAATATTTAATAGCATTTTCAACATCATCTATTGCTGCAGGATATTTTGCAACATCTGCCAATCTGTAACCAACGGCAATTGCGACATAACCTTTGGAAGCCAGTTCCTGAGCCATATATTTTTCATTTTCCCTGCTTCCCGAGATCCAGCCGCCACCGTGAATCATAACAATTCCCGGATATTTTTTTGATTTATCAAGCGGATAATAAATGTCAGCCTTCAGAGAAATTCCGTTGACGTTGGCATACTCCACATCTTTATCAATTCCGATGTTTGCAGGAGTTGGTCTGTCTAAAGGCGTGATGAAAGGATATTTCTTCTTAAGTTTCTCAAATGTTGCTTCGTTTGTATAAGGAGTTGCATTCGGGCGGTTAACCTGTCCGAATGCTGATGTGACTCCAAATAAGAAAAAAATAAGAAAATATAGTTTGGGAAAACTCATATTAAAATGGATTATTTCACAGCATTCTTAGCTACTTCCTTAGAAATAGTTAGCTGATCTTTTGCGATGTTTTTGGATAATTTCACATTAGAAGTTTTACTTCCCATAACCTTGATTGCCGGTTTGTTAGAAGATTCTAAAGTCAATCCTGAAAGATCAATATTTTTACTGTTATAAACTGTCGCGCCGGTTCCGTCTGTATATTTTAATTTAACATTTTTAAGTGTAATTCCGTCGGCATCTACAATGGTCAAAGCTTTTTTTGTATCGAAATAAGAATCTTCGATCACGATATTTTTAAGATTCATTTCCGATAAACCATTCAGGCTCAAAGCTTCATAAGAGTTAGAAGCTGTAATATTTTTGAAAAATACATTTCTGAAAACCGGTGTTTCTTCTGTCACAGGGATTTCCTTTTCCTTTCTTTTCTCGTCATCCGCACTCTGGTCTTCTTCAATGATTGGCGAATTGCCTTCGTAGAACATATTGAAACCGATCACCTGAGCCGGAATATTGATCATATCAACATTGCTGATCCAGATATTCTCAACAACGCCGCCTCTGCCTCTCGTGGTTTTGAAACGAAGACCAATGTCTGTCCCGATAAAAGTACAGTTCGAAGCGTGAAGATTTTTCACACCGCCGGACATTTCGCTTCCAATTACGATGCCGCCGTGTGCGTGGTAAACTGTGTTGTTTTTGATGATGACATTTTCCGTCGGCATTCCTCTGTCGCGGCCATCTTTGTCTTTTCCGGATTTGATGCAGATTGCGTCATCACCAACATCGAATGTATTATTATAAACTAAAACATTTTTGCAAGATTCCAAATCCAAACCGTCTCCGTTTTGGGAGTACCAGGGATTTCTTACATTAAGATTTCTAAGGATCAGGTTGCTTGACATCAATGGATGAAGATTCCACGCCGGCGAATTCTGGAAGGTCGGTCCGTCCAAAAGAACTTTGTCACAGCCGACCAGACTTACCATCACGGGACGAAGGAAATCTTTTACTTTTTCCAGATCTGCTCTTGTAGTCAGCTTTTCCGGAATATTAAAGTTTGCTGTGTTTGCAAATCCTCTTTTGGAGCTTTCACTTGGGAACCACGTTTTTTTATCGTCCGACAGAACGCCGCCTTTTGCAAGCAGTTCTTTCCATTGTCCATCGGTCATTTTTCCTTTTTTCACATATCTCCAGGCATCGCCACTACCATCGATCACGCCATTTCCTGTGATTGCAATATTGGTTGCGCCTTTTGCAGAAATCGGAGACTGGCAGCGGGTTGTATTAAGACCTTCAAAACTGACATCCACAAGAGGATAATCATTGAAATCTCTGCTGAAAATGATCATTGCGCCATCTTCCAAATGCAGGTTGATATTATTTTTCAGAACGATTGGTCCGGTCATCCAGATTCCTCTTGGGACTACTACTGTTCCACCGCCTTTTTGAGAAGTCTCATCAATGGCTTTTCTGAAAGCTTCCGTATTTTTTACGATTCCTCCGGAAACAGCTCCGAAACTTTTTATATTGACAGAGGTTGCCGGAAAAGAGGTTTCTGCAACAGTCATTTTGAATTCTACGTTCTTATAGATATCAGACATTTGAGTTTGTGCAAAGCTGTGCCCTGAAAATAATATTGACAGGCTAAACGCTAATATTTTAATCGATTTTTTCATTTTTTATTTTGATTTCAGAACCGAGATTCTGGATTTTTTATTTTAAATGTTGGCTGTAATTATATAATCTGGTAAAAAGAACTAAAAAGTATGTTCTTTTGAAATTATTTTAGAATTATATATCGATGCTTCGCACCTATAATTGATTAATCCTATTTTTCTACCAGCATTTCGGTGCTTCGCACCTTTCTATTTGTTAGTTACTATTTTTTTAAATTCGTTATAAACGATCTGTGCCATTGCTTTTGCGCCTTCCGGCTGGAAATGGGTATCGTCTTTCTGGCCTTTTGGATATGCCGGATATTTGCCTTCGGGAAGATTCATAAAGTAATTTTGTGTCACGAAATCTTTTCCTTTTTTGGTGAGCATTTCTCTGGAAAGTTTGTTAAGGTCAATCAAATCTACTTTTTGTTCCTGCGACACTTCTATCATTGCTTTGGCATATTCCACGTGACTGTCGCCTAAAACACCATCTTTCCAAGGGTAATTTCTTGACACCGGCGTTACCAAAACCGGCGTCGCACCTTTCTCTTTAACCTGATGTATGTATAATCTCAGATATTCTTTATAACCCTGGACATCTACATAACGATCAACTTTTGTTGGAGATTCGTCATTGTGTCCGAACTGAATCAGAACCCAGTCTTTTGGTTTCAGGTTTTCGAAAATATATCGCCATCTGCCTTCCTGGAAAAAAGTTCTCGTACTTCTTCCGCCTTTGGCTTTGTCAACCACCAATACATTTTTTGCAAGAGCAGGAGATTTCAAAGTTTTTAGACTGTCGGCAGTAAAAAATTCCTGAAAAACACCGCCCCAACCTTGCTGCGGATAACGCTTTTCCTGATAATTACTTTCCAGACTGTAATCTGTCAAAGTAGAATCGCCGGCAAGGAAAATATTGGTTGTATTTTTATCTTTCGAAGGTATCAAAATTCTGTCCTTCTGGCTATCCTGCTCTGTCTGGGCAGACATCATCACGGAAGCGGCGATGAAAAATGCTGTCGGTATGTTTTTAATTCGCATCATTTTTTTAACGCAAAGGCGCACATATTTTAATTTTAAACTTCATTATTTAAGTCGCAAAGGTTTTTTGTCTTATTTTTTAATATAATTTTTTTCTTTATGATCTAAATTCTAATCTTTTGTAACTCTGAAAAAGTCAAAATCTGCATAGCCGCCACGTGAAACTTTTGGATCGCTTACAGAATAGATTCCGACTTTTGCACCGATCCATTTTCCTGGTTTTGCCTGAAAAGTTTCGCCGATTTTTTCAAATGTAGTTCCGTTTTCGCTGTAGCTGAAAGTGCAGATTCCGTTTGGTTGGTTGACGTTGACTTTCAGATAGACTTCGTTTGATTTTAATTTGATTTCGTTAAGGATTTTTTCCTCGCCGCCTTTTTCCGCTTTTTCAGCTCTTCTTAATTGGAGGTAAAATCCGTCCGGTTTATTTGTGATTACCAACGACTGATAATCCATTCCCATTATCAAAAGTCCGGCTGTTTTTCCTTCTTTCACTTCTTCGGGAGATAGTTTGACTTTGGTTGTTGCAGCGAAATTAGGTGCAGGGAATTTTTGTGTTAACAGATTCGGGACGTTCCAAAGGTTTTTTTCGCCATCCGGAATTTTCACTGAGAATAATCTCAAATAATCTTTTCCAACAAGTTTTGCCGACCAAACGATATTTTCGTTGGCACTCCACTGCCATTGCAATCCGATTTTATCATTATTAAATTCATCAGATTCTGCAGGCGTTTCTATTGGGAAAGTCTTTCCAACTTCGGGTTTTTTATAAATCAGAACAGGTTCACCAATTCCGTTTTTGTTATTGTCGATTCCGATTACGGGCCAGTCTTTTTCCCACTTCATTGGTTGAAGATGAACGATTCTTCCGCCCGCATCCACGTCCTGAAAATGGTAAAACCAGTCCTGACCTTTCTGAGTATCGACCCAAGCGCCCTGATGCGGACCATTGATTTTCGTAGAACCTTTTTCCAAAACGATTTTCTCCTCGTACGGTCCATAAATATTTTTTGATCTTAAAACCAATTGCCAGCCTGTTGCAACGCCGCCAGCCGGGGCAAAAATGTAATAATAACCGTTTCTTTTATAAAATTTCGGTCCTTCCACCGTTGGGTGTGCATCGTGGCCGTCAAAAACGTGAATGCCTTTGTCCAGGACTTTTGTTCCATCAGGATTCATTTTATTAATGGTGAGAATACTTTTGACGCCTGCTCTGCTTCCTGCCCAACCGTGAACGAGATAAGCATCGCCGTTATCATCCCAAAACGGACAAGAATCAATAAGACCTTTACCTTCCATTACCAAAACCGGATCTTCCCATTTCCCGAGTGGATCTTTGGTTTTCACCATATAAATCCCGAAATCCGGGTCGCCCCAATAGATGTAATATTCACGTTTGTGAAAACGGATGCTTGGTGCCCAGACGCCGTTTCCTCTCTGTGGAATCTTGTAGGTTTCTTTCGGAACAAGGTCGGTAATGGCATAATTTACAAGCTTCCAGTTAATCATATCTTTGGAATGGAGAATTGGTAATCCCGGCGTTTCGTTGAAGCTGGAAGCCGTCATAAAATAATCATCACCAACGCGGATCGCGTCCGGATCCGAAAAATCAGAGTATAAAACCGGATTCTTGTATGATCCGTTTCCCAAATCCGAAACCCAGACTTCGGAAACGTAAGGTTTTGTTTTCTGTGCATCCAGTTGATTGATTGATAATGCAAACAAGGAAAGGATGATATGTTTTTTATTTACTTTCAAATTTCTCTTTTTTAACAGCGAATAATTGCAGCCCGGCTTGAGTGGAAATCCTTTTTTACGTGGTCTTTAATTTCTATTTAAACTAAGATCATCTGCAAAAAAGATTGGGAACGGAAGACGGATTAAGCTGCCGAAATAATTCTTATTATTTTACTTTTCAAATTCTAAACTTGCAAGAATAAAAGGACCTGTTCCTTTGGCATCGTTGGACCGGATTTCTTCGTTCACATAATATTCGTACGAGCCGCTTCTGTAAGGATTACCTCCTAAACCGGCAACCGCGCAGCATTTATTTAAATTCACCACACCATTTTCGTCTACAGAAATCAGGTTTTTGATGATTCCGTCATATCCTTTTTTAGCTGCTGTTTTATAAGATTTGGGAAGATAACCGTCATTAACGGATTTTATCATTGTGTAAACGAACATTGCAGAAGCAGTTGCTTCCAGATAATTTCCTTTTTCGCCGCCTTTGTCCAAAACCTGATACCAAAGTCCGGTTTCCTTATCCTGAACTTTCAAAATAGCATCTGTGTAAGATTTGATGTAAGAAATCAACCTTGCTCTTCCCGGATGATTCTTTGGAAGATAATCCAGAACGTCTACCATGGCCATTCCGTACCAGCCCATTGCTCTGCCCCAGAAATTAGGTGACTGTCCGGTTTGTTTGTCAGCCCATTTTTGTTCTTTGCTTTCGTCCCAGGCGTGGTAAAGAAGTCCTGTTTTCTTATCTAAAAGATGTTTCTGAATCAGGTCAAACTGATTGATAATGTCGTTGTATGCTTTTTCTGCGTCTGCACCTTTGCTGAAATCCTTGGTGTAGTGTGCATAAAAAGGTTCTCCCATATACAAGCCATCCAGCCACATCTGGTTTGGATAGATTTTTTTGTGCCAGAAGCCGCCTTCGGAAGTTCTCGGCATTCCGTCTATCTGAGAACGCAGTGTCTGCAACGCTTTCAAGTATTTTTCCTTTTTCTCTTTTTCATAAAGATAAAGAAGAACGTTGCCGCTGTTAAGCATATCGATATTGTATTTATCCATCTCGTAAGTCAGAATAGTGCCGTCTTCTTTGATTAATTTTTCGCCAAAGCTGCTTATGTAATCGTAATATTCTTTTTTACCGGTTTTTGCGTAAACTTTCTCGGCGCCGTCTAAAACAATTGCCGAAGGATAGGTCCATTTCGGGCTTTTGCTGAAATCCAGCATCCAGGATTCCGGGAAACGGTGCATCTCGGAAAGGAGCATTCTTTCGGACCATTTCAGGTTTGTGGGAACCACTTTTCCAGATTGTGACATTTCTGTGGAAGGTTTTGAAGCTGTTGCGGTTTTTGTCTGAGCACAAGCAAGAAACATCCCTGATGCAAAAGCCGTGATCGACCATATTTTTAATGTTTTAAATTTCATAAGTATATTTTTAATTTTTCTTCGATTTATTTTTTTATTTTAAAATTCCAATTGTCTTTTCCAGAGAGAATATTTTTTGGAGAATAGTTTTTTTTCTGTTCTTTGCTTAATTGATAAGACCAGGAAACTCTTTGTTTTGGATCTGAACCCAAACCTTTGGAATTGTACTCTCCATAGAAAGTTGTTTTCTCTGCATCCGGTTTTTTCCAGTTGTGCCAGCCTTCCGGTTTTATAATGTTATCGATTGTACAATTGATAAAAACTGTTTTGGCAAATGGCCGCCAGGGTCTTCCGAGGTAAACGGATTGTGGTTTTGCATCGCCTTTGATTTTACAATTGATGAAAACAAATCCAAATCTGGTATTTTCCGGTGTTGAGGCTGCAGTAAGATATGTGGCGGATTCTTTTGCAAAAATCATACAATCTTCAAAAACGGCAGTGGCTGCGCCGAAAATAAAATCAGTTGTTCCCTCGATGTAACAATTCTTAAAATAATGGCGAATCTCTCTTTTCGGTGTTGAAACATCCTGCTCACCTTTGAGATAAAGTGTATCCTGAAAACCAAGAAACCGGCAATTTTCAAAAATAGCGCGATCCCCTGTAATCAAAACAGCAACAGCTTGCCCGACTTTTCCGGCATCGTTCTGAAATGTGATATTCTTTGCGGAAAAATTATCAGAGAAAATAAAAACTGTAGATGATCCTGTGGTTCCGAATTCTTTGCCTTCTGCATTTTTCTTAGAAGCAAAATCATCATTAATAATAATAGTTTCTGAAAAACTTTCTCCTTCGAATGAAATTGCACCTTTGGCTGCAGGAACAATAATCTTTTCCCGGTAAGTTCCTTTTTTGATAAAGATCTTTGTTGTAGTCTGAAGTCTGTTTTCTACTGCATCAATCGCTTCCTGTACTGTTTTGTAATCTCCGGATCCGTCTTTTGCGACCGTATAAATTTTTTCAGAATTATTAGTTTTAATGCTGAAAGAACTGATATTGATCCAAGCCAGAATAAAAGAAAAAAACAATAAAAGATTCTTGATGTTGGATTGCTTCATTTTTTTACTGATCTTTTTTAAATATACAAGTTTCCACCCCTTTCGGGATGAAAACCTGTATGATTTAACAATTAAATAATGTGATCTGAAAATTCCAGACTGACATTAAGTTCTCATGGTTATTTTTTAATCAATTTTTTGGTAACTGTCCCTTTATCAGTCGTGATAGAGATGATATAATTACCAGTGTTCAGGTTTCTCAAATCAATAGAATCTCCAGTGACATCAACATTGTTTTTCACAATACTTCCTGCGAAACTGTAAACTTTAACATTAAGAATCTTCTGTCCCGCTGTATTGACATGTAAATAATCAGAAACCGGATTTGGATATAAACTCAATTGAGACTTATTGATATCATTTGTTGCCAAAGCATAAGCTGTTTTGATATAATACAAATTAGTCGTATCACCTTTTGTAATGCTGTGCGCGCCGGCAGCAACATTAGGAATCGTTACAATTCCGGCTGAAGCTGTATAATTGGTTCCGTCAAACTTAACCGCTTTTGCAAAATCTGCATCAAAAACCAAAGTTAAAGTAGAAGTCTGAGCTGTTGTATAGGTGATACTTGTAGCAGACTCCATTTTGAAACGTTTTGTCAAAGTGTTTCCGTCATAAGACTGAGAACCGTCCGTAGAGTTCATATTCCCGGTAATTGTATAGAACGTGCTTACTTTTCCTGAAGTTGTGAAGTTATGAATCTCACCTCCAGTTACAGGAGGCGTGGTCCCAACCGTAACAGTTCCGCTGATTGAAGCTGCAGTTCCTGATCCACCGATGGTAGTAACTGTATAAGAAGTAGTTGCAGAGGGTGTTCCTGTAACCGTTGCAGTTTTAGCTGCTGCATCTTTCGATACCGTAAGACCATTTGCAGGTAACCCGGTAATGGTAACATCTGTAGCATCACCACCCCAAGTGAAAACAATGGAAGCAATTGCAGTTCCTGTAGCCACTGTCTGGTCTTTATTAGCCGAAGTGTTTACCAAAGTTTGTGTTGTCCCTTCTGCCTGGATGAAAACCATATTGGTTCCATAGTTGGTCAGTTGGGACTTAAGTCCTGTAATAACTGCATAAGATTTGTCATCTACAGCATTATTGAAAACCCATTTAAAATCTCCGCCTTGTACACGTCCGGAATATAATTTGACTCTGTCTCTTGCAACAGTTGGATCTTCGACTACAAGATTTTTAATGTAAAGAGAAGCATCTGTATCAAAATTATTGTACACTTTTGCGCCTACTTTTGATTTAACCGTCGCAGGAACTGTTTCTCCACGTGTTGTTGCTAAATAAGCATCAAAATCTGTAAGAGAACTTATTTTTCCAGGAATATTGAATAATGGATTTGTATCGCCATAAGCTACAAAACGCATAGAGTTAGTGGCGATGTCTGCATCCAGAATATTGTTAAAAGCTTTGATCATTCCACCATCTTCGCCAGAAAAAGTTCCCTGATTTCCAGGATCATTCTGCTGTGTTGAAGGATTCCAGACATCAGTTCCCTGTAAAGAGATCATCATTGGGTTTTTGGCGTTACGGAAATAGTTTCCTTCCAAAAATAAAGAAGAACCTTCTGTTGAACCAGAACCATATTTAGCAATTCCGTCAAAATAATTGTTATAAACGTGAGCAGAATAGAATCTTACTCTAGGATGTCTTGAATCTGAATGGTCGAACCAGTTGTGGTGATAGCTTACGTAAAGACCTGTTGTAGTCCCTTCACTCAATCCCAATAAACTTGCTTTTCCGTTGTCCCAAAAATGGTTGTAAGAAAAAGTATTGTAACTGCTTCCTTTATTGTCCAAAGCACCGTCGCCTTTGATCTGATCTGCATCGCTGCCGGCGTCACCGTAGAACAGATCATTATTATGTACCCAGATATAAGAGTTACTTTGCTGTAGTCCGATGTCATCCCCCTCACTGCTGTCGCAGTTCATAAAACCGAGATTACTTACTTCTACGTTGGTGGCATTTTTCAGGCGCACTCCCCAGCCGTTTGCAGTCGCATCATCACCAACACCTTCCACGGTAATATAGCTGTTGGCATTGTTGTCGTTTTCTATGACAAAATCCCCGCCTTCCATCGTCACTGCATCTGTAATGTTGCCTACCAGACGGAAAATGTATGGTCTTGTATCGTAGCCTTTTTTGATACCATACAAGATATTCTGGAATCCGACATAAGCTGTTGTTCCGCCATTGCTTTTGGTAATAACATTGAATGGAACCGAATCTTTAGATTTCTGAGTGATGTACAAAATAATTGCATTATCTTTTGGTGTACCATCCGCTTTATAACCTCCGGGAACTCGTCCGCCATTGAAGGCAAAACCTGTTCTGTCCTGTGGAAGAACCGTTAAAGTGCTTGTTGTAGAACCAGCGCCCTCCACTCCTAAAATAACTGGTTTTACAGTAATCGTATAGTTACCTGCTTTAAGTCCCAAAACATCTGCGCGGAAATATGAGCCGTAGCTGCGGATAAGATAATCATCCACTTGTTTGTTCACAACGCCTTCACCGGAGTAATAGACATTATATTTTCCTGCATTTGCAACGGGCTGCCATTTTACAAAAGCAGTTTCAACCCAACCTGTAGATTCGTTGAATGTAACTGATTGTCCCGATACTTGCGTGAATGCAAGCAACAGGAACACATAAAGTAATTTAATTTTATTCATCTAAAATTTGTTTTAATGAGTTAATTGTCAGGTAAATGAATGATAATTATTGTAATTAGTGTTGTCTTCTACGAACCTATTTTCATTAACTAATTTTAAATAATAGTGTTAAATAATTTTTTGAATAAAGACAAAGAAGTCCTTAGAATCAGCTCTACCAGAGCTTAAAACCCTGATAGAGTGAATCTTCAAAAAAAATTAAAAATATAAAAACTTAAAAAATATTGTTGGAAAGAATTTATTCCCTAGTACCCGTAATCCTGTTTCAGATTGTAGTTTGATAATATGATATCATCATAAATCGGGAATAATTCTTTTCTGTTTGCTTCAAAATATTGTGCATAACCTTTCACGGGATCACTGATATATTGTTGTGTCACCGCAACCCTCCAGTTGGCTGCTTTGTAACCCGATGGCGCACTTCCCGGAGCAGGCGTATAATAAACATCGGCTCTGGTAGCACCAGCTGGTACATAAATATCTATTGCCTGAAGAGCTGCCTGTGCCGTTTTTGTTCTATCATAAGGTGATTCCTTATAATATAAAATGGAAGGTACATTCGCATATGGACCCGTTCCATTTTGAAATTGGGAAAGTTTTTGTCTTGTTTCAGCAATTTTAGTTGCTAAAAGATTCCAACGAATAAGATCATATTTTCTAAGACCTTCTCCTCCAAATTCTAATAATCTCTCGTGAACAATGTAATCGAAAAATCCTGTTTTATCCGTCGGTATAGTTCCTGCCTGTCCTAAGTTTCCTGCATAAGCACGGTTTCTAACTTGCTGCACCGCAGCGATAGCTGCTGCAGATGGAGAACCATTGATCTCGTTATCAGCTTCTGCAAACATTAGAAGAATATCGGAGTAGCGGATCATCGGCCAATCTATTGCAAGGTTTTGTGCAGTTCCTGTAACGTTGGTCCACGATTTTCTGAATTTTCCATCAGTACAAAGAGCACCTGTTGCAAGAATCGCCTGATTTGCATCATTAATCTGCATTGTAGCCACAGTAAGATCTCTTCTGACATCAAACTTTCCAAATTCGTAAAAGTAAACAGGGATTGCATTGATCCCACCGCTACTCTTCCAGTTGGAATTGTCAGAATGTCTCATCCCGTTGTAGTAACCGATTTTGCTGTCTGTTGCTGCGTTACCTCCAAAAGCCCCAACTGCGAAGATTACTTCGTGTGCTGCATCTTCCGTATTATCGTGCAATGCTCTGAAAACAGC
Source organism: Epilithonimonas sp. UC225_85 (assembly GCF_042695135.1). Taxonomy (GTDB): domain Bacteria; phylum Bacteroidota; class Bacteroidia; order Flavobacteriales; family Weeksellaceae; genus Epilithonimonas. The sequence goes on from NZ_CP170547.1 coordinate 2,698,325, forward strand.
TTCGAAGCTTGAATTAAGACCGTGTTCTCCGGTTTTAGCAATGATGTCTTTACATTCGTCATAAGCTATTTTATAATAAACCTGAGGATTAGATCCTCGTGCCATGATTCTTGGATCTCTCCTCAAAGAATATCCGGCTCTTGCCAAGGCTATTCTTGCTCTAAGCCCTTTTACTGCTGCCTTTGTAATTCTTGTATTACCAACTGATGCTTCTGATCTCCAAGGAACAAGGTTAGCTGCAGTGGCCAGGTCAGCAATCATTTGTTCGTAGATCACATCTCGGTCTGTTTTAGGAAGATAAACTGTTTCAAGATCAGAAGAAGGTACCAATTGCATTGGAACATCTCCCCAGTTTTTGATCAAGTCAAAATAGAACTGAGCTCTCAAAGTGTAAGCTTCTCCTAAATAACGATCCATTAACTTTTTATCCGTTGCAGAACCTGTCTGGTAAACCGGAGATAAAGGGATATTCTTAATACAAAGATTGGCTCTTTCTATCCCGGAATATAACTTCAGGAAAGGTTTGTTAAGATCCGGATTAGAAGTACAAGCCCCATAAGTACTAAGTCCTCTTCTGTCGTTACAGTTGAAGTCGCCAGAGGTTTTGAAATCATCTGCAGATTGCGGATAGTACAGGTTTATTCTCTGTCCGTATCCATCATCACCAATAACCTGGTTGTAAACACCAATCAATGCGGTGAAGGTATCTGCTGTACTGTCAAATTGTTGTTCTTCGTTAGAATTAGAAATATTTTCTGCATCTAAGAAATCATCACAAGAAGTAAATGTGAAGAATATAATTAAACAACTTAGAATTGAAATTAATCTGTTAAGTTTCATTTTTTTTGAATTAAAAAGTTATATCAACACCTGTTAAGAAAAATCTGCTTCTTGGGAAAGCTGCATAGTCCACTGCTGGCGTAAGCGTACTTTTTCTAGTGCTTACTTCTGGATCATATCCTGAATAACCGGTAATTGTAAAAACGTTATTTGCTGTTGCGTATAATCTTAAATTAGTAATACCAAGTGCTTTTAAAGCATCTTTATTTAATGAATATCCGAGAGTTACGTTATTCAGTCTCAGGAAAGATCCATCTTCTATTGCATACGAATGTAAGAAATAGTTACCACCTGTTGGTGTCCACATTGTTGTATTAGCGTTCAGTGCTGTCAAAGCTGCAGGATCTGTAACTTTTACACCATTTGCATCAAACCATTTCCATCTGTCAGCCATTTCTGCCAGCATATTCTGATCTGTGTACTGATATTTTGTCGTGAATTCGATTTTGTTTGCATTATAAACTTTATTCCCAACAGAGAAGTTGAAGAACAAACTCATATCAAAGTTTTTGTACTTGAAAGTCTGGTTGAACCCTCCATAAAACTTAGGCTGAGCATTACCCAGATCCGTCTGATCTTTTGTATCGATGATGCCATCACCATTCAAATCTTTCAGTTTCAAATCTCCTGGCTGTGGCAATTTGTTACCTAAGGCTACAGTAGCATCACTTGCAATGCCTGCTTTTAATTTATAAGTATTGTTAGCGGTATTGAAATCAAAATCACTTACTTCATATCTGCCTTCTGTTACATATCCGTAGAACATCCCAACTGGTTGATTTATTTGTACTTTGAAATCGAACAAGTTGTTGACCCACCCTGACGGCTGTAGATAATAATCTGTTCCAGACTGTGTTAAAGGACCTAAACTTTTTATGATGTTTTTGTTTGCTGAAATATTAAAATCTGTTTTCCAAGTGAAGTTTTCATTACCAACAACGATTGCTCCTAAACTGAATTCCAATCCTTTGTTCTGAGTTTTTCCAGAGTTCTGATATTCATATTCGTAACCAGAAGTCTGAGGAATTTTTGCTAGTAATAACAAATCTTTGGTATCTGTAATGTAAGCATCAATTGCTCCATAAACTTTTTTATTGAAAATTGTAAAATCTAAACCTGCATTTTTAGAAACCGTTGCTTCCCATTTAATATTTTTATTTGGTTTAATATTTCCTGGTGCTGAACCTGTAATGATACCTGTTCCTCCTGTGTAACCATATTGGCTAGATGGGTTATAGAAAGTATCGTATAAGAAACCTGCAATCCTGTCATTACCAGACTGTCCATAACCAATACGCAATTTCAAATCGTTTACAATTTTTGAATCTTTCAGGAAGTTTTCTTCTCCAACTTTCCAAGCTAATGATGCAGAAGGGAAATTTGCCCATCTGTTCTCAGTACCAAAAGAGTTGGATCCATCTCGTCTTATTGAAACAGTTGCGATATATTTATTATTATAAATATAATTGGCTCTAGCAAAGAATGATGCCAACCTTGCTGGAGGTAGTACGCCTGCATACGGAGCATCCTGTATCAATCCTGCTGGCGGAGCTGCAAGAATAATATTTGCAAATGCTTGTGCTGCAGACAAAGATGTCGGTATATATCTGACAGTCATATCTGTTTTATTACCATCCGTCTGCACAATCTCCTGACCCAAAAGGAAATCCATTTTGTGGTTACCAATTTTTTTCTTGTAGGCAAGTGTATTGGTATTGGTGATTCTTCTTGTTTGTGTGTTTGTCAATTGTACAACAGACATATCTGCATTGATTCTTGAAAGATATGTTTTAGGACCTGAGAATTGCTGGATATCCTGATCGTTCTGTACATATCCGATTGTACTTTTGAAAGTCAGATCCTTGAAGATATTATAAGTAATGACACCATTCAGGAAAAGGTTATCCGTATTGTTATATTTAATTTCATTATTAGCTAACAATACAGGATTTACAAGATTTGTAGCTGCATAATCGTCATCGGCAAACTCATCGGAGCCTGCACTTGTAGAGACACCATTTTCAAAAGGTTTGTATCGGATAACGTTTCTAAGTCTGTTTGTTGTTTGAGATCCAGTAGTCGTGGTTCCGGCACCATTGATAAAGGTCTGGCTGTATCTGGCTGTCAATCCAACTTTTAATTTTTTGCTGATATCAAAATCATATTTGAAATTAGCCATATTTCTTTTATACCCGGAGTTGATCATAATCCCGTCTTCCTCTACGTGGTTTAATGACAATGTAAAGGCAGAATTATTATTACCACCCGAGATATTCAGGTTATGAGTAAAGTTGAAAGCTTCTTTTCCAAAAACTTCTTCCTGCCAGTCTTTGGTTTGTATCGTTCTATACTGTTCAATACCAGGCATAGCCGGATTATCTGCATCGCCCGGTGTCGCATTATACGGACCATACAATGATATAAATTTATCAATAAGATCCTGATAGCCATCCTTGTTGTACAACTCATATTGATATTGTACAAAATCATAAGGACTCATAACATCTAATTTCTTTGCAAGTGTACGTACACCTGTATATCCATTATAATTTACACTGGTTTTCGAATTCTTCCTGCCGCTTTTTGTTGTGATAAGAACAACACCATTTGCTCCTCTTGCTCCATAGATAGAAGTAGAAGATGCATCTTTCAGAACCTCGATAGATTCTATTTCTTTTGGAGAGATTAATGACAATGCATTATCCATCTGGATTCCGTCTACGATGTATAAAGGCGCATTATCCTGTGTAATAGATGTTCCTCCTCTCACTTTGATTTCCGGATCAGCTCCTGGAGAACCTTCACCAAAAGTTACCTGAACTCCGGCCATTCTTCCCTGGATTGCTTCTGCGGCACTGTTTACAGGCATATCTGCCAGCTGCTCACCTTTTACGGAAGAAATTGAGTTGGTAACATCTTTTTTGGATACGGTTGTATAACCTACCAATACAACTTCATCAATATTTTTCTCTTTGTTAGAATCAAACTTCGCAAGAACAACATTGACAACAGCCTTTCCATTCACTTCAACTTCTTGCTCTTCAAATCCTTTTCCTCGAACAACAAGCGTTGCGTTTTTCGGTACATTCAGCTCATATTTTCCTGTCTTGTCGGTCATTGTAGAAAACTTTGAGTTTTTTACAGTAATCTCCACATTTTGCACAGGCTTGTTTTGGTCGGAAGTAATTTTTCCGGAAACCTTGATCAACTCTTGAGCTAAACCAAATGCCGGTAATAAAAAGACTGAAGCAATCGTCGTTTTTATAAAAGCACTTTGAATACCTAATTTTAAACCACTCATAGATATTTTTTAGTTTTATATAATTAGTAATTTTGTTTTTCTACTTAATAATAGTCTTAAAATCAATTATAAAAATGCAATCGATTGCACGTATTTTTTTAACGATTTCTTAACTCGACTAAACTAAGATTATTTTTCAATTAGCAAATAAAAATTTTGAATTTTCTATTAATATTAATTTAACATAGTATAAACGCAAAAAACAATAACTCAATCAATAATTTGATTATCAGATATTTAATAAATAATAATAATTAAATAATATTTGTACAGATCAATGAAATTAACATTTTTTTAACATTATTTAATAATCAATAAACTGAGAAAAAGTGAGTTTTCAGTAAAAAACAATTAACCAAAAATTAACTTAACAATACGATTTTTAAGAAATTTCATTTTTTTTTGTTTAAAAAGTAAAATTCTACTACAATTTCAAAACTTGTTATCATTAACAAATAAAAATTAATTAATAAACTGATTATCAATGCTATAAATAATTAAACTCAAAAGTATTTAGCAATTTTGAAATTTAAGCAACAAAATTTAAAAAATTGCACAAAAATGACTTTTAAGTAAAGAAATATTGCAACGAATTTGATCAAAAAAAATAGAAACATAAGGTAAATTTAAAAATAAAACTCTGTTTTACAATACTTTACGATTTATTTCAATTTTTACTTTCTCAGTTAAAATTTATATATATATTTACAGAAATTATTTCTTGTGCCAAAAAGTGCAATTATTAATGCAATCGATTACACAGAATTAATTATTTGTTCATATTATATAATCTAAAAATGATTCAATCAGAATTCCGATATGCGCATCATCCGAACGATGCCAAAAATTACACAACAGAAGATCTTAGAAGAGAATTTCTTATCAATGATCTATTCGTAACAAATCAAATCAAACTGGTTTATACAATGTACGACCGTTTAATAGTTGGTGGAATAATGCCTGTTGATCAAGTTTTAACATTAGAAACTATTGACGAACTGAAAGCACCTTACTTCCTTGAAAGAAGAGAATTAGGTATCATCAATGTTGGTGGAAAAGGAAAAGTAACCGTTGACGGAACAGTTTACGAACTTAATAATAAAGAGGCCTTATATATAGGAAAGGGAAATAAAGGAGTAACATTCGAAGCTGCAGACGGCGAACAACCATATTTCTATATCAATTCTGCACCAGCGCATCACGCTTTCCCAACTAAGAAAATTACAAAAGCTGAAGCTGAGATCGTAGAATTAGGCGATGCAAAATATGCAAACAGAAGAACCATCAATAAATTAATTGTGAACAGCGTTTTGGAAACTTGTCAGCTTCAAATGGGAATGACGGAATTGCACGAAGGAAGCGTTTGGAACACAATGCCTTCACACACACACACCAGAAGAATGGAAGCTTATTTCTATTTCGATTTGGAAGAAGGGCAAACGGTTTCACATTTTATGGGACAACCTACAGAAACACGTCACATTTTCCTAAAAAACAGAGATGCAGTAATCTCTCCGGAATGGTCTATCCACTCTGGTGTTGGAACTTCCAACTATAGTTTTATCTGGGGAATGGCAGGAGAAAATATGGATTACGGCGATATGGATGCTGTAAAAACTGACGAATTAAAATAATTATGACAAATTTATTCGACTTAACAGGAAAAGTAGCTTTAATCACCGGTGGAACGCACGGTCTTGGTTTGGCAATGGCAGAAGGTCTGGGATCGGCAGGTGCAGAACTTGTGGTGACCAGCACTACGCCATCCAAATTGGAAGAAGCTATCAAATATTATCAATCAAAAGGTTTCAAAGCAACAGGTTATATTTTTGATGTGACCGACGAAAAAATCGCTGCTGAAAAAGTAGCAGAGATCGAAGCGAATCACAAACAGATCGATATCCTTATTAATAATGCAGGCATCATCAAAAGAGTACCCGCTTTGGAAATGGAAGTTTCTGAATTCCGAAAAGTGATCGACGTAGATTTGACAGGACCTTTCATTATGTCACAATTGGTGGCGAGAAGTATGATCAAAAGAAGATCCGGAAAAATCATCAACATCTGTTCTATGATGAGCGAATTGGGTCGTGACAACGTTGTAGCTTACGCTTCTGCAAAAGGCGGACTGAAAATGCTGACCAAAAATCTGGCGACAGAATGGGCAAAACACAACATCCAGGTGAACGGAATCGGTCCCGGATATTTTGCAACGTCTCAAACAGAACCGATCAGAGTGGATGGAAATCCTTTCAACGAATTTATCATCAGCAGAACACCGGAAGGCCGTTGGGGAAATCCCGAAGATTTGGCTGGAACGGCTATTTTCCTAGCTTCAGAAGCAAGTCAATTCATCAACGGACAAATCATCTACGTTGATGGCGGAATTTTGGCAACCATCGGAAAACCTTCAAACGAATAAACATTCATAATTAATAATTTATCATTAATAATTAAAAATGAGTACACTTACAAAACCTTTCATCACAGATACATTTTTATTGAAGAATAGATTCGCTGAAGAGTTGTATTTCAATTTTGCAGAAAAACAGCCGATCATCGATTATCACAACCATTTGCCTCCAAAAGAGATTGCAGAAAACCGTCAGTTCGAGAATATCACTCAGGTTTGGATTGGTGGCGACCATTATAAATGGAGAGCCATGAGAACGATGGGCGTGAACGAAAAATTAATTACCGGAGACGCTTCTGACAAAGAGAAATTTGCAGCTTGGGCAAAAACAGTTCCCAATACTTTGAGAAATCCATTGTTTCACTGGACACATTTGGAATTGGCAAGATACTTTGACGTTTACGATTTGTTAAGCGAAAAAAATGCAGATCAGGTTTACGAAAATGTATCAGCTCAACTTCAGACGCAGGAGAAATCTGTTCACGGCTTGCTGAAAATGAGAAATGTCGAAACGGTTTGTACCACAGAAGATCCAATTGACACTTTAGAATACCATCAGACAATCAAAAAAAATAACATCGGAATCACGGTGAGCACAGCTTTCCGTCCGGACAAAGCGATTTTGATTGATAATGAAGATTACAATTCCTACATCGATAAATTAGGCGAATCTGCAGGAATCGAAATCAATTCTTACAAGGATGTACAGGATGCGCTAATCAAAAGAATAGAATACTTTCACGCCAACGGATGCAGATTGTGTGACCACGGATTAAACAACATTTCTTTTGAAACGTTCACAGATTCGGAGATCAATTCGATCTTTGAAACTAAGAGAAAAGGAGAAACTCTGACACCTCACCAAATTGAGCAGTTCAAAACAGCAATTTTGTTGTTTTTGGGAGAAACTTACCATTCTTTGGGTTGGGTTCAGCAGTACCATTTAGGTGCTTTGAGAAACAACAATGCAAGAATGTTGAAGGTTTTGGGACCAGATACAGGTTGGGATTCCATCGGAGATTTCAGTCAGGCAGCGAATCTTTCAAAGTTCCTGAACACTTTGGATTCCAAAGATAAATTAACCAAAACAATCATCTACAATTTGAATCCTGCCGACAACGAAATTATGGCAACAATGATCGGGAATTTCAATGACGGTTCTGTAAAAGGAAAAGTACAATTCGGTTCCGGATGGTGGTTTCTCGACCAGAAAGATGGAATGGAAAAACAACTGAACGCCCTTTCCAATATGGGATTAATCAGCACATTCGTAGGAATGTTAACCGATTCCAGAAGCTTCCTTTCGTTCCCAAGACACGAATATTTCAGACGTGTATTGTGTAACCTTTTAGGAAACGAGATCGAATCCGGCGAACTTCCGGAAGATATGAATTTAGTAGGAAAAATAGTGTCAGACATTTGTTATAACAATGCAAAAGACTATTTCAGTTTCTAAATAAGGACAATAATTTGGGCAGCTTAATCCGCCTTCCACTCCCAAACCTAGCGGAGTGGTTCGACGAAGTCAATCTTTTTTGCACACGATTTCAATTTAAATAGAAATTGAATATCAGCAAAAAAGGATTTCCGTTCAAGTCGGGCTGCGAGTGATTGAAATTAGAAACTTATTTAAGCGAAGCGGCTTTGTGAAACTTAAAACAGTCAATAAAATAAAAACTTTGTGACCTTTGTGTTCAAAACAACATTTAGTTTCAGAAAAAAAAATGAAAACAGAACAAACATCAAAAATATTCTACAAATCCGATTCCACAGAATGGGAAAAAATAGATGATTACATCGACCGCCAGATCGTTGGTTACGACGATTCTGTAATGATGGTCAACGTTCGTTTCAAAAAAGGCGGAATTGGTTACAAACACAAACATCCTCACATTCAGGTGACCTATGTTGCAGAAGGAAAGTTTGAGGTGAATATTGGCGAAGATATTTCAATCCTGAAAAAAGGGGATTCTTTCCTCGTTCCTTCCAATATCATTCACGGCGTAGAATGTATGGAAGACGGAATTTTGGTGGATGTTTTCAGCCCACACAGAGAAGATTTTATTAAATAATAAAGATAAATTAATGGGCAAAGTAGTAAGCTTTGGAGAAGTGATTATGCGATTGTCACCTGCCAACAACAGGATGATGAAGCAAAGCAACGAGATGGAATTCTTTTTCGGAGGTACAGAACTGAATGTTGCGGCATCGCTTGCAACAATGGGTTGTGACGTAAAACACGTGAGTGTAGTTTCTGACGATTTCGTTGGAGAATCAGCATTAGCTTCCATCAAAAGTTATGGAATTGACACCACTCACATTGCAAAAAACGAACATCCGTTGGGATTATATTTCTTGGAAGTTGGTTCATCTGTTCGTGCTTCCAGAATTGCTTACAACCGATTGAATGGCTCTTTTGCCAACATCAATCCAAATCAGATTGATTGGGAAAAAGCTTTAGAAGGCGCAGATTATTTTCATTGGACAGGGATTTCTCCGGGAATTTCGGAAAGTGCTTACATCGCTTTGAAGAAAGGTTTACAAGTAGCTAAAGAAAAAGGCGTTGAAATCACAGCAGACCCAGCTTACCGTTCCAACCTTTGGAAATACGGAAAAGAAGGCTTCGAAGTTTTGAAAGAATTGGTCTCCTACTCTACTATTTTCATCGGTGGCGTAAATGAAATCAACGAAATTATCGGAACAAAATTCTCTTCCGACAAAGACAGTTTCATCGAAGCTTGTAAGGAGTTTCAGAAGCAGTTGCCTTCCATAAAAAAGATATTTGACAAAGTAAGAGTCGGCGCCAGTGCAAGTACGCAGGAAACCCAAGGAAGAGCTTGGTCAAACGAAACGTACTTCGAATCTGAGCCAATCGAAATCCTCCAAGTTGTTGACAGAATCGGAACCGGCGATGCTTTCGCAGCAGGTTTGATTTACGGTCTATTAAACTTCGATGATGAAACCGCACTTAAGTTCGGAAACGCTGCTTGTGCTATTAAACATACAGTTCCAGGGGACATTAACCATTGCAGTGCTTCCGATATTCTGGATGTAATGAATGGCGATAAAGGCGGAAGAATAAAGAGATAATTTAGAAATAATGATTATAGATACATTAGAAAACGCTTCTCAGTATTTTTTGCTGAATCCATTATTTGAAAAAGCTTTCGACTATTTAAAAAACAAGAATTTAGATTCTTTGGAAGTTGGCGTTACAGAGATTCAGGAAGGTCTTAGAATGATTGTTTTTGATGAAAAGGCCAAAACAAAAGAAGAAAGTCTTTCCAAATTCGAGTGTCATAATCAAAATATTGATATTCAAATTTGTCTGAAGGGGATAGAAAATATTGGTTGGAAACCAAGGCAGAAATGCACAGACCCAATCGGAGAATACAATGCAGAAAAAGATGTTCTTTTTTACAATGATAATCCGGATATGTTTTTCCAGTTAAACGATAATCAGTTTGCTATTTTTTATCCAAATGATGTCCACGCACCAATGATTGGAGATGGCTTCATTAGAAAAATAGTTTTTAAAGTAAAAATTTAAGAAAAAAATGACAAAAATTCAATTAGTTACAAATGCAATCATCGAGCAAGGGCTTTTGCCTTTGTATTACAACGCTGACGAAACAGTAACTTTAGAAATATTAAAAGCACTTTACAAAGCCGGAATCCGTGCTGTAGAATATACAAGCAGAGGCGAATTTGCCTTGAGCAATTTTACAAAAATGGTAGAACTCAGAAATGAGGAAATGCCAGGAATGCTTCTCGGAATTGGAACGATAAAAAACATGAAACAAGCTGAAGAATATGAAAAAGCAGGCGCAGACTTCTTTATCAGTCCAGGATTTGTACCGGAAGTTGCAGAATTTTTGATCTCAAAACATTTGCTTTACAGCCCGGGTTGTATGACGCCAACGGAAATCATCACGGCAGAAGCTGCTGGTGTAACTTTCGTGAAGTTATTCCCGGGAAATGCTCTCGGAGCCGGATTTATGAGCGCGATAAAAGACGTTTTCCCAAATCTGAAATTTATGCCAACAGGTGGCGTTAATACAACCAAAGAAAGCATCGAAAGCTGGTTTAACGCAGGCGTTTCTGCTGTCGGAATGGGAAGCAAATTAGTAAGCAAAGAATTAATGGCAACAAAAGATTACGCCACCATCGAAAACGAAACGATAAAGGTTTTAGAGATCATCAAATCGATAAAAGCTTCTTAAAATAAAAAACACAAACAAACCAAACCAATTTAAAATGAATCAAACCATAACGCCTAAGCAGACCAATTACAGATGGGGAATTTGTGCCCTTCTTTTTGCTGCAACAAGTATCAATTATCTGGACAGACAGGTACTTTCTTTGACTTGGAAAGATTTTATCCAGCCGGAGTTTCATTGGAATAATAATGATTACGGAAATATCACCGCATTATTCTCCATTTTCTACGCTGTCAGTATGTTGTTCGCAGGTAAGTTTGTGGATTTTATGGATACAAAGAAAGGTTTCCTTTGGGCAATCGGCGTTTGGTCGCTTGGTGCTTGTTTACACGCTTATTGCGGGATTGCTGCATCAGGAATTTTAACAGGACATTGGCTTGTAGGATTTGAAGAATCAAAAGAAATTATCAAAACTGTAGATAACGTGGCTTTAGTTGGCAGCACAAGCGTGATGCTGTTCATCTTTGCACGCTTTGTGTTGGCTGTTGGAGAAGCAGGAAATTTCCCCGCTGCTATCAAAACTACGGCAGAATATTTCCCTAAGAAAGACAGAGCTTTGGCAACAAGTATTTTCAATGCCGGAGCGGCTGTTGGTGCTTTATCTGCGCCTTTAATTATTCCAAGAATAGCAGAAAGTTTCGGTTGGGAAATGTCATTCATCATCATCGGTATTTTAGGATTCGTTTGGATGGGATTCTGGGTTTTCATTTATAAAAAACCGGAACACAACAAGAAAATGAGTGTTTCCGAATTACAATACATCCAGCAGGATCACGGTTTGGAAGAGGAAGCGGACAAAGACAAAAAAGTATCATTCGCACAGTGTTTCAAATACAAACAGACCTGGGCATTTGCTTTCGGGAAGTTTATGACAGATGGTGTCTGGTGGTTTTATATGTTCTGGACTCCGGCTTACTTAAGTTCAGTTTATGGAATCAAATCCAATGACGGCGTTGGTCAGGCAGCAATTTTCGTCCTTTATACTATCACATTACTATCAATTATCGGAGGTTGGCTGCCATCCTATTTCATCAATAAAAAAGGAATGGATCCTTATGCAGGAAGAATGAAAGCGATGTTGATCTTCGCGTTTTTCCCGCTTTTGGCCTTGATTGCACAGCCTTTAGGCGTTTACTCTTTCTGGTTGCCGGTCATCATCATTGGAATTGCAGGAGCAGGACATCAGGCTTGGTCAGCAAATATTATGTCAACCGTTGGCGATATGTTCCCGAAAAAAGCAATTGCCACAATCACCGGAATTGGTGGAATGGCGGGTGGAATCGGATCATTGATTATCAACAAGGGATCTGGTGTTCTATTCGATTTTGCAGGAACAACGCAGATGGAATTTATGGGATTCAAAGGAGAAGAAGCTGGTTACTTCATTATATTTTCAATCTGTGCCGTGGTTTACCTCATCGGTTGGGTGGTGATGAAATCATTGGTTCCGGTTTACAAACCAGTTACGGATCTATAAAATAAAAATTATGGCAGCTATTTCCGCCTTCCGCTCCCAAACCTAACGGAGTGGTCCGACGAAGTCAATCTTTTTGCAGAAGATTTCGGCCTAAATAGAAATCGAAGTCAAAGCAAAAAAGGATTTCCGCTCAAGTCGGGCAGCGAGTGATTCGAATCAAAGAAAGCTTGTATAAGCGAAGCGGCTTTATCTCAATTTCTTATTGATTTTTAAAAGAATCGATGATTACGCAAAAGCGAATTGTGAAACTTAAAACAGTGCAATAAATAAAAACTTTGTGAACTGAGTGTTCAAAACAACAGTTGGTAAGAAAAAGAAAACCTTCACAAGGTTCATCAAAATTTAAAGAATAAAGAAATGGAATATCAAACAAAAGAAAAACTAAACCGTGAAAACTCAGATCTAACTGAGAAACTTCCTATAAAATTTTTACAATTCGGAGAAGGTAACTTCCTCCGTGCATTTGTTGATTATCTGATTGACAAAATGAACAAAGAAGCAGGCTTTAATGCTGGTGTGGCTGTTATACAGCCAACTGTCGGCGGACTTGTGGATATGCTGGAAGAGCAAAATAACCTATATACACTTTTCGTAAGAGGTGTAAAAAAAGGACAGATCGTGGATGATCAGAGAGTAATCTCAGCAATCCAAAGATCACTAAGTCCTTACGCCAATTATCAGGAATATCTTGATCTGGCAAAAGGTGAAGAACTTCAGTTTATTTTATCAAATACAACAGAAGCCGGAATTGCTTTTGATGAGTCCGAAGCTACTCTGGAAGCCGGACCTCACAAGAATTTCCCTGCAAAAGTAACTGCTTTCCTTTACGAAAGATTCAAACATTTCCATGGTGCTGAGGACAAAGGTCTTCACATCATTCCCTGCGAATTGATCGAGAATAATGGATTGACACTTAAAAAATACATTCTTCAATATGCTCAACTTTGGAATCTTGAAGAAGGATTCTCTGCTTGGGTAGAAAACAGCAACTATTTCCACAACACGTTGGTGGACAGAATCGTTCCTGGATATCCAAGAGAGGAAAAGAATGAATACGAAGCCAAATTTGGTTATGATGACAGCCTGATGGTAGTTTGCGAAGCATTCCTACTTTGGGTAATCGAAGGCGATGACAAGTTGAAAGCTTTAATTCCTTTCGACAAAATAGACGATCAGGTTTTGATAGTAAAAGACATCACACCATACAGAACCAGAAAAGTAAGAATCCTGAACGGTGCTCACACAGCAATGTTGGCATTCTCAATCCTTGATGGAAAAGAAACTGTGAAAGAAGCAATCGATGCGGAATTCGCTGGGAAATTCATTTCTGATACGGTTTACAATGAGATTATCCCAACTCTTGACCTTTCAAAAGAAGAGTTGACGGCTTTCTCAGAAGAAGTTTTTGACAGATTCAGAAATCCGTTTTTGAAGCATCAGCTTTCGAGTATTGCATTGAACTCTGTTGCGAAATTCAAAGTGAGAGTATTGCCAAGTTTGTTACAATATGTTGAAGACAAAAAAGAATTGCCAACCAATCTGACTTTCGCTCTTGCAGCATTGATCAGATTCTACCAAGGAGAATTCAACGGAAAAATGCTTCCAGTAATGGATGACGCACCTGTTTTGGAAAGATTCAAAGAGATCTGGTCTAACAATGATCTTGGAGAGGTTGTAGAAGCAACTTTATCCGAAACAAGTTTCTGGGATACAGACCTAACGCAGGTTCCTGGATTAACAGAAGCTGTGACAAAAGCCTTGAAAGAAATCGATGCCAACGGAATCGAACAAGGTTACAAGAATTTTATTAAGTAATTTTTAAAGATTTAGAAATTATGAAAAAAGTATTAAAAGTAAATCCAAAAGACAACGTAGTCGTTGCGCTGATGGATCTTTACGCTGGCGAAATCGTTGATCTCGACGGAACGCTTTACAACGTTTTAACGGATACAAAAGCAAAACATAAATTTGCCGGAGAGCATTTTGAAGCCGGCGACCAGATCATTATGTATGGTGTTGTGGTTGGAAAAGCCAATCAGACCATCCAAAAAGGTGAAGTGATCACAACTGAAAACGTAAAACACCAAAGTGAACCGGTTTTCAAAAAGACTGGAGATCTTGGTTGGACACCACCAAATGTTGATAAATGGAAAGACAAAACTTTCAATGGATACCATCGTTCTGACGGACAAGTAGGAACCAAAAATGTCTGGTTATTCTTCCCATTGGTCTTTTGTGAAAACAAAAATATCGAGAAGTTAAAAGACATTTTCGAAAATGAATTATTGCCTAAGAAAGAAGTTTCTTATAAAAATTTCCTTCGCTCACTGATTGAAGAAAAAAGCGTGGAAGACGTTGTAGACAATTCACGAAATGAAAATCTTCTGGATAATATCGAAGTGAAATTCATCAATCACCAAGGTGGTTGTGGCGGAATCCGACAAGATTCGGAATTGTTGGCAAAATTGCTAGCAGGCTATGTGAACAACCCGAATGTGGCTGGTGCAACGGTTTTGAGCTTAGGTTGCCAAAATCTTCAGGTTGATATTTTTCAAAATGCTTTGAAAGAAATTAGCCCGAATAACGATAAAGAGATCTTGGTCTTCGAACAACAAAAGATCGGAACAACGGATCAAATGTTCCAGATGGTGATCAAAGATTCTTTTGAAGCTATTAAAAGAGCGAACCAAATCACACGTCAACCTGCGCCGGTTTCAAAGATCAGTATCGGTTTAGAATGTGGTGGATCCGATGGATTCTCAGGAATATCAGCCAATCCAGCTTTAGGAGTTGTCTCTGATATTTTTGCCGCATTGGGCGGAAAAACGATATTGGCTGAGTTCCCGGAATTGTGTGGTGTAGAGCAGGAATTAATGAACCGATGTGTGGATGAAGAAAAAGCAGACAAATTCTTGACCTTGATGAAAGCTTTTGAAAAATCCGTTGTAGATGCAGGTTCAGGATTTGATATGAATCCGTCACCAGGAAATATTAAAGATGGCTTGATCACTGACGCAATGAAATCTGCCGGTGCTTCCAAAAAAGGAGGAACTGCGCCAATTGTAGATGTTTTGGATTACGGCGAATACATTTCAAAATCGGGTCTGAATCTATTAAACACGCCAGGAAATGATGCAGAATGTACAACAGGATTGGTAGGAGCCGGCGCAACAGTCGTTCTATTCACGACAGGTTTAGGAAATCCGATGGGAAATCCAATCGCACCGGTTGTGAAAATATCTTCCAATACAACGACTCGAAATAGAATGTCGGACATTATCGATATTAATGCAGGAACCGTGATTACGGGCGAAAAAAGCATTCAGGAAGTTGGTGAGGAAATCGTAGATTATATTATTGAACTGGCAAGCGGAAACGTGGAAACGAAAGCAGACCAATTGAAACAGGATGTATTTATCCCTTGGAAACGAGGGGTTTCATTATAATTTTTTGAATTTTTAAGGTTTTTATTTAAGGGGCATTCTTTTCGGAGAGTGCCCTTTTTTTATTTAATGAATCAAATCTGCTTTTAAAAACTCAATTTTATCGTCTTTAAAAACAAAATCAAAGCTCCCGCCAATTTTACCTTCCGGAAAATCGCCGGTGAATTCTACTTCCAGATAAGCTGAATTTTCTCTAATATCCAATTTTATCAGTTCTGTCTGAGTTTTGTATCCGATAAAATAACTTACAAAATAGTTTCTAATTCCGTCGTGTCCTAAAAATTTTCTTCCAACCGATGGGTCATCTAAAATAGCATCTTCAAGATAAAATTCAAGATATTTTTCGGTGTCGTAACTGTTGCTGACTGCAATCCAATTTTTGATAAAAGTTTCTGTGTTCATTATAAATTTAGTTATGATAAAAACTTTGCTTGAATTCTACAGGCGTCTGACTGGTCTTATTTTTAAATAATTTGTTGAAAGACTGCGGATGCTCAAAACCAAGCTGATAAGCAATTTCTGCCACAGAAAGCTGAGTGGTTGTAAGGTAATCTTTTGCTTTTTCGATGAGTTTTTCGTGGATGAGCTGTTGTGCGTTTTGTCCGGTTAATGACCTCAACATATCACTCAGATATCTTGGCGAAAGACTGAGTTCGTGCCCTAAAAATTCGACGGTTGGCAGACCATTATTCAAGCCTTTTTCTTCATTAAAATAATCACCTAAAAGCTCTTCAATCTTTGAAAGTAAATCATTATTGACAGCTTTTCTGGTAATGAATTGTCGCTTATAAAAACGATTGCTGTAATTGAGCAAAACCTCTATGTGCGAAATAATAACATCCTGGCTGAAATCATCAATCGTGTTACTCAGTTCTTCCTTAATATTATCAAAAACAGAGAAAATCGTCTGCTTTTCCTTATCCGATAAAAACAAAGCCTCGTTTGCTGAATAAGAAAAGAATCCAAAACTTTTAATCCGCGTTGCCAGTGAATAATTCCTAAGAAAATCCGGATGAATCAAAAGCGTCAAACCTTCATATTGAACATCATCTGAACTTGTGGAAAGCAATTGATTCGGAGCCGTAAAAACCATTCCGCCTTCATCAAAATCATAATAGCCTTGTCCGTAACCCATTTTACCCTTCAATGTTTTTTTGAATGATATTTTGTAGAAATTAAACAGAAAATGCTGATTCAGAAACGCTTCGTCCACAATCATATTTTCATTTTGATTAATGCTTATAAGCGGATGAACTGGTTTTCCAAAACCAAGCATCTCGTGAAGCTGAGAGATAGAATCTACTTTTATCGGGTTATTCATCTTTCTATTTTTTTTAATTGATTAGATCTCCAAAAACCATCTGTTTCATCTCCTGAACTGCCGCTTCTGAACCGATTTCCAAACGGCGGTTGTAAAGTTGATTTGCAAATTCTCCCGTCACATAACGCAACTGATTTTTCCCATCTGTCGCCGCCTCGTACACGACATCAGCAATCCATTCCACAGGTTCAAAATTATCAGGATTCATCAGTTCAAATAATTTCTGCATTCCGTCTTCATAAGCGGGATGATTCGCAACGGCTAATGATTCTCCTGCAAAATTAGTTTTAATTCCGCCCGGTGCAATGGTTTTGATGCCAACATTATGCAAAGCCAGTTCAAAAGACATACTTTCGCTCCAGCCTTCCAAAGCCCATTTTGTAGCGTGATAAAGCGAATCCAGAGGGAAAGTCAGCAGTCCGCCAATGGATGTTGTGGTAATGAACAATCCGTTTCTATTTTTTCTGAAATAAGGAATGAAAGCCTGCGTTACACGGATTACGCCAAGTAGATTGGTATCCAACTGTTTCACGATTTGCTCGTCTGTCAAAGCTTCCAAAGCACCAATCAAACCATAACCTGCGTTGTTGAAAACGACATCAATCGTATGAAGTTCAATTGCTTTTTGTATTGTTTCCTGAATCTGATCAAGGTTTGTAACATCCAGCGGGAGCAAGGTTACATTTTCTAATTGAGAAAGTTCTGTTTCCTTTTCCGGACGTCTCATTGTTGCGATGACGTTCCAGCCATTTGACTGAAATAATTTCGCTGTAGCTTTCCCCAATCCTGAAGAGGCACCTGTGATAAAAATTGTTTTTTTCATTTTAAATTTTGTTTTAAATTTTATAATACAAATGTCCGCAGAAGGGAAAATGTAAATGTTGCCAAAATGAGTTTGGTTGTATCCGAAATGACGAAAGTAAGATATATCAACTCTTTATTATTAGAATTAAATTCAATCCCGTATCTTTGATTTTTACAACAATATGAGTTCGATTACTATCAAAGAATTTTATCAGGATATCTTGGGAGAATCTTGTCCGGACATCAATCAGTTCCTGAATGAAAACATTCACAAGGACATTGGTCATTTTAATATTTTTGATATTTCTGAAATCTCCAGAAACTGTACCTCGAAAACCGAAATGCCTTACAACAGGAGAACTTACTACAAAATAAGTCTGATAAACGGCAGAAATAAAGTAGAATATGCCGATAAAACTATCGAAATTGAAGATTGCGCCGTTCTTTTTGCATCGCCGAGGATCCCTTACAATTACACACATCTTTGTACAGAGCAATCGGGACATTTCTGTGTTTTTACAAAAGATTTTTTGCCGGCTTCGAAGGTTGGTTTGGAATTAGATCACCTTCCGGTTTTCTCCCCTCAGAGCGATTTTATATATCAAATTTCGACTGAACAGTTTCATCAATTTGAAGCAATTTTCCTGAAAATGCATCAAGAAATAAAGTCTGACTATATTTACAAATATGATTTGCTGAGAAATTACGTGATGGAATTGATTCATTTTGGACAAAAATTAAAACCGATTCAACCTCTCGAAAATAACAAAACTGCCGCTTCCAGAACTACAACCCTATTCATTGAGCTATTGGAAAGACAATTTCCTATTGAAAATATCAGCCAGCTTCTGCAACTGAAAACGCCGGCAGATTTTGCCGGAATCTTGGGTGTTCACGTCAATCACCTTAACCGGGTTCTGAAAGAAACTACAGGAAAAACAACAGGCGAAATCATCGGAAGCCGGATTTTTCAGGAAGCAAAAATATTATTGACACAAACGCAATGGAATATTTCTGAAATCGCTTTCACATTGGGTTTCGAAGAAGTAGCGCATTTTTCTAACTTCTTTAAAAAATACAGCAGACAATCGCCACAACATTATCGCGAATTATTGATTGTTTGATTTTCACAAATTTTAATTTGATTTATGCAAATAAGCTATTGTGTTTATTTTCCAACTTTGTATCATTAACTAAAACAATAAAAAATGGCAAGTAAAATAGCATTAGTGACAGGCGGAAGCCGCGGACTTGGTAAAGATTCAGCTTTACAATTAGCAAAAAAAGGATTTGACCTCATCTTAACTTATCAAACAAAAAAAGAAGCGGCAGACGAAGTGATAAAAGAAATTGAATCAATTGGACAAAAAGCATTTGCTTTACCTTTGGATATCTCTACAACTGCAGGTTTTGACGAATTTACAACGAAAGTAAAAGAAATTTTGGACACACAATTTTCTTCTGCAAAGCTGGATGCATTGGTAAACAACGCAGGAATCGGAATCACAGAAAGCTTTGAAACTACTACTGAAGAAACTTTGGATGCAATGACGAATATCCATTTCAAAGGTCCTTATTTTTTAACACAAAAACTTTTACCATTGCTGAATGACGGAAGCAGCGTTGTAAACACTTCATCTGGCTTGGCAAGATTCTCATTTGCAGGATATTCTGCTTATGGTGCAATGAAAGCGGCAATAGATTCTTTGTCAAGATATCAGGCTTTGGAATTGGGAAGCAGAAAAATAAGAGTGAACTCTATTGCTCCGGGCGCGATTGAAACTGATTTTGGCGGCGGTGCTGTTCGCGATGTTTCAGATTTGAACAAATATTTGGCTTCCGAAACTGCTTTAGGAAGAGTTGGTCTGCCGGATGATATCGGAAGTGTGGTTGCATTTCTTTGTTCAGACGATTCCAAATGGATTAACGGTCAAAGAATCGAAGCTTCCGGAGGTTTTAAATTATAAGTGAATTAAAAATAAATTAAAAATCCCATTCGACAAGTTGTTGAGTGGGATTTTTTGTGTGAGGGATAGAAGCGTATCCTTTTGTGTAGCTTAGGCGGAAGAATTTATCCTTCCAGTTTCTTAATGACTTTCAACATATCAATTCCCTTTCCAAGAACAGGTTTGAATAGATCGCCTTTTTCTTTTAACCGTTCCAGAGCATTATGAATATTGAAATCTGTTGGTTTCAATCCGCTTTTCACTTCATCCCATTCCAGAGGCATCGAAACCGTTGCGCCTTTTTTGGGCCGAAGACTGTAAACACTTGCCAAAGTCTGTCCACGGCGATTCTGGAGATAATCCAGATAGATTTTGTTCTTGTCTCTTTTTTGAAGGCTTCTTTCTAATGTTGTAATATCAGGTAATTTTTGCTGAACCATCTGCATTAGCAAGTGTCCAAAATCCTTGACTTGATCATAGTTATATTTGGCGCCCATCGGAATATAAATATGAATTCCTGAACTACCGGAAGTTTTCGGAATACCTTTTATTCCTGCCAAATCTAAAACTTCTTTCACAGCCAAAGCCGTTTCTATCACATCTTCAAATGTGTTTTTATCTGATGGGTCAAGGTCTAAAACCAAATAATCCGGAAAGTCAGCTTTAGGTAGTCTGCTTGTCCAGACATTCAGCTCGATGCAGCCAAGATTGTTGAGATAAGCCATCGTTTCCTTGTCATTACAAATGATGTAATTGATATACTTATCACTGCTTTCTGAGAAAACTTTCTGTATTTCTATCCAGTCAGGTGTTTCTTCGGCGGCATCTTTCTGATAAAAACTGAGACCGTTGATTCCGTTGGGAAAGCGGTTCATAGATTCTGGCCTGTTTTTAAGATGAGGGAGAATATATTTGGAAATACTTTGATAATAATCAATCACATCGCCTTTGCTGACATCGTCGTCCGGAAAATAGATTTTATTCTGATTTGTAAGTTTCAGTTCCTTTTTTCCAATTTTTTTATTGATATCATTTTTTGTAGTTCTTGTTTTTGGTTCGGCTTTTTTCACAATTTCATTTTTTGATTTATTTTCAGAATTGAATTCTACATCTTCCGGTTTTATATCATCCCGAAGTCGTAGGAAAACAGGATGCCTGTAAACGTGATCTTTGGTAATTTCTGTAAATTTGATTTCAGCAACCAGTTCAGGTTTTACCCAGGTTGCTTTGGCATTGGTTTTCGGCGTGATTTTGAAAACCGATTTTTCAGTGATCAGCGGTTCCATTTTTTCGTGTAGCTCGGAAAGAATCTTATCATTAAAACCAGTTCCCGTATGACCACAGAAAACCATTTCGCCATTCAGATATTTTCCTAATATCAGAGAACCAAATTTCTTTCTTGCACCTTTTGGTTCCGTAAAACCACAGATAATTGCCTCATCGGTTTGATTGATTTTGATTTTCAGCCATTCCGAACTTCGTACACCTTCTCTGTAAGTGCTGTCTGTTTTCTTGGCGATAATTCCCTCTAAACCAAGATCATTTGCTGCCTGAAAAAAATCTTTCCCGTTTTTCAGAACGTGATCGGAAAACTGGATGATTTCATTTTGAACCAAGGCATCTTTCAGAAGTTCTTTTCGCTGAAGATAAGTGAGATCTTCCGTCGAATGTCCGTTCAGCCAAAGTAAATCGAAAACCTGAAAGATCAAAGCCAAATCAGGATTATCGCCAATTCTCTGAAGCCATTGAAAGTTCGGTTTTCCTTTGTCATCGTACGCAACGATCTCACCATCAAGGATCATCTCGTGTTCCTGAAGTTTCAGCGCATTCGCCACTTTTTTGAATTTTTGAGAAAAATCGAGCCCGTTTCTGGAGTATAATCCGATAGAATCATTCCTTAAATCTGCGATGGCACGATAGCCGTCCCATTTTATTTCGAATGCCCAATCTTCGTCATCAAAGGCTTTATCAGTAGTTTTACACAACATCGGCACAATGAAATCCGACAGTTTTTTCTCGCCGGAAAGTGCTGGTGTGTAATTTTTAAAATGCTTTATGCTTTCGGAGGCGGTATTTTTTTTTTACTGTCTTTCTCGCCGAGATAAGCCGTTACTTTTGAGTTTTTTGAAGTATGTTCTTCTGCATCATAATCTTCAGTGACTGCAAAATCATCTTTATGTTTGATTAGAAGCCACGCATTATCATCTTTCGGATTTTTAATTTTGACTAAGGCAAATTCGCCTTTCAATTTCTTTCCGTGAAGAATGAATTTCAAAGATTGTTTGTGTAATTCTGCACGCATCACGAGATCATCGGTTTTGCCTTTTAATTTTTCGATGGGTTCGTAGATTCCTTCATCCCAGATTTCAACTTCACCAGCACCATAATTTCCTTTCGGAATCGAGCCTTCAAAAGTTCTGTAGTCATAAGGATGATCTTCCACCATCATCGCCAAACGTTTGTCAGAAGGATTAAGAGACGGACCTTTCGGGACAGCCCAGCTTTTCAAAACGCCTTCCATTTCCAATCTAAAATCGTAATGCAATCTCGACGCAGCGTGCCTTTGAATTACGAATTTCAGTTTTTTACCGCTCGCCTTTTCCTTTCCACTCGGTTCTGAAGTTTCTTTGAAGTTCCGTTTTTTGTTGTAATCTTCGAGTGCCATTTTTGTTTTAGAGTATTTGAGAGTTGTAGTGAATTTGTACTTTGTCAGGCTGTGGTTCTCGAAGCCTTTTCACTGTGATCTTTTGCTTTTTTTCTTGTATCTTTTTTTCTATCCGGCTTTTTTCTTTTTGCCTTCGAGACTGGCTTTCAGCATTGCCATAAGATCGGTTGTTTTGCCTTCCGGTTCTTTGGTTTCAGTCAATTTTACTTTTTTACCTTTTGCTTTTTGTTTGATGATTTTCAGTAAATCTGCGTTGTAAGTGTCTTTATATTTAGTAGGATCGAAAGTACTTGCCAAAGATTTTATTAATGCTTCCGCCATTTTCAGTTCATCAGGTTTTGGCGCACTTCCGGCAGGGATTTTCAAGTCTTCATAACTTCTCATCTCTTCTGGATATCGCATTCTGTTGACCATCAATATTTTATCATCATAAGGACGAATCAGACAAAGAATTTCACGTTCTCTCAAAATAAAAGAACCAATTCCTGCCATCTTGGTTTTCATTAATGATTTTAATAATAATTTATACGCCGCTTCTCCATTCTTCTGTGGTTCAAGGAAATAAGGCGTTTCAAAAAGCGCAGAGTCAATTTCATCTTCTTTCACAAATTGAGCAATGCTGAGGACTTTTGATTTTTCCGGACTTGCCGCAGCGAAATCTTCATCATCAAGGACAATATATTTATCTTCAAGCTTGTAACCTTTCACGATATTTTCCCAAACAACTTCCTTTCCTGTTTTCTCATTCACTCGCTTGAATTTGATATTACTCATATCCTTACTATCCAGCATATCCAAATCCAAAGTGCTGGAGTCTGTTGCCGAATAAAGTTTGATAGGAATATTAACAAGTCCAAATCCAATTGCGCCATTCCAGATTGCTCTCATAATTCAGTTTTTAAATTAAAATTAATAATGATTAATTGTTATTGAGTTTCTAACAATAAATATTCCATCATCAAAAATTTTAAAATTTGATTAATAATCGAATCTCAATCTTTTAGCACATTATTTGTAACTGCTACAGAAATCAAACACTAAAAAATAAAATATTATGTCTACAAAAGATTTAACCAATCAGGAAGCAATAGAAAAAATCAAGGAACTGTCGGAAAAAGCAAGAATCTGTATGTTCTGTACAGAATTGGACAGATTGCCGGTCAACTCCAGACCAATGGGATTACAGGAAACTGACGAAAACGGAAATCTATGGTTCATCAGCAGCGAAACAAGCAACAAGAATTTCGAAATCAAAGAAGACAAACGTGTTCAGCTCTACTTTATGAACAACAGCGACTCGGAATATCTATCAATCTTCGGCGATGCTTACATTTATAAAGACAAATCCACCATAGAGGACAAATGGTCGCCAATGGCAAATGCGTGGTTCGACGGAAAAGATGACCCCAATGTTTCCATCATCAGAGTTGAGCCAAAAGAAACTTATTATTGGGATACAAAAGCCGGTAAATTGGTTAGTTTGTTAAGTTTTGCAGCAGCTGCAATCAGCGGAAGTAAAACCGATAATTCTGATGGTGTAGAAGGAAACGCAACGATTTAGTCTAAAATCAAAACTATAGAAATCTCCAACAATAAATGTTTATTGTTGGAGATTTTTTTCAGGATTAATGAAAGAAAAACAATTGGTCAGCTTTTTGAATCATTAAAAAAAATCAATTCTTTGAAACTCATCACATTCACAAACAAAGGTATATATTGTCCACAGGGAAAATTCTATATTGACCCTTGGCGACCTGTTGATTTTGCTGTCATCACGCACGGACACGCAGATCATGCGCGATGGGGAATGAAAAAATACCTTTGCCATCATTTCACAAAACCGATTTTACACCAAAGAATTTCTCCTGACATCGAATGTCAGACCTTACAATATGGCGAAGTTTTGGACATTAATGGTGTGAAACTTTCTCTACATCCCGCTGGCCACATTATTGGTTCTGCTCAGATTCGCTTGGAATACAAAGGTTATGTGAGCGTGGTTTCAGGAGATTATAAAGTTCAGGATGATGGTTTGAGTACACCTTTTGAACTGGTAAAATGCAATGAATTCGTCACTGAAAGTACGTTCGGACTTCCCATTTACAATTGGCTGGAAGTTCCGGATTTGAATAAAAGACTTCAAAATTGGGTTTTAAGAAATCAGGAAAATCAGAAAACCTCTGTTTTCATCGGCTATTCTTTAGGTAAAGCCCAGCGGATTATGAAAGCTGTAGAAGGAATGGGGAAAATCCACGTTCACTACTCTATTGGGAAATTGAATAAAGCCTTTGAAGAAGTCGGAATTGTACTTCCAGACTATGAAGTTCCCGATTTCAGGGAAAGTATCAAACACGTTGCAGGTGGTATTGTCATTGTTCCACCGGCTTTGCTGGATAGCAATGTAATTAAAAAAATCCCTGACGCCGCAACAGCGATTTGTTCCGGCTGGATGCAGGTTCGCGGTGCCAGAAGATGGCGAAGTGCTGACGCCGGTTTTCCGATGAGCGACCACGCTGATTGGAAAGGTTTATTGCAAGCTATAAAAGCAACCGAGGCAGAAATCGTTCACGTAACGCACGGACAAACCGAAGTTTTTTCCAAATATCTGAATGAACTAGGAATTAAATCTGATGTTGTGGAAACTTTGTATGGAGACGATGATGAAGAAATAGTTGAAAAGGAAGTTGTAGCAGATAAGAAAGAGGAGTAAATCAATTTTGAATAAACGATTAAGATTTTTGAAACCTTGAAGGTTGAAAGCTCCGTAGGAGCGACACTTAACAGTTAGTTATAAACATCAATTTGCTCGCAGCCCGACTTGAGTGGAAATCCTTTTTTTGCATCAAATGAAACTTCAATTAGAGACAAAAACGTCTTGCAAAAAAAGATTGACTTCTTCGAACCACTCCGTTAGGTTTGGGAACGGAAGGCGGATTAAGCTGCCCAAATAAATGAAAATAAAGCAATGAAAAATTTCGCAGAACTTATTAACGCCCTTGAGAGCACCAACAAGACAAATGCTAAAATCGATGCTATCATCGACTATCTTGAGCGTGCGCCGGATGATGATAAATTGTGGTTTATCGCCCTGTTTACGGGAAAAAGACCCAAGCGAAATGTCAATACGAATTACATGAAAGAATGGGCGTTGGAAATTACGCAATTGCCGTTTTGGTTGTTTCAGGAAAGTTATTCGTCCGTTGGTGATTTGGGCGAAACATTATCATTAATTCTTCCTCCGCCGACCGAAAAAATTGAAAAAACTTTGTCTGAATGGATGACGGAAATTATTGGTTTAAAAACAAAAACCGATGCCGAAAAAAAAGAATTTGTTCTCAATTCGTGGAATGGTTTGGATTATACGGAACGCCTGATTTTCAATAAATTATTGGGCGGAAGTTTCAGAATTGGGGTTTCCGGAAAGACTTTGATTAATTCTTTGACCAAATTTTCCGGACAGGAAGCCAGCACATTAATGCACAGTTTGATGGGAAAATGGCAACCTGATGAAGTTTCGTTCAAAGAATTGATTTCAGCCGAAAATATCAATCCGGATAACTCAAAACCCTACCCTTTTTGCCTCGCTTATCCTTTGGAAAAAGAGTTGGAAGATTTGGGAAAACCCGATGAATGGCTCATTGAATATAAATGGGATGGAATCCGTGGACAAATTATCCGCAGAAATGATGAAGTTTTCATCTGGTCGCGTGGTGAAGAATTGGTCACGGAACAGTTTCCCGAAATTTCCGAAACCGTTCAAAATATGAAAGGTAATTTCGTTATCGATGGTGAAATATTAGCAGTAAAAGATGATAATGTTTTAAATTTTAACGAATTACAGAAAAGACTCAACCGAAAAACATTAACCAAGAAAATGCTTACAGAAATTCCGATAGAAGTTTTTGCATACGATATTTTGGAACTCGAAGGAACTGATTTACGGGAAAAACCCATCTCTGCCAGAAGAGCAATGCTGGAGGAATTATTATTAAATGAAGAATCAAAAAACATCAAGATTTCCCAAGCCATTGATTTCGAAGATTGGAGCAAATTGGATTTAATCAGAGAAAATTCAAGGGATATTAACAGTGAAGGTTTGATGCTGAAACAGAAAAATTCGCATTATCACTCTGGTCGAAAAAAAGGTGATTGGTGGAAATGGAAAATCAGTCCGCTGACGATCGATGCGGTCTTGATTTATGCTCAAAAAGGAAGCGGACGACGAAGCGCTTATTACACCGATTACAGTTTTGCCGTGAAAAGTGGCGATAAACTGGTTACGATTGCCAAAGCCTATTCCGGATTGACCGATAAAGAAATAATGGAAGTCAGTAAGTTTGTGAACAAAAATGCGATTGAAAAATTCGGTCCCGTTCGTACCGTGAAAGCTGAATTGGTTTTTGAAATTGCGTTTGAAGGAATTGGTTTCAGCAACCGACATAAAAGTGGTGTTGCATTGCGTTTCCCAAGAATCTTAAGATGGCGGAAAGATAAAACCGTGAATGATATTGATGATATTGAAGAGATTAAAAAACTAATACAGTAATGCTTCGACTCCGGTCAACATAAAAATGTTAATACTAAATGTTTTTAGTGATGGCAGTCTGAGCGGAGTCGAAGACTTTTAAGAAGTAAGCAAAAAATATAATTTGAGCAACTACGAAAATACCGAAGGCTTCAGAATCATTCAAAACTGGATGACGGAAAAAGGCAATTCGCCATTCAGATTTCAGGTTGATACATGGAAGAAGTTTGGCAGTGGTTACAGCGGAATGGTTGTGGCTCCAACGGGTTTTGGAAAAACTTTTTCGGTATTTTTAGCTTTAATTTCAGATTTTCTGACTTTTCCTGATAAGTACAAAACAGGGCTGAAAATGATCTGGATCACGCCACTTCGTTCGCTTTCAAAAGATATCGCCAAAGCAATGCAGGAATCGATTGACGAGATTGGTCTGGATTGGGAAGTCGGCGTAAGAAATGGTGATACAGATCCAAAAGTAAGACAACAACAAGTGAAAAATATGCCTGAAATTCTTGTTGTTACACCTGAAAGTCTGCACTTACTCTTAGCACAAAAAAATCATCAGCGATTTTTCGCCAATATGCATTGTGTTGCAGTTGATGAATGGCACGAATTGCTAGGTTCAAAACGTGGCGTAATGGTAGAATTGGGAATCTCGCAACTCTTTCATTATGTTCCGAAACTAAAAATCTGGGGAATTACGGCAACCATCGGAAACCTGGATGAAGCGGAGGAAGTTTTGATTCCTTATGACATTAAAAAAACAAAAATTACCGCCAAAGAACATAAGAAAATTGACATTATTTCTGTCTTTCCGGATGAAGTTGAACTTTTGCCCTGGGCAGGACATCTTGGACAAAAATTGGCGGATAAAGTGGTTCCGATTATTCTGGAATCTAAATCGACCATTGTTTTTACTAATACAAGAAGTCAGAGTGAAATGTGGTATCAGCTTTTACTCAATGCATATCCTGATTTTGCCGGACAAATCGCCATTCATCACAGTTCGATTGATGCCCATTTGAGAATCTGGATTGAAGAAAATTTAAGTTCAGGAAAATTGAAAGCCGTTGTTTCCACCTCATCTTTGGATTTAGGAATTGACTTTAAACCCGTTGATACTGTGATTCAAATTGGTTCTGCAAAAGGCGTTGCAAGATTTTTACAACGTGCAGGACGAAGCGGCCACTCCCCTTTCGAAACGTCGAAAATCTTTTGTGTTCCGACGCATTCATTAGAATTAATTGAAGTTTCGGCATTAAAAGAAGCTGTGAAACAAAAGGTTATCGAGCCTCGTGAACCTGTTGTTTTGTGTTTCGATGTTTTGGTTCAGTTCCTGATGACTTTGGCAGTTGGCGATGGGTTTTATCCTGATGAACTTTATGAAAGAATCAAAAAAGTTTATACTTTTCAGGAAATCCGGGATGAGGAATGGAAAGCGATGGTAGATTTTCTCACGATTGGCGGAAGTGCGTTGAAAAGCTACGAAGAATATCACAAAGTTGTCGTGATGGAAGACGGTCTGCACAAAGTCACTTCACGAAAAATCGCAATGCTTCACCGGATGAATATGGGAGCAATTGTGAGCGATGCAATGCTGAAAGTGAAATTTATTTCCGGCGGTTATATTGGGATGGTTGAGGAATATTTTATTTCAAGACTTAAAAAAGAAGAGAAATTTATCCTGGCCGGTCGGGTTTTGGAAGTAGCGATGATTAAAGATATGACGGTTTTTGTCCGGGCTTCCAAAGGAAAAGCAATGGCTCCGAGTTATCTTGGTGGAAGATTGCCTTTAAGTTCAAACCTAGGACACTTTTTAAGAGAAAAATTATCCGGAGCGTTGAATCCTAAAGCTTCTGAAAAAGAGTTGAAATTTCTGCATCCGCTTTTAGCCAATCAGGAAGAACGTTCGCACATCCCAAGAGAAGATGAATTTTTGGTTGAATTGATTAAAAACCGGGAAGGTTACCATTTGTTTATGTATCCTTTTGAAGGCCGTCTGGTACACGAAGTAATGGCCGCGTTGATTGCTTACCGGATTTCAAAACTAGCTCCGATTTCGTTTTCGATGGCGATGAATGATTATGGTTTTGAGTTGTTCAGTGACAAAGAAATTCCTTTAAAAGAAGAAAATTTAGATAAAATTCTGACTCGGGATAATCTGATGGTTGATGTGATTTCGAGTATTAATTCGGCGGAGATGGCAAGACGGAAATTTCGGGATATTGCGGTGATTTCCGGAATGGTGATTCAGAATTTTCCCGGACAGCAACGTTCGAATAAAGCATTGCAAAGCTCTGCAGGATTGATTTTTAAAGTTCTGGAAGATTATGACCCAAACCATTTTCTAGTGAGACAGGCTTACACCGAAGTTTTCAATATGCAGCTTCAGGAACAGAGATTAGTTGAAGCTTTTAAACGGATTGAAAAATCTAAAATTATTTTGAAATTTGCCAATACTTTTACACCTTTGAGTTTTCCTATTAAGGTTGACAGTTTGAGACAGACTTTGACAAGTGAAAATCTGGATGTGAGGATTCAGAAACTGATTAAGCAATCCGGGAGAAATATTAAGGATGATTAAATTCCAACAATCGTCTTTTCAATTTAATTATGAACATATCTACAAAAAACATATCGATTCAGAATGAGGTTTTCACTTTAACAAATCAGCGTGCATTATTTTGGGAAAAGGAAAAAGCATTGATTTTCTCAGATTTACATATCGGAAAGACAGCACATTTTCGTAAAAACGGAATTGCTTTGGCGAATCATATTATGAAAAATGATTTGGAGCGACTTTCAGTTTTGATTGAATATTTTCAGCCGGAAAAATTTATTATCGTTGGAGATCTGCTTCACGCCGGAAATAACTCCGATGTTGATGAATTCTGTACTTGGCAAAAGCAATATCCTGACATCAAATTCTGCTTAATCGAAGGCAATCACGACAAAATTTCGAAAACTCTGGAAAAGAAATTATGCCTGGATTCAAGATCAAATTCTTTAGAAGTTGGTAAAATTTCATTCGTTCACGATTTTGATCGTTCAAATCCTAAATTTCAAATTACGGGACACATCCATCCGGGATTTGTTATTAATTCTCCTGTAAAACGAATTAAGTTGCCTTGTTTTGCATTGACTTCAAAACAATTATTGTTACCTGCTTTTAGTGAATTTACAGGTCTGGACATAAAAAACATCCCTAAAAAAGGAACGTATTTTGTTTTTACAGATTCTGAAATTTATGAGATTTAATCTTTCTTTTTGAAAATTAAACAGCAGGTTAGCAAGGTCAAATTAACCAAAACTGAAAAACCGTTTGATAAAATAATCGGCAATTCATCTTTCAGAATTCCGTACCAAACCCAGAGAGAAAGTCCGGAAATCAAGACCAACAACATCACTACAGAAATATCTTCTGCATTTCTTTCTCTCAGAACTTTGATAAGCTGAGGCATCATAGCGATTGATGTTAAGATCCCTGCAATTATTCCTAGTAAATTTTCATCCATTTTATTCGATTTAGTAATTATGAATTTCAGATTTGTTATTCATAATTAGGTTATATTTCAGATTAATAAAAATCAGACAATTAATATTTGCACAATGCTAATAATCAATTGTCTGATTTAGGTTTTATGGTTAATTTAATCAACCTTTCATTGCCAATGCCGGAAAATTTCTTTTCACTTCGCATCGCAGGCATCCAAGTATGAATTCCATAAAATAATGTTTGGCTGCCAGAGGATTTGTCAAAGGATGAAGATCTATCCGGTCCGAAAGGATAATATCGCCTTGATAAGAAATTGCAAAATGGGCAAAAATCTCACCTCCGGATTCAGGAACAGGTGTTGCATAGCCTGTTGTTGCTATTGCCCAATCTGTATCAAAGATTTTGGCAGCATTCAGTACCATGGTTTCTGTGATGTTTTTTGAGACACAATTTTCAGCTTCTGCTTCTTCCGGGTGTATGTCAAGATGTTTAATTTTTTCGTTTGCAGTATAAGCAGTCATTCCCCCGTTGAAAAATTTTTCAGCATCCGGCATTTCAGAAAAAGCCAATTGCAAAAACCCGGAGGTAACACTTTCTGCAATAGAAATGGTCTCGCTGCGATCAATCAGATAATGACTGATTTTGTCTAATAATACTTTTGGAAATTCCATAGCTTGATATATTTTGTGGTTGATTTTTCGGGGATGATGAAATGATAATTTACACTAAACAAATCTTCTGCCACATTATCATTATAAAAAAATAAGCTCCAAATTAATTTGGAGCTTATCATTTTCAATGGAAAAAACTTTTTATGCTTACGCAAGTTTTACATTAACTGCGTTTAATCCTTTTTGTCCTTTTTGTACTTCAAAAGTTACTTTGTCATTCTCACGAATGTTTCTGCTAACTAAACCTGATGAGTGTACAAAGATGTCGTCTCCTCCAGCTGATGGAGAAATGAATCCGAAACCTTTTGTTTCGTTGAAAAATTTTACTGTGCCTTCTTGCATTGTAATGGTATTAAAAAATTGTTGTTATAAATTATCTATTTGATAAGTTGAATGTTGATTGCAGAGTAACCTTTTGGTGATCTTTCTTTTTCGAAAGACACTTTGTTTCCTTTTTTCACCAGATGCACACAATTGTTGCTATGGAAGAAAACATTTTCTTTGTTATTATCCTCTGTTATAAATCCGTAACCTTTTTCACTGAAGAAAGTTACGATTCCTGTTTTTACAGTTTCTTCTGCTTCTATAGGAGCGGCTCCTAACTGGATATCATCCAGATTAACTTCCAATCTGTCTTCAGGAGGTGTAGAAGTCAATCTTCCGTACGAATCTACATACATAAATTCTATTTCCTTTCCTTTGTCATTGTTGGTTTTGCGCTCTTCACGACGAAGATTTTTTTCTTTCTGTTTTGCGATTTTTTTCTTGAAATTTTCTTTTTTGGAGAAAGAATCTGCCATAAATTATTTTAGTATTATATTAATATTTGTTTTGGTGTAATAAATAACTCTTTTTCCACGAGAGCTATCCTAATAATTTAATAATAGAGGTCAGCAAAATATTTTAATCTGATAATTAAAATTTAAAATTTGGTACTGTAAGCGAAAACTGGGAGAGAAAAATTGGAATTCTAAACTGTGACAGAAAAAGCAAGGCAGACACCTCTTTTTGTAAATTATAATACAAATATACAACATTAATATGAAACAATCACCATTTTAATTAATTGATTTTCAAATTAATATTATTTTTAAATATCATTGAATATTTATTAAGCAAAAAAATACCTCAAAGCAATAGCATTGAGGTTCTTATATTTTAAATTCTGAATTTATTGATTATGCAAAAGTCATCCAATCACTTTTTTCGCCGATATCACACAAAGGTGCAATATCTTTGTGATGATGAAGTGATGCTAGAAGCATGACAATCTCCTGTCTTACTATTTCTATAGAATTATCGGTTAATTGCTGGCTAAAGCCTTCATTATTAAGATCTAATAAATCATTAACTGTTACTACACGGGCAATTATTTTTCCAAGATCGATCATTCTTCTCTGAGAAATTGGACTATTTATAACAAAATCTAATTCTTTGGAATATAGTTTCGCTGCATTTTTTGTGATCTCATTAATTGAAAGATAATCGGCAACATTCTCTGTTTTTTTCTTTTTCATATCTTTCAGAATACCTTCCGATATCTGTGTATAGAGCATCTCGTTAGAACCTTCAAAGATCTGAAACGGACGGCTGTCCATAATTCCTCTTCCGCCGATATGACTCAATCTATATCCTTTTCCACCCGATAGCTGAACCAGCATCTGAGCAGATTCCTGCATCATATCGGTTACTAAAGCTTTCATACTGTTGGCGTGAACACCGCTTCCAGAAACGTCGTGATCTATTCCACTTACTTTGCAACTCTTAGCACACATGGCTGAACAAAGTGTAAAGAATGACTGCATCTTAGCCAACTGAAACTGAACCTGATCCAAAGAAAAAAGGTTAGAATTTCCGACGATTCTTTCTTTGCAATGCGTTGTAGCCTCGTCCATCATTCTTTTCAGAAATCCCATTCCCATCCCTGGAAACTGGAATCTGCTTCTATGAAGAACATCCAGCATCAGTTTGAGACCTGTAGATTCCGGAATCAATTTATTTTCCTGAGGAACTTTGATATCAACTTTATTAAGACCATACGGGATCATATATAATCCTGCATTGTCATAATACTCAAGAACTTCTATATTTTGTTCAGGTTTATGCGTGTCTGCGATGAAGAAATCTACGTCTCTTCCAAGATTTCCATCAGCATTAATATTTCTTGAAGTAATCAGCCAGTAATTAGCTAATCCTGTAAGACCTTGCCAGTGCTTTGTACCTTTTACGTGGTAGGAATCCCCTAACAATTCGTTTTGAGTTCTCATATTAAGCGCATCACTTCCATAGTCAGGCTCAGTAATCATAAGACCACCCATTGCGCCATAATCCAGAAAATGCTTGAAAATATCTCCTTTAATTAATTCATTTCCATATTTGGACAAAGGCTCTAAAAAAAGAGCAATGTTGATCCCAAATGTTAAAGACAAGGGCAAAGATTCGTAAGAAGCAGCAGATAAAAGTCCAAGACATTCTTTAACTTTCACGCCTCTACCACCATATTCTTTCGGAATAGCCACAGAGAGTGGTTTCAAATTAAATATCTCTTTCCAAACATTGGGCGGCAAACCTCGGGAAAGGCTTAGCTGATCTATATTTTCTTTTTGAAAAAGAGTTGAAATTGAAGTTTTGAAACGGTTAAGAAATTCTGTATAAGAATCTGTAGGTAAATCTAATGCTAGTGCATTCATATAATTTGAGATAAAGCGCTGTTAGCCATTATTGACAGCAAAAAAATAGTATGAAGTAAATGGCGGCTGAATTAATAGCTTAATATCAGCAACTTCAAAATTATAAATAATAAAACAAAGGTAAGATAATTAATTGGTTCACACTATTTTGGTAAACTTATGTTAATTGTATTTTTTTAATTAATATAAAATAAGACCGTTAGAATCACGGTCTTATTTTATAAAGCAACGTTATTTCCAAGAAATAATATGCTTCAAATAATCTGATCTTGTATGATTTTGATCTGTTATGCCGGATTATTTCTCTCCATTTCCAATTCCCAAACACGGTGGCTTGCTACAGCCTTGATGAATGAATCATCAGAATTTTTATTTTCTGAAGTGACTATTGCAGGATCCTCGTGTTTTTTACTTCCAACATTGCTCGCTTTTAGAATCTCATCTGTTTCTCTACCAAAATAGATCGCCTTACAATGTTTATAGGCTTCATTCACAAAAAGGATTGTTCCCGGCTTGTTTTCTGAGTTAAGCAAATTGTCAGAAGATTTTTTACCACTTGCAAGATATAATGCATCAAAGCAGACACTTGCAGTGCTTGTAAGAGAATGTTTAGGTGTAAAGCTCGAACCGTCATCTGCTGTTACAGGAGCAAGACTTCCCGCAATAATCTGTACAACGGCACCTCTTTTTTCTAATTTGTTTTTTAATGCATTAACATCAGCAGCATTCACGCCGTCTTCCATAATAAAACCTATTACCCGGCTTTCTATGGTGTCTTTGACTGTATTTTTCATACTCAGAGCATCTGAACTTTTTGTAGCAGGTTCTCTCTCCGGACTCTGAAGCGTTTTTGGATCAGCGTCTGCAGGAATACTTCCGTTTGGCTGTTTCAGTTTTGTAACATCCACACCAACTTTTTTAGCGACTAATGCTGCAAGATCTTTATTAATGAAAGCCAATTGTCCAACAACTCTTTCACGGATTGCAGGAATTGTTACTTTCGACAATTCAAAAATCAATGCATTCTGAAGGTGTTTCTGTTCCGGCGCAGACTGGCTGTTGTAAAATAATTTTGCCTGAGAATAGTGATCCACAAAACTTTGGCTTCTTGCGCGGATCTTTTTCCCATCAATTCTTTCTTCTTGTGAAGTAAAACCGCCATCTTTCATCATAGCCTGGAAAGGACAGCCTCCGCCCATTGTATTGGGTTCATAGCTAACTTTTCCTTTTACAATCTGCTGGCGCATATGACCATCTCTCTGGTTATTATGAACTGTGTTGATTGATCTGTTAATAGGGATTTCGTGGAAGTTCGGTGATCCTAATCGTGATAACTGCGTATCTGTATATGAAAATAATCTTCCTTGTAATAACGGATCATTGCTAAAATCTATTCCTGGAACGAGATGCCCTGGATGAAATGCGATCTGCTCGGTTTCTGCAAAGAAATTATCCGGATTTCTATTAAGAGTCAAAGTTCCTACCAATTCCACAGGAACTTCTTCTTCCGGAACCAATTTAGTTGGATCCAGCAAATCGAAATCAAATTTGTGTTCATCTTCTTCAGGAATGATCTGCACACCGAAATCCCATTCCGGGAAAGCACCATTTTCAATCGCTTCCCACAGATCTCTTCTATGGAAATCAGAATCTTTACCTGATATTTTAGTCGCCTCATCCCAGGCAACGGAATGAACGCCTAATTTCGGTTTGAAGTGAAATTTAACAAAATGTACTTTACCTTCATCATTAATAAATTTAAAAGTGTGAACACCAAATCCTTCCATCATCCGGTAACTTCTCGGGATTGCTCTGTCGCTCATGGCCCACATAATCATATGCATACTTTCCGGCATCAACGAAATGAAATCCCAAAAAGTATCGTGAGCAGATGCAGCCTGCGGAATTTGATTATCCGGCTCAGGTTTCACCGCATGAATCAGATCAGGGAACTTAATAGCGTCCTGAATAAAAAACACAGGAATATTATTCCCCACAAGGTCGTAATTTCCTTCATCTGTATAAAATTTAATTGCAAAACCTCTTACATCTCTTGCAAGGTCTGTACTTCCCGCACTTCCTGCAACGGTAGAAAAACGCACAAAAACTGGCGTTTCTTTACCTTCTTCTGCTAAGAAATTGGCTTTGGTATATTTTGCGAGGCTTTTATTGATTTTGAAAGTCCCGTGAGCACCAGATCCTCTTGCGTGCACAATTCTTTCAGGGATTCTTTCGTGATCAAAATGAGTGATTTTTTCACGTAGAATAAAATCCTCCAGCAGACTCGGACCTCTTTCTCCCGACTTCAAAGAGTCCTGGTTGTTGTTAATTTTCAGACCTTGATTGGTTGTAAGTGCCTCGCCGGAATTATCCGTTGTGTGATCTTTCAGCTGCTCCAATTTGTCGTCCGACAGTTCGTCCTTTTTCATAATATTTTTATTTAGTTATTTGTTGAAGCCAGTCAAAAAGCAAGCCACAGAAATTCATTAAAATGTTAAAATTCAAATATTTAAAAAATATAATCTTGGCACATAAGTTGGAAGAGCATTCTCAACCAAACAAAAAATAATTATTATGACGACAAAAACACAACCTGCAGCCAAGACTGCAACGAAAGGTAAAACTGCTGCTAAAACTACAGCAACTGCAGCAACAAAAAAAACACCGGCAAAAAAAGATGCGGCAAAAGAACTGAAAGATCTTTTTGAAGATAGTCTGAAAGACATCTATTGGGCAGAAAAAGCACTTGTAAAAGCGCTTCCGAAAATGCATAAAAATGCAACAGATGAAAAACTGAAAACTGCTATCAGCGACCACCTTGAACAGACAAAAAATCATGTGACAAGATTAGAAGATTGCTTTGCAGCATTGGGCAAAAAAGCTCAGGCAAAAAAATGTGATGCAATGCAGGGCATTCTGGACGAAGGAGACAGTATCGTGGAAGAAACAGAGCCGGGAACTGTGAGAGATGCAGGCATCATCGCTGCTTCTCAAAAAGTTGAACATTACGAAATTACCACTTACGGTACTTTGGCAGCCTGGGCAAAAGTTCTGAAAGAAGACAAATGTCTCGAAAACCTTTTGGCCACGCTCGAAGAAGAGAAGAAATGTGACGAATTACTCACCGGTATTGCAGACACAAATCTTAATTCCAAAGCACTTTAAGATCAACAAAAACAAATTCCGGTTAGACAGCCGGAATTTGTTTTTTTTAAACACTTTTATCATGGAAAATAAAAAAAATCTCTTTGATAGATTTGCCGACTGGGGCGTTTGCTTCACCGGAAGTGCCAGTGCATTTATCGGCGCAAGTTTACTGATTATTATCTGGGGAATTTGCGGACCAATTTTTAAATATTCCGAAGACTGGCAAATGGTTATCAATACTGGCACAACAATCATTACCTTCCTGATGGTATTTCTGATTCAAAAAGCGCAGAATAAGGATTCTAAAGCAATCCAGATAAAGCTGAACGAATTACTCGCCGCTCAGGAAAATGCAAACAATAAAATCATTGACATCGAAGACCTAACAGAAGAGGAGCTGGATAAACTTCATGTCTATTATGAAAAATTCGCTGAAACCAACAAAAAGAAAACCAGCATAGATAATGGTAACAAACAAAAATAATTTCTTCTACAGAAACGGTCTCAGCATTACCGTGACAAGTTTATTTTTATTATTCCTGAGTTTTCAATTCATAACTGGCTGGCATGTGAAAAATGACGAATTAGCTGAAGCCCACTTACCACAATTAAGCTTACCGGAATATTTCTCAAGCCCTCATTTTATGCAGGCAACTTTCGAAAACTGGGAAAGCGAATTTCTTCAGATGGGAATGTATGTTCTGTTTACTGTATCATTGAGGCAAAGAGGTTCCGCCGAATCTAAGTCACTTACTGAAAAAGAAGAAGTTGACAAAAAACCGGTTGCTCACAAAAATGCACCTTGGCCTGTGAAAAAAGGCGGAATTATTCTCGCTGTTTACCAGCATTCGCTTTCGATTGCATTCGGGATTTTATTTTTATTAAGCTTTATATTTCATTTCATCGGAAGCTTTAATAGCTATAATGAAGAGCAAGTCGAAAAACATTTGCAGACTCTGAAATGGAATGAATATTTTCTGAATTCTCAGTTCTGGTTTGAATCTTTTCAGAATTGGCAGAGTGAGTTTCTTGCCGTTGCATCCATCGTTATATTGTCAATTTGGTTGAGAGAAAAAGGATCTCCTCAATCTAAACCAGTTGATGCAGCTTATGATGAAAATTAATATTAAAACGGATAACCGATTGCGATATTCAGAATCAAATTATCCTTTCTCCAGGAGCTGTCTCCAAATTTAACTCTGTCCAGAACCCAACGGTCTCCCTTTTCATAATAAGGAACCCGTAAAGGCATTGCAAGATCCAATCTTAATACAAGAATCGAAAAATCTAAACGAAGTCCTACGCCCGCTCCAACGGCCAGTTCATTCAGGAAATCTTTTGAAAATTTTCCGCCAGGTCTTGTTGGATCATCGTTTACGAGCCAGATGTTTCCTGCGTCTGCAAACGCGGCGACATTCAGGAACTTGTAGATATTTGCCCGATATTCTGCATTCATTTCCAGCTTAATATCGCCTGATTGATCGAAGTAAAAGCTTGCATTTTGAGTTCTCGGATCATAACTTCCTGGGCCAAGAGTTCTTGCACGGAAAGCTCTGATACTATTACTTCCGCCAACAAAGAATTGTCTTGAATAAGGCACAAATTCTGAATTCCCGTAAGGATAAGCAATTCCGGCAATAATTCTTGAAGCAAAATTCGTCTTCTCATTGAATTTATGATAAAATCTGAAATCGTGCTCCATCTTTGCATATTGACTGAACGGAACACCGAATATCTCTTTCTGATCACCATCTTTGGCATTTGCGCCGGTTAAAAGTCCTGTTAAATTTCCAGCTAAATCCAACATTCCGCGGTAATAGATGGTGTTGGTTTTTGGCGAAGTTGTATTGGTGTAAGTATAAGTATAAGTTGGCCCAAAAATCAATTGTTTTGCCACTACTCTTCCCAAAGTTGGATTTGCAGGAATTCCTTTTTCAATATTTCCATCGATTTGCTCCTGATATTTTTCAGTCACAGTTTGAGGAGCAACCATCGTAATATCAATAATTTTCAGATCGTGTTCTTTGCGGACGTTTTCTTTCCAGACATAACCGAATGATGCATTGAAGTTATGAAGCGTGTACAATTCCGTACGGCTTTGATATTCATATCCAAGGCTGATATTCGTTCTTGGAACAAATGCACTTGAAGAATTAAAACGGAAAGGCGCCACAATTCTCGGAATAGAAAGTTGCGTATTGGCACCAACCCGGATGATATTATTGGCATCTTTCGGTCCGCCCAACTGAACATCGAAAGCACCATAAACAGCCGCTTTAAACTGCTCTGCACCTCGGAAAAAGTTACGGTGAGTCCAGTTCAGATTGACTTCTCCTCCACCATAATTGGCTGAGTTTGTTCTACCCAAAGTTTCCAGACGAAGTGATTGAATCTGTCTTGGTGTTAAAAGATAATAAGCATCAAATTTATGATTCAGAGAATCTGAAACCACAAATTCATTCTTTACAAATTTGAAAACGCCTAAACTGATCAGTCGACTCAAAGTCAGATTATGATCTTTACGATTATAAACATCGCCCTTTTTAAAGTACAAAGCACGGTCAAAGATTTTCGGTTTAAATTTATGATCAGGATCAATGACGTAAATATCTTCATAGGCATATTTGGAAAGAGAATCCTTATTCATAGGAACACTATATTTTCCTTTTTTTACGTCACGGATGTTATAATTAGGGAAAACAACCACTTTATCAATAGAGAATTGCTGCTTTGCAAGATCAGGTGTCTGGTCTTTCAATTTGACATTGAGTTCAACTTTATGATTTTTAGTCACAGTGCTGTCGGCCTGAACGATGATGTTATCCGGATGAAAATAGTAAAATCCCTTTTCCTTCAGCCCGTTGTCAATCCTTTCTCTTTCCGCTTTGATGACGGCGAGGTCAAATGGATTTCCGACTTTCAAAAGTGATTTATCTTTTAAATTCTGAATTTCTTTATTGACCAATGTCGAATCTTCCTGAAACTTAACCTGGCTGATCAAATATTGATTTCCGGGTTTTAAAGTATAAATAACCTGTGCTTTTTTATTTTTTGAAACTGTATCGTAAGTTGCCTGCGCGTTGAAATATCCTTTATTCTCAGAATAATTAACAATAATATCTTTGTTGAATTCCTTATCGACATCGCCGAGCAAAACGGGTTTTTCACCAAATTTATACTTCAGCCAGTAATTGAAACCTTTCTCTTTTTTCGGTTCTTTGGCAATGTTGTAAGCGTAAAGTTTTGGTCTCAGTCCAAGAAAACTGGAGTTCGGTTTTGGCGTCAGGTTTTCCTCGAGTTCCGCTTTCAGCGCTTTTTTTTGCTTTTTCGGAATACTGTCATTTTCGATTTTAACTTCGGCACCTGTGTACAGCATTTGTCCTTCTTTCAGAAATTTGGTATTGCTGCACGATGAAACAAATGCAATAACTGATAATGCAATGACTGATCTGAAATGGTTTGGAAATCGGCTCTTCATTATTTAAAATCTACTACTTGGTTATTGTTTTTTTCTCGCTCTCTTTTTCTTTTCTCTCGCTTCGAACTTTGGAAGATATTACGGAATTTATCATAATCCAAAGTGATGATGAAACCGACTCCCGTTTCCACAATCTGACCTTGCAAGGCTACCTGATATTCATTTTTACGGTAAGCTCTCAGCATATATCTGCCGTCTTTGGAAAGGCTGTAATCCACGGTGACATCACCTGCAATATTGGTCGTGTTTTCATTTTGTCGGGCATCGCCTTCCAATCCGAAATTACTTCCGACAGAGACTTTCAAGCGGTCATTGAGTAATTTTTTGCTAAGGCCGACATTCAGGTCTGTTCTGGTATTTTGGGTTCCTGTTGAATAATCTTCGGAAGATTCCAGGTCAAAATTAAGGTCAACACCTTTAATAAGGTCTGAGGCGAGATTGTTTAATTGCTGGGAAAGAATTTTGCTCACACTTTGTCTCGCCAATGTTTCTGTGGAAAGTCCTGCACTATTCTCAAAAGGATTTTCACCAATGAAACGGTTGAGTAAAAGCAAGGCAAAAACCTGCTTGTTCATTTCGTTTTCTTCTGTTCTAAGTTGCGCCAGCTTTTGATCTACAACATCTTTCACATTAGAGGAAACCGAATTATTTTTTTCATCCGTAGTAATATCAAAACTAATACTCGGTTTCAGCAGCTCGCCTTTCATCTGAAGTAGCGTATTGAATTCCATTCTTTGCTTGTATTGATTAAGCGTTGCCGGCGTTTCTCCACTGATCTGCTGTTCCACCAAATCTAGCGGCGCGGTCTGAGTTTTATAAACAGCTGTAATATCAAGTGTTGCTGCGGTTGGTTCACCCGTCCAGGTAATTGTACTACCCTTTTGAATCTCAAATTTACGCTTCAAAAGACTCACCGTCATATCATAGCTTCCTTTTTCTACTTCGTAAACGCCGACCAAAGTGGTTTTTCCGGATGGATCAATGCCGCCGGTCAGTTCCGCCTCACCTTGGAGTTTTACAAAATCACCATTGGCTTTATCAATAATGACAGACATTTTCGCTTCTTTACTAACCTCTATATTAACGCTAACATCCATTCCTTTGATCTTATTTTTAGCAGCCAGGGAATCTGCAACGATGGTTTTGTTAAGTGCAAGCTGATCTTGATCAATGAATTCCACAATGCCATCTCTTTCCTGTAACGATGGACTTGATTGAGGTAAAACAAACGTAAAATCTGTATCATCAGAAACCGCTAATCTGCCGTCAACTTTTGGTAAGTCAAGGTTTCCACGAACTTTCAAAGCGGCGTCAATAGACAAAATACCGTACATCATCGCATCATCTGATTTTTCAGAATTCACGACTTTGAAATCTTTAGCATTAATATCAAGATTGAAGACAAAATCTGTGTAAGTCTGAGTCAAAACCTGACCGTCGATTTTAAGTGAGTTGTCGTCTTTGTCATTAATTTTAAAATCATCAAATTCGATTCCTCGGTTCGTGAACGAAATTTTATCGTTGATCTTTCTGAAA
Source organism: Epilithonimonas sp. UC225_85 (assembly GCF_042695135.1). Lineage (GTDB taxonomy): Bacteria > Bacteroidota > Bacteroidia > Flavobacteriales > Weeksellaceae > Epilithonimonas. The sequence goes on from NZ_CP170547.1 coordinate 2,740,295, forward strand.
TCACTTCCGGTCTGTGCGATCATCAATCCGACATTATTCATTTTCACATCGCCCAAAATTTTCGGTTCAGTGGTTGTTCCTGTAATTTTTAAATCTCCGGAAAGATAACCTTCCGTATTATTAATTGCATTCATCGTGAATCCTTGCAAAGTTTTCATCTGAAGCTGATTCATTGCCAAATTAAGGTCAAAACTGCTGGCTGCAGTGTTATAATTTCCAGTGATCTTCACATCATTCTCATTGCCGGAAAGCGCAATATCAGCATTGATAACGTCAGCCGAAGTATTATTGGCCTTAACCACCAAATTACCAACCGGACTTCCATAGACGAAAAGATCAGTAATATTAAGGTCTGAAGTAAAAGTCATTTTTTTATTCAAATCTCTTAATTGCGCCGTTCCGTTGATCGTTCCTTTTGCCAACAGAGAATCTTTTTTAATAATTTCGGTAAGAGTTTCAATCTTGAAATCTTTCAAAGTGACGTTCAGCGGACTGTTTGGGGAACTGTTTTCTGATTGAACCAGAATTTCGCTTCCTGCATTTGTCAATCTGAAATTATCAGCAAAAATTCCCTGACTGCTGATTTGGATTTTGTTTCCACCAGCGACCGACCAATTGTTATAATTTAATTTTAAACCATTTGGATTTAAGGAAATTTCGGTAATGTCGTTCATTGACTTAGCATTTCCCGCAATCAGAAATTGTGTCTGGTCTTTTTCGTCCTTAGTCGTGATATTATAATTGATGGTATTATTGGCAACATCACCTTTGACATTTACTTTATTCAATGCAAAACTTTCACTTTTCAAAGATGCAACATCGAGATTATATTGTAAAGCCTGATTTTCGTTGGTTATTTTTAGGCTTGTATTTTCAAGTGAATTGGTTCCATATAAAACCTGCGGAATTTTCGCATCCAATTCTATCTTTTGAGAATCTGCATTGTAATTTCCGACAACATTTATTGTTTCAAAGCTTTTCAAATCCGGAACAAATTTCCTGATCAAGTCATCATTTTTAATCTTTGCATTGACTGTAAAATATTGTCCGGCATCAATTTTCGCAGCTTTCCCGGGTTTTTGGAATTGATAATATTGATTGACAGTTTGCGACAACGCACCGAAAATCTGAGTCAGTTTGTATTTGCCTTTCAGTTCAACATCTGCAATCTGAGAATTGAATTTGATCTGAGTAGAATCTGCTGTAGAAACTGCAAGCAAATTCACTTCTTGGATTGGATAAACTTCTTTTGTGTCGGAAATGGCAAAGTTTTTAAGATTCAGATAGCCGTTCAGATTATCAGGATCAAGGTTTTTAAAATCGCCGTCAATATTTCCCGCAAGAATCATTGGTGAACTGTAAAAACCAAGTTTATTCAAATCTAACTTGTTAATGGTTCCATTGACTTTTACTGTCGGATTTTTTTCGTTGTAAATTCCGGAAGCTGTCAGTTTGAGATTGGCATTCGGATCTTTAGAATTGAGGACGATATTGTAAACACCGCGATTGATCTTGCCAACCAAACTCATATTTTGATAACGATAACCTTTGTAAGTCGCCGATTGAACGTTTCCTACAAGATTGGCGTTGGCATTTTTGAAATCAAAACTTTCGCCTTTTGCAGAGATCTGAGCGGTAATTCCGCCAATGTCTTTATTCTGAATGATCTTTCCGATCTGTAAATTCTGAAGATTAGCTTTCACATCATATAACTCATGATTTTTTCTGCGCATATCAACCTGCGCTTTGATTCCGGCATTTCCAAGTGTCGAATATAAACTTAAATTGGTATTCACAACTTTGGTCGTCCCTTTAGCAAAACCTTTGATGCTGAAATGTGACGGCAAAGAAATATTGGACGGAATCGTGCCTTTTGGAACCAGATTAAAAATCGTTTTCCCCGATGAAGCCAGTTCGCCAATTCTTAAATCATAATACAGATTGTTCGGGTTCATCGCATTTTTGATTCGTCCCGAAGCCGAAACCCGCAATTGATCAAGACCGGAAACTTTGAGTTCATTAATGAATAAATCGTTGACAATTCCTCTGACATTGGCGTTGACAGAAAGTATTGCGTTTGGATATTTGTTGAAAGGCGCAGTATTTCTTAAAGTCGGAACCAAGTTCAGAATATCAGCAAAACCGATTTTCGAATTTTTGATATTAGCCGAGATTTTCACAGCGCCGGGATTCGCAGATAATTGTTCGATTGAGTTATAATTAAGGACTACCTCGTCTCGCAAAACAGTTTTCGAAGTCTGAAGATAAAGGTCTTTCAAATAAGCCTGTTTATCCGAATAAACAAAATCCGTATTGAATTTCTGAATATCCAAACCTCTTTTTTCCTGGATTTCTGCAGATTTTACACTTCCTGCAAAGCCGTTGTTTTCCATTTTGAAATCGCGGACATCGACATTCAGTTTTCCAAAATTAAGATGGTTGAAATCCATTCCGCGCTTCGTCGGCGCAACGGCTGTATTGTTATAAGCGATCTTTACATCTTCGAAGATCAGTTTTCCGAGAAGAACTTTCATCGCTTTTTCTTGCGTTGTGTTTTTCGAAACTTTAGGTGTTTTTTCGTTTTTTGAATTCGAATTTGAAGCTGGAAGGAATAAATTAGCGTTGATATTTGCACCAGTTAAAAATACATTTCCGACATTGTAAGAATTGTTTTGAAGATCAAGCTTATTCACTTTTGTACTTAACTCTTTAAACAAAACTTTTGCAAACGTTTTAGAATTATCGTCGCCATAATCGATATTGAAATTGGTCAGTTTGATTCCACTCAAGCCCAATTTCATTGGTTTTTTCTGATTCAACGAATCTACTTTCTGCTCTACATTTTTAGAAACTTCTTCTATCAGATCTTGTTTTAACTTTAACTTCAAACCGTCAAGGTTGATATCGCTGACCGCATATTTATTATTCTGAAGGTCAAAGGTTTTCACCCGCGTATCAAATGAATTGAAATAAACCTTGATATCATTCCTTGATTGCTGATCATTGAAAGATATTCCAATATCCTTTAATTTAATTTTATCAAGCGAAATAATAAATGGTTTTGAAGGACTTTCCTCTTTGTCCGAGGTTGCAAAGGCCTCCATAATATAATCAAAATTAAATTTTCCTGTTGGATCACGGACAACATTGGCGCGAACGCCTTCCAGATCAATAGAAGTCAAATCGGCTTTGGAATTGATCAGTTGCCACATATCCAGTCCAACATCGAATTTCTTAACGGCCAAAAGCGTATCTACCTTTTGACCTTTTAAGTATAGATTTTCGATAATTACACTGTTTGGAAAACCGATGTAGATCTTTTCCAGACTTACTTTGGTGTGGATTTTTCCTTCGAGATAGGTAATCGCTTTATTCTTAATAAAATTCTGAACAAAAGGCAGTCTCAAGCTGAATATCAGCACAATAAAAAAAACCAATATGGAGATAATGGTTATTATGGTGCGTCTAAGTAATTTTCGTTTGTTGATTTTTAGTTTCAAATGATCTGAGTTGTAAAAAAGTTATATCAAATACCGTACTAATAATTGTTTATAGATAAAATTAATGTTTTTAATTCCATTAAAATTAGACAAAGATCTGAAAAGCTTTCACTCAATTGAAGCTAAAAAAATATTATTAATGTTGTATAAAGAAAAAAGACCCGCTCAATACTGAGTTGGTCTTGTAAAATCAAGGTAAAAAATTAAGAATCTTTCATGTCATTTGCTCTACCAACTGAGCTACTTTTCCCGAAGAAAAGACAGGGCTCGAACCTGTGACACAATGTTTGGATATCGAAGTATGACTCTAAGACGACACTTGATTATTATTTTAAAAACCGAGCAAAAAAAGTTGAAAGAGGCTTTTCAATTTGGATACGAAGGAACTCTTTCTTACGGCATCGGTTATTATTAAAAGTAAGGTAAAAAATCAAACAGAGACTTACAGGATTCGAACCTGTTTTAATACCCAACGAAGTAACTCTGTTTTTACGACACTTACTTTTTTTAAGTTTTGATGGTTATTGTTTTTATAAGACCGAGCGATTTGGCGAAAAGACTCATATTCAATTAAAAGTCGAAGGATTTCTTTTCTTATGGCATCGATTTGTATTTTTATTATTTTTTTACCCTAAGTTTTTGTTGTTTGGAAAATGTTCAAATAACAAACTACACTCCTAGCCCCGATTGCAACGGCATCCTTTTTCTGCGATGGCTTTGAAAAAAAGCGATGTCGAAAAAGATATAGTGGAAAGCGGGAAAAAGCTTCAAATAAAAATTAAATATTAGCTTTTCGATGTAATCAAATAGCTCCTAAAAAAAATTGGTTATTAGTTTTTATTTTTAAAAGCAGTGCTTTTTACAGCACTACTTTATGGATCATTTCTACGGCTGACTTCCGGTATTCCAAAGCGCTCAGCACATCGAAAATTTTGTCGGACCAGCCTGCGATCAGATAGACATCATTTTTGCGGATATCCAACGGCATTTTTCCGTAACCAGCCAAATCGAAAATATACAATTTTGCGTTTGGATTGATTTTTTTGTATCGGCTCCAGGAGTCTTCAAAGGAATTTCTTGTTCCGCTGCTATTCCACAATTGGGTGTCGGTGAACAGCATTACTTTGTCCACTTTTTCGCGTCTGCTGATCAAATCTTCGATCACCAGATAACCGTTTGTGGAATAACCAACCTCACCTTCTCTTTTATAGAATGCATCTACGTTTCTCAGAATACCGTTTTTGGGCATCGGAACTCTCTTCCAACGGTCTCCAAACATACCTGTGATGACGTTTTTGCACTGCGACTGCAAGATCATCGACATCAATAAACCGATATCGTAAAGCAAAACTTTTGACTTCGGGGAAATCGGTTTTTGCATGGAACCGGAAACGTCTGCCGCGATCACCACCGAAGTATCGAAACCAAAACCTTTGATGTTTTTTGCACTTACCATCATTGCATCTTCCAATGCTTCCAAAATTGATGAGATATATTTGGAATTGATGTTTTTCAATTCTCTGTAAGCCGACAAAAATCTGAATGGCAATTGTTTTGAGTTTCTCACCGCTTTTTCGTCTGACAAATAGCTGCAAATTTTATAAATCGTATCATAGGAAACGTTGGCTTCCAGAATATTTCGAAGGTTTCGCAAAGTTGCCATATAACCCAATTTATTGCTGAAAATCAATTCTTCCCATTTATTTTTGAAAGCTGATTTTCTTTCTGCTTCATCGGCAAATTTTGTCTGACCCAAAACTGAAAGTTCAACTTCCCAGGTGTAAGGCGTTTCCAAAGAATCGTTGGCGATCTTATTGAAAATGGCCTGCTGATTTTCGTCTTTTGCTTTTGGGTGAACCAGAAACAAGGCATCTTTCAAAGTGACTTCAGCTTTTCTGTTGTATTTTGCAAACTGGTATTCATCAAATTTGTTAAAAGATTTCATCAGTCCTTTTTGGATCTGTTTGGAAAGTCTGTTCAGTTTTTTAACATCTATTCTCTCGTTTGCCAATTGATAATAAGCTAGCAATTCTGTGATTTCGTCTGCTCTTTGGATCACGCCGTCAACTGTTTTGCTTACCAAGTCTGTACCTGAGGTTTGTTTCGCCAATTCGGTCGTCAAAACCAATGGAATCGAACGCAGGTACATATCTTTTCTTGCATAGACCGCTAATTTTGCAACGAAATCCGGGTCGTTTTTCTGAATCAGAGACTGGATTCTCGCTAATCTGTCGTTTCCTTTTTCGTAGGTTGTATTTGATAATCCTGTTGTAACAACAGCACTGTATAGTTCTTCTGCAGGCGAAATTGTAAACGCTTTTGCACCTTCGTAGTTTGCTACTATTTTATTTGATTTATTTAATTTTCTTAAAAAATTGAATTTCATGGTTACTGTTTTTATTGTTAAATATTTGGAAGATCATTGCTTCCTCTCTGATTTCTGATGCAAAGTAAATACGCTGGTGCGCAATCAATTTGCGTAGATAAATTAATTTTAAAAAATCTGCATTTTTATTTTCAATTACATGCCTTCGAAGTCTATAATTAATATTTTATCTGTTGTTTTCATTTTTATTAATTTTTATTAATTTAAATTGATTGAAGAAAAACAAAGTCTGTCTTTATTTTTTGATACAAGAACTTCTGCGCTCGACAGACTTTATATTTTCCTCCGGAACTGATCTCATTTCAGTTATTTGAGATGGCTATGGGAGTTGAACCCACTCAGTTTTCACAACGGTGTTGCAGACCGCCCCGACTCTCCCACTTCGGCGAACCATCAGATTTTAATGATAATTAAAAGTGAGTTAAGAAAAAGTCCGTCTATTTTAACTTGTGTTTTTGTAAAGATCTTCTGCTCTTGACAAACTTTTTCTTTCTCTCTTTTTAAACAATTAACATTAATTGTAATTCCGGAAGGAATCGAACCTTCAACCTTCGGTGTATCAGACCGATACTCTAACCAATTGAGCTACGAAATCATTGGTACTCCATAAGGGAATCGAACCCTTGTTCTCTGCTCGAAAGGCAGACGTCCTAACCGTTAGACGAATGGAGCAATTTGTCTGGAAAGCAGGGCTCGAACCTGCGACCTCCCGCGTCCAAGGCGGGTAAACAACCACCGTTATCTTTCCAGTTTCCAGATCCACTTCCAAATTCTTTTCCGAGAGACAGTCGGATCCGAATTTTTGGTGGATCTTTGCGGAGAGCAAAGGAATCGAACCTTCACTACTATCGTAGAACTCATTAGCAGTGAGCCGCAACAAACCAATATCTGCCTACTCTCCTTTTTGTAATCCCAGAAAGAATCGAACTTTCAACCCCCGGTTTAAAAGACCGGTGCTCTGACCAATTGAGCTATGAGATTTCATTTTGGGTTTCTCCGGGAATCGAACTCTGTTCTCCGGTGCCACAAACCGGTGCTTTACCAAATAAGCTAAAGAAACCATAAAAAAAGCGCCTCTTTGGGGAGGCGCTGATATATATTTTGACGTGTAGCTACATTAGCTGACCCATTTATATAAGCACCTTTCATCCACAAATTCACTACTAATAAGACATATCAAGCTTTTCGGCTCTTGTCCGTGTAATCCTGAAAACTGATTAGATATGTGATGTACTTGTTTCATTTTATTGTTGTTGTTTAAATGTTTTGTGAAGTTAAAAACCTTGTTGTTTTTAATTTTCGGTTGCAAAGTAAATATGATTTTTTTAAATCCGCAAATTTATTTTTCTATTAAATATTTGAAAATCAAATAGTTATGTTTAATTTTAAAATAGAAAATACCTGTCCGTAATATTTTACAGATATCTTGATTACCTAAATGACTGTCTCTCACTGGTTTCCTTATCACGTTTTATTTTCTACTTAATGGTTCATTTTGATTAAATTAAATTTCACTTTTATGATTATTTTTTTTCATTCTAAATAATTTTGCTCCTAAAACACAAAAAACGCCTCGAATATTGAGGCGTTTTTGTAATATTTTGATTAATTCTTTACAGGTTTAACGTAAATTATTTTCAAAGCAAGTACATTTCGCCTCATTTAATATCATCCATTCATATCCTAACAATCCCTTTATTGATGGATTGTTGCATAGATTAGAACTAATATGTACTCTTTGTTTTATCATGATTTTACTGGCGCAAAGATAAATTTTTTATTCTTTTAATTTTTAAAACTTCTATTTTTTGGTATTTTAAACGGGAATTTAATTACTCTCGAAGATTAAATTAATCCATTCCTGATGGTAAAAATACAGGCATCTAATTAGTACTATTACAAATCTATAAAATATAGTTTAGAAGTAATTAAGTCTTTATCTATGATCTTTCGTTGATGATAACCTTGAAGGGCATGATTTTGGTTGATACCTGAAAATAGAGAATTTTGGGATATCAGATATTTCAAAAAATGTATAATAAATAAAACAGTCAACATTGGAAACATATATTGACAGCAATGCGATAAATGATGATCTGAATAACAACATTTATCTGCAGGCGCTTAACTCAGCGAAATCCGGAATTATCATTACCGACAACAGGCAACCCGATAATCCAATCATCTATTGTAATAAAGCTTTCGAAGACATTACAGGTTATTCTCACAATGAAATCATTGGGCATAACTGCCGCTTTTTGCAGGCTCAGGACAAGTCACAACCGGAAAGACAGATCATTAAAGATGCTGTCATGAATGGTGCAGAATGTAAAGTGGAGATTAGAAATTACAGAAAAAACGGTACTCTTTTCTGGAACGAACTCATCATCTCCCCAGTTAAAGACAGCGATGATAGTGTAACTCATTTTATAGGGGTCCAAAATGATATTACAGATCGCAAAAAATATGAAAACGAACTGAGGGAAGAAAAGGCATCCGTAGAAAAAAAGATTGAAGAGCGCACCAGGGAGCTGCACGAGAACGAGGCATTTTTATCAAGTATTATCCAGACCGTAAGAGAAAGTCTATTGGTTTTAGATGCTGATTACAAGGTATTGAGCGCTAATACGCATTTTCTGAATTCCTTCAAAGTTACAAATGAAGACACTATTGGAAAAATATTATTTGAACTGGGAAACCACCAATGGGATATTGATCAGTTAAAAGAACTCTTAACAAAGATATTACCAACAAATAATCCTGTTATTGATTTTGAAGTAGAGCACGACTTTCCTTATATCGGAAAAAAAATCATGTTGCTTAATGCTTATCGTATCGAATTCGAGGGACAATATAAAGACCGTATCTTGATTGCGATTGAAGATATTACAGACAAAAAGGAGATTGACCGCCGGAAAGATGATTTCCTGTCCATAGCAAGCCACGAATTGAAAACTCCTCTAACCACTATAAAAGGGTTTGTTCAGCTGCTTGAGAGAATGCTTCCTGATGGTTCACCGGAAAAATTCACAGTCACACTAGGCAAAGTTTCCATCTACGTGGACCGCTTAAATAATCTGATATCAGAACTCTTGGATACTTCAAAGATACAATCCGGAAATATTGAAATTCACAAAGAACCTTTTGAAATTGATAAATTGATTCACGATACGGTTGAAAACCTGGCTATAGCCACACCTGAATACAAAATTACGATCAGCAGTGATACAAAAGTAACTGTACTAGGTGATGAACTGCAGATCTCACAGGTCATCAACAATCTGGTTTCGAATGCTATTAAATATTCTCCCGGAACTGATAAAATAGATGTTTACTGCAACAAAGTCGGCAGTTTTGTAAAGGTTTCTATAAAGGATTATGGAATGGGTATAAGCCAGCAGGATCAGTCAAAAATATTTGATAGATTCTTCAGGGCACGAGACATTCAGAAAAAATTCCCAGGAATGGGCATTGGCTTATATATCTGTCATGAAATTATTGCCAGTCACAATGGTACACTTTGGGTAGATAGTGAAATCGGTACAGGATCTACATTTAATTTCACATTACCAATCATGAAAAATTAACCAATATGGAAAGTAAGAAAATAATGATATGTGATGATGATCCCGGAATATTGGAAGTATTGGAAATGATGCTTGAATTAGAAGGATACACAGTTTTTACGGAAAGTAACAGTACTAATTTGATAAAAACGATCAGTCATACTTTGCCGGACTTACTGCTAATGGACCTCTGGATGCCTGTACTATCTGGAGACCAATTATTGAGAACCATCAGAACCACAAAAGAAATAGAAAACCTGCCGGTAATTATTCTCTCTGCCAGTGTAGATGGCAATGAAATAGCGACCAGTTCCGGTGCCAACGGTTTCATTGCAAAACCATTTGATATGGATGATGTTTCGATAAAGATCAGAAATATATTGTTTGATGTTGAATAAATAGACTATTACTCTATCGAAACTTCGATTTCTAAAGTGTAATTTTTTCTGATCTTCCCACACTATCAAAGAAAGAGAATATAAAAAGCTCGACCAAAAAAATAGCAACTCCTATCATTTTGTATAATATGAACGGCAATATTTTATCTCGAAAAAATGCCTCACGTTATTTGAAAATATAAGGACAGAAAAAACGTTTCTGATGATAATATTTAGTTTGGTTTGCTGAGAAAAAGTTCAATATATTTGTGTAAAAGCTTTATAATTAATATTTTTTTTCAATGAAAAAATGCAAACTCTTTTTGTTAATGCTGTTTATACCGATCGCAATGTCAGCACAGCAAAACTCTACCGCTGATGAGCTGTTTAAAGAAGCCCGCATTAAAGCTTTTGAGCAGAAAGATTATACAGCATCTATTGCTCTTGCAAAAGAAGCATTGGAAAAAGCACCCAATTATACTGATATTTCTATTTTTTTAGGCAGAATCTATACCTGGAACAAAGATATTGCTTCTGCAAGAGCATTATTTGAAGAACTCCAAAAAAAGGGAGTAAAAGATGAAGATTTTTTTGTCGCTTATGCCTCATTGGAGTATTGGAATGATCAAAATACAAAGGCCATTGAAATTATTAACGACGGGTTGTCAAACAACCCATCATCCGAAGCATTATGGTTATTAAAAGCAAAAGTTTATTTCGGAACTGACGAGTATTCCGAGGCAAAGAAAGCCATCTCGAACCTTTTACTGATCAATCAAAAAAATACTGAAGCGATTGCACTAGCTGTGAGAATAAACGAAATTTCTTCAAAAAATGCGATAGGCATTACTTATAATTACTCCCATTTTGACAAGCAGTTCGATGATGACTGGCATATTATAGGTGTAAGTTACAAAAGAATAACCCCATTGGGATCGATCATCCTGAGAGGAAATTATGCCAATAAGTTTGCAACGAACGGCACACAGATAGAACTGGAGGCTTATCCAAAATTATCTAAGACATTTTACCTGTATGTAGGAGCTGGGTATTCTAATGATGTAGGTCTGTTTCCCAAATACAGAACCGGCGTTTCTTTAAATGCCAATTTGCCTCATAGCTTTGAAGCGGAGATTGGATACCGGCAGCTTTATTTTATTAGTAACATCTGGCTGTATACTGCTTCAATAGGTAAATATTACAAGAATTACTGGTTCAATTTGCGCACCTATATCACACCGGACCACAAAAATATTTCACATTCTTATACAGGAACCGTGCGTTATTATACAAAGAGTGCTCAGGATTATTTTGCCTTTCAGATAGGAACCGGAATTAGCCCGGAAGAAAACAGCAACAACCTTTTGGGTAATGAGACATTTAAATTGAAGACTTTCAAAATCGGGGGCGAATATAATTTTTCGTTTCACTCAAATTCGTTTTCAGTGGGAACAATGTATTATAATCAGGAATACCGCCCGAATGAAAAAGGTAATCAATTCGATATAACGTTAGGATACACACGAAAATTTTAAAAATATCACCTCGTTTTTTTCATAAAATTGATCATTACAGAATCCGGCATCAATTTTTTTGAAGAATAAAACCTGGCGTTCATCTTCTTAAACTGGCTGAACCGGTCGTTTATTTTTTTTAGTACTGTCGCATCATCCAGTTCATTTTCATCTAAACCTTTTGCAGTGAATAGTTGACCGTCGTGAATATAATAATCTTCACACAAGAAATCAATAAGCTGGTTTTTACTCTGCATCATAGCAACTCCCGAAGTCAAAGTTTCTGAGCCTACAGAAAGTCCTTTCCCGACCCAGGCAATCGTTGAGGGGGTTTTTATGCCATAATTATTTCTATAGTAAGCCAGCAAGGAAGGCGCAAGATCAAGATGGCTGACAATTTTATTAAATCGTGAAGGCTGTTTAACCAGAGGTGAATATATCATCATAGGTACGTGATATCTGTCTATTTTTGATTGAAGAATGATTTCGGGCATACTATGATCGCCTGTTATTACAAAAATTGTGTTGGCAAAGTCAGGACGTTTGCTGTAATCTGCGAAAAAACCTTTTAAAGCATCATCAGCATTCAAGACGGAGATCAGTTGATTTTTATGTAAAACCGCCCATTTTTTCTGCCCGGCACTCAAGATGCCGGAACGTAATCTTTCATTATACTTCTTTTCATAATGATCCTTGTTGTTGATCAGAAACGGATTATGCGTTGATAAAGTAAGTATCATGCTGAAATGAGGTTTATCAGATGGTTTCTGAACGTCGAGCATCTTGCCAAAAACAGCCTGGTCTTCGTAGCCCCAACTTTCTCCATTGGTTTCGGGAAGCTTAAGGTAAGGGCTGCTGAATGATTCTTCATCAACAATATGATCTACTTTGCTGTATTTTAAAAACTCCTGATAACGATCGAATTCTATATGGCCGCCATAATAGAAACCTGTTTCAAAATTATTGGCTTTAAGTATATTATAAAGATTAAAATGTTCCGGCGTCTTTTCGATTTCCAAAAACCCATTCTTTCCAAAAGGAAGAGATCCCGTAAGCGCAGGCAGTGCTCCAAATGTTCTTCCTGTTGAACTTAGATTATTTTCCCAGTACAGGCTCTTGTTTGACAACGAATCCAGAAAAGGCGTAAAATTGCCTACATAGCCTTTCGGAGAAGTATAGGCATATCCGAAACCTTCCATAACCACAAAAACGAGATTAGGCGTGGTTTGGGATTTTGTAAGATAAGAACCTAAGAAATCAGGTGTATTTTCTTTTCTCCAAAAGGGAAAATCTTTGTTAAGCATATCGGAATTGCTCTGAAACGCCTCGGGATCACCCCACAGTTCAACTATTTCCGGATGATCACTTATAAAATTATCCTCATTGGATTTAAAAAAATAGGCCCATTTACTTCTTGATAAATTCTGATTAAATTCGTTAGCACTATTCAATACCCCGGTATCAAGCAGGTTTGAGGGAACAAAAAATGAAATCATTCCAATACCCAATAAGATAAGACCCGGATAGATGGATTTAAACTTATTTCGACTGGCAAACCATAAAGGTGTAAGGGACAATAAAATTAAAATACCCATCAAGGCAAAATTTTTAAAGTTCAGCATTCCACTTGCCTGTAAAATCTGTTTCATTTCGTTTTTACTATAATATAGAAGCTCAGATCCCAGAAGATTATGAGTTTCGGAAAAATATAGAAACAAGATATACTGTGTAACAATTACAGTCAGAAATACTATTATGGTAAATATTTTTGCCCAGCTTTCTTTAAAAAATGATAAGATGAGATAAATGATGCCCGTGACTGATAAAAGCTGACAGGCAAACAAAATATTTTCAAAGAACAGGTGATATGCGATTACGGATGTATCTAATGTTGGAAAAGAATACCCATACCAGAGAAACTCCACTCCTACTCCAATTAGAAAAAATATAAAAAATACTAAAGCAAGCACTCCCAATCGTTGAAGCCCGACCCGAAGAGTCAATGAGATTCTTTTTTTCAGGGGAAGATTTTTAGTACTTTGATTAAAACCCTGCCTTGTCATATCTCCCCATCCATGAGAGTTTTTAAAGTAATCGACGAAGCCCATCACTCCTGCTTTTACTATAATAGGATGAAAATAAAAAGGTTCCGAAAAAGCAATGGCAATAAGAGCAAGAAAATCTTTTCTTTTGGTATATACCTGATGGCTTACGAGATCGACCAGTATCGCATAAATAGAATACAGGAATCCCATTGAAATAACCAACGCAAATAGAATCGTGAAAAAAGGCCAGCTTATGATACCAGATATCAAAAAAACGATAAAAACAATATACCCCGAAAACTCTACCAAAGGACCAAGAAATTCGAAAAAGAACCAATAAGGAAGGCTGATCATTCCCAATTTTCCGTATTTGGGATTAAACATCATCTTTCTGTGCTTCCAAAGCGTTTCTATTGTCCCACGCATCCACCTATTCCTCTGTTTCTTAAGAATATCTTTTGTTTCCGGAACCTCTGTCCAGCACAAAGGATCTGGAATCGTGAGTACCTCATAAGGCTCATTTCTTTCTTCCATATACTTCCGCATACGGACTACCAGTTCCATATCTTCTCCTACAGTATTCTTATCATATCCACCACAAGCAAGCACAATTTTCCTGTCAAAAACGCCAAATGCTCCCGAAATTAAAATTAATCCCGATGCGCGTGACCAAGCCATACGTCCCAGTACAAAAGCCCTGATATATTCCAATGCCTGAGTTCTTCCCAACAGGGTTCTCGGCATATTGACACTTATTACTTTGCCGTTTTCAATAAGACAGTTATTAGCCAGACGAATCACCCCGCCACAAGCGATATACTTTTTATCGGTCTGTTCCAGAAAGGGTTTTGCCAATTTCAGGATAGCATCCTGCTCCAGAATACAGTCTACATCGATACAGACAATATATTCGCCCGAAGAAATATTAACACCTACATTGAGTGCATCTGCTTTACCACCGTTTTCTTTATCTACAACAATGAGTTTTTTAAAAGCTGGGTTTTTGCTTTTATAGACTCCTCTTACTTTGTTTGTCTGTATTTTTCCCTGTATGAAATAAGCCATCGATTCAAGGTCGTAAGCTTCTATCAGTTTTTGTACAGAATCATCCTTACTGCCATCATTAACAATAATAATTTCCAGATTATGATAGTATAGAGATAACAGGGATCTCACATTTTCCACAATGGTCATTCCTTCGTTATATGCAGGTGCAATGATACTAAAGGCTGGTGCATTAGGATTTGTTGCGATAATACCGTAATCTGTAAATGTATTTTCTTTTTTATATTTTGTTACAGCTCCTAATGCATAGATTCCTATCCATCCGTAAATAATTGCTACGGCTGCACCATAAAGTAGAAACAGCCATATAATAACTTCATAAATGATGTGTGAGAATTCTAACATATTCTTTCCTGCAATGCGTATCTTATAATTTTAATCAATTCTTCCGAAGAACTTTCATTCTCAGCCATCTGTGCTAAATATTCCTTTTCTTCCAATAAAAATAAAGCTTCCGCAGCGCAGACTTTGATGCCCGCTTCATTATTATCAAGTAATTGTTTTTTCAGGAAATCTATAGATCTCTTATCTCCTGATCTTTTAATTGCTTTAAGAATTTCCAACTGAACCTCAATAGGCTGATCGGGATATACTTCAGTAAAGTAGATGATTGTTGAGGGATTTTCCAAAGACAATAAGGTTTGTACCGTCTGCACCCTTACTTCTGTTGAGGGATGATCCAACAGTTGAGTAACCATATTATACACTGCAAGTACCTGAAATTTTCTTAACAATTTTAAGGTGAAAATAACCACAGAATCGTTTGAACTTTCAAGCCAGGCTTTTATAACATCTTCAGAGTTTTCGGGGATGTAAGCTATTGAACGGAGCAATCTAAGCTGCTGCCATTCTGATATTACGGTAGGAATAGTATTTAAATAATTTAATCCCTCAAATCCTTTGAAATTCACCAATGCATATTGCGCTTCCTGATATACCTGTGATGAAGGATGTGTCAGAAATCTGGAAATTTCCGGAAGTCTGGATTCTGCATTCATAGCTGTAAGTTCCTGTATTCCTCCCGCCATTAAGTAGCGTTTCTTTTGGTTCAGCTTTTTTAAGGCATCTTCCTGAAGATTATATTGTTCAAAAAGATACTTTATCTGATTTTGGGCAACTCCTGAAAATTTCTTCTCAGAATCTACAAGTTTTTGCAGAAAGAGATTTCTGAATGTAGGATTTCTGTTAGCCACAATAAAATCATAATCAGGTGACACTTTATCCTCTCCATAGACAATGACTTTTGTGATGGTTGTATTGATTATATCTAACCATCTCAAAAGGCGGACTGAGACTCTATACTGATAAAAACTGTAAAGGATGACTACAATAATCAGCACAAGTACCAATGCGAACATTCCCAGAAAGACAAGAAAAATAAAATGTACAGAATTTATCATCTTACCTGTTTATTTTGGGGAAAATCTTTTTATCCTTAACATTAATTCATTGGGACTGAAAGGCTTTACAATAAAATCGGACGCTCCCAAGTCAAAAGCATTCAGCACCACTTCTTCCTGTCCCATACTTGAAAGCATGATAACGGGTATTTGCTTACCCATTGACCTTATAGCAGATAGAATTTCGATTCCTGAAGCAAAAGGCATCATAATATCTGTTATGGCAAGATCTACGTTTTCGTTTTTTAAGGTTTCAATAGCTTCTTTGCCGTTACGGCTCAAAATTACCTCATGTCCTTCTTTTAGCAATTTGTGCTCTATTGTTTTTAATATAAGCTCGTCATCTTCAGCAATTAGAATTACCATAATATTATGTATTTATTGTATTAAATCCTTTATCAATTTTAATCCTATTGTTATATCATTTATAATTTCATTCTCCATAGCAGTATAATCTATGTTCTCATCAATACGGCTTTCCCAAATAGCAGTTTCTTTTGCAAGCTTTATCAAACCTGCGGTTCCTGCAGTTCCTCTTAGCTTGTGAAGAATCTGTTTCAGTTGTTCTGTGTTTTTTTCTTTTATCCCCGATTTTATATTTTCTTCTGCTTGTGTAAGCTCCTGTATCACTAATTTCAAAAATACATTCCTGAAGTCATCATCACCCGTCTTTTCATTCAGAAGATTGATGTCCAAATACCTTTCTGAATGATCTTCGGGTAATTGACGGGTACCAATGCCAATATGTTTTTTTAACATTTCCAAAAGATCGGTCTGTCTCAAAGGCTTGGGTAGAAAATCATTCATTCCGGAGGCCAGACATTTTTCTTTTTCACCCAATACATTTCCAGCTGTAACCCCAATGATCGGAACTTTGGAATATTCCGGTAACATACGGATCTGTTTTGTGGCTTCTATACCGTCCATTACCGGCATCTGTACATCCATAAGCACCAGATCAAAAATCTGGTATTTGCATAGTTCAAGGGACTGCAGTCCATCAGTAGCTTCCACTAACCGTGCTTCGGGAATTAATAATTTTATCATTTTATTATTAAGAAACATGTTCACCGGATTATCGTCGACAAGCAAAACGTTGGGAGAAGTCATTAGTGGGAAATGATCTTCTTTCTGCACTGGTTTAGCGGTTGCCAATTCTTTTTCTGAACTTTTAACGGCGCGTTGTAACGTCTTGTATAATTCTTCAGATTTAATAGGTTTTAGTAGAAAATAGGAGCTTTCTTCCTTTCTGAATGAGTTGATAACGTCATGTTCTTCAGAAGATGTGTGAAGAATAACGAGAGGCGATGCCTCATTTTGTTCATTAAACAGCTGCTTTATTTTTTCAATTGTTTCTAAACCTGATATAATCGGCATGTGGTAATCTACCAGAATAATATCAAAACGCTCGCCGGCTAAAAGCATCTGAAGAGCTTCCATCCCGTTGGCAGCCAGCTTAGAATCTATATTCTTATAAGCAAGCATGTGCTGAAGGATAATTCTGTTTGCTTCGTTATCATCAACAATTAGAACCTTATTGATTTTCAGTATTTCATCTTCGCTTTGATCAGAAATTTCAAAAGGAATCTCAATATCAAAATAGAAAACAGAACCTTTGTCAAGTTCACTTACCAAAGTAAGATTACTTCCCATATATTTCAAAATGTTATTTGAAATGGTAAGTCCGAGCCCTGTTCCACCATAACGCTTGCTGATAGAACTGTTTTCCTGAGTGAAAGCATTAAAGATATGCTGCTGTTTTTCTACAGGAATACCAATTCCTGTATCTCTTACTGAGAATCGCAACTTTATATTTTTATTGTCTATATTCAGTTTTTCAACTTTAAGCTCAATCTCACCTTGTTCTGTAAATTTTACAGCATTCCCGAGAAGATTAATGAGAATCTGCTTCAATCGTGTTTCATCGAGCCAGATTGTTTTAGGTAATCCCGGCTCAATATTTAAAAGAAGTTCGATATTTTTTTTCTGAGACTGATAAAGAACTGCATTGATGACCTGACTCACCACGTCATAAACATTGGCTTTCTCTATCAAAAGATCCATTTTTCCTGATTCAATTTTAGAGAAATCAAGAATGTCATTAATAATGTTCAGCAGGTTTTCGCCTGACTCATTAATATAATTGAGATACTGCTTTTGTATTTCATTTAACGGAGTTTGAAGCAAAAGATCAGAAAACCCGATGACGCCGTTCAACGGTGTTCGTATCTCATGGCTCATATTGGCTAAAAATTCAGACTTGGTTTTGTTGGCAATATCTGCCATTTGTTTTGCATTTTTAAGTTCTTCATTGGTTTTTACAGATTCGGTAATATTTTGTGCAGAGACGATAACTCCACCCAAAACATCATCTGACAGATACCACGGACTTACCACAATATTGTAATGTTGTAATCCTATTTTATGAGGAACTTCCAATGTCATATCCCTATTGATGTAAGCTTTGCCTGCGAGTGCATCTTGATATATTTTCTTTCTGTCATCCGGCACATCGGGCGAAACCGTAAACATATTTTTCCCTATAAGATCTGCATCGTGCATCTGAAACTCATTTTTCCAATTGCTGCTTACAGAAAGATAATTGAGATCTTTGTCGAACATAGCCACCGCAGTAGGGACATATGTTACAAACGACTGTAGCATTGCTTCTTTTGTAGCCAGTTCTATATAAATATTTTTGAAGGTATCAATATCCTGGATAATCCCGAACACTTTTGTACAAACACCATCTTCAAATTCTGGTATTCCTTTCACCCTCACCCATATCATAACGCCATCATTACGTATAAGCTGCAATTCTTCATCATACGGTATCCCTTCTCGCACAGCTCGCTCAAATAATACTTCTACTTTTTTTCTGCTTTCTGTACTGTAAAATCCTAGTGCATTTTCAAAATCAGGCTGAAATGTCTTGTCTATTTTATGTATTTCTTTAGTAGATTGCGACCAAAAAACAGTATTAGTCTTAAGATTGACTTCCCAACCTCCGACCTGAGCTACGGCATTTGTCTGTTCTAGCATCTTCTTAGTGTACAGCAAATCTTTTTCCAGAGACATCCTTTCTGTGACATTCAAAGCTGTACTTACCACATAAGGCATTCCTTTTTTATCAGTTTCTACAAGATTATGATACATCCAAACCATTTCTTCTCCTTCTTTGGATTTAAGGATCATAGTTCCGAAATCTTCCTTCTTGCTGTTGATTCTTTCAAGATATTGTGCAAGTAAAGGCCAGTTTTTTTCTGGAACAAGATCTTTTAAATTCAAGTTTTTGACTTCTTCTGCCGAATACTGAAGTATTTTTCTTCCTTTTTCATTAACAGAAAGTATATTCCCCTGCATATCATGCATACTCATTAATCCTATTGCATTTTCAAAAAAGCTTCTGAATCGACGCTCTGAACTTTCAAGTTTTTGCTTTTCTTCGATCTGTTGGGTAATATTTATTCCGAAGCAAAAAATCTCGGAATTGTTTTGGTTCTGTTTCAAAGACCACTCCACTATAATCTCTGAACCATCGCTTATTTTTGTAGAAGTAGAAAATGTAACACCCTCCTGAATATCAGAGATTTTATCTATAATTAACTTTAAATCAGCATTATGATCACCCAATACACTTAAAAATTTCTGATCAGAAATTTCTGCTTTGCTGAAATTGAAAATTTTTTCGAAGGTAGGATTAACATCCTTAAGCATAAAGTTATTATCCAGAACACAAATTAAGTTATTGGAAATATTGAAAGTCTGCTGAAAATATTCAGCTTGAATATTGTTCCTTTTTCCAGTCAACAGATTTGTAATAGCACTTCCAATTTTTTTCAAAGCATTTATCTGCTTGTCTGTGAGGGTTTTAGGTTTGTAATCGATAACACATAGAGTCCCCAATGTAAATCCTTCATCATCTGTAAGAGGGATTCCTGCATAAAAGCGAATGGCCCCGGCTAATATCAGTGGGTTTTCGGATGATCTTTCGTCTGCTAATGTATCATTGATTATTACAACATCACCACTTGCAATGGTATATTGACATAAAGTACTTTTTCTGTCTACAGAATCAAAATCAAGACCTATGCAACTTTGGATCACCTGTGCATCACTTTCCATCATAGCGATAAGTGCGGCAGGAGAGTCGGTAATAAGGCAGGCAGTTTCCGCAAAAATATCTAACTGTGGATCTTTCTCCATCTGTAAAAGATCAAAAAACTTGAGCTTATTAATTCGTCCGTATTCATTATCAGGAACAGGGTATTTATCCATATAGCATTGTCTTGTTGTTAGTTGTCTGAAAGCATAATTTTTAATTATTAATATTAATAATTAATTATGCTTTTAAAATTCCAAATTACAAATTATTTTACACTTAGAAGTAGTCTTTATTTTCAGTAGCACAAAAAGTATGGAGTTGTTACCTTGTCTCGGACACATACCTAAAAATATTTTTGCAACTACAATTTTACAGTATTGCGCTAATCATTCTGGCTTATCCAACTTTGAAAAGTCGGTTGCCAACAATACAATAATTACGGAATTACAAAAAAGCCTGCTGAAAAACTGGTCAGACAACTTCGAATTAGAAAAATGTAAATAAAAATCAGTTTGTGTTTTATTTTTTGATTATTTTGAAAGCTTTCTGAGTATTTTCAACTCTCAACATATAAATACCTGAGGGTAAGTTTGATATATTAATGCTGTTGTCACTAAAATGACCTTGCTTCACAATTCCTCCTGCTGTATTTAAAATAACAAATCTAGGATCCATTCTGTCATTATTTTTAGAAACAATGTGGAGTATGTCTTTTACCGGATTTGGATGAATCTGGATGTCATCATCCTGATAATCTTTTATTGTAGCAACCGTATTAAGAATCGTATTTTCGGAATTTACCGAGTATGGCAGGTCGCCCATATATCTTTCCGTATCCTTGACACATCGTACGCCCATAGCAGCCTGTGGATAAAAGCCGGTTCCTGATGCGAGTTTTCCGCCATATCCGGATACACTTTTGAGATTAAATCCGATAGCATACCCAGTATAGAAGTCTGCGGGAGAACTGGTCCATAATCCGGTTTGATACTTATAATTATCTGCAGTGGGATATTCGCTCCTGGCATTTTTCCAATCGTTACCTCCAAGGATTCCCCGTATACCGGTTGTCGGAATATTTCCAATTTGATATTTTGAATCTGGGAAACTGAATACCCAACCTGACCTGCTGCTTGGCGTTGTGCTTTCTGTAGTAATTGACAGCGTATAACCCGGATATTGTCTGACATTTACCGCATTATTGGCTGCTCCGCCCGTAAGATCTGCAATGGTACTCTGAACAATACCATAATTTGCAAAACTGCCTGTAGTATTGTAGCCATTATAGAACCAAGGAGAAGAACCTTTTGCATAAGAGCCATTGTTGCCTGCAGCAAATAAATTGGCGTTTGCAGTATCCGGCACTCTCCATCCTGCAGGACAAGGGTCATAAACCGATTTTTCTGCAGCATGTCCCCATCTGTCCTGAGCAAGACCATTTTCGTCAGAGATCCAATCTTTTACCTGTAATGATTTTGTAAGTAATGTCCCTGAATCTTCCATCCCCAGTTCGTTCCCTGTTTTGGATCTGAAAAGGAAATATAAAGGATTTTCGGTAGCGTATTTAATGACTTTTCTGATCTTTTCATTTTTAGGATCAGCAGCAGCAATTCCTGCCAACGATTTATAAACATTCCACTCTCTGGAGTAGCCTGCATTGTCTGTTGAGGAGAAAATCGCGTCGGTGATAGGGTTAGATATTCCCAAAATAACATTGTTATTGGCATCTAATCCAGTTTGCTTATAAACATTATAGGTTGCGGCTACCTGCACGCTGTTGGCATGCGCAGAAATGTACTGAGTACCGCCAGGATTATGGAATGTCGGCAAAGGATCTTTCCTACCCCATTGATAATGAAGCCCGCCAGACTGTTGAATTTGTGTTTTAGACTGTAATTCGGTCGCCAGATTCGGTCTGACCAATGAGGATGGTAATGCTTGCAGAGCTCCAAGATTTCTATCCATAAAAGTGGTCGTCAGAGGCGTTCCACCTTTAGCAGGGTATATTATCTGGCCGTTCGTAGCAGGAATAATCCCGCCATTCTCAATCGATTCAGTCATGTAAGTGATTTGATTTCCCTCTGACAACGGATCTGTAATTGGTGCCCAAATGTGCCAGCTCCACAGGATTTTATCAGGATCAGATGTTCCCCAAACCCCGTTATTGCCTTTGTGAAAAGCAATTACAGCGTTGCCTTTTTTCTTCGCAGCTATCGTAACTTTCAATTGCTGATCCGGATATGTACCTATCACCTGAATCTTTTTAATTAAACTTTGGTTGTCGGTCCATACCACACTTCCTGTATCAATGCTACCCAGCGGAAGTTCCTTATTAGCTGAAAGGTATAGCTTGTGCATGGCATATGCTTTTTTAAGGCTAATAATCAATTCTTTATCCTGAGACACTGCATCATTTTGCTCACCGGTCATCACCACAAAGCTGTTAGGTTCTTTTGTCCATGCTTTATAATCCGTCTGATCACCATCTGTTGACAAGACATATTCTGTTTGATAAAATGCTGGCAATAGCGACATGTTTGGATCTTTCATACACCTTACCGCTCCCAAGCCATTTGTTTGAAGTGTTTGATTGACGTAGATTCCATTCCAGCCCGTGCTGGATACATTTGCTCTTTCCGGATCACTATGAATAATGGTGCCTCTTGTACCACCAATTCCATAAGTGGCATTCAATAAAAAACCATCAGCTCCCTGATCCTGATAGACAACACGCGCAGGATTACTTCCATTTTCCTGATAATAGGTATAGCTTCCTGTAGTTGGAATTAATCCAATTTGTCTGTTATCTGTCCCGCTAAAATCTATTCCTCTGCCGGGATATACCTTCACTCCAATCAGCATATTATTAATTGAATTCGGCAATATCTGGCTGTTAGCGGTATTTGTATCGTCATTGACACCACTGTTTTTCCTTCCTAGAGGGTTAAGATTATTATTAATGGTATTTCTTCCATAGTGAGAAGGGATTCTCCATCCATTTGGGCAAGGATCGAATTCGGATTTCAATTCATATGATTTGCTATCCTCAGCAACAACATTATCACTGCCGGATGCATTACTATGCAGACCTTTTCTATTGTCAGACCACAGATCCCAAGTTTCTACCAAATCCTGATTGGAATTATTACTCTTATATTCCTGGCTGGAAAACCAAGTACCATCATTGGCAGCATGGGTAATAATATTGATGGGATTAGTAATGGAATATCTTATATTCCCATTGATGTTATTGGTGCCGGTATCAGTTCCTCTTTGTTTTACAGATATGGGAGAAGATTGTAAAGTTGCATAAGAATGTCTTCTGCTCCCAACATCGCCTGTCACCTCATAGAAAGTGCCATCTTTATATTCCAGCGGAGGTACAGGATCTTTTCTCCCCCATTGGTACATCAGACCTCCGGATTTGTGCCAGTTATGACCTAGAAAGCCGGCATTAGTTGCTCCAAGATTCCGATCCATATACTTTGGCGTAAAAGCCTGATTCAGAACATCAGTTTCAAAGCCCTGTCCATAAGTCGCCCCATATGCAGGATCATCCGTAACCCAAATATGCCAGGTCCAATAAATAACGCCATCGACCTTAAATGCTATGCTCGCATTGCCCTCCCCTTTCGTTTTATCAATTATAATCTTAATTTTAGCATCCTCACCCGTTCCCACAATAAAAGTTGAACTTATTAATCCATTTACATCTTCCCAAAAAACAGCAGCCGTCTGCTTACCATTTTCACTGATTGGTGTAAAAGAACCCGCGTCATTTTGCATATACCTGCCTTTTTTCCACATTTGATAGGCTTTTGCTACAGGAATATACAATCCGTCAGTTTTGGTACCATCAGGCAGAATACCATCCTTATAAAAAATATAGCTGTTAGGAGCAAGCGTATAATCATTTTCTATTTTGACTTTGTTATCACTTTTAAGAGTGGGAATCCCCTGTCCGTCTTCAGAAGTTAATCCGGTATTGTGAGACGCGGCAGTATTGAATTCAGCAGAGGAAATATTAACGTTTGCATCTAGTAAAACATCTCTATTTTGAACGGTCGAAATGTTAGATAAAGTTTGACCAGCTGCCAAGGACTTAGAAATTGGCTTTTGTCCATATAAAAACAGGGTACAAAATAAAAATAGTAAACTGTATATTTTGATCATAAAAATTATTTTCATAATCATATTACAATAAGTGTGCTAATAAATCAAGTATTATTTATTATACATAAGAATATCTAAAAAATATCAAATATTTTGACATTTATTATCAATAACCTTAGGTCATCAACAATTTTATAAAATATAAGTGATTAATAAAAATTTTGTACAACTTAATAGATCAACCATTTTTTAAATCATTTATTCTAATTTTTTGTTACAACTACAATACTTAAATCATCAATAAGAATAATTATAGAGAAGCCAGAGACTGTCAAATCGCTTGGTATCAATTAAATAATTCAATGAAATGATATTCTTAATTAACTTAAAAAAAACATATTAATTGATCATAAAAGCGGCTTTGGAATTAAATTCCTAAAAAACAAAAAAATCTAAAAAATTATTTTAAATTGATCTACTGTTTACAAATGTCCATCATTATGAATAATTTTCAGGAAATCGTCTTATCAGATATTTCAGATGTCAGTTTACCAATGGCTTATCCTTCGTAACAAAAGAAATTACCTGCTTCCGGAATTGTTTTGGCGGCAGATGTGGGTGGCACCAAAACGGAACTGGCACTTTTCCACATTAAAAAAGGGAAATTATTCGCCATCAAAAACCAACGATATGCTACCACAGATCACGATTCTTTTGTTGAGGCGATCCGTCATTTTCACGATGATAAATCTTCTCTTATTGATTGTGCTTGCCTTGGTGTGGCTGGTACAGTAGAAGGCGATATCGTTCGTGGAGTCAACTTTGCGTGGGAAATAGATGCCAAAAAATTAGAATCGGATCTTAATATAAAGCGGGTGCTTCTTATCAACGACCTTCAGGCCAATGCTTACGGCTTATCTGCGCTTGGTGATTCAGACTTTGAAATTCTTGCCGAAGGGGAGAAAAATGAAGGTAATGCTGTAGTGATCTCACCAGGAACAGGTCTTGGTGAAGCCGGAATGTTTTGGGATGGAGCATATTATCATCCATACGCAACAGAAGGCGGGCATTGCAATTTTGCACCTACCAACGAACAGGATGTTGAGCTCTGGAAATTTTTAAAAGATAAATTTGACCACGTGAGTTGTTGGGAAAGGCTTATTTCCGGAAAGGGTATTCTTAATATTTATGAATTTTTACGAAAACATAACGTCGAAAAAGAGCCTGACTGGCTTACTGAACAACTGAAGAACGACCATTCAGCGAAAGTGATATCTGCCGCAGCAATAGAGAAAAAAGATCCCGTATGTATTGAAACGATGCAGCTTTTTTTTAAATATCTTGCCATAGAATCCAGCGAGCTTGCATTGAAGACCAAGGCAACTGGAGGAATTTACATCGGCGGTGGCATTGTCCCGAAGAATATTAGTCTGATTGAAAAACAAGAATTTTACAACAATTTCATCAATGTGGGACGAATGAAGCATCTGCTAAAAACCACTCCCATCAAAATAGTCCTCAATGATAGAACTGCTTTGATGGGAGCAGCATATTATGCGGCAATGGGGATTCTCGATCAGTAATCTGATCATTCCGGACCTTTACAAATATTTTCCTTATTTTAACAATTTCGAGGCTGCAGAAGAATCCAGAAACCACTGCACTTTTTTTTCATTCGATTGAATTAAACGTGCAGGATATTGATGTATTGATCCCGACATGTCTTCCAAGACGTGAAATACAGCTTCTGATTTTTCTTCTCCAAAGACCAAAAATGCAATATTTTCTGCATTGTTGATTAAAGGAGCAG
This sequence comes from Epilithonimonas sp. UC225_85, assembly GCF_042695135.1. Classification (GTDB taxonomy): domain Bacteria; phylum Bacteroidota; class Bacteroidia; order Flavobacteriales; family Weeksellaceae; genus Epilithonimonas. The sequence goes on from NZ_CP170547.1 coordinate 2,766,176, forward strand.
TCATAGTAATCCGAAACATATCAACTTCTTGCACGAATATCGATCTGATCGTCGCTTCAGTCTCATCCAATACCGAAGTGTCTGGAAAAAGCGATGCGGTATGAGAATTATCACCAAGTCCCAAAAGAACAAAATCGAATTTAACAGGTTTTCCCACAAAATGTTCTGAAACAGAATCCCAATAATTTCTTGCTGATTCTTCCGGAGTTCCTGTAGTATCGACTTCAAAAATATTTGATGAATTAATTTTTAAAGGTTCAAATAAAGCCTCCTTTACCATTACTGAATTTCTCCGAGAATCATCTGCGGGAACAAATCTTTCATCACCAAAGAAAAAATAGGTGTTCTTCCAATCGATATTATCTTTAAACTTTTCTGCCAATAATTCATACAATTTCTTAGGTGAACCGCCGCCGGAAAGTACAAAATTAAATTGTCCATGATCCCTGATTGCTTTTCTTGAAACCTCGCAAATGGTTTCTGCCAAATCCTTTATTAACGCTTCAACATCATTAAATATCTTTAAATCGTTCATCAGCTAATCTTATTTTTTTGAGGTAAATTGATCCAGTGAAAACCATCTTTGGCAATGAGTGCATCTGCATTTTCTGGGCCCCAGGAGTTTGCAGGGTAATTTGGAAAGCTGGTCATTTTATTATTTTCCCAATGATCGAGAACCGGCATTACCACTTCCCACGCTGCCTCTACCTGATCTGCCCGCATAAATAAAGTCTGATCGCCTGAAATCACATCCAGCAAAAGTGTCTCATAAGCCTCCGGAGAATCTGTTTTTGTTTTTTCCGAATAGTCAAATACCATATCAACCGTATTCAGGATCATCTCGAGACCCGGTGTTTTGCTTTCCAGCTGAAATCTGATCGCCATATCTGGCTGAATACTGATAACAAGTCTGTTCTGTTTCGGAATTGCATGCTCATCATTATTGAACATATTATGAGGCACTTCCCGAAATTGAATTACAATGTAAGAAGCCGATTTTGATAGCCGTTTTCCCGTGCGCAAATAAAACGGAACACCTTGCCAGCGCCAGTTATCGATATTGAATTTCATTGCAGCGTAGGTTTCGGTATTGGAATCCTGATCCACATCAATCTCATCACGGTAACCCGGAACTTCTTTTCCTTCTACCCAGCCAGAACCATATTGCCCCCTGATAGCTATATTATCGATCATCCCGGGAACAATTTTACGGATCGCCTTCAAAACATCAACTTTTCTATCGCGCACCAAATCAGCATCGAAGTTGATGGGAGGTTCCATAGCTACGATACACAGCAATTGCAATAAATGATTTTGGATCATATCCCGCAAAATTCCTGCATTATCAAAGTAACTTCCCCTGTCTTCCACACCAATTTGTTCAGTCACCGAAATCTGGACGTGTTCGATATGCGTACGGTTCCACAGCGGTTCCATAATCGTATTGGCAAATCGGAAAGCCATCACATTCTGAACAACTTCTTTACCTAAATAATGGTCTATCCTGTAGATTTGTCTTTCATCAAAAATAGTCAGTAAGTTGGTGTTTAAAGCTTTTGCAGATTCCAGATCTCTCCCAAATGGTTTCTCAATGATGATGCGGGTAGTTTCCTTATTATTCTCCAGTTTACTTTTTGAAATGTTTGATGCGATAGTACAAAATAAATCCGGTGAAACAGCGCAATAATAAAGTACCGAAGGATTCTCATTCCATTCTTCTTTTAACTGGCTTACTTTAACATAGAAGTCATTGTAAGAAGCTACATCATTGATATTAGCTGCCTGATAAGAAATATTTGAGGAAAACTCTGCCCACTTTTCTTTTTTAACTTTACCAGTTCTGGAAAATTGATTGATTCCTTCCAATAGGGAATCCCGATATTTCTCGTCACTGAATTCCGTTCTCGAAGTTCCTATGATAGCAAATTTTTCAGGTAACCGGTTTTCAAGAAAGAGGTTATACAATGCCGGAATAATTTTCCGTTTGGTTAAATCTCCGTTTCCACCGAAAATAATGATAACTGTTGGATTTTTTTTATCTGATGTTTTTGACATTACTTATTTAATTTTTAAAATTTGGATTAAAACAACAGCTTAATTTTTGATATTTTCCATTACCCATTTGGTATGAAACACGCCTTCTTTTGCTTTCAGTTCATAGGTATGAGAACCGAAATAATCCCGTTGTGCCTGGATAAGGTTTGTCGGCATATTTTCAGAACGGAAATCATCAAAATAAGTCAATGCCGCAGAAAATGCGGGCGTTGAAATACCATGAATCACTGCATCTGAAACAATAGTACGAATACTTGGAATGCTTTGAGCAAGATTTCGCGCAACAGTTTCATCCAGAAGCAAGTGCTGTAACTCCGGGTTTTTGTTAAAAGCGGCATAAATATCTTCCAAAAATTCCGAGCGGATAATACAGCCGCCACGCCAAATTTTTGCAATCAGATCTAAGTTAAGATTATATTTGAATTCTTCATTCGCCTGATAAAGTAAGTGCATTCCTTGGGCATAAGCGGAAACCATTGCAAAATAGAAAGCTTCCTCCAGTTGGTTACAGTACTCATCTTTATTAACATTGTAGTTTAAGTCAGCCAAATCCGGATATATCTTTGAAGCCTGAACACGCAGATTTTTCAAGGAAGAAAGATCACGCATGGAAACAGCAATGTCAATCACCGGTGTTGGCAGATGAAGATCCATTGCGGCCTGGGAAGTCCATTTACCAGTACCTTTTGCTTTAGCCTCATCTCTGATATTATCCAGCAGAAGGTTCTCTTCTCCTTCATTTTTATAGGTGAAAATATCAGTTGTTATCTCTAATAAATAAGATTTCAATCTTCCCTCATTCCACTTTTTATAAACTTTATGGATTTCGTCATTATCCATTTTCAGACCTTTTTTCATGATCTCATAAGATTCCGAGATCAGCTGCATAATTGCATATTCAATACCGTTGTGAACCATTTTCACGAAATGACCTGCGGAACCTTTTCCCATAAAAGCGACGGTAGGTTCACCATCTACTTGGGCTGCAATTTTCTCGAGAATAGGTTTTAGGACTTCATAAGCTTCTTCATCACCGCCGGGCATCATACTTGGGCCTCTTCTGGCGCCCTCTTCTCCACCTGAAACGCCCATTCCAACAAAATGAAAACCTTTTTCTTCCAATTCTTTGTATCGTCTTTCGGTATCTGTATAATGTGAATTTCCTCCATCTATAATGATATCTCCCTTGTTCAGAACAGCGAGCAATTCATCGATCACATTGTCTACAATTTCACCTGCCGGAACCAGCATCATTACAACTTTCGGGCTTTTAAGACTGTTTGTAAATTCCTTCAGATTTGAAAATCCCTGAATATTTTCGTTATTGAGAGCATTTAGGGTATTGACTTTTTCAATGCTGTTGTCATATCCGGCGCAGCTATAACCGTGGTCTGCAATATTTTGTAACAGATTGGAGCCCATGGTTCCCAAACCTATCATTCCGAATGCATTTCTATTTTCTTGTTTCATTTTGTTACTTTGTTGTAATATTTTTTATAATATTTTAATACTTAGTTAAGTTATTTAATAATGAGATTAATGGAATCAGTTTTACTTTAAATTTTATTTGAATATCCGGAATCAGTAACAATTTAGTTTTAGAAGTATTTTTGTCATTGGCTACGCCGAACCTTCGGTTTCTGAAAGAACCTCAACACACTGAAATAAAACAATTTAGATTCCTACGGAAAGACAAAAGACTATTGATTTTTATCATTATGAGTAAAACGGATATACATAAAATTTTAATATTTGAAAATATTTGCCATTACGAACGGTTTTCCAGATTCTGAATTTTCTCCAGCCTTCGCAGATGTCTTTCGGCTCCGATAAATTTAGCGTTGAGAAAAGCTAAAATCAACTCTTCTGCGATTGCATAACCTGTTACACGGCCGCCGAGACAAATTAAATTCATATCATCATCCTCAACGCCCTGATGTGCAGAGAAATAATCCGAAACCAATGCTGCCCGAATACCGGGAATTTTGTTGGCTGCAACACATGCTCCCACACCACTGCCACAAATGGCAATACCGCGGAAAACTTCTTTTGAAGCCACGGCCTTTGCAAGCGGAATGACGAAATCAGGGAAATCATCTGAATTATCCAGTTCCATTGCACCATAATCTACCGGCTCGAATTGGTTTTCAGATAAGAATGATTTTATTTTTTCCTTAAGTTCGAAACCGCCGTGATCTGCACAGATTCCAATTTTCATAAATGCCGACATCTAATTTTTTATTTAATTCAGTAAGACATTAACCTCAAATATCAGATACTAAGTTCGTGAAAAAAATTATATGTTTTTCGAAAATAAAGCAGTTGCTCTTTTTACCACATTTTCAATGCTGAATCCGTACTCTTTCAGGACTTCTTCTCCTGGAGCAGATTCACCAAATTTGTCGATTCCGATCACATCACCATCGTCGGTCGTATATTTCATCCAGCCGATTGATGAACCAGCTTCGACAGCCAATCGTTTGCGGATATTTTTAGGGAAAACCTTTTCTTTATAGGCAGAAGTTTGTTTATCAAATAAATTCCACGAAGGCATGCTTACAACACGGGCGTCAATCTTATTTTTTTTCAATTCTTCCTGCGCTTTCAGAATCAAATGGACTTCTGATCCTGTGGCAATCAAAATAATATCGGGTTTACCTTCCGAATCTGAAAGAATATAAGCGCCTTTCTCAAGATTTTTCGCGTCCGCATATTTTTTTTGATCGATGATTGGAATTTCCTGTCTTGTTAATGCAATCGCAACAGGTCCGTCTGTATGTTCAATGGCAACACGCCAAGCCTGTGCCGTTTCGTTGGCATCTGCCGGCCGAATGACTGTCATATTCGGAACCGAACGTAATCCGAGCAGCTGTTCTACCGGCTGATGTGTTGTTCCATCTTCTCCAAGACCAATACTATCGTGGGTAAAAACCATAATCTGACGTATTTTCATAATGGCGGCCAGTCTGAGCGGCGGGCGCATATAATCTGAAAATATTAAAAATGTTGCACCATACGGAATTAAATAATTGCTTAGTGCCACTCCGTTGAGTATCGCACCCATCGCATGCTCACGGATTCCGAAATGGAAATTACGACCGTCACGGTGTGTTTCTGAAAATGATGGATAAGCCTCAAGAACTGTATTTGTAGAAGGCGACAGATCCGCCGAACCGCCAATCAGTTGAGGCAGATATTCTGCAATGGCATTCAGTGTTTTGCCTGAAGCCTTGCGGGTTGCGACATCCTCGCCAGGTTCGAATACCGGCAATTTGTCTTCCCAGCCTTGAGGCAATTTTCCGGAAGTTATGGCTTCGTATTCTTCGGCAAGATCTGGATATTTTTTCTTATAATTACTAAATAATGTATTCCAGTCATCCTCATTTTTAGAAGATTCCTTTCCCGCTTTATGATAAAAATCTAAAACGTCCTGAGGCACATCGAAGTTTTTTTCAGGATCGAATCCAAAATTTTCTTTAACCAAACGAATTTCGTCGTTGCCGAGAGGTGAGCCGTGTGCTGATGCAGAATCATGTTTATTGGGACTTCCGTAACCGATATGGCTGCGGACTTTTATTAACGAAGGACGTCCAGTTTCTTTTTTGGCATTCTTTATCGCGTTGGATAATGCTTCAAGATCATTGATATCCGGCAATTCCTGCACGTGCCATCCGTAAGCTTCAAATCTCTTTGCAACGTTTTCATCAAAAGCCAGATCAGTACCGCCTTCAATGGTAATATGGTTGCTGTCGTAGAAATAAATCATATTTCCCAAACCCAGATGTCCGGCGAGCGATGCGGCTTCTGCGGAAATGCCTTCCATAATATCACCGTCACTGCATATTGCATAAATTTTATAATCGAAAACATTGAAACCCGGCCGGTTATAGCGTTCCGCCATATATTGCTGGGCAATCGCCATTCCTACTCCGTTCGCAAATCCCTGACCGAGCGGGCCAGTCGTAACTTCGATTCCGGGGGTGAGACCGTATTCCGGATGACCGGCGGTGATGCTGTGTAGCTGTCTGAAATTTTTAATATCGTCCACTGAGACATTATAGCCTGTCAGATATAAATAGCTGTATTGCAACATGCATGCATGACCACAAGAAAGGACAAATCTATCACGGTTTGGCCAATCTGGATTTTTCGGATTGTAACGCATGACGTCAGACCAAAGCAAATGTCCTAATGGTGCCAAAGCCATTGGCGTTCCCGGATGTCCTGAATTTGCTTTTTGTACCGCATCTGCTGATAAAACTCTTACTGTATCAATACTTTTTTGAACTAAATTTTTATTTCCCATTATTATATTCTACTTGATTTGTTTTTGTAATTGGTAAAGAAAAAGGATCGAAATATATTTTGATTTTGCCTTTAATTTTTAAATTCAATACTCTTTAGTTTTTACATCAAAACTGTGACCATTTTAAAAACCACTACAAATTCAATAATTCGCAGAAATCTAAATAAACATATAATGTGGAAAACCTAAATTGATGGTCAATAATGATACAATTATCTTTTAGATATACTCACGCAGAATGGATCCAAAAGAATAGAAGTTTTCTCTCAGATCTTCAATATTAAAGGAAGTTTACTTGCCAATTATCTCTTTCTTATAATACTTAAGAACACCGGTGTAATGCCTAAATAGCTGGCGATGTATTTTTGTGAAATCCTAGTGCTAAGTGTAGGATATTGTTTTCTGAATAATGAATATCGTACTTCTGCCGAACTTGAAAGGGCTAAGGTTAATCGTCGCTGATATAAGGCAAAGCCATTTTGAAACAATATTCTGAAAAAACGTTCAAGTCTTGGTATTTCGAAGTAGAGTTCTTCTAAGTGTTGATGCATCAATTACAAATCTGTATATCTGGCTTCTTTATTGACTACTTTCTGCCAGGCATCATTGATTTCAGAGGCTTTGATTACCTCCGGCATAAGGCTTTAGTTTTATCTATAGAATGAACTACAATCACTTATTTTAATACAATTCTTTATCAGAAAATTTGAAGTCCTGTATTTCTATTTACAGAAAATACAAAATGTTTATAATTCGGTATTGAAAGATTCGGATTAAGCACTTAGAAGCGCATTCAGAAAAATATCTCCGAAATGGTAAAAAAGATTCTGTGAAAATACAACTGTAACCAGACTGCAGTCCGTCAATAGGTTCCAGTTATACGATATTAACGGGTTGGCAAATAATAATCCGTGCTGCTTTATTTCAAAGCTTTTGTCAGCATAATGAATTTTACTGCTTCCCTATACTAAGCAGATCTTAAAATAATCCTTACTGCAGTAAGAAGTTGAATGAATATTTTCGAATAGCTGAAATGGATTTGAGGCAAGCAAAGAAAGTAAATAAAAAATTATTTGAATTAAGATTTTGAAGAAGCTACAGGTGTAGAAGTGTTACCCTTTTCTTCAAATTCTTTTTTTCTTTGCTTTATAAAATCTGTTGGACGCATGCCATTGATTTCCTGAAAGAGGTCAGAAAAATTTTTACGTGAGCTTATCCCACATTTCTGTGATAGTCCTTCCACAGTATAATCTAGAAATTTGGGATTGTGATACAATTTTTGAGTAATATATCCTATACGCAGTTCATTTAGGTATGCATTAAAATTTTTACCTTTTGATTCATTTATAACTTGCGAAAGATATGTAGTATTGGTGCTGAAATTTTTAGCGAGTTCCTGCTGTGTAAGTCCTTTTTTTATGAAATCTTTTCTTTTTTCAAAACTATTAAGCTTTTCCAAAATATCATTCAGTACGGCATCCGGAATACCAGTTCTATTTTCTTTTACTGAATAGGAAGTTACAGCTATTTTTTCAGCTGATTCTTTATGGTCAATGATTCTTTTTTCCAATTCTATATATTTGCGTAAAATCTCTTTTTCGTTTCTTTTTCTATGAATAATAATTATTATCAGCAAGAGAATTAAAAAAGCAGCAATGATTAAAAATATCAAACCTAGTGAGTTATTATTTTCCAGCTGCTTTTGTCTTTCCAGCAAAGATTTCGTATCATATTCTTTGTGAATTTTGTTTGATAGGTATTGATAATCTTTGTTGATGATATTATCTGCATTCAGTAATTGTTTTGTGTAGTAAAGTTCTTTTTCAGGATTTTTTATTGTATGATAATAATTAATCAGGCTCTCATAGTTTCCCCGTAGTTCAGGAATGATGAATTTTTCTTTCTGGAAAATGGAATCTACTTTTATGAAATAAGGAACGACTAAATCCTTCTTATTCATTTTTTCAGCAGATTTTCCTAAGTAATAATAAATCACAGATGTCCAGGTAAAATCGTTAATTTTTTTCAGTTCCGGCAGCGCAAAATTCAGGTTTTGTATGGCTTTTTGATATTCTTTTTTCCGAAAATTAGAAATACCAAGACATTTTAGAAAGTAGGCTTTCTCTAAATCATATTCTTGGGATGATTTTAAAGCTGATAGACCGACATGAATTAATGAATCACTTTTTGAATAATTCCCTAATTCTCCGTAGCAGATGATCTGCTGATGAAGACTGTTCAGGTATCCCTTTTTATTATTAAATTTAAGATTCGGATGGATATTTGAACGAGCTAGTTTCTCAAAATGTTTTGAGCATTCTTTAAATAATTTCAATGCATCATCATAGTATCCCAAGTAACTTTTAACAACACCTAGATGATAGATAATCCTATATCTTAAAAAATCATCGTCAATATTTTTTGAATATTCGTAGGCTTTGAGATATTCGTTTAATGCAGGCTGGTATTGCTTATAGAAGAAATAATAAATAATTCCCTTTCCTAAGTAAGCTTCACTGATAAGTTTGTTATTTTTTGATTTGAGGATATTGCTCACGCAACTGTCAGAATATTTAAGCTTTAAGGTTTTGTCTTCCGAGAAAAACACGGCATCCCGATAGCCCTGAAGCATCTCTTCATAATCAACTTCTTTTTTTGCTTTTTTCAAATAGATATTTACGTAAGGTAAAGCCCTCTTATCATTTTCAGGAAAATCTTCATAATACTTTCGAATTTCAAAAAAAGTGTTCGCATCAGTAATTTTCAAATTCTGTCCGTGAATAAATATCCCCGCAGATAGTAGAAACATTGAGATGATAAGCTGTATATAAAGTTTCAAAACTTAGTTTTATACACCAAAAATAACTAAAATAAAGCTGAAAAGTCAAAGTCATTCAAAATTGCTTTTGTTAAGCAGTAAATTACTGATAATCAGCAATTTATTTTTGGGTCGATTTGTAAATTGTATGGTATGATTTATAAATCGTCTCAAAATTTCTTAAAAGATGTGATGTTTTAATTTCTAATTTCGTCTCATAAGCTTATATAAATCCGGTACCGGATAAACCATTAATCATAATAAATATTAAAATGAGTAAAAAGTTTATCCTTTCATTAACCATAGTAGCATCATTAGTTTCCTGTAGGGAAGCTGGTGAGATTGTGGATAATGATAAAGTAAATACAAATGATTTTGTAGTACTAAGAAATAAACCAGAAGACAAAGGAACGATTTCGAGAGATAGTTCCGACGCTAAAGATTCTATAAGGTCTTCTTTTGAAGGTGAGGAGAAGCCACCAATAAAGAATGGCGAACATTGGAAACATTAGATCGATTTATTATTCCTTGGACTTTTATAGTGCGTAATGCAAAAGAATTTTATAGCAGACCGTTTCTGAATATTGCTTTTGCAACTTTGATTGACAAAAGGAAAACAGATGAAAAGTTTTGACAACAAAATTCTATTTTATAATTTTTTTTCCAAATAAATAAATATTAATTATTAAAAACCATTAAAAAATGAAAACACTATTTAAATTAATGTTATCTGCAATTTTATTGACTGGATTTTCTTGTAATCAAGACGATAGCTACGTTGATTCTAACCAAGTCAGCAGTAAAACCGCAGTTGCATCAAGAGCGGGAACATCAAATCCTTTTGATTATCTAGGCGAATTGCATAACAACTTTATGACAAATATGCATAAATTGAAGCCTGCTAAGGAAGAGATACCCGATCTGGCTTTGGAATTTGTTAAGAAAAATGGTTATGATACATCCAAATTTGATTCAAATACAGTTTCGGGAATTATGGATGAATCAATGACAACTGAATTTACTACTGAAAAAGTAGATGAGTGGGGAAAAAGATTTCGATATTCTGATGAATACAAAAGAGAACTATATAAATTAGCAGACTTTTTCAATGCAGATTCTTATGAAAATACAGATGATATTGTAAATCAATTGAAAGAGATCGAAACAAGCTACCTGCAAGCTAAGGTATCAGAAGAAGAAAAAGAACAGTTATTAGCAACAATAGCAATTGCAAGATATAGCACGGACTATTGGATTTCTTTTTATCCAAAAGATGCCAACGGACACAACAATAAAATCAGATGGTGGGCCCGTATATTTGGAGCAATCGTATCTGACGTATCAGGAGCTATATTTGGAGCAGTAGGAGGTCCTGCGGGAGTCCTTATAGGTGCAGTAGCGGGTTCTGCAGGGGTTCAATTTCTTGTCGATGATAATTTATAATTAACAACCAATCACAAATAAGCATACAATCTTATAGATTCACCTTATTACAAAGTCGCCATTGGGCGGCTTTTTTTCATGTAAATCTTTTAAAAAAACTGTATTTATGAACTTACAACTTTTTTTGATTAAATATGACGAGTTATACAAATTCTTCAGTATTCGTTTCAAGATACTAATACATCAAATTTAACAAATAATAATTTGGCTAAATTAAAGTGTTTTCTGAAAAAAAATTCATTTTTCTAGAACTCTGAAAAGAAATTTCAATAAAGTCTATACAACTGACAATCAGCATATTTTATCGATTACTGTGCAACAGAAATAAAAAAACAAACAACTCTTAAAAAAATTAACCTATATGCATTTTACCTAGGTATGGTTTGCACCTGTGTTTATTATTTTTTTTATACTAGCGCTAAAACAAAAAACGCTGTAAACATTGATGTTTACAGCGTTTTAGCTTATTTTAGTTTCTCAACCAGCGGAGAGAGAGGGTTTTTGTAACTTCTTCTCGTCCTTTTATTGATAAGCATTCCGCTGTAGCATCTTTGTGAATGGCCTTAAATAGGGCATTTGCAAAAAGTGGTAAAATCCATTATAAAAATTTTACGTAGTAAAAGTAGAAACTTTCGTTCGGATTTGCAAGTAAAGATTGCTAAATCTTGAACACCTTTTTTAGAAATCATATTCCAATTTTATACTTTTTTCATTAGAATATTTCTTGGATGAAATATTCTAAAAGAAAACGAAGGAAAAAAGCCTTATTAAAAGTGAGCGAGGTATTCTGTCAAGTTTTTTAGGAAAAGTTTTTTCGTGTATCTTACAAGTAAAAACTTTTCCTAAAAATCTGGAAGGCTTGACTTTAACAGAATTTTGCAATTGGACTAGGAAGCGAATGATCTTTGGTTTTTATTTTTATCTTTTGTTCAAACTATTATTTAGCATATATGTAGCAATAATATATAAAACTTAGAAAAATATCTTATTATTTAAAATCTTTATTTTTCATTCTAATTTTCACATTTTCTCGATCAAAATCAGGGGGCGTTGGTTTGAGGGCTGTTTTACCTTTATCAATATCATCTTTCTGTAAATGATATTCTTTAAATTGAAAAGCTCTTAGATCTGATATTTTTAGTTTATCTATAAGGACAACAGAGTTTATCCCTCCTTTTACTTGAACTAAATCTTTTTCATAAGATTTTGCAGGTTGGATAATTCTAGAGTCACCAAAATCTGAAGAATTAACTTGGATAAAGTAAGAATGAATATCACGAACCCAAGCTCCTGCTATATCTGAAAAATAATTCGTATCCCTATTATATTCAGAAGCTATTATGAAATCTACTTTAGATTTAAAAATAGATCTATGATAAATGTCTGCTAACTCAAAACAATTATATACTGAAAAATAGGTCTTTCTCCAATGGAAAAGATCGTATGTCATCTTAAAACAATCTTTTTTATCTTGATTAGGTATCTTAAGTCTATAACCTTTAATTAAATGTGTTTCAGAATGAGAATAATGATTTTTTAGTCTCAACTTAACAAGTGAAGTATTATAATGATTTATTTTAAATGGTAAAATTGTGACCAAAAAATTAAATACAATCTTCTTTTTATTTACCCAATGCTCTAATCCTGCTACTATTCCCATATATCTTTTATGACTTCTTTCTGCAAGTAATCTAATCCAAGAATATGGTATTGACACTTCTGGGAAAATTAGTAAATCAGCATTACTTCTATCTGCATCATTTATTAAACTGAAAACTAATTTTCTTCTATCCTTTTTAACGTTGGCATTATTTTGAATACTTGCAAACATGTCACTAAAGTGAACCTTCATGTTAGCAATTGCTACACTTTTATCAATTCCATTAAGTTTTTCATCTTTAAGATTGTCACCTTTGATATCAATATTTAATGCTTGAATATTTTCCATTGAATCCAATACAGAAATCTGAAAATATTTATTTTTTAGTTTTTCTCTTTTCTTTGTTGAAAATCCAACTTTCCAAGAATAATTAATAAAATAATATAGATTGAAACTGTCATCTGGTATTCTATTGATAATATGCTCAATATCTCCGTTTAGATTTTTATCTTCTTTATTTTTTTGTGAATCATCAGATGGATAAATATAATTAAACTCAGGAATTTCAACTACTTTCTTTTTATCATCAAAATTAGAAATAACATCAATTATCCTTAAAATATTTACTTCGTGAAACTGTATATAATTCGGTGCTAAATAGCATAATTTTTTACAAAGCCGAAATAATTCATCTTTATTAACATTTTGTTTACTTCTTTTTCCGAGATTTTCAAAATCATAATAATTAAAATCCTTTTCAAGCAAGCTTAGCTTTGTATACAAAATGTTTGTTAAATTACAAGCAGGAATTGACATCAGTGAATGTCTAAATAAATTGCTAGCTCGTAATTTGAATGCTGTTTTTTCACACGATTTAAAAAATTCATATTCATCTCCTCCATTATTTTTAATATTTCTTACAAGAGAAGGATTTAATGCCAAAGGAATTGAAAGTGATACGCGTAGGTATTCAATAAAGATTTCTTTTTGGGATTTGTTACTTTCTATATCCTTACTAAACTCAGTTTTTATAATAGAATTTTCAATGTTTCTTTTAAATTGAACTAAATAATCTATGCGATTACTTACAATAAAATAGGTTGCAACTTTTTCCCAAAGAGAATAAAACTTTATGGCAAGCTCTCCTCTAAAGAATGTCAAAATTTGATTGTCTGAATCTTCATCAAATTCTTGATTCCCATAACTCTTTGCAAATATCATTTTTGCTAAAAATTTAGAGGCCCCATATTTATTTTCTGAAAAATCACTTATGCTTCTAAATTTATTAATTGAATCATTATATTTCAATTCAAAAGCTTCTTCATCAAATTTTTCACTTATTTCATCTTCATCGGGTAAAAATCGAAATTCGCTTCTTTGATTATCAAGTTTTCTTTTGAATATATTTATTATCGCTTTGGATTCTTTGTGAGCTAAATAATGTAAAACAATTTTACTGCTTTGAATTTGTAAACTTTCATAACTAAAAACTTTATCAGATCTCTCATCGTTATCTAAATCACTATAATTTACTTTGAATTTGATATTATTTACAAGAAAAGAGTTTAACTGTCCATCCGAAATGTTAAATTTAGATATACATTCATCCAAGTCATCTAAATTTATATTATCCTTATATTCAACATATTTATTATTACGAAAATAAATATTCTTAATATCAAGATTTTCAATATTAAAATTAAGAATTCCTTTTTCAACGAAATTTTTGTTAAGAAATGAAATTATCGATGAATTTAAAGTACTATCAATATTGCTATTTAAATCTGAAAAAACAAACATTAAATCATCTACATATCTTCCATAAAATGCAGGGTTAAGATTATTAATTATTCTATTATCTAATTCGCTTAAATAATAATTAGACAGTAAACCTGAAGATATTAAACCAACAGGCAATGAGAATACTTCGTATTTAGTATTCTTATAGTCTTCTAAAATTAATCTGTATGCATAATGAATCTTAAAAAATATAGAATTAATAGATTGTGACCTTTTTAAAATATTTTTATCACTTGTTACTTTTTTAAGATTTATTTCTATTCTATCAAAAGTCTCATTTAGATTTAGTGTTATTGTATGAAAAAAGTCTTTTAAATCCAAGCTTAAAATTGTCACATCTCGCTTCTCTTCAAGCAAAGATTCGGCTTTGTTTATTGCAGAATCTCTCCACAATTGATATTGTACAAAATAAGGTTTAAACAATTTTAGATTTTCAGAAGGCTCAGATTTGTGATTCAAAAACTCAAAATCTAATACATTAGCATAACTTGCATTATGAATATCAGGCTGAAGATACCGACCACTATACATAATCCAAAGAACAGATAAAATATGTACTTCAATTGGAAAATCAGCAAACTTGCTTGTCCTTTCGATTACATATTTTTCTTCCGAATTTGATTTATTTGTAATTACATCTAGTTTAGAGTCTTTTAATTTTTTTGGTAGTTTTATGAGCCTTATCCTTTTACTTAATTCTAAGCTTCCTGATTTAGAATTAAAATACTGATCAACAAAATCTAATATGCGGACATACAATGCATTCTGTACTATACTAAAATCTGATTTACAATCTGTATGGATATTTTCATAAAAAACAGATTGTTCAAAATTGGCTAATTTCTCTTTTTCTAATAAATTAGCATTATCATAATAAAAAAAATGTTTAACTTTCTTGTATGCTAGAAAAACTTCACTGGGAGTGAAAACATCGATTAGGTCATTATTCTTCATAGTTTTTTTGTTTTATTTAACTCGCCACCCCATCAATAAAAACCTCCACAAAATCCTGAACTTTTTGGATAATTCTTTTTCCAATATTATTTCGTTCCGTCAGTTTTGGTTTTATTTCTAAAAGTTTTAAGGCATCGCTCATTTTGGGTATTTTGGAAGTGAAAAGAAAGCTATCAATCGTTTCTTGAAATTTTTCTTTATTAAGAGATTCTTCTTCTGCAATTTTCTCAAAAGCATCAGTTCTTTCTTTATTCCAGAAATTATCAAATTCGTCGCTTACAGAATCGCCATCCGGAATATGTGGTAAATTCTCATCGATGAATTTTTCAATCAATTCTTTTTTGCTTCGTAATTGGGCATCTCCGGATAGAATTTCTCGGATTTCTTTTATTTTCGCTTCTCGCTTACTTCCCTTTATCTCAGTAATATTTGCTAATAGTGAAAGTATATAGCTCACATTGATTTCGTCACGGTGGATGAGCTCTAATTCAAAATCAACATCATCTAAAATACTGACTTTTCCTACTGTAGAAGGATTTCTTTGACCTGTCCATATATCAAGATACTTACTTTTATATCCATCAAATTCAAATTCTGTTATTTCTAATTGGTCAAAATCAAAATCTGTAAAGGATTTTAAGACATTCAGAATACGCATCAATTCACGGAAGGCTGTAACGAATTCAAATTTCTCCTGCTCGGTTTGATAAGCGTCTACACTTTGAATTTCGGGTGCAACTAGTTTCAGTTTTTCTAAAGAATTTTTGAAAAGTTCAATATAATCTTCAATGGGTTGGATGATTATTTCCTGTATAGCTTCTTTATTAGAAAATAAAGTCACTGCATCATCTGTCGCAGATTTTAAATTGCGAAAACAAACGATATTTCCCTGTGACTTTTTCTCTCCGATGATTCTGTTGGTTCTAGAAAATGCCTGAATCAATCCGTGATATTTCAGGTTTTTATCTACAAATAAAGTATTCAATTGCGGACTGTCAAATCCTGTCAAAAACATATTGACCACAATAATCAAATCAACTTCTTTGTTTCTGACTCTTTTCGCAATATCGTTGTAATAATTATAAAAAGTCTGGCTGTCTTTCGTAGAAAAATTTGTTCCGAACATTTCGTTGTAATGACCAATATATCGATCTAAAACAGTTCTGCTATGTGAATCACCATATTTTGCAGGTGGCTCCGCAACCATCGACAAAACATCTTCTTCTTGATAATTTCCGTCTGCACCATTATTCTCTTCATTAGTTCCATAACTGAAGATGGTTGCAATTTTCAGATTGTGTTTTCCCTCTTCTTTTTTCTTTTGAAAGAGGTCATAATATTTCTGCAAAACATCTATGCTACTGACGCAGAACATTGCATTGAATGTTTTCTGATGGGTTTTTCTATCGTGTTCCGTTATGATGTAATCGGTGATTTTCTCCAGACGCTTTGGACTTGCTAATAACTCTTGAGTATCAATAGCTTCAACTTCCATATCTATGTACGTATTACTACCTTCTTTTTCTTTGTATCTGCCAACGTATTCGACTGAGAATTTTAGAACATTTTCATCTCTGATAGCATCTGTAATTACATATTTATGAAGACATTCTTTGAAAAGCATATTGGTAGTTGCAGCAATTCCATCTATTTTACCAACTGAATTAACTTCTGAAATTGGCGTTCCGGTAAAGCCAATCATCTGTGCTTTTTGGAAATATTTCTTAATATTTTGATGTGTTTCCCCGAACTGACTTCTGTGGCATTCATCAAAAATGAAAACTACTTTTTTATCTTTTAGTCTATCTATTTTTTTACCGTGTTTTTCTTTGGTAATGGCGGTATTCAGCTTTTGTAAAGTTGTTACAATGAGTTTTGTATTGTCAGAAAGTTGCTTTACAAGATGTGCCGTATTTTCTGTAGCATCTACGCTGTCTTTTTCAAAAGCATCAAATTCCTTCTGTGTTTGATAATCTAAATCTTTCCTATCCACTACAAAAACAACTTTCTCCACTTTAGGAATTTCTTTCAAAATCTGACTTGCTTTGAAAGAAGTTAATGTTTTCCCTGAGCCTGTTGTATGCCAAATAAATCCATTGTTATCGGTATTTCTAACCCTTTCAACAATTTTTTCTACCGCATAATATTGGTACGGTCGAAGAACCATTAAAATTTTATACGTTTGATTCAGCACAATATATTTCGTAATCATCTTGGCAATATGACAAGGCTCTAAAAATGCCTGTGCAAAATCTTCAAGTTGTGTGATATTATTATTGTGCTCGTCAGACCAGAAGAAAGTTTGTTTAAAACTTTGTTTAGCGTTATTCGAATAATACTTTGTATTGACGCCATTACTGATAACAAACAACTGAACGTAGTTGAATAAACCTTTTCCGGAATTAAATGACTGATGATGATAACGGTTGATTTGATTGAAAGCCTCTTTCATTTCCAAACCACGACGTTTTAGCTCTATCTGAACCAACGGCAAACCGTTGACTAGAATCGTGACATCGTAGCGATTTTTATAATCTCCTTCCTGAGCAATTTGATTTGTGACTTGGAATTGATTCTGACACCAGCTTTCCTGATTGATGAATTCAATCCATTCCGAATTCCCGTTGTCTTTGGTAAACTGAAATCGATCACGCAATATTTTAGCTTTTTCAAAAACATTTCCTTTGGCAAGATGATTTAGAATCTTCTCAAATTCTTTATTAGAAAATTGTTTTTTATTATGAATTTCGAGCTTGGTTTTTAGGTTGATAATCAAATCTGCTTCATTGCAAATCCTGACTGGCTTATGACCTAACTGCTGTAATTGTTCTACTAATTTCTGTTCAAGAATATATTCGGGCTGGCTGGACATTCTGTGTTTACGAATTTTATGGTTAAAAAACATTGTCAGAGTTTGGAACTCTGACAATGTTGTTAATAGTTTTATCAAATCTAACAAAAAATATCATAACTAAAACTATTTAAGTGCCTTAAACATTTGATCTATTGCTTTTTTCTTCTGTTCCAGATTTGGATGGACATAAAGATTCAATGTTGTACTGATATTGGAATGCCCTAGCAGGACACTCACAGTTTTATAATCACATTTGCTTTCAATACATCGGGTTGCAAAACTATGACGCAATCCGTGAAATTTAATTTCCGGGATTTCCAGTTGTTTCATAAGATTTTTATAATAGCTCCGGTAAGTTCTTGGCTCAGTTGGTTTAGCATCATTTGTTAAAACAAAAAACAACGGATTTACAATTTTTTTAAAGGGTTTCAACATTCGCAAAAGGTCTCTGCTCATTGGAACTTCCCGTATTGAGTTCTTGGTTTTTGGTGTATCGAGAAGCAATTCTGTTCTGCGTTTGCCATCTTCGATAATATAGATTCGCTGAATGGTTTTTCTGATGTTGATAATCCCATTGTCTGTATCAATATCTTCCCAAGTGAGTGCGCAGATTTCCCCAATCCGCATTCCAGAACAAAGACAAATATAAACCCCCAGATTCCGGAATGTAAAATGCTCCTGAATATAATCCATCACTTTTTTCTGATGGGTTCTGGTCAGAACTTCAATACTCTGATTTTCCCGAACTGTTGGATATTGGATGTCAAATGGTGTATATTGAATCCACTTATACTTTGCCCCAAATTTCATTACCATTTTCAAAACGATAAGAACATCTTTGATGCTTTTCTGGCTCAATCCCTGTTCCAATTTTTGAAAAACAAATTGCTGAACTTCCTCTTCTTCTATGCTATTCACTTCTGCAAATTTGGGTAGCAAATGGTTCTCCAGCAAAAGCACATAAGCCGAAAAACTTGATTTTTTCACATAAAGTTGTTTGTCTTTTTTCCATAGTTCTACGATTTGTGCAAATGTTTTTTGTGTCGTCATAATTTTCTTTTTGATTTTAAATTATTATTAAAAATCAAAAAAGGTATGAATAAAGGATTTGAGAAGAAAATTCTGTAAAATTTAAGATTGGAAATTATTAATCTTTGGGTTTCCAAATTTGCGATTTCCAGGGTTTGATGGAGAGTGGAAAACAATCAAACTTGGCGATATAACAAGTTGGTCTTCTGGTGGAACACCATCGAAAGAAAACCCATTGTTCTGGAATGGGCAAATACCTTGGATTAGCGCATCAAGTATGAGAGGATTTGTATATTCCGATTCAGAAATAAAAATAACAGAATCAGGATTAAAAAAAGGTTCAAGATTAGCAAAAAAAGGTAGCTTACTTATTTTAGTACGTGGAAGTATGCTATTTAATAAAATTCCAATTGGTATTGTTTCAAGAGACCTAGCTTTTAATCAGGATGTTAAATCCATAATTGTACATGAGCAATCTTCTTCAGAGTATATTTTAAATTGGTTTTCAGCATTTGAACCCAAAATTTTAAATATGGTAACTGGAACTGGAATTGGAGCAGGAAAACTAGATTTAGCAGATTTAAAATCACTAGAAGTTAAAATCCCAATCCTTTCAGAACAAAAAGAAATTTCTCACTTCTTATCTTTAATAAATGAAAGGATCACATCGTCAATGAAAATAATTACCAAAGTAAAATCTCAAATGCAAGTTCTTGAAGATTTATTGCTAACAGGTAAATTAAGACTAAATGATAATGATGGTAATTCATTTAACAATTGGACTCAAGAGAAATTAAGTAATATTGGAAAAACCTATAATGGTCTATCTGGAAAAACAAAAGATGATTTTGGTTCGGGTAAAAAATACATTCAATACAAGCAAATTTTTGATTCTTCAAGAATAAATATTTGTAAATGCGCATTTGTAAATATTTCTGCAAATGAGAACCAAAATGCAGTTCAATTTGGAGATATATTTTTCACTGTTTCTTCTGAAACCCCTGAAGAAATTGGGATGAGTTCTGTTTTATTAGAAGATGTTGAAAATGTATTTTTAAATAGTTTCTGTTTTGGATTCAGGACTCATTCTTTTGAAAAATTGATACCAGAATTTTCACAATTCTTTTTTAGAAGCAAAGTCTTCAGAAATGAGATTGTTAAACTTGCGCAAGGCAGTACAAGATATAATATTTCTAAGAGTGAATTTCTAAAATTAAAAGTAATACTTCCTAGTAAAGATGAGCAAGTCAAAATTGCAAATACCCTTGCATCCGTCGATAAAAAAATAGAAACAGAAAAGAAAATTTTAGCTAAATACGAAACTCAAAAGAAATACCTTTTAGCAAATCTTTTTGCTTAATCAGCCTTGTCAAGATTTTAAACCTTGACAAGACATTGTTTAGATGAACAAATTGGCAAGTAAATACTTTTTTTGATTTTCAAATTGAGTTATAATTTTTTTTTCAAGATTAATTTTATCTTCCAATAAATACAAAAAATTATAAATTTTATTCTGCTCTTCCTTATTTATCGGTAACAAAAGTTTTGCACCATTTAAAAATGCATCATTATTGATATTCATAGTGTTTTTTGCACCTTTTTGAACAAGTGGATTTAAATAGTTAAACGTGTTTACTGGAGAATTAAAATATTCGTGAATTAAATACCCTAAAGCAAAAGAATCGGGTGTAAAAACACAATAAAGTGGAGAAACAACACCAATTCTACCAGTCCTATTTTGTTTAATAATTCCGAATGGAAATTCTGAAGTTGGACTTTTCGTATAAACTAAATCTCCAGGATAAATCAATTTGTAATGTGTAATTTCTTTTGCAGAAAAAGACCTTCCCAAATGTTCGATTTGATTAATAACTCCTTTATGTTTAGATACTGAAAATACTTCGGTATAAAGATTATTTGGATTTTTTTGTAAATGTTCTTTTGATATTTCGTTTAATTTTTTCTTTTCCCAATTAGGAAAATTTCCGTTATCATTTTTGAATTTAATATTGCTTTCAAATAGTTTCTTTACAGCTGAATTTTTTAATACGATTAAATCATCAATTATTTTCTTTTGGGTTTGCATTCTATCGTCAAGCAATGATAAAAAATTTGCTATTTTATTTTGTTCGGTCAATGAAGGGTAAAAAATCTTTATGTTTTTTATGCTTTCAAAATTAAGACCTTCTCTTCCACTACCTGTTTGTAAGCTTTTAAAAACATCCTGTCCTTTTGTTGAAGATAAAATAGGTTGAATAAATCGTGGATTATATTTTTTGGTGCTCCTAATAACGCATACATGCTGATTAACATTTCCAATGATAAAGTTTTCTGGAACAACACAGCTTCTTCCTAATGAAGCACCTGTAATATTTAATAGGATATCATTAGGATAAACCACACTGTTTTTCATTCCTCTGTTTATTTCATCGGGAATAAATACCGGATTATCAAGTACTAATCTATCATGATTTACATTTTGACTTCTTATAAATACTACTCCTGAAACGGTATATATAGCTTCTCCTCCTAGTGGTGTTTTTCCACTATTTATTTTACTAGCAACTTCTTTTAATTTCTTTAGTTCCCAACATTCTTCAAACCCTGGAAATCGCAAATTTGGAAAATTTCTGATACTTTTATTTTTTTCTGTCATCTTGATAATTTATTGTTACTGCTATAAAAATTAGGGATATTCTAAAGTCAAAAAAAAATTAACTTACTAATCCTAATTCTTTTAAATAAACTTCAATTTCAGAATCCAACTGAGAACGTTTGGCTTCCAATTGTTTGATTTCTGCCATTACCGCTTGGATGTCGATTTCTTCTTCCTCCTCAAAAGTATCTACATAGCGAGGGATATTCAGGTTGTAATCATTGTCAGCAATTTCCTGCAAGGTAGCGAGATGAGAGAATTTCTCTTCTGCTTTTCTTTCTTGGTACATATCAACAATTTTATTGATATGTTTTGGAAGCAATACATTTTGATTTTTTTGTTTTTCAAATTCTTTGCTGGCATCTACAAACAGAACATCTTCATCCTGTTCTCGGCATTTCTTGAAAACCAATATACAAGTAGGAATGCTTGTACCAAAGAAGATATTGGCAGGTAAACCTATTACAGCATCCAGATAATTTTTCTCTTTAATCAGATATTTACGAATAACCAATTCCGCTGCACCACGGAACAAAACTCCGTGAGGCATTACAACTGCCATAATTCCGTTCTCATCCAAATGATGAATCATATGCTGAATAAAAGCAAAATCAGCTTTGGAAGCCGGAGCTAATTTTCCATATTGTGAGAAACGCTCATCTAACAATAAAAGTTCATTGCTACTCCAGTTCGCAGAAAAGGGCGGATTGGCAACAATAGCATCAAACGTTTTATCAAGATGTTGAGGTTTTTCAAGAGTATCTTCCTGCTTGATATCGAAATTACTGTAATTGACTCCGTGAAGAATCATATTCATCCGCGCTAAGTTGTAAGTGGTTCGGTTCATTTCCTGACCGTAGAAATCACTTACTTTTGCTTCGCGGGCAACACGAAGGAGCAAAGAACCACTTCCGCAAGTTGGATCATAAACTGATTTCAACTGGGATTTTCTGCTGGTAACGATTCTAGCCAGAATGGTAGAAACTTGTTGAGGTGTATAGAATTCTCCTGCTTTCTTGCCCGCGCCACTTGCAAATTGTGAAATCAGATATTCGTAAGCGTCTCCTAAAACATCGGCATTGGTATCAGAAAGATTGAAATCAATATCATCCAAATGATATAAGACTTTCGAAATCAACGTATTTTTCTCGTCTTCAGTTTTTCCTAATTTGGAAGATGTTAAATCCAAATCTTCAAAAAGGTTATCAAAATCGTCTTCACTATCAGTACCTAAAGTAGACTGCTCTATATTAGTAAGAATCTTTGAAAGTTCTGCAAGGATAAAATTAGATTTTCCTTCCTCTTTTTGATGACCTTTTTTAGCAATATTACTAAAAAGTTCTGATGGTTTTAAGAAATAGCCTAAATCTTCAACAACCTCTTCATAAATTGCCTGAACGATTTCTTTTCCTTCTTCAGTATTTTCATCAACGTCATTGTAGTCGATGTCTTCTCCGGAATCTAATAAAATTTTATTGGCAGTAAAATGAATCTTTTCAGAAAGATATTTATAGAAAATAAATCCTAAAATATAATCCCGAAATTCGTCGGCATCCATTTTTCCTCTTAAAGTATTGGCAATATTCCAAAGTTGCTGTTGCAACTGACGTCTTTGTTCTTCTGACATTTAGTATCATTAATGTTAATCCTCAAAGATAAAAAATGTTAGATGCATACAATGCTAAAATAACTAAAAATAATAAAATTGATATTGAAAAACAATTGTCATAATGCATAATTATAATTTATCCATATGTCGTAAAATAACCTCTGCCACTAACTTGCACTTGGAAAATTAAGAAGAAATTTAATTTTTGATTCTTATTTGCTTAGGAGTGGGCTTCAGCTCCACCGCAAAATCCAGCATAACAACCTGGCTTCCTTTAAACGGATTATAGGAAGGCTGATAATCAATATAGCCCGAAGAATGCAGATTATTCAGGCAATTGTGATAGGTGGCTTTTGAGTGGATTTTACTGATTCGCATCACTTCATCCCGTGAAATACTGACCGGATTTCGGAAACGGTTGAAATTCCAGAATTGGAATAATGCTAAGTAGAGGCTGATGTGTGTGGGATTAAGAGTATTGTCCTTAGCCACCTTTTCATAGAAACCTGTGAGATGTTTGATGTAATTCATTTTGTTACTAATAAATTATACTTTCTTATTTAACATTTTTTCGATGTCTTTGTAATTGTAATATAATGTGCCACCGACACGAGTATAGGATAAGGTTCCACTGACACGGAGATTCTGTAATGTTCCGGTAGAAATTTTCAGAAGTTCTTTGACCTCTGATGAGCGCAGCCATAATTTCTGCTCTGAAATTTTGATATTAAAAAGATTTTTAATGTCTTCAAGCAATTCGGTTTTGAACTCCTGAAGGTCTTCTTTGGTAACAAGGTTTACTCTCATAGTTTCTTCATTTTTGTTTTTGATAAAATTTCTTTTTGCAAAATTGGAACATCAAAATCGTTAAAACAATAGTGTTAAAGGGAGTTGGATTGAATAAGAACAATCTGGAATAATTTGGAAATAGGTGGAGATTAAAAAAGAATAAATAAGAATGATTTGGAATCTTTAAACCAATTTTAAGAAAAACAAAAAAACAAGTTCCGCAGTTTTTTCCCCTTTTTGCAAAAAAGGCAAGAGAGTCTTTGGATATCAAACTTGAAAAGTTTGTATATACAAAGACACATCTTGCCTTTAAAATCAAAGAATGTTATTTCAGAGCTCCAAAAAAAAGAAACAGAATCATAATTATTATGTAATTAACTGAAAACCAATATGTATTTTTTGTAAATCTGTTTTGGAATATGACAAATGATGAAAATAACACCTAGCCTCTTTTTACGCAGGTTCACTTTCTGTCATTTGACGCAGGTCAGCCAAGAACCTGTGTCTAATTTACGCAGGTCATTCTAATACCTGTATCTCTTTTACTCAGGTTGCTATTGTGCAGGGAAAATTCCCAACCTATATCTCTTTTACACAGGTCAGCTAAGAACCTGTATCTCTTTTACGCAGGTCGATTCAGTACCTGTATCTATTTTACACATCTATGAATTTTTAAAAGGTCTGCTGTTGTTGTGAAAACTTTGTTGGAATGTGGGAAACTCCGAGGGAAAAGCCGGGATGAGTTTTCCATATTTCAATAAATGCGCTGTTTTTTATATTGCAGAATGTACTTTAGGACATACAAAAGAGTAATGCTCCCTTTATACATAAATCAATTCTCATCGATTTCCTTCTTCCTGTTCTTTATAAATTCTATCGGTCTTATTCCGTTAATTTCGTAAAAATGAGTTGAGAATAATTGTCGGCTAGACATTCCACATTCGTGAGCCAGATTTTCAACTTTGTACTGCAGATACATTTTATTTTCCATTAGAAGGTTGGTAATATATCCGATTCGTAAAACCTTTATATACTGCGTGAACGAAATATTCAGATGTTCATTCAGTACATAGGATAGTTGAGAATGTGTTCTGCCAAACATTTTTGCAACCATTGGTAAGGTCAGGTTTTTATCAAGAAATCGCCTCTCTTCTTCAAACTTTTTGAGTTTTTCTTTAATATCTTCAATGATTTCGGGACTGTGTGTTTTTTTCTTTTCAGACGTTTTTTTGTTTGCAATTAGAAAAGAATAATACTTCCTGAACTTTCTCCCTAGTTTAATAAATTTTCCAGAAAATTTATTTTCTCTATTACGCAGCTTAATTACTAAAAAAAATAGGAGAACAAATATAACTGGCGTGGCAACTAGAAAATAAAAATCATTGCGCAGTTTATTCTCCAATAATTGTTTTTCTTCTAATAATCTTTCTGTATCATATTCTTGGCGAATTTTTGAAGTAAGTATTGCAAAATCAACATTCAAAGTTGAATTCGTTTGTAAAAACTGGTCACTATAATACAATTGCTTACCCAAACTACCGTTCTCTGTTGCATCCTTAATGAGGTATTTATAACTTGACCGGATCTCGGGAGTAGTAAATTGAACCTTGTTAATCATAGAGTCCACTTTATTCAGATAAACCAGTGATTCTGCTCTGTTTCCTTTGAGCCAATACAGTTTCCCTAAGTAAAAATAAACAGTGGTTAATGAGTTATAATCCTGATTATTGACCAAAATATCACGTGAAAGTTTCAAATGTTTAAGTGCTTCATCTGTATTCCCTTTTCTTAAAAGTTGTACACCTTTCCCTTTTTGAAAGTAACCATATTCAAGTAAATGCTCATTGATGTTTTTCAATTTTTGTAACCCGATGCTAATCAATGAATCTTCCTTGTTGTATAAACGAAGATTTTCATAACAAGTACTCAGGCGGTAAATGCTATTAAAATAACCCGCCTCGTTATTCAACCTGATGTTTGGGTGAAGGTTTTCTTTCATATGTTCCTCAAAATACTTCGTCGTATTTCTAAAGTGAACTGCTGCTGCTTCGTAGTAGCCCAGATAACTTTTTACCATCCCGAGATGATAGTCTATTTTATTTTTCAGATAATCGTTGCTTGAATTCCGGGAAAATTGATAAGCTTTAAGATATTGCTCCAAAGCATACTTATATTGTCTTTTGTTATAATAGTAAATAATGCCTTTTCCGAGGTATGCCCTTGAAATGATATCACGGTCACCAGATTTGAATGCTCCCACAATAGCACTATCTGCATAAGACAATTTTCGATTTATGTCTTCGGTGTAGTATATAGCATCTTCATAACCTATAATCTGCTTTTTCCAATTATTATCTTTTTTTGCTTTTTCTATATACTTATTCACAAAAACCATTGCCCTTGAATCGTTTTCAGGGTAGTTTTCATACAAGTCTGAAATTGTCTTGTATGATAAGCTTTGTAATTCCTGGGCATTTAAAAAAAAGAAGAACAAATTATAAATCAGAAGTGAAATCTTATGATGATAATGCATAACATTATGATATATTCAAATTTACCGGAAAAATCTATTACAAAATGTACTTGAACAAGCTTCGAGTTCGGCTCCATTCCTAATAAATATATAAATAATTAATTTTCAATTAGTTAAAAATAAATATAGTGGGAAGGATGTATATTTCGTTACGTAGAAAACATATTTCTTTCCCACTATTGTTTTTCTCAACCTCACAGTCAGTGTAATTTAGACTTCAGAATTCACAGTAAACAACCGAAAGGAAAAATTTGAATAACTAATAATAATTATGAAAAAAGTCAAAACAAGAGTCGTAGAATTCATCGGCTATTTCTTTATACTGTTGTTTTGTTATGCCAGCATCAGTAAAATAATGGATTTTGAAAATTTTCAGATTCAGATTTCGGAATCACCTTTATTAAGTGCATACGCTGCATTCTTACCTTTTGCAATCATTATTCTGGAATTGATCATTGCAGGATTATTGTGTTATCGGAAGACCAGAAATACAGGATTGATTGGAAGTTTTATTTTGATGCTCATCTTCACAGGTTATATTTTTTTTATAATCCGCACCTCTGAAAATCTCCCTTGTTCCTGCGGAGGAATTTTGGAAAAAATGAGCTGGCATCAGCATCTGTATTTTAACATTGGATGTATCGTTATTTCTGTTATCGCTTTAGGCTTAAATCTAAGATACAGCAGGCCTGCTGAATAAGTATGTTACCGTAATTACTTACGGATGATTATGATTGGAATTTGTTATTAAAGTTTAACCTTAGAATTAGACGGTCGAAAGCTGTCTAACAATCCGAAACTCTAAAATGAATTTATTAAACAACAATTTGTTTGAGAATATGTAGAATAGGATATTTTGGTACGACAAGATTCGTTAATCTATGAGTATAACTAATTATTTTACCTAATCAATCGTACTTCTCAGGCAAATTTCTAAAGTTTTTATGGTAATCTTTTTTGATATATAAAAAGACCAATAAAATGAAAATTAATCAGTTTTTGAAAATCAACGCAGTAGCTATAGCCGCTGTTATGTTTACGGGTGCTACGATGTCTTTTAAAATCATCGAAAAAAAGGCAGCTGACCAACAGTTCTATTACAATAGTACAGACACTTCTGCAGGTGCTTTCTCTCAAGAGTCTAACTGGGCAGTAGGAGCAGGTTCATCTTGTCTGACCACAGGAAATAAACCTTGTACAATCACAGTTCCGGAAGGTCAGGATTTGGTTGATGTGATTGGAGGAATGACTAACTCTCAAGTTCTTGCTATTCATCCGAGTGAGAGAAGACAGTAATAGTTCTTTCAATAAGGATTTAAAAGTAGGGTTGGCAATAATTTGCCAACCCTACTATTTTTTATCTTGGATTCTGTGGCATTCCTGTAAGCGTAATAATATCTTCGGGAATGGCTATTGCATATCTCAG
This sequence comes from Epilithonimonas sp. UC225_85, assembly GCF_042695135.1. GTDB lineage: Bacteria > Bacteroidota > Bacteroidia > Flavobacteriales > Weeksellaceae > Epilithonimonas. The sequence goes on from NZ_CP170547.1 coordinate 2,794,048, forward strand.
ATCATTAGGTGGCAAAGTGTAGGTTTGCCCATTAACAGTTCTGGTAAGCGTAATATTTGCACCATCACGGTTGTACCTTTTCAGGTCAGACCATCTTAGTCCTCGAATCAAAAGCTCTTTCCTTCTTTCTTTCAAAATGATATTCAAAGCCTCTGCCTGTGAATTGGCAGTCATCGGGATATAATTTCCAGTTTTCCATCTTTTGACGAGCAGGTTATTGAGATACCCCATACCTTCCTGAATCTTATTCAGTCTTACATTACATTCTGCAGCCATAAGGTAAAGTTCATCGGTTGCCACACTGACGATTGGCCCATTGACATTGTTGTAATAGCCTTTGAATAGAACTTCATTAGCTGTATTCTTATTGAAAAAAACGGTTTTTCGTAAGTCATTGCTGTCATACATCTGATAAATGTGGTCAGGGATCTTTGCGGGCATTAAATGAGATTCATATGTTATCGCTGTCCACAAAAGGACTTCCTTATTCATTTCCTCAATGGGATAATCAGCATTGGCATTCAGGGTATTAAAATCCATCAGGTCATTATTGATGTTTAGTGCTTGTTCTGTATTCTTAAGGGCATTGCTATAATCTCCCATAAAAAGATAGGTACGAGCCAATAAACCATAAGCTGCGGCTCTCGATATCCGCATACCGGAAATCTGTTTCGGCAAGAGCAATGGTATTGCGGTTTGCAGGTCACTGATGATCTGGTCATAGGTCTGCCTGACTGTTGAGCGTACCGATGGGATATTCATATCAGGGTCTAATCTTAACGGAAGCCCCAAATCTATTCCCGCAGTTTGAGGATTATAAGCGGGACACCAGATTTGTGCAGCATCCAGATATCTGAATGCACGAAGCGCCAACGCTTGACCTCTGATATTATCTGCCTGCTCGCCTGTGAAGTTTTTATCCTGCATATTGAATAAAACGGCATTACAGATATAAATACTTCTGTAGCAGGTAGACCAGTCATTTCCTGATGAAATGGGACTCGCCACATTATCCGGCATCCATATATGAAGACGTTTTGTCGCCTCAAAGCTCAAACCGTTGTAATCGGCATCCGTAAGATAATAGTCATCCGAACTCGTTTCTCCACTCGAAGCAAAATCCACATTAAGGAAACCATAATTGTTGAGAAGCATTTGGTTGTCCTCCAATCTATCAGGAGTCGCCAGCTTCAGGTCAGACTTTTCGTCTAAAAAATCACTGCATCCAAACGAGATTAGAATTAATGATAACGATGTTAGTAGTATTTTAATTTTTCTCATTTCTATCAATTTTAAAATTTAGCTTTTAATCCTAATGTAAAGGTCATAGGAGGTTTTAAGGTGTTGCTTCCCAAATTGAAATCAGGATCGATCCCGCTTTTACTTTCTTGCCAGAGTATTCCGAGATTGCTGACATTGCCATACAACTGAAGACTTTTAAGTGGTAAACCATGCCATTGCCTTTTACTGATCTCATATCCAAGATTGATGTATTGTAGACGGATATGGTCACCTTTTTCAATCAGTGCAGCGGAACCTGCGTAGAATGCATCCCTATTGGAATTCGTTTGATATTGATTGGAAGGCACATTGGTAAAGACTTCATCACCTGGTTTCTGCCATCTTTGTTCGTAATCGCTGTGACCGTTCCATTCCCTGAATAAGCTGGTGTAGCTAATGGATGGTCTTCTAAAATAATAGCCCATCTTATAGGTAATTCCGACATCAAGGCTTAGTTGTTTAAAAGCAAAAGTATTAGTGAAAGAACCATACACAGTTGGTATTGCAGAACCAAAATACTGCAGGTCTTTAACATCGGCTCCCATTATCTTGGCGTAATCCTTACTAACCTCTCCATTCAGATACCCTCTGGGATCGCCTGTCTGAGGGTCGAGTCCTGCCCATTGGTATCCAAACATCGAATAGACGGGTAAACCTTCAATTCCGGATATGGGAACAGAGGCAAGTACAAAGTTTCTGGCTATGGTACTGCTCGGATAATACTTCGTCACTTTATCTTTGTAAGTACTGAAATTAAGAGTGGTGAGCCATCTGAAAGATTTATTGATATTGATGGTCTTGATTTCCACATCAACGCCTTTTCCTTCAATTCCTGCAACATTCCACACGAGACTACTCAATCCGATGGTGTAATCAAGCGGAACCTGTCCGAAGAGATTTTCTCCCTTTTTCTGGAAATACTCCACAGAACCTGAGATCCTGTTATTTTTGGTTGCAAAATCTAATCCTGCATTGATCATTCTGACCGTTTCCCAACGAAGCTGGGGATTGTAGTAATTGTCAAATCTTGCCATCTGCTCCTGCGTGTATGTTGAAACACCGAGTAATGCTATCGTGGTTACGGCAACCATTGCAGGATTGATATTACCATTGAAACCGTATGAACCTCTTAGCTTCAGATTCGGAAGCCACCTTATAGTATAAAACTTCTCATTGGCTACATTCCACGAAATACCTGTTGACCAGAAAGGATTCCATTGGTCATTGGTCTTCAATCCGAACAGATTGCTGGCATCACGTCGGGCACTTCCGGATATAGTATAACGATTGTCAAATGTGTAGGCTGCATTCGCATAGACCGATACAAAACGATTGGTGGATTCCCTCAAAGAGTTCAGATTGTCGATAAAGCCTGTACCTCCTGCAATAATCGGGAACCTCTTGCTGAGGTCAACCATTCCAAACGAAAGGTTGTTGGGGTCATAGCCATAATATCGGTTATTGCCAGACTGTGAGTTGGCATCCCTTACCTCGCTTCCCAAAATGGCTGAAACCTGATGTTTGCCAAAACCCCTGTTGAAATTGAGCTGTCCTCGGAAATTGTTAATTAATAATTGCGAATTGGTCTTATCTATTATCGCTCCTTTGGGTACATTGTAGGTCAGACTGCCATCGGAATTGATAACCGTGAACCTGTTCACATAATCCCTTACAAAGTAGCTTCCTTCATCATACATTGTATTGGAAAGTCCGGTGGTCCTCTGATACTGGTATTTTATATCCACATCCAATCCTTTCAATATCTTGTAGTTCAATCCTGCATTGAGAATGATCTCCGAACTTTTACTTGTGGCTGTATTGTGTTGCCAATCGGTAAGCGGGTAATAATTCCAATCCAATAATTTTCCATTGCCTAATGCTGATTTATAACTCTGCTCATACGATTTTGAAACCGCCAATGCATTTCCGAATGCATCTGCCATTTCCATATAAGGGACGGAATTGGTTTTCATAATAATGCTTCCATAAGCACTTCGACCGCTTTGGGTTGCGGAATGGGTAAAGAAGATTCCGGTGTTCAATGTCAGATTCTTCAACGGTTGCCAGGTATTCTGGAAGCGTAGGTTCACACGTTCATATTTTTCTCCAAGATTTCCGGCGTTGTCATCATACCCCAAAGATGATGTCCAAGAAAACTGAGGAGCTCCGCCCGCCATACTTAGGGAATACTGTCTGTTCTCCAAAGGCTGGTACATATATTTTCGGTATTGGTCACGGGAATCAATGGTCTTCAGACGTTCTATTTCATTTCGTACATATTCAGATGAAAGCAGTCCTTTTTTTTCTTTATTCAAAAGGTCAACCACAGGAGATAATACGGGGTGGCTGGTCGAATTGATATCGGTGTTGTAAAAATTCTTCTTAAATAATTCCTGTTCCACATCGATAAAGTCTGAACTGGACATTGTTTTCAGATAATTGAAATCAGGCTTAGGGCTGGTCATTAAATAAGTGTTGAAATTGACCGTCACAGGTTGGTTGTACTTTGCCGTTTTGGTCGTAATGACAATCACACCGTTGGCTGCCCTTGCTCCCCAGATACTCGATGCGGCGGCATCTTTGAGAACAGTAATGCTTTCAACAATGTTGGGGTCGATGTTGCTGATATCACCATCGTAAGGAAAATTGTCTACTACAATCAAAGGCGATTTAGGTCCTTGAATGGTGTTTAGTCCTCTGACCATAATTTGTGACCCTCCTTGGGATGTTCCTTTATTGATAACAATTCCATTGGCTGTAGCAGCTAAACGGTCAAGGATATTGGTGGATACCTGTGTGTTCAGAGCTGAATTACTTACTGAAGAGAAAGAACCTGTGGAACGTTCTTTAGGGATTTTCTGATAACCTGTCGTGAGTACTACCTCATCAATTTGGGCTATCTTTTCGGATAAATTAATTTTTAATGGTTCTTTCAAAGGAAGTTCCAAAACAATCACCTGTTCTTCATAACCTTTACCAAGGATAACAAGATTGATTTTTTTGTCATTGGTACTAAGACTGAAGTTTCCATATCTGTCCGTAGTAGTTACGGTTTTTGAGTTCTGTATGGCGATTGTTGCTCCTCTTACAGGTAATCGGGTTGTTTCGTCGATAACGCTTCCCGTAAACATTTGCTGTGCCATAACTGGCACACAATAGCATATGACGGGAAGCACTAATAATTTCTTCATAGTCTGATATAGTTTTGCGTTAATGTAAATTCAATAGTTTTTCGAACGGTGGGAATGTTTAATTCCGCTGGTCTTTGATAATCATCATCAAAACCTGACGTTCTTCTGGTCTCAGGTCAAGGTCGTATCTCTGAAGTTCCTTTCGTAATGTTTCAATGTCTTTGATTCCTGAAATTTCTAAATCTACATTGCCTGTATAAGCGGTTTCATCTATAAAAAGCTCCTTGATGGGATTTTCACCGTTCAGCATATTGACCATATTTTTAAGAGGTACATTTCTCAGAATGGATGGGGTTCGTGGAAAGGTGGAACGCTTTTCACCTCCTTTGGTCGCCAGTTTGTCTTTCGTGGTTTTTCTTCTTAACACTAGACATTTTACAGGTCTTTTCTCAAGGGTAACCGTATAGCCGGAATAACGATTGAGATCTTCCAGCATATAATTGTAGAGAGAATCAGATTTCTGTTCGGGGATAATGAATTCGTAGTTATACAAATTTGTTCCATCATTTGAACCGTCTGCTTTTTCGATCGGCATTAGCTGTTCAGGTTGATTGACCTCAATAAACATTCTTTTCTCAGTGAAAGATGTTTTATCCTGCTGTCTCAAAAGTTCATACCCTATGGCGTAATACATATCCCATAATGGCAGATTGGTAAACTGCCTGCCGTGAATTTTTCCGGATGTTGTTTTACGATAGGTTCCTCCTGCACCAATATCAGGGATTTGCCCTTTGGCAAAGAATGAATAATTGAGGAGTTGGACATTTCTCTGACGGTCGTAATCTTCAGAAAGCATTAATGGTCTTGCCCTGTCCATTTGGATAATGGTCTGTAGTGATGATTTGTCTCCACTCAGAACTTCATTAATGGTCTGCTCAGTCAGTTGTCCTGAATCAGTGGAATTGAACAGTTTTCCGTCTTTGATCCATATGATAAACGGAACGCCTGCGTGTGGAAATAGGTCGTGGAGTTTCTTATCATCATAGGTAGACGGCATATTCTTATACTTCTTTCCGTTCGAAGAAGTGAAGAATTTATCCATAGCAGATTTATCCTGACTGCTTACAGGAAGTATTTTTACCTTATCTCCAAACTTTTGCTGTAAAGCTTCAATTTTAGGAAGACTCATTAGACAGGCACTGCACCAGGTGCTCCAGAAATCGATTAGGATTAGTTTGTTTTTATCTTCTGAAAGATCAATCGTTTTCTGAGGATGATTGACAACCTGTAAAGGTGTTGTCCAAAAACTTTCAGGAAGGGAATCTCCAATTTTAAGAGACTTGTTCTGGGCAAAGGATGTGGTTGCTATGGTAAAAGCAAAAGACATAAATCCCCTGCAAAAAATATTTTTCATATTTTTGAATAGGTTTTTAATGATTATTAATGACTGATTATGCTCTTTCCGTTTGGTCGCCAAACTATTGCGGAAAGGGCTTTTTTTCTAATAGTTACTGTAAATTATATGTGTCTTGATATTTGTTTTAGTTGCTGTTTAAATGATATGCTTGGGAGGAGACTTCCTTGGTAGAGGAAATCCTCCAACCCAAACAATCATAAAAAAATTAATATGAATGAAAATTGTGTCCCGTGAAAGCTGTAGAGCCGCAATGGGTTGTACACCCCATTGTATCATGCAATCTGATACTGTATATCGTGGAAGCGGCTTAGGAGTGTAGAGATGGCTGACAGCATAGAAAACAAAAAACGGCATGGAACTCAACATATCCGACTTGGGATACTGGTATACCTTGAAACAGATAAGTGAGCCCACGCCTAGGTCGTGAGCTACTTTACTTATCCTCTCGTTTCGTTAATTACCAGTTTTCAAGTCGAGATTCTAAGCAATAGCTTCTAATATTCTTTGAAGTATCGCAAAGTTACATTTCAATAACTTATTTTACAAATATAATAAAAATATTGACAATTCGGATTCAAGTCCGAATTATTTTATGGAATATCACTTTTATTTGCTTATATGAAAATTGCCAATAGAAAGATTGTTGAATTTATAAGGGATAAATGGGTTGTTCCTATGAATAATAATAGTCAATTTGCAACCGAAAATAATATTGATGAGAAGACTGTAAGGAGAATTAGAGAAGACGAAAATTACCAAATTAGTTTAATTACCATAATGAGAATATGTGAAGCTAAAAATATTAAGCTATCTAAATTTCTTGAAATGGTTGGACTTTAAAAGAAAAAAAATATTAAGAAATCCTAACGTGAGTTAGGATTTTTTTTATAAATCATAACAATGTAAAAGAAATTCAGTAAAAATACTGATTGTAAGTTTTGTGATGGTTTTTATCTTTGTCGTTGTACGGAAAACCATAATTGGCTTAAGGAAATAATTTTTATTTTTGAAAAAAAACAAAACCTCTACTATCTCTTTATATTTGAGAAATTTGCAAAATTATCACTATTTGAGCATGCTTATTTAGAAAACTCCGCAAATTCACCGAAAGTTAGTAGCCGCAGTAAAAGACAACAATACTAACAATTGAGTTAATTCTTATGGAAACACAAGTATCAAGAGCCGATTTATATAAATATAAAACACAGCGTAATGACCTAAAGCAACATGCGGATAAGATTATTCAGGGCATAAAAAAAATTGGTCCTAACCACGCTAAAAGAGCTATTTGGGAACTGTTTCAGAATGCGGTGGATTTAAGTCCATCGTGTGAGATTGAGTTAAAGTTATCAGATAATGAACTCATCTTTTCACACAATGGAGTACCTTTTACCATGCACACCCTAGATTGTTTGTTTACACAGGTAAGTTCAAAAACGCTTACAGAAAAAAAAATTGAAAGAGAAGAAGCTGACCCTATTGGTCAATACGGTACCGGCTTTATGACCTCACATTCTTTTGGTGATATAGTGAAAGTAAGCGGTGCCATTCAAGATGAACTTTACGGAGAATATTCAAATAATTCGGCATTAGGCAACATAAAGTTCACCGACCTTGTAATAGACCGCAGCACACAAGATTGGGAAAAGCTTTGTGATGAGATAAGCGATCTAAGAAAGACAGTTACAGAATTACTGAATAAGCAACCAACTTTTGACGAGTTGCCAAAAACTGTTTTCAAATTCGGTTTCAACAACGAGCTCAATAAAAAAAGAGCATTTGATGCCACCGAATCACTAAAAGTAATTTTGCCTTATGTGATGATTTTTAATGATAGATTAAAGAAAGTAACTGTTATTGACAATCAAGGTAATATAACAACCTATATCAAGAACGAAATTGAAGAATTTCGTGAGTATTGCTATACCAGAGAAATACAAATAAATGACGAGATTAAAAGAATCAACTATCTTAAAACGGATAGATTAACCATAGTACTTCCGCTTGACGATAATCTAACTTCTGATAAATATATTGGAAATGCGCAAATGTTGCCGGAAAGCCTACCACGACTTTTTCTTTATTATCCATTAATCGGGACAGAGCATTTCGGATTCAACTTTGTAATTCATTCCAAAAATTTTCAGCCTACAGAACCGAGAGATGGCTTACATCTCAATTCGGAAAATGAAAAAAACAAGACAGAGGAGTTAGCCAATCAGAAATTGCTACAAGAGGCATCTGATTTGATTTTTTCTTTTTTAGAAAACAACCTTTCAAAAATCCAAAATCCACATTTACTTGCTGAAATTAACTTTCCGGTCAGTTCAGATGATGCGGAGCTAAACAAATACTTTATAGAATTCAAAGAAAAGTGGACAAATAAGTTTAAAACCCTTCCGTTTGTTGAGACACAAAACGCTCGAATATCTGTACAGGAAGCAGTTTTTTTAAACAGTTCGGTAATTCTGCAAACAGATGAAAACACATTAGGAGCCATTTATAAAATTGTTGCTGATTTTTATGGAAATTTACCTAAATCAGAACTTATTCCAATCTATACAAAACTTATGGATAATTGGAATATTTGGGATATTCAAAGAATTGGATTTGCCGATATTGTTGATAAAATCCAAGAAGACGGAGCAATTGAATCATTCAATAAATCTGAATTAATTCTTTTATACAAAGAATTGATACGAAAAGAACAAGTAGAATTATTCGACAAAGCGATTATACCTAATATAAAAGGACAATTCAAAAGACGAATCGATCTTAGCCGATCTGTTGATTTGACAGCTGAACTATTATCATTAGCAGATGTACTCAACCCTAAAATAACCAACAGGCAAATTGATATTGACTTTTTGCTTGAAGGTTTAGAGTTTGAAAACTTTGGACGAAGGAATTACATGGAATTAATCAATGCTTCATTAGATGAGCATATAAAAGAAAATACACGTTCAGAAAGTCTACCCGAAAACTACCTTGCACGTTTAATTCAATACGCCAGTATAATCCCGAAAGAAGATTCAATAAGTGGTCCTGTAAAAGTGATAAAGTTGATTGAACAGCATTATGATTTAGAGTTAAACTCGATTGTTCTTTCTTCCATTTCTGGTGAGGATAACATAGACATTAGAAAGGGGCAGAACGACTTGTTCAAAGTATTTTTGAATGATATAAGTAATAAGGATACTGAATGGACAAAAGAAAATTTAGAAGGATTAGCAATAATTTTAAAAGAAGCCTTCAATTACGCTGATGTTAAAAAGATATTCCTGCGATATGATGTTTATCCAAATCAACTTAACGAATTAAAAGGTATTATAAATCTTTACAGTGATAACAAAATACCTGAGTTTGTAAAAGATTTGTATGACAATATAGTAGAACCAAGTAGTCTAATCAGAACTACACTAGCACATTCTGTTATCGAAAATATTTATGATGAAATGAAATCCACCAAAGCATTGGATTTGACATCTGAAATAGAAATACGGTTTTTCGGCCAATCAGGAAATGAGATACACATGGAAAATCATCCCTACAGAAGTTATATTATTGACATAATTAGAAATTTCAAGCCCGACAAAGGAAAAAACGAACTTTATGAAGAGCTTTTTCCAGCAACATCAAGAAATAAGTCCGCAATATTGGTACAATTGGCAGACGGTGAAGCATCCTTCACTATTTTAAGTCAGCATGAGACCGTAATTAGAAAACTTGCAGGGATAGCTGGACATCCTAATCTTGAAGAGTTAATAAAGCTCGGAGAAGATGCATTACTCAGAAAACAGCAGGATGAAATCGAAATGCAATACAAAAAGAAACTTGGTAATCATTTGGAAGACGTACTTCTTAAAAGATTAACGCAAAATATTAATGCGAAAGTGATTAGTGAGCAGGATGGACAAGACATTGTAGTTTATATTGATGAAAAACCAATTTATTATATTGAGGTTAAATCAAAATGGATTGAAACAACACCAATAAGAATTTCACGAAATCAAACTTTAAGAGCACACCAAAACCCGAATTGTTTTGCATTATGTTCAATTGACATGACCAAATATGCAGGTATAGATAAATATGAGATTGAAAAAATTGAAAATGTGGTTGAGTTTATGAAATTCAACACGGATTTAGGCATTAAGGTAGGACACTTAGTGGACATTTATGAAAATGCTCATCAAATAGACAAATTCAGTTTAGACGGAGATTACCGAACATTGATACCAGCAGGTTATATAAATGGGGGCTTGGCTTTAGGGCCGTTTGAAAATGAACTTTTAAGGTATATAGAAGCTAATTATAGTATGCCCAACTAGTATAAATATATTGGAAATTGATAAAAGAAAATAAATTTCTCTAATTTTAAATTTCATTTAATACAATATAAAAACACAAGATTAAATCTGATTCTGTTTTGCACTGACACAGAAATAATTACTGAGAAAATTCAGTGAAAATACTGAATGGATATTTTGTGGTAGATTTTATTTTTGTTTTTTTACGGAAAGCCGTAATGTTAGCAATAAATTTATATATAGTTTTGACTTTTAAATAATTGCAGTCACTCCCCAGTAGAGTCAATTTGCAATTTATAAATATTTTTATGCCGATAATAAAAACTAAACCATGAGCAATTTTCTCACGAAAAAGCTAGCTATTTTTCTATTGAAAGAAAAATATACTACGTTTGATTCTACATTAAAATCAAACTCGATTACAAAATATAAACTTAAAGATGATATAGAAAATGAGGGATTGGTTGTAATCGGTCATGAAAAAAGAAAGAGCCAGAATGGAAATATTTATTACAAACAATTTGTAAAGAAGAATTCCCCGATTTAAATAATTCATCCAATCGAGCCGTACTATTCTTCAAAAGTGAAGAAAGAATTTTCGCAATTTGTTTTGGTTATGGAAAATACTTATTAAAAGATGAATGTATTGAACGTGAATTTGGATTAAAGACGGCATTGAATATAATTGATGCTGATAAATTGATAAGTGTAGACAAAGCAAATATTGGTGATTTAAACCTTCTAACAAAAACGCAAGCATCTCAAAAAGGGAGTCCACATCATTTTGAAATAGATATCTTAAGAGATTTGGTTAAAGGAATTACTGGCGAACCAAAGAATACCAGCGATAGATTATTTGGTAAAATCATTACTGGCAATGAAGCTATTCATATTGCACCGAGAGTTAAACTTCGTAGTATTCCAAAAATTTTAAAAGAGCTAAAAACATCTTATTTATCGGATGATTATAAGGAGCGTTTTGACTGGATTGATAACATAAAGCCAGAAAAAGATCCTGCTACGTTAGAAAAATTAAAAACACGACTGCTTAAAGCTGTAAATTCTAAAGATAGCACATCTTTACATCTTGCTCCACCTTTCTTAATAGATTGGGAAAATTTTGAATACTTATCCTATACCCCAAAGGGTGATAAGTTCAATCAATTTGATATTAAACATTTCTATCTTTATAAATTTCAAGATGATTTTGTATTTGATGACTGGGATAAATTAGCATATCAAAATTTCTATATTAAGTTTTCTACTTACGAAGAAACGTTTTCATATAAACTATGGAGATTTCTAAATTATGAAACAGAATTAAATGGTTTCAGATATATTTTCACATCTTCAAACTGGTACAAAATAAGTAAAGATTACTATAATGACATTTATCAATATTGTTCTTCAATTGAAGAGTCAGAATCAGCATTTATTGATTGTGTACAAAATAAGGATAAAAAATATGATGAAGGATTCTATAACATTCAACTGGCAAATTCAAAAGCAGATTATTTACTTTTTGACAGAAACCTTGTAAAGTCTGATATAAATAGATCCCAGATTGAAGTATGTGATGTATATAATGTGTCAAACAATGAATTTATTCATATTAAATTTAGAGAGAGTTCTTCTACTCTAAGTCACTCTTCTCACAAGGAAAAGTATCAGCCAACTCTTTACAAAAAGATAAAACGTATCGCAAAAACATTCGAACCATATTAAAAAACAATCGTAATATAATTCCGATAGAAAATAAGGACATTCATCCTAATAAATACACAGTTACATATGCAATAATTGAAGATAAGCATCGAAAATTTGTTGATTCATTACCTTTTTTCAGCTTAGTCAATTTTCGATTAACACTTGAAGATTTATTATCCAGGGGTTTTAACGTCAGAGTAAAAAAGATCTTAAAAAAATAATTCATCCAAATATTGTAACGAATGTCTAGACAAAAAATAACAGATGAACAAATTTCTAATTTTGTAAAAGAAATTGTTCAGAGGACTTTTGAAAATTTGTCCTTTGATACAAATAAAATTCCAAAGAAAATTATACAATTTTGGGATAACAGTGAACAATTACCTACAGATGTGAACGAATGCATTCAAAGTTGGTCACAACTTGATTCTTTAGGTTATGAAAGGTTACTATTTAATAATGAAAAAGCAAGAGAATTCATCCTTGAAAAACTAGGCAATAAATATACAAATGCTTATGATAAGTGTTATCATCCCGCAATGCAATCAGATTATTTCCGTCTTTGTTATATTTTTATTGAAGGAGGATGCTACATAGATGCTGATGATGTTTACAGTGGGGCAGATATTAATTACCTATTTAATGATAACAGATTAAAAATTCAACCACTATGCTATGATATTTCTACTCAGTCAATGGTTTCTCCATCGATTTTCACAAAGGTAGGAGCATATTCAAGTAGTTGGATTTTCTATTTCAACAATAATCCTCTAATTGCCAAAAGTAAACATCCTATAATTGAACAAGCTCTTTCCTTAGCAACCTTGTTATTGTTGGAGTCAGACACAAGTGATAGTTTACCTGAGATACAATCTACAACTGGCCCGGGTAACATTACTAAATCAATAACAAATATTTTAAGAGAAACTAATATTGAAGAACAATTAATTTTAGTATTGACAGATTGGGAAAATATTGCTAAAAGTAAATGGCCATTGAGTTACAGAAATGATGCAAGAAATTGGCGCTTGTCAAATTGTCAAGATTTCAAAGATTCTAATTTAAGTGGTTTTTATGAGAAAAAATTCTAAGTGGCCTTTAGCTTTAAAATATTTGTTTCGTACTGGGTTACGATACAGAAGATTACTTCCTAGTAAAAAGTGTCAAGCATTCGGACATAAAAATGATAATTCAAACTTTCTAATAAATCATATTTATGTAATTAATTTAAAGCGTCAACCTTCTCGTTGGAAAGATATTGAGAAAGAATTGCAACAGATACTAAATGTCTCTGGAACTAAACTCAATAGCTTAGTTGAGAGATTTAATGCCATAGATGCAAAGGACTTTCATGAAAATCCTCCTACGAACGGTGATTTAGATCCTGTATATACTCTTGAAGATCAACTTTTTGTTGAACCTCAACCTCTTACGATGCCAACGAATTTGGATCTGCATTCCAAAATCCAAATGAGTAGACCAGAAATAGCTGTTGCGTATTCACATATAGAATTGTGGAAACGCATAGCTTCGAATGACAACGATTATACTCTTATTCTTGAAGATGATATTTGGTTTAAGCCCGGCTTTTCTAATAAACTCAATGAAGCTTGGATAGAAATAACTGAAAATAAGCAAAATAAATTTGATATACTTTATTTATCTTTTGAAGAGGTGAAAAACGGAGCGCCAAAAACTTTTATATCCGAAAAAATATTTCGTCCTGTTCGTGGTCTATGGAATCTGTCTGGTTATGTTATTTCAAAGTCAGGAGCTAAAAAACTTCTTGAACTTCTTCCTTGTAAAGGTCCTGTAGATCTTTGGATAAATCATCAGTTTAAATTTCTAAATGTCCTTGCCACTCATAAATCAATAATCAGCCAACGACTTGATTTGACATCTACCAATTCTTATTCGATATTACCATCCCTTACAAAAATTGGTGCAATAACAAGTGAAAATGCTGCTTTATTTCACATTACACCAAATGAAGTCCCAGTTTTTGCTTTCGGTCATGAGAAGTCTGGACTTACATCTCTTGCAATGGCATTGTCTATTCTTGGATATAGGTGCTGTAGCGATTTAGACACTCTTCCCAAATCTGAATTAAAAAAAATATTTGCTGGAAATAGTGAGCAAATTTTCAATGCTTATGTAAATATTGGTTGTCTTTCGGACAAGATTGTCTGTTTAAAGGAAACTTATCCAACTGCTAAATTTATTTTTACTACTAATTTAATTGATATCCTTGATGAGGGATGGAAAAGGATTATAGCTAATTTTGACAAAAAAGATATTTTGTTACTTAGCTCAACATCTGTAAATAAGTGGCAACTTGTCTGTGAACACCTTAGAAGTTCACCTCCCGATTGTATTTTCCCTGATTTCCCAGATAAAGCACAGAGGCAAATGAATATTTTACGAAAACAGAATGATATAGTTTCTACGTCAATAATAGAAAAAAAATATGATGCGTCCCCTTGGCTTGTGGAGATGGATCGTCAATGGCAAGGAATTGATATAATACCGACCAAAGAAAAATCTAAATTTAAACTGAATTATTTAGATTTAGATGACAATTTAGAGAGCTTAAATGATAAATTTTGGACATCCAGAAATGACACATTTACTGATAATTTAGCTTTGTTTAGGTCAGGAAATTTAGAATTTAAAAAACAGCAAGGACTTATATTAAAAGTTAAGGAAGATGATTTGGGGGTAAGAAAATACAGCGCTGCTGCTTTAACAAGTACTGATAAGTTTTTATATGGAAAGTTTGAGATTATACTTAAAGCTTCTAATATGCCTGGTATAATAACCGGCTTCTTTCTTCATAGAGATTCGCCTCGCCAAGAGATTGATGTTGAGATTACGGGAATTCGACCCAACCGTATGATGATTAATGTCTTCTATAATCCAGGAGATGAAGGGACAAAATTTGATTATGGTTATCGTGGTTCGCCATGTTATGTGGATTTAGGTTTTGATGCTTCGAAATCATTCCATAAATATACAATTGAATGGGATGAATGCGAGATACGTTGGTTTGTTGATGATCGCTTGGTACACAGGCGTGTAGATTGGAATCCAACTCCAATCCCTCATCTTCCTATGTCGCTTCATTTAAATATTTGGCCTTGCCGTTCAAAAGAGCTTGCGGGGAAATTAAGTAATAAAAAGCTTCCGGCAACTTCTTTTGTCAGAAGTATTTCAGTTGTTGCAAATAGATTATAAATTTAATACAAAATATCCAAAATGAATATACTTTCATATAATCCAGGTCATGATGGGTCGATTGCTTATTTAAAAGATGGCAAATTGATGTTTTCACTCGAAGCCGAAAAAAATTCTAATTATCGTTATTCACCTATATCTAGTCACGATGTTATTCGTATTTTAGGTGAAATAGAAGAAGTACCAGATTTAATTTGTACAGGAGGGTGGTGGCCACGCGAAGAACCGGTATTAGGAATATCATCACATGTAGGATACCGAGGTATCGAAAACAATGGTATTAATATACGGAAACATAAAATGTTAGGGAAAAATGTAACTCATTTTTCTTCATCTCACGAAAGATCCCATATATTCTGCGCATTTGGAATGTCAAATTTACCAAAAGGTATTCCATTCTATGCTTTACTATGGGAGGGAGCAATTGGTTCTTTTTACGAAATTGATTCTGAAATGAACATTAAACTAATTGGAGATGTATTAAATGAACCAGGAAATAGATATACTTCAATATATGGATTAGCTGATCCAAGCTTCCCCAAAGATGCTCCTTTTTCTAGATTTTCTGATGCAGGAAAGCTAATGGCTTTGGCATCATTTTCAAAACGTAGCGTCCCCACATTGGAAGAAGAGAAACTGATGGATTTTTTACTAAATTCCCCACATGTACAATTAAGCTTATATAATGATTTAAAAAATTCAACATATTATAATATAGGAGTTAATGATACAGAATTTCGAAACTTTGCTGGTATTTTTAGCGACAGAATATTTGATGTTTTTTATCAGTTCGCAAAATTAAATATGACAAAAAAATTACCACTTGTCATTGCTGGAGGTTGTGGCTTAAATTGTGATTGGAATACTAAATGGAAGCAAACCGGCCTTTTCTCTGATGTCTTCGTACCGCCAGTAGCAAATGATTCTGGTTCAGCTATAGGAACTGCAATCGATGCCCAATTTCATTTTACAGGAAATCCAAAAATTAATTGGGATGTTTACTCAGGCGAATATTTTGATGATAATTGTGTTATTGATACAGACCGATATGATATATACGATTCAAGTGACGATAAGGTAGCAGAATTATTAGCGGACAATCTTATTTTAGCTTGGGTTAATGGTAAGTATGAGATTGGGCCACGAGCTCTAGGTAATCGTTCCATTATAGCTGCACCATTCGTTGAAGAAACAAAAATACGCTTAAACCAAATCAAACAACGCGAACAATTCCGTCCAATTGCCCCGGTTTGTTTAGAGGAAGATGCTACGGAATGGTTTGGATGTAACAATCCCAGTCCGTATATGCTCTTCACCTTCACAGCTAATACTGATTCATTAGCTGCAGTTACACATGTTAATAAAACAGCAAGAATTCAAACAGTTTCATCTTTTAGTAATAAAAATCTTTTTAATTTACTTACAGCATTTAAGAAACGTACGGGTTATGGAGTACTATGTAACACATCCTTAAACTTTAATGGCAGAGGATTTATAAATAAACTCGATGATCTTTCTTTGTACACAATTAAGCATAATCTAGATGGCTTTGTGGTAGATGGAAAGATTTATCTTTTAAAATCATCCACATTTTATCAAAAACATCAAGAAAAGTTATCCATTTAAAGTCAATAAGATAAATCATCTAAAATATTCCTTCTTATTTCAATTCCGCTATTTACTTGGAGTCTTGAAAATTTGATATACATCTATTAATTTTCTGATAACGACCTGTAAACAATATGAAATAGAGGGAATTGTGATGATGGATCCTACTACAGAATAGAATCCAAATTTTCTATCAATATTTTATAACAATGGCTCTAAAATTTATAAAAACATTCATAATTTAAAATAAGTTTTGTTTATTTTTATTCTAAATCTCAACTTCGTTGGGATTTTTGTTTTTTTGGAGATTGATAAAAACACAAATTAAAACTTATCTTTAATTATCATCAGCTATCCCTAATCGTTTGATATCTTCTACACTTTGGAGTTTACCCCTCAAAACCGACATATCATCACTCACTTTCTTATCCAAGATCTTCGCATAATGCTGAGTGGTCTTTATGTTCGTGTGACCCAACATCTTACTTACACTTTCAATCGGAACACCATTGGCCAATGTAACTGTAGTGGCGAATGTGTGTCTAGCGATATGAAACGTCAATTCTTTATTTATTCCACAGATGTTCACAATTTCTTTAAGGTAAGAGTTCATTTTCTGATTACTGAGAACGGGAAACAAAACATTTGAATTTATACATTCTGGATTGTCTTTATACTTCAAGATCAATTCTTGGGCTAGGGGCAGTAACGGAATTCTGGTTGAGGTATCCGTTTTCTGACGATGTGTAAATATCCATTGGTCGCCATCTATTCCAATATTGACGTTAGATTTTGTCAATTTCTTTACATCAACATACGCCAAACCGGTATAGCAACTGAAAAGAAAAATATCACGAACTTGGTTCAATCTATCTGATGCAAATTCCTTTTCATAGATCGTCTGAATTTCCTCTCGAGTAAGATACGGACGTTCCATTACCTTAAGCTTTGCTTTGTAGCTTAGAAAAGGATCTTTTGTGAGCCATCCATTTGCCATACATAAACGAATGATCTTTTTGAAATTCTTGATATACTTTACCGCGGTATTGTTTGCGCATTTACGTACACTGCGAAGCCAGAAGTCATAATCCATAATAAAAGCGTGGTCGATCTTTGTAATGTCAATATCAGAAGTTTTATATTTCCAGATTAGAAATTCCTGCGTATGCTTTAACGATGTTTTATAACGCTCCAATGTTCCGGGAGCAAAATCCTGACCAACCAGTGCTTCTACTTTATCATTGTGATCCTGAAAAATAGGAATGAGCATTCTTGTGGAAATATCGGTTCCAAGCAGTTTAGATTTTAAACTCTCTGATGTTACAAAGTCTTCTTCTTTCAGCATCAGGTAATGAGAATCGTAAACTCGCTGTTCCAAAGTTTTAAGATAGAGGTTCAGTGTTTTGGCTTCTTGGGTATTACCTAGTGCCTTGTGTGCTTTACCATCCCATTTCTGTGGGTCGATGTACCTTTTAGCGGCAATGTCCGCTGCCTTGCCATCTATCGTGATTCGTAAGTAGATGGGTGCCGTTCCGTTTGTTCGGATTTTATTCTTTTTTATAAAGAATAACAGGTTGAATGTTTTGTTCATTGTGTGGTAACTTTAATTGTTTAATAATTTAGTTTTTGTTACCACTTTCTGCAAGATGTACAATCGTTAGACTGCCTATTGGTCGGGTTTCCCTGAGTTTTTCGTGACCCATTTTCAAATTTTCAGGATGGGTCACGGAATAGGTCATATAAATCGTGACCTATTTTGATTTTTTTTGATTCTAGCGCAAAACAAAAAACGCTGTAAACATTGATGTTTACAGCGTTTTAGCTTATTTTAGTTTCTCAACCAGCGGAGAGAGAGGGATTCGAACCCCCGGACCTGTTACAGTCAATAGTTTTCAAGACTATCGCAATCGACCACTCTGCCATCTCTCCATACTTGTCACGATCTCTCGTTTTCAGTGGTGCAAATATAAAAAGCTTTTACTTTATGACCAAATTAATTTTATGAAAAAACTTTAAATCTTTCGTTATCAAAGGGAAAAATTAATTCTTTACCAATTGAAAGCCAATAAAAACCATCAACAGCCCCACAATCAGGCTTAGTAAAGCGTATAGAATTAATATAAAATAATTACCATTTTGCCAAAGTGAAAAATTCTCAAGCGAAAAAGTAGAGAAAGTTGTATAACCACCGCAAACACCAGTAATCAAAAGATATTTAAGCGAATTATCGACTTTTAGGAAATATGCCGACAAGATCCCAATTAAAAAACAACCTGTGATATTCACGACAAAGGTTCCCATCGGAAAAGCATTGATATTCCATAATTTCTGAGTGTAATTCGAGATCAGAAAACGCATTACGCTTCCAAAACCACCTCCCAGAAAAATATAAACTAAATTTCTCATTACGCTAATTTATGAAAATCAATATTAAATAGATGTTAGATATTAGACTTAAATTTTAAATTGTTATTTTTGAAAATCAACTGCCAAATTTGATTTTAATGTCTATGAAAAAAATTATCCTGATAGAAGATGAGTCCAGCGTTGTTTCCTTTATTAAAAAAGGACTGCAGGAATTGGAGTATAAAATTTCGGTAGCACTTGACGGCAAAACAGGAATCAAAATGGTGGAAAACAACGATTTCGACATGATCATTCTGGACATTATGTTACCGGATATCAACGGTCTGGAAGTCTGCAAAGAAATCAGGAAAAAGAATAAAACCATCCCTATTTTGTTCCTGACAGCTTTGGATTCTTCCGAAAATATAGTTTTGGGATTAGAAAGCGGCGGCGACGATTATCTTGTAAAGCCTTTCAAATTCATAGAATTGGTGGCGAGGATCAAATCATTATTAAGACGCAGCGGACACATAAGCGAACCGGATAACGAGTTTGAAAATGATGAAAACGTTTACCAATTTGAAGACCTGACTGTAAATGATTACACCAAAAAAGTAACACGAAACGGATCAGAAATTTCATTAACCTCAACCGAATATAAACTACTACTCTACTTTCTGAACAATCCCGAAAAGGTGATTTCAAGACCAGAAATTCTCGATGCCGTCTGGGGTGTTAATTATGAATTGGGAACCAATGTGGTGGATGTTTACGTCAATTATCTCAGAAAAAAACTCGACAGCCAGGACGATAATAAGATCATCCATACCGTAATCGGAATGGGATATGTTTTGAAAAAACCTTAATCTATGCTGAAAAAGATCTCTACCAATCAAACCAAAACAATGCTTCTTCTGATGCTTGTCTTTACTGTGGTCATACTGATTTTCAGTGGGTTGGTTTATTTTTCTATTGTTAATTTTTCGCATCAGCGATTTTATGAATTGTTGAAGATCCGTGCAACAACCATTGTTCAGATTGAGAAAAGCAGACCTCATATTGATACTACAACCAATAAAATCATAGCAGATCTTACGCGGGAAGAGGAACTGCCGATGGAGAAAGACTACGTTTTTGAAATCCCAAAAGATTCCAATTATAGTAAAATCTCGCATCAGATTCATATTCCGGACACTTTTTTTAAGAATATTGTACAAAAAGGAGAAGCCAATTATAACGACAAAGAACTTTATTACATCGGGCAAAGTTTCCATTCCCACGACAAAGATTATATCGCAATTGCCTCAGCCAAAAATCATTACGTCGTTTATTATCTGGGATATCTGAAAAGAACGTTAATCACCTGTATGATTCTGGCACTTTTCTTTTCGATGATTTTTTCTTTTTATCTGTCTAAAACTCTATTCAAACCGATCCTGAAAATCACCAATAAGGTAAAGGAAATAAGTTCCGAAAATCTGCACCTTCGATTGGAACCTCAGCCGGGAAATAAGGAACTGAACGAGCTGGTTGATACTTTCAATGGGATGCTGAACAGAATCGAGACTTCTTTTGAAACCCAAAATCACTTGATAGGAAATGTTTCTCACGAGCTACGAACGCCTTTGACATCGATAATGGGCGAAGCTGATGTTGCACTTTCTATGAAAAGATCTGAAGAACATTATCAGGAAACACTTCAAATTATCCTTAATGAAGCCGAAAAACTTGATAAAAAGATAAAAGCATTGCTGATGATCGCTCAAACCGGTTTTGACGGGAAGATTCAGAAGATGGACAAAGTACGAATGGATCAGCTGCTTTGGGACGTTATAGAAACGGCTACTCGGATTAATTCTAAAAATAATGTCTTTATGGACATCAGTATGCTGCCGGATAATCCCAAGAAACTGAAAGTTCAGGGTAATGAACAACTTCTTCATCTTGCAATGGCGAATATCATCAATAATGCGTGCAAATATTCTAATTTCCAACAGGTTAAAGTTTCTCTTGGTGCAACAGACACACACGTTTATATCATTGTAAAAGATAACGGAATTGGCATTCCGGATTCTGAATTTGATAAAATCTATGATCCGTTTTTCCGGGCTTCCAATACGAAGAATTACGAAGGATATGGCATCGGATTACCGCTTGCAAGAAACATTATCCGGATTCATAAAGGGGAATTGATTATTAATTCTAAGGAGAATGTCGGGACAACTGTGCAGATCAGCTTTCCGATTTTTGTGACCTGACTTTAAATATTGGCAGTTCGCTAAGTTGTTATCAAATTAGGAATCATAAAAGTCATGCACATGATTGTAATAATTCATGCGCGGGACTTCAGCAACTCATGCGCATGAGTTTGGAAACTCGTCCGCATGAGTTTTGGGAAGCTAAACTTCTTCTTCAAAGTCTATTAATCTACTAGTGAAATTCTAATCTCATTTTAATCTCTTTAATTACATTTTAATTTGGTTCCAAAGACTTTCTAATTTGGTGCGTATAGTTTTGTAGTATCAAAAAATGACAACTCACAAAAATATAAAGTTATGACCAAAACCATTTTAATAGCCACAGACTTTTCACTGGAATCTTTGGACATCTTGAAAAAAGTTTTGAAGAAGAAGCACGAGCAAAACGATGAGAACAAATATAATATTCTTTTCGTTTCAGGTTACGATATGGGCGATTCTATCAGAGATCTGCTCTTCACAACCAAGAGCACTGTTTTTGGAAAGATAAGACCTCAGGAATTTTGCGATGCTTACAGCATTATCAACAACAAATATCCTCATCTGATCAACAAGATCACTTGCGACATCTTCACGGGAAGTTTCCAAAGGGCATTCAACAATTATATAGAAGCAGCGAACGTGGATGAAGCCTACTACCCGACTTCGAAAAGTAAAAATCTCAATAAAAATCAGTTCGAGATCGCGACTTACCTCAAAAAGAACAAACATGTAGAAGCTCGGGAAGTAGTGACTCAGACTACGGAATTGATGCCCGAAAAAGGAAGACTGGCGGAAGTTTTTTTGTAGAAGACGATTTGGTGAAAAATTAGAATTTAATTATTTAAAATAAAATAACATGTTAAGAAATTATAGTAACAGCAGAACGTTGGGAGACAACATCAGACTGGGAACGCTGACTGCTTTTACGGCAGGAACTATAAATATAGCATCTCTATTGATATTTCTCTCTTTTACATCCAACGTAACAGGGCATTATGCCATTTTTGCGGCAGAAATCAGCCAGGGAAACTGGTCTCAGGTTGCAGTCGTGGGTGGATGGATTTTCTTATTCTTCTTCGGAGGTTTTGTAGCCAATTTGAGCGTCATCAACCTTAATAAGAAAAGTAAATATTTTGCGCATTCACTGCCGATCTTTCTAGAAATATTATGTCTCTTGGCGGTGGGGATCTATGGTCAGTTCTATTATGAAAAGACTTTGCAGGAAACGGAAACTTTGGTTGCATTGATGTTATTTGCAACAGGTCTTCAAAACGGTTTGACGGCAAGTATCTCCAACTTCTCCGTTAAGACCACTCACCTTACCGGAACAACCACGGATTTGGGAATTTTGGCTTCGATGTTTACCCAGAAGAAATTCAGGAAGAATCCGGAATTGATTGCAAGAGCCAAATTATTGATGAGTATTATGGCAGCTTATGTTTTGGGCGCGATATTCTCAGGATTAACTTATTACAGTCTGGAATTCAGGGTGTTTTATGTGATCAGCATTTGTCTTCTTGTAGTGATTGGATATGATTTTTATAAGATCAATCTGCGACATTTCCAGACAGAATACAGATATTACAGGATATTTCACAAACCAACTTTGATTGCTTACCTGTATTATAAAATTCATAACAAGGAAGAAAAAAGAACTACAAGCCATCCCAGAACCAGTACAAAGTTAGCTTTCAACGACAAGTAATTTTTCAGATCGTCAAACACAATTCATATATAAATTAGTTTTTTTGTAATAGTTTTTTCAAAGAAATACACCGGGAATGATCCCGGTGTATTTTGATTTTATGATATTTGAAATTATGCTTATTGCTCCACCCAAGTGTGGTTTTCACCTGCCAATTCGCCAAGATATTTCTCCGCATCCATTGCGGCCATACAACCGCTTCCTGCAGCCGTGATCGCCTGTCTGTAATGATGATCCTGAACATCGCCCGCAGCAAAAACACCCGGAAGATTGGTTCTTGCAGATTTGCCTTCGGTGATGATATATTCATTTTCGTCCAGGTCGATTTGTCCTTTGAAGATGCCTGTATTTGGTTTGTGACCGATAGCGATGAAAATCCCGTGAACATCAATTGTAGAAACCTCGTCTGTCAGGTTATTGACTACTTTTGCTCTTTCTACCAAAGAGTTTTCACCTTCGATCCCGATCAACTCGTGGTTATATTTCACTTCGATGTTTGGCGTATTCAAAACTCTGTCAACCATTACTTTTGAAGCTCGGAAATGATCTTTCCTTACTAATAAAGTGACTTTGTTACAGATATTGGCAAGGTAAGTTGCTTCCTCTGCAGCCGTATCGCCAGCTCCAACTACGACCACATCTTTTCCTCTGTAGAAAAATCCGTCGCAGGTCGCACAGGCAGAGACACCACCACCGGAATATTTTTTCTCATCTGCCAATCCAAGATATTTTGCGGCTGCGCCAGTTGAGATGATTACACTTTTTGCAAGGATCTCGCGGGAACCTGTACTTAGTTTATGGATGCCGCCTCTTACTTTGGCAAACTCTACTTTTGAGATCATCTCGTAATGAACTTTGGTTTCGAAACGTTCTGCTTGTCTTTGCAAATGCAACATCATTTCGGGTCCTGTAACGCCATCCGGATAACCAGGGAAATTTTCCACTTCTGTAGTTGTCGTCAGTTGTCCTCCTGGTTCCAGTCCTGTAAATAATTCGGGTTTCAGACTTGCTCTGGCAGCATAGATTGCTGCTGTAAAACCAGCTGGTCCTGAACCTACGATGACACAATCTAAAATATTGTTTTCCATTTTTATGATTAAATTATTTTATTCTTTTAAGGCTAAATTGATAATCGATTTCGGTTCCAATTTATAAGTTTTCAAATATAAATCTTTGCGTGAAAAATCGAGTACAAATTTCGGGAATTAATTATTCAAAACCTATCTAAAGTATCAATGTGATTGATGTGAATGGCAAATAATAATGAGTAACGTGGAATCTGTTGCAGCCCGACCTGAGTGGAGCTCATTTTTTGCGAACAGTCTGGTTTCTTTGGATGTGAAAATTTCTGGCAAAAAATAGCGGGAACGGAGGACGGAAAAAGCTGCCCAATAAACCACCCCGTCAAAAATTCAAAATTTGAATTTTTGACGCCCCTCCAAAGAAGGGGAATTTTTAAACTTTCACTTTCAGTTCATCTACTTTTATGATCTTGTAAACCAGTTCTTTGTAAATCTCTTCATCTTCCATTTGACGGACACCAAGGCCTTTGGATTTGAGATCCATTTCGCGGAGAATGGAGATAACTCTGGTTGCATGTTTCAAAGGATAAAATCTTGCCGCTTCTGTATAATCCTTGATGGCATACGGATTAACGCCCATTGTTGAAGCAATGGTTTGCGGAGATTGTCCGGATAAAGTATGGTAAATGATGATATTTGAAAAGAAATTATACAACGCTCCGAAAGCCATCTGAACCGGGTTCGATTTTTTATTCTTTCCCATATAATAGGCAATGCTGAAGGCTTTTGTCTGATCTTTTGTAGCCAAAGCTTTCTGAAGTTCGAAGATGTTGAAATCCTTGCTGATACCTATATGTTCCTCGATGATTTTGCCATCCAGAACCGCGCCGTCTTTCAATACGATTTTCAGTTTGTTGAGTTCGTTGGCAATTCTGGAAAGATCATTTCCGAGATATTCTGCCAAAAGGTGGCTGATGTTTGGAGCGGATTTGATTCCCATCACGGTCATCTCGCCCTGAATCCAGGTTGGTAATTGATAATCCTTCATCTTCTCGCTGGTGAAAAGCATTCCAGATTTGGCCAAAGTTTTAGCGACTTTCTTTCTTGCATCCAGCTTTTTCAGTTTGTGGGCAAAGACTAAAATTGTGGAAGGAACAGGATTTTCGAGGTAAGTTTCCAGTGCTTTGGATTCATCATCATTCAGTTTCATATCCTGTGCTTCCTTCACGATGATCAGCTGTTTGTCGCCCATCATCGGATATTGTCTTGCTAAAGATAAAATCTCGAGATAATTGGTATCGCGGCCATAAGCAATGGTCTGATTGAAAGCTTTCTCATCTTCTTCCAAAACATCATTCTCAAAGTGTTTAACTGCCAGATCGATATAAAAAGACTCATCGCCCTGAAAAAAATAAACCGGTAATAGTTCTTTATTTTTAATATTTTTGAGGATAATATCTATTTCTTTCATCTTAAAGTATGCAGGTTCCTAAGCTTAATTTTGAAAATGATTTTGATCTGAAGATCAAGCAAGACAAAGATACATTTTTTATCTATGATCTGGTAAGGAAAATCTGGCTTGTACTGACGCCCGAAGAGTGGGTACGACAGCATTGGCTGCACTATTTCCGGTTTGTAAAAAAGAAAAATCTGTCATCACTCATCCTTGAAAAAAAGCTGGAACTGAACGGAACTACGAAGAGAATTGACCTGCTCGTCACCGAAAAAACAAAACCAAAAATTCTGGTTGAATGCAAAGCGCCAAGTATCGTTTTGAAAGAAGTCCACTTTGAACAGATCGCAAGATATAACAGTTTAATTGGTGCAGAACAAATCATAATCAGCAATGGTCTGCATCATATCTTTGCGGATTACAAAGACGGAAAATACCATTTTCTAAAGATGGAAGTCTGATTTATTATTTTTCTAGTTTGCTTTTTAGAATCGGCATCAAAGAATTGGTGAATTTTTTGGCACCAGTTTCATTCAGGTGAGAAAAATCCATAAAGTCTGTTTTTTCATATTTCTCCAAATCATTGGAATCATAATAATTGCCGTATTTTGAAAAATAACTTCTGCTTAATTTTTTAAATTCTTCAGTTTTCATTTGTGACTTTTTAAGTAAATAAGCTTCATTAACCGGAGATAGAACTAAGATGTAATTAATGTTTTTTAATTTTAAAAACTCAATCAATTTATTCAGCGCTTCTACCTGATTAGGCAAAGGCTCATAACTGCCAACTTTTACAACAGGACTATTATCCTGATCTTTGTAGATGATATTAGTTGTAACGAAACCGCCTTCTATATATCTATCTTTTTTGTCAGAGACAGAATCATTCAGCATTTTCAGTCTTTCTTTTTCTGCAATTCCAATATACTTTATGATCAAAGCATTGAAAGCCATCAGATTTGTCGAACTTCTAAACAGCTCAAAATCATAAAGACTCTTTTGGGAATTCATAATCACATTCACCGTTTCATAGTTATCCTGTGTAAGCATCAGAAAAGGATTGACATCTATAATAACTATTTTTGTCTGTGTATTTTCGAGATATCTCTCAGCAATTATTTTTGTCATATTAGGTTTTTGAGAACTGGTACCTAAGTTGAATGAGGTAAAATTATTATTTTTGAAAACCCTCGAGTCATAATTCCTTGTTGCCAAACTTGATCCTAAAACCAAAATATCTGTTTGTTTTATTTTTTCTATCTGTTCTAATTTCCGCGCAGTAAATCCAAACCTTTTTTTTGCCTGTGTAGGATTATTCGTTTTGAAAAAAGGAGAATTAATCTTATAAAGTGTGACTATTACCACACAATAAATAATCGCTGATATCAGTAAAAATTTGGAAAAGACGATAATCAATTTCTTCATAATCTAAAATTGAAAATAAATAAAGTCCTCTTGATTTTTCGGCATCGCAAGGGCAATTAATAATAAAATGACAATATAAAATCCCCATCTGAAAAAAACCGGCCAATTCTTCCCTATTTTTTCCAGAATGTGATGATCTCTTCTCCCAAACCATTCTACCACCATCATAAATAAAATCAGAAGCAGTAAAAACCAAGACATATAATCCGGATAATTTGGAGAAAATCTGGTAAATATCCCGTAAGCAAATGCGTTGGTTGTATGAATGCTGCTGTTTCTAAAAATCACAGCCAAAAAAGTAGCCGCTGACAAATTCAATAAAATCATCACAATATGTCCGGCTGATGGAATAATTGCTGTTTTATAATTGTGAGTAAACCTGTTGGTCCAAGGTCTGAGTAAAACCGATATAATGACGAAAATGGCAGCGAAAATCCCTACCACTATGTAAGTCCATCTTGCACCGTGCCAGAATCCGCTGATCAGAAAGATCAGAAATACGAAGAAATATTTTCTTGCATCGGATGAGTTGGCTTTGACTGCCGGTTTATAAATGTAATATTTGAACCAGGTTGAGAGAGAAATATGCCATCTCCCCACAAACTCTGCCATATCTCTGGAGAAAAAAGGCGTGTCGAAGTTTTTCATTAACTGAATCCCAAGCATTCTTGCGGTGCCTAATGCCATATCAGAATAGCCGGAAAAATCTGCATACACCTGGAATATAAATAGAAATGCCGCATAGACCAACGTTGTTCCGGAATGCTGCCCCGGATCCTGAAAAACCTGATTGACGATGGTTGCACAATTATCCGCAATGACTACTTTTTTGAAAAACCCCCATAGAAACTGACGCATTCCGTCTACAATTCTATGATAATTAAACCGATGGCCTACTGTAAGCTGAGGAAGCAAGTGCGGCGCTCTTTCTATAGGACCAGCTAAAAGCATTGGAAAAAAACAAACAAAAAGTGAATAATTGATGATATTCTTTTCAACTTTGAATTTTCCAAAATAAATATCCAAAACATAACTCAGCCCGTGAAAAGTATAGAACGAAATACCAACAGGCAAAATAATATTAAGCGTCGAAATATTGGGTTGGAAACCTGCTGATATAAGGAGATCATTAAAGCTATCAATGAAAAAATTAGCATATTTGAAATACCCTAGTATACCAACATTGATGATGATGCTGGTAAAAAGCCAAAATTTCTTCGTGATTTTTTTATCAGAATTAGAAATGATAATCCCTGAGAAATAATCTAAAAGTGTGGAAAAACCTAACAAAAAACAGAAACGCCAATCCCATTGGGCATAGAAAAAATAACTACCGGCTAATAATAAAAGGTTTCTGTATTTCCAATGCTTAATGGGAATCAACCAGTAACCAAAAAATATGACCAGGAAAAAAGCCAGAAAATTTAAAGAATTAAATAACATTTGCGTTTATTATCAAAGCGCAAATATAATCGTATATTTTATAATTATTAATAAGCTTAACAGATTATTGATAACTTATTCAAAAAAATATTAGTATTATTTATATTTTTATATATTAAAATCTCTTTTCGGATTGAATAAATAAATTACAAGAAAGAAAAATACAGATACTGCAAGAAAATATTGATAATAATGAACAGCAGACTGCGAACTGATGGTTGTAGAACTAGAGCCTGTATTTTTCTGTAATTCCGTTGTGAGATGACTGATAGCTTCATCCAGATTATTACCATTAAAATAACTTCCGCCAGTGGATGATGCAATATTACTAAGTGCTTTTGTCTGCAATTTGGAAACCACAGTCTCACCATACAGATCGGATTTGTAACCCATCAATTGTCCGAAATAATATTCCGGAATCGGAGCACCTTCTTCTGCCCCCACACCGATTGTTGTAATCTTGATACCTTGTTTATTCGCAAGATTGATTGCTTCTTCCTCGTGACCTTCATTATCTTCGCCATCGCTTATCAGGACTACATTTTTAGAACCTTTATTAATATTTTTAAATTTCTGGGATGCTACTTCTATTGCTTTCAAAAAATCCGTCCCCTGATTCTGAACCACACTTGTTTCGATACCGGAAAGGTAGGTTTCCGCCGCCGAATAATCACTCGACAAAGGCATTACCGAATAAGCATCGCCTGCAAATACAACAATCCCCACTCTGTCATTGGTCATTTTCTGAAGAGAATTAATAATGATATTCTTGGCCTCGTCCAATCGGCTTGGCTGGATATCCTGGGCATTCATAGAATTGGAAACATCCAGAACGAAAATGGTATTGCTCACATTCTGAGTCACACTGATCTCTTCTTTTCCGCCCAAAAGATCTATGATTGAAAGTATCAAAAACAAAAAACCAAGGAGATAGAGAATTGGAAAAAGACGAACAAACCACAATGTTTTTTCAAACAACACTTCCTGAAATCTATCTTCTGCAAACACATTTCTTCTCCGACCCTTCCATCGGATATAGTGGATGATGAAGTAGCCGATGACAGGCAGCAACAGAAGTAATAAAAGATACCAGTAATTTCCTAAATACCAATTCATCAGCTTAATTCAAAATTTTAAAAATGACCCAGCGAAACAATGCATCCAACAATAACAACCCTAATGCGATCCATAGGAAAATACGGAAATACTCCTCATAATTATATAATTTGGAAGTTTTGACATCTGATCTTTCCAACTGATTGATCTCATCATACACCGTCTGCAGGCTGTTGTTATCTGTTGCACGAAAGTACTTTCCTCCTGTGAGCTGAGAAATATCCATTAATGTATTTTCATCAATTTCTGTTTTCTGTTCTGTAAAAACAATGTCTCCAAAAATGTTGGTTCCTGTTGGGAAAGCAGCAAAACCATTGCTTCCAATCCCTATCGTATAAACTTTGATGCCATTATTTTTTGCCAGTTCTGCGGCGATCTGAGGCGGCATTGCGTTAATAATTGTATTAACACCATCTGTCATCAGAATGATTATTTTGCTTTTTGCCTTGCTGCTTTTAAGGTGATTTACAGCTACAGACAAGCCTTCTCCAATGGCAGTCCCGGGTTCCAGCTCCAAAGGATTCAATTGATTGAGTTCATCCACAACAACCTGATGATCTGTTGTCAAAGGAACTTTTGTGTACGCTTCTCCGGAATATGCCACCAATCCAATTCTGTCATTCTCTCTTTTGTTAACGAAATCAATCGCAATCTTCTTCAATGCTTCCAATCTGTCCGGATCCAGATCTTTTGCCAGCATACTGAGCGAAACATCCACAGAAAGCATAATATCAATCCCTTTGGAATCGTCCCGGTCCTGCGAAATAGTGTAAGTTCTTGGCCTTGCCAAAGCAATAATCAAAGAGGTTAGAATAAGGTATTTCGAAACCTTCAGAAACTTCATCACCAAAGAAATACTACCGCTCGGCTGCATGTTTTGAACAGAAGGCACTGCAATTCCACGGCTCTTTTTTTTGCCAGCATCCAATATCAATAATGGAATGAACAAAATAAAAAGCAACAAAAACCACGGACTGTAAAATTCGAAATTCACGTGTAAATTATAATTGATTAATGATGATTGATAAATGATTTTAATTAAATCCTATGGGTTTTTTACTCTAAAATTATTCTTCTCTCCGCTATGCATATTCCGCAGATTTTCGGCTTCAACATCTTTTGCGGAACGTTTTACAAAATCTCTGATTTCTGCAAAATCTCTTGACATAATTTCCTGATCCGGAATTGTTTTCGCAAATTTTACCAGGTCGCCACGAAGAAAAATATCCTCTACAATTTTTTCATTTTCCTGAGAGATTGCGTTGGTCTGCTTCATATAGATAATCAAATCATCAGTTAACAAAACATCGGCAGGAATCTGATATTGTTTGGTAATAAAAGCTCTGGAAATCTCAATCAATTCAACATAAAAAGCTCGGAAATTCTCATTCTCGATATAATTTTTCTTTCTGAGTTTCTCAAGGTCTTTCAGAGTTTGATTAGTTGTCACAGCCGGACTGCTTTTTTGTCTTCTCCCATATTTTACAATCCCAATGATTAGTATTATAATTGCAATAATGATTAAAGCAAGGAGCAAGTAAAATTTATAAAGTTCCCAGTAATCTTTAACATTCAGATTCACTTCCTTATTTTTCATAATGTCATTAATCTGATCACCTTTTTTGGCTGTGTTAATGACTTCAACTTCGTAAGGAATCGTTTTCAGGATCTTGTCTCCGACTTTAACTTCGATTTCCGGAATTGTGAATTTACCTTCCTGAAAAACAGCAAATTTCACCGATCTGAGATAAATGTCTTTTTGGATCGCAATACTGTCATTCACCATTTCAAAATGAAAAGGAAGCAATTCATTTCTCGCCGCAATCTGAACATCTTTACCTTCAAGATCCAAAATTTGAATCTTAAAAACCGCTACTTCACCCAATGCCAAAGTTGTTTTATCCAGACTGGAGGATAAGGTTTGTCCAAAACTAAACGAGGAAATTAAAATGAAAAACGAAAAAAATCGCTTTAAAAATTTATAATACATTGAATAATTATAGGATTAACGAATTAAAATAGCATTTTTGTCTTTCCGTAGGAATCGAAATGCCGAGACTCTTTCAAAATGACAAATATTATATTGATGGATTACTATAAATTCCATTTTATTTTTTAAAGTATTGATACAGAAACTTACTGTAATCATCTGAAGTTTTGAAATCTAAAAAATGAGCGGAAGAATTCTCAAATTCATCCTTAATGTGCTTCATCTTCTTTTTTTGCTGTTCGGCAAATTCGTATCGCCATCTTTTGCTGGAGGTATTAGCCCAAACCTGCTGACCTGTTTCCGCATCGCGAAAAAGTGCGTATCCGATATCCGGAATTTCCATGTCTTTTTCATCAAAGACACGAAGCCCCAGCAACTGATGCTTTCTTGCAGTTACATTCAGGATTTTCTGATCAAATTCATCTTCAAAATCAGAAAACAGAAACACCAGAGATTTTCTCTTGAAAACGCTCATCATATAATTAAAAGCCGAATCCAGATTGGATTTTGCAGGCACATAATCTGCTGTCAAAATATTACTAATGATTGATAAAACGTGTTTTCTGCCTTTTTGTGGCGGAACGACTTTCAGAACTTTGTCTGCGTAAAGAATCAACCCGACTTTATCATTATTTCCGGCTGCAGAAAATCCGAGTGATGCGCAGATTTCTGCAACATACTCACGTTTCAGCTGTGTTTTTGTTCCATAATCCATCGAGGCAGAAATATCCACCACAAGCATCATCGTAAGCTCCCGCTCTTCCTCCATCACTTTTACGAATGGTTCCCGGAAACGCGCTGTCTTGTTCCAGTCTATCCTGCGGGTGTCATCGCCAAATTGGTATTGCCGAACTTCAGAAAAAGTCATTCCCTGCCCTTTGAAAGCGCTGTGATATTGTCCCATAAGCGATGCTTCCGTCTTCTTGCGGGTCCGGATTTCTATCTGCTTTACTTTTTTGACAATATCTTTTATCTGCACTTTAAACTGAAGTTTTTTTGTCGGTCATCGGTTGATAGTTTTCAGACATCTTGGTTTTTTCAAAAACAATACGACAACTGACCACTATCAACTGATTAACCAAATTTAAGTTCGACTCCTACGGAGTCGCCTCGAAATATGAATTTTTTCTACAAACATTTCGTTCCTACGGAACTCTATAACTTTTTAACTTAAAAATTAATTTCCAATTTATGGCGCTTGTATCTTCGCCAGAATTTTATTCACAATATCATCCTGAGTCACTTCCTCAGCTTCAGCTTCGAAGCTTAAACCAATTCTGTGTCTTAAAACATCTTTAGCAATTTCTTTTACATCTTCCGGAATTACGAATGCTCTTCCTTTGATAAAAGCGTAAGCTCTGGAAGCAATTGCCAGATTGATACTCGCTCTCGGCGAAGCACCAAAACTGATATAATTTTTAATTTCGGAAAGTCCGTATTTTTCAGGATAACGGGTTGCAAAAACCATATCCAGAATATATTTTTCTATCTTTTCGTCCAGATAAATTTGATTGATAAGTTTTTTGGCTTCAACAATTTGATTCAGGTCCACCACTTTTCTGATTTGCGGAATATCCTGTGTGGAAACCATTCGCATCACCTTTCTCTCATCCTCGAATTCCGGATAATCGATTTTACACTTCAGCATAAAACGGTCGGTTTGGGCTTCCGGCAAAAGATATGTCCCCTCCTGATCGATTGGGTTTTGAGTTGCCAAAACAAGGAAAGGTTTTGGCAACGGCATGGTTTCGTCGCCAATTGTGACTTGTTTTTCCTGCATCACTTCGAGAAGTGCAGACTGCACTTTTGCCGGTGCACGGTTGATCTCATCTGCTAATACGAAATTCGCAAAAACAGGACCTTTTTTGATACTGAAATCATTATCCTTAACATTATAAATCATCGTACCGACAACATCTGCCGGCAAAAGATCCGGCGTAAACTGAATTCTGGAAAACTTTCCGTCCACAGCTTCCGCAAGGGTTTTTATTGCTAAAGTTTTTGCCAGTCCAGGAACACCTTCTAAAAGGACGTGCCCGTTTCCAAGAAGCCCGATGAGTAGTCGGTCTATCATATATTCCTGTCCGATGATGGCGCGGTTGATTTCCTGTTTGAGGATAGAGAAAAAATAATTCTGTTCTTTTACTTTTTCTGTAAGTTGTCTGATATCTTCTGCTTGATTCAATTCTGACATATCAATTAATAAAATAATTGGTAAATTTCACATAAAATCCAGCAATACCAAACATAAGAATTGCCAATCTTGCGTTAAATATTTGTTAAAAGCAAAATCTATATAAAAAATTGATAAAAAGACGTTAATAATAGAGTGTTATTCACATTTTTCATACATTTATACATTAAATCAAAATTTTAAAATGAATTATCATTTTTCCAATCATAGACAGATCCGTAAAAACCTTTTAAATATTTTACAAAATACGTCAGAAAAAGACCTTCTTACAATTCCAGATGGATTCAATAATAACATCTACTGGAATATTGCACATTGTGTGGCAACACAACAACTCCTTTGTTATTATCTAAGTGGGAATCAATTTCGGATTGATAAATACTGGGTTGAAACTTACAAAAAAGGAACATTTGCAAACGTGGATGTGAAGCAATCTGAGATGGAAGATCTTGCTTATTTGTTGATTGAAACTTCTAAGATTTTGATGAAGGATTATGATGCAGATTTCTTTCCGGACTATACGCCATATTCTACCAGTCTGGGAATTGATCTAAAGAATATTCAGGATGCGATTATCTTCAATAACATGCACGAAAACCTGCATTACGGCTATATTCTTGCACAGAAAAGAGCGTTGATTGCAGAAGGTTTAAGCTTGTAGAAAATGAATCTCAAATTCCTTTTTCCTGTTTTCCTTTTAGGGATTTTATCATTTTCAAAATCTGAGAATGAGAGATTTCAATATTATAAAGCCATCAGCAAAACTCAGGATATTGATGTCATTTATCTAACGTGGGAAGACACAAATCTCCCGAATTTTGTAAAAGTCTCTGATTACAAAAAATACGCTGACAAAGCCGAGTTGTTTGAACATTGTTTCTATGTAGATTCTAAAGATCCAGAAAAAAGGAAATTCAAAATTCCGGTTACGACGGATAAGCTTATCAAGAAAATCCCTTTAAAAATCAAAGGAAAATTCTTCAAAACCAAACAATTTGATAACACATTTCCTACACCGCTTTTTGAAGATTACAGAAAAACTGGTGATTTGAAATTCAAAACTGAAAATGATGAGTTTTTGGTTTTTGTTTTGGATTAATTAAAAAAAAACGCTTCCCAGATATTTGAGAAGCGTTTTACATTTATTCTTTAATAAACTTGGTTGTCTGTTCTTTTTCTTTTGTTTTAACCTTTAATAGATAATTTCCTTTCGTCAGATGAGAGACATCTATTTTGGAGTCATTTATTTTATTTCCTGTTGTTAATTTTCTTCCATCTAAAGAATAGATTTCGTAATCGGAAATTGTTTCATCGCTTTTGATGTTCAGAATATCTTTTACAGGGTTTGGATAGATTTGAATATTTTCTTTTTCAATGTCAGAAACTGATAGTAGATCTTCGCCATTTATTCGTACGATTTGTTTTTTACTGATTCCATTAAATGAATTGAAATATCCACAGACTAATATTTTACCATCGGGTTGCAAAATCATTCTTCTAACTTCACCACCCGTATCAAATAATTTGTCTATACTTCCATCTGCCTTCAGACGATGAAATTTACTGGTTGAATAAAAATTCCCGTTAGTTAAAATTTTTCCGTTTGGCAAAACAATAGCAGAATTGGCGCTGGCTGAATTATTTTTTACAAATGTGGTATCCAAACTTCCGTCGGTATTAAGACGTGCAATTCCTCCAGTTTCAACATTATTAAAAGAAGTAAATCCTCCACAAATTATTACTTTCCCGTCTGGCTGTACTGTCATAGTATAAATTGGAATATTGCCACCTGAACCAATTGGGTTGAAGCTTGTATCCAGACTGCCATCACTGTTTAATCTTGCAATAGTTCTTCTGGAAATATTATTATAAGTACTTGTATAACCACCAATCAAAACTTTACCATCATATTGTAAAACTACTGAATTAAGATAATTATTTGACCCAATTCCTGAGTCAAAAGTTTGGTCTAGCGTCCCATCAGAATTTAAACGTGTTACTCTTCCTCTGGAAATCCCATTATATGATCCAAAATCCCCAGCAATCAGAATCCTGCCATCAATCTGCTGAGCAATAGAATAAACAGCATTAGAAGGTCCAGAACCCGCAATATTAAAAGAAGTATCTAGAGTCCCATCTACATTCAGTCGTGCAATATAATTTTTTTGAATATTATTGAACTGTGTGAAATCTCCGGTAATAATGATTTTTCCGTCTTGCTGAATAATTAGATTAAGAATCCTTCCTACAATACCTGAACCTGGATTAAAAGTTTGATCTATTCCCCCATCAGAATTTAATCGTGCAATACCTTTTCGTGCAACACCATCATATGATGTAAAATCACCTGCTACTATAATTTTCCCATCTGTCTGTAAACCCATTGCCATAATATTATAACCATTAGGTCCTACACCTGTGTTAAAATTAAGATCAACACTTCCATCCTGTGCTGATAAAATGATGCTTAATACACCAAAAAAAAGTAAAAATAGTTTTCTCATAGGTTATTTGTTTGGGCGAAATTATAAAATAATCGTAAATATTCTGATATATTAAATAACTAAAATCAAAAACCTTACTTTTGCAAAACAAAATCTCATTAATGAATCCAGAGAAAAAAGACGATTTCATATTCGGTTTGCGACCAGTAATGGAAGCCCTAGAAGCCGGAAAAACCGTAGATAAAATATTTTTACAAAATGCGCTGACAGGCGAAATTTACTTCGAACTGAAACAGCTTTTGGCAAAACATAACATTCGTCCTAATTATGTTCCCGTAGAAAAACTCAACCGTTTCACGAGAAAAAACCACCAAGGTGTGGTTGCTTTCATTTCAGACGTTCCATTTCATAAAATTGAGGATGTTTTGCCTCAGCTTTTTGAAGAAGGAAAAACACCTTTCATTTTAATTCTTGACAGATTAACCGATGTTCGAAACTTCGGAGCGATCTGTAGAACTGCTGAGTGTGTGGGCGTCGACGCCATATTGATTCCTGAAAAAGGTGGTGCACCAATTAATTCTGATGCGATCAAAACTTCCGCCGGCGCCATTTATAATATTAAAATCTGTAAGGAAAAAAATCTGGCACATTCGGTAGATTTTCTTCAGCAAAGTGGAATCAAAGTGTTCTCTGCAACAGAAAAGGCGCAGAAATTGATATACGATGTCGACTTCACAGAACCGTGCGCCATCGTGATGGGAAATGAGGAAACTGGAATTTCCAAAGAAGTGCTTCACCATTCGGACGAAAAAATAAAACTTCCAATAGAAGGTAAAACCCAATCCCTGAACGTCTCTGTAGCGTGTGGCGCCATTCTTTATGAAGCCGTGAGACAGAAAATAGTTGTTGGCTGATAATTATTAGTAGATAAAATATCAATTATCATTCATCAAATATCATTTATTATAAAATCAATTATGAAAAAAATAACAGCGCTTGCGCTAATTGCAATATTATTGGTCGCTTGTAAAAAGGAAACAAAAACCATTACAAGAGTTGACCCAAAAACAGGAAAAACCGAAACTGTAACTGTAGAAGTTTCTCCGGAAGAGGCTTCAAAACCGAAAGCGATTGCTGACAGCAGCGGCGTTTACAAACAGAAATTCATTCTGGAAAAAGGCGTGACCTATCCTTTGGTTTCTTATCAGAGAGAGATACAATCCCTGAGTACACCAGATGGAAAAACAATGTCGGGAACCAATGAAACAACGGACGAAATGTCTGTTACAGTCAACGATTTTAAAAACAACATTTACGATTTGACCCTGAATATGACAGGAAAAAGGATGTCAAATTCAGCAAACGGAAAAACAATTGTTATCGACACCAAACAAGCGGCTCCAAAAGAGGAAGGTCTGAAAATGGATTATCTTGTAAGCAAAGGATTAGCAGGTAACAAACTGAATGTAAAAATGGACGTTTACGGGAACATCAAAACAGTTTCCGGATTTGATGTTGTTTATAACAATCTGAAAAAAGCCATTGCCGGAACCGTGAAAGACACAAAACAGCAGGATGCTTTTATCCAAAGCTTCAAAGCTGGTTTCAATGAAGAAATGAT
The DNA here is from genome assembly GCF_042695135.1 of Epilithonimonas sp. UC225_85. Classification (GTDB taxonomy): domain Bacteria; phylum Bacteroidota; class Bacteroidia; order Flavobacteriales; family Weeksellaceae; genus Epilithonimonas. The sequence continues at coordinate 2,831,735 of NZ_CP170547.1, forward strand.
GAAAGAACAATTGGGCAAAAACCTGAAACTCCTTCCTGCAAAAGGGGCGAAAATCGGCGACAAATGGACAGATTCCGAAGATATCGTTCCGGGGAAAGTAAAACAGAATTTAACTTTCACCTTAACTAAAGTCGAGGACGGAAAAGCGGAAATCACCGTAACTGGAGTAATTCCTTCAAAATCCGACAAGCAAACCCAAAACGGAATGACACACACAATGAGTGTTGGCGGAACAGAAAGCGGAAAAATCATCATTGATGAGCATACAGGCTGGCTTCTGAACCAAAATCTGAGCATCAAAACTACTCAAAAAGAAAGCGTGACAGATGGCAAACAGACGCAAAGTATGAGCAAAAACTCTACAACGTCTATCATCATAAATCCTTCTTATAAATAGATTTTAAGTATTAAATAAAAAATAAGGAAATGAAGTACATTTTCGAATTCGTCTTAGCGACTATCATTATATTTTTTGTCTGGAATATATTGAAAAGATTGTTTTTCAATGCATTTTACAAAAACTTTCCAACCCTGAATCCTAAGAATCAACAGGAAAACGAACACCCCGGTTCGAAAAAAATGCCTGAACCTAAAGTAAAATGGGATGCAGAAACTGTAGATTACGAGGAAATAAAGGAAGATAAAAAGCAATAGTCCAATTGCGACATAAAATAAACACAAAACCTTTCAGATTTTTAAGTCTGAAAGGTTTTTTAATATTAAATTTGAAATTTAAAATTTTAAAGCCAATTTGTAATTGATTTTTATCTAATATCTAAAGTCTAATATCTAACCTCTATTTATGTTCAAGAACAATAAAAATCTAATATTTATCCTTGCAAGTTTTGTCGTTTTCATCCTTTTGGCGGTGGTTTATGCCAATCCTGTCATTTCAGGAAAACGACTGATGCAGCATGACATTGTTTTCTACAAAGGCGGCGCAGAAGAACTTCTTCAATACCGAGCCAACAATGACAAGGAAACCTATTGGAGCGATGCAATGTTTGGCGGAATGCCAACTTACCAGACCGGAGCGCAATTCCGTGGCGATGTCATCAAGAAAATAGACGATTTGTTTTTGTTCCTTCCAAAACCTGCAAATTATCTGTTCTTATTGTTTGCCGGATTTTTCTTTTTGGGAATAGTAGCAGTTAGGAATTGGAAATATGCTTTATTAGGTGCAACATTCTTTGGATTGTCAACTTATTTTTATATCATCATTGCGGCAGGACACAACGGAAAAGTACATACAATTGCTTATTTTGCACCACTTTTAGCTGGAATTCTCTTAGTTTATTTCAGAAAAAAATACATTCTCGGGTTCATCACCACTACCCTTTTTATGGGGCTTCAGATTTGCGCGAATCACCCGCAGATGACTTATTACCTCTTCCTTGGATTAGGATTTTTGTTTCTTTCTGAACTAATAAGAGCCATCAAAGGAAAAATAGAATGGAAACATTTCCTTATTTCCAGCGGAATCGTTGGTGTCGCAGCCATCATCGGTGTTGGAATGAACTCCCAAAGAATTATGGCTAACGCAGAATATGTGAAAGAAACCGTTCGTGGAAAGCAAATTCTGAACACAGATTCTCACACTGCCGGAAAAGACGGGATGGACAAAGAAAGCATCACAATGTGGAGCTACGGAAAACTGGAAACCCTTAACCTATTCATTCCGAGATTGATGGGAGGTGCAAGTCAGGAAGAGGGTTCCGACAAAATAATGGAACACATCCAGGAACTGGCTCAGGAAAATATCAAATCCCAGCAGGAATATGATATGATGACAAAAGGTTTTGGAAGCCCAACGTATTGGGGTGACCAGCCAAGCACATCCGGACCAGCTTACCAAGGTGCAGTTGTTTGTTTCCTGGCGGTTTTAGGATTTTTCTTTGCAGGAAGGAAGTACAGATATTGGATTATTGGAGCATCAATCCTTACGGTTTTCCTAGCTTGGGGAAGTAATTTTTCAGCTTTAACAGATTTCTTTATTGATTATGTTCCGATGTACAATAAGTTCCGTGCGCCATCTTCTATTTTGGTGGTTGTGGAATTTCTGTTTCCTTTTATTGCCATTCTTGGATTGTATAAATTCTTTACGGATGATTCTTCGACTCCGCTCAAAATGACCGAAGACTATAAAAAGAAAATTTTACTTTATGTTTCGGGAACCGTTCTCGGAATCACATTAATTTTGGCTCTGTTTGGTAAAGGAATTTTAGGTTTTTACACAGCAAATGAGAAAACTTATCTTCCGCCCTATTTACTGGATTATTTGGTTGACGAAAGACTGAAAATGTTCCGTACCGATGCTTTCAAAGCAATTGTTTACGTGTTAATTACAGCCGGTGCTCTATTCTTAGGATTGAAGAAAAAAATTAATATTAATGTTGTCTTATTAATCATCGGATTCGTGAGTTTGTTTGACCTTTGGACCGTAAACAAACGTTATCTGAACGATGATAATTTCGTTGATAAAACCTTCGCCGATTATCCTTTTCAGACCGAAAATTCGGAATATCTAATGAGCAAAGCCGGAAACGACACTTTTGTTCAAAGTCTTCTTCAACAGACCGAAGTTAATAAAGCACTTCAAACCATTGCCGAAAAAGACAAAGACCATTACAGGATTTTCAATAATGTTTTAGGAACTTTCAGCGAGACGAATACTTCTTATTTCAAATCTTCAATTGGTGGTTATCACGCGGTTAAATTGAGACGTTACGATGATTTAATCAACAAATATTTCTCAACAACAGACCAGGTAAAAACCATCAGAATCCTGAATATGCTGAACACCAAATATTTCTTAGTTGGCGACCAGCAAAAACCGGAAATTACACCAAATCCTGAAGCCAACGGTAGTGCGTGGTTTGTTTCTGATATCAAATTCGTGGATAATCCAAACGAAGAACTGAACGAAACCGGAAATCTTGACACCAAGAAAATTGCTGTGATTTCCAAAGGTGATAAAGCCTATTTCAACGGAAAAAATCTGGCAAAAGACTCAACGGCGTTTCTGGCTTTGAAATCTTATCAGCCAAACGAATTATCTTTTGATTCCTCTTCCAAAACACCTCAATTGGCGGTGTTTTCCGAGGTTTATTATCCGCACGGCTGGAATGTTTATCTGGACGGAAATAAGGTAGATTACATCAAAGCGAATTACCTTTTGAGAGCACTTTATGTCCCTGCCGGAAAACATAAGATTGAGATGAAATTTGAACCCGCTGTTATCGAAACAGGGAAATTATTTTCTTTGATAAGTTTTGGATTGTTTGTTATTTTGAGTTTGATTGGGGGTTATTTTCTGTTTAAAGAATCTAGGAAATCTGAGGTTGCGGAAGCTTAATTAATTTTTAAAAAAATGAAAAAAGTCTTTTCAAATAACGTTTTTAATTGGATATTAATAATAATTTCTGTCTTAAATTCAATTGATAACATTTATCTTTTAAGCAAGGAGTTTGAAGATCTAAATATTCTATTTTTCAGAATCGTTGTATTTACAATTTCCTCTTTATCATTTTTATCATTTTTCATTTTAAAACTTAATAAAGAGTTCTATTCACGATTATTTATTTTAGCAAACTTAATCTTATTATCACTTTTAATATATTATAGCTTTATAGTTGACAAATTATTATATTCAGTAACAAGAACAGATTTGGTTTCGAATCCAGCTATTCATATAAAATTTTTTATTGGAATTATTTTGTTTTACTATTCAATTAAATTCTCTCAAGAATCAATAACCAAAAGACAAAGTGATTATGGTTTGATGATTATACTTTTTGGTTTGTTTTTAATCATTTTAAATTTCACTAAGGTTTTTGATTATACATCAGGAAATTTTTCTTTGATTGATTTTATTATTAAACTTTTCCTGAGTGCTGGAATAATTTTTATAGGAAACAGATTGAGATTAAGTAAATTGAAATTCAAAGCTTCGATTATTATAACAATAATTCTGGCAGTAATCTGTGGAATGATATAGAAAGATGAATTAATAAAATCGAAAAACAAAAAAGCAACCCAAATTGAGTTGCTTTTGTTTTTTGCCTGAAAGCGGAATTATTTTCTGATTCCTAATTCAGCGATGATCGCTCTATATCTAGAAATTTCTTTCTTCTTCAAGTAATCAAGAAGAGCTTTTCTCTTCCCTACCAATTTCACTAGAGATTTCTCTGTTGCAAAATCGTGGCGATTAGCCTTCAAATGCTGAGAAAGGTGGTTGATTCTATAAGTGAATAGAGCTACCTGTCCTTCAGCGCTTCCTGTGTCATTTGCAGATTTTCCGTGCTTTGCGAAAATTTCTGACTTTTTTTCTGGTGTTAGATACATTCCAATATTATTTAAATGATTATTATGTAATTCGGGTGCAAAGATATGATTTTATTTGGGATTAGAAACTGTAATTAAAAGTTTTTATCGCAAAGATGTAAGTTTTATTTTTGCAATGTTTAAAGTCGCAAAAAATACAGCATTTAACTTTGCGACTTTTAGCATTTAATTTGTAAATAATTTTGCGCCTTTGCGATAAATTAATTCTCCTTAAACAAATATTCTTTCACCAATTCAAAATCCGTTGAAAACTCTATAGATTGCTTTTCTTTCCGATTGAAAGCTTCCAGTTTTTCAGGGATTTCAACTTTCTCTTTTAAAACATCTTCTACTACTTCCACAAACTTAGCAGGATGAGCCGTTTCCAATAAAACACCAACAAAATCTTCACCTTTTTTGTCACTCTGAGCTTGTCGAAGAGTTTCTAATCCCAAATAAGCAACAGCGCCGTGCGGATCCAAAATATAACCAAATTCATTCTTCACTTTTATCATTGTTGACTTCGTTTCGTCATCAGAAAAAGAATACGACTCAATTTCCTTTTTGAATTCTGAGACATCATCATTAAAAAGACTTTTCATTCTTTCGAAATTACTTGGATTCCCAACATCCATTGCATTGCTGATGGTCTGTTTTGATGGTTTGGCATTGAAATTTCCTGTTTCGAGGTAGTTTGGGACAACATCATTGGCATTGGTTGAAGCGATGAATTGATGGATCGGCAATCCCATTTTCTTGGCAAAAAGTCCGGCAGTTAAGTTCCCGAAATTTCCACTCGGAACTGAAAAAATAATTGGTTTTCCTAATTTTTGAAGTTGAGCAAATGTCCAGAAATAATAAAACGACTGAGGAATCAATCTGGCAATATTAATGCTGTTTGCTGATGTCAAGGTGAACTTCTGGTTCAGTTCTTCGTCTGAGAGAATTTGTTTTGCCAAAGCCTGACAATCGTCAAAAGTTCCATCGATTTCCAAAGCTTTGATATTTCCGCCCCAAGTTGTCAATTGTTTTTCCTGCAATGGACTCACTTTTCCTTTTGGATAAAGAATATAAACCTCAATTCCGGGAACATTGAAAAATCCCGAAGCAACAGCACTTCCTGTGTCGCCGGAAGTTGCTGCAATCACTTTCATCGGTTTCCCTTCTGAAAAATAAGCCATCATTCTTGCCATAAATCTAGCCCCAACATCTTTGAAAGCCATCGTAGGTCCGTGGAATAATTCGAGGGAATAAATATTGTCTGAGATTTTCACAGCCGGAATTTCGAAATTCAGAACTTCATCGATGATTTCTTTCAAATTCTCATCGGAAATAGATTCGCCGAGAAATTCTTTTGCAACTCGGAAACCAATTTGTTGAAGTGTGAGATTTGGTAAATTTTCAAAAAAATCAGCTTCCAATTGCGGAATATATTCGGGCATAAAAAGTCCGCCGTCATCTGCCAAACCTTTTAAGATGGCTGTTTTAATGTTGGTTTCTTCTTGTTTTCTTGTTGAGATGTATTTCATTCTAGTTTTTTAAATGTTTGAAAATTGAACACAAAGTGCACAAAGATTTTTTTATTATGATTGAAAATATTTTAAGGCTCACAAAGGTACTTCGACAAGCTCAGTATAAACTACAAACTCATCAAAGAATAAAACTTTGAAGCTCTTTTGTCATTCCGCAGGAAACCTAACGTAGTGGTTCGACGAAGTCAATCTAGACTGCCGAAATTTTCTAAAGAATGACAAAATTGGATTGAAGAGGAAACTTCAACTTTGCGAAGCCGCAGTCCGACTTGAATGGAGCTCATTTTTTCATTGCGATTGTTGAAAAGTTCTATAAATTGCTTCACTTCGTTCGCAATGACAAAATAGCGGGAGCGGAAGGCGGATTAAGCTGCCCAAACCTAACAAAGTGGTTCAATTTCGTCAAATTTTAATTAATGACTCTTGCGCCTTCGTCATTGATTTTGGTGACAAAAGATTCGCTTTCTATATTTTTTTGATTAAGTAATTCTTTGATTTTTAAAGCAATAACTTCCGCAATTTCCTTCTTTTCGCACAAAGCAAAAACCGACGGACCGGAACCGGAAATCCCAAAACCAATCGCACCATTGTCCAAAGCCAGCTGTTTCATCTCATAAAAATACGGAATCAACATTGCACGAACTGGTTCTATGATGACATCTTCGAGACTTCGGCTGACCAAATTAAGGTCATTCGTACAAAATCCTGCGACCAATCCGGCGATATTTCCCCATTGCTGGACGGCAGATTTCAGGCTGATTCTTTCTTTGATGATTTTTCTCGCTTCGCCTGTAGGAACGTCCACGTGCGGATGAACGGAAACTACCGATAAATCCTTTGGGTAAGGTAATCTGAGTGCATCTAATGGCTCGTAACTTCTGACTAAAACCATTCCGCCCAAAAGTGCCGGTGCCACATTGTCTGCGTGTGCATTGCCACAAGCTATGCGTTCGCCTTCAATCGCAAGAGGTAATAATTCCTGTCGTGAAAATGGTTTTCCCATCAGCTCATTAATCGCTACCAAAGCCGCAACACTACTCGCTGCGCTGGAACCCATTCCGCTGTTGAGTGGCATTTTTTTGTAAAGCTCGATATCGATTCCTTGATTGGAATTTATTTTTTCGAGGAATAATCGGATGACGTGGGAAACCACATTTTTCTCTGGGTCTTTAGGGAGTTTTCCGCCGTCACCTTCGATTTTTGTGATAGCGATTTTGTTGGAATCGTTTTTTGTCAGGATGATTTCGTCACCTGGTTCATCTATTGCAAAACCGAGAATATCATAACCGCAAACCACGTTGGCGACTGTTGCGGGAGCGAAAACTTTTATTGTATTTAAAGACATAATTTTCTTTAATTGATTTAATGATAAAAATTTTTAACGCAAAGGCGCAAAAAAAATTCTAAATAATTACTTTTTTAAGTCACAAATTTCTTGGCGGCTTTTCAGCGATTATTTTTTATAATTTTTGAGCCTTTGCGATATTTTAAATTATTGTGCTGTAACTCTTACCAAATCTGCGAAAACACCTGCAGCTGTAACTTCTGCGCCAGCGCCTGGACCTTTTACAACCAATGGTGTGTTTTTGTATCGTGAAGTTGTGAATGAAATGATATTGTCACTTCCTGATAATCCGTAAAACGCGTGATTTGCGTCAACCATTTTCACTTCGATGTTGATTTTTCCGTCTTCCAGAATTCCGATTAGTCTGAGTTTTTTTCCGGATTGTTCTGCTTCATTTTTAAAGGATGAAAAGTAAGGTTCGTTTTTTTCCAGCTCTTCATAAAAACTCGGAATCGAATCTGCTTTGAGACAAGCTTCCGGCAAAAAATCTTTGATGTTGACATCAGACATTTCCAAAGGCAAACCAATTTCTCTTCCAAGGATCAGCATCTTTCTGGAGAAATCCATTCCGTTGAGATCGTCTCTTGGGTCAGGTTCTGTGTAGCCTAGTTCCTGCGCAGTTCTTACAACCTCAGCAAAAGTTTTGTCCCCAACATAATTATTGAAAATATAGGAAATCGTTCCAGATAAAATCGCTTCTATTTTGAGAATTTCGTCTCCGGAAATCCAAAGATCATTCAATGTTTTGATGATTGGAAGTCCAGCGCCTACATTTGTCTCATATAAGAAACTGACGTTGTTCTTTTTTGCTAATCTTTTGAATTTGCTGTACTGTTCGTAACCGGAAGAATTTCCTTTTTTGTTGCAAGTTACCACCGAAATATTATTATCAAAAAGTTGCGGATAATGGCTTACAACATCTTCACTGGAAGTATTATCTACGAAAACTAAGTTAGGTAAATTTTTACTTGAAATAGAACTTATAAATTCTTTTAAATCTGAATTTTGTAAATTACTATTAAAGTTATTATTTAAATCAAAATTGGATTCAAAATTATCGAAAATTTTCATTTCCCGGCTGTTTGTAATTCCCACAACATTGATTTTTATCTGATGATTTTCTTGAAGATTTTTCTGTTCTCTTTCCAATTGTCGGAACAATTCTTTACCGATATTTCCTGTTCCGGCAAACATCACATTGAAGGTTTTTACAGGCGAAAGTAAGAGTGAATCGTGGACTACATTTAGTGCTTTTGAAAGTTCATTTCTTTCAATAACTGCAGAAATATTGAGCTCAGAAGAACCTTGCGCGATGGCGATAATATTGATTCCGTTTTTGCCCAAAGCACTAAAAAATTTCCCGCTGATCCCTCTCGTTTTTTTCATATTCTCCCCGACGACGGAAAGAATACTTAGTTCATTATCGAATTGCGGCTCATCAATTTTGTTGGCATTAATTTCAAATTCAAATTCTTCTTTGATTGCTTTTTCAGCTTTTCTCTCATCATTAAAATTGACCACAAAAGAAATACTGTGTTCGGAACTTGCCTGAGTAATCAGGATAACATTGATATCATATTTTGCCAGAGCATTGAACAATCTTCCACTGAAACCTTTCATCCCGATCATTCCGTTTCCGGTGATATTCACGAGACAAGTTTTCTCGATTGAGACAATTCCTTTGATCAAACCTTTGGAAATTTCAGATTTCTGATGAATCAAAGTTCCTGGATTTTCCGGGTTAAAAGTATTCTTGATATAGATTGGAATCTGGCTTTCGATGGCCGGAATCATTGTCGGCGGATAGATGACTTTTGCACCGAAATAAGACATTTCCATTGCCTCCTGATAACTTAGTTCTGGTTGTGAAAATGCATTTTTAACCAGTCTTGGATCGGCTGTCATAAAACCGTCAACATCTGTCCATATCTGAATTTCATTAGCTTTCAAACCAGAACCAAGAATTGCAGCTGTGTAATCTGAACCGCCTCTTCCAAGCGTTGTTGTATCTTGATTTTTATCTTTCGAAATAAAACCTGTCACGACATAAATCTGATTTTCAGGCTTCCAGTTCTTTAGATTTTCATTGGTTTTGTTAAAATTAACCGAAGCATTTCCGAAGTTGGAATCTGTGACAATCAGCTCTCTCGCATCTTTGTAATGGGAAGGAAAATCCTCTGACTGAAGATAAGTTGCAATGATTTTACTTGACATCTGTTCGCCATAAGACAACAATCTGTCTTTAACTCTACCGGATAATTCGCCCAGATTTTTGACACTGAAAAGAAGATCCTCAATTTCATTAAAACTTACTTTAACCATCATCAGCAAGGGATTCTGCATTATTCTTGGCAATAATCCGGAAATAATATGATAATGTTTATCCTCCGCCGTTTTCAGAATTTCTGAGAAATCATTTTGTGCTAAGGCCTCTTCTGCTGCCGATAATAAAGAATTTGTAATTCCTGAAAAAGCGGAGCAAACCACAATTAAAGGTTCATTTTGATTGAATTCTTTTTCAACGATTAATTTTACATTCTGCAATGCATCTAAACTTCCTACTGAAGTTCCCCCAAATTTTAATACTTTCATTTGTATTTTAGTTATAAGTTTTAAATAAAAAAGCCTTTCTGGAAATTTAGAAAGGCTTTTTTGTATTGTTATTTATTTTTCAATCTTACAAACACACCTCTCTGCGACATACTGTAGTAGTCGTTGTAGAAGTGGTTGTTGTGGTTGTAAAATTCATTGTTATTCTTAATTCTGTTACAAAAATAGAAAAGTGTTTTTAATATGCAAATTATTATTCGATAATTTTAAATATTAATTATTAAATAACTTAAAACATTAATAATAAAACTTACTGTCTTGTTAATCTTGTCGGTGCATATCCAAAATGTTTTTTGAAAGCGTATGAAAAGTGCGACAGATTCTCAAATCCAATTTCATAATAAATATCTATAGGCTTTCTATTTTTCTCAGCAAGTTGATAATGTGCCAATTCCAAACGTTTTTTGGTCAGCCATCTTTGAGGAGTCATATTGAAATTTTTGTGAAAATCTCTTTTAAATGTCGTCAGACTTCGACCTGTGAGATATCCAAATTTTGCTAAAGACATATTGAACATAAAATTTTTCTCCATAAAATCCGATAAGTCAATTTTTCCGGGCTCATCGAAGTTATTAAGAATAGAATCTATATTTTCATCAATAGTCCTCAGAATATTAATAGCCTCATTGATTTTCAAAGAAGCGATATTTTCGGGAAAATTTTCCTGCATTTCGAAATATGGAATCAGGGAGGCAAGACAGCTTTCCAATAAAGGATGCTTATCAAAACTGATGATTTTTGATACCTGTACTTGTGATTTTATATGTTTATGATCATAAAATTCCCGCAGTTTTTCAGTTGAAAGATGCATTGCAACTGCTTTGTGAGGCAATCCGTCTTTCGGATAATTGATGATGGTCGCTAACTGATTTCTTGGAATTAAAAAGGTGTTTCCTGCACCAAGTACAAAACTTTCATCTGCCAGAATGATTTTTGTCTCACCCGAAATCAACCATACAAGCAAATGATCGTCAAAAGCTGCTTCTGTCCTGAATAATTTACCTTCGTAACAGGAAAGTTTAATTTCCGGAGTGATATAATTGACCTTATAATCCATATCTCAAAGTTACGAATATCAACTAAAGTCGAATGTTATCCCTGTCATTTTTTCACTTAATATCCATAATTTTTTTGCATTGATTTCGTCTAATGAATAAGGTTTGATTCCGCCTATTATTGATTTATCAGGACTTAAAATTGCTACATCAACATTTTCGCAATAAACACCACCAAGATTATTCAACAAAGGACTTGTTGCGCACCAAAGGGTTGTTGCCGCACCTTGCGGGATGGTTTTTAGAGAAGCTGCCACTTCTGGTAATATATTTCCTTCCGAATCAACATAACCTAATTTTTGAAATAAATCCAATGGTGCTTCTCGTGATAATTCGGTTTCACCAACGGCACCTGGACACAAAGCATAACTTCGGATATTATATTTTTGTGCACGGTTGTCCAATTCCAGAGAAAAAAGATTGACCGCTGTTTTTGATTGCCCGTAACCTAATAAAGTTTCGTATTCACGTTTTAGGAAATTTGGATCTTCGAAATTAAAATCTGAAAATTGATGTCCACCGGAAGATACATTGACAACTCTTGCGCCATCTGCTTTTTTGAGTGCAGACCATAATCTTGCAGTGAGCTGGAAATGTGCAAGATAATTAACCGCCAATTGAGATTCAAATCCACGTTCATCTCTACGAAGCGGCACCCACATTATTCCTGCATTATTAATTAATAAATGAAGTGCTCTACCCGATTCCAGGAACTCTTTTGTAAATGCATCAATTGATTCTGGTTTGGATAAATCCAGTTCTGCCAATTCTACATTGGGAATTCCTGTTAGATTTCTTTTTGCTTTTTCTACATCCCGTGCGGGAACAACAACTGTTGCTCCAGCTTTTGCAAGTGTTTTTACAGTTTCTAAGCCAATGCCCGTGTTACCTCCGGTTACGATTGCGGTTTTTCCTTCTAGATTAATTCCTTTGATAACTTCTTCGGAAGTTGATTTTGCATTGAAACCCGAATTTATCGGTTTTTGTAATGCGCCTTGATAATTATTCATTTTAAATATTTAATAAGGCAAAGTTAGAACTCATCCAATTCAAAAACTTTGTTCAAACGTCCTATTAAACTTTGTTTAAACGTCCTTAATTTAAAAATTAATCCCAAATTAAAATATAAATATTCATAATATTAATTTTGGAATAAAATTTTTACAACTGATAATCAACACTTTAACTATTTACTTTAAAAATATTTGGTACTTTGTATTGCACAATACCTTTTAGTTTACATATCTTTGCAATGTAAAGTTGGAGAAAGATGTTTTCGGAGGTCGGAAGATTGAAGCTGGAAGTCGGAAGATTTGAAAGCTAAACGAAAACTTAATTATGAAATATCTGACTTTAGTTTTTAAAATTTAAACCAAACAATTAATATGAATACCGAGAACACAAAAGCGCAGATGCGCAAAGGAATTCTGGAATTCTGTATTTTGAGTCTTATCCAACAACGCGAAATGTATGTTTCCGACCTGATAGAATCTCTCAAAAAAGGAAAACTGGATGTAGTGGAAGGAACTCTTTATCCCCTTCTTACAAGATTGAAAAATGGCGAATTCCTCGCTTACAGATGGGAAGAATCCACAAGCGGACCGCCAAGAAAGTACTACCAGATCACAGAAAAAGGTAGTCTCTTCCTCACCGAACTGCAAACGACGTGGCAGGAACTGACAGATTCTGTAAACCAAATTATCTCAAACTCTCAAAACTAATTATTATGAACAAGACATTATCTATAGCACTCGCTGGTTTTTCCTTTACGATAGACGAGCTGGCTTACATAAAATTAAGCGATTATCTTAATGCTCTTAGAAATTCTCTAGACGCCGTTGAGGCTGATGAAGTAATGCACGACATCGAAATCAGAATGGTAGAAATATTCAAGGAAACGCTTGGAAAAAGAGAAGTAATCAATGATTCTGATGTTGAAAAAGTAATTGCTCAAATCGGAACACCAGAACAGATCGACGAACAGGAAGAAGTATATTTCTCTGAAGGGAAACAAAAAAAATCCAAAACTTCTGGTGCTTTTTCTTACAGCAGCAATTCTCAAAAGCAATTGTTCCGTGATCCGGAAAATGCAAAATTAGGAGGCGTTTGCGCAGGTTTAGCATCTTATTTCGGGATGGATGTAACGTTGATGAGACTGATCTGGATCGCCACTTTTATCATCGGATTTCCATTAGCACCATTATTCTTATTTGTTGGATTGCTGTATGTGATTCTCTGGGCAGTATTGCCAAAAGCAGAATCAGCTTCGGATTTTTTGAAAATGAAAGGAAAACCTTTGAACTTCGACAATCTGAAAGAAGAATCAGGGAAAATCGTACAGTTTGCCAACGAAGCAACATCTAAAGCAGGCGAAATCTACACAGAAAGTAAACCAAAAATCAACTCTGGCGGCGATGCCATCCTGAAAATTCTTAAATATTGCTTGGCAATCTGGTTAGCATTGATGGCTGCAGGCTGTTTCATAGGATTATTTGCAATGACATTTGCTTACGGTTCCGGAAAATTCGGGATAGACAACAATCTTGGATTTTATCTTGAGGAAAACAATATGGGATATTTGGTGCTAGCGATTGCGGCTTTGCCAACCATTATCTTCGGAGTTGCCTTCTTATTATTATCAATTAAATTATTCTCTCCGAAAACGAAATTCAACTATGTAGGTCCGGTTTTGGGAACTTTAGGAATCATCTGGATTATACTAATAGGTGTATTAGCAGCGAATGCTTCAAAATTCAATTTTGCTTACAGCGGAGAAAATGAAGATTATGAGAACATCTCTATCACTGCTCCAAATGCAGCTGACACAATCTATATCGACAGCAAAAAAGTGGAAATTCCTGAGAACTTCAAAACTTATTTCGATAATATCTATTCTGATAAGACAAAGATCTTCAAAAAAGATTATCCTAATGTAGAAATCACGAGAAGAGATGACATCAAAACGCCTTATCTGATTGTGAAAAGAGAAGCGGACGGCTACAACCAGCCTCTAAAAATGAAAGTACCTGTGGAAATCGTTGGAAACAGAATTATTTTGCCAAACTACTTCGAATATCCTTACGAATACCGTTTCAGAAACTACAGACTGGATTATGAACTTGTCGTTCCAAGAAATACGAAAGTTATCAATGAAAAAGAATATCAGGTGAATGTAAGCGATGACAATGATAATGACGACAACGATTCTGATAACGATAATAATGACGGAATCACAGTTGAGAAAAATAAGATCAATATCAACGGAACTACCATCGAATATAATTCTGACGAAAATGACAGCGTGAAAATCAATGGGAAATATTACTCCAAAGATTCTGCAGATGTAGTTTTGGAAAGACTGAAAATTGATGAAAAAGTTAAAAAAAGTATTGAAGATCTTAACATCAACATCAAAGACGGTAAGAAAGAGATCAATATCAAAACTAAATAATTTGAGAGTGGATTAGTCGAAAAGCGGGTCAAAAACTGTAAAGAGTTTCCGCTTTTCTTCTAGTTCTTTCCCAAAAAACTAAAAAACTATGTACTCTAAACTAAGAAACAACAGAACGCTGAATTTATTGATTATTGGCATTCGGTTTTTAGTTGGATTTGCTTTCATCCCTTCAGGTCTTAAAAAATTGCTTGGCGAAAGATTTACAAGCATTGGCACTGATAATCCAATTGGTTATTTCTTCGAAGCAATGTATCGGACGGGATTTTATTATGAGTTTTTAGGATTTTGTCAATTGCTTGCGGCATTCCTGTTATTCACTCAGAGATTTGCAACATCAGGCGCTTTGATGTTCTTTGGAATTATTCTTAATATTTGCGTTCTTACGATCAGTATGCATTTTACAGGAACCTGGATCATCACTTCATTAATGCTTTTTGCATCCTTAGTTTTATTAGCTTGGGACTGGAACAAACTGAAACCAATAGTCGGAATCAGAATCTCAGAAACACACGATTACAAAGAGCCTTCATTGATTTGGCAAATCACAGGATTTATTTTATTTATTATTCTACTCTCAGGTTCAATTTTATTAAAATCAAATTAATATGAAAATCTATACTTTTTTACTTTTGATAATATTCACCACTTTATCAAAGGCTCAAACCCACCGTTTTATTTATGAATATCAATTCAAGCCAAATTCCGAATCTACAGAGTACAGAAAAACAAATATGGCTTTGGACATCAACCCTACCGATGTTAAGTTTTATGATTACGAAAACATCCTGAATGATTCTATCAATAAAAAAGGCGGACACAATTACAGCTGGAATCAAACACCGGCCATTAAGAGAAATAAAAATTCTTATCAAAACATCAATTACGAAATGATGATGGATTATTTTTCTTACCAGACAACAGACAAAATGGATTGGAAACTGGAGAATGAAACCAAAACTTCCGGACAATACACTTTGCAAAAAGCAACTACAAAGTTTGGCGGAAGAGAGTGGACGGCCTGGTTCTGCAAAGACATCAATATTGCGGAAGGACCTTACAAGTTTCGGGGTTTGCCCGGGTTGATTTTTGAACTGAATGACAGCAAGAACAATTTCATCTTCAAATTGGTCAAAAGCCAAAAATTGGAAAAAACTTATGACACATCAGATTTTCTGGAAGCTTTTGCAGGCAAGAAACCTCTCAATGTCAAAATTGAAGATATGCACAAACAAATGCTGAAGTTTTACAACGATCCGATGAAAGAACTGAGAGAAAAATTTGATGATGTTCCACCAGGCACTTTCCAGGTTGGAGGAACCAAGATCACAAGCAAAGATCAGTTTAAGGAAATGGCAAAAGTAATGCAGACTCACATTCTTAAAAGCTATAATCCTTTGGATCTTACAAACGCCGTAATATATCCGGCTGTCAATTAAAAATTTAATAAAAAATTAACCAAATTATTATTAATAATATTTGTAATTTCATTAAATTTGTTTCAGAAATACATTTTCTAACTTAAAAAACTATAACAAAATGATACAATTAGTATTAGAAATCGCAATCAAATTGGTCGATTTTTTCACCAGCCTTTTTTGAATGTAAAGAATATCCAGATATTTCTTAGAAAATAAACATATTTTGTAAATTTGTAAAGTATAGCTTTGTGGCTGTACTTTATTTTTTTGTCTATGAAGAAATTTTTAGGAAAAGCCATTCTGAAACTGATCGGATGGAAAATCGTTCTGCAAGGCGATGTCAACAATCTCAACAGATGCATCCTGGTCGTTGCTCCACACACCCACAACAGCGAATATCTACTTGGCAACCTTGCTTATTGGGCTTTGGGCAAAAAACTGAAAGTCATTATCAAAGACCAGCATACGAAAGCTTTCTATGGCGGAATTGTAAAAAATCTTGGCGGAATTGGAATTGATCGTTCTCAGAAAAATGACCTCATCAATTTTGTTGCTAATGAATTCAAAAAAGATGATTTCAGTCTCGTGATCACTCCGGAAGGAACCAGAAGCAGAGTGGAAAAATGGCGTAAAGGTTTTTACAATATGGCTATTGCTGCAAAAGTCCCAATAGTTTTAGCAGGTGGAGATTACAAAAGAAAAACCATCAATCTGGGTTATGCAATTCCTTACGAAAAACTGGAAACGCATACCTTCGAAGAAATCATGGCGGAAATTCAGGATTTCTACATCAAATATGACATTACGCCAAAAATTCCTGAAAACTGGAATCCGAAAATCTATTAAGAATGGACGAAAATAAAAAAATCGAGATATTAGACCGACTCAACAAAGCCAGTAAAAACACTTTAGGAGAGACTCTGGACATTGTTTACACCGATGTTTCCGATGATTTCCTGACTGCGACAATGCCTGTGACCCCAAAAGTTCATCAGCCTTACGGAATTATGCACGGCGGCGCAAGCTGTGTACTGGCAGAGACTCTGGGATCTTGTCTTTCATTAATTAATCTTGACATTACCAAAGCTGTTCCCGTTGGCACCAATATCAACAGCAATCATTTGCGGGCGATAAGAGACGGTATCGTAACTGGAACTGCGACTTTCATCCGAAAAGGCAATACAATGCACGTTTCTCAAATCGAGATCCGGGACGAAAAAGGAAATCTGATCAATCATACGACAATGACGAACAACATCGTTCCTGTCGGGAAAGTTTAAATTAATTTCTATCAATATGATCGTTTTCAGATTGCCCGATTCAGATGTTTTTCATACGCTGGAAAATTCTCAGGAAAAACAGGTTTCGTTTGTAAGCTTTGACACAAAAACAGTTCTTGATTTCAAAGGTTCTATTAAGGAAATCGCAAGAGAGAATATTGAAAACCAAACTGTTTCTCCGAAAAACAAAAGCTCTCTAATAGAAATCGGGAAAGAAACTCAGGATTCTTATGCACTGAAAATCTCTCAGGCTAAAGATTTTATTGAGAAAAATGAGCTTAAAAAACTTGTTCTTTCCAGGAGAAAACTATTGATGTATCTCGACATCGATTCTGAAAAGAAATTATCCCTCACAAAAAGCTTTCTGAAGTTCTGTGACAGCTACCCTTCTGCTTTCTGTTATCTCTTCGAAAAAAATAATGAAATCTGGATGGGCGGATTCTCTGAGGTTTTGGGAAAATTTGATAAAAGAACGAATGCCTTCGAGACAATGAGCGTGGCCGGAACCCTTCCATTGGAAGAAACCTGGACAGATAAAGAAATTGAGGAGCAAAAAGCAGTGACGGATTATATACAATCCATTTTGAGAAAATTCTCATCCAACTTAAAAATTTCTTCAACCAAAGACCTCATCTCCGGAAATATCAAACATTTGAAAACTGATTTCTCGGCAGAAATAAGTCCGGAAAGTCTGGATAAAATCATATCCGAATTACATCCAACGCCTGCCGTCTGTGGTTTTCCAAAAGAACTTTGCGCTCAGGGAATTAAAAGCATTGAGCATTTTAACCGTGAATTCTATGCCGGTTATATTAAATTAGAAACCGAAGATTTTATCTATTATTTTGTAAATCTGAGATGTGCCAGTTTTTTTAAAAATTACGCTTTTCTATTTGTTGGCGGCGGCATTACTTTGAAAAGCGATTCACAAAAAGAATGGGAAGAAACAGAATTGAAATCTTTGGCTATACAGAATAATTTGATTTTTGAATAAACAAATAAGAAATGTTTATTTAGCCGATGTAAGTTTAATTTTAAGTCATAATTTTTTTATAAATATTCTTTTAAAATTACTTTTATTAATATTTTACAATAGTGACATTATTTAAAACCGAAATCATAAGATTTCGGTTTTTTTTTATTTATTTATTAATTATTTTATTAATTTTACAACAAACTGACAAATATGAATCAGCTTTTAAAATTAATTTTAACTGGTATATTGATTTTATGCCTTTTGAAAATGCCTTATCTATTTGGCAGGATTTCCGGATATATACTGTTTGCTGGTTTCGCGTGGCTCACTTATGATGCTTCCCAAAGGAGAGATCATCTGGATATGAAAATCTTTATAGTACTGACGATTCTTTATAACCCTTTTATAACATTACCATTTCCACACTTTTTATGGGTAATTATTTATGTTATAGTCATCATTGGGATGATCCTCAATATTTTATTTGCAGAGGAAAATCCCTATGAAGATTACACAAAAAAAGATGACCGTTAAGTCATCTTTTATTTTATAATCCTACTTCTACTTTAAAGCCAGCGTTTACTTTAATTTTGATAATACCTGCAGCTACTTTTGAACCTGTAATCTCGAGAATAAAAGAGTTTTGTTTTGATTTTAAATAATCAATAAGATCTGTGTTTGCTGTTGGCGTGAAATTAATAATTGATTTATTTGTATTGCCCGTTACTTCGGCAATAGGTTTTTTGGGAAGATCAGGTGTTTTTATATATAATTTCGCATCCTTGATCGCATCTAATTCCAAACCACCAGTCGTAGGAATCAGCTCAATACTGAAACTATTTAATTTTGCTGACTTTAGATTATTAATTGACAAAGACGGATATGCTTCTTTGATTTTAGCATCTACGTCAATATTAACAGGAATTTCCGGATATGTTACAGGGTCTGTTGTATTCGCAGTTGCCAATGGAATCTGAGCATCAAAATTTACAGGTATTGTAAACGGAACTGGAATCGAAATATCATCAATTATATCCTCTACTTTACTACAACTGTTGATGACATTACCAGCTACCAGAATAGCAGAAATCATCAATATATTTGTTACTATTTTTCTCATAATTTTATTTTCTTTATAAACATACAAAAATATGCCAAGATTATTGCAGATTATTTAATGATTGATGGTTTCAACGTCTGCAATTGTATGCTTATGTCTGAAAAACAAACCAAAAAGTACAGCAATAACCAAAGAATACGCTGCAAAATAAAGCCAGATCTGATGCCAGTCTTTTACAAATACAACGTTTGATAAAGTGCCGTCAGCATTAACCATAGAATTAAATGAATTTTTCAATATTCCCAAAAAAGTAGTATTCTCAGGCGTTGTTTGCAGATAGGATGATAATTCGTTGACTGTGGTAAATTTAATTGTAAAGAATTTGTCAATTGCCCAGCCAGCAATATAACTTCCAAGAACAGCTCCAAAACCGTTGGTCATCATCATAAATAAACCTTGAGCAGAAGAACGTATTTTTTTATCCGTTGTAGTTTCCACAAAAAGTGAGCCCGAGATATTGAAAAAATCGAAAGCCATTCCGTAAACCACACAAGATAGGATAATCATCCAAAGTCCATTCACGGGATCTCCAAAAGCAAACAGCCCAAAGCGTAAAACCCAGGCAAACATACTTATCAGCATTACCTTTTTGATCCCGAACTTTCTCAGGAAAAATGGAATTGCAAGAATAAATAAAGTCTCAGAAATCTGAGAAATAGACATAATTATTGTTGATTTTTCTACAACAATTGAGTTGGCATATTTTGGAAAATTTGCAAATTCACTTAAGAAAACATCACCATAAGCATTTGTTAATTGCAAAGCTGCGCCTAAAAGCATTGAAAATAAAAAGAACAATGCCATTTTGAAGTTACCGAATAACTTAAAAGCGTTCAGTCCCAATTGTTCAGAAAGCGGTGCACTTTTATCAATTAATTTCTGGGGCGGACACTTTGGAAGTGTTAATGCATATAAGCCTAATAATATTGCAACACCGCCAGCTATATAAAACTGCCCTTCTGTTGATTTGTTTCCTGTAAGATTTGTGATCCACATTGCAACGATAAATCCGATTGTTCCCCAAACTCTGATGGGCGGAAAGTCTTTTACAACATCCAAATGACTGTTTTTCAGAATGGTATAAGAAATAGAGTTGGTCAAAGCAATAGTCGGCATATAAAAACACATTGCCAACAACATAATATAAAAGAATGAATCCGGTGTTTCCGAATGTGGCAGAATGAAAAGCACAACACCGTAAAGAATTTGCAAAACAGAATAGATTCTCTCAGCATTGACCCAACGGTCTGCGATGATTCCCGTGATGGTTGGCATAAAAATCGAGGCAATTCCCATTGTTCCGAAAACAGCACCGAACTGCGTCCCATCCCAATGTTTGGTCCCAAACCAGAAGTTTGCCATCGTTATCAGCCAAGCTCCCCAAACAAAGAATTGCAGAAAGCTAAGTATTGTCAATCGTAATTTTAGACTCATTATATAAAATGATATTAGTATTGGTTAATCGATTTTTTTATTTCTCTTTTTGATTTCCTCCTGAAGTCTGAGCGCAGTGTCATAATCCTCTTCTTTCACGGCATCTGCCAATAATTGATTCAGTTCCTCTAACGTGAGGCCTGAAAGATCATTGAAATCTGCAACTTCTTCGGATTCGGGTTCTTCATCTCCTGTTTTCGGTGTTTCATCGAGTTCCAATAAAATTCCGGCTTCATTCAAAACATCGGAAGTCGTGAAAATCGGCGCATCAAAACGGACAGCCATTGCAACAGCATCAGAGGTTCGGGCGTCCAGAATCAGTTCTTCGTCTGACAATGGATTCTTGAAATTGATATTTGAGAAGAAAACGCCGTCTTTGATCTGATAGATGATGACAGATTCGATCTTGAAGTTTGTATTTTTCACAAACTGGGTGAACAGATCGTGCGTCAATGGACGAGGTGGATTGATGTCTTTTTCTAATCCTAAAGAAATGGATTGAGCTTCAAAATTTCCTATAACAACAGGCAATTTGACTGATGTTTCTTCATGTTCCAGTAACAGCGCATAAGCTCCCGATTGGGTTTGGCTGTAGGATATTCCGCGTATGATTAATTTTTTATAATCCATTTAGCAAATATAAAATTTTTTGGTAATTTTCATTGAGAAATTGTTGATTTTTACGTTGTTTTCGCTAATAAATCATTAGATTTTTAACTATTCCGATTTGATAATTAATAAAACAAATTTTTAAAATGCTGAATTGCAGCAGCCCGGCCTGAGTGGAGCTCTTTTTCGTTTTTGATAAAAACGAAAAAAGCGGGAACGGAGGAAGGATGAAGCTGCTGAAATAATCATATTTCTTAAAACGAAAAAACCTGAGTCAATGACTCAGGTTTTGAATTTATTTTGAGGAATTTTACGCTCCCTTCAAAGCTTTGATTTTCTCTGTCAATGCAGGGATGATCTGGAAAGCGTCGCCCACTACTCCATAATCCGCAGATTTGAAGAAAGGTGCTTCCGCATCGTTATTGATCACAACAATTGTCTTGGAACTGTTCACACCAGCCAAATGCTGGATTGCACCGGAAATACCAACCGCAATGTAAAGATTCGGAGAAATTGCTTTCCCAGTCTGTCCAACGTGTTCTGTGTGAGGTCTCCAACCGATATCGGAAACCGGTTTGGAGCAAGCGGTTGCTGCGCCCAAAACGTTTGCCAGATCTTCGATCATTCCCCAGTTTTCAGGACCTTTCAGACCTCTACCAGCCGAAACTACAACTTCTGCTTCTTTAAGATCAAGCTTACCTGAAGATTGTTCGTGGTTGATCACTTTTGTATCTTCGTTGGCGATGCTCAATTCTTTCACTTCTTCTGAACCGGACGCCTGATTTTCCTTAATACCATAAGCATTCTGAGAAACGGTTACAATAACGCCCACTGCATCTGCTTTTGCGTGCATAAATCCTTTTCCTGAAAATGCTCTTCTTTTAACCTGGAAAGGAGAAGTGCTTTCAGGAACTTCAATTGCGTTGGTGATCAAAGAATAATTTTTCTGAATTGCCAACATTGGCGCAACAGACGATGCATCTGTTGTGTGAGGAAAAACGATGATGTTTCCGTCGAAAACCTGAGCTATTGCTTCTGCATAAGCTTTGGAACTGAAATTCTTAAGACCTGCATCTTTTACATTGATGACTTTATCTGCGCCATATTTGTAAAGTAGATCTGAAGAATCTGTAGGATTGATAGAAATCGCTGTAACTGAATCTCCGGTTTTTGCTGCGATTGCCTTTGCATAAGAAACGGCTTCAAATGCTGCTTTTTTATAAATTCCGTTTATATTTTCTGCATATACGAATACTGCCATGATTTTAAAATTTAAAGATTAAAGAATTAAATTACTTTTGCCTCTTCGTGAAGTAATCTTACCAATTCGTCCAGGTTATCCGCAGAAACCAGTTTCACAGCTGCCCTTGGTGCAACACTGTCAAAGGAAACCGCTTCCACTTTTACTTCTGTGTTAGAAGGTTCAACAACAACTAATGCTTTCGTTCTTGCAGACATAATGCCTCTCATATTCGGGATGATGAGATCTTTTTCATCTACCAAACCTTTTTGTCCTGCGACAACAGCCGGTAGTTTTACAGAAATAGTTTCTTTTCCACCCTCGATTTCTCTTACAGCAGTCGCTTCTGAACCATTCACTTCTAATCCAACAGATGCATTTACAAAAGGAAAATTAAGCAATTGCGCTACCATTCCCGGAACTGCACCTCCATTATAATCGATGGATTCTTTTCCCATTAGGATCAATTCGTAACCGCCATCCTGAGCCACTTTCGCAATTTCTTTAGCTACAGAAAAACTGTCTTTAGCTTCTGTATTAACTCTTATTGCATCATTCGCTCCTATTGCCAAAGCTTTTCTGATAACTGCTTCTGTTCCTGCATCTCCAACATTCACAACGGTTACTGTTGCGCCTTGAGATTCCTGTAATTTTATAGCTTTTGTTAAAGCAAATTCGTCCAAAGGATTTATCACCCACTGGATTCCGTTTTTGTCGAATGCAGACTTGTCTGCCGTAAAGTTAATTTTACTTGTAGTGTCTGGAACACTACTAATACAAACTAATATTTTCATTTTATTGTGATATATTTTGTTATATGAATTTGGCTAATTTATATAAAAAATGCTATGCATGCATAATTTATTGTTATTTATTAAATAGGATTCTGTAAGCCTTTATTAATCGGATATTTAGAATTTTCACAAATAACAAAGCCTATAAACACTGATTAATTTGGTAAAAAACCAATTGCATTTTTATGTCTTAATTAAGAAAAATTAAAAAATTGATTTTAAAAGCGTACATCTTTATATTGAGATTCAGCTGTTTTCAGCTACTATTTTTATCTTAATAAAACTCTAAAAACCATCCCTATGCAAGTCCTATGAACAGAGCGTTTGTATAGGTGTTGAAAAACACACGTGTCTTTTCACTAAAACTCTCGTGTCTTTTTATGTAAACACACGTGTCTTTTTATCAAAACTCTAGTGTCTTCTTATTAAAAGGTATGTAGGTTTTTAAAAATACCCTTAACCGTTGAAAAATATTGACTTTTATTCCTATAGATTTTTTGTTGATTTTAAAAATCTAACTTGAGTTATTTCTTAACCTGGCTTGCTCTGAATTCAATTTTACTTGGCAAAACTCTTGGATTCATATTCAGCATATCTAGGACGAGATTTCCCATATCTTCCGGCTGGATTTTCCATTCGTCTTTTTCTGAAGGTACATTTCCATTGAAATATGTGGCCACAGAACCCGGCATTATTGTAGAAACTTTGATGTTGTATTTTCTAAGGTCAATCATTGCAGCTTGCGTAAAACCGACAACTCCAAACTTCGAAGCGTTGTATCCAGCACCATTTTCAAAGAAGTTGGTTCCGGCAAGACTGGCAATCGTAATGTAATAACCTTCCGATTTTTTGAGTTCTTCAACCGACGCTTTCAATGAATAGAAACAGCCTGTCAGATTGGTTTCCTGCATAGCGTTCCAATCTTCGATACTTAGTTCATCCACTGGTTTGAAGATTCCTAACCCGGCATTGGCAATAACAACGTCGAGACTTCCAAATCTTCCTATAATCTTGGAAACGGCATTCTCTTCATCATTAAAATTCCTGACGTCTGAACTGACTCCGAAAATACTTTCTGAAATCACTTTAAGTTCCGAAACAGCTTTATCAACATCTTCCTGTTTTCTTCCGCTGATGGCGACTTTGTGACCGTTTTTCAGCAAGACTTCTGCAATTCCGAAACCGATTCCTTTGGTTCCGCCTGTGATGTATATAACTTTTGACATAATTTGATAAATTTTTATTTTAATTAAACAGACAGACCATTTAAAAAAAGATTTATAATATTTCTCGCAGATCAGGCAAATTTTGCAGATTTAATAAGAGAAAAAATCTGCTTAATCTGTCCAATCAGCGAGACTAATTTAAACAATCCTATCTCATTTCTTGATTAACATTATATAAAAAAAGACAGCATCAAACTGTCTTTAATTTTTTATCCTTTTGCGTAAAACTCAAAGAAATAAGGGATACTTTCTATTCCTTTGTAATAATTGTAAAGTCCGTAATGTTCGTTTGGTGAATGGATTGCGTCGGAATCCAAACCAAATCCCATCAATACAGATTTTGCGCCCAACACTTTCTCGAACAAAGACGTAATTGGAATACTTCCGCCACTTCTATACGGTAATACTTCCTTCCCAAACGCTTTTTCCATTGCTTTTTTTGCCGCCTGGAATTCTTTGGTATCGCTTTCCAAAACGTAAGGCATTCCGCCGTGGTGAGGTGTTACTTTTACTTTTACACTTTTCGGAGCGATCTTTTCGAAGTATTTTGTGAATTTTTCTGTGATCTCTTCAGGTGTTTGGTTTGGAACCAATCTCATTGAAATTTTCGCAAAAGCTTTGGAAGCAATCACCGTTTTTGCACCTTCACCAATGTAACCGCCCCAGATTCCGTTGACATCTAAAGTTGGTCTGATGGAAGCTCTTTCCAAAGTCGTGTAACCTTCTTCTCCCTGAATATCATTAAGGCCAATCGATTTTTTGTAGCCTTCCGGATCGTCTTTCAGTTTATTCATTTCGGCTCTGTCTTCATCGGAAACGATCAAGACATTGTCATAAAAACCATCGATTGTAATGTGTCCTTTTTCATCAATCAAATTGCCTATCAACTTAGACAATACATTGATTGGATTCGGAACTGCGCCGCCATAAAGTCCGGAATGAAGATCACGATTTGGACCTTCTACCTCAACTTCGACATAACTTAAACCTCGCAAACCTGTTGTAACAGTTGGCTGTTCATTAGAATAAATATGGGTGTCGGAAATTAAAATCACATCGCAGCTTAGTTTTTCCTTATTATCTTCCAGGAAATCTGCAAGACTAGCAGAGCCAACCTCTTCTTCTCCTTCAATCAAAAACTTGACATTACAAGGCAAAGAATCGGTTTTCATCATCGCTTCAAACGCTTTTACGTGCATAAAGAATTGGCCTTTATCATCTGCGGAACCTCTAGCGAAAATAGCACCTTCCGGATGAAGCTCGGTCGTTTTCACAACTGGTTCGAATGGGTCGCTTGTCCATAATTCCAATGGATCTGCCGGCTGAACATCGTAATGTCCGTAAACCAAAACGGTTGGTAAATTGGTGTCAATGATTTTCTCTCCAAAAACGATTGGATAACCTTTGGTTTCAAGGATTTCCACATTGTCTGCACCTGCAACTTTTAGGTGTTTTGCTACTTCGTCGGCACATTTCAGCACTTCGGATTTGTAGGCTGGATCTGCGCTGATGGAAGCGATTCTAAGGATGTCGAAAAGTTCGTCGAGAAAACGTTGTTTGTTTTCGTTGATGTATGTTTGTGTTGTACTCATTTTTTATTATAATTATTTTTTGAACGCAAAGAGCGGAAAGATTTTTTTAATTATTGAAAATATTTTAAGTTTCGCAAAGGCGTAAAACTCATCAAAGAAAACAATAATCACATTAATATATTTTTTCTTTATATGAGGTTCGTAAAAATAAAAAATGTCCTGCAAACGCAAGACATTTTTTGTTATAATATTTTTATAAAATTCTGACTAGTGCTCAGCTTTTGGTGCTTCAGTAGCTGATGGAGCGGTTGCTTTGGATTCCATTGAAGTTGCTTTTGCTGTATCAGCAATTGTGTGTACAGCTTTTGCAGTATCTGCAGTCGGCTTATAAGTTCCGTGAGGTGCATTTGGGTCATCATATCTTACAATTTCGTCTGTTTTTTTCAAACGCCCTTTGTTCCCTCCGGCAGGAATGTCACAAGAAACAACTAAAATAGCGGAAGCCAACAATATCACTGATTTTTTCATTCTTATAATTTTGATGCGTCAAAAGTAGTGAAAAAGGAATTTTCGGCAAAATTATTTTTTGTAAAATGTATATAATTAGTGTACTCTATAATAAGTCTAATTTAGTTTTGCGTGGAAATTTGAAATGTAGACAAAACCTCGACTTTGCGAAGCGCGCCCCGACTTGAGTGGAGCTCATTTTTTTGCTGAGGGAAAAGCCCTGGCAAAAATAGCGGGAACGGAGGGCGGATAAAGGCGCCCAAATAAAAACCTGACTCAAATGAATCAGGTTTTTTTTAATTTATCAATTGCTTATTAAGCTTTTCTTTCCAGAACTTCGTCTACCATTCCGTATTCCTTAGCTTCGGTGGAAGTCATCCAGTAATCTCTGTCAGACGCTTTCTCAACCCATTCGTAAGTTTGTCCGGAGTGGTCTGAAATGATATCATAAAGTTCTTTTTTCAACTTCAGCATCTCTCTCAAGTTGATTTCCATATCGGAAGCTACACCTTGCGCACCGCCGCTTGGCTGGTGAATCATCACTCTTGAGTGTTTCAAGGCGGAACGTTTTCCTTTTTCGCCTGCTACCAAAAGAACTGCGCCCATTGATGCTGCGATTCCTGTACAGATTGTCGCTACGTTTGGTTTGATGATCTGCATTGTGTCATAGATTCCCAATCCAGCGTAAACGCTTCCACCAGGGGAATTGATGTAGATCTGAATGTCTTTCGCCGAGTCAGAACTTTCCAAGAAAAGCAATTGTGCCGTCACGATATTTGCCACTTGGTCGTCGATCCCTGTTCCCAAGAAAATGATCCTGTCCATCATCAATCGGGAGAAAACGTCCATTTGTGCAACGTTCATTCTACGCTCCTCCATAATGTAAGGCGTCAGGTTGGTCGGGTTAAACATTCCCATATATTGATCTGTCACCAGACCGTTGTTTCCCAAATGTTTTACTGAGAAATCTCTGAATTCTTTTTTAATGTCCATATTATCTGTGGTTGTTTTTTAAATCTTTTATTGAGTTTGCAATTTCTATTCCTTTGCTAAAGTAGGACTTTCTGTCACAAAATGCGAAATAATTCGCTGTCTAATTTGTTCTTTAATTGAGTGAGAAGGATAATTTGCTGGTAAACCTGCGTTCTATCTTCATCATCGTTGAGAGAATTTTTGAGATCATTGATGAGTTTCACAACATATTCTCTTTTGTGTCGCAGAACAATGTCTGAAACAAGCTTTGGGACGACTTCTTCCTCTGTGCTGAAATAGATATTATGCTGATTCCAATTGCTGGTCTGGTAATTATCAATAAGTGCATTTGCCAGTTTTCCTGACACTTCCTCGTCCATAAAATTAAAGAAAAACTGACCGGACCGCAATTCCTTCTGCTCGATTCCCTCTTTGATTTCGGAAATTATTTTTTGATTGATATTGAGTTGTATTTCATAATCATCCTCGTTCAGATGATTCAGGATCTCTTCTATGACAGTGATCTGATAATCGTTGCCTTCGTGATCTTTTCTATCGAGAATGAGATCACCATATTTCAGCATCAGATCTACCAATTTTTCTTCGAGGACCAAAAGCGGATTTATTGTTATTAAAGCTTCCTGAACGACTTCCAGCTTCTGCGTAACTTGTTTTTCCTGAGTCGACGAAGGTTTTCTTTCCTGATTTGGTGCGTTTTTATGAATCTCAAGTTCATTGAACAAACTTTGCTCGCTGAGACCAAATTTATTGGAAACCTCTTTCAAATAAACTTCACGTTTCAATCCATTCTGAACGAAGGCGACAGATTTGACAATATCACGGATCGCTTCAGCTTTTTTGATCGGGTCAGTTCCTGCATCTCTGAGAAGAATTTCTGCTTTGAAATCGATAAAATCCTTAGCTTCTTTGTCAATGAAATTTTCAACATATTCTTGCGGATGTTTTCTGGCGAAAGAATCCGGATCGTCGCCGTCCGGGAAAAGCAAAACCCGGATATTCATCCCTTCGGAAAGCAACATATCGATGCTTCGGAAGCTGGCTTTGATTCCTGCATTATCACCATCGAAAAGGATTGTTACATTTTCGGTGAGACGTTTGATGAGTTTAATTTGTTCCGTTGTCAAAGACGTTCCGGAACTCGCCACCACGTTTTCAATTCCAGATTGGTGAAGCGAAACAACGTCCATATAACCTTCCACCAAAAGGCATAGATTTTTTCTGGAAATGGCCTGTTTGCCTTGATTCAGACCATAAAGAACGTTGGACTTATGGTAAATTTCGGTTTCGGGAGAATTGAGATATTTAGCCGTTTTGACATTATTCTTAAGGATCCTTGCGCCAAAACCTAAAACTCGACCGGAAAAACTATGGATTGGAAAAACTACACGATCACGGAATCTGTCAATCCCGGAAGGTGAATTTTCCGGAAAAATGGAAAGTCCGGATTTCTCTAGTATTTCTTTGGAATAAGCTTTATCTAAAGCAAATTCGGTGAAGGCATTTTTCTTTTCGGGAGAATATCCGAGTTGGAATTTCTTGATAATATCATCCCGAAGTTCTCTTTCTTTGAAATAAGAATAGGCGATCATTTGACCTTCCTCAGATTCCCAAAGTTGCGTTTGGAAAAAATCATTGGCAATCTCGTGGATTTTGTACAGAATATCACGTTCGGTTTGCGCTTGTATCTGTTCTTCGGAATATTCTTTTACGTCTTCCTTGATTTCGATTCCGTATTTCTTCGCAGCGTGGCGAAGTGCTTCCGGATATGTGAAATTCTCGATTTCCATCAGGAAAGAAATGGCAGTACCACCTTTTCCTGTGGAGAAATCTTTCCAAATCTGCTTGCTTGGAGAAACGACAAAACTTGGCGATTTTTCCTCATGAAAAGGACTCAGACCCTTGAAGTTGGAGCCCGCTCTTTTCAATTGAACGTATTCGCCAATGATTTCTTCAACCCGAATGGTCGAAAAAATCTGATCTATGGTTTCTTTTGTAATCACGAGGTAAATTTAGAATTTTTAAGTCTGTAAACAAAAAATCCCGAATTGGAATTTCGAATTTATACAATTTAAAAAAATGTATTTTGAATCTTCAGACTGAATAAGGTGAAAGGTATATGTCTGAACAGCACCATTATTAACAAAGTAAAAAAATTGAGTCTAAATTTGAAAATCCAATATGATGCAAATATTAAATTTACATTTTATATAAAAAAATAATTTATTTTATATTATTTTTGCAAAATGAGAAAAGACGCAAAGTCTTCAAATGCACAAGTAGGGATGGAAACTGTTTTTTTAAAAAAAATTCAGCGTTTGTTCGTACTTTTTTTTGTTTTTCTCATCAGTCTTTTCTCGGCACAAGAAAAACCGGAAGGACAGATTAATACAAATACGGTTATAACAGTTACCGGCGATGCTTTTATTTATTCAAAAGACAAGGCTTTTAATGATCAGATCCGTAATAACAAAAGCATAAAGGCAACTTCAGAAATTGTTGAACTGAGCAACAATACGGTATTAAAAATAACTGCCAAGAATGCCGGCAAATCTCCAAAACTAATCTCTAAGAAGAAAAAATCCAAAAATATTGTTTTAGCTTCTAAAAGGGAAAACAAATACAAATCGGAGACTTATCCTAAAAAAGATACCAATCTACAAATAAAAAATACGGATGAAGGCAATCAATTCCTGACGGGTTCTTATTCTGCAAGAATTTCCTTTGTTCCGCCTACAAATGATTCATCTTTATCAAAATATTTTATAAATTATAATGTAAGGTTAGAAAATATTTCTTTAGTATTTTCACTTTACATCAATCATTTTTATAAAACCAACAATTCGAAATTACAGGTATTTAGTAATGTTTTTTCTGTAAGACCTCCTCCCGGTCTGATTTAATTATTCAGTTTTTTTAATAATATTTTCCGTGAGAATCAATCTCAGGGAAGGATTCGATATTTAACAACAATAATTTTTAATGAGAAAATTAAATTTACTTTATATTTTAGTATTCGTGCTGCTAAGCAGCGGAATGCTTTTTTCACAAACTGCAGACAGGCTTTATTTGTCACTGGAAAGTACAGGTAGAATTTATGATATTACTGCGTTGTCCGCAACACCCGCTACAGCAATAGCATTGCCAACTCCTGTAACCGGCTCACCCAATTTTAGTACAACATCTGCTGACCGGGCAAGTAATATAGCCGTGGGTTACGATGTACCCGGAGGTAATTCTGCTAATCTTGTTTATATAAATTCTGATAATGCAGCAGGATCGTCATTATATAAAAATGGCACAATTATAAACGGAGTAACATTACCTGTCCAAATTGGAGGTTACGCAACGAATAACGTTCCTGGGCCATATTTTGGTAATGTTTACGGTTTTTCTTCGGGCAGTAAAATTCTTTATCCCGTATATCCGGCTGGTCCAGCTGTTACAATAACCGGAGATACAGAATGGACTAACGGTACCACGGTAGGAACTGATACATTCTTTGATTATCAGAATAATATCTATATGTTTATTGATAATACAGTAGCAGGTACCACTACGAGATATCTTTATAAAATATCTATAGCAACAGGAGTAGCTACGAAAGCTGTAACGATCAGCGGTGTTGCAGCCAGTGTTACATCAATACAGGGAATGGCCTACCTACAGGGTTATGTCTATATTGCTACTTCTGTCAATCCAAATACTATTACTGTTCGAAGAATTAATATTTTTGATGGTACTTCTTCTTTAGTAGCTACTTACACGGGCGGAGGTTTTCTAAATTTGGATTTAGGAACTGTTCCTTATTATGTTCCTTTTCAATTTACTTGTGGAAACATAACTCAAACTTCCAGCGTACCATTTGTTGCAGGTGTAGCCAGCGGAAATGCCACTGGAACCGCGCCTAATCAGAAATTCATCAACATTCCTATTAGTAATGTTTATGGACCCGGGACATATATTGTCAATGTTACTGGAACAGATTTTACCAATCCGGCATACTCTGTTAATGTTACAGCTGCTACAACATCTATCCAGGTTCCGTTAATCTATAACGGAACAGGAGCTGGCGGCACAAGAACGCTTACTGTGAATCTAAATGGAAGCACCACAGCCTGTACAGTTAACGTTTTGGTAGATAGTGATACTGACGGAGACACAATTGGAAATTCTCAAGATTTGGATTCTGACAATGATGGAATACTTGACATTTTTGAATGTCCCGATAGCGTTGTAGATGTTAATTTCAGCTCTACTGATGGCACCGTGACAAATTTCTCTGCACCAGCAGCGGACTTAGGATTTATATTCGATGTTTATACACTTGACAATTCATTTAATTTGAATATCAATGGTACCAACTTATCAACAACTAAATTGGAGTTTCAGCCAGACCAGACTGATAATGTTCGATTTTTAGACGGCGCAACTTATGGTAGCGGCTCTGTTCCTCAGATTTATCAAATGACAGGAAGCGCCGCAGCACCTTTAGTAAGAATTATCATACACAAAAACGGGGCTGTGAATATGTATGGCAGTAAAGTAGGTGGTGGTCCTTTGTCCCCATTACAACTTTATAATGGAAATGCATTTAATAATATTGTTTGGAATCAGACAGGAGCCAATACTATCCAGTTAACACAAGCAGTTGTTGGTGCGACATACATTACAGGAAGAGGAAATGGGGTCAAAAATGGCGTTTGTGATCCTGATGGTGATGGTTTATCGAATCAATTTGACGTTGATAGCGATGGAGACGGTTGCCCGGATTCTATAGAAGGTTCCGAAACGGTTAAATTTGATCAGGTCCATTCTCTCAGTCTTGTTTCTACAGACACTAATTATGCTTATAGAGGGCAGATCAAAGTTTTAGCAAATGGTACAGCCACAGGCACACCTATACAAGTTGTAAGTAAAATAGCCGGTGCAAATGGCGTTCCGGAACTTGTGAATTATGCTGTTATGAATACTTCCGGAACGGCCGGCGTTGCCGATAATACAGACGGAACATCTGACGTGGGACAAGGCATTGGCGATTCTCAGAACGCAAGCGTTAACTCTTGTATTTGCTATAAACCTGTCGTTACAGCCGGAACTGCACTGGACACAAACCAGGGAATTACATCTTTACAAAGAGCCGGAACAATTGGAAGCAACTGGCCAATGGTAAGAAAAGGTGCCTGGACGGCTCTGGAAGCTAAAACAAAAGGCTTTGTACCAAACAGACTGACGACCGCTCAGATTACTGCTATTCCTGCTGCCAGCCTGATAGAAGGGATGATGGTTTACAACACCACTTTAGATTGTCTTCAGATCAATACTGATGGAACTGCAGCGGGATGGAAATGTTTTAATAACCAAACCTGTTCAGACGTTAACTAACAAATTGAAAACAATGAAAAACATTATCATATTATATTCGACTTTCTTTGCTATTTTTGCATCTGCGCAGGTAGCTGTTGGGAAAACTGCCGTATCAAACACTTCAGTTTCGTTGGAGTTCGGAACAGGCAATAGAGGACTATTATTACCTTGGGTAACGAGTACTGCTTCTGTAACCGGTGTTGTAAACGGAACAATGGTCTATGATCTGACAGATAAAAAAGTAAAGGTAAAATACTCTGCAGCCTGGAAAGATCTTTCAATCAATACTGCAGGAACAACCGTAGATCCTATAAGCTCTGTAGATGGTATTACAATACAGAATGCCGCCACAGAGGCTACAAATTCCAAATTTGCAATCGGTACCGTAACAGCAACACCAGGAATTTTGGTGCTGGAAGATACCGACAAAGCAATGGTCTTACCAAAAGTAGCGAGTCCGCATCTCAACATTATCAATCCCGCACCGGGAATGATGGTTTATGACACAACGGCAAAAGTGCTGTCGGTTTTTAACGGAAGTGTATGGACATTCTGGAGACCTTAGAATCATCAAAATAAATTTGTAACAATAATTATTTATAATAGGAGAAAGAGAAATTTTTCTCCTATTTTTATTTTAATATAAAGAGAAATTCCAAATATATAAGTCAAGTCTTTCTCGAATATTTTAATTTTGCAAAAAATAAAAATGAACTTTTCAATTAATAATCTTACCGAATGGGATAATGTCGTAAAAAAAATCATCCCAGAAATAAAATATCCGATCCTCTTATTAAAAGGTAATCTTGGTGCAGGGAAAACGACATTTTCACAATTTCTTATGAAAGAACTTGGAAGTAAGGACGAAATATCCTCACCAACCTACTCTATCGTAAACGAATATGATACACCAAAAGGAAAAGTTTTCCATTTTGATCTTTACAGATTGAAGTCTGTAGAAGAAGCTTACGACTTTGGGATCGAGGAATATCTTGACAATTGCTATCTCTCAATTATCGAATGGCCGGAGATCTATATGGATGAACTCGAAGGTTATGACTATCACAAAATTTCCATCAACAATACAGAATCCGGACGTGAAATCGAATTTAATTAACCGTACCGTAAAATTGTTTTATCTTTGTTCTTTATTTTTGATTAACGATTCATTTTTATGAGCAGTACATCTACCATATTTACGCCTTTTACTGAAGAAGAATTGATTCCGAAGGAAGAAAAACTTGAAGTTGTAAAAAAAGGAAAAACATTCAGCATCGGGATTCCAAAAGAAACCTGCCTGAACGAAAAAAGAACTTGCATAATCCCGGATGCTGTTCAGATATTAGTGAATAACGGACACAAAGTGATCATAGAAGCCGGATCCGGTTTGGGTTCACATTACACTGATCTGTTATATTCCGAAGCTGGTGCAGAGATCACAGACGACCCAAAAGTAGCTTTTGCTCAGGATCTTATTCTGAAAATAAATCCACCTACAGAAGAGGAAATCGAATATCTGAGACCGATGACCTATCTGATTTCGGCTCTCCAGATCAACCTTAGAGATAAAGATTACTTTCTGAAATTAGCCTGTAAAAAAGTAAATGCCATCGCCTTTGAATTCATTATGGATGAGTATAAGCAGCTTTCTCTGGTACGATTGATCGGCGAGATCGCAGGAAGTGTTTCCATCTTATATGCGTCAGAACTTTTGGCAATGTCAAACGGATTGATGCTCGGCGGTATCACCGGCGTTCGGCCAACAGAAGTTGTCATTTTAGGCGCAGGAATCGTCGGCGAATTCGCAACAAAAGCCGCAATCGGATTGGGAGCAAGCGTCAAAGTTTTTGATAATTCGCTTTCGAAACTTCGAAGACTTCATACTTTGGTAGACAGCCGCGTTCCGACATCCATCATCGACCCTAAAGAACTTACCAAATCTCTTAGAAGAGCAGACGTTGTCATCGGCGCTTTGCCAAGGCTTAACTTATCTCCAATCGTTACCGAAGATATGGTCATGAAAATGAAAAAAGGAAGTGTCATCATAGATATCACGATTGATAACGGAAAAGTAATCGAAACATCAGAACTTACAACGACTGAAAATCCTTTTGTTGTAAAACACGGCGTGATCCATTGCGGATTACCGAATCTGACTTCAAAAATGCCAAGAACGACGACAAAAGCAGTCAGCAATTTCTTCCTGAGCTATCTTTTAGGTTATGATGAAGAAGGCGGATTCGAGAATATGCTGATTCATAAAAGTGAGATCAAACAATCGCTTTACATGTACAAAGGAAGACACACAAAACAACTGATCTGCAACAGATTCGATCTTCCTTATCACGATATTAATCTTCTGATTTTCTAAGAGCTGGTATGTTCAAAAAACTTAAATTCTACGCCATTGGTTTTATCCCGGGATTGATCATTGTTTTCTTTATTTTGAATCAAAAAGGAACAAGCTGCTCTTATTTCCCGAATGACAGAGTAATTGCAGAAACATTGACCAAAGATTTTATTTACTCTCGGGATTTTCAAATAGAAATGGAAACCAATAAAATCTCAGAACAATTTCTAAAAGACAGCATTATCGCTGGCGGAAAAATCGATTTTGACAGAAGCAAAGCCCAGGCAAAACCTTGCCCGCAGTATCTTCTGATCTATCCGAAAAATAATCCAAGATTCGAAGTCAACTATTCCAAATGTAAAGAATCGGCCGAATTTACAGGATTAAAAAAAATAAAATAGATCTGTTGATTTAATATTAATTTTACATCTAATTTCTTAAACCTAACATCTATCCAATGAATGGCAGAAATCTTTTACTCCCGGATTATTTTCTATTTGGAGTGATTTTCGCCATTTTTCTTCTGATTGTGCTTTGTTTTTTTCTTTACGGAAAATACAAATCTGCAAAGATGAAAAACAAAATTCTCGAGGAAAATTACAAAGCGATTGAAAGTAAACTTGAAAATGTACGTCTGGAACACATCGAAACCAAACTCAATCCACATCTGTTCAAAAACATCCTGAATTCGGTGCAGTCGCACGCTTACCAGACTTATATTTCTCTTGATAAATTGGCCAATATTCTGGACTACATTCTCTACGAAAGCAGTAACAAATATGTGAGCGTAAAAGCTGAACTGGACTTTGCAATGAGTCTGATTGACATTAATAAAATCAAAATCAATCCACTTTTTGACCTTCGAATCAAAACTAAAATTGACAAGGAAGATTCTATTTATTCTGAGAAGATTTTCGCGCCACTAATTTCTGTTGATTTAATAGAAAATGCTTTCAAACACACAGATTTTCTCGCTCAGGATTCTTTCATTTCTATTAATTTAAGTCTGGAAAATCGTCAATTCGAAATGAAAGTCAGTAACAAGATTTCCGAAAAAACACCAATGCAAAAGGAAAATAGCGGTTTCGGAAGTGGCTCTTTTGACCAACGGCTGAAAATGATTTACAAAAGCCATTACAAGCTGACGAAAAGTATTAACAATGATATTTACACCGCTCATTTAAAAATCAATCTGGGAGAATTTTATGATAAAATGCGTTATACTGGACGATGAACTTCTGGCGATCAGCTACTTAAAATTACTTTGTGAAGACATAGAAGGTGTTGAGATTGTAAAGGCGTTTAACAATCCGAAAGTTTTTCTTCAGGAAATTGACAATATTGATTGTGACCTTTGCATTCTTGACATAGAAATGCCCGGACTCAATGGTCTCCAGGTTGCGGAACTCATCAAAGGAAAAAAGATCATTTTTACGACCGCTTACAAAGAATATGCAGCCGAAGCTTTTGATCTGAATGTTGTTGATTATGTCAGGAAACCAATCAAAAAAGAACGTTTGCAGCAGGCATTTGAAAAGGTTGAAAAACTCTTCAGAGATCAGCAGAAAAACAGCTTATTCGAGTGGAACACAAATCTCGGAAAAACTGTGATTTTCACCAACGAAATCGTTTACATCAAAACATCTGAAATCGACAGTCGGGACAAAGATATTTTTCTGAAAAACAATTCAGAACTGATTCTCAAAAATTTAAGTTTCAAACATTTGTCAGAATTATTACCTCAGAGATACTTTGTTCAGATCAACAAAAAGGAAATGGTCAATATTCAGCATATTAAGATTTTCTCTTCTTCGGAAATCATTCTTGATATCAGTTCCACCGATAGAAATCCTTTAAAACTTAATGTCAGCGAGGTTTTCCGAGATCAGGTTGCCGAGAAATTGACAAAGAAATCCTAAATCCAAATTTCAGTACATAATTCAAGCATTTTATTACATTTCTAAATGTTAGATGAATTTCGTATTCAAAAACTTCTCAAATTTACATCTTGAAATCAGGTAATATTTAGATTAATGAATATGAAGAAGTACAGGAATATTATTTTTTACGTTATTACGATTCTATTTTTCTCAGGGTTGATCTATTGGTTTATCATAGAAGGTAAAACCCTGGAAGCTGGCGAAAATATTGTGATCAAGGAAAATAAAGGATCAATGTGGGACAATTTTGCTGAGTCTTTTATGGTGAATCTTCATCATCCGCTGGCTCTACTTCTTATACAGATCATCACCATTATTTTTGTCGCCAGACTTTTTGGATGGATTTGTATGAAACTGAAACAGCCGTCCGTCATTGGTGAGATGATCGCCGGGATTGTCTTGGGACCGTCATTAGTTGGATTATATTTCCCGGAATTTTCCGCATTTCTTTTCCCGAAAGAATCCTTGGGTAACTTACAGTTCCTCAGCCAGATAGGTTTGATATTATTTATGTATATCGTTGGGATGGAACTGGATCTCAGTGTTCTAAGAAAAAAAGCGCACGATGCAGTGGTTATCAGCCACGCCAGTATCATTATTCCGTTTGCGTTGGGAATTGGGTTGTCTTATTTCATTTATAAAGAATTTGCGCCGGACGGCATTCAGTTCAGCTCGTTTGCCTTATTTATTGCGATTGCGATGAGTATCACGGCTTTTCCGGTTTTGGCAAGAATCGTTCAGGAAAGAAATCTCCAGAAAACAAAGCTCGGAACCATCGTTATCACTTGTGCTGCGGCAGACGATATTACGGCTTGGTGTATCCTGGCAGCCGTGATTGCGATTGTAAAAGCAGGCTCTTTTGCCAGTTCAATTTATGTGATTTTGATGGCAATCGGTTATGTTTTCTTAATGATCAAAATCGTAAGACCTTTCCTGAAAAGAATCGGAGAACTGCAAGCCGGAAAAGGAATTATCAATAAATCAATTGTTGCGATTTTCTTTTTGACCTTAATTATTTCATCTTATGCAACAGAAGTTATCGGTATCCACGCATTATTCGGAGCTTTTATGGCAGGAGCGATAATGCCGGAAAATGTAAAATTCCGAAATCTATTCATTGAGAAAGTTGAAGATGTTGCGTTGGTTTTATTACTTCCTTTATTCTTCGTTTTTACCGGATTAAGAACTCAGATCGGATTGCTGAATGACAGCCATCTTTGGGTCATCACAGGATTAATTATTCTCACAGCCGTTACAGGAAAATTCATTGGAAGTGCTTTGACGGCGAAATTCCTCAATATTAGCTGGAAAGACAGTCTCACAATTGGCGCCTTGATGAACACGCGCGGACTGATGGAGTTAATTGTTCTGAATATTGGTTATGATCTAGGTGTTCTAAGCCCGTCGATCTTTGCAATGATGGTCATAATGGCTTTGGTCACTACATTTATGACAGGTCCGGCTTTGGATTTGATTAATTTTATATTCAGAAAGAAAAAAGATTTTAGCGAAGAAGAAAATGATGAAAATGGCGGAAAATACAAGGTTCTTTTATCTTTCGACAATGCCGAATCCGGAAGTACACTTTTGAAACTCGCTGACAATTTTACCAATAAAATGAACGGCAACAAAAGCATCACAGCGATGACCATTGCCCCTGTTGACGAGCTTCACGCCTTCGACGTTGATGGTTATGAAAAAGATATGTTTGAAAACGTAATCGATACGTCTAATGAACTGAAACTGGAAGTCACTACCCTTTTCAAAGCATCAAATGATATTGAAAATGATTTGATACATATTACAAACAAAGGCAATTACGACTTGCTTCTTGTTATGCTCGGAAAATCGATTTATGAGGGAAGTTTGCTTGGTAAACTGCTTGGATTCACGACAAAAATTATTAATCCAGAAAAATTACTGAATACGGTAAAAGGAAAATCCTACATTTTTAATTCGTCGCCGTTTGATGATTTTACATTGAGTATTCTGGATAAAACCAACATTCCGGTTGGGATTATGGTGGATAAGAATTTTGAAAGTGCAGACAAGATTTTCATTCCGATTTTTGAACTCAATGATTTTTTTCTGGTTGAATATGCAAAAAGGCTTATCAATAACAATGATTCACAAGTGATCATTTTGGACGCTGCCGGACAGATCAGAAAAAACACCGAAATCCGTGAGCTGATCAGAAATATAGAACACATTGCGCCAAATCACATCACACTATACAATGAAAAAATCATAGAGAAAGATTTTCTTCAGTCACAGGATCTGATGTTGATCAGCAGCAAAAGCTGGAAAAATCTCATCGATTCCAAAAGTCTTTGGTTATCAGATATTCCTTCGACTTTGATTATTTCAAATCCATAATTTTTTGAATTTTTCAGAATTAATGTTTATCTTCGTCTGGTGAAAACAATTAATACGACATATTATTACGCAATTTTGACCCT
Organism: Epilithonimonas sp. UC225_85; assembly: GCF_042695135.1. Taxonomy (GTDB): domain Bacteria; phylum Bacteroidota; class Bacteroidia; order Flavobacteriales; family Weeksellaceae; genus Epilithonimonas. The sequence continues at coordinate 2,871,296 of NZ_CP170547.1, forward strand.
CAAACAGGATTAGGATTCGTATGTACAAATATCAAAACCTCGTCCTATTGGCGGGGTTTTTTGTTTTAAAAATTAAATATTATGAAGAAGATCAGCATCATTGGAACTGGATTAATTGGCGGCTCCATCGCATTGAAATTAAAAGATAAAAAATTCACCGATTTCGTTTATGGAATTGATCAAAATGAAGATAATCTGAATAAAGCTTTGGAATTAAATATTATTGACGAAAAAGCAGATATGGAAAACGGAGTAAAAAATTCCGATTTAATTATCATTGCAATTCCGGTAGATTCGGCAAGGAAAATATTGCCGTCGGTTTTGGATTTAATCAATGAAAAACAAACGGTTATGGATGTTGGTTCTACAAAATCAGGCATTGTAGATTCGATTAAGGAACATCCAAACAGAAAACGTTTTGTGGCATTTCACCCGATGTGGGGAACAGAAAACTCGGGTCCGCAATCTGCAACCAAAGATAGTTTTGCAGGAAAAGCGGCGGTCATCTGTAATAAGGAAGATTCTGATTCGGATGCTTTGGAAGTTGTGGAAAACGTGATTGAGAATCTGGAAATGCACCCGATCTACATGAATGCTGATGCGCACGATGTTCACACCGCTTACATTTCACACATTTCACACATCACATCCTACGCTTTGGCGAATACGGTTTTGGAGAAAGAACGTGAGGAAGACACGATTTTCCAATTGGCAAGTTCCGGTTTTTCCAGCACTGTTCGTCTTGCAAAATCACATCCGGAAATGTGGGTTCCGATTTTCCGCCAGAACAAAGAAAATGTTTTGGATGTTTTGAATGAGCATATTACGCAGCTCAGAAAATTCAAATCGGCATTGGAGAAAGAGAACTTTGATTATCTGGAGGAATTAATTACGAATGCTAATAAGATTCGGGGGATTTTGGATAAGTAGGTTTTGTTTCAGTATATTTTCCGATTACGGATTTCCGTAAAAAAGTTAGTTTTTATTTAATTAGTTTTACAAGATAATTTAAAACTAATTAAATGAAAAAAATATTTTTAGTTATCATAACATTTTTTTTCGTCTCAATTAATGCACAATCTTCTTGTAACGAAATTTTAGAGTCTGTAAAATCTAACGGTAGAGCACAAACATTTTTCAGTCCTTCCAGTGAGGCTGTTTCCCAAATCACCTTCTATGATGTCACTGTAGAATACAAAACTTATTATTTTGCTGTCGTAAAATTTTCCAGTAACCTTTACAAAGAATATATATATCAAGTTGGTTCAAATACAAAAATGAATTATTCGATGAATTATCTTACAAGTGCAGGCAAATCATTTTGGAAATTTATTGCGCCATATAACGAGAATTTAAAATGTGCTCCAGATTTTGATTAATGAAAAAATAATTATTGAGATTCCTACGGAATGACAAAATTGTGTTTTTTACAAAAATGTTGTTTTTTATTTCGAAACCGCAGCCCGGTTTGAGTGGAAATCCTTTTTTGCTTATAGTCAAGTTCTATTAAACGAAATCGTCGGCAAAAAAGATTGGGAACGGAAGACGGAAAAGCTGCCCAAATTCTACTTATCAAACTGATTCGGATGCAGCTTTTTAATCTCATCCACAGTTCCGAGAACTTTATCTTTCAATGAATTCTGATAAGTCTCTAATTTCTGAGAAACTCCAGGATCAGAAGTACCAATGATCTTTGCAGCGAGGATTCCGGCATTGGTCGCACCATTAAGAGCAACTGTCGCCACAGGAATTCCGGAAGGCATCTGCAAAATCGACAAAACAGAATCCCAACCATCGATAGAATTGCTGGACAAAATCGGAACACCAATCACGGGCAAAGTTGTGCAACTGGCCACCATTCCTGGGAGATGAGCAGCACCGCCAGCACCAGCAACAATAACTTTCAGACCTCTTTCTCTCGCCGTTTTCGCATAATCAAACATTCTCTCGGGCGTTCTATGTGCAGAAACTACGGTAAGTTCGTAAGGAATTTCCAGAGATTTCAAAAAATCTGCAGCTTGCTGCATAATTGGGAGATCGCTTTGGCTGCCCATGATTATTCCGACCATTTTCAAATTTATTAGATGCTCAAAGATAAAGATTTATGAATAAAACTGAGGATTTTGGAATAACTTTGGCATCAATTATTTTTTTATAAAAGCTTTGAGTTCAAAAACCATCATCTGCATTTTCATCGTTGCCATTGTTTGGGGAACAACTTTCCTGGGGATCAAAATCGGTGTAGAAACTGTTCCGCCGTGGTTCGTTGCGGGATTTCGCCAGTTTTTGGCGTCTCTTATTTTACTTCCGATTTTACTTTATAAGAAGAATCTAAAATGGATCGGCTGGAAAAATTTCACCATTCAAATCACGCTTTCTTCCTTGATGCTGGTTGGCGCAAACGGTTTGACAACCGTGGCAGAAAAAGACATAACAAGCAGTTTGACCTCATTGATAAGTGCACTTTCGCCGGTTTTTATCTTTGTAGCGAGCATGATTATCGGGATGGAAAAATTTACCTTCCGGACTTTGATTGGTCTTCTAATGGGATTATCCGGAGTTGTTTTTATATTCTGGGACGGCATCCACGATCTTACAAATCCAGATTACAGAAATGGATTACTCATCTTAATTTTGGCTTTGATGTGTTGGGGAATCGGGACAATCTACACCAAAAAGCTGCACACAGAAAATAACAATCTGTTCCTGAATCTTTTCTATCAATTTGCTTTTGCAGGAATAGTTCAGTTAATTTTTGCCTTTCAGTTTTCGGAGAAAATCGATGTGGAAAGCTGGTCTGCAACTAGCATTGCCGCGATTATCTATTTAGCAGTTTTCGGTTCTGTTTCGGCATTTTTCGCCTATCATTATTTACTGAAAACCTTGTTCCCAACACAGGTTTCTATATTGTCTTATGTGAATACAATTATCAGTATTTTCCTGAGCTGGCTGATTTTGGGCGAGACGATCTCTGCAAAATTCCTGATCGCTACAGCCTGCATCATCAGCGGCGTTTTCATCATCAATTATAAACCCGGAATGGTGAAATTTATAATGAAAAAATCAGGTGATTAATATATTCTTAAATTTAAAAATAAATAAAAACCTCAATTAATAAATCTTTAAAACATGAAAAAAATTCTGATATTAGCTTCTACGGCTATGCTATTATTTGCAACATCTTGCAAGAAAAATGAAACGGTTGTTACGACAGACGGACCTGATACTCTAAGCGTTGTAAAAACAACGGAAACTACAACTTTATCAGATGATGAAGCTAGAGCAAAAGTGGAAAAAGCCAAAGCAGATTTGGATGCCGCCATAAAAAAAGGAGATAAAAAGGCTGAAGCTGCCTCTAGAAAAGCATTAGATGATGCAAATCTGGCTTGGAATAAAACGAAAACTGCATTGAATAATGCTGCTCAGGATGTGAAAGAAGGTGTAGATAAAACTGTTGACAAGGCAAAAGCGGCCACCGAAGACGCTAAAAAAGATATGAAAGAGACTGCAGATGACACCAAAAAAGCGATGAAGGAAGCAGCACAGGACACCAAGGAAACTTACAACAAAACCTTGGATAAACTAAAAGCTAAATAATTTAAAACATTCTAAAAAAGAAAGCAAGGTTTTCGGCCTTGCTTTTTCATTTATTTGGAAATCACCTTTACTAAGGATTTGATATGAATTAATTTCTCCATTAATTCTTCTCGGGAATCTGCCAGAACATTAATATGCCCCATTTTCCGACCGGGTTTTGTTTCTGTTTTTCCATAGAGATGAACGTAGGTTTTTGATAATTTCAGAACATCTTCCAAACCTTGATATTTCACTTTACCGGAATAATTTTCTTCCCCAACCAGATTCAGCATTCCGGAAAATCCGAAAGAATCCGTATCGGCCAAAGGTAAATTTCTCACCACTCTATAAAACTGTTCGAATTGGGAATTAGCATTGCCTTCCTGCGACTGATGCCCAGAATTATGCAGTCTTGGCGCAGTTTCATTCACCCATACTTTGCCTTCTTTATCAAGGAATAATTCTATGGCAAAAAGTCCTGGTGAATCCGCATTATTAATGAATTGCTGAGCAATCTTATCAATCTGGCTTTGAGTCTCTTCCGAGATATCAGCAGGACAAATATTGAAATCAAGGAGATTCAGTTTCGGGTCTGCCACCATTTCTGTCACGGGAAAAGTTTTGGTTTCACCGTTTTCATTTCTGGCAACGATTAAAGACAATTCTTTATCAATATCAACCAAACCTTCCAGGACAGATTCCTGTGTCCAAAGGTTTCTCCAATCCTGCGTTGTACGGATTAGTTGTACGCCCTTTCCATCGTAACCGCCAGTATTAAGTTTTTGAACAAACGGAAGCTGGATTTTAATTTCTTCCTCGCTTCCATCCATAATTTCAAAATCAGGACTTGGAATATTATTATCAGCATAAAACTGTTTCTGAAGAATTTTCTGCTGGATGATTTTAATGATATTTGAATTCGGAACCACTTTCACACCCAGGTTTTCCAGTTCTTCCAATGCATCAGCATTCACGTGTTCGATTTCTATTGTAACAACATCTTTGTCTCTTCCAAATTCCAGAACGTCATCATAATCATTGAAGTTCCCTCTTGTATAATGAGAAATATTGGCGCAGGAACATTCCGGATTTGGGTCTAGAACATAAAATTCATCATCATATTTCAATGCTTCCTGAATGAACATTCTTCCGAGTTGTCCGCCTCCTAAAATTCCGATTTTCATTTTTTTTAAAATTAGATTTGGCTAAAGCCATTTTGAATTATTTTTTACAATTATCTTTTCGTCTGGTATCAATGATGTATTGGATTTTCCATTCGTTATTGGCTTTGACCAATTGAAAAGAATTGACTCCGCAATGAGAAAATTTTCCCTGATAATAAAACCCATAAGGTGTCCAGACCGAAGCGAGATTTCCATCAATCAGAATATTTGAAAACGATATTCTCTCGTCCAGACTTTCTTTTGCAGCTTTGGAAATGCTGGCTGCAAAGTCTTTGATATTTTCAGTTTTGACCTCACCATTTTTAGTGATTGTCTGCAAAACTGCATTTTTTGAAAAAGCTTTGGTTATTTTGGTTGAATCCGAGGTTTTCATTCCATCAAACAAGCTATTAATTGAGGTTTTAATCAAAGTCTCTTCTGAAGTTTGAGCGAAAATAGATGATGAAATAAGGATGAAAAATAATGAGAATATTTTCATATTTAGATTTTATTTATTTTTATTGCCATATGTTATCGCTATCTTTCCTTTGCCGGCTTGGTTTCCAAATAAGTTTGATTTCATAATTATTTGATTTTAAAATAACCGATTTTCATGACGTTTTCCTGATTTTCAATTTCTGATTTTTCAAGAATAATAGAATATCTTTCCTTAGTTTCTTTTGACAGCAGATCATTTACATTATAAATATCATCAATGCCAACACCAAGTTTATCATCAATATGACTAGGTGCATTTTTAAACCCCATTGTTTTATAAAAACTTGTCCTCTTCACCCTTTTGATGACTTCTGCCGTAGATTTTCCAACCATCAGATGCTGTTCGTGAAACTCTTCAAAATGTCCCGGTTTGTAACCGCCAAGATTGATGAAAAACAATTGATCCTCAGATCTCTCAGAAGTTCCTTCGATGATTTTCAATTCGTAGCCATCGGCAAATTTCACTTCCTGATAGCAATCGATATGTAGCTTGGTAAACTTCCAAAAATTTTTAATTTCCGGATGCAGATCTTCCACCCTTTCTGCGATGCCAAAGAAAACATCGTGCTGTTCGATGTTTCGTTCTGCAGGCTCTGCTCCCAAAATCACATAGAATAACTTCATGCTGAAAAATTGTCTTACAAAAATACATCAAAATTATCTTTTTCAAAGTTTGTGTACCCAAATCAATACTTTTATATTTGCGGGATGTCAGAAATCATTATTCTATTTATTGGAGCTATCGCAGCCGGATTGATGGGTTCTCTTACAGGATTGGGCGGCGGCGTCATTATCATTCCCTTACTCACACTCGGTTTTGGTGTTCCAATGCATTATGCCATTGGTGCGTCTCTTATTTCGGTGATCGGAACTTCTTCCGGTGCAGCTGTTGCCTTTGTGAAGGAAGGTTTTACCAATATGCGAATCGGGATGTTTTTGGAAATTGCAACTACAGCTGGAGCAGTTACGGGTGCTTTGGTTTCCGGCTTTCTGAACCCGAATACAATCGGAATTATCTTCGCAAGTATTCTGATCCTTACTGTTTTATTAAATTTAAAAGGAAAACCGGATCATCAGGAAGCTTTAGTTAAAGGCAGTCTTGCCGACAAACTGAAACTTTATGGAACTTTTCCGGATAAAGATGGTATAAAGCATTATGCTTCAAAAAATACAATTCCGGGATTCCTGATGATGATCTTTGCCGGTGCAATGTCCGGACTTTTGGGTATCGGTTCTGGTGCCCTAAAGGTTTTAGCGATGGATAATATGATGAAATTACCGTTCAAAGTTTCTACGACGACGAGTAATTTTATGATCGGAGTTACGGCTGTTGCCGGCGCAATGATCTATTTTCAGAGAGGACAGATTATTCCTGTGATTGCAGCACCGGTTTTGATTGGTGTGGTGGTCGGAAGTTTTATCGGCTCAAAAACATTAATGATTTCGAAAACCAAAAAGCTGAAGGTATTTTTTGCAATTGTCATTACTATACTTTCGATTTATATGATGTATAACGGCGTTGCTAAAAATTTCCAATAATGAGAACCAAACCATTTACAGATATCGATCTGAACCGTTCTGTCGGAAATCTACTAAGATTGGGCGTTTTACTTTCTGTTTTAACTTCTCTGGTTGGATTTATCAAGCTTTTTACGGAAGGTTTTGTGATGCCTAAAAAGTACAAACTTTTGAATATGGGGGCAACTTCAGAAAAAGTCTGGGGACAGTTCTGGGATTCTCTTTGTAAAGGCCAAGGAATGGCGATTATTCAGCTTGGGATATTATTCCTGATTTTGACACCATTGGTAAGAATTATTTTTGCTTTGATCGGCTATCTGAAGGAGAAAGATTACATCTATGTTGTAATTTCTCTTATCGTTTTGGCAATTATGACTGTGAGTTTCCTTACAGGTTACGCGCATTAATTCTCATAAAACTCCAAAGGCAAATTGTCCGGATCAGTCGTAAAAAAGAATTTTTTATCAGTAAATTCATCGATTCTGATCTCTTCGCAACTCAAACCTTTTTCTATTAATTCATTTCTTTTTTCTTCGATATTATCTACAGAAAATGCAAGATGACGAAGCCCGCAACTTTCGGGCCTTGAAGGTCTTTCCGGAGGATTTGGAAAAGAAAATAATTCGATGACATAATGTTCTCCGATTGCTAAATCCAATTTATAAGATTGCCTTTCTTCCCTGTAAACTTCACGCAAAATATTCAATCCCAAAACATCAGTATAGAATTTTTTGGAAGTTTCGTACTCTGAACAAATGATGGCGATGTGGTGGATTTGCATAATTTTTATTGTAGAAAGTCAAATGTATTAGGTACAAAGTTTTTATTTTGTCTGAGATTCTTCTTTCACTTTTTCCAGATAATCACCTTCCAGATTTTCTAGTCTTTTGAAATAATTCTCTTTATCCATAAACAATTTCGGATTGTAACTATCGCCTTCTTTCCGTTTTTCATGAAGGTCGAACTGGCTGGCGTGTGAAGCCACCCAAACATCAAAATCCAGTTTTTTCATTGCTTCTAATGTGTAAGCATAATCTTTCCGAATTGTTGGATAAGTTTTCACATCAGAAAATTTATTGTCAATAATGATTGAAGGTAAATTTGCAATCAGAACTTTGTATTTTCCGTTTTCATCTTTGGTTTCGAAGATAAAACTGCAGGAACCTTTCGTATGTCCCGGATGATGAAGTAAAGTCAAAACTGTATTTCCTAATTTTATTTTATCATTATTTTTCAAAAGAAAATCCGGAGTAATCGGTTTGAAAGTCACACCATATTTCCCCATTTCATAGTCGGTTTTCCCACCGTATTTAAGAACATCGGCATCACCTTCGTCTACGTAAAGTTTGGCTCCGGTTTCAGTTTTGATATCAGCCATTGCGCCCATATGGTCAAAATGTGCCTGTGTCAAAGTCAGAATTTTTGTGTCTTTATATTTGAATCCGAGTTTCTCGATATTAGATTTGATTTGAGGATAAGAATCGGCCAAACCAGTATTGATGAGGATATTTCCTTTGTTCGTCACAATGAGATACGACGCCAGATCGTAAGTTCCGACGTAATACAAATTCCCTACAATCCTGAACGGTTCGTAAGGCTGAGACCATTCCGGCGAATGGTCTTTTGGTTCGTTTACGGTTTGTGCATTCCCGAAAAAGGAGATGATTAGTAAAAGTATAAATGTGAGTTTTTTCATTTTGTTTATTCTTTAAAACCAGTTATTAATCATTATTTTTGTCATTCCGTAGGAATCTAAACATAGCTGTAGAAACTGAATTACAATCTTATAATTGAAACAAATCATCCAGAAATGTACAAATTAGAATGTATAATGTACTAAGTATATTTTACTTTGTACATTATACATTTTACAAAAATCAGAACCTCATCACATCCTTCACAACGCCGCCTTTCTGTGTTAATGGAACCAATTCTGTTGTGATGAAATCCGTAATTCTTTTGTTATCAATATCATTCGGGAAAAGCAGGTGGACATTTGCGCCGGCATCCAGAGTGAAGAACAAAGCCAGACCTGTGATTTTCCTGAATTCCCAGATTTTATTGATGACTTGCAAAGTTCCGGTCTGCATCAGGATAAAAGCCGGCTCGCTCATCATCATCATGGCGTGAAGTGTCAATGCTTCGTGTTCCACGAGTTTGATGAAACCTTCCATATCACCGATGGAAAGAATGGTTTTCAGTTTTGCAAAATTCTCGTGTGCTTCCTGGAAACGTCTTTCAGCGTAAGGATTCGTGTTCATCAAGCCGTGGCCAACGGTTGAAGAAACGGATTTTTGACCTTCGTGAATCAGTAATACCCAATCGTGGAAGTTTTTGAAGATCGGATGGATTTCGTTGTTGTTATAAGGTACAGCAAACAAATCTGAACTGCCTTCCACTTCTTCAGTTTTTCCCCAAACGACTAAACCGTCGTAGAGACTTCTGCATGCACTTCCGCTTCCCAATCTCGCCAGAAAACTGGCTTTTTGATTGATAGTTGTTGGTTGCTGCCCTTCGACTCCGCTCAGGATGACATCGTTGTTGGTTGTCAGGCTGAGGCTCCCGAAGCCTTCTTCTTTTGTACCTGAAAATATTTTATCTAATTCCATCAAACATTTTGCAATAGCTCCGAAACCTGAAGCCGAACTTGCAATTCCGGAACTATGCGGAAAAGTATTTTCGGTTCTGATGATGTATTTTCCTTTTAAGATCCAAGGAAGATATGGCTCGATATTTTTGAAATATTTTTCAATTTTTTCAGCAAATTTTTTCTCTTCGTTTTCACTTAAAAAAGTCTGAACCGAGAATCCTTCTCCGACAAAAAACGCCATCGTTGTGTTGGTTCTACAATGGTTGAGAGTGTAGCTGATACTGGGATTTGCAGGGATTTGGTTTTCGTATTTTCCCCAATATTTGATAAGAGCAATATTAGAAGGACAGCTTTCGGAAACCGTTTGGTTTGATATGTTGAATTGGGAATTTCCCAAAAATTCTTGCGTCATAAGTTTGGCTTTTGGCAATCGGCTTTGGCTGTTAGCTTTTGCAGATTGGTTTTGGTTGGCTAATTTAAGAATTAAAAAAGCTTTGTCAAAGTTGATTTAGTCTAAATGAAGCTTATGCTTTGGGCTAAAGCCATTATATTTTGCTTGTTCAAAATTGGACCAAATGCGAGATCATTTATCTTACACTCAGTTTGTGTCGCTCCTACGGAGCTCCGATTATATAGGACAATGGATGCTATTAACAGTTCGTTCCTACAAGCTTTGAGAAAATGTAATATTCCTTTGATACCTAATTGAATCAAGACAAATTCTAAAGCTTTTTTTAAAGTTATAAACTTTGACAAAGCTCTTCTATCTGCTGATTTTTAAAATTTTAGAGAAAACGCATTTCAATAAGGTGTTGATTCATTACAAAACCTCTTTGAGCCATTACTTTACCTCTTTGATTCATTTCATTAAGTCTTTTACTCATTACGTTGCGCTAGTGATTCATTACGCTAAGTTACTGATTCATTACGTTGAGCCGGTGAAGCATTACGTTGAGCCATCTTCACGTGTTCATCGGCTTTTCCTGCAATTGGAATTTTGGTTGATTTGAATTTTGAAAAGGCTGATATATATCTTTTCTGTAACATTTTTGAGATTAATGAACTAATTTTGTGAGTATTTAAAAATCGTTGAAAAGAAAAACAAAACCTCAACATAGCCCCGATTGCAGTGGAAATCCTTTTTTGAAAAAAAAGATTGCAACGGAAAGCGGGTTGGAAAAGTGAAACGAAGAGAAAAAAACTTGTTGCTCCAAATTTCAAATTAATTATTCATTTTAATTATTAATGATCTATGCTGAAAGCTGAAAATATCAAAAAAACATACAACGCAGGGAAGAAAATTGCGCTTCAGGATTTCTCGCTGGAGGTGCCGACTGCCAGTATCTATGGGCTTTTGGGTCCTAATGGTGCGGGAAAACATCGTTTATCCGGATTATCAATCAAATCACGCAGGCGGATGAAGGCAAGGTCTGGATCGATGGCAAGGAACTGAATCCGGAACACATCCGGAACATCGGTTATATGCCGGAAGAACGCGGACTTTACAAGAATATGACAGTGGGCGACCAGCTTTTATACTTCGGTGAGTTGAAAGGAATGTCCCGACAGGAAGCACTTTCGCAGGCCAAATTCTGGTTTGAGCAACTGAACATCGACCAGTGGTGGAAGAAAAAACTGAGCGAACTGTCCAAAGGAATGGCGCAGAAAATCCAGTTTGTGGTGACGGTTTTGCACCGTCCGAAATTGCTGATTCTGGATGAGCCTTTTTCGGGTTTTGACCCTGTGAATGCGAATCTTATCAAAGACCAAATCATCAGATTAAAAAATGATGGAACGACGATAATTCTTTCAACACACCGAATGGAAAGTGTGGAGGAAATGTGCGATTTTGTAGCCTTGATCAACAATTCTAAAAAGGTTTTGGACGGAAAGGTTTTTGATGTCCGCGAGCAGTTTAAGCAGAATGTTTTCTCCGTGGTTTTGGCGGATACAAATTCTGAAAACCTGGAGGAACTGACGAGAAAATATCAGATTGAAAGTATGACAACAGCGAATGGATTATTCCAATTTGAGCTGAAGAATTCTGAGAATCAAAACATTCTGCTTCAGGACCTATTGAAAACCGGAACGATAAGAACCTTCAACGAGAAAATCCCGAGTATGAATGAGGTTTTCATTAATGCGGTGAAGTCATAACTTAAAACAAAATCAATTTATTTCCCCAACCCTAAAGGGAGTAAATTGATTTTCTTCGCTCCCTTTAGGGTTGGGGAAACGAAGAAAATTAATTTAATATAACGAAATTCAATGAAAAATATATATCTCATTACCAAAAGAGAATTTCTGACGCAGGTCAAGAAGAAATCTTTTATTATTCTCACGGTTCTTGCACCACTTCTGATGGTTGGATTCGGGGTTTTGATTGGTTTTATGTTTAAAGCCAACGAAGCGGAATATCATTTTGATGTCGTGGACAAAAGCGGACTTTTCGCCGGTCAATTAAAATCTACAAAAGAAATCACTTACACTTTTGTTCCTGCTAATACGGAAAATGCATTAGTCAAAAACCTGAAGGATCTCAAAGGAACTGACGGTTTGCTCATCATCCCGGAACTGAAAGACACTAATTTTGATGCGTTGGAAAGTGGTACAAAACTGTTGACCAACAAGAAAATCGGAATGGATACTAAAACCTATGTTTCTGCTGACCTGAGCAACGTTCTGAAAAAAGAAAAAATCAAACAGCTGGGAATCAAAGAAGACAGGATCATCAATCTTGATAAAAATTTCAAGCTTATTTCTCAAAATATAACGGAAAGCGACAAACCGGAAAGTGACCTTGCTTTTGGAATCAAGACGATATTAAGTTTTGGGTTGATGTATGTTGTTTTTATGTTCATCATCATCTACGGTGTCCGGGTGATGAGAAGCGTTTTGGAAGAGAAAAACAACCGTGTGGTGGAGATTATCATTTCTTCTGTAAAGCCATTTGAGTTGATGATGGGTAAAATCCTGGGAGTGACTTTGGTTGCGCTGACACAATTTACGGTTTGGATTGCGATGACTGTAACAGCAGCACTTTTCCTTAATACAGGATTCTCTGCGATGCAGAAAAACATTCCCGCAGGACAGGAGGAAATGATAAAAAATCTGGATATTCAGCAGATTGCGACGGAAGCGTCTCACATCCTTCTGGATATGAATTTTGTTGGTATAATTGCTGTTTTTGTATTTTTCTTTTTGTTCGGTTATATCTTTTACAGCTCGATGTACGCAGCGATTGGAAGTGCGGTTGATAACGAAACGGAGACACAGCAATTCACCTTGTTTGCAATTGTTCCGCTGATGTTAGGGCTTTACGGAAGTTTCACCATTATGAATAATCCGGATGGACCGATGGCTTTTTGGTTATCAATAATTCCATTCACTTCTCCTGTTGCGATGATTGCAAGGATTCCGTTTGGTGTTCCGCTTTGGCAGATTTTATTATCAATATTTCTCTTGATTGCTTCTACTCTACTGATGGTTTACGTTGCAGCAAAAATCTACAGAGTTGGAATTTTAATGTATGGAAATAAAGCAACTTTGAAGGAAATCTGGAAGTGGATCAGGAGCTGATTCTGTTATTAAATTAATTTTCATTTTATTTGTGGAAAATTAATACCGTGAAAAAACTAATTCTAATTGCTTTGGCTTCATTATCTATTATTGCTTGTAGAAAAGATGATGATAATGAAAAATCGGAACCTTTAATCGTTGGAACCTGGAAAACTACTGATTACATTGCTATTTCTGGAAAAGATGGTTCAATTATCTTTTCAAATACAATTCCGGAAACAGATTGTATTAGAAAATCCAAGTATACTTATAAAACCAATGGGAAATTTGTTGCAGAATATTTTCTCAATATTCAGACTGGGCAGTGTGGAAATGTTGGTTTTCCTGAAGAGATGGATTATATTTATAATGAATCTGCAAAAACCATTTCTTACAAAATTGACGGTATAACCCAGGATTTAATCAATGTATACTCATTATCAAAAACTGAGATGCAAATCCTGGTAAGTGATAATATGGATCAAAACTCAGATGGAATTCCAGATAGAATCCTTAAAATCTATATTAAACAATAAAAAACTTCTGAGAAATTTCTGGGGAGTTTTTTTATTTTGATATTCCAAAAATGAACCTTTCATTAATTTAAAATATAAATTTCCTCAATTGCATTTTTTTCAATAGATTAGTCGAATTAAAAAACAAACCATAACAAAAAACATTAAACAAATTAATTCATGAAACACTTAAAACATTTTTTAGCAATTATTTTACTCTTCAGTCTTTCGACTAAGGTTTTTTCTCAGGAAAAAAAGGTTGCAGTAGTCACTTTTTACACGGATAAAATGATTGATTATACAGATCTCGGCATCGGTGGCGAAGAAATCATAAACAGCATCCTGAATTTGAGAGATAATCCAAAATTCAACCTGACTCCTATTATGGAAAAATACCACACTGCTTTTTTTAATGATTACGCAGCGAAATTCCCTTTCAAACTACTACCGGAAGATGTTGTAACCTCTAACAAACAGTACCAGGATTTTGTTCCTTCATATAATAAAAGTGATGATGCATTAAAAAATATGATCGTTTATCCAAATTACAAATATATCTACGAAGGTTTCAACGGAAAAACGAATGAAGCTGGTATGGCAAACATTTTCAAAGACCAGGCGGATGGCGTTTTGTTTACCCAGATTCATTTTGCATTGGAAAAAGGATTTGGTATTGGCGGAACGGCAACCGTTAAAATGAAAGCTTACGCAAGAATCGCTTTATACGACAAGAATGGAAACAAAGTTTTTGTCATTAACGAAGGGGCAAACTCTAAAAAAACAGGCGTAATGGTTCGTGGGATTCCTGTATTGTCTCCAGACAAAATCCTTCCGATGTGTGAAAGTGCTTTAGAAGAACTGCTAAAAGATCTGGATGATAATCTTCCTAAAATCATCAAGAAATCTGCAAAATTATAACAACAAAAAATCCTCAGAAAATATTCTGAGGATTTTTTTATTTTTTTCTCTTAGCGATTGACTTTGCTTTTTGCTGAGCTCTGTTGGCTCCAAATTTTTTCGGTGCTTTTCTTTTACTTGGACCGCCCATATTGACTTTCTTATTCTTGTCTTTTTTCTCGTGGAAGGCAGAATCGCCTTCATTCAGTTTGGCGGTGGTCAAAAACTTCATTTTAACCTCTTCCTGCTCTGATGAGATCTTCACTTTGGAAACAGTAACCACTTCCGGAAATTCGGTTTTCGTGATTTCTTTGTCCATCAAAAGCTCGATGTCCAAAAGCTGAGCTTCTTCTTTTTTGGTGAAGAAACTGATGGATATCCCTTCTTTATCCGCTCTACCTGTCCTACCAATTCTGTGAATATACTGTTCCGGAACTTCAGGAATTTCAAAGTTGAAAACGTGCGAAATATCCGGAATATCAAGCCCTCTCGCCATTATATCCGTCGTGATCACGCCACGTAATTCTTCATTGGTGAATTCCTGCATCACTCTGAGACGGAAATTCTGAGATTTGTTTGAGTGGATCACCCCAAATTGGTCTGGAAATTCAACATTCAGTTTTTCGAAGATCAGATCGGCGTGTTTTTTATTATTGGCAAAAATTAGAATTTTTTCTAAATCTGTTTCAGTTTTAAGAAGATGAATTAATAAATTCAGTTTGGTGTTGAAATTTTCAACCGGAACTGCAGACTGTGCAATTTTTTCCAAAGGCGTTCCGGATCTTGCCAATGAAATTTCAATCGGCCCTGCAAAATATTCGTTCAGTAAAGCATCTACAGCATCTGTCATCGTTGCAGAAAAAAGAATATTCTGTCTTTTTTCTTTCATCATTTCGAAGATGTGCGTCAGCTGTGGACGGAATCCCAGATTCAGCATTTCGTCAAACTCATCGATGATCAGTTTTCCGACTTCTTTTAAAGAAATTGCATTATCAATTGCCAAATCCATTACTCTACCTGGCGTTCCGACCAGAATATCACAGCCGTCTTTGAAGAGTAATTTCTGCGTATTAATATTTTTCCCACCATAGATTCCGATAACTCTTGCTGTAAGATTTTCCGTCATTTTTGTAATCACTTCCGTTACCTGAACTACCAATTCTCTGGTTGGAACCAAAACTAAAACTGTTGGGTTTCCGGTTTTGTTGTATTTCCAGGTTTTAAGAACGGGAAGCGTGTAAGCCAATGTTTTACCTGTTCCGGTTTGGGCAATTCCCATCACGTCACGTCCGGAAAGTATCGGCCCAATGCTTTTTTCCTGAATAGGTGTTGGTTCAAAAAGGTTGAGGTCTGCTAAAACATCCAGAATCTTTTCCGGTAAATCGAAGTCTGCAAAAGTGGTTTTCATCTGAATTTATTTTTTTTAAGATCAGATGGTGCATCCATAATTGTCTTGCTATTTGAAATAGACATTTTTGAAGATGGATGGTTCATCTGGTAAAATTTATTTTTAAAGTGGTCAAAGGAAACTTAGAAAGTTGAATTTCTTTTCGGTTTCAATCGGCAAAGATACAGATTTTGAAATCAAGAGAAATTTTGGACTATGAAATATAAATAATTACAATTATTTTGACGCAGATTTTAAAGATTTAAGCAGATTTTTTTAACACAATAATTTGCAAAATTTCTTAATCTATGAGAAAATTTTTAAGCTTTTTACAACCTCTGGTCTTCCTTCAAAATAATCCTGAAAGTCGTTCCTTTTCCAACTTCTGACTGTGCAATCCTAACCTCGCCTTTATGGTATTCTGTCACGACTCTTTTTGTTAAAGATAATCCTAATCCCCAACCTCTTTTTTTGGTAGAAAATCCAGGTTTAAAGGCATTTCGGACTTGTTGTTTTGTCATTCCGCTTCCAGTATCGGTGACATCAATATAGACATTTTTATTCTTTTTATAAAGTGAAAGTTCAAGCTTCCCTTCACCTTTCATGGCGTCCACAGCATTTTTAATTAAGTTTTCGATGACCCAGCTCATCAGGATTCTACTGTGTGGAATCAAAACCGGTTCGTAAGTTTTTCTTAAGGTGAATTCGACTTTGGTTGAAATCCTTGATTTTAAATAATCAAAATTCTGCTGAACGGTTTCATTGATATCAAGATCATTCAGCGCAGGAATCGATCCTATTTTTGAGAATCTTTCGGAAATGGTTTTCAGTCGGTCAACATCTTTCTCGAGTTCTTTTACACCCAAGCCATTTTCGTCTTCCAGCTTCATAATCTCGACCCAGCCAATCATTGATGACAATGGTGTTCCGATCTGATGGGCCGTTTCTTTCGCTAAACCAGCCCACACAAAACCTTCGTCAGTTTTTTTCAGCGTTCTTAGAAACCAAAAAGAAAAGATCAGATAAGCACCTATGAATAAAGCAATTACATAAGGATAAAACCTAAAATAATTGAGCAGATCCGAGTTGTCATAATAGATATATTGGTTTTGTCCCGATGGTAATTCTACGATAAACGGCTCGTAAGAATTTTCCATTTTCCGGATCAGATTTTTCAGTTTCACAGGATTCTGTTCGATATGTTCCGGAACATTAGCCTGGAAAATCGGGGCTTTATTTTTATCTGTCACCACAATAGGAAGATTCGTATTGTCCTGCATTACAGCAAGATACAACTCCTGAATTTTGGGATCAGCAGAAATTTCGTCATCAGTATAAGCTTTGAGAGCGGTTGCAATCAACTCTACTTTTTTGATTTCCTGCTTCCTCAACTGGTCAATCAGGATAAATGAAGAAATTGCAATTCCAAAGACAATAGCCGTGAGTATAAAATATACCACCCAGCTGTTGATCCTTTTCAGAAAATTAAAACCTTTCATTAATGCTTATAAAACGGCAATTTAGGAAAATATTGTGTATAAAAAAATGTTCATTTTTCCTGTAAAAATTTCACCGGTGTAAAAGCTTTTGTAATTTTAGCACAAATTATAATTAATGATTATCTTAGAAAATAACTTCTTAAAAGCAACTTTCAAAGAACTTGGAGCAGAACTCGTTTCGCTTATCAATATCAAAACCGGAAAAGAGATCATCTGGGAAGGAAATCCAGATTTTTGGAGCGGACAAAGTCCAGTACTTTTCCCAACGGTTGGCGCTTTGAAAGATGACAAATATATGTTCGAAGGCGAAACTTACGAAATGCCAAGACACGGCTTTGCCAGAAGAACGTTTTTCGAAGTGAAAAGTTCTTCTGAATCTGAAGTAGTTTTTAAGTTAAATTCGGATGAAGAAACTTTGAGATTTTATCCTTTCGAATTCAGTTTGGAAATCACATACACTTTGACTGAAAATAAACTAACCGTTTTCTACAAAGTAAAAAATAAGTCCCAAAAAGAAATGTATTTCTCATTAGGTGCACATCCTGGATTTGCAATTGATACAAAAAACGGATTGAAATATAGTGATTATGAGATCACTTTTTCCGATGATCAACAATTGGAAATTCATCCTTTGATTGATAATCTAATCAGTAAAGAAACCAAAACAATCAATCTTGAGAATAAAACGCTTCCTCTTTCCTATGAATTATTTTCAAAAGATGCTTTGGTAATGACCAATATGAAAAGTAAAGAACTAATTTTAAGAAATAATCAAAACAATCATAAAGTTATTTTTACTTTTTCAAATTTCCCTTATTTCGGAATCTGGGCGGCGAAAAATGCGGATTTTGTCTGTCTTGAACCTTGGCAGGGAATTGCGGATCTTGAAGATCATAATCAGGAATTGACTGAGAAATTTGGGATTCTGAAATTGGCGAGAAATGAAGAATGGAAAGCGGATTGGGCAGTTGAGATTGAGTAGATTTTAATTATGAAAGCAAACCGATTAATCATATCAATATTACTTTCTACTTTTTTGGTAAGTTGTAAATCATCGATTATTAATACTTCAAAAAATTTACCTTTTGGAGGCATAAATGAATCTATTAATCTCTATGCTTTTGTAGGTGAAAAAATTTCAGTTATTGAATTTGATCCTAATGAAAATCAAGAGAAAAATCAAAAATCTGAAAAAATATTAGATGAAGAAACTGGAGATTCTGCAACTGTAGTTTACCAAAGATATATTATGGATAATGCTTTCCGGTGCAAATATAAAATCATCAGAAAACTATTTAATGATACTAAAACAGACACGATTGAGTTCTTAGCCTATGACCATTATGGAAATCCTGCATTTGCGGAAAAAGATACTGTCATTTTATATTTATCAAAAAGTATAGAAGATGGCCATTTTTTTCATCAGAAATATCAATTTGATAATGTTTTCAAAGATGAGAATGGAAATTATTTCAGTTACCCGAAGTTCAATGGAAGCGAAGATCAAAGTAATGCAAGTTTAAAAGGTTTTGATGTCAATTTAAAAAATGTAAATTTTGATGTTTCACATTTGAACGATGATGCAAAAAAAATATACTATCCAAAGGAATTTTATAAGATTGAAAATAATATTGCAACGCCTGTAAAAGGAATTTATTTGTATCAATTAATAATTTATAGATTGAATACGACTTTTAAAGATTTATAAAATCGTTTTTAATTTAAAACAAAAAAGTGTCAGAGATTTTCTGACACTTTTATTTTAATATATTTTACAAAGTCTCCTTCAACCAATCAAAGAATTCTCGCTGCCAAACCAGACCATTTTGCGGATGAAGCACCCAATGGTTTTCGTTCGGGAAATAAAGGAATTTCGTTTTCAGACCTTTCAGTTTTGCAGCCTGGAAAGCTTCCTGACCCTGCTCGTAAGGAACTCGGAAATCTATTCCACCCTGGATCACCATAATCGGTTTGTTCCATTTGTCCACAAAATTGCTTGGATTGAAGTCTGTATAAGCTTTTGGCGTTGGTTTTTGCCAGTAGCTTCCACCTAGATCCCAGTTTGCGAACCAAAGTTCCTCAGTCGTTCCATACCACGATTTCATATCAAACAATCCGTCGTGCGCAATGAAGGTTTTGAATCTGTTCTCGTGAACACCAGCTAGCATAAATACGGAATAACCACCGTAACTTGCACCAACAGCTGCTACTCTGTTTCCATCTACATAAGGTAAAGTTTTCGCAAAATCGGTTGCTGACAAATAATCTTTGATCGGCTGTCCACCCCAGTCACCGCTGATTTGTTCGTTCCATTTCACGCCCCAGCCTGGCATTCCACGACGATTTGGTGCAACCACAATGTAGCCGTTTGCCGCCATCAGAGCGAAGTTCCATCTTGTGGAGAAAAACTGCGTCAAACCAGATTGAGGTCCGCCTTGACAATAAACCAAAGTCGGATATTTCTTATTCGGGTCGAAGTTTGGCGGATAATGGAACCAGACGCCCATTTCTTTTCCGTCCGTTGTTTTGACCATTTTCAGTTCAGATTTTCCTGGCGTTAATTTGGCGTAATTGTCTTTGTTAATGTCCGTGATTTGTTTTAAAGACGAGTTTTTAAGATCCACTTCAAACAAATCTGCATTGTGATTGATGTCGGTTTTTGTAACCCATAGTTTTCCTTTGTTTTCAAGAACGATTTCATTGATATCAAAATCACCTTTTGTGATTTGTTTTACGGTTTTGGATTTAATATCAACAGAAAATAACTGTTTCGTTCCTCGGAAAGCTGATGTAAAATAAATCTGCTTTGCATCCTGACTCCAAGCCGCATCACCACTTAAACTTTCATCCCAGGCTTTGGTAAGGTTTACTGACGTCATTGCTTTCCAATCCATCACCATAATGTCGTTTTTATCAGCTTCGTAGCCATCTCTTGCCATAGAGTTCCAAAGCAGAAATTTCCCATCCGGACTGAATTTCGGGTTCACGTCATAACCCATCATTCCTTCTGTGATATTTTTGGTAACGCCGCTTGCGAGATCATAGCAATAAATATCTGTGTTTGTGCTTTGCGCATATTCTGCCCCGCTTTTCTTTTTGGAAACGTATAATAATTGTGAGGAATCTGGACTCCAGACAAAATCTTCTGTGCCACCAAATGGTTTCTGAGGAGAATCGAAAGGTTTTCCTTCCAAAAGATCTTTAGCTTTATCTGCAGATTCTGAAACCTCAACTGTGAAAACGTGGTTGTAAGAACCTTCATTCCAGGCATCCCAATGGCGGTGATTGAGATCTGTATAAATCTGAGCCGTCGTTTTTGGAAGGTCTTTGTACTTATCTTTTCCAAGAAGATTCTCGACTTGAACCGCTTTGCTGAAAGCGATTTTTTTACCATCCGGAGAGATCACGATATTGTCAACTTCACCAATAGTATAGAAGTCGGTCCAGGTTTTTCCGGAATCTTTTGAAAGGTAAATTTTATTATTTTCTAGGGCATAAATTCCGTTTTTGTCCCATTGGGTAAGACTTTTTTTACCCAGATCAATTTTGGTTGCTTTTCCGGAAAGATCCAGCCAAAAGGTTTCTGAATTTGACTTTTCGGTTTTGAGATCGGTTTTGCTGACTTTATAAATCAATGATTGCTGATCCGGAGAAACAGACTGAACGCCAAGCCTATTAAGCGTCCACATCATTTCCGGTGTCATGACCTGTTGTGCATTCATCATAAGAGGTAATATTGCTGTTGCAACTATGATATGTTTGATTTTCATCTGTTTATAGTTATAATTTTGAAAAAACTCGGACGAAGTTATTAAAATATTATGTAAATTTGGGTTTAAACAATTAAAACTAATTTTCTATGAAAAAACTTTTACTCTTTTCTTTAATGATCATGTTTCAATCTTTCTTCGGTCAATCTTTTGGACCAATGGAATATCATGGTTATTCGCCTTACACTGCTACCCTTTCAGCAGTTGGCACTATATATTACACAACAGATGGCACAGAACCAACTATTAATTCTGCATCAGGAATTAATAACGTAAATATTATTATTGATAAAAATACTTTAATAAAAGCCAAAGTAAAAGATAGTAATGGTACACTTTCAGAAACCAGAGCCAGAGATTATTTCTATGGACCAATTCCTAAAAGAACGATGTATTTTAAACCGCCATCCAACTGGAACTCTACTTGTTTATTCACCAATTCTTTGGATATCAATTCCACAGTTGATGTCTGGGGACCTGGAAACAATATGACTCCTGCGTGTGAAGGCTGGTACAAAATGACTTTAGATTTTTTCAAAGTTCTTGTGACTTTCAATAACTGTCTGACATTTGCGCCACCTCCAATTTCTGAATCGTATTCTGTGATTGCAGAAGACACTATTTACTACGATTATTCCGCAGGACCGATTTCCAATCCACCGGCTTGTCTTTTGGCAGTCAATGATCCTTCCAAGAAAATTGCGATGGTAAAAATCTTCCCAAATCCTGTTCAGGATTACATCAATATAGAATCTGACAAGAATTTTATCGCTTATGAAGTCATTGATGAATCCGGAAAATTGATTCTTAACAAAGACTTCAAGGGAAGTAAAATTGATATCAGTAATTTAAAAACAGGTGTTTATTTCATTAAATTAAAATCCTTGGGCAACGAAACCAATATTGTGAAATTTATTAAGAAATAAGTTTTCTGTTATTAATTTAAAATCCATATATTTGCGCTTCAAAATTTATTACTAAGACTATACTATGAGCACAATATTTACGCTGTTTATGATACTGATTATCATTGCTAGCATCTTATTAGTTATCATCATCATGGCGCAAAATCCAAAAGGAGGCGGGCTTTCCGGAACTTTCGGAGGCGCATCTGCTGCTAATTTCGGGGTTCAGAGAACCAATGATTTTATGGAGAAAGCAACCTGGACACTGGGTGGGACTATTGTTGTTTTGATTTTCCTAAGCATCATTCTTACAGGAAAACCTTCGCAAATAGCACCAACAATGCCAAGATCAGTAAAAACTGAAGCACCTGTAAATCAGGCTCCAGCCAATAATACTCCAGCGACGCAAGTTCCTGCAACTAAATAATAGAAAATTATTCTAAAAATAAAAAACGCTCCGAGATTCGGAGCGTTTTTGTTTATGAAATTATTTAAATCATTTAATTAATTGAAATACAGATTTTGTCACTCCACTTTTAAAGAAGCAAAATTGTTATCAGGATTTTAATTCCTTATTAATTTATTATCATTTAAACATCTCTCCATTAAGACTTTGAAGCAATCTCCCAAATCATCAGATGCTCTGCAAATGGCATTTTCTAACATTGTTCTGACTTGTTTCTCTGTAACGCCGGCTTCTGTCCAGCTTTTTCCGGCAGTGTGAGAATTGAGAATGAATGGCATAATCCTGTCAATAGCGCATGCAAAAATGGCATCAGGTGTTTCTTCCTCTTCAAACTCGATCCAGAGATTGTAGAAGTCTGTAGAAAGCGGCTCATCCAGAATCCCGAAGATTCTTTTTGCTGCCAGTTTTTCCCGTTCGAATTTCCCTTTCATCCCTTCCTCATCAAAGAGAAAAGTATCACCTGCATCGATCTCTACCAAATCGTGGATGGACAACATTCTGATGACTCTTAACAGATTAATATCCTGATTATTCTTCGCATAAGGAAAAAGGATCTGCGCGAGAATAATAATCTGCCAGCTGTGTTCTGCCGTGTTTTCTCTTCGGGAATCGTCGGCGTTATAATTTCTACGGTTGACGTTTTTGAGGGCATCAATAGCTAAGATGAAATCTATTTCTTTCTGAATCTTCATTTTTTAATCTTTGTAATAATCTTTGATTTTATATTTTTTGGCTTTGCTCACCCATTTGTTATTGATGAAATTACGGGTGGTAACGGTTACGAATTCTCCACCTTGCGCATCTTCTTCAAGTTCGTATACTTTCTGTAATCCTCTCTTTGGAACCACTTCATACTCTGTAGTAATATGCCAGCAGCAGCCGGATTTGGCGGAAGTGATAATGCGTTTTCTTTTGTGATCTGTCTGGAACATTCCTAGATTTTCATAAGCAAGATTTGTCAATTCTCCGCTTGGCACAAATTGTTTCTTTGTCGAATTAAAAACATACACATCGTAAGACGGACCACCATAACCACTTTGATTTCCGTTTCTGATTGCCAGATCTTCTGACCCATCAAAATTAAAATCGTCAAAGATCAAAGGACTCTGCTCATTATAAAGCTGAATAATATTGACACTTGGTTTCTGATCTTTGTTAAGATAAAAATAAAGATCTTCTGATTTCAAAGTCTGAAACAGCTTTTTCGTTTTTTTATCAATAAGTTTTACGATGCCTTCTCCGCTGCAGGTATCACCTTCACATTGGAAGACAGAGATCTGGACATCAAATTGCTTTGAGCCGTTTTTGATATCAAAATTATTTTGAGAAAATAATAATTGACCTGTTGTTATTAATAAAAATCCGAGTTTATTTTTCATAAAATTCATTTATAATTCGGTGCCGGGTTCTACTTCGTATGGTTCTTTTCCTTTTTCGAAGATCTTTGTGAGTTCGGAGCCTTCTGTGGTGACTCTGTTTCCTATTCTTCTGATCCAGTTTCCTTCTCGCAGGCCTACAACTTTGATGTCATTTTGGGTGAGAAATTCTTTGATCCTTGTTTCTCTGGTTTCTCCATTATGCTTGATCTCGGGATTCGGGTCCAGATAATGCGGATTGATATTGAAATGAACCAGTTCCATACAGTCGAAACTTGGCGGATAGACGATCGGCATATCATTCGTAGTTTTCATATTGACGCCGCCGATGTTGCTTCCTGCACTGCAGCCGAGATATGGTTTTTCCAGTTCTATATTTTCTTTTAAAACTTTCATTAATCCAAATTCGTGCAGGGTTTTTACTAACAAAAATGTATTTCCGCCGCCTGTGAAGAATCCTTGTGCAGAATTAACAGCTTCAACTTTGTCTTCGAACTCGTGGAGACCCTTGACATTGATATCAATGCCAGCGAAAAAGCCTTTTGCTTTCTGGGTGTAATCTTCGTAGGATATTCCGCCAGGTCTTGCGAATGGTATGAATATGATTTCTGTGATTCCTTCGAAAAGTTTTATGAGTTCCGGTTTCAGGTAATCTAAATATTGACCGCCGAAGAGTGTGGATGTGGATGCTAAGATGATGTTCATTTAGGTTAGGTGTTGGGTGTTGGGTGTTGGGTGTTGGGCAAATTTCGGAATTGTTATTTTAAATTGTAAATATTTTCTCGCAGATTTAGAAGATTGGGCAGATTTTTTTTAATCATCTTTTTGAAAATTATAAGTTATGGTTGAAATCTTTTTAGTAATATACTAAACTTTATGATTGCCAAGGGTAAAAGTATGTTCGCCATCGGTAATATCATAAACGCAAATGCTAAAATCATAACCGCCATAGATAGTTTCGTGAACGCCAATGCTAAAAGCATAACTGCCAACGGTAATATCATATTTGACATCCTTAATATTACATTTAATTCAAAAACAAAAAAACCTGCAAAATGAATTGCAGGCTTTCAAATAAATTTGATTTGATATGAAGAAAAAAGAAATTACTTGAAGTGTAATATTTTAGTTGGTAGCATCTGTAACATCAAAGCTAGTAAGACCAGTCCATCCTTTTGCCCACTCCGGTAAAGCTGTACCAGCACCTGCTCCAAGTGCAGCAGCATTTTCTGTGTAAATTCCTGAGATATCTACTGCAGTACCTGCTGTATTTTTAGCTTTAGATTTTGTTGCAATGTTTACAAATCTTAGGTTAGTCATTTTACCTCCACCTTGGAACCAAGCTAAAGTTCTGTCTGTTTCGAAATCCAAACCTGTAGCATAGTTTGCCATAACAATGTTATCGAAAGTACCATTAGAACCTGCTCTTACTTTCAAAGCCTGAGATTCTGCACCTGCAGTATTTCCTAAGAAGGTTGCATTTCTTACAGTTGGGTTGGAAACTCCACCGTTTGCTCCGTTTGTTGTGTTTGCATTTGTATCCTGAGTATCTGCTTCGACACCTCTGTTTCCTGGCTCAGCAGCACTTTGGAATTCTTTTTTTCTTCCAGCGTAAAGATAATCTACAGTTCCGCTCCAGCTTTCTGTCCAGTCAAAAGAATCATCACCAACTCCAGTTACAACAATGTGGTCTACATTCACATTTCCACCGAACATTTCTACGCCGTCATCTGCACCATTGGTTACATATACGTAAGAAACTTTGGTTGCGCTACCCACTCCGAATAGAGAAAGACCATTGAATTCTTTTTCCGGGTTGTATTTGTAACCTGAATCTTTGATCACTACATAAGTGATGCTTCCAGAGTTATCTGCTTTGTCTGTTCCACCATAAGTAAGTTCTCCAAGTTCTGAAGTAGAAGTTCCTGCAGCACTTCTGTTTGATGGTGCATTTCCAAGAACTACGATACCTCCCCAATGCCCTTGTTTGTGAGTAGTACCTTCAAAAACTACCGGGCTAGCAGCTGTTCCATTGATATAAATTTTAGCACCTCTTTCTACGATCAGATAACTAACAGCTTTCACTGTTCCATCGCTGTTTAGTTCACCCGCTGTAACCTGGAATTTTGTTCCTGCAGGAATTGTAAGGGAAGCACCAGCTTTAACTGCTACTTTACCTGTAATGGTATAAGTTTTAGACGGATCCAAAGTTATGTTAGTAGTGATATCACCTTTAAAATTACTAGGATCTACAGATGATGTGTTGTCGATTACTTCATCATCATTATTACTACAAGATACAACTGCTACTGTTGTTGAAGCTATCATAGATAACCCAAGAATTGCTTTTAAAAATGTCTTTTTCATTTTATTTTAGATTTAAATTAATTGTTTATTATTTACTTTGAAAATTTATAAGATAAGGTAAGACCAACCTGACGGCCTTGTGTATAATCTTTATGGATGAAAGTTCCGGCATTGTTCGTTTGCTCTATTTTGGAATGCGGGTTCAGTAGATTTTTTCCACTGATTCCTATAGCAATCTGTTTCAATGTGACATTTAAGTTAAGATCAAGAATGTCTTTTGCCAATTCGTAGAAATTACCACCATTATTGGTTCCGATGGCATAAAGATTTTTCCCGACACGAGAGTAAGACACTACAAAATCTAGTGTATTGCTACCATCCCATTTGTAGCTGTAGCCTAAGTTGGCATTTGCTAAGAAGTCTGCTACTCCCTGAACATCATCTTTGGTTTGCCCGCTGTATTCTAATGTTTTCCCGTTATTTTCTGCTGCTATCTCATCCGGTGTTTTCAGTTCTTGCTGAGAATGCATATAGGTTCCGTTCAGGAAAGCGTAGATCTTGGAATTGTTCCATTTGTAAATATCTTTTCTGATCTCAGCTTCGGCTCCGAAAATATACCCCCAGTTTGCGATGTTGAAATAAGTCATATCACTAGGTGAAGCGGAAGAATAAGTGCTTCTGGCGATAGGATTCTGAATATACTTTCCGAAACCGGTTATTGAAAATATTTCTCCGGCATTTGGAAAGAATTCCCATTTCAGATCAACATTATAATTATCGGATGGATATAAATACGGATTACCATAAACATTAGTTGTCACATCATAATAAGCAATTGGGATCAATTCTTTTGGCTGTGGAAGTGTATAAGTTTTTGATGCTGCAAATCTTAAATTCTGCTGATCATTGATACTGTATTTAGCATTGATGGCAGGTAAAAACTTATTATACTGTTTTGTTTTTGAACTACTTTCAAGAATATCGTTCCAGGTATTATCGAAATTGATGTAATCAAATCTGCCACCCACCTGTAAAACAAATTTTTCTGAAAATCTGATATCTAAATTTGCAAATCCAGACTGGATATTTCTTTTTATGGTATAACTGCTACGCTGAACATTGTAACTAAACAAACCATTGTTGAAAGAATTGATAAAAGCATCAACATCTTCAGGATTTACAGGAATTGATAAATTAAAATTCATCCCTAAAGTTGTTTGTTCAAATTGTCTGTCTTTGTAAGACCCATCATAACCAAAAATCAACTTGTATCTCTCAGCAAATGTTTTGGTAAGATAAACGTGTCCTAAAATTGTTTTGTCCTTCAGATCATCATAATATCTATGGTTGCTGATCGCGCTGCTTGCAAGAAGTTCATTGGTTTCTGCATTGATTGTATTTTGTAAACGATCCGGCCTTTTGCTATTTAAGATATTATAACCTACGCCCCAATCTGCAACCCAGGTATCACCGATTTTGTGATTTCCGAATAACTGGTTGATCCAAGTATCCGTCAGCTTATTATCGCCTCTGTTTATGATCACATTTTTATCAACATCATAAGCATAACCTTTGTAAATTTTTGCTTCCTGCTGAGAAGAATGGATGTAATCTGTCGTAAATTTCAGTTTGTTGTTGCTGTTTAGTTTATAATCAACATTCAACAAAGCCGTAGTATTGGTTTTATAATCAGAACGCTGAACATCATTAAAATTTTTGTTTGGTGTTCCGTCTGCAAAATAGAAACCTTCTTTTCCGTCACTATATTCGTAAGAATTATCAAATCCGGCATATCCGAAGAATGAAAATTTTCCAAGACTTGCACCGCCTTCAAAATTCATGCTTGAGTTGAAAGGGTTTTTGGCGTTTGCAAAATTCCATTTTGTAGAGAAAGGATACTGACTGCCCGGATTGCCTTTTTTATAAGTTGTTTCTTTGAAACCAAAAAAACCAGGTCCTCCATCCTGAAGTTTGAAATTTCCTTTATCAAAAGTCTGAAGATTGAGAGAACTTCCCATTCCTACGACGAAGTAAGGTTTTCCTACGTGAGTTTTAGAAACGATATCGATGTTTGCACCACCGAAATCTCCGGAAAATCTTGGATTATAAACCTTGTCCAGAGAAACATACTCTATCATTGAGGTTTTATAAATCTCAAGATTTATGTTTTTAAATTCAGGATCTTCGGAAGGAATCTCCAAACCGTTCATCGTAGTTCCATTGTAACGGTCTCCCAACCCTCGAACAAAGATCTGTCCACTTCCCTCTTGTTTTAGGGTTCCTGTAGCCTTGGTGACAGCGGTTGCAACATCACCCACGCCTTGTTTGGCCAACTGTACAGCTCCTACTCTTTCGATCACTTCCACAGATTTTTTCTGGGCTGTGATGATATTGGCTTCTGTACCTTTTTTAGAAGTTCCGATGATCTTCACTTCATCGATTTTCTTTTCGCCTTTCAGCGTATCAGTTGTAGTTTGTGCCAACAAAACTGTGGTTGACATACAAAGAAACAAAGCACTTATGCTTATTGTTTTTGCTTTCATTTTTAATTGTCTTTTTTCTTCGTTGCCAAAGAAATGCTTTGGAAAGCAATCCGAATGTATAGAAATTAACAACTATTTTTTAACATCCTGTTACGAAAATTGAGATTATGTTAAATCCAGGTTAACAGGTTAAGGCTATTTAAAAGTATGTTCATTTATTGTTAAATTTGCAGCAGATAATTTTAACTGCGGAAATTTATTAAAATAGTTAAAACTTTGAAAATCAGTGATTTGAATTTTTAAAAATGTGTTAACATCAGGAATTTCCCAAAAATCATACTCAAGATGGATTTTACCAAAGCCTTAGAAATTTTACAATCCGGCGGAACGATACTTTATCCAACAGATACAATCTGGGGAATCGGCTGCGATGCGACTAATACAGATGCCATCAAAAAAATATTCGAAATCAAAAAAAGAGAAGCCAACAAATCACTCATTATATTGGTAGAGTCCGAAAAACGCCTGCAAGACATTGTGGATGTTCCGGAGATGGCTTGGCAAATTATGGATGTCAGCGAAAAACCTGTAACCATTGTTTATGAAAATCCGAAAAATCTTCCAAAGGAATTATTGGCTGAAGATGGAAGCATCGGAATCCGTCTGGTAAAAAATGATTTCTGCAAAAAACTGATTACAAAACTTAATAAACCTTTGGTGTCAACTTCTGCCAACCTGAGCGGTCAAAAGTCACCTTTGAAATTTGGAGATATTTCTGATGAGATCAAAAACTCTGTCGATTATATCGTTGAGGAATTTCACGACAAAGTTTCGGAATATCCGGGATCTTCTGTCATCAAGATATGGAACAATAGTCAGATCAAAGTTCTTCGGGAATAAAAAACCGGCGGATGACCTTTTTGCAAGACCATCCGCCGGAAAAATAAACTATGAAAAAAAACTACTTTTTGTATTATCTCTAATCGCAAAAGAAATACCGAACGTTTTTTGCAGACATTATTTCCTTATTTTAGGTTTCAATTTCAGATTAAAAGTCAAAATGTCTTGAATGTCAGAATATTGAATCACATTTGAGAAATATTAAAGTCAAAATTTTCAAAAAACTTATCTTTGTGGATTATTAGAACCGCTTTGAATTTGATTCTATAGATCATAATTAATAAAGCTCGCAGATTTAGCAAATTTTGCAGATTTTTTTAAATCTTCATCTGCTTAATTAGTAAAATCTGCGAGAGCTATAGAATTTAAAATAGATCTGGTCTCATTATTTTTAATTTTTCAATGATTATCAACTTAGCTCAAAATAAAAACCTTAAACTTTTCAAGATCATTTCTGAAGTCGCTTCCAGAAACGGACAATCCGTTTACGCTGTAGGTGGATTTGTTCGCGATCTGATTATGAAAAGAAAAGCGTCTTCAGATATAGACTTCGTCACAGAATCCAGTGGAATCGAGCTTGCAGAATGCATTGCGAAAGAGATCGATCCCAAAACAAAAGTCGCAGTTTTTAAAACTTATGGGACAGCAATGTTCAAATACAAAGATCTGGAACTAGAGTTTGTTGGCGCGAGAAAAGAAAGTTATAGCGAGGATTCCAGAAAACCATCCGTAGAAATCGGAACGATAGAAGATGATCAGAAACGCCGGGATTTCACAATCAACGCTATGGCGATTTCCCTTAACAAAGAAAATTTTGGAGAACTGATTGATCCTTTTGATGGTTTAGGGGATTTGAACAAGAAAATTTTGAGAACGCCTTTGGAACCTCATCAGACTTACTCGGACGATCCACTTAGAATGATGCGTGCAATCCGGTTTGCAACGACTCTGGACTTCAAAATTGAAGAAAATTCTCTGAAAGCCATCAAAGATGAGGCGGAAAGAATGAAGATTGTTTCGATGGAAAGAATAATGGTGGAGTTCAACAAAATCATGCTTTCCGATAAGCCATCCAAAGGTTTGAAACTGATGCAGGAAACAGGACTTTTGGATATGATTCTACCGGAACTTACTGCTCTGAAAGGCATCGAAGATATCGACGGACAAACGCATAAAGATAATTTCTACCATACTTTGGAAGTTGTGGATAATATTTCGGAAAACACAGATAAGCTTTGGCTTCGCTGGTCGGCTCTCCTCCACGATATTGGAAAAGCACCGACAAAAAAGTTTGTGGAGGGCATTGGATGGACTTTTCACGGTCACGAATTTTTGGGTTCAAAAATGACAAAATCGATTTTCAAACGATTGAAACTTCCGCTTGGACAAGAACAGAAATACGTTGAAAAACTTGTGAGAATGCATGCCAGACCGATTGCGTTGATTACCGATGACGCTTCTGATTCTGCTTTGCGCCGTCTACTTTTCGATTCGGGGGAAGATTTGGAAGACCTTTTCACGCTTTGTAAATCCGACATTACGACCAAAAATTATTCTAAGCAATCCAAATTCAAACAAAACTTTGAATATGTTGCCAAAAAAATAAAGGAAGTTGAGGAAAAAGATCAGGTCAGGAATTTTCAGCCACCAATTTCCGGAGAAGAGATTATGGAATTATTTGGTTTGAATCCCGGCAGAGAAATCGGAATATTGAAAGAAAAAGTAAAAGAAGCGATTCTGGAAGGCGAGATTCAAAATGACAAGATTGAAGCTCGAGAATTTGTGATTAATGAAGCAGAAAAATTGGGATTAAGTTTGGTAAAGTAATTATGAAATGCTTTTAGGAATATTCGATTATACATTATTAGTAATAATTTTAATTTTCAATATTGGAGTTTGGCAATATAAAATAATTAAGAAAAGTAACTGGATTCTTTATTTGGTCATTTTTCTTCTATTTGGATTTATAATTCCTTTTTTCTCTATTGATTTTGAGATACAAAATGCGACTAAAAACATTAAAGAAATCGACAGATTTACTTTGTTATATACTTATTTTAGATTTCCTACTTGGTGGCTTTTTGGAATTTTAGAGTTATTCTTTTTAAAATATCAAATTAAACAGCGACATCAATATATTTAAATAATTAAAAAATTGCTTAATCTGCCAAATCAACGAGAATTATAACTTTAAAAATCTCTATGGAGAAATCAAATTTATTACAACTTATCAGAATAAAGCTCTTCGAAAAAATCGAAAATTTCGAGAAACTGATTTCTGAAACACGCGCTTCAAGCAATGACACCAAAAGTTCTATGGGCGACAAATATGAAACGGGAAGAGAAATGCTGCAGCAGGAAATCAATAATCTGCAAGTTCAGTTGAATGAGATTCTGAAACAAAAGGATTCACTCAAAACCATTCTTCCA
Organism: Epilithonimonas sp. UC225_85; assembly: GCF_042695135.1. GTDB lineage: Bacteria > Bacteroidota > Bacteroidia > Flavobacteriales > Weeksellaceae > Epilithonimonas. Next base: position 2,903,134 of record NZ_CP170547.1, read on the forward strand.
AAACCGTCTGAAAAAGCTGAAAAAGGAGCAATTGTAAAAACTGAAAAAGGTTTGTTTTTTATTTCAGTTTCATTGGGAGAAATTAAAGTTGAGAATGAGAAAATTATCTGTATTTCTCCCGAATCTCCGCTTGCAAAGGCTATGAATGGGAAACAGAAAGATGAGGTTTTTTCTTTGAATGGTATGAGTCAGGCTATTGTGGAGATCTTATAAACCACCCCGTCAAAAATTCTTCCAAATTTTCGCCATCCCTCCAAAGGAGGGGTATTACAAACTTTTTCCGCCGATATATTCCATCAGAGCCTCTTTGTAATTCGGCGCAATTACAATTTGTTCCTTTCCGATCACGATGTGATTTCTTTCGATGGCTTCTATTTTATCTAAACCAATAATGTAAGAACGGTGGATTCTCATAAAATTATCCGAAGGCAATTCTTCCTCCAGTTTTTTCAGACTCATTAATGTGAGAATTGGTTTTGGATTGTCTTTAAGATAGATTTTTACATAATCTTTCAAACCTTCAATATAAAGGATTTCTGAAAAGTTGATTTTAATTTGCTTGTATTCAGATTTTACAAAAATAAATTCCTGCTTCTTCTTTGGTTCTGAAACTGGGATCGATTGCAAAGATTCGAAATGATTTCTGGCTTTTGATGCTGCGTTTAGAAATTCGTTATAATCAAATGGTTTCAGCAGATAATCCAAAGCATTCACTTTGTAACCATCAATCGCATACTGATCAAATGCCGTTGTGAAAATCACTCTGCTATTTTGTGGAAGCAGTTTTGAAAATTCCAGACCTGTGAGATCCGGCATTTGAATATCAAGGAAAAACAAATCGATTTCTTTATTTTCTTCCAAAACCTGCATCGCTTCGATGGCGTTGTTGCATTTGGCTTTCAGTTCCAGAAAAGGCGTTTTCAGGACATAACTTTCTATTAAGTTCAGAGCCATTGGTTCGTCGTCGGCGATTAGGCAGGTTATTTTTTTCATTATTTATTTTTGAATTTTTTAATCAAATTCTCAAAATCAGACTTGATAGTATCCCAATGTTTTCCTTTCAAACACAAAACATCAAAATCCTCATCCGCAATTTCAAAATTGGTGAAGTTTTGAATAATTAAATCTAAATCGTGGCTGAATGGATAACGTTTTTTATGAAATTCCAGCATTTTTTCTAAGGAAAAATGCTCTAAAAGCTCGTGTAAATCCCAGAAATCTTTTTTCCTTCCACCATTTTGAACCACTTCAATTTTCATTGCAGAAATATCTCTTAAACTTGCCAAGCGGATGTTATCAATCAGCAATACATCATCAATAAAAGGGTGGAATAAAATATATCTAATTTCACTGCACTATCTCTACTATTTCCAACAAAATAAGATTTGCCAAATGAAGTTAATTCTGAAGAAAAAGAGATGAAGATAAATTTTGATTTCAAGAATATTTCTATTTGTTCAAAATCAATACTTCCATAATCAGCTTCTGTAAAAAGATCGATATCAATAGAAATACGATGTCCAAGCTGTAGCGATAGAGAAGTTCCTCCAACCAAACGAAATGGTTTCAGAATTCTGCTATTCATTACAATATCAAGAATCGATTTTAAATCTGAAGAAACGGTAGAATAATACAGCATCATTTATTGATATGAAGACGCATTGGTTTTATTTTATTAGAATTTAAAACATTAATAACCAAATCCTTACCGTAGAATTTTTCAATTTCTAACTTCGCCTCTTCATTACCTCTTTCAAAAACACGTCTTATAACTGCTGTAGACTTATTTTTCCAGTCAATTTCATCAAAATTTGTATCCCAAAAAAGAAATCTTGGGATCTTGGAAAAATCTGGATGAAGTTTTGATGATTGTTGCATTATTGATTTGTAACTAACTCAAAGATAGCAATTTTAAAATTAAATTTCTATTTAGTCTTCAATTTCACTTCCGCAATGTACATTCCGTCATTCAAACAGGAATGAAACTCGTGTTTTTCGGGATAGAGCAAGTTAAGTCTTTTCCGCAAATTTTCTACACCAATTCCGGAACCGCTTTTGTCTGTATCCGTTTTTGGAAAATTGGAATTTGAAGCCGTGAAGTGAATCTCGTCTTCAATAATTTCCATTTTAAAACTGATGTCGGAATGCTGTGTTGCAGAAACACCGTGTTTGAAAGCATTTTCGACAATCGAAATAAAAAGCAACGGCGCAACTTCCAGATTCGGAATTTTCGTTGGAAAATTGGTGTAGACTTTCGTTTTATCATTCAGTCTCAAAGACATCAAATCAATGTATTTATTCAGGAAATCAATTTCTTCGGACAGACTGATTTTATCGACATCGGTTTTATACAAAAGATGACGCATCAATTTGCTCAAACTGTGAATACTCTGTTTTGCTTTCTCAGAATTAAAATCAATTAATGAATAAATATTATTAAGAGAATTGAAGAAAAAGTGCGGCTGTAACTGATATTTCAGATGTTTCAGTTCCGATTGAAGTTTGATATTATCGGCCTCGATTTTCATTTCTTCCGCTTTCTGCATTCTTTTGCTTGCATTGATGGCGATTGAAAATGCAACAGGAATCAGGTAAATCAAAAAATCAAAAAAATAACGCATTCCATCTGGCGGACGTTTTCCAAACATTCTCGGACGTTCTGGTTCCAGCGATTCGAAGATTTTATTTTTAATGAAAATCAGCAAAATCAAAAGCACTGCATTTGATACAAAAAACCAAATCTTTTTATCATCAAACAACCATTTTACTAACAGAAAATAATTAAGATAAAAGATAACCGCAAGGAAAAACAATTGCAACCAAAAATGTCTGAAAATCCCATTCCAATCGGTTTCTGAGCCAATTGTAAATGCTGCGGGAAGAAGAACAAAACCAGCCAAATCAAAAGATGAAGGCTGATTTCGAGGTTTTTATTTTTTAGGTTTATCATTTTTAGAATAAAAGATTAGCAGTTTTGCGATTTTTTTTAAAATTTAAATTTGTCCAATCCCCTGAAAATTGAGGATTTGTGAAAATTTCGAAGAAGTGAATTTAAGAATTTTTCCAGCATTGTTCTATTTTCATTTTTAATTAAATTTCAATTCTAAAAAGTCAATAGCATCAAAAAAACATCAACTACCAGCCAAAACAGACAACTATTATTCATATCTCAAAGCATCAATCGGATCAGCTTGGGCTGCTTTTCTTGCAGGATACCAACCGAAGAAAACACCGGTAATCGTACAAACTACGAACGAAATTACAATAGAACTCGCCGTTACGCTCACTGGCCAGCCGGCAAACTGTTTGATACCAAAAGTGGCAATCAAACCAATCAAAACGCCTAAAACACCGCCGGTAATACTTATCAAAACTGACTCAATTAAAAACTGCATCAGAATATCTTTACTTTTTGCGCCAATCGCCATTCTAAGACCTATTTCGCGTGTTCTTTCTTTTACTGAAACGTACATAATATTCATAATTCCGATTCCGCCGACGAGTAAGGAAATACTTGCAATCGCCACCAAGAGAATCGTCAGCATCTCGCTGGTGGAACTGAACATTGAGATGATTTCCTGTTGAGACGACACATTGAAATCATTATCTTCATCACCTTTTATCTGGTGCTGCTTTTCCATAATGGTTGTGATTTCGTTAACCGCAGCTTCAGAATCTTCCTCACTCAAAGATGAAGCAACAATCGACTGAAGGTAAGTCTGCGCCAAAACCCTTTTCTGAACGGAAGTGTAAGGTGCAATGATAATATCGTCCTGGTCTTGTCCAAAAGTATTTTCGCCCTTTTCTTTCAAAACCCCAATCACTTTGAAAGGAATATTTTTGAAACGAATCATTTTCCCAATCGGGTCTTCATTCGGGAAGAGATTTTCCTGAACGGTTTTCCCGATAACGACCATTTTTGAATAGGATTCAATATCATCTTCCGTAAACATCGAGCCTTCTTCCACGCCCCAATCACGGATTTTAAGATAGTCAGTCGATGCACCATAAATTGTGGTCGGCCAGTTGTTGGAACCTGCAATACTTTGTCCGCTTCCGTTGACCAAAGGCGAAATATTTTTGATGAGTTTTGCCTGAGATTTCAGAACATTGTAATCTGCCATCGTCAAAGTCTGTGTATCGGACGCATCTGAACGCACGCCGCCCATCATTCCTGCACCCGGACGGATTGTAATGAGATTCGCACCCATATTGGAAATATTTTTTTTGATACTTTCTTTCGAACCTTCTCCAATCGCCAGCATCGCAATCACGGAAGCCACGCCTATGATGATGCCGAGCATTGTCAGCATTGCTCTGGTTTTGTTGAGTAGAATCGCTTTCCAGGCTATTTTTAATAAATTGGTTAAATTCATTTTGATTATTTTTTAGGGCTTCGACTCCGCTCAGTCTGACATTGTTAAATCTTAGCTTTCTGGTATTAGAGATGTCACTCTGAGCGGAGTCGAAGAGTTTTTGATTTTGTTTTTTAAAAAACTTTTTGCAAAACCGGCTTCTTCATTGTCTTTTCATTGTCGGTTTCATTTTCTTGCTTCATTGCATCTTCATTTTCGTCTGCATTGTGGTTTTGCAAAAAGTTAACTTCATTAATTCCTCTTCATTGTTATTTCTAATTTCTCTTTCCCATAGGTTTCACCTACGGCTATTGATATTAAACCCTTTGGGTTATTCTGACGTTTAATCACTTCGCAGCACGGATTGAACGGAAATCCTTTTTTGAAAAAAGATTGACTTTGTCGAACCATTTCGTTAGGTTTGGGAGTGGAAGACGTAAAAGCTGCCCAAATCATTCTGCTTTTGGAAGTTTTATTAATTCATCTTTGGCAATCAGTCGGTTTTCTACTGCTTTGTCTTCTTTGATGATTCCGTCCCGCAAAATCACGGTTCTTTTGCTGAATTTGGCGATGTCTTCCTCGTGTGTTACAAATCCAATGGTAATTCCTTCGTCGTTCAATTGTTGGAATAGATTCATCACTTCATAGGAAGTTCTCGTATCTAGATTTCCCGTTGCTTCATCTGCCAGAAGGATTATCGGATGATTGACCAAAGCTCTGGCAATCGCCACTCTCTGCTGTTGTCCTCCAGAAAGCTGACTCGGAACATGCCCCATTCTGCTCTCCAAACCGACTTGTTTTAAGGCCTTCACAGCACGCTCCCTTCTCTCTTCCGCCGTCACTTTGGAATTGTAGAGCAAAGGCAACTCTACATTTTCCAGCGCGCTGGTTCTGGCCAATAAATTATAAGACTGAAAAATAAATCCGATTTTGGTATTCCTGATTTCTGCCAACTCGTCTTTGCTTAAGCCCTTTACCAAAACGCCGTCGAGCTCATATGTTCCCGAAGTCGGCTGGTCGAGACAGCCTAAAACATTTAGGAAAGTTGATTTTCCTGAGCCACTTGTTCCCATAATGGTTACAAATTCGCCTTCGTTGATGGTCAAATCGATGCCTTTTAGAGCGTGAACGGTTTCGTCGCCCATTTTGAATTCGCGTTTCAGGTTTTGTATGTTGATGATGGGTTCCATTGTAGTTGATTTGTTGTTTAGTTAATTAGTTGTCAGTTTTTACTTAAATGGTTGATTTGTAAAATTGTTAAATCGTGGTTTCGTTAATAACTAATTAGCTTAAAACTAACAAACTGATTAACTAAATAACTGAATACTAAACTTTAATTCGGTGGTGGACCTTGGTTTGAACTCGACTTTTTATTATTACTGCTAGGTCTTTTGGGCATAAACGGGCTGCTTACGTCGGATTCTGATTTGGCAACTAGTTCTGATTGTTCATCAAGTGAGGTTACGATTTGTTCAGTCCCTGCAAGTCCATTTTTGACCTGAATATTAACACCGTCATCGATTCCGATTGTAATTAATTTCTGACTAAGACTTCCGTCATTATTTTTAATCCAGATGTATTTTTCTGTGTTTTTTCCGGTTTTGATTTCAGGAATTTTCACCGTGATTTTATTCTGCTGATAATATTTCTGAATGGTCTCTGTATCGGCACTGAAAGCAATCGCTGCCGCCGGAACTGTTTCAATATCTTTCAATTCCTGAGTGAAAATCGTGATGGTTGCCGTCAATCCAGGTTTAAGTTTCTGTTCTGGATTATCTGCGTTGATAATTACGGTGTAAGTCACAACATTGGATTCTGTAGTTGCGGACAAACGAACCTGACGAACACGACCGCTGAACTCCTCCTGAGGATAAGCATCCACCGTGAAACTCACACGTTGTCCAACTTCCACTCCACCGATATCAGCCTCGTCCACATTAGCTTCCACCTGCATTTTTGTAATATCTTTTGCTATGGTGAAAAGCGTTGGCGTTGTCATACTTGCAGCGACGGTTTGCCCTTCTTCCACTTCTCGACTCAGGATAATGCCGTCAATCGGAGCGTAAATATTAGCATAACTCAAATTGGTTCTCGCCTGCGCCAAAGCTGTTTTTCTTTGACTTACTGTTTGCTGAGAATTCTTAACCTGATAAGCTGCCTGCTCATAATCTGCCTTGCTGATGACACCTGATTTGAACATATTATTTTGACGGTTGTAATTCTTCTGGTAATAATTCAGTTCGTTGAGCGAAGCATTATATTGAGCCAAAGCATTGTTCACAGATTCCTGAAGGTTGGTTTTGTCGAGCTCCGCCAGAAGCTGACCTTTTTTCACGGGAGAATTGTAATCTGTATAGATATGATTGATAATTCCCGAAACCTGTGTTCCCACATCCACCTGATCAACCGGTTCTACAGTTCCGGTTGCAGTAACGGAAGTTGTGACATTCTGCTTCGACATTTTTACAGTCTGGACAGCAATATTGGTTGTTTTTTCTGTTGTAAAATATTTATAAACGAAGAAAATAACAACCGCCGAAACAAGAACGATAACGGAATTTCTGAAGTATTTTTTATATTTTGGATTCATGATCTTGATTTTAATTCGTTGTTATTAATTGGTTGTCACTGTTTTACCTTGATAGAAATTCAGTAATTGACTATACAGAACTGCCATATATTTGGATTGAAGATAGGTTTGCTCATTGGTCAGATAAGTGTTTCTGCTTACCGAAAGTTCCGTTGTCGTCAAACCTCCGAATTCGTATTTTTTACTTGCCAAATCATAAGCGAGTTTTGCATTGTCTCTTGCTACTTTTGAAGATTTTTGCTGAGCCTGGTTGGCAATGGCATTTTGCCAAGCCGTTTCTATTGATGAATACAAAGTTTTGCTGGCGCTTATTTTATCGAGTTTGTTTTGTTCAATATCGATTTGAGCGAGTTTTACATTTGTATCGTTTTGTTTTTTAGAGAAAATCGGAATATTCAATGAAAGCCCAACTGATTTATTGAAATTATTCTTAATCTGGTTGAAGTAACCGTAATCCTGAGTACTTGTAAAACCAGTGTTCAGTCCTGCAGTTGCGGAAAGTGTCGGTAAATAGCCTGCTTTGGAAATCTGTAAAGCTTTTGCCAAAACTTCATTCTGAGAATCATAAATTTTCAAGTCAGGAAGATTTTCTATCGCTTGAGCAAAAACGGCTTGTTTATCCGGAATTGTTTCATGCAGATCACTTAAAGCAATTTTTTCAATTTGAAAATCAACACTTGGGTCAAGTTCCAAAAGTTGTTTCAGTTTCAAAACCTGTTGATTATAAAGATTCTCACTGTTCACAACCGTGTATTGGTTTTGTGCATCCTGCGTTTCCACATCTGCCAAATCCAGTTTTGAAATCGCTCCGTTTTTATATTTGGTCTGTGTCAGTTTTAACTCTTCGGCGGAAGAATTGGCGGCGTATTTTGCACTTTCGATGCCTTCATAATAATATAAAGACTGGAGATAAGCATTGAGAACATTCAGAACGATATTGTTTTCGGCTTGTTTCTGATATAATTCCGATTGTGCTACTAATATCTTATTTTGTTCGATTTGAAGATTTAGTTTATTTCCCTGATAAAGCGTTATGTTTCCACTTAAACCAAAACTATTTGATAAAATATTCTGATTTACAAATGAACTTGTAATCGGGTCGATACTGGAGCCATTCGTCAATCCAAGACTTGAAGAACCGTAAATTGTAGGCAGTTTATTATTCTTCTGCTGTTGATAATTTAGCTGAGCTGTCGTCTTGTCCAAAACCGTTTTCTTAACTGTAATGTTATTTTCTACGGCATAATCAAGACAATCCTGAAGCGTCCAGACTTTTTGAGCCGGAACAAAAATGCTGATGAAAAATAATATGATGATATATTGTTTCATTGTGTCTGTTTTACGGGAACAAAATTGCATCAGACAGAAATCAATATCAAATCTAATAGACGAACGGACAGATTTTATAGAAGAAAATCAATATTGTTTCGATAGAAAAATCTTCCATTGCTTCAAATAGAATCATTTATGAAATTATTAACTTTTCACAATTGCGATTTGCATATTTATTGTTGCTTATGATTCATAATTAAACAATTCATTTATTATGAAAATTCTTAACAATAAAGTAGCCTTGGTTACAGGTGCAGGTTCCGGGATCGGTCTTGCAATCGCAAAATTATACGCAAAAGAAGGTGCAAAAGTTATAGTTTCCGACATCAATGAAGAACATGGAAAATCAGCCGTTGAAGACATAAAATCAAACGGAGGTGAGGCCACTTTCGTAAAAGCTGACACTTCAAATCCTGAACAAGTAGAAGCTTTAGTAAAATCTACAGTTGACACTTACGGAAGATTGGATATTGCCTGCAACAATGCCGGAATTGGCGGAGAAGCTAATCAAACGGGAGACTATAGCCTTGATGGCTGGAAAAAAGTAATTGACATCAATCTGGACGGCGTTTTCTACGGTTGCAAATATGAACTGACACAGATGGAGAAAAATGGCGGTGGTGTCATCGTAAATATTGCATCAATCCACGGAACAGTTGCTGCTCCACTTTCATCAGCTTATACTTCTACCAAACACGCAGTTGTCGGCTTGACAAAAAATATCGGTGCAGAATACGGACAGAAAAATATCCGTTGTAATGCTGTTGGACCAGGTTACATAGACACACCCTTATTAAACCAACTTGACGCCGAACATAAAAAAGCTTTGATAGCAAAACATCCGATGGGAAGATTAGGAACTTCTGAAGAGGTGGCGGAAATGGTTCTCTTTTTAAGTTCAGAAAAATCTTCTTTTATGACTGGCGGTTATTATCTTGTTGATGGCGGATACACTGCAGTTTAAAATCAATATAAACAGCACATATAATTAAAAGCATTCACTTTTGTGAGTGTTTTTTGTTTTTTTTATATATTTTAAAATTTCAAAAAACATAGCATTAAAAGGGAAAACCGGCAATTATAAAAAGAATTGCTTTCAATTTGATAATATTTTATCACACTGATAATCAAATTATTATATTTGTATAAATTTATAAAATAATGACTTAAACCATTCATCAAATCATTAAAGTAAAAAATTAATACTATGAAAAAATTATTCTTTTTAAGCCTGATGCTTATTACAGCCTTTTCCTTCGGACAATATAAATACCCGCCAACCAAAACAGAACTTGTTACCGACACTTATTTTGGGATAAAAGTAGAAGATCCTTACCGCTGGCTCGAGGATATTAAAAATCCAAAAGTTCTGGACTGGTTCAAAGCTCAGGAAAATTTCACCAATTCGGAACTTGCTAAAATCCCCGGACAAAAAACAATATTTAAAGAACTTACAGACCTCGACAAAGTAATTGCGGTTAAGTATTCGCCTGTCTCTTCTGAGGGTGGAAAATATTTTTACCGAAAAAGACTGCCGGAAGAGTCTGTTTACAAACTTTATTATAAGCAGGGAAAGGATGGAAAAGAAGTATTGCTTTTTGACCCGAAAAATTATATTCCCGGAAAAGTAATGGATTTCTCCGTGAGCATCAGTGATGATGGAAGCAAGGTTGCATTTAACCTAAGTGAAGTCGGTTCAGAGCTTGGCGATGTGAAAATTATGGATGTCACGACCGGAAAATTCCTGCCGGATGTTATCAAACACAGCGTCGGAAATTTCGCAGACGGAAGCAATACGGAAATAATCTACGGCGAAGCAAAAAGTTATGACACACATGACCCGGAAGTCTGGCTGAATTCCGAAACAAAACTACACGTTTTGGGCGATGATAATTCTAAAGATATTCTGCTGGCGAGTTCCAAAAAATATCCGGAACTCAAGATTCTGCCATCGGAGTTTCCGGATTTTTATATTTTCAAAAATTCACCATATATATTCTTAGGAAAATCAACGGTTGAGAATTATAAAGAACTCTATTATGCGCCGGCTTCTGACCTGAAAAAAGACCACATCCAATGGAAACCTTTCTGTACTAAAAAAGATGAAATCTGGAATTTCTTTGTACAGGGTGATGATGTTTATCTGTTGACGACAAAAGGAAATTCTAAATTCCGTTTGATAAAAACCTCGCTTTCAAAACCAGATTTTGCGAATGCTAAAGAAATTGCTTCCGGAGATAAAGACTGGAAAATATCCTCTGTCACCCAATCTAAAGATTATCTCGTGCTTTTCAAAACCAAAAATGAACTGGTTGTAGAACCTTTTTATTATAATTTAAAAACCGGCGAAACGTCAAAAATCTCAACACCTCTCAAAGGAAATGTGGAAGCTGCAGCACTTTCAAAAAATTCCAATGAGTTATTACTGACCAATCTTGCCTGGAATATGCCGATTAATTTCTATATCTACGATGTTGATAAAAAGGAATTTTCCAAAGGTCCCTTCAATATGACTTTCAATTTTCCGAATCTTGAAAATATCGTCTATGAAGAGATAGACGTTCCTTCCCACGACGGAACGATGGTTCCACTGAGTATTCTTTATGACAAAACAAAACTGAAAAAAGACGGAAGTAATATTACTTTTATGCAAGGCTACGGAGCTTATGGAATGTCTGCTTATGCACCTTATTTTTCTGCAAGATTTTTACCGCTGCTGAATCGTGGTGTTATAATGGCTTTTGCCCACATCCGCGGAGGCGGGGAAAAAGGCCAGGATTGGTATCTCGCAGGTAAGAAAACAACCAAGCCAAACACTTGGAAAGACTTCAACGCCTGTGCTGAATATTTGATTAAAAATAAATATACTTCATCAGATAAATTCGGAATTTCGGGTGCGAGTGCTGGTGGAATTTTGATTGGAAGAGCAATAACCGAGCGTCCAGATTTGTACAAAGTAGCAATCCCAAAAGTAGGTTGTCTTAATGCCCTCAGAATGGAATTTTCTCCAAACGGACCGGTTAACATTCCTGAATTCGGGACTGTAAAAGATGAATCCGATTTCAAAGCTTTATTAGAAATGGATGCTTATCAGCACATTAAAAAAGGAACAAAATATCCTGCGCAATTGATAACGACCGGATTCAATGATTCCCGTGTGGAAAGTTATATTCCTGCAAAGTTTGAAGCAAAAATGCAGGCTGACAATGCATCAACCAATCCTGTTTTCCTATACGTAGATTACAAAGCCGGACATTTCGGCGGAAGTACAGTCGAGGAGCAATTTTTACAGGCGTCAAGAGAATATTCTTTCTTATTATGGCAATGTGGCGATAAAGATTTTCAGGTGAAATAGATTATCTAAATAACTTTTATTTTGAATAAAACCGTGCAGGATAATTGCACGGTTTTTTATAAATTTGAGGAATTATTTTATCCTTCAAAATGCAAAACTATCTCGACCTTTTACAACATATTATTGACAACGGAACCGACAAAACCGACAGAACCGGAACCGGAACACGAAGCGTTTTTGGCTACCAGTTACGTTATGATTTATCAAAAGGTTTTCCTTTGGTAACAACAAAAAAGGTTCATCTGAAATCCATTATTTATGAATTGCTTTGGTTCATCAAGGGAGATACAAATACCAAATATCTGACTGATAACGGCGTTTCCATCTGGAATGAATGGGCTGATGAAAATGGAGATCTGGGTCCTGTTTATGGTGCACAATGGAGAAGCTGGACTGGCGCAGATAACAAAGTAGTCGATCAATTTTCTGACGTTATTGAACAGATTAAGAAAAATCCGGACTCCAGAAGACTGATAGTTTCTGCCTGGAACGCCGCTGAAATCCCGAATATGGCTTTGGCACCTTGTCACGCTTTGTTTCAGTTTTATGTGGCTGATGGGAAATTATCGCTTCAATTATACCAGAGAAGTGCAGATGTTTTCCTCGGCGTACCTTTCAATATTGCAAGTTATGCCCTTTTATTGATGATGGTAGCGCAGGTTACAGGTCTGGAAGTTGGCGATTATGTACACACTTTCGGGGATGTTCATATTTACAACAACCATTTCGAACAGGTGAACAAACAATTATCCAGAGAAACGAGACCTTTGCCTACAATGAAACTGAATCCCGATATCAAAGATATTTTCGATTTTGATTTTGAGGATTTTACGTTGGAGAATTACGATCCGCATCCGGGGATTAAGGCACCGGTGGCGATATAAATTAGGCGGGACTTTCCCGCTTTTTTTGTAACATTCCCTTAAAAACAAACACTTATCTCTTTTAAAAATAAATCAACGACATAATTTCATAAAAATGAAGAAGATCTTAATCGCTGCACTTTTTCTGGGTGCAATTTTTAATTCAAATACTACTTTTGCTCAGACAGAAACTTCCGGCAGAAATCCTGTTTACAGAGCAACCCACACCAAAACAACAGAACTAAAACATACCAAACTGAAAGTCAGTTTCGATTATCAGAAAGAACAGATGAATGGTGAAGAATGGCTGACTGCAAGTCCCTATTTCTATACAACAGATGTTTTGGAGCTTGATGCAAAAGGAATGCTGATCCACGAAGTTGCCTTGGACAAAAACGGTTCAAAACAGCCTCTAAAATTTGATTATAAAAATGATGTTCTGAAAATCACACTTGACAAATCCTATCAAAAGAATCAGGATTACACAGTTTACATCAAATATACAGCCCGCCCGAATGAAGTAAAACAGGAAGGAAGTGCAGCTATCAATGATGCGAAAGGTCTTTATTTCATCAATGCTCAAGGAAAAGATAAAGATAAACCAACACAGATCTGGACTCAGGGCGAAACCGAATCTTCATCTGCCTGGTTCCCAACAATCGACAAATCCAATCAGAAGACTACTCAGGAAATCTATATGACTGTTCCTGACAAATACGTCACACTTTCCAACGGAATCCTGAAAGATTCTCAGAAATCAGGCGATCAGAGAACCGATCATTGGGTGATGGATAAGAGACATTCCACTTATCTTTTCTTTATGGGCGTGGGAGATTATGCTGTTGTAAAAGACAAATGGAGAAATATTGACGTCGATTATTATGTAGAAAAAGAATACGAGCCCTACGCAAAGCAAATCTTCGGGAACACACCTGAGATGATCAAGTTCTATTCCAAAAGATTAGCTTATGATTATCCTTGGGCAAAGTATGCACAGATCACGGGTAGAGATTTTGTTTCCGGGGCTATGGAAAATACAACTGCTACGCTTCATCAGGAATCGGCGCAGCAAAAACCCGGAGACCTCATCGATGAAAACAAATGGGAGAACACGATCGCACACGAACTTTTTCACCACTGGTTTGGGGATCTTGTTACGGCTGAGAGCTGGAGCAATCTGACTGTCAATGAGTCTTTCGCCAACTATTCCGAATATCTCTGGCTGGAACACAAATATGGAAAAGACGACGCAGACTACCATTTGAGAGAGGATCTTTCGGCTTATATTCACAATCCGGCTTTGTTCAATAAAGATCTGGTGAGGTTTGATTATGCTTCCCGTGAAGATGTTTTTGATGCAATTACTTATAACAAAGGCGGCGGAATCCTTCATATGCTGAGAAATTATCTTGGTGATGATGCCTTTTTTGCAGGATTGACCGACTATTTGAAAACGAATGAATATCAAAACGGTGAAGCGCATCAGTTAAGATTATCTCTGGAAAAAGTCTCCGGGAAAGATCTTAACTGGTTTTTCAACCAATGGTATTTTGGAAGCGGAAATCCGAAGTTGAGCTATACTTCGACTTACGAACCTGTGAAAAAACAAGTGACAGTTGTTATTAACCAATCACAGGAAACACCGTTTGAATTTCCTTTCGCTATTGATGTTTATGACAATGGCAAACCAAAAAGATATAACGTTTGGGTAGATGCAAAAGCTAAAAACACTTTTACTTTTGATTCTTCCAAGACTCCGGATCTGATCAATATCAATGCGGACGGAATTCTGCTTTCTGAGATCACTGAAACTAAAACGCCTGAACAAAACTTATTACAATACACCAATTCTAAAGAATATCTTAGCAGATACAGAGCTTTATCATCTGTAAAAGAAGCGGATGCCAAGAATCCTGCTGTTATCAAATTATTGGCAGCGGCACTTAAAGATCCTTTCTTCAGATTGAGAGAAGAGGCTTTGGGACAGATCGATTTGACTAATGCAGATCAGGCAAAAGCGTTGACAGCAGATGTTGAAAAACTAGCTTCCAACGATCCAAAAACTTTGGTTCAGGCAGCAGCTATTTCAGCTTTGACAAAAACTAAAAATGCGAAATACACATCTGTTTTTGAAAAAGGAATGAATGCTGTTTCCAATGCCGTAAAAGGCGCATCTTTAGCAGGAATTGCAGATCTTGATCCTTCCAAAGCAACCACACTTGCCGATAAAATCGATCTTGATAATACATCAGATGATCTGATCTCAAAACTGCTTCCGATCATTGTAAAGAATAAGACTGAGAAGCAAATGCCGGCCATTGGCGCTACTGTAGCCTTCTACCCTTTTATCAAATTTCAGGATCCTGTTTTGGGAAAATTTGCTGAGGACGGTTATAACTGGATTATGAGTTCTGACAACCTGAAAGCAACTGAGAAAGTGACTAAAGTTCTGGTTCAGGCTAAGTCTCAGATACCCGACAATCCACAGGTGAAAATGATGATCGTGCAAATGCTGAAAGACGGACTCAGCAAGAAAATGGAAGTCCTTAAAAACAACCCGAACAGCCCGACTATTCATCAGCAGATCGAGGCAATTAATAAAACGATTGAGGCATATAAATAGAAGCAGGCTCAATAATAAGTTAAGAAAGAATACTATTTAAAGTCTTCGAGAGCCTCAGACTGACAAGCTGCTATTAGCGGTGTCACACTGAGCAGAATCGAAGGGTTCTTTCAAAATTAAGAAGCCATCTTATTTGAGATGGCTTCTTTGTTTCTATATATTGATAAATTAAAATAAATCTCGCAGACCATTTAATAATTAAAACACAAATGGCAAATGAATACAAACGCCGGGGATCTGCGAGAAGATTTTAATAATTAAAATTTCGTGTAACTTAATCTTTCTTTTGATAGGTTGCCAGTTTCAGGGCATCTTTGATCATTTTGCCGGGACGGAAAACTGCCTTTACACTTTTGATGCTTGCTGCGGAAACATCTTTTTCTTTTTCTTCACCGGTACTGGATCCGCCAGCCTGCAATGTAAAATATTCGCCTACATAGACGATCTTTCCATCCGCCACATCTTCGGCAATTTTGGAAAATGTACTTTCCAGAACGGCTAGGATATCTGCTTTGGAAACTGTGGACATTGCGCCGGCGTGTTTGGCAAGATCTGCCAGTGTGGTTTTACCGTCGCCAACGATATTGGCGTAATATTTTGCGGGCTCATTTCTGTTTTGCGGGTTCGCTCTTTGAACCGCATTAAATTTAATTGACATTTTATTTGTGTTTTTAGTTAAAATTGAATTTCTTCAACTGGGTAAAAGTATAAAAAAATAATGATCATACAAAAAAATTTGTAGAAATATTTTAACCTTAATGAGTTAAAAATAGATAATATATCAAAACACACGTGTCTATAGTTTAAAACACACGTGTGTTTTCATTAAAACTCTCGTGTCTTTTTGTGAAAACTCTCGTGTCTTTTTATACACCCTTGCGGATGCCCTGTTCATCGGACTTGCAGAAGGCTGTTTTTGGAGCTGATTATTATTAATATTATATCATTCTTAATTATAAAAATGAACACAAAAAATCCCTTAGCAGCTTAAACTAAGGGATTATACTTATCTTAAAGTTCTTTCAAAGGATCCCAGAACAGGGTTTTAAAATCTTTGATCTTCCAGTTTTCCTGAACGACTACTTTTTCTTTTTCTAACCTTTCTCTGAACGAAGGAACCGATAATTTTCCGGTACTGCTGATGACTCTGTGCGCGGGAACATCTTTTGGACAACCACCCATTGCATTGCCAACGTGGCGGGAATGATTGGGATAACCAACGGCTTTTGCCACTGCGCCGTAAGTGGAAACCCGCCCTTTTGGGATGAGTCTTGTGATCTCATAAACCTGTTGTTTGAATAGATCGTTCATTTTTTTATAATCTTCTTTTACACTGAACCTGCAGCCCGACTTGAGTGGAAATCCTTTTTTGCTAAATGCTTATCTCCAATCAAAGATACAAATCTCCGGCAAAAAAGATTGGGAACGGAAGGCGGATAAAGCTGCCAAAAAAATATTAAAACTCTAGCAACTTAAGCTTCAGCTGAACTCCGAAGTTATCCTTAAAGTTACTTGTATTATAATACCCGACTCTATAGAAAAATGCCAGATTGAATCTTGAGCTCAGGAAGTTATTATACTCAAAACCGACTTCCTGATAAAGATGATCAAGCGGTGAAAAATTCTCTACCACGTGGTATTCCGGATTCTTCAGATCACCTGCAATACCTCTGTAGATGATATTGAAGCTGGAAGTGTTCTTACCAAAGCTTTTGAAATACCAAGGGATCTGGTGCGAAACGTAATAGCCTGCAAACTTATCATTGAAATATTTCCCGGAAGTCATCGTTGCAAATCCCAAATAACTGGTCAAAGAGAAATTGGATAAGATACCGGTACCGCTGTTGGCATCCAGACCACCCATCTCGAAAAGGTGCCACATTGGAGCTTTCCCAACATAGTATCCTCCGTACGCACGAGCCAGTGTTGTACCCCAGGCTGTACGGAACTGGTGTGTCAGCAAGGCATCGAATCTGCTGTAATTAAACTCACCTCCTAAACTTTTATACCCTTGCTCATAATTAAGAAAAGCCTCAGGGAAGTTCTGTTCATAGGTGTATTTGCCGTAAGGTGTCATAATATTGCGGCTGTTCGGAGAGAATTTGATGGTTGCCATTGAGCTGAAATTCTCAAACTTTCTGGACATTCCCATAAACTCATACGGGTAGCCTGCTTCTTCGTTCTGTTTTTTACCCGACAAATCCAAAGTCAGAGAATTGGTAAGATCTACCTGATACCCCAGTCTGAAGCCGTCGTATTTATAATATTTGTCGTTTCGGATGGACATTCCGCTGTTATTGATATTCATCTTGGCGCTCCAGAGATTCTGACTGAACCTTCCGGAAGCTGCGACATCATTGAAATATTCGACTCTGAAGAATGAGTTTCTCTGCAAAGTTGTTCGGAAATCTACACCTGCACCGTACTTAAAACCACGATCTTTGAAACCATAAGCCAGATATACATCAGGAGAAATATACTTGTTGAATCTCTCATTCAGTTTAAATCCTGCACCTAATCTAAGACCTTCATATCTGTTATATTTGGTTTGCAATGGATTGATATCCACCATTCCAACAGTGAATTTAGCCCTCAACAAAGCAGTAAGCACCTGAACCTTTCTGTCCAAAGTATATTTTTTTCCCAGACTGTCGATCTTGACATAAGTGAGTTTTTCTCTGGCAGAGAGACTGTCCGTTCTGTATTGTTTAAGGAGTGTTCCGTCCGTATTCTCGACACTCATTGTATAGCCGTTGAACTGTGAAGCTTTAAGATCTACCGGTGTTTTGAAGTCGAAATAGTCAGCTTTCATATAAGCATAGTTCCCGAATTTTTTGACACCTTCGAGTCTTGCCGCTTTCTCTTCGGCAGTTTCATTGTCCTTTTTCTGAATAGTTTCAAATTCTGAAACACCCATTTTGATCTTGAGGTTTTCTGTTTTCAGAAACCACTTGTCATTGATTGGAACCCAGATCGAAGTGATGTTTCCATCAGACTTCACTTTGCTGTTGCTTTCTATCTTTTTGATGGCGTAAGAATCTTTGTCTATGTAGAGATAGCCATTGTATTTTCTTCTGTTGATCGGTACTTTGTAATCTACCTGTCGGAATCTGATGACATAATTCATTCTGCCTTCGATCTCGATAGAGTCTGTAAGGAAATATCGATAAAGGCTTCTGTTTTCTGGTAAAATTTCTCTTGGAATTTTGTCTCTGTTGGACCTTAAAGCAAGCATTTCGTAAACCGGATTCTTCAAACCGGAAATCCTGTTATCCAGAATATTAACTTTCTCGCCATACTTTTTGGAGTAGAGAAATTCCATTGCGCGTTCCCAAAGAAACAGTTTGCTGTCTTTTGCCACCGACATCATCTGTTCGCCTTCTATAGAATCTTTTTTGTCTTTTTCTTTCTTGGGAAGCAATCTGTTGGTAGCTCTGGAAAGAGAATCTTTCCTTGCTTCTACGAATCTCGAATAATCCTTAATACTGTCTTCATCCAGATCAAAAGACATTTTTTCGTAAGATTTATAGGAATAAGAATCCAATGCGTTCGGAGAATTTTCTTTGAACCTTTTGAAAGTTTTATCTATAATTGCCAGCGCACGAGGATCGGTCTGATTGGTAAGAACAACACCTTCTATCTGTGTACTTTTGATATTATCTCTGTCAAGGGCTAGTTCCATCACTTTATCTACGACTACTTCATCTCCGATATAATTATCGATTTCTACGTCCACTTTCGGGCATTTAGTTTTAAAAGTTGTAATTCCTTTATCATTTGTTCTACCCAAAATCCTCCCGTTACAAGAAACTGTTGCACCCTTGATTGGTTTCTGATTATCGGATCTGGTGACGGTAAGCGTGCTTTGTGAATAAAGCAAGGAAAAGGAAATTGAGAATAAAAGCAGGTAGAGCGATCTCATCATAGTATCAGTTATTTTAAAAGATTAAATATTAACCTTAGTCTGTAGGCAATTTATCAGCCAATCTTTAAATTTACTGAAATAAAAAACATCCCACAGATAATATGAGATGTTTTGAATAATTTATTTTCGATTTCCTAGTTCAGTTCGAAGTAATTGAGGTTTGCATTTCCGGCTTCGAAGTAAAGCCTTAGTTTATTTTCTCCTTTGTCAATGTTTACATTATCCAGAGAAACTGTTTTCCAGATATTCTTTCCTGTTGGTGGAAGTTTTACCGTTGCAAGGTCGTCGCCATTTTCAGTTTTGATGACCAACTCAGAAGCTTGACTGGATTCATTATTATAACGAATGTTAGCTTTATACTTTCTTGCCTGAGTGCTTTTCACAGTATATTGAAGCCACTCGCCTTTTTCGGTTTTTCCGACGTAATATTTATTATTGATCTTATCATTGCAAAGATAGATATCAACACCGTCATTCCGCATTTTATTTCCTGAGTTCCATTCTGTGTGGCTTCCTGTGCTTACCCAGAGATTCTGAAAATCATTATCCGAATAAGCACTTCCGAATCTTCCAAGATCATAGTTTGTGGCGAATATTCTTCCGGGAACACTATTGTCTTTGTAAGGCCTAGTCGACTCATCATTCACCTGTCGGAACATCGCATCTATTACATCTTTCTTGATTTCTACGTTTTCCATTTTGTAGTTGTCAGCTATTTTCATCAAGGCTTTTTTGGCAAATTCCTTTGAAGGTTTTTGTCCACCATTTTTCCAGTAATTCAGTAGTTTTTGATAATCTGAAGTTATCTTAACGTTTGTTACGCCTGCGATATTATCAATCTTTTTCATTGGCCAATAAGCATAACCGATGTTATTTTTCAATAATAATTGATTAAGCTCCGTAAACCAAACGTTGGAATTTTCCCCCGTCTCTCCCAACCAAACCGGAACATCCAGCTTTTGACGCATATCTATAATATTCTGAATCGATTCTGTTGAGTTGGTTGTCCAGTATTTATGAAAACTAAGAACTATATTGTCGTCCCAAAGTTTAGGCAGACCGTTGTAATTATTTCCCCATCCATTACCTTCAAGAATGATAATATGGTTTTTGTCAACTTGTCTAATGGCGTCCGAAATATCTTTCTGAAGTTTCCAAAGTGGCGCATTTGACATCTCGTCTGTTCCGTTTGGATTCTTGCCTGTGAAACCATAATTCGGTTCATTGATCATATCATAACCTGCAATCCATTCTTTATCTTTGTAACGTTCTGCCAGTTTTTTCCAAAGTGCGATTGTCTTTTTCTGATTTTCCTGGCTTTGCCAAAGATTAGGTTTGGTCTTATCATTATCCGAAATATTGGCGTCGTTGCCCTGTCCGCCAGGTGTAGCGTGAAGGTCTAAAATCAAATAGATTTTGTTGTCCTCGCACCATTTCAAAAGGTCGTCTGTCATTTTGAAACCTTGTTCCAGCCAGGTATTTTCGCCTTTCACTTTTTCTTTCTCTATGGGTAAAGTATAAAGGTCATAATGCATTGGAAGTCTTATGGAATTGAATCCCCATTTTGCTAAGGAATCGATATCTTTTTTGGTAATTCCGTTTTTGAGATAGGCTTTATAGAATTCATTTTTACCATCTTCTCCTGCAACTTCTGCAATCTTTTCTTTGATTTTGAATTGAGGTCCGGCAAAGTCATCGGTCTTTAGCATATAACCTTCCTGAAGCATCCAGCCGCCCAATCCAAGACCTTTCAGATAAATATTCTCACCTTTCGAATCCACAATTTTCTGACCTTGAGTCTTTAAAAACCCTTGAGATGTCCCAAATTGAGACAATAATAAAGCACAAAACACGGTATATCTCATCATAATTTTGATTTTGATAAAGATAATATTATTTTCTTAACCAAAAATAAATTTGGAAAACTTTAAATATTAACTGAATTTCATATTCTGAATTCGTACCGCATTTAGGATTGCAAGCAAGGCTACACCAACATCTGCGAAAACTGCTTCCCACATATTTGCCAATCCGCCAGCACCTAAAATCAATACAATTATTTTGACACCGAAAGCCAAACCTATATTTTGATAAACGATTTTCTTGGTAGCTTTTCCGATTTGTATTGCTGTAGAAATCTTCGAAGGCTGATCGGTTTGGATGACGACATCTGCGGTTTCTATCGCTGCATCGGAACCTAATCCGCCCATTGCGATTCCGACATCACTTAAAGTTAAAACCGGTGCATCATTGATTCCATCGCCAACGAAAGCTACTATTTCTTTTGGATTTTTTTTCAGGTTTTCCAATTCTTCCACTTTACCTTCGGGAAGCAAACTTCCAAACGCTGAATCAATGCCTAGTTTTTTAGCAATATTTTGGGTTAATGTGTCTTTATCGCCGCTCAGCATCATCGTCTTCACACCAGCGTTTTTAAGTTGCTTGACTGCCAGTTCTGCATCTTCTTTCACTTCATCAGAAATCAAAACATAACCTTTATATTGATTATCAACTGCCAAAACAACTGTTGTTTCTACAATCTGGTCTAACTCTGAAGGATAATTGACATTAAAACTTTTCAGCAATTGCGTGTTTCCTGCGAGAATTTGTTTTTGATTAATGACAGCTTTGATGCCTTTTCCTGAAATCTCTTCTACAGATTCCGGATTTTGATTTGATGGATGAAATTGCGAAATCGCTTTTGCAATCGGATGCGTGGAATGACTTTCGACTGAAGATAAAATTGATAGAAATTCAGATTCAGAAATATCATTGGTCACCACTTTCTGAACTTTAAAAACACCTTTCGTAAGTGTTCCGGTTTTGTCCATTACAACGGTTGTCACATTTGCAATCATATCTAGGAAATTGGAACCTTTGAACAAAATTCCGTTTCGTGAAGCTGCGCCTATGCCACCAAAATAGCCTAAAGGAATTGAAATGACCAAAGCGCAAGGACAAGAAATAACCAGGAAAACCAGACCTCGATAAAGCCAATCTCTGAAAATGTAATCATCAACAAAAAAGTACGGAATGAAAGTTATTAATAAAGCCAAAACGAAAACAATTGGCGTATAAACCTTTGCAAATTTTCTGATGAATAATTCGGTTTTTGCTTTTCTGGAACTTGCTTCCTGAACCATTTCTAAGATTCTGACAATAGAACTATTTTCGAATAATTTGGTGGTTTCAACTTCTATCACTTGGTCGAGGTTCAACATTCCGGCAAGAACATTTTCTGATTTTTTGATGGATGAAGGTTTGCTTTCGCCTGTCAAAGCGGATGTATCGAGACTTCCTTTTTCTGAGATTAAAATCCCATCCAAAGGCACCTTCTCGCCAACTTTAATTTGAATTTTTTCGCCGACTTTTACTTCATTTGGAGAAATTGTTTCCCATTTATTGTTTCGGAACACTGTGGCTTCTTTTGGACGAACATCTAATAACGCTTTGATATTATTTTTAGCTTTGTTGACAGCAGATTCCTGGAACATTTCGCCAATCGTGTAAAACAGCATTACAGCAACACCTTCCGGAAATTCACCGATTGCAAATGCTCCAATTGTCGCGATTCCCATCAAAGAAAATTCATTGAAGAAATCAAAACTCTTAGCCAACTGAAACGCATCTTTGAAAACCGAAAATGCCACTAAAACATAGGACACAAAATACCAGCTGAATCTCAGCCAAACGTTGTTTGTAAACCAATCCGCTTTAACCCAAAAGTCTAATATTAAGCCGGAAAAGAATATCACCAAACTGATAATCAATCCCAATTTTGAATTGCTGTGAGAATGGTCGTGGTCGCTGTGGTCGTGTTCTTCGTGGTTGTGTTCTTTTTTTGGTTTTGTACCGCAACATTTTTCCATATCGAATAATTTTTAACAAATGTAGCGGTAATGCAAATGCAATGCTATTGCAAAATTAGTTGGCTGATGGCAATTGGTCCTTAGCGATTGGCGATTGGTCTAAAAATAAATACTGTGAGTCTTCGAGAGCCTCAGACTGACAAGAGAGGATGTTTTAATTATTGAAAGTAGTTTCAAGGCAATTTTCGC
The DNA here is from genome assembly GCF_042695135.1 of Epilithonimonas sp. UC225_85. Taxonomy (GTDB): domain Bacteria; phylum Bacteroidota; class Bacteroidia; order Flavobacteriales; family Weeksellaceae; genus Epilithonimonas. The sequence goes on from NZ_CP170547.1 coordinate 2,926,235, forward strand.
AAATGCCTTTGGCAAAAAGTTTTATTTCATCGATTCTGAAATCGGTTTTCATACTTTCGGGGAACGAGATATCTTCTTTGCAGGTGGTTTGTTTGCAGATTTTGCAATAGAAATGGAGATGCCAGTCTTTGTGCGTTGTCTCGTCGCAGTCGTCGTGGCATAATTTGTATTTTGTGGTTGTATTTTCCTGAATGCTGTGAACGATTCCTTTTTCTTCGAAAGTTTTTAAGGTTCGGTAGATTGTGGTTCGGTCGGCGTTGTCGAAGTGATTTTCGATTTCGGATAAGGAGGTTGCGACTTGTTGTGAGCTTAGAAAATCGTACACCAAAATTCTCATACTTGTTGGTTTGGTATTTTTGTGGATGAGTTTGTTTTCGATTTCTTTGTTCATAATGTATTACCTGAAATGAAATTATTAATATTAAATTTTAACGCAAAGTCCGCAAAGATTTTTTGACATTATTGAAAATATTTTAAGGTTCGCAAAGGCGTAAAACTCAGCAAAGAAAAAATACCTCTAATCTTTGGTCTAAATCATATTTGATTAAAAAATATGAACCTTTTACAAAACCCCTAGCCCCGATGGGAACGGCATCCTTTTTTATTTTTTTGGTACTGAGCTTCAATTGGAAGACAAAACGTCTGAAAAAATAAAAAAGATATAGTGGACAGCGGGATTAAGCTCCTAATCAATTGTATTATCTTAAATTTTCCGATCAAAGTTACGGGAAATAAGTCGGAATTTTTTGATGAATTAACGGATAATAAATACCTTTGAAAAAAAATTAAAATGGGCGTAGCGGATTTGTTATTCAAAAGAAAAAAAGAACTGGCTGAAAAAAACCTGAGAAGTGGTCAGGATTATATGGTTGAAAACGGGAAAAGAGAAAGCGTGACGATTTTGCCAAGTGGTTTACAATATGAAATTCTGGTAGAAACGGAAGGTCCAAAACCGACAGCGAAAAGTACAGTGAAATGCCATTATCACGGAACCACCATTACTAGTAAAGTTTTTGACAGCTCCGTAAAACGTGGAAAACCAGCTTCTTTTCCATTGAACAGAGTAATCAAAGGTTGGACAGAAGGTTTGCAATTGATGTCTGTTGGCAGTAAATTTAGGTTTACGATTCCGCCACATTTGGCTTATGGTGAACAAGAAGTGAGCAAAGAAATTGGTCCAAACAGCACATTGGTTTTTGATGTGGAACTGTTGGAAATCAAGTAATTTGAAAAAAATTGAATTTAATTGTCGGATTGCATTGTAGTTATTAAAATTATTTTTATTTTTGCAACCTGTTAATCAACCTCTGACGAAGGACGTGAATGTTGCTTGGCTTGACAAAACAAATTTTTTATTACAAAAAATGGATTTAGTAAAATACGTACAAGATAAGTACATTACGAAAAAAGAATTCCCAGAATTCAAAGCCGGTGACACCATCACTGTGTATTACGAGATTAAAGAGGGTGCTAAAACAAGAACTCAGTTCTTCAAAGGTACTGTAATCCAATTGAGAGGAACTGGTCTTACTAAGACTTTCACTATCAGAAAAATGTCTGGTGATGTTGGTGTAGAGAGAGTTTTCCCTATCAATATGCCTGCACTTCAAAAAATCGAAGTTAACAGACAAGGTAAAGTTAGAAGAGCAAGAATCTACTACTTCAGAGACCTTAGAGGTAAAAAAGCAAGAATTAAAGACAAGTCTTACGGAGGTAAAAAATAATCCTGAGATTTTCTTGAAATATAAAAGACCAGCAATTTTGCTGGTCTTTTTGTTTTTTAAAGCTAAATGAATTTTTTATACCAACCCTAAAGGGAGAAAATTCATTTAAAATTTCATCAAAATTACTCCCTTTAGGGTTGGGGAAATAATTTTGATGAAATTTTATTTAATTATTAAATAACACCCAACTCTTTCCCTACTTTCTCGAAGCCTGCAATTGCTTTGTCAAGATTTTCTCTGGAATGCGCTGCAGAAAGCTGAACACGAATTCTGGCTTTTCCTTTTGGAACAACAGGATAGAAGAATCCAATCACGTAAATTCCTTCTGATAAAAGTTTCTCTGCCATTTCCTGCGCCAACTTTGCATCATACAACATCACCGGAACAATAGCTGCATCTCCGTTTGGAATGTCGAAACCTTTGGCTTTCATTTCTTTTCGGAAATATTCTGCATTTTCCATTACTTTGTCTCTCAGTGATGTATCTTCGGAAATCATATCCAAAACTTTGGACGCGGCACCGACAATTCCTGGTGCCAATGAATTTGAGAATAAATAAGGGCGAGAACGTTGTCTCAGCATATCGATGATTTCTTTTTTGCCGGAAGTGAATCCACCTAAAGCACCACCCAAAGCTTTTCCTAAAGTTGAAGTAATGATATCAACTCTTCCAATCACATCATTTGCTTCGTGCGTTCCCCGGCCGGTTTTTCCTATGAATCCAGTTGCGTGAGAATCGTCTACCATTACCAACGCATCATATTTATCTGCTAAATCACAAACGCCTTTTAGGTCAGCAACAATTCCATCCATTGAGAAGACGCCGTCGGTCACGATGATTTTGAAACGGTGATTTTTTTCGGAAGCGGCAATCAATTGAGCTTCCAGATCCTGCATATTATTATTCTTGTAACGATATCTTGCAGATTTACAAAGTCTAACCCCGTCAATAATAGAAGCGTGATTGAGTTCGTCTGAAATAATAGCATCTTCTTCTGAAAACAATGGTTCGAAAACACCACCATTTGCGTCAAAACACGCGGCGTACAAAATGGTATCTTCCATTCCTAAGAAACTGGAAATCTTAGCTTCCAAATCTTTGTGAATATCCTGAGTTCCGCAAATGAAACGAACGGACGACATCCCGTAACCGTGAGAATCTATGGCATCTTTTGAAGCTTTCATAACTTCCGGATTATTGGATAATCCCAGATAATTGTTGGCACAAAAGTTAAGTAACCTCTTGCCGCCAACTTCAATCTCTGCACTTTGCTGGGAAGTGATGATTCTTTCTTTTTTGTAAAGACCGTCGTTTTCTATATTAGTTAGCTCGTTTGTAATGTTTTCGAGGAATTTTTGTGATATCATTTTTATTGATTTTCGATTTTAACAAAAATAAAAAAAGCACTTCAATTGAGTGCTTTTTTTAACTTTTTTATGTTTTGAATATCGATAATTATCTTTGAACATTGAATTGCAGCAGCCCGGCTTGAACGGAGCTCTTTTTCTTTTTTCTAAAAAAAGAAAAAAGCGGGAGTGGAAGACGGAAAAGCTGCCCCAATAAATATATTATTCTTTTATAATTTTAACTGACTGATCGTTAAACTTCAAAATATAAGTTCCTTTAACCAATGTCGAAATGTTAATTTCTGAATCTGGATTTGAAGTTCCTTTTTTGATTAATTTTCCATCGATTGAGAAAATTTCATAATCTGTTGACTTACTTGAACCAGAAATTTTGATATATGATTTGGCCGGATTAGGATAGACATTGATATTATCTCTATTAATATCGTTTACAGCAAGCGTATTATCCTTAGTAACTGTAGATCCTTTTGTGATGATTTGATTTTCATAGTTAAAAGTAACACCCGTCACTGTGAAAGCTACATCCTGAGTAAAATACTGATTGTTAGAGGTATGATCCAAAACAAAATAAGCAGTTTGTCCGCCTGATCCTGTCACTTTTATTGGAAGCGGCATTTCAAAGAAGCTAACTGTAGAGCTACTTCTGGTTTGCCCAACACGGAAAGTCAGTTTTTTGGTTGTTGTATTCTGAGTCCATCTGATCTGATAAATCGGATAACCTTCTCCATAGATCCAATCATTGAAAAATCCAGTGAAGTCTTTTCCTGTATAAGATGTCAGGAAATCTCTAAAATCCGTTGTTTTCACATAATTATATGCAAATGCCGGATTATTCTGGTAGGCTTTCAAAACGGCATAGAACTGATCGTCGCCGAGAATCCATTTTATCATTCTTAATACAAAACCTCCTTTAGCGTAAGTTAATCTTCCGTCAAAAACTCTGTTGATATCACTCAATCCAGAGTCAGGAACATACACACTTCCACCAGAACTGCTTGTAATATCATTTATCTCACCTGCAAGATAATTTTGAAACTGAGAAGGACTCATTAATAATTTTTCATAAGTCAAATGCTCACCAAATGTTGCAAAACCTTCATTCAGCCAGATGTCATTCCAAGTTCCGCAGGTAAGCTTGTCTCCAAACCACTGATGCGCTAACTCGTGGCAAATCAAACCTTCACCAAAACCGACCATTGAAGTCATTGTCGCGTGTTCCATACCACCACCCCAATTGAATTGCATGTGTCCATACTTTTCGTCTCTATACGGATATAATCCAAATTTATCTTCAAAATTCTGCATACAACTTGTTGTCCAGTCGAGGCTTGCCTGTGTATCTGCATTTGCATCAGCCGGATAAACGTAGTTAAGGAAAGGAAAAGAACTTCCTGTTGTAGTAATCGTGGAATTCATTTTTGTATAATTGGAAATTCCTAACGCAAAAAGATAAGCGGGGATTGGATAATTGGTTTGCCAATAGGTAAGCTTCTTTCCGTTTCCTAGTATAGTTTCTGACATCAGTTTTCCATTTGAGCCAACTGTATATTGAGCCGGCGTGGTAACTTTGATATCCATTTTTTCTATTTTATCATTCATGCTTTGTTTTGTCGGCCACCAACCTTTTGCACCATAAGGTTCAGATAATGTAGCTAAGACCGGATCTCCGGCAGGCGTTGTTCCTGCTTCAAAACTGGCAAATGCACCTGTATTAATAGGAACTCCGCTGTAAGTTATTGATAAAGAATCTGTAGTCTGAGCTGTCAAAGCTGCCGGAAAATTAATTTTAATTTCATCTGAACTCAATTGCTGAAAAGTCAAATTCTGACCGTGATATTTTACTGTAGAAACTGTCAGAATCTTTGCTAGGTCGAAATAAATATTACTGGAATTTGCCAACATTTTAAAATGAGAAGTCATTGTTCCGGAAACGAACTGCTGTGTAGGATCAAGATCAAACTCTAATCTAACATATTGTAAATCATAGTTTAATGTATTCGGATTCACATTCACATCCAAAATCGATCGGGAGGCAGATTTTTTTTCAGATCTAATCAACCCTTTTCTTTCAATATTACCAAATTGTCCGAAAAGCGAACCAAATGTTAAACAAATAATCACTAATGTGTAAAAACGTTTCATTTTATTTAAAAATTTACTTCAAAGCTACAAAAAAACTCACAAGAAATTGCGAGTTTATAATTTTATAAATTGTTAATTTTTATAGATCTAAAGTCGGATCAAGAAGCTGTTCCATCCTGTCTTTTACCTGAGCCGCAGAACCCGCATAATTATTAATCAGCAGAGAAAAAGCCAATGTTCTGTTACTTCTTGTTTTGATGTAACCAGCCAAGCATTTTACGTGATTCAGGGTCCCGGTTTTTGCAAATATCTGCCCGTTTGAGTTCAGGAGAAACATATGTTTCAATGTTCCGGTTTGTCCTGCAATTGGTAAAGACTCCATATATTCTTTATAATATGGTGATTTCATCAATGCTGTCAAAAATTTAACCTGAGAGATCGGCGTCACAGTATGTGCTTTGGAAAGTCCGCTTCCGTCCATATAATTGAGTCCGGCAATATCGAAATTAGTAGCTTTCAAATGCTCGGTTACCACGACTCTGCCGGATTCTGTGGTCTGATCTCCAAGTTTCATAAAACCGTTGGATTTCAGGATTGCTTCCGCATAACCATTATCGCTTCTTTGATTGGTGTAAGCCACAATTTCTGCTAAGGTTGGAGATTTATAATTGCTTAGAATTTCTCTGGGTTCCGGATTTCCGTCAACAATTTTTGGCGTTACTTTTCCTACAACTGTGATTTTATTTTTAACCAAACTTTCTCTCAGTTTATTGGCTAAAAACGCTGGTGGTTCTGCTACTTTTGTGGTTACCCAACTGCCTTCATATTTGTCTGCATAAACCAGTTTATTGGCATAAGGCGATATATAAAAATATTTTTTTTCCTGATTAAAAGGATTATTTGATTGGCTTACAATCAGTTTTTCATTTCTTGGATTGATATCTTTCGTCGTTCCGACTGGGAGAAAATAATTAGCTTGTTCCAGCCAGACAATATTCTGAGGAAGTTCGGTTTTATTCTCTTTGAAAATCGCCGTCTGAATAATAATATCGCCTGTGATTTTCTTAATACCTTTTTCCTGGATCGATTGCAGATATTGGTTTACAATCTGTCCGTAACTTGCTGCACCACCTCTGTTTCCACCCAATGACGGATCGCCGCTTCCTACAATATAAAGATTACCCGTCAAAACACCGTCTGCATCTATACTTCCGGAATATTCCAATTGCGTGTTCCATCTGTATTTCGTCCCTAGAAGCGAAAAAGCAGTCTCCGTCGTCAATAATTTTGTTGTAGAAGCAGGAATCAAAGGTGCCGTTTCGTTATAAGAAGTAACGATCTTGCCAGTTTTCGTATCATACACTACAAATCCCCAGTTTGCATTTCTCAATACCGGATCGGTAAACATCTTATTGATATTAAACTCAATTTGTTCTTTCGGAGACAACAGCGCCTTTTCTGCAGTAAGATCCTTTACAAGATTCTGCTGATCAGCAACTTGTGGATATGTAGAAACTGCGACGCTACCTTGCGAAAATACAAATGAGGAAAAACCAATTGTGATGATTGAAAAATAATTTCTAATTTTATTCATTCTCAAACAATTACAATTTTTATTGAATTTTTATTAATTAAGTTTTAAGATCATTTAATCTTATTAACATAACTAAGTAAAGTTAGAGAATATTGCCATAGAAATTACGGTAAACCGTAATAAAAGAATCAAAATTTTGTTAATTTTCGTTAAAAATCGACCAGAAAATCTCGTTTGACAGATTTGTAAGCTGTGATTTCATCAAATTCTTCTATGGATTTCTGAAGTAGTTGCTTGTAGATTTTGTAGTTTTTATTTTTCGGAAACTTGAGTAAAATCTGATATTGATAAAGATTGTTGATCCTTGCTATCGGGGATTTTTCAGGTCCTAGAATGCATTCTTCTGGAATATATTTTCTAAGAACCGAACCGAGAAATTGCGAAGCTCTGTTCAGTTTATCTTCTTTCCTGTGTTTCAGCTCGATCATTATCAATTTCACAAACGGTGGATAAAGAAACTTTTTCCTTTCGTCAAGAAAATAATTGTAAATCTCTTTAACATTCTGATTTTTAATCAATTCAAAAACCGAATGTGACGGATTATAGGTTTGTATTAATATTTTTCCTTCTCCTGAAACTCGTCCGGCTCTTCCGGCTACTTGCGTAATCAATTGATAAGCTCTTTCCTCAGCCCGAAAATCCTGAACATAGATCAAAGAATCCGCCTTCGGAATTACCACTAATTCTATGTTTTCAAAATCCAAACCTTTGGAAATCATCTGTGTGCCGACGAGAATATCGGTTTCGCCATTTTCAAGCTTTTCGTAGAGTTTTTCGTACGCAAATTTCTTGCGCATTGAGTCAACATCCATTCTGTCAACCTCAGCTTCTGGAAATATATTTTTTGTCTCTTCTTCAATTTGTTCTACACCAATTCCTCTCGTATTCAAGTTATTACCGTGACAGCTTGGACAGAAAGTTGGTTTTGCTGCACGCTGTCCGCAATAATGGCATTTCAGTTCATTCGCAGCTTTGTGATAAGTCATTACAACGTCGCAATTACTGCAATAGGAAACGTGTCCACAGGTTTCACATTCGATAACATTAGCATAACCTCGACGGTTATGGAGAATAATTGTCTGTTTTTTTTCAGCGAGTTGTAGATTGATTTCATCCAGCATTTTCTGACTGAAATTTCCGATGATTTTTTTCTGATTCTGCGCTTCTTTGATGTCGATAATTTCAAATTTCGGAACATCCACATTTCCAAATCTTTCATTCAGCGAAACATATCGGAGTTTGTCTTTCATCGCCAGATCATAGCTTTCCAAAGATGGCGTTGCTGAACCAAGAATCAATTTTGAATTATAAAATTCTGCCAGCAGCATCGCCGCATCTTTTGCATTGAAAAAGAAATGGGCATCTCTGGACTTGTAGGCAGAATCGTGCTCTTCATCAACGATCACTAACCCTAAATTTTCAAAGGGAAGAAACAGAGAATTTCGGGTTCCGATAAGGATATTGAGTTCATTTTTTTTGATTTTTCGCCAGACTTCTACCCTTTCAAAATCCGTCAGTTTGTTATGATAAAATCCGAGTTTTTTGCCATATTTTTTTTCGAGCCGGATGGTGATTTGTTTTGTCAAAGCGATTTCCGGCAAAAGCAAAAGCACATTTTTATCTGAATTAATGCAGTCTTCAATTTTCTCAAGATAAATATGTGTTTTCCCGGAAGATGTGATTCCGTGGAGTAAAACGTTTTTATCTTCTTCGAATGCTTTATTAATTTCTGAAACTGCCAACTTCTGATTTTCAGACAATTGTTCGATCTCTTCGATCTCGCCTTCGTAAGAATTGATTCTATCTTTTTCGAGATAATATTCTGAAACCCAACCTTTTTCTATTAATGATTTGAGTTGTTGATTGACAAAATTTCCTTCATCAAAAATCAAAGATTTCCGAATTGGGGCTTTGGGTTCATCAATTTGTTTTGATAGTATATTAAGGAATAAATCTTTTTGTCTTTTAGCTTTATCAAGTTTCAAAAGAATCTTGCCCAAATTTTCAGAAAGCAAAGCGTCATCATTCACTTTCAGGTAAGCGATTTCTTTTGCTTTGTATTTTTCCGTGATCTTTTCGTCCACCGAAATATAACGTTCATCAATCAAAGCATTGATCGTTTTGATAATTTCTTTTTTAGGGATGAAAGCTTCGATCTCTTGCAGGTTCAGCATTTGACGAACTTCCAGAGCCTGAAGAAGATACGTTTCATTCGCATCAAGGTTTTGCCAGTCAATCGTTCTTTCTGATAATAATCTGACGTAAGTTTCGCTTTCCAATTTCAGAGAAGATGGAAATGCAAAACGGTAAATCTCCCCAAGATTGCAGAGATAATAGGAACTCATCCAATTCCAGAATTCCAATTGTTGTTTTGGAACAATTGGCTGATTATCAAGTAAGTTGATGATTTCTTTGGGAACAAAACTGTCTTCAAATTCATCGAATAATTCGGTAACAATTCCAGTGTAGATTTTCTTTCCACCAAACGGAATCAGAACGCGCATTCCAACTTCTATTTTATCCAAAAAATCCTCTGGAACTTTGTATGTGAAAGTTCCTTTGAGATTGAGCGGAAGAATGATCTGGGCGAAGTTCATTTTTTGTCAGAAGTCGGAAGTCTGATGTCAGAAGATTATAAGAATTGTGAAATTACGTTAGTATATGCTGTCATCTGAAAAGTAAAATTCTTACTTATCACCATAATGACCTTTTGCAGAAATGATTTCTACGATTACAATATTTTCTTCGACACTATAAATCAAGCGGTTTTTGCTGTCGATTCGTCTTGACCAAACGTTACCGTTTTTATGCTTCAGGCGTTCGGGTTTTCCAGTTCCAGAGTAAGGATTAATACGAATTTCATTAATAAATATATCAATTTTCTTTAAAGCCGATTTATTTCCCGATTTTCTGTAAAACAGGATGTCTTTTTCTGCTTCATCCGAAAGTTTTATATGATAATTCATAAACCTAATAATTCTTTCTGCGCCTCTATTGATAGTATTTTAGATTTTGATTTTCCTGTTTTCAAGTCCTTAATTCTTCTTTCCAATTCCGATACATTTTCCGGAACATCAAAATAAGGGTCATTGCTAGGACTTAAGCTTTCCGGTTTTTCTTCTTTAAAAACAAATTGTGCATCCAAAGCTTTCAAGACTTTTTTAAGTAATGACGCTTCTTTTCTGTTTCTTGGATGTATGATAATTGATGCTTCCATCGTATTTTATTTTATTAAATCTTTACGAATTTACAATTTTTAATTTTTGTTTAAAATATCATTTATTAATCGTCATAATAATTAAACCGTATAACTCTGAAATGCTTCTTCCAGACTTGCAAATTTCCCTTTGAACTCAGAGATTGGCGAATCCTGGATGATGTTTCCTTGGTGAATCAAAATCACACGTGAACAAAGCGCTTCTACTTCCTGCATAATGTGCGTGGACAAAATCACAGTTTTTTCTTTTCCGATTTCTTTGATGACGTTTCGGATTTCGACAATTTGATTGGGGTCGAGTCCATTGGTTGGTTCATCGAGGATTAATAGATCCGGCTCGTGTAGAATTGCCTGAGCGAGTCCGACACGTTGTTTGTAACCTTTGGAAAGTTGTGAGATTTGCTTGGATTTTTCCGGTGTAATTCCGACCAATCCTATCACTTCTTCTACTCTTTCCTTTTTAATGTTGTGAAGATTAGCGACGAATTGCAGATATTCTTTTACATACATCTCATTGTAAAGAGGATTGTTCTCCGGCAGGAAACCGATTTTCTTTTTGGATTCGATCTCGTTTTCCGTAATGTTTTTATCATTGAAGAGAATTTCACCTTCATCTATTTTCAGAACGCCTGTGATGGATTTCATCAAGGTGGATTTTCCGGCGCCGTTTGGTCCGAGAAGTCCAATGATTTCGTTATTTGAAATGCTTATGTTGATATCGTTGAGCGCAATCTGCTCTCCGAATTTTTTTGTGAGTCCTGAAATTTTTAAAGACATTCTTTTGTTGATTAAAAGATTAAAGAATTAAATAGATTAAAAAATTAGTCGATTCTTAATCTCTACAAAAATATGAAATTTACCGCATCTTTTTGAACGCAAAGGTCCGCAAAGATTTTTTGGAAATTATTGAAAATATTTTAAGGCTCGCAAAGGTACTTCGACAAGCTCAGTATAAACTACAAACTCATCAAAGGGATATAAATAAACATCCACTTTGTCATTCTGAAAGAATCTCAACAGTCTAGATTCCTACGGAAAGACAAAATTGTGTTGATTTTAATGATTGCAAAAGCTTGGATAAAAGAATAATATTTCAACCCTGCGAAGCGCGTCCCGACTTGAGTGGAGCTCTTTTTCTGACATTGCGACTGCAGAAAAGTTCTATTGTTAGCTTTAACGTCATTCGCAATGGCAGAAAAAAGCGGGAACGGAAGGCGGATAAAGACGCCCAAATTATTATTTTGTAACAAATTATTTTTATTTCTACTAACCGAATAGAGTTAAAGCCAGAATGGATTCTGAGAGAGAATTTTTAGAGAAGATCGATAAGCATAAAGGGATTATTTTCAAGATCTCCAAAATGTATATGGATAATCGCGACGATCAAAACGACCTTTTTCAGGAGATCGTTTATCAGGTTTGGAAGTCTTTTTCGACGTTCGAAGGAAAATCCGAATTCTCGACCTGGCTTTACAGAATTGCATTAAATACAGCGATTATTTTCCTGAAATCGGAAAAGCGACGAAGCTTTATTCAAAACGATGATGTTTCGGTTTACAAAATAAAAGAGGAAGATTACAACCTGGAAGACGAGCTGAAACTGAAGCAAATGTATGAAGCCATCCAAAAACTGAATCCGATTGACAAAGCTTTGATTTTCTATTATCTGGAAGATTTTTCGGGGAAAGAAATGGCAGAACAAATGGGAATCTCGGAAGGAAATGCAAGAGTGAAATTGAATCGGGCTAAAGAAAAATTAAAGGAATTAATTTTATAGCGGGCTTCGAGAGCCTCAGCCTGACAATTCTAACATCTAACATCTAACATCTAACATCTAACATCTAACAAAAATAAATATGGAACTCGATAATTTAAAATCACTTTGGAATAAGGAAGATGTTTCCGAAACGCCGGAGATTTCCAAAGAAAAACAAAAAGAAATGCATCATCCCCTGGAAAAAATCAGAAAAAATATGCGCAAAGAATTTTTGACAACCGTTATTTTTCTGCCTATTATTCTGGTGCTAATCTGGTTTTTCCCGATACCTTTCAGGTTCAAACTTTACATCGAAGTTCTTGTTGCCTCTATGACTTTGATAACCGTTTTCTTTTTTAGTAAATTTTTTAAGCTTTATAAAGAAATCAGCAATCCGACTTTGGTAACTTTTGATTCTCTGAAAGATTTGTTTCACCAGTTCGAGCTCAACAAGCAATATTATCTTTCCTTTTATCTGAGTTTTGTTCCTTTCTTTGTTTGTGAGATGATCATTGTTGTAGAATCTATTCCTTACACCCACCAATATACTAACGAATATCTGACTCTGATTTTCCTAGGCTCTGTTTTGTCTGGATTATTTTTTCTTTATTTTTTAGGAAATTGGTGGTTCGAATTTTTTTATGGCAAATACATTAAAAAGATTGAGGTTTTGGTTGAGGAGATGAAGAAATAAAGTATAGGTTAAAATTATCAATATTAAGGTCGCAGATTTAAAGATTTGCGGCTTTTTATTTTCATTAATAAGCATCTGATTTTCATAAGCTGAAAATTTTTGTAAATTTGCCAACTTATGGGACAAATCCTGGCAATCGACTACGGAAAAGCAAGAACGGGAATTGCCGTTACAGACGATATGCAGATCATTGCAAGCGGACTAACAACGGTTGAAACCCCAAAGCTGATGGATTTTCTGAAAAAATATTTTTCTGAAAATAAAGTAGATGAGATCGTCATCGGGCTTCCCATAGATCTGAAAGGAAATATGTCCGGAATAGAAACCGAGATCGGGAACTTTATCCCTGACTTCGAAAAAGAATTTCCGGAGAAAAAGATCAATCGTCTGGATGAACGTTTCACTTCCAAAATGGCTTCTTTTTTCATCAGCCAAAGCGGAAAGAACAAGAAGCAAAGACAGGAAAAAGGATTGATAGACAAAGTAAGTGCAACGATCATATTGCAGAATTTTTTAGAACAAAAAAGATGATTTTACCAATTAGAGCCTTTGGCGACGCGGTTTTGAGAAAAAAAGCACAGGAAATAGACAAAGATTATCCTGAGCTAAAGACACTTATCGAAAATATGTTCGATACAATGAATGGTGCCAACGGAATTGGTTTGGCAGCACCGCAAATTGGCTTGGATATTCGTCTTTTTATTATCGATGTTTCGCCGCTTGCAGATGATGAGGATTATGAAGATATTTCAGATGAACTGAAAGATTTCAAAAAAGTGTTCATCAATGCAAAAATATTGGAAGAATCTGGTGAAGAATGGAAATTCAATGAAGGGTGTCTCAGCATCCCGGAAGTCCGTGAAGATGTGAAGCGTAAATCCACCATCAAAATAGAATATTACGACGAAAATTTCGTTAAACATACCGATACTTTTCAGGACATAAGAGCAAGGGTTATTCAGCACGAATATGACCATATCGAAGGCATCTTATTCACCGATCATCTAAGTGCACTTAAGAAAAAGATCGTAAAAGGAAAACTTCAAAAGATCGCAAACGGCGAAGTAAGCGTGAATTACAAAATGAGGTTTCCAAAGTAAATAATATAATGTAAAATGTATAAAATATAATGTAATTATTACAGCCGACTTTTTACATTTGACAACCGACAATTATAAAATAGATTTAAAGAAAACATACTAAAATGCAGTTAGAAAAAATTATTTCAATCTCCGGAAAACCGGGACTTTTCAAATTGGTTTCTCAGCTAAAGAATGGATTTATCGTTGAAGATATCACAACCAAGAAAAAAACAAGCATCTCAAACTCAAGCCAGGTGAGCTTGCTGGATAATATTGCGATGTTTACTTTTGATAAAGAAGTTCCATTGTTCGAAGTTTTTGAAAACGTTGCAAAAAACTACGATTACAAACCAACCATCAGCCACAAATCTTCTGGCGATGAGCTAAGAGCTTTTATGACAGCTTCTCTTCCTAACTATGATGTAGAAAGAGTTTACGAATCTGACATCAAAAAATTGGCTCAATGGTACAATCTTTTGCATAAAGCAGGTTATATCACTCCGGAAAGTTTTGTAAAAACTGAAGAGCCTTCTGAAGTTGCAGTTGCTGAAGAAAAAACTGAAGCAGCAGAAGAGAAAAAAACGGCAGCTAAAAAGGCGCCTGCAAAAAAAGCGGCTCCAAAAACTGAGGAAAATACAGAAGAAAAGCCTGTAGCTAAAAAATCGGCAGCTAAGAAAACAACTAAAAAAGAAGATTAATTCCTCTCCCTAAATCCCTCTCCAACGGCGAGGGACTTTTAATAAATTTTAGAAAAAGGGAAAATTAATTTCAACTATAAAAACTCTCCCAGAAATGTTTATTTTTGAGAGAGTTTTTTATTATAGGTCTTCGAGAACCTCAGACTGAAAAGGTTAAAAACATTTCGACAGGCTCAATGTGACAATGCAGAGATTTTTTTTCACAATGTCATGCTGAGGCTCTCGAAGCATTCGCAATAAAATAAATTCCTTTTTATTATGAAAGTCATTTCACTTGTTCCATCGATTACGGAAACCTTATTTGATTTGGGTTTGAGTTCTGATGAAATTATTGGCAGAACAAAATTTTGCATTCATCCGAAAGAGCTGGTTAAAACTGTTGAGATTATTGGTGGAACGAAGAATCTGAATATTGATAAAATAAGATCTCTGAAACCCGACCTCATCATTGCTAATAAAGAAGAAAATGTCAAAGAACAGGTTGAGGAATTAATGAAAGACTTCAAAGTTTTGGTGACTAATGTTGAAACTTTGGAAGATAATTATTATTTGATAAAACAACTTGGACACATTTTAGGAAAAGAAGAAAAAGCGCAGTTTTTCAATCTGAAAACATACGAAGCTTTTGATATTCCGAAGCCTGAAAATAAATTGAAAGTGGCTTATCTTATTTGGAAAGATCCTTATATGACGGTTGGTGGCGATACTTTTATTTCAAGAATTCTGGAGGAATTGGGATTTCAAAACTTGTTTAAGGATCAAAAACGTTATCCCGAAGTTCAGCTGGAAGATTTGAGAGCTGCCAATCTCATTTTTCTCTCCTCAGAACCTTTTCCTTTTAAAGAAAAACATATTGCGGGAATCCAGGATATCTGTATTGATCAGAAAATTATGATTGTAGATGGCGAAGCTTTTTCCTGGTATGGATCGCACCTGGCAAAATGCGGGGAATATTATCAGGAACTTTTGAAAAAGATTTATTAAAATAAAAATCGCAAAAAATAAATTTGCGATTTTTATTTTTTTATTTCACTCAACTATTTATAAAACCTTCGCCACCTCCTCGCAAAGCCAGTTCAGCAATTCTTCGTCTTCTTTTGTGAAAGGGTCGATGGAATGACTGTCGATATCAATCTGTCCGATGTTTTCTCCGTCTTTGAAAATCGGAACTACGATCTCCGCCTTTGTATCGATGGAACAAGACAGATAATTATCCTGAGCATGAACATCCGGCACAACGAAAGTTTCTCCTGAAACCGCAACCTGACCACAAATTCCTTTCCCAAACGGAATGATAATATGATCTGTAACGGCACCAACATAAGGCCCTAAAATCAATTCATCTTTATCACCATTTTTAAAGTAAAATCCAGTCCAGTTGTAATATGAGATCTCCTTATCCAAAACCTGACAAACTTTTAGAAGTTTGACATTTGTATCTTGTGGACTTTCCAAGATGATTGAAAGTCGTTTTTTTAGTTCTACCATAGTTTTTATTTTAATCCTTCGAAAGTTAATTCTTTATACCCGAACATTCCCCGGTCTTTTATCATTTGAGCAACGCCATTTGGCAACTCCTCTTCCCAACCCTGATCGTGGGACATAATTTTTTTAAGAATCTCTCTCGAATAGATTTCTAAGAATTTTGGATTGTAATTTTCGATATCCACAATCCTCTTATTGAGTTTGAAATATTTGTATAATTCTTTCAGGTTATCATGAACTTTCAGGTTTTCTGAAGTCAGCAATTCGCCATTTTCAGGATCTTTGTACGGATACAGATAAACGCGCATATCTTTTTTAAAGAATTTACCAAACGCTTCCAGAATCCCGCCGGAAAGGTTTTTATAATATTCCTCATCGAAAACGTCTAAAAGATTGTTAACGCCCATTGCAACACCGATATGCTGATTTGTAAATGATGAGAAATAATCTACCATTCGGTAATATTCTGAGAAATTGGAAATCATTACCGTGTAACCTAAAGTTCCCAGAATATCGACCCTGTCAAGGAAATCCCGTTCGTCTATATCACCGGCAGCTCTTAGATTAGAAATTGTTATTTCAAAAAGAATTTGCGTATTCTCGCTGTCACAGGCATTATCCTGATTGAACATTTCTAGGCCGTGCTCGAACATATCTATATTAACTCGCGTTACCGGACGGAAACTTCCTCTTACCGCAAAAATATTTTTCTTATAAAGAATATCCGCCGGAAGCATATTATTTCCTTTGGAATTGAAGATAACCGCATCTGTCATTCCCAATTTTACCAATTGAAGACTCATCAGACGATTATCAACATACTGGAAAACCGGACCGCTGAAATCTATCATATCGATCTCCAGCCGATCCAGCGAAATATCATCGTACAAAGATTCTACGAGAACTCTTGGATTATCTGTGTAGAAATAAGCGCCATAAATCAGGTTAACACCAAGACTTCCCAAAGTTTCCTGCTGCAAAGTCGGATTGGTCTCTTTGAATTTGACGTGGATTACGATCTCATTATACTCTTCACTTTCCACATTTTGATATCGGATTCCTACCCAGCCGTGACCTTTGGAAGTTTTATCAAAATTGATTGTAGTTACAGTGTTAGCATAGGAAAAGAATTTTTTCCCGGGATTTTTTTCCCTTGGGATTCTTTCTTCGATAAGGGCCATTTCGTAGCGCAACATCTTACGAAGACGGTTTTGCGTAACGTATCGGTTTTTATTTTCGGTACCGTAGATAGCATCACTAAAGTCCTTATCATAAGCAGACATCGCTTTTGCAATCGTTTGAGAAGCACCACCAGCTCTGAAAAAATGTCTCACAGTTTCTTGACCCGCTCCTATCTCCGCAAATGTTCCGTAGATGGATGAATCTAAATTGATGGCTAATGCTTTCTGCTTAGGGGTAAGTTTTGGCTTTATCACGAAGAATTAGATTTATTTTGTAAATTTACCAAAATAACAGCAAAAATAAAAATGCTTTTAAAATTTTTAGGAACCGGTACTTCACAAGGCATTCCTGTTATCGGCAGCCATCATCCGGTCTGCCTATCCAACAACCCAAAAGACAAGCGTTTACGCACTTCTGCACTCGTAACTTCTGACTCGGGAAAGAAGATATTAATTGACTGCGGACCCGATTTTCGGCAGCAAATGTTGACAAATCACGAAGAACAGATTGATGCAGTTCTAGTAACGCACGAACATAACGATCATATTATCGGTCTGGATGATCTTCGTCCTTTGATCTTTAAAAATAAAACTTCGATGCCGATCTATTGTAATTCGCGTGTTGCAGCAGAGATTAAAGATCGTTTCCCTTACGCATTTATTGAACATAAATATCCCGGAGCGCCAAGTTTTGACTTATTTGAAATTGAGGAAAATTTCACATTATTTGATGAAATAGAAGTTCAGCCGATTGATATCATTCATTCTGAAATCAATATTCTTGGGTTTAAATTTAAGAATCTCGCCTACATTACCGATGCAAGCAAAATTGATGCACAGGAAAAAGAAAAACTGAAAAACCTGGATGTCTTCATCATCAATTGTCTCAGGAAAACAGAACCTCATCATTCGCACTTTATCCTTCCGGAAGTTTTGGAATTGGTAGAAGAGTTGAAGCCTGAAAAAACTTTTTTAATTCATATCAGTCATCATTTGGGATTCCATGATGAAGTAGAAAAAGAGCTTCCAGATAATGTTCATTTGGCCTATGATGGTTTGGAAATTGAATTTTAATCAAAATATATTTTTGATTTACAGTTCATTAAAAAATAAAAATAAAAATAATCAGAAATCATTTTTATCGGCTGAAAAATATTTCTATATTTGCACACCAATTTAAATCAATGCCCAGTTGGCGGAATTGGTAGACGCGCTAGACTCAAACTCTAGTATCGAAAGATGTGCCGGTTCGATTCCGGCACTGGGTACAGAACCACTGAAATTTCAGTGGTTTTGTTTTTCATTAATTAAATCATTTTCAACCTCTCCTCTTCCAGATCGATCTGATATAATTGCTGTCGGATGATCTCTTCATTGATGTTAGGATCTTTATTAAGTTCTGACAGATATTCCCGCTGAACTTCAAGCATTTCGATAAATATTATTTTTGTTTTTTCATTCATCCAGCTGTCGTCCGTTGCTTTTGCACGTTCTTCCCAATGTTTGAGAAACATTTCCAGTCCTGTGTGGTCTTTCAGTTCATTTTCATATTTGGATTTAAGAAATTGATAAATGTGATGTTTCAGATCTTTTTTAATTCTTTGTTTTGTAACTTCTTCATTTTCTTCAGCAAAAATACCATCAAAAAATCCAGTTTTTCTTATAATATAAGGTAATGTAAGACCCTGAACTAAAAGTGTAAGCAAAATTACAACGAATGTGATGAACAGAATTAAATTTCTGTGCGGAAAAGCTTCTCCATTACTCAACGTTACCGGAATCGCCAATGCCGCAGCCAATGAAACTACACCCCGCATTCCTGTCCAGCCCAACAATAGCGGCATCATCCAACGTCTTTTTCGGGAAGAAGCGTGAGGTTTTACACTTGGGCGGAATATCATTGTAGAAATTAATGCGGCATACGAACTTATTATTCTTGCAGCTATGAGAATTGCAGTCACCAAAACACCGTAACCGACTGCAGTTTCTAATGGAATATGGTCTTCGTTGAGTCCATCTACAATTTCCGGTAGTTCTAATCCTATGATGAGAAAAACAATGCCATTAAGGATAAATATCAGACTTTCCCAAACACTGTATCCCTGAATCCGGCTTGTGCTATTCAGAAATATTAATCGTCTTGTTGACATGAATAGTCCACCACAAACTACAGCTAATACGCCGGAACTGTGTAATTGTTCTGCAATCCAATACATCAGATAAGGTTCAATAATAGTGAGTGCAATATCAGAAGGTGCATCTGTTGGCAGGAGTTTATGCGCCTGCACGAAAAACCATCCCAACAGCAAGCCAACACCAATACCGCCAATTACCATCCATAAAAAACTCATTGTTGCATCCTGCCATATAAAATGACCTGTTCCAACCGCCACAAGGGCAAAACGAAAAATTATCAATGATGATGCATCATTCAGGAGGCTCTCACCTTCCAGAATTGTGGAAGTAGATTTAGGAATTTTCACAAATCTTGTAATTGCACCTGTGCTTACTGCATCCGGCGGAGAAACAATACCTCCAAGCAAAAATCCTAATGCAATTGTAAATCCGGGAATAAAATGATTCGTGATCAATGCTACAGATAATGCCGTAAAGAAAACGACAAGAAATGCAAAGCTTCCTATAATACGCCACCATTTTTTCATCTCTTTAAAAGAAATAGACCAGGCCGCTTCAAATAACAATGGTGGAAGGAAAATGAAAAAAATCAGGTCAGGATCTATTTTTATGATAGGCAATCCAGGGATGAAACTTATAAACAAGCCTCCAACAACCAATAAAATTGGATAAGCAATTTTAAGTTTGGAGGCAAACATATTCAGTAATACTATTACAGCTATCATCGCCAGTAGAAAAGGTAAAAGACTATGCATCAAAAAAATGTTTTTGTTAAGATACAAAAATAACTAATGGTATAAATCTCAAATCATTTCGATACAAATTATGACATCCATCATACCTCTTTACAGATTCTTTAATAATTTAACATTTTTAATAAATTTTCAAAAATATTAATACTGATTTTCGTCAGTAATGACTAACCTAACAAATGTCATATCTAAATATTCATCAACCTTTATTAATAAAAGGCAAATTAGAAATTAATAAAATTTTAACATTTAGATAAAATCGATAAGTATTATTTAAAAAAATTATCAATAATACAATCGATAGAGTTTATAAGATTTTTGTCATCACAATATAATATTGTAATTGTTATTAACCTCATACCTTTGACCTATCAATAATGAAAGATAAATAATTATAACAATCAAATTTTATGAAAATGAAAACAACAAAAAATCTAATCAGTATGAGCTTAGTATTGGCAGGTTTACTTTTACCGCAATTATCAAATGCACAGAAAATAAGTCAAAAGTCTACCAATATAAAAATAAACGGGACTTCTACCTTGCACGATTGGGATATGAGTTCTGCACAGTCAACTTTTACAGGAAATGTTTCAGGAAACGTAATTACGGATGTAAGGTTTGTGATGAAAGCCGAAAGCCTGAAAAGTAAAGAATCTGCAATGGATAAAAATGCTTACAAAGCTTTGCAAACATCTAAATATCCGGAGCTTACATTCGTCTCAAGTTCTATCCTGGCAAGCGGAACTTCTACAATTACTGGTAATCTTACCATATCAAATGTTACCAGAACCGTAAAAATACCGGTTACAGTTACTAAAAATGGTGCTTCCTATATTATCAAAGGAAATACAAAAATAAAAATGTCAGCTTTTGGAATCAAACCTCCAACATTTATGATGGGAACTATCAAAACCGGTGATGATCTTTCTATCGACATCAATATCAATGCAACCAATTAATTAAACTATTTAAATATCTGTTATCATGAAAAGAAATCTATTAAAAGCAAGTTTCATAGCTGCTTTAGCAATAACAAGCCTGCTTCAGGCTCAGGAAAACCAATTAGATAATTTGAAACCAAGAGATAAACGAGGATTAACCGTTTTTGAAAATCCAAAAGACACGGTTTCAACTTTTGATCACTTGCGAGTGAAAGTAGGCGGCGCATTTGCCTTACAATTCCAGGGTATAAAACATGAGAGCAATGCAACTCCTGTTTTTAATGCTGCAGGCGTTAATACAAACCAGCTCTACCCTATAGGCAATAATATCAACCTGCCAACTGCAAATCTGGATCTTGACGTTGCTTTATACGATGGAGTCAACCTTCACTTAAGAACCTTTCTATCTTCTCGTCATCACACGGACACGTACGTAAAAGGCGGATATTTGCAAATTGACAAATTGGACTTCATCGAAAAAGGATTTGCAGAAGACCTTATGAAATATACGACGATCAAAATAGGTCAGGATCAGATCAATTACGGTGACGCACAGCTTAGAAGAACCGATAATGCTTACGCCATTCTTAATCCATTTGTCGGTAACTATCTGATGGATGCATACGCAACATTCCCTTTTGCTGAGGTATACTACAGAAGAAACGGCGTGATCGTAATGGGAGGTATTACCAATGGAAAACTGAACCAAACCGCTACAGGAGGAACAAGTCCCGGAATCTACGGAAAATTAGGATATGACAAACAATTGACAAATGACCTAAGAATCAGACTGACAGGATCAGTTTATAATATCGCCAGAGCACCAAGACTTGACTTCTACAACGGTGACAGAGCTGGCTCACGATATTATTTCGTAATGGAAAATACAGCGGCTACTTCTGCTGACCAGATGAGATCCGGGATGGTAGATCCTGACTTTCAAAATACGATGACCTCATTTATGATCAACCCGTTTGTGAAATACAAAGGACTGGAGTTCTTCGGAATCTTCGAATCTGCTTCCGGGCGTAATCTTGCAGAAACCGAAAGAAGAACCTACAACCAATATGCGGCAGAACTTCTTTACAGATTTGGCAATACAGAGAACTTCTACTTTGGAGGACGATACAATAAAGTAGACGGGAAACTAGTCACAGGACAAGATATCTCTGTAGACAGATTCAATGTTGGAGGCGGCTGGTTTATGACCAAAAACATTCTTACAAAATTGGAATATGTCAACCAGACTTATGACGGATACCCTACCACAAACATCCGATACGACGGTAAATTCAATGGATTCGTATTAGAAGCAGTGATAGCTTTCTAAATATTCAGTTAACAGAAGCAGAGGAGACTCTCGGGCCTTCTCTGTTTTAAAATCAAAAGTCATGAAAACTTTCTATCTTTTACTTTTCTTCTTTATTTCTGTAATAAGAATCGATGCTCAGGAAAACTATGTTCAGATCAACGGGAGCACCAATATCAATAACTTCCAGTGTGTCAACAACAAATTCAAATCAGAAGTAGGTATTTATAATTTTTCCGAACAAAAACTTCCAAACATTATCCTGAAAGTAAGCGATTTTGACTGCGGAAACAAGATGATGACAAAAGATTTTCAAAAGATCCTGAATGCAGAAAAGTATCCTGAGATGACCATCAAATTTCTCAACTTCACAAAAACTCAAAAAAATTTTTTAGCCGTTGTAGAAGTTAAGATGATGAATCAAAGCAAACGCTATAACATAGAATTCGGGATAGAAAACAAAAAATTGATAGGCCGGAAAAATGTAAAATTCAGTGATTTTAACATCACTCCACCAAAAAAAATGGGCGGAATGATCGTTGTCAAAGATGATCTCAATCTCACCTTCAGCCTGTCAACAAAAACTTAAAATACTTTTTCATATAATTAGATTTTTCAATTCAGCATCATCAGTTTTCTGGTGATGCTGTTTTTATTTCCTACTACAAGTTCTTAGAAGTTGAGATATCAAAAAAACGCTGAACATCTTCCAGTGTTTGACAATTTGAGTTGTTTAAAAATATTAATTTTAACAAAAATAATTTAGCGATTTCTTTAAACATAAGGATTGAGTCTACACCAATTGGTAATTCTATCCTATTATGTAAATATTTATCTCTTATTTTATAAATCGTATTTACTTTGCCAGCAATTTCAGCATCAAAATTATTTATCAATTTTGGTAAAATATTATTTTTTAAGTAGATTAAACCTTTTCCCTTAGTATTTGATTTAGGAATAATAACTCTTTCAAAAAATGAAACTAACCATACTAATCTAATATGTAAGTTTTGGGTTGAATTTATATTTCCATAATCATTGATTAGAGATTCTATTTCAAAATATAATTCATTTTTCTTATTATTCTTTAAAAATTCCGAAATATTTTCTAAGCCTTCTTTTTTAAACTCATTAAAAGAATTAGAACTTATTTCAACGGGCACAGCAGATGATTTTTTAGAACCAATAATTGTATGAAAATCACTATTATTAGTATACGAAAAATATTCAGTAACATCATTATTCATATCATTAAAATCAACATTAAAAAGGTTTTTTTTATTTAAAGATTCTAAACTTAAAAATATTTTTAAAGCATTTATTGATAATTCAACTTGTTTTTTAGCTTGAGATAATGCTTTATTATGAACACCAGAAAAACTTGTTGTTATTAATAATTTGTTTAAAAAAGATTTGTTATACATTAAAAATGCCTCATCATCTTTTTCAGAAATATTAATACTATTATGATTAATCTCTATCAATCTCTCTTCAAAAAAATTTTCTTCTAATGACTTAAATTCGCAATTTCCGACAACGAAATTATCCTCAATTGCCAAATTATTCACTTTAAAATAAAATATATGATCATTTTTTTCTTTTTCAATATTTAATAAAAGATAATTATACAAATCAAAATCTGCTTTACTTTTTGAATACACCTCTATAATCCATCCAAAAACCTTTTTTTCAATAAATTCAAAATCACAATTCTCATAAATAAAATTATCATTTAATAATTCTTCTACAAGATTTTTTAAGAGTTGATAATTTTTTCTATCTAATCCTACTTTTTTATTATCCAAAATAACATTCGCAGAAATATTATTATTTAAAATATCAGTCTCATAAATTGTAAAATATACTGTTTTGCGAACATCTATTTTTCCGATGCACTCAGAATCACCAATAAATTTTTTTCTATCTACAGAATTCCCATTTTTCTTTTCCAAATCTTTTATAAATAAAAGATTAATTAAATTATATGCTGTTTTATTTATTTCATTTATATCCATAATCAAATTTAGAAAATAAATGATTTCCAAATTCGTAAATTTGCAATGTGAATATCAATCAGACCGATCTTAATGAATTAGAATTTCCGGAACTTCTTTCGGAGATCGCCCCTTTCGCTTTCTCGCCGAAAACGGCAGACAAAATAATGGAACTTCGGCCGATGCCAATTGACGAAGCCGAAGTTTCTTTAAAAAAAACCTCAGAATTCCTTTCGAGTTTTGAAAGTTCAACCGCTGTTCCATTTGACGAATACGAAGATATCGAAGAAGAACTGAAACTGATGCTGATCGAGAATTTCCGGCTGGAAAACAAATCATTCATCAGGATCAAAACCATTACAGAGCAGATCGGAAAACTGCAAAGATTCTTTCCTCAGCTTTCCGAACTTTTCCCAACGCTTCTGGAAGAAATAAAAGACATCGAATTCCGAAAAGAAATTGTTGACAAAATAGATAAAGTTTTCAACCGTTTCGGGGACGTAAAAACCGAAGCATCACCAATTTTAAAAACTTTAAGAACAGAAATCCAGCACGCCAGAAAAACGATTGACGAGAACTTCAATCGTGCGTTATTCAATTACGGACAAAGTGATTTTCTGGATGACATCAAAGAAAGCATCATTGAGGATCAACGGGTTTTAGCCGTAAAATCCGGATTTAAAAAGAGAGTTTCCGGACGCGTTTTAGGAATTTCAAAAACAGGTTCTATCACCTTCGTTCAGCCGGAAAGTGTTGTAAAACATTACTTTAAGCTGAAAGAAAATCAGGAAGAAGAGAAAAAAGAAATCGATAAAATCCTTAGAAAACTGACAGCCGAAATTGCTGCATTCCAACCACAACTTTCGGATTATCAATCTTATATATTTGATTTGGATCTGATAAGAGCAAAAGCGAAATTCGCAGAACAGATCAATGGAATTTTACCAAAAATCAACAGGCATCAAACCTTGAGATTACGTGAAGCCTTTCATCCACTACTCTGGATCAGAAACAAAGCAGAGAAAAAAGAGATCTTTTCTCAAACCATTTCATTAACGGAACACAACAGGATCGTCTGTATCTCGGGACCAAATGCCGGCGGAAAATCCATCACGCTTAAAACCGTTGGCCTTCTGCAACTCATGATCCAAAGCGGAATCCTAGTGCCTTGTCATCCAAAATCCGAAATGTTTTTTTTCGAGAAAATAATGACGGACATTGGTGATAATCAATCCATAGAAAATCACCTTTCCACCTACTCTTCCCGACTGAAAAAAATGTCTGGGATGATCCGTGAAGCAGATGGTAAATCGCTTTTACTAATTGATGAATTCGGGACAGGTTCCGATCCGGAATTGGGTGGGGCATTAGCAGAAAGTTTTCTGGAATTTTTCTATGATAAAAAGAGTTTCGGGATTATTACAACGCACTATACAAATATTAAATTGGTTGTGGAAAATCTTCCTGCAGCCACAAATGCAGCGATGCTTTTTGATGAACATTCATTGGAACCACTTTACAAATTAGAAGTCGGGCAAGCCGGAAGTTCTTTCACATTTGAAGTCGCTGAGAAAAACCGGATCCCGAGATTCATCATTACTTCTGCTAAGAAAAAAGTGGAACATGACATCGTGAATCTTGATAAAACGATTGTGAAACTTCAGCAGGAAAAATTCGAGGTCGAAAAGATAAAATCCGATCTTTCGGAAAAAAGAGATTCTGTAGAAGATAAGCGTGACAATCTTCAAAAACTGAACGAGCAGCTTCAGCAAAAACTTCATAATTTTCAAAAATTATATGAAGATGAACATCGTAAACTGCAATTCGGAAATAAGATAGAATCCTTTATCGACAGCTATGTAAAAGGAAAATCCCGAAAAGATGTTGTGAAAGATTTTGTAAAGATTTTGGAACAGGAAAAGTTTCGGAAAATTGGTATTGACAAAGACGAAAGCAAACGTCTGCAAGTCATCAAACGGAAGATCACACAACAGCTAAAAAAAGAAGATGTTCAGGAAAAGATCGTGGAGACCAACGAAAAACTGGAAGAAAAACGTGTGGCTGAACGAGCAGTCTGGATGAAAATCGGTCAGCGTGTCCGCATCAAGGGAAGTACGAGTGTGGGAACTATTGACGAAATCAAAAAAAATAAAGTTTCCGTCAATTATGGAACTTTTAAAACCACAATTGATTCTAGTGAGTTGGAGAGGATTTAGATTTTTTTAGAGTTTAAAAATATTGAAACCTTATGTAGATTCTGCATTGTTATCATTATCAGTTTTAATTTTTTCCAATGACTGAATCAGATTATTGAGTTGCTGTGGATTTAGCCATTTTAAAAGTACTTTTTCCTTGATTTCCTTTTTCCGATAGGACTTAATAGTGAATACCATTTCGTAGCCCTGGATTTTTTTTACAATTGCAAAATTTTTGAGTTTTCTGGATGGAAATTCAATACTCCGGGAGTATAATTCATTTTCTAAGGGATGAAAAATTTTGATGCTAATGACTTCTCCGGAATATTCAAATGTGAACGTTCGTATATTGATGAAGATGAGAATCAATATTACTATTATAAAACCTGTAACTGCAATTAAAATTTCTTTTTTTACGATATGAAGAAGAAATATGATAACACCAAAAATAATACAAAAAAAATCAGTCCTAGAATTAGATGCATTGATAATCTAACTGCTTTATAATTTGAAATTTTCTTTTAATACTGAAATTATTTTTTTTAAAAGTTAACAGAAAGCGTTTGAAAAACAGAAAGGAGGTACACAGCCTCCTTTCTTGTTTGTTACTTAAAAAATAACATTTTTCTTCACTGACAGAAACTAAAGTCAGGTACTATATATAAAATTTGTGTTCTGAAAAATAATTTGTTGAAATAGTTTTTACACATTCCAATTGTAAATTATTAGACTACAAATAAAAAGAAGAGTCAAAAATAAACAGCAAAAAACAGATACTCAAAAGATACTCTATTTAAAAAATCAATTGAAAATCAATAAAATACAAAAATGAAAAGCGACTTAGCAAAAATGATCTGTGAGAATAAATCCCAAGTGATATCACTGATCAGGCTTTAAAATGTTCTTTTAACCACACATAAAAATCCTCATTGGTAGAGATTTTAAGTTTTTTTCTGAGAATATATTTTCTGTTCTGGATGGTACGCACAGATTTGTACGTGATTTCGGCAATTTCCTTGGTTTCAAAATTCATATAGATATATGCCAGCAACACAAAATCACTATTCTGGATAGAAGGACTGATTTTGATCAATCTGGTTTCAAAGTCGGGATGGATTTCCAAAAAGAGCCTGTAAAAATTAGGGTGATTATTTTTTGCCAGTTCGTATAATTCTTTGATGCTGCTATTGAGCTTCGATTTCAATTCTAAGGTTTCCTGCTCTTTCTGGAAGATTATTTTCCTTTTTTCAGAAAGTCGTTGTTCGTTGCCTCTTATGATATTCTGTCTTTTTCTGGCCCTGATTCTGTAGATTATCATAACTAATAAAATAACTACGATACATAAAACTGCAAAAGTTTTAATCAAAAAATTAGATTTTTCGATCGATTTATTTTCTTCTTCATCCAAAATGGCACTTACCGCTTTTCGTATATTAGCAGGATTCCTTTGAAGATTCTTTTCATTCTCCCGATAATATTTTATAAGATATTTTTTCTGGTTTTCGGGTTGGTTCAAAAGAGTGTATAAATCTGCAATCTTTTTATATAAAGTAATCTTATAGTCCAGAATGTCAATTTTCCTGTATTCTATATCATCTATGCTTTTCAGATAGTATCTGAGAGCCTCAGAATAATTTTTCTGGTCAAAGTAGTAATCTCCAAGAGCAATATAAGGTGTTGATTTTGACTCTTTAGTTTCATTTTCTACGATCGAAAGTGATTTATTAAAATAATACAGCGCAGAATCTCTTTTTTTATAAAAATTTAGATAAATATAGCCTTTATTAGCATAGATATTAGAAAATGCAGCTTTGATATGTTTTGATTTTAACAGCAAAGGTTCTTTTGAATAGGCTTCTACAACTGCCATAGACTTTACAGCCATTTTATAATTGTCCATATTCATGTAACAAGCTGCAATATTGCCGTACGCTCTGAGATTAATCCTGGCTGCTGCAGGACTTTTTTCATTTTTCAGAAGAGAGATGATCTCCCTGTTTTCCTTCAGAACTTCGGTATCTAAATGCAGCTTCCCATAGTTGACAGAATTTTCTTCCTTTACAAGGGCCTGTAGAATAAGGTCTTTCTCAAAGTGTTCCTCATTCTTTGCTTTTTCCAAATATTCGAAGCTCTCCTTATTCAGACCAAGAAAACCAAGCGTTTTTGCCATATAAACATAGCTGTATGCTTTCTTCTCCGAATTATTAATCTTTTCCGAGATCAGGCTGGCTTGCTTGGCATACCTTAAGGCTTTCATTCTGTCAATCCAGGCATATTCCTGATTGAGATCCAGTAAAGTATCAATCTGCGCGATTTCCTTTTGCTGAGAAAAAGCAAACGATGATAATAGTACAAAAGAAAGAACATATTTTTTTAAAAACCAATTCATAAAATCCTAACAGGCAAACATTTTGAAAATATTATGACCATTGCAAATTAAATAATAAGTATTCAGCGAACAAAAAATAAGTTGTGTGTATTAAAATAAAAAGCGATCAGATTTTGATCGCTTTTATTTTTATGCGTGAAAGTGAGATTTCACTTCTTCCAGAACCTGCTCTTCGCTGAGTTGCGAATCTGTTCCGAGTTTGATATTGAGATTTTTGTATTGCGCTGTTTCCAAAAGATGATTTCTCAATTCTTCCTGAGAAGTTCCTGGTCCGGTAATGTACAAATCTGTACTGTTGGTGATCAGTTTTTCGATCTCCTTGTAGAATTTCAATTTGTTGGATTGTTCCGCATTATTCGCTGCATTTTCGCTGGAGTTACCGTGTTGGATTTCAGCTTTTACCGTTTCTTTCACTGCAAATTCAGTTACTTCCTGCGTATCGTGATTGGTTACTACGATTGCTTTTGTACCGTCTATCCAAAGTCCGGCTGCTTTTTTATCACTCATAATTTATTATTTGAATGATAACTCTCAAGGTTCGTGCTAATGCGCTGTTAAGGAACGTTAAAAGTTGAAATTAATGATAATAAATATCCTCATACATCACGCCAGCTTCGATTCTAACAGACAGCTTATTCTTTTCCGGAACGATTGGACAATTGTAATCCAAAGCATTATAAGCACAATATGGCTGATAAGACTGGTTGAAGTCCAGAATAATTTCATTTCCTTCGGGAATTCTTAGATCCATATATTTTCCGCCGCCATAAGTTTCTTTGCCGTTCGTATCGTCACGGAATGGAAGAAAAAGATAATCTTTATATTTCTCCATTTTCATCAGATCCAGACTTTGATAGATCGTCAACGAATAATTCTTTCCATCGATTTCGAAATCAGCTTTTCCAAATTCCTGATATTTCTTAAAATTGCCGGAAGAAGTCGGCAGTTCGAAAGGAACGGGGTTTTCAGTTTTGGTAAATTTTGCCTTTATTCTATATTTCAGATCAATTGGAAAGAATGGATGTTGTTTGAATTTCCTCAGATTTTCACCTCTCAATGGAGATTCTTTCGGATTAAGATATTCAACATTCAGATCATTTTGAAACTTTTTTATAGCTTCAACATCTTCGTTCTTCGTCTGAGAATTCAGAAACAAAGAGAATATGACGAATAAGAAACTTAATTTTTTCATAGTTTAATATAGATACAACTTTTAACATAAAGTTTGTCATTCCGTAGGAATCTCAGCAGTCTGGATTCCTACGGAATGACAAATACGTGTTAAAAAAAATTATTATTTATTAGGTTCATCTTTCGGATCGGCAATGATTTCTACTTTTTCTACTTTGGTTTTCTTTACCAGAAAATATTTATCAAAAGTCGATTTAAAAATAGGAACATCATCATCTTCACCCATCAGAAATCCCCAGGACTGGAGGCCTTCTACCCGATCAAAAACAATTTTCATTATCGCCAGAACAGGAATTGTCAAAAGCATTCCGGCAATTCCCCAAAGCATTTCGCCAATCACCAAACCGATAATTACAATCAGCGAATTGATCTTCACTTTGGAACCCACAACTCTCGGCATAATGATGTTTCCGTCTATAGCGTGTATGACGACAATAGCAATTACAATAAACAAAACATGACTGATTCCCGATGTTGCAAACGTAATCAAAGCGCCAATTAATAAAGCCGTGAAAATTCCGATGTAAGGAAGAATATTCAGGATACCTGTAAGGATAGCGAGCATAAAATTATATTTGACACCGATAATTGTGTAGGCAATCAAAGATAAAATCGTCACGATCAACATTTGAAGAAAAAGTCCAACCAGATATTTTTTGACCATAAACTGAATGTTCTCAATGATTTCAAACACAGTTTTATGATAAGTTTCGGAAAAACTGGCGACCAAAAATTTAAGCAAATGTGTTCTGTACAAAAGGAAAAACAAGGTAAATAAAAATGTAAAAGCTGTCAGCATCAAGACATAACCAATGGATGTCAGTGCTTTTTCCAGAATCGCTGTTCCCGTACTGATGGATTTTTTTGCTGTATCATTCAAATATAAAAGCTGATCTTTCCTTCTGACACCAAAAGTTCTGGAAATCCAGCCCTGAAGATCATCAATCAAATCAACAAATTGTTTCTGAAACTGCGGCCAGTCGTTTGCCAGCTTGGCTACCTGAAGTGATAAAACGTAGATCACTCCTCCAATAATCGCCAAAGCTAAAAGACTTGCTAAAATAGATGACACACTTCTTGGTAGCCGTAATCTTTTTTCCATAAAACGGCTAAGCGGCATTAGCAAAATGGCAATCAGCAGCCCTAAAACCATCGGAATCAGAATCTGCTCGCCGACAATAGCCAGAAATCCTAAAATAACAATACTGATTAATATCGACGAAAGTTTGAGGTAAAAAGGATAGGTTTGATTCATATATTAGAGTTTAGGTTTTAGAAGTGAGAAGTTAGATTAAATTCTAACATCAAATTACTAATATCTTTCAAAATTATTTTCCAATCAGAAAAACAGCAGGAATTTTATGCAGTTCCGGTTTATGTTTCTTCCAATCGTTGATTGTTTTGGTTTGGATAAATTCATTTTCAGGATCGTTGATGTTGGCTGCGATGCAGAGTTTTGTATTTGGATTCAGGAATTTTGTCAGATCTTCGAAAAGCGGATTATTGCGATATGGTGTTTCCATAAAGATCTGCGTATATCCGGTTTTCTCAACAAGACTTTCCAGATTCTGAATTTCCTTTTTCTTCTTTTCTTTTTCGATTGCCAAGTATCCGTTAAAAGAAAATTGCTGTCCATTAAAACCGCTCGCGATCAAAGCCAAAACGAAAGAACTTGGTCCGTTTACCGGAATAACTTTGACATTGTTTTTATGAGACCAGCCAACGATGATATTTCCCGGATCACCGATACAAGGCAAACCAGCTTCTGACAACAGCCCGAAATCTACACCTTCTTTCATCAGTTTTTGTGCTTCTCTCAAATCTGCTGTTTCGGAATATTTGTCGAGAAGAAATAATTTCAGTTCCGGTTGTTTCTTTTCCGGCGCGAAAAATTTGATGACTTTTCTGGCCGTTTTTTCATTTTCCACAAAATAATGATCGACATTCATAATGATATCTTTGATCGTTGGTGCAAAATAATCGACTGGAGAATTCTCGGAAAGGTAAGCTGGTAAAAGGTAAAGCATTTTCTATTGTATTAATGTAAAATGTAGAAAGTAAAAAGTATTTACATTCTTTTGTCATTCCGAAGGAATCTCAACAGTTAAATTAAGTTCATCTCCATTAGGTTTCTTTCGGAGTGACAAAATTACATTTTAATGTTGATTCTTGATTGATGTTGAACTTATCTCAGATTTATTTATTTTTATTTGAATCGATGAACCACTTCGTTAGGTTTGAACGGAGCTCATTTTTTTTGCGTTGGCAAAGCTTTGGCAAAAAATAGCGGGAGTGGAAGGTGGATAAAGCTGCCCAAATCATTACAAGGTTAATTCAAAACTTCTTTTAAACGTTCTTTGTCCAGGCGGTTTTCCCAATTGGAAACGACAACTGTTGCAACGGCATTTCCAATAACATTCGTAACGGCGCGGCATTCTGACATAAATTTGTCAATACCGAGAATCAATGTCATCCCGGCAATCGGGACTTCGGGAACAACCGCCAGAGTCGCTGCCAATGTTATAAAACCTGCACCGGAAACGCCTGCAGCACCTTTGGAACTCAACATCGCAACCAAAAGTAAACCAAGTTGATGCTCCAAAGTGAGATGAATATTGCAGGCCTGAGCAATAAATAACGCCGCCAAAGTCATATAAATATTAGTCCCATCTAAATTGAATGAATAGCCCGTCGGAACTACCAAACCAACTACGCCTTTTTCGCAGCCCGCATTTTCCAGTTTTTTCATCAGCCCGGGAAGTGCAGGTTCGGAAGAACTGGTACCTAAAACCAATAGAATTTCGTCTTTTAAATATCTTAGAAATTTGAAAATATTGAATCCATTGTACCAGGCAACGCTTCCTAAAATCAAAACCACAAATAATGCGGAAGTGAGATAAAAGGTTCCGACGAGCATGGCGAGATTTTTCAGAGACTCAACGCCGTATTTGCCAATTGTGAAAGCCATCGCTCCGAAAGCGCCTATTGGTGCGAGTTTCATCAATATTTCTACAATTTTAAAAACCGGAATGGTCAAGGTTTGAAGGAAGTCATAAACGGGATAACTTTTCTCGGAAGTGATTGCCAAAGCAACACCAAACAAAATAGCAACCAATAAAACCTGCAGGATATTATCGCCGGTCAAAGGACTGAAAAGCGTTTCCGGAATGATATTGAAAATAAAACTGACCAAAGAATTATCGTGCGCCGCTTTTACATATTTCTCGATTTCTGCACCATTCAAAGTATTTGGATTGATATTAAGACCTTTTCCAGGCTGAACAATGTGGCTGACAATCAAACCGATAATCAATGCCAGTGTCGAAAATGTAAAAAAGTATATGAACGCTTTTCCTGCAACTCTTCCGACTTTTTTGAGGTCGCTCATTCCGGCAATTCCGGTAGAAACCGTAAGGAAAATAACGGGTGCAATGATCATCTTCACGAGTTTGATAAAACCGTCGCCCAATGGTTTCATCTTCTCGCCCAGATCCGGATTAAAATATCCGAGTGAAACACCGAAAATAATTGCTATCAAAACCTGAATATAGAGATGCTGATAGAATTTTTTAGGTTTCAAAGGTTTTTGTTCAATGTCAAAATTCATAAGAATAGCTTGTCCTACAAATTTAGAATTGTTTGTGAATTATATGGTATTGTTCTTGATTTTTTCGGCAATTATTTCGCAGGAATCGTCCAGCATTTTGTAAACTTTGTCAAAACCATCCATTCCTCCGAAATAGGGGTCCGGAACTTCTAGTTCGTTGTCCAAAATTAATCTGACTTTGTGTTTCTGAGAATCATCTGCCAATTTCAAAACATCTTTGTAATTGTTTTTGTCCATACAGAATATCAAATCGAATTTTTCAAAATCCTTTTTTGTGATTGGCCGGGATTTCTGGGTGGAAATATCGATTCCGTTTTTGATCGCGGTTCTAATTGAGCGTTCGTCGGGTTGGCTTCCTTCGTGATAATTGATCGTTCCGGCGCTGTCCACAAAATAACCGTCTCCCAATTTATGCTTTAAAATTCCTTCTGCCAAAGGACTTCTGCAGATATTTCCCAGACAAACCATTAATATTTTCATTGATAAAATTGTATTAATTATAAGTATTATGACTTTGAAAGCGTATAATTTTCAATTTACAAAATTTTAAATATTGATAAAACTCATTCATCTGTAAAAAATCTTTAAAGTTGAATTTAGTCCAGATATTTATATATAAACCAATCCAAATTTACTTAATTATATAATTTTCTATTGATAATTTTTCTCAATATATTTTACCGTTTCGCTGATCAAATCGACCGATTGTAATTTTATATTTGGCGTTACACCTTTCCCTTCTATTGATTTTCCTTCTCTTGTCTCAATTTCGCAGATTGGAATTTGGGCAAAATATTTGCCGAAAGGGACCATTATCGATGGATTGCCCGCGCCGGCAGTGGTTTCTCCTAATACTATTCCACGTTTCATTTCTTTAATTATTAGCGCAAAATATTCGGCAGCAGAAGCAGTATGTTTAGAAGTAATCACAAATACAGGAATGTCATAAAACTTAGGACCATTACTATAATTGTATGGCACTTCGCTTTGATGCCATTCGGTTTCGCCTGCACACTTTTTTTGTAATAAATTTTGGTAATCGTTTTCTTCAAAAAGATGACTGTTTATAAAGCTTCCTATTCTTCCATCTCCGCCTGGACATTCTGACAAATCAAAAATTAAATATTTGCTTCCCTTTACAAATTGCAAAGCGGCTACAGTTTTCTCGAATGCCTCATCGTCTGCTATAAAATTAGTCCATTTTATATAACCGATTTTCTGATTAATAATCTTTGTTTCTATAATTCCGCCGTTCTTAAACTCGGTTTCTGGAGCAGCCGGTTCTTCTATATTTGTCACACTTTGCGGTTCGGTCTTGCCAATATAAAAATGGTTGTCTTTGGTAATTTCTCTTAGTAGCAAGGAAAGTCTATCGGTAAGTTGTGTCTTGTTGTAAAAATCGCCTGCTTTTAATTTCTTTTGTAGTGTGGAAGAAATTTCCTTGATCAGGGTTTTATTAAAATATGTTTCTTTCAGCACCTTAGAATAGTTGAAAATCAAACTGTCAACTTCTGTTTTAGGAAGCACATCGGTAGGTGATTGGGCTTTTAACTGTGAAAACGAAAGAATGGATACGATTGCTATTAAAATTAATCTCATAGTTGCAAATAACTTTAGCTAAATATTTGTTGAACAGATAATTACGGTGCTTTAACAAGCTAAATTACGAAAGTTTCATAAAATCATAACTTTTATAATCTATATTATAAATGAATAATTTCATAAAGTCATTTGCGTTGCTAATGAATGATAATTGAATTTTTGTTTTATTTTAATTTTAAAAGCTTGATCAATTTATTAAATTTTAAAATTAATTCCAAAAAATATTTTGTTGATCAAATAAATATCGTAATATTGCAATATTAAATTATAAGAATGGGAGCTACAAAAACAGAACATTTCACAGACCGTCAAAATCAAATTGCCAATATTGCAAAAGCATTGGGACATCCTGCAAGAATCGCCATCATAGAGTATCTGATGAAAGTAAATGAATGCATCTGCGGCGACATTGTGAATGAATTGCCTCTTGCTCAGCCCACAGTTTCTCAACATTTGAAAGAACTAAAAAATGCAGGATTGATCAAAGGAAATA
Source organism: Epilithonimonas sp. UC225_85 (assembly GCF_042695135.1). Classification (GTDB taxonomy): domain Bacteria; phylum Bacteroidota; class Bacteroidia; order Flavobacteriales; family Weeksellaceae; genus Epilithonimonas. The sequence goes on from NZ_CP170547.1 coordinate 2,961,727, forward strand.
TCGAGGGAACATCGATCTGCTATTGCATTGATGAATCGACTTTTGAAAGTTTCAAGGATTATTTTTCAAACGTTATTTCCGTAACTAAAGAGAAATGTTGTTAGACATTTTTTTGGACTAATAAATCGTAATATTGCAATAAAACAAATTTAAAAATCATAATATGAAACTTTCAGAAATTAAACAAATCCTACCGACTTTAGAAAATGTAGAATTTCAATTAGAGAATGGAACATTCGTCCCTGAACACTTCCATGTAACCGAAGTTGGAATGATCACAAAAAGCTTCATTGATTGTGGCGGCGTTATCAGAAATGAGAAAGTAGTCAACTTCCAATTATGGGATGCTGATGATTTTGAACATCGATTAAAACCAACAAAACTTCTAAACATCATCCAACTGTCCGAAAATAAATTAGGCATCGAAGATTCTGAAATTGAAGTGGAATATCAAAGTAACACTATCGGAAAATACGATTTGGAATTCAATGGGAAAAACTTTGTATTGGTTAATAAAACGACAGCTTGTCTGGCTCAGGAAGCTTGTGGAATCCCGTCTGAAAAACAAAAGAAAAATTTGAATGAGTTGACTGTGAATCAATCGTCTGCCTGCAAACCTAATTCCGGATGCTGCTAACGTGAAACAAAAATTCATAAAATATAAAAAAGCAATTATCATCACAACATCTGTTATTGTTTTGCAGTTGATTTTTGGTTTTGATCCCAAATTCTGCATCATCAATATCATTTGGTTATTGGTTTAAATTATGGAAAAGAAAATATTAGTTCTTTGTACAGGAAATAGTTGCAGAAGTCAGATTGCAGAAGGATATCTGAGATATTTTGCAAGAGAGAAAGCCGAAATTTATAGTGCAGGTGTAGAAACGCATGGCGTCAACCCAAGAGCAATTGCTACAATGTTGGAAGATGGAATTGACATCTCCAATCATACTTCTAATCATATTGATGAATACAAAAGCATTGATTTTGACTTCGTAATTACCGTTTGTGACAACGCTAAAGAACGCTGCCCTTTTTTCCCAACCAATGCAAAAAAGTTTCATTACAATTTTCCGGATCCGGCAAAAACAACCGGGACTGAAGTGGAAATTTTAAAAGAATTTAGAGAAGTACGAAATGAGATAAAAGAATTTTGTTTTAAATTTATAACAGAAGAACTTTAAAATGAAAGAAAATTCTATCATAAAACACTTGGAAACTATTCATAGCAAAGACGTTTTAGAAATCTACAAAGCAGGAATAGAAACCAAAAATGCAACGTTTAATAGAACTGTGCCGACTTGGGAAGAATGGGACAACAGCCATTTGAAACATTCCAGATTTGTAATAGAAACAGAAAATAAAATTACCGGCTGGATTGCTCTGAGTCCTGTTTCTTCAAGATGCAATTATTCCGGCGTTGCAGAAGTGAGCGTTTATATTCATCCTGAGTTTAGCGGATTTGGATTTGCTTCGGAATTAATGAATTATATGATTAATGAAAGTGAAAAAAATGGAATCTGGACATTACAATCAAGCGTTTTTCCGGAAAATCTGGTAAGTGTGAAACTACACGAAAAATTTGGTTTCAGAAAAGTTGGGTTTCGGGAAAAGATCTCAAAAATGGATGGAATCTGGAGAGATACAATCTTGTACGAAAGAAGAAATCCAAATATATTATAAAAAAATGTCTGAATAATTTTCAGACATTTTAAGTTTTATTGAGCGATCTTTTCTTTCAGATCCTTAATGTATTTTTTCAGTTCCTTGTCGATCTTCGAAACATCGCGAATCGTGTCGCAAGCATACATCACTGTTGAGTGGTCTTTTCCGCCCATTTCCTCACCAATTTTTGTGAAGGTTGCATTGGTATATTCTTTTGCAAAATACATTGCCAACTGCCTTGGTAAGGCGATTTCTCTTTTTCTGGTTTTAGACAACAATTGCTCTCTTTGAATACCGAAATAGTCGCAGACAATCTCCTGAATATAAGGAATATTGATGGTTTTCTTCTGAGTTGTCGCCAGTTTGTTGATCGTATCTTTCAACAGATCTAAGCTGAAATCAGACTTATAGACTGTGGAGTAAGCAATTACCGCATTTACAACTCCAATCAGTTCTCTCACACCGTTTGTCTTAACTTCGGAAGCCAGATAATCCAGCATATCGTCCGTTAATTCGATGCCGTCACGACTTAGTTTATCAACGATAATTTTTCTTCTGGTTTCGAAATTCGGGGATTTGATTTCTGCAGAAAGTCCCCATTTGAAACGGGAAATAATTCTTTCCTGAGTATCAAGAATGTCGGCAGGCGCTTTATCAGACGTTAAGATAATTTGTTTTCCATTCTGATGCAGGTAATCAAAAATATGAAAGAAACTATCCTGAGTCGCAGCTTTCCCGGAAAGGAACTGGATATCATCGATAATCAGAACGTCGATCATCTGATAATAATGCTGAAAATCTGTTTTGTTCTGAGACTTGGCCGCTTTTACAAAATCCTGAATGAATTTTTCCGAAGACTGATATAAAACCACTTTCTCAGGATAGGAAGATTTTACTTCCAAACCAATAGCTTGCGCCAGGTGCGTTTTCCCAACGCCATAGCCTCCATAAACAAATAATGGGTTAAAAGCTGTCGAGCCAGGCCGCTTTGCAATCGATCTCGCAACTGTTGAAGCAAACTTATTACTTTCTCCCTCGATGAAGTTATCAAAAGACTGATCCGCTTTCAGATTGGAATCGATATTAACTTTTTTGATCCCGGGAACAACAAATGGATTAACATGATTATCTTTTAAAACAGGTCTTGCTTCTTGTATTTTTGGCTGTTGTGTAGAGATTCCTTTTACGTTCATCGTAATTTGTTTCTCTTTCCCGGATGGTTTGTTTTCCATCACAGAATACCACAATTTTACCCCTTTACCGATATTTTTCTTAAGCGCAGCAGACAGTAAAGACAGGTAATTGTCCTCGATATATTCTTTGTAAAAATCACTGGGAACAAGCAACGTGAGATTATTGTTCACCAAAGAAATTGGCTGAACTTTATCAAATAACAAGTCGAAAGAGTTTTCTAACTTTTTGAGGTCTGTATTGTCCTCCGCTGCGTTTAGATTGTCCCGCATAAATTGGAGACATCTATCCCAGATTAATACTAAATTTTCATTCATTTTTCTGCTGCTGTTACCGGTAAGATTTTAGTTTTTAAGAAGACAACAAATATCTAATTATTAATTTTCATAAAAAAATTTTTTCGCTATTGATTATTAAAAAATATATTTGTATGAATTATTAATGACTTAAAATGATATCTACAACTAACACGATACGAGTGCGTTACGGCGAAACCGACCCTATGAAATACGTCTATTACGGCAACTATGCCGAATATTTTGAGGTCGCAAGAGTCGAACTTTTCCGCAGCCTTGGGATGTCTTATGATGAAATAGAAAAGCGTGGAATTTTCCTTCCCGTTTCAGAATATAAAATTAAGTATTTGAAACCAGCACTTTATGACCAGATTCTGGAAATTAGAACCTATGTCAAAAAAATCCCCGGTGTTAGAATTGAATTTGATTATGAAATTTATAATGAAGAAAATGTAAAAATCACGGAAGCGTCCACTACTCTTTTTTTTCTGGATGCAAAAACAAACAAGATCGCGAAATGTCCTGATTTCCTGATCGAATTAATAGAAAAAAAATGGGATCCAAATATTTAATATTCAAACATAGCCGGATTTCGGCTTTTTTTATTTAATTTGGAATAAATCTTTTCCTTAATGAAAATTGTCTCTTATTTATTAATTACAATCTGTCTGGTTTCCTGTGTCAGAAGTGATATGGATCTCAAAACCCTGCAAGGCATCATCAGCAAAAACAGTTTTACCAATAAGCTCAACATCAATGATGAGATGAAATATTACAGACCAGACGGCGTTGAGGACATCAAATTTGAAGATTTTCTAAGTGAAAATGAGGTCGTGACAATCGACCAGGGCGATTTCAACCAGGATGGAGAAGAAGATTATCTTGCCAATGTTGTCAATGATTTTAACCGGAGCGGAATTGCACCTTCACAATATTTTCCAATTATCATTACTTTGAAAAGTGGCAAATATTTTATCTACAAACTGGACAAATTCTATGACGCCAAATCTGCTGGCAAAAAACTCATAATTGATGACAAAGATTACGTACTTTTCTTTCACCGAGATCAGGAAGATGATATGAAAATTAAACAGGATACTTTCAGATTCGTAAATAATGTTCTGGAGCAATACAGTAAAATATCAGATTAAAAATGAAATTAAAAGTAATATTCACATTAACATTCATACTTTTTTTAAGTTCCATCTCTGCTCAGCAAAAAACCTATTGCAACCCGATCAATATTGACTATGGTTATACGCCATTCGAGGTTTTTTCCAAACAAGGTAAACACCGCGCAACCGCAGATCCTGTAATTGTTAATTTTCAGAAAAAGCTTTTTCTATTTTCCACAAATCAGGAAGGCTATTGGTATTCTGACGATATGCTGAAGTGGAATTTTGTACACAGAAAATTTCTCAGAGATAAAAAATATATCCACGATTTGAACGCTCCCGCAGTTTGGGCAATGAAAGACACTTTATATGTTTTCGGCTCAACATGGGAGCAGGATTTCCCGATCTGGAAAAGCACAAATCCTACGAAAGACGATTGGAAAATCGCAGTTGACACTTTGAAAGTTGGCGCATGGGATCCGGCATTCCATTACGATGAAGACAAAAATAAACTGTATTTATATTGGGGCTCAAGTAACGAATGGCCTCTTCTCGGAACTGAAGTTAAAACCAAAACTTTACAATCCGAAGGTTTCGTAAAACCGATTATCAGATTAAAACCCGAAGATCACGGCTGGGAAAGATTCGGAGAATATAATGACAATGTTTTCCTGCAGCCATTTGTAGAAGGTGCGTGGATGACAAAACATAATGATAAGTATTACCTTCAATATGGCGCGCCGGCAACGGAATTCAGCGGTTATTCTGATGGGGTTTACGTTTCCAAAAATCCATTGGAAGGTTTCGAATATCAGCAGCACAATCCGTTTTCTTATAAACCCGGAGGTTTTGCCAGAGGAGCAGGTCACGGCGCCACTTTTCAGGATAATTTCGGGAATTGGTGGCACATTTCAACCATATTTATTTCAACGAAAAACAATTTTGAAAGACGTCTAGGAATCTGGCCAACGGGATTTGATAAAGATGATGTGATGTACACCAACACAGCTTACGGCGATTATCCAACTCTGCTTCCTCAATTTGCCCAAGGGAAAGATTTTTCAAAAGGATTATTTACCAACTGGATGTTGTTGAACTATAATAAACCCGTTCAGGTTTCCTCAACTTTAGGAGGTTACCAGCCGAATTTAGCAGTTGATGAAGATATCAAAACGTATTGGTCAGCGAAAACAGGAAATTCAGGCGAATGGTTTCAGACTGATTTGGGAGAAGTTTCCACCATCAACGCCATTCAGATTAATTATGCTGATCAGGATGTTGAGTTTATGGGAAAAACGCTTGGCAAAATGCATCAGTACAGAATCTATGGTTCTAATGACGGCAAAAACTGGAAAGTGATTGTCGATAAATCTAAAAATCAAACCGATGTTCCGCACGATTATGTAGAACTGGAAACGCCGGCAAAAGCAAGGTTCCTGAAAATGGAAAACCTGAAAATGCCGACAGGAAAATTTGCGTTAAGCGGTTTCCGTGTTTTTGGAAAAGGCGCAGGAACGAAACCCGGGAAAGTTCAAAACTTCGTTCCATTGCGCGCTGACCCGAAAAAATATGGCGAAAGAAGAAGCATCTGGTTCAAATGGCAACAGAATTCCGACGCCGATGGATACGTGATCTATTGGGGGAAATCTCCGGATAAATTGTATGGCAGCATAATGGTTTACGGCAAAAATGAATATTTTTTCACAGGAGCCGACAGAACAGATGCTTACTATTTCCAAATTGAAGCTTTCAATGCCAACGGGATTTCGGAAAGAACCGAAGTTGTAAAATCAGAATAAAATTTTAACTTTTTTCAATAAAAATTCAAGCTTTCGGAGACTTTCTTCGAAGGCTTTTTTATTTTTCATTAATATTATTTCGAAACCCTCAATTTTCATTAATTCAAGGATTTTTAATTTTAAATTAATATTCAATAATAAACTTCTTTTTTTTAAGAAAAATACTCAACATTACTTTAATAATAGAAATAATTTTATAAATTTATAACTCATTAAGAGAATTTAAAAAGAATGGAGTTTTTTCTGAAGTCAGAAGACAATGATGACCGGGCGGTATTTATAACGGGAAATTTCAACAAATGGAATCCAAAAGAACCAAAATTTGAACTGGAGAAATTGGACGACAGCAATTATTATATCAATATTCCAGATGAATGGCTGAATGATGAGATAGAATTCAAATTCACAAAAGGCGGATGGGAAAATGTAGAAATCGATGAATATGATAACATTACACCTAACAGAAAAGTAAAAAAAGAGATTGGTAAAATTCAAAACCACGTTGAAAAATGGCGACTGAATTGGGGACCTTTCAAGAAAGAATTTTTCCCAACAGTAGAATTGATAGATGAAGAATTTTACATTCCTCAGCTTGATAAAACAAGGAAGATTTGGGCGCTTTTACCTTTCGATTATTATGATTCTGATAAAACTTATCCTGTGCTTTATCTTCAGGATGCGCAGAATCTCTTTAATGAAGGTTCGGCTTACGGAAATTGGGAAATTGATAAAAAGTTAGCGCTTCTGGCAGAATACGGTCGAGGTGAATTAATCGTAATCGCTGTAGAACACGGGAATGACGACAGAATAAAAGAATATATTTTTGACAATAATGCTGTGACCGAAAATGCAGAAGGCAAGAAATATCTAAGGTTCATCACAGACACGCTGAAACCTTGGGTCGATCAAAATTACCGGACAAAAAAAGATAGAGAAAATACAGGAATCGGCGGAAGTTCTTTGGGTGCATTAATCAGTATTTATGGGGGATTTCTCTATCCGGAAGTCTATTCTAAACTATTGATTTTTTCACCGTCACTTTGGGTAGAGCCGAATAATAATTTCCCAATGATCAGTTTCAGCAATCCGTACAAAATCAAAGTTTATTTGTATGGCGGACGAAAGGAAGGTGCTAAAATGGTGGGCAGAATAAAGCTTTTTGAGAAATCTCTGAAAAAATTAAATGCCCAGAAATTATATGATTTCGAAGTGCGAACCAACATCAGCGACAATGGAACACATCAGGAATTTTTCTGGTCTCAGGAATTTCCAAGAGCGGTAGAATGGCTATATATTGATAGCTTGGAAAGTCCTGTAAAGTCCAAAAATGAATTGGAAAATGATATTAAAAACTAAAAATAAATTAATCCTAAAAAGGATGATTTAGCAAAAAATAGGATGAAATTCTATTAATAAAAGTTATGATTAAAATCTACAATAAAAAAGAAACAACCACTCAAAATATATTCCTGTTCAGCGAAGACGACTGGGAACATGAAAAATCGAATTATCCGAATACGGAACATTTCTTCAACGGTAAAAAAAGCGAGGTTTTTATCAAAACAGATTCTAATGAAATCAATTTTTTCATCGGAATCGGGAAAGATTCAAAAGGTTTTGAAATTCAGGCTATCGCTAACAAATTTGCGAACGATTATAAAAAAAACCTGCAGGCAGTTCCGACATCGGTTCATTCAAAATTAGGATTGGAATTGACCGAAGAGTTTGTAAAAGGCCTTTTTTTAGGAACTTACCTCTACCCTTTTGAAAAATCGCATTCGTTTTGGCAGGAGAATTTTGAACTTAACTTTGAAAATATTTCTGAGGACGAAGCCAAAAAATTAGCCTTAAAAACCGAAGCACTTTGCAACGGACAATTTGCCGGCATGGAGTGGCTGAATAAACCTGCGAATTATAAAAAAGTTGATCAAATCTCAGAATTTCTGAAATCAACTGCGGAAAAATATAGTTTAGATTATAAAGTTCTGAACCGTGAAGAATCTATAAAAGAAGGTCTGGGCGCATTTATTGCCGTCAATCAGGGAAGTTCGCAGGAAGCAGCTTTTACGATTTTGGAATATAAAAGTGGAAAAGAAAATGCAAAAAATATTGGTTTAGTAGGAAAATGCGTCTTGTTCGACACAGGCGGAATTTCTATAAAACCTTCTGCCAATCTGCATTATATGAAAAGCGATATGGGAGGTGCAAGTGCAGTGATTGGTGCTTTGATTACAGCCTCAGAACTTAAATTGCCAGTAAATATTATTGCTATTTTTCCGATTACAGACAATGCGGTTTCGGAAAAAGCATATTTACCAAGTGATGTGATTACCGCTTACAACGGTAAAACAATTGAAGTCCTGGACACCGATGCAGAAGGAAGAATGACGCTTGCAGATGGACTTTCGTACTTGTCAAAGAATTATGCAACTGATGTTTTGATTGATTTGGCGACATTAACCGGAAGCTCAGTCAGAATGTTCGGTTATACTTGTGGAGCCTATTTTTCTAACAATAATGATTTGAAAAAATCATTGGAGAGATCTGCAGATAAAACGAATCAACGCATTTGGAACTTACCACTTTGGGATGTTTGGAAAGACGATTTCACTTCGGATGTTGCTGATTTAAAGAACATTTCGATGAAACCTTTTGGTGATTGTATCATCGCGGCAAAATTCTTGGAACAGTTTATAGAAGATCACCAGAATTGGGCACATTTGGATATAGCCGGTGTTGCTTTCGGGAATGTTGGTTATGCGAAAGACAAAGCTGCGACTGGTTATGGCGTTCAGTTGTTATTGGATTTTATTGAAAATTATTAAGATAAATTAAAGAAGTAAATCTTTATACATTTTACTTTTTACAGATACAAAATTGAAAATGAATATGGAAAAAACGATTGTCTGCATCTCCTGTTACTACAAAGGTTACGACTTTATGGACGAGTGTAAAAAGCTCGGAAACAAAGTCATTCTCATCACCTCCGAAAACCTGAAAGAAAAACCCTGGCCTTGGCACGCGATAGACGAAGTTTATTATATGCCGGAGCTTGAACCTTCCGTCTGGAATCTCGACCATCTTGTTCAGGGTTTTGCTTATCTAATGAAAAATCACCAGATAGATGCCGTGATTGCATTGGATGATTTTGATGTAGAAAAAGCGGCGATGATTCGGGAAACTTACCGTATTCCTGGGATGGGGCAAACCACGCATCGTTATTTTCGTGACAAGCTGGCAATGCGTCAGCAGGCAAAAGATAATGGAATTTCTGTTCCTGAATTTTCTTCCATTTTCAATGATGCAAAGCTTCACAAATTCACGCAGGATGTTCCCGGACCTTGGGTTTTAAAACCACGTTCCGAAGCTTCAGCCAGCGGAATTAAAAAAATAAATTCAGCCGAAGAACTTTGGCCGGCGGTAGAAAATCTTGGTGACGAACGATATAAATTTTTATTAGAATCTTTCAAACCCGGCGATGTTTATCACGTGGATTGCCTGGTTTATAATAAAGAAATCGTGTTTTCATGCTTTTCAAAATACCTTTCCCCACCAATGAAAGTGTCTCACGAAGGCGGCGTTTTCCGAACAAAAACTTTAGCAAAAGATTCTGAAGAAGCAATTGGTCTGGAGAAAATTAATAAAGAAGTTCTGGACAAATTCGGAATTCAAAACGGGGCAACTCACAGCGAATATATCCGAGGAATCGACGGGCAATATTACTTTCTGGAAACTTCGTCGAGAGTTGGTGGTGCACACATTCCCGATATGGTAGAAGCAGCGACCGGCGTTAATATCTGGCGAGAATGGGCAAAGCTTGAAAATGCATTATTAGACGGAGAAAAATATACGGTTGAAGAAACTCAGAAATTATTTGCTGGATTAATTGTCGCTCTTGCTAAAGAAAAACATTCTGATACGACTGACCTTCAGAACGAGGATGTCGAAAAATTCTTACCAATCGATTATCACATCGGAATTGTTTATAAAGCTACAACCGAAGAAAAAGTTCAGGAAAGACTTGATGAAGCTGCAACAATTGTTACGGAAAGAATCTTAAATATTCTGCCTCCGAAAGACAAACCAACAAGCTAATAATTAATGATAAATGATTAACTGACAACTAAAAAATATGCCTCAAATTACACATACAGATTATTACTCACACATCCTTGGAAAGAGCATCAAGGTGGAAGTTACCGGACATTTCGGGCTTCCTGTCATTATGTTTCCGACTTCGCAGGGTTCATATACGCAGAATGCAGATTTCCATTTAAATGGAAGTATTTCCTGGTTCACAGACAACGGAAAATTGAAACTTTTCAACCTCGAAACCATTGATAATCTGAGTTTTTACAATAAAAACATTTCAGCTCACGACAGAATCAGAAACTACGAATTGTACGTTCAGTTTTTGGTTCAGGAGTTCATTCCCTATATCCAAAGAACGCATAATACGCATCGTGTTGTGGTTGCAGGCGCAAGTTTCGGCGGTTATCACGCAGCTAATTTTGCTTTCAGATATCCGGATTTGGTATCGCATCTTTTCTGTCTTTCAGGGGCTTTTTCTATAAGAAATTTTATGGACGGGATTCAGGATGAATTGGTTTATTTCAATTGTCCTGACGAATTTGTGAAAAATGACGAAGCGTGGAAATACAAACATATGCACATCGTTCTCAGCACTTCCGACCGTGATATCTGTCTGGAACCGACCAGAAGAATGGCAGGAATTCTGACTTCAAAAGGAATCAACCATTGGTATGACGAACAGAAATGGATAGACCACGACTGGGTGCTTTGGAGAATGGTTTTCCCAAAATTCATTGGACGATTTTTCGGGTAATTCTAAAGCTAAAATTAAATTTAAAATAATAATAATAATAAATCAAAATAACTTCAGACTTCCAACACCGGATTTCTGACAATCAAAAAACAAAAATTATGGCAAAAAAAATTGGAATTTTATTCGGAATGGAAGATACTTTTCCGTGGGCATTTATCGACAAAGTCAATGAGCTTGGTAAAGGCGAATATATTGCGGAGCCAGTTCAAATCGATAAACTGGAACAAGGCGCAGATTACGGTTATGCTGTGATTATTGACAGAATTTCGCAAGACGTTCCGTTCTACAGAGCTTATCTTAAAAATGCGGCAGTCAGCGGAACTTACGTTATCAACAATCCATTTTGGTGGAGCGCAGATGAGAAATTTTTCAATAATGCTTTGATGATGAAAATCGGAATTCCATTGCCGAAAACCGTGTTGCTTCCTTCTTACGAAAGACCAACCAACACTTCCGAAACTTCATTCAGAAATCTGAAATTCCCTCACGATTGGGATTATATTTTCAATTACGTAGGATTTCCTGCTTACATGAAACCACACGACGGCGGCGGCTGGAGAAATGTTTACAGAGTAGAAAGTCCGGAAGATATGTGGGCAAAGCACGCAGAGACAGAGCAATTGGTAATGATGGTGCAGGAAGAAATCATTTTCGAGGATTACTACCGCGTTTATTGCTTGGGCAGAAAGTACGTTCACATTATGCCTTACGAACCGAGAAATCCGCATCATCTGAGATACGCAACCACGCATCAAACCGAAGGTAAAGAACTTGAAGCTTTACTAAAAACCATCACAGATTACACGTTGAAAATGAATGAAGCTTTGGGCTATGATTTCAACACGGTGGAATTTGCTGTGAGAGACGGCATTCCTTATGCCATCGATTTCTGTAATCCCGCGCCTGATGCGGACAGAAACTCAGTGGGGGAAGAAAACTTCGAGTGGATTGTGGAACACGCTGCAAAACTCGCCATCGAAAAAGCAAAAGATTACAAACCGGGAAAAGTGAATATCAACTGGGGGAAATTTGTGACCAATAAACTTTAATATTATTATTCAAAAAACACTTCGACTCCGCTCAGTGTGACAACGCTAAAAACACTGAACGTTTGACTATAAAGCTGTCAGTCTGAGCGGAGTCGAAGACTTTATGAATAAAACAACTACTAACTAACTTTAACTTTTCAAACACAAATAATATGCACAGATTTACGATAGGTGTAGAAGAAGAATATCAAATTATAGATGCCGAAACGCGGGATCTTGTCTCGCACGTTTCAAAGATAATCGAAGGAGGAAAAGCCGTTCTCAGCGAAAACTTAAAGCACGAGATGCACGAATCTGTAGTCGAAATGGAAACCGGAATTTGTGAAAATATCCAACAGGCAAGACAAGAGCTGACAGACCTCAGAAGACATCTTGTGAAAACCGCTCACGACCAAGGTTTGCGGGTTTCCGGTGGCGGAACACATCCATTTTCTCACTGGAAAGACAATGTCATCACAAAAGATGCGCGTTATGACAAAATCGTGAGTGATATGGGCGATGTTGCAAGGTCCAATCTGATTTTCGGATTGCACGTTCACATCGGCATTCCTGACCGTGAAGAAGGCATTAGAATTCAAAATGTGATGCGATATTTTTTGCCACACGTTTATGCTCTGTCCACCAATTCGCCGTTTTGGGTTGGGAGATTAACAGGTTTTAAATCTTACAGGCAGGAAGTTTTTGCTAAATTTCCAAGAACGGGATTGCCGAGTTATTTTGGGAGTGTTGCAGAATTTGATGCGTACGTCAACTTGATGGTAAAAACCGGAACGATTGACAATGCTAAGAAAATATGGTGGGATTTGAGAGTTCACCCATTCTACCCGACTATTGAATTCAGAATTTGTGATATGCCGATGACGATTGATGAGACCGTTTGTTTGGCAGCAATAATGCAGTCTTTGGTGGCGAAAATCTACAAAATGCACCAGCAAAATACAAGTTACAGAAGTTACAGAAGATTACTTTTAACCGAAAATAAATGGCGCGCTTCCAAAGATGGAATCGATGCACACCTGATTGATTTCGGGAAAGAAGCAAGCGTTCCGTACCGTGACCTTTTGGAAGAATTATTGGCTTTCATTGATGATGTTGTGGATGAATTAGGGTGCAGAAAAGAAGTGGAATATGCGAGAGAAATCTGCAAAATAGGCACCGGCGCAGATCGTCAGCTGAAAGTCTTTAATGAAAGTGGCGGTGACCTGAAAAAAGTCGTAGACTATATGATCTATGAAACTGAGAAAGGGCTTTTATAAAGATGTTAAATGATAATTTCTATTGATTTAATAATCAAATAATTACACAACAAAAACTGCCTCAAATTTAAAATTCTTAATTTTGTATAAATTTTATGAATATGAGTAAAAATGATGTAAAAATTGCGCTTTTGGATATGAATAATAACCATCCAAATCAAGGGATGCGTAATATCAAAGAATTATCTAAAGCTTTTCAGGAACAGTCTGATGACAATGTTTCAGTAGAAATTTTTGACGTTCGTTATAAAAACGAAATACCAAATATCGCCGATTTTGATATATTTTTATCATCTGGCGGCCCAGGAAATCCACATCGTGAAGGCTACGAATGGGAAAATAAATACGCAGATTTCTTAGACCAAATTTGGGATCACAATAAGAAAAATGAACAAAAAAAATACGCATTTTTAATTTGCCATTCCTTCCAATTGGCAGTGATCCATTTTGGAATCGCGAATGTTTGCAAAAGAAAATCTTATTCTTTTGGAGTAATGCCAATCCATAAATCCGAAGATGGAGAAAAAGAATTCCTGTTCAAAAATCTTCCGGATCCTTTCTACGCTGTGGATTCACGAGGATATCAATGCATCGAACCAAATCAGGAAAAAATCGATGAACTGGGAATGAAGGTTGTGGCTTTGGAAAAATACCGACCAACAATTCACCTTGAAAGAGCACTGATGGCAGTTCGTTTTTCTGATGAGATATTTGGTACGCAATTTCACCCGGAAGCAGATCCGCAAGGATTTATAAAAAATCTGGAAGACGAAAAAAATAAAACGGCGATGATTGACACCTTCGGAATGGAAAAATATCTGGAAACCATCGACAGAATGAATGATGATGATAAAATCGTTCTGACTCAAGCGCAAATTGTTCCAAGATTTTTGAAATTCGCTTCTGAGCAGATCACTAATAATTTGGCTTACAGTTAGATTTTAACACAAAGTTGCTAAATAATTTCTTAAAAATCACAATAAAGAAGTCGCAAAGCAAAACTCTGAAATTTTGCGACTTTAAACATTACCAATAAAAAAAATTGCGCTTTTGAGATAATTTAAAATTTAAACTATGATCCCAAAATACAGAACTCAATTTAACGAAGAATTTTCTCAGGAAAAATATCAGAAAACAAATGAGCTAATCATAAAGAAATGCGGTCAGGAAGCCGCGTTTCGTCTTTCCGAAAGTCCCATTTTTCTAACCAATGATTTTTGGAATAAGCTGGATGATGCTTCGAAGTCCATTATTTCGCAGATTAAAAATATGTCTGATGAAGAACTCAGCAAAGCCATTCCTATAAATTGCAATGTTCCGAATGACAACAAAAAGCCACATTTTATTGCCATCGATTTTGGGATTTGTCAGGATGGAAATGGTGAAATCATTCCGCAATTGATAGAATTGCAGGCTTTCCCAAGTTTGTTCGGATTTCAAAGATTTTTTGAGGAAGTAATCACAGAAGTTTATCCTTTTCTGAATGATCTGAAAAAATCGCTTTCACAAGAAGAATTTGTTAAAAAACTGAAAACTGTAATTGTTGGAAACGAAAATCCTGAAAATGTAATTTTACTTGAAATCTATCCCGAAAAACAAAAAACGGCGGTTGATTTTGTGTTAACCGAGCAATTACTGGGAATCAAAACGGTTTGTCTGACGAAAGTTAAAAAAGACGGAAAGAAATTATTCTATGAAAAAGGTGGAAAATTAATTCCTATTAACAGAATTTACAACCGGGTAATCTTTGATGAGTTGGACAAAATCGAGGGTTTGGAAACAGAGTTTGATTTCCGTGAAGACGTGGATGTGGAATGGATTACGCATCCTAATTGGTTTTTCAAAATCTCAAAATATATTCTTCCAAAACTGAAACACGCGTTTGTTCCGAAAAGTTATTTCCTATCCGATTTTCCTGAAAACGAAGCTTTAGAAAACTTTGTTTTGAAACCGCTTTTCTCTTTTGCAGGAAGTGGTGTCAACCTAAATCCGACTCAGGAAATCATTAATAAAATTGAAGATAAAGAAAATTACATACTTCAAAGAAAAGTAACTTATGCACCACTTTTTGAAGACATCAACGGCGAATTCTCCAAAGCAGAGATCCGTTTACTTTTTGCTTGGGATCCTGAAGAAGAAGATCCTGAGCTTCTTGTTAATCTTGTAAGAATGACAAAAGCTGCGATGGTAAACGTAGATTTCAACAAGAAAGATGCAATCTGGATTGGGAGTTCTATGGCGTTTTTTGGGGAATAAATATTCTTTCTGATATTTTATCGTTTTCCAAATAAAATATATCAATTCCCTCTGGCGTATTTTTTGACATATCTCCTAAAAAAACTATGCTTCTCACCAGCAATTCATTCGACTTAAAACAACTTTTACTCGGCTCCGAAGAATGGAGTTTTCTTCTGGAAACGATTTTAAGAACAGGAATCATGTTCTTCATTATCATTTTCGGACTTCGCCTTTTGGGTAAGCGAGGCGTCAAGCAATTATCAGTTTTTGAGCTGGTTGTGATTATCGGACTTGGTTCTGCAGCAGGCGATCCTATGTTTTACAAAGATGTTGGAATTATGCCGGCTTTGGTCGTTTTTACAATGATCATCAGCCTTTACAGCATTATTACTTATATCATCAGCAAAAGTAAAAAATTTGAAAAACTGGTAGAAGGAAAACCAATTTGTTTGATTAATGAAGGGATTTTCTGCATAGAAGATTTCAAAAAAGAAGCACTTGGCGAAGATGAATTTTTCTCTGAATTAAGGCTTAAAGGCGTTTCTCATCTTGGTCAAATAGAAAAAGCAATTGAGGAAATCTCGGGAGAGATCAGCGTTTTTTATTTTGAAGATAATGATATCAAATATGGTCTGCCAATAATGCCCGATTCTTTGGATAAAGCGGTTAAATCATTTACTAAAAAGTCCCATTATTCGTGTACGTTTTGCGGTTATACGCAGGAATTTGAACTTAAGGAAAAGAGCCATTGTAAAGTCTGTGGTAAAGACGAATGGGTGGAATCTTCCAATAAAAAAAGGATTTCTTAAAGGACTTTCAGCTTCTCTACATCCAGCTCGTCAAAATGATGAATTACCAAATCTGCTAACTCATAATTTTGATTTTTGCTGTTGGCACTCTTATAACCCACACAGAATATTTCAGCTCCATTTGCGGCCAAAATTCCGTTTGTGCTGTCTTCTATCACGATACAATTGGATTTGTCATTTCCGGAAAGTCTCTGAGCTTCTATGAAAATGGCCGGATGTGGCTTTGATTCCGGGAAATCTTCGCCACTGACGAGATGAGAGAAAAAAGGAAATAAATTGAAACGTCTGAATACCCTGTCGATTGTGGTTTTTGCAGCAGACGACGCTAATATCAATTGGAAATTCTGAGAGTAAAGACTCTTAATCAAAGCTTCTACGCCGTCCAATAATTTAAGAGCCGGATCCGTATCGAAAAGATCATAAAAAATAGTTCTTTTTCTCTGGATTAATTCTTCTGTAGCAGTTTCGATTCCAAAAATATCTTTGATCATCTGATAGACATTTCGGGTAGATTTTCCAGTGAATTTTGAGAATAATTCTGAATCTACATCAATATTCAATTCTCCGAAATGCTGGTAATAAGCTTTCTTATGAAGCGGTTCCGTATCCACAATCACGCCGTCCATATCAAAAATAACCGTATTCTTCAAACTTTGATTTTTATAATTCCGTGCAAAAGTATGGATTCTCATTTTAATGCAGTATTTTGAACGCAGAGTCCACAAAGTTTTTTTGAAATTATTGAAAATATTTAAGTTTCACAAAGGCGTAAAACTCATCAAAGATTTAAGTGCAATGATGTGTATTTTGGTTACAAACTTGATCTAAAGAAATGTTAATCTAATAATCTTATCTTTTCCGGCTAAGATCAATGTGTTTTTGTCTGCCCATTCACAGGCGTAGAGATTCTTCTCATCTGAGATTTTTGTCCAGGTTTTGCCGAAATCGGATGAAAAACTAATATGCTTGTCTCCAACTGCAACAATCTCTTTTCCTTTGGTTTTTGGACGGAATTTCACGCAGGTCATATAGCCGGCATTTTTTCCGCTGGCCTGGATTTGCCAAGTTTTTCCACCGTCGTTGGTCGTTGCGATATTGTTGATATTGTCTGCTTGTTTGGTGTAATCTCCGCCAACTGCTATTCCGAAATTTTTATCATAAAAATCGATGGAATAGATGCCTTGGGCTTCTGAATCTTGGATGAAATTGGTCTCAAATATTTCTGTTTCCTGAGATTTTAAATCAAATCTAAAAATTCTTGAAGAACCTCCTCCTGTTCCTAACCAAAGATAGTTATCAAAAGATGCTAAATTGGAATTGCTTGCTGCAAATGCGGCTTCTCCTTCATTCATTTTTAAAATCCTATTTGCAGAACTCATATTATAAAATTTATAAATTTTTTTTGTCGGAGAAAGAGTTAATAATTTTATATGTAAATCTTTAGCTGGATCACTGAACGCAAAAGCCAAATCTTCATTTACAAAATGTAAAGCATCATAAAAAGCAGTTTTAATAGTATCTGAATAAATTATTTTAGACTTTAATGTACTTTTATCAATTTCAAAAAAGTAAGCTGGGCTTTCTATGCTAATTGCATAAAAATTCTTCTTGTTTTGTGCTAAAGTTCTGAACTGTAATTTTTTGTCTGAAATAATAATTTGTTTCTTGTCAGATTTATCTTTTAAATTGACAAAACCAAATTTGGAATCTGTTCCCGAATACCAGACTTTTCCATCCCAAAGCTGAATGGCTCGGATGCTGATCTTATCGGTCAGTAATGTATCAATGGTGAATTTCTGAGAATAAAAAAATGTTGAAATCAACAGGAAAAGGAAGCTGAGTTTTTTCATTTTATAAATTTATTAAAAACTTCGAGAATTTTATTAAACCTTCGAGGTTTTTGAAACCTGGGAGGTTAGAAACTTTTAGCTTTGGAGAAACTTCAATTTGACAAAAACTTGTTTTACACCGAAAACCCCTAGCCCCGATAGTAGTGGCATCCTTTTTTGTCATTGCGATTGTTGTAAAGTTCAACGGAATTACTTAGCGCTGTTCGCAATGACAAAAAAGATATAGCGGATAGCGGGAAACAGCTCCAAAAAAAAATTCCGCACGAGGCGGAATTTATATTATTAATCTTTGTTGTCGATGTCGAGATCTACATCCTGCAGAGGTTTTTGTTCTGCTTTGAACGTTTCGCCATAACCGGTCTTGTGAAGTTTGCTATTTCTTAAACTATATGTAAAGTAAATAATAACTCCGAAAACAAGCCATCCTGTGGATAATAATTTGGCATCGTGGCTAAGATTCCAAATCAGATAAACATTGATCAAAATCCCTAAAGTTGCAATAACAGGCAATGCTGGAACTTTGAAGTTTCTAGGTAGATTAGGTTCTTTTTTTCGAAGGATCCAAACGGCTACACAAACCATTGTGAAAGCAAATAAGGTCCCGAAACTTGTCATATCTGCCAACTTGCTGATTGGTGTAAATGCCGCAACCGTTGCGATTAAAACGCCTAAGATCATCAAGCTTTTCGCCGGTGTTTTTCTGATCGGGTGGATATCGCTGAATAACTTCGGGATCAAACCGTCTTTTGACATTCCTAGGAAAATTCTTGACTGTCCCATAATCATTACCATCAATACGGAAACCAGACCTACAGTTGCCGCAATCGTGATGATATAACCTGCCCAGCCTTGTCCAGCAATCTCGAATGCATAAGCAACCGGTGCTTTGATCGCGTCCGGGAATTTACCTTGAGGATTGAAATCTGTATAGTGCATCATCCCGGTCAAAACCAATGATACCAAAATATAAAGAACGGTACAAACCAACAGCGATGTGATGATCGCAAAAGGAACATCTTTCTTAGGATTGATTGCCTCACCTGCCTGCGTAGAAACGGCATCAAAACCGACGTAAGCAAAGAAAATTGCCGCAGCTCCGGAAACAATTCCCTGGAAACCGTAAGCTTCTTTTAATGTATCGCCTTCTTTTACCATCTCAGGGGCCGGGATAAAGGGATGCCAGTTGGCTGTATCTATAAAGAAAACACCTGCAATAATCACGAAAAGAACCGCAGAAACCTTCATGATCACAATCATATTGTTGGCTTTTGCAGCTTCTTTTGTTCCTTTGATAAGGATAGAAATCACGATTAAAACGATACAGAACGCCGGCAGATTCATAGAAAATCCTTCGCCTGTGTAACTTGCGGGATCGGAAGTAAGATAATCGGGAAGATGAAGACCAAACATCTTCAGTAATTTATTAAAATAACCAGACCAGGAAACGGCGACCGTCATAGATCCCATCGCATATTCCAGGATAAGTCCCCAACCAATGATCCAGGCAAAAATCTCGCCTACTGTTCCGTAAGCATAGGCATAAGCCGACCCTTCTACCGGAAGTATTGATGCGAACTCAGAATAACAGAGTGCTGCAAATACACAAGCAATCCCTGCAATCACAAAAGAAAGTGCCAATGCCGGTCCTGCATGATAATAAGCTCCAGTTCCCGTTAATACGAAAATACCACCTCCAATGATAGCCCCGATTCCGATGGCTGTAAGACTCCATTTACCAAGAACCCTTTTTAGCTGGCTGCTTTTCATGTCGTCTTCGAAAGCGCTCATTGGTTTTTTTGTCCAAATTTTTGACATAATTTTTGATTTTTTAGATTTTTCCCCCAATATGAAAAGGGCTGTTTCCTTTGTTTGTTTGTTTTGAATTACGAAAATATTAAAAAAATATCATCCTTAACATTTTTTAACTAATTTATTTTACATATTCATATTAATTCTTGATTTAGAGATATTTTTTTGAAGCTTAATAATTATCTTTGGAAATGGATTTTTTACAAACTCTCGCTGCACAATACGAATCTTATGAGACTTATCTTATTATTTTTGAATCGGTTGCTGTTTTCTTTGGCTTGTTAAGCGTTTATTTTTCCATCAGACAAAATATCTGGGTCTACCCTACCGGTATTATTTCGACCGTACTTTTTATTTATATCATGTATGTTTTCGGATTGCTGGGCGATATGCTCATCAATGTTTATTACACGGTGATGAGTGTTTATGGCTGGATTCTCTGGGCGAAAAACTCTAAAGATCATATCCACGTGGATGTTAGGAAAGCCAGTAAGAAAGATTGGGAAATAGGTGGATTGTTATTTATTGGGAGTTTGATTTTCGTTGGAGCGGTTTATTATTTGAAACCTTATATCGATAATCAGTTTTCTATGAATGGTGTGAAACTGGGACTTTATCATCTTGACTGGGCGAATTATACTGATATTGTTACGACTTCCCTGTTTTTGGTCGGAATGTACTTTATGGCGAAACGAAATATCGAGAACTGGATCTTCTGGATCGTTGCGGATTTTATCTGTATCCCGATGATGATCTATAAAGGTCTGGGAATCACGGCGATCCAATATATTGTTTTCACGGCTATGGCGATTATTGGCTATATCGAATGGAAGAAAAGTTTGGCTAAATAAAATTTCCTCCAATTTTTAAGGAAGAATTTTAATTAATTCCAGATAATTTGTCGGCATATTCTTTTGAGAAAAGTATTTGATCTTCTTTCATTTTTTCGACAGTTGTTGGCAGAACGTAATGGAAAAGATATTCAGCCTTATCATCTACGAATGTGATTTCCTTTTCTTCTCCGTCGATTAATTGTGCGAAAATATCCCACATCGATTCGCCTTTCAGCTTTAGTAATTCGAAGAAGTCGTTGGCTTTTATTGTTATTTTTTTACTCATATTTTTTATTTTCTTTATTGTATTCGTGAATTTTCGATTTCATTTTTATATTGATTCTTTTTCACTTTATTCTTTTTAAACTGATTTAATGAAATCCTCATATTCATAAAAGAACATTTCAAAAGCATTCATTTTTTCAACGAAGAATTCGAAAGTATCCGGCCAGGTTTGCTTATTAAAAATACTGATTCCGTGCTTTTCAACCCAAATCCTGCTGATGACTTTTCCGTTTTCCAAAGTATGAAATTCATCCATAAAAAATTCTCCGATCTCATCTCTTAGCAAATCTTCCAACGACTGAAACTTCTCAAAATAAGCATTTCGGAACAGCTCATCTTTCATTTCTATATCCAGAGAGACCTCAGCTTTCTTATTGTCTGCAGAAAACTTGAAAGAAAAGTCTTTGATTTTGGTATCGTATAACAGCCATTTCCTTGGAAAAGCCTTTCCGAAAGCCGTCCAGAATTCTGTCTTTAGTTGTTGCGCTTCTTGCTTGGAAAACATTTTGAGTTGGAGTGTTTGAGAGTTCTATAGTTTGAGAGTTTAGCCATTAATACATTAAGCTCTCGAAGTCTTTTTAAACTTTGAAAGCATTGTCAGGCTGAGGCTCTCGAAGCCCGTTATATTTGATTCTTTTGCCTATTATCTTGTTACTTCTCACAATGTGAGCTCCACTTTCGCTTCGTTGAATTCTTTGATTAAGTTTTCAAAGACTTTTTCTACCGGAAGAATCTCGTCTATCAAAGCGGAAACCTGTCCTATTTCCAGTTCGCCTTCCGTAAGATCGCCTTCAAACATTCCGAGTTTTGCGCGGGCTCTCCCGAGTGTTTCTTTCAGGGCTTCAACATTTCTGCCAGATTCGTATAGATTTTCCAGATCATTGTAAAATTTATTTTTGATTAATCGGACTGGTGCCAATTCCTTTAGAGTCAGTTGGGTGTCACCTTCTTTCAGTTCGACGATTTTGTTTTTGAAATTATCGTGCGAACTTGCTTCAACTGTCGCTGCAAAACGAGAACCTATTTGAACGCCATCTGCACCGAGAATCATCGCTGCTTTCATCTGGCTTCCAAGTCCAATTCCACCTGCTGCAATTAATGGAATATCAATGTTTTTTTTCACATTCGGGATCAGGCAAAGTGTCGTCGTCTCTTCTCTCCCATTATGTCCGCCCGCTTCAAAACCTTCTGCTACAACGGCATCCACACCTGCATCCTGACATTTTACTGCAAACTTAGCACTTGCAACTACGTGGGCAACTTTGATGCCTTCTTTCTTCAAAATTTCTGTGTAGGTTTTGGGATTTCCTGCTGAAGTGAAAACGATTTTAACACCCTCTTCTATTATAATATTAATAATCTCTTCAATATTTGGATAAAGCAAAGCGATATTAACTCCGAAAGGTTTGTCGGTCGCCGCTTTACATTTCTGAATATTTTCTCTAAGGATATCTGGATACATACTTGCAGATCCAATCAAACCCAATCCCCCATTATTGGAAACAGCAGAAGCCAATCGCCATCCGGAATGCCAGATCATTCCGCCTTGGATAATCGGATATTTGATGTTGAAAAGCTGAGTGATTCTGTTCATTCCGTGGTATTGTTTTTGGGCAATTCCGAAATCTATGAAGCTGGACATTATTTATTTTTTCCAAAAATAGGGATTCATTTTTTAAAAATAAAAAAACCTGCAAAATAGCAGGCTTTACTTGATCTGAAAAAGAGAATTAGTCTTTGATGAACTTTAATAATGTTTTTGTTTCTTTTTCCGTACTGATTTGAATGATATATATACCTCTATTCAAAGATTTTACATCAATTTTAGATTCTCCACCCATAGGTTTCTCTAATATTTTCCTTCCGGAATAATCAGAAATAATCACTTTTATAATTTTAGATTCAGAATCCAGATTCAATACATCTTTGACAGGATTTGGATAAAGTTTTATATTCCTGTTCTGACCAATATCCGAAGATGACAAAGTTGACTGTTTCTCAAAAGCACCAATATCAATAGTTGTTTCCTGTATTCTACTATTATTTCCGAGGTCATTATTACCATATTTTGAACTATCATAAAAAGAATTGTTTCCTTGATTAATTCCATTACTTGTAGATTTTAATGAAAAATCTCTCGCAACAAAATTGTTAAACAATGGGTCACTTGTATAATTATTTGAACCATTAAGCGTCACATTGTATTTTGGAAATATAATAGAATTATTAGCTGTCACAGTTGTTCCGGAACCATCTACCACATTCACCGAATTGCCACCCATCCAAAAGATAGAGTTCTGGATTGAATTGAGAATAGGAGCGACCGTTGTTAAAATTGTACCTCCATCGGGATTATAAACCGTGGAATTGATAATATTGAAAGTAGAACCATTATTGAACAATGGAACATAGGTCTCATCCGAATAGATCAAACTGTTGACCAAAGTCACCTCTGAATCTAGCGTTGCTGCAATCGCTGTTCCTTTGTAAGTTCCTACATATTGCGTATAATTTCCTATTCTATTATTAACAAATTTGCTTCTGTTTATGGTGACATTACTTCCATTAATAATATATATTGCAGCTCCAGCCCCGCCGGCAGAGCCTCCTTGTGATTCATTGTCAACCAGATTACCTTCGAAGAGACAATCTTTGATCTCAACATTCTGTGTCCCCAAATGGTTATAAACACCAATGGCACCTCCTGCAAATTTTGAGTAATTATTATAAAATTCACAATTTTCGACTCTTGCAACATTTGTTCCCACAGTATTTCCATCAATGGATAATGCCCCAATCTGAAACTGACTATTATTTCTGAAGACATTATCAGAGATCAACGGTGCATTGTCATTACCAGAGGGATAAATCAAAATAGCACTTCCTGAATATCTCGGAAAATAGCTATTCAGAAGGCTTCCATCACTGGCATTGCCATCCTGAAAAGTGAAACCATCAATATGTGTAGAGTTATCTATAGGACCATTATAAGCATCAATGATCATAATATGATAACTGTTATCCGTTGCAGAATTTGGATTACCAATATTTCCACTTAGGATCGTTTCATTAGCTTTAATATTTCTTTGATTCAGAGAAGTTTCTGTTCCTGTAAATCCACCGTAAATTTTCAGATTATTACGTGTAACATACAAGAAGTCATCTCTATTGGAAGTCAAGGATGGATAGTAGGTTCCTTTTGCCACCCAAATTTCTTTGATATCACTATTGGTGTTAGCTGCAGAAATCACCGGAACAAGACGCTTTACGGCATTCGTCCAAGAAATCCCTGTTCCACTGCCAGCATTCGCATTGAGATTGACATAAACCCGACCATTGGAATCCGGAACAATCTGAGCAGAAGTAAATGTGGTCGCGAATTCTTTCTTAATCCACAAACCTTTGCCTGTACCACAATTGGATCTCAACCAAAAGTAATAAGTCTCTCCCATAACCAGATCACTAAGCGACACCGAAGTTTGCCCCGCAGCAACAATTCCTGAAGGCGCCGTTTCATCTGTTGGTGCAACGGATGATCTTGTGTAATAATATTGATATCCTGCAGACGGAGCATCTGAGGGAGCAGTCCAACTTAATGCGGCAGTTGTAGTGGTTGTTGAAACCGTGATGTTAGTTGCTGGCTTGCAAGCGCTGTAAACATCGGCTGAAAATGCAAAAACATTAGGAATACCAGTCCCACCACTTTTTGTAATCGTAATGCTTTTTATAGATTTTGATTGATTGCCCGAACTTATAGGCAATGGAATCTGATAAATTCTTGGATTATTATAAATATCCGATTCCAGATTATTATTCGCAATATTAATTCTTCCAATTCCACCAATGGCATAATCACTCCAGTTATACCAATCACGAATAGCAACATTATTAAATATCTGTGTTGTGTTATCTGAAAAATTGACTACAACAGTCACGTAGCTATCTCCATTGCCACTTGTTGCCAACATAAAAAGTGTAACAGCAGGAACTGGTGTAGTAAAAACAAATGTGCCAGAGGTACTGCTACCAAGACGCAAAGCATTATTAGTATTATATGATTGCAATTGATAGGTCAAACCATTCGTTGAGCCAACAACAGAATTGATAAGTCCATTGGCTGGCAACCCAAAATTGTACAAGGTGCTCGTTGACGCCAGTTTATAATCTCTTGACACCAATGCAAAACCGACATTTGCGCCATCGCCATCCACATTATTATTTGTAGAGCTACTCGCAGGACCAATCCCGTTTGCAATAACATCCGCATTGAACCCACTTTGAATAGTAATGGTCTGATATTGCTGTGCATTGACTAATCCCGAAATAAACAAAAAACCGAATAAAGATAAAAGTACTTTCATAATTTCATTTTAATAGATTGATAATGACTGACAAACGATTCATCATTCACTCAATAAAATTATGAAGACAGGAAAGCTTAGAATAAAATTTGTTCTGAAACGCTAATTTTTTGTTCTGAAAGTAGATCAGAAATTCTTGGAAATCTTGAAAACCTTGTCATCAATGTAAAGTTTATCATTCACGATTTTGGAAATATGGAAAGGATTGATGGCAACACTTCTATTGATTCTTCTAAAATATTTTGCAGGAAAAACCTCTTCCAGATGGGACATCGTAGTTCTTAGAAGCTGATGTTTGCCCGATTTCAAAAACAATTCAACATAGATGTGGTCAGCTTCCGCATAAAGAAAATCCTTAGACTGGAAATAATAAGTCTGCTTCCCGATCTCTATCTTGAAAATGTTATCATGATTGGCCAATGCAAGGTTGATTGCCGTGATCAGATTCACACTTTCAACAGGTTTTGAGAGATAGGCACAAGGTTTCAGATTTGTCACTTTTTCCAGCGTATCAGGATCTGTCAAAGCCGTTGTGAAGATAAATGGAATCGAAATATTTTCATTGATGAAATGCGCCAGTTCCAAACCTGTTTTGCCTTCGGAGAGTGTAATATCAATCAGAACAAGATCAAAAACTTTATGAGAAAGCAATAGTTTCGCTTCTTCATAATCGTTGGCGATCTCAGACACGAAATTGGTTTCCAGCATTTTCTTGATGGAATAGGCAATCAAAACCTCATCTTCCACAATCAGTATTCTGTGTTTGTTCTCAATCATTGTGGAAAGTAA
Organism: Epilithonimonas sp. UC225_85; assembly: GCF_042695135.1. Lineage (GTDB taxonomy): Bacteria > Bacteroidota > Bacteroidia > Flavobacteriales > Weeksellaceae > Epilithonimonas. The sequence goes on from NZ_CP170547.1 coordinate 2,987,918, forward strand.
TTTTGTAGTTCGAATTTTCCCGTGTGTAAGTTCCTCTCAATTGCTTGATCATTCCTTCGATAATGAAAATTCCAAGTGATTCCTTCTCCGGGTCAAGATTGAAAACACCTCCGTTATCAGAATAATTGATCTCAATGTTTTCATTAATTTGATATAAAGTCAAATGCAAAATCAGAATGTCTGAGTCCGCATGCTTGATGGAATTTGTAATAAGTTCATTGATAATTAATCCCAAAGGCAAAGCTTTATCAACTTTCAAAGAAATGTTTTTAACATCAATATTATAAATGAAATCTCTGCTTGAACTTTGATGCTGGGCTTCAAATATTTTGTTGATATAATCCTGAACTTCTATCAGTGCATTATCGTTATGATTCACATTATAAGAATATAGCTCGTGCGCCATCATAATGGTCTTGATGCGCTGGTGAAGGTCTTCCAAACGGTGTTTGTGGTCTGTATCGCCTGCTTGCCCTTTTTGAAGATCAATTAGGCTCAATATCACTGCGAGATTATTTTTGACCCGATGGTTGAGTTCCTGAACCAGGAATTGTTTTTCTTCCAAATTGATCTTCAAGGCTTTGTTGTTCTCGGTAATTTCTTGTTTTTGAGCTTCAATCCTTTTCTTATTTTTAAGGATCAGCCAAAGTAGAATTGCTAAGATTATGATAGAAATGAAGAGGGTGATATTTAGTTTTCTGGTATGATTAATATTCTTCTGAAGCTGTTTTTTCTCCGATTGTTCCTTTTCAAAATCATATTGGATCCCAAATTCTTTGACCTTCATTTCCCGCTGCTCATTATTGAATTTACTATAAAAATCTGTAGCGATCTTATAATAATACAAAGCAGAATCCGGTTTTTTCAACCGTTCCATGATCTCGCTTTTTTGCTGGAATAAGTCGCCTTTATAGTTCAGAACATTAGATTTGGAAGCATTGGAGATGGCAGAATCTGCGTAGATATTTGCAGTTTTGTAATCCTTTTGCGAAGTATAAAATACTGCAATATTATTATACATCGAGTTGATCGCCTCGTTGTGATGAAGCTTTTTGTAAAGAAAAAGCGCACGCTGAAAATGCTGCAATTGTTTCTCCGGATTATTTCTATTTCCCAGTCCGAGAATCAATTCCACATCGGGAAGATAGGTTTGATCATTGACCAGAATAGCGTACATTTTAGCTTCGTTGGCAATTTCAAATGCAACTTTCCTATGACCATTCACTCTATAAAAAGACGATTTTCGAATCAGAAAATTAGTATAATTCTTAGGTTTGAGTTCCGGATGTTTTGTCAATAAATTTTCAGCTTTATCAATTTCTCTTTTGCTGGATTTTTCATCATTATTAATTTCAAAAATCAATTCTCTTTCTATGTAGATTTTCAGTTGCTGTTCCGGCGTTAGTTTAGAATTGATAAGGTTTTGAGACAATTTGAAAGCTTCGTCATAGAGTCCTAGTTCAATAAGGGTTTTCACTTTCAGAACACCCAGACTCGTTTTCTCAGCAACATTATAGCGGTCTTTGTTTTTATTAATGATTTCCAAAGCAGACTTGTACTCTGAGTGTTTTATTTTATCATTAAGACTCTTTTCCAATGACGAAAAAGTATCTTGCCCGAAACAAAACACCTGCAGAAAAAACAGAAAAAGACTCAAATAATTTTTCACTACTTAACAAAGATAAAACAAAATACGATGTATTAATTCCCTTGAAAAATCATCCATTTTATTATAAAATCAAAGCTAAAAGGTTATGATAATTATAAAATAAAAATGTTCTGAAATTATCATTTTCTGTTCTAAAATAAAAGAGCCATTACAAATTGCAACGGCTCTTTTTAATATTATAATTTCAGAATCAATTTTTAATAAACTTAATGGTTTGCACACCATTTTCGGTAAAGATATTAATCAAATAGATTCCTTTTGCCAAGTTGTGAACATTCAATTTTCTTTCTCCATTTAGCATCTCAGAAACCTTCTTACCATCAATTGAAGTTATAACAACTTTATTGATTTTATCCTGACCACTGAAATTCAATACATCTTTCACTGGATTTGGGTAAATACCAATTTGAGATGTCTTCGATAGATCCGAAATATTCAATGTCTCATTATAAGCCTTAACCGCTAATGATAAAATTGACTCACAACCGCCAACCGTTTGGGTAGCATAATAAGTTGTATTATTCACAATTATAGTACTCAATGCTAGATTATCGGTATGATTAGCAGCATTAGCCGACGTTGCATACCATTTGATATTTTCTCCATTGGCAATTAGGACACTCAAAGTATCACCAGCACTGAAATTTTGTACAAGATTACCCGTAGGTGCTGATGGCGTTGTATTGACTATTATTGTTTTGGTCATAAAATGGAAACAACCATAAGGATCTGTATAATCATAGGTAATCGTTTGTGTACCTGCTGCCGGATCAAACTGACCACCGCTCACTCCTGTTCCGCTATAAGTTCCTCCAGCTGGAGATGCTTCTGCCAGAGTATATAATCCTCCACTGCTACATAGTATTGGAAAATTTGTAATCACAATTGGATTAGCAGGACATACTATCGTAATAGAATAAGCCTGAGAGCCAGAATATCCACTGGCATCACTTGCCGTTACCGAAAAATTAAAAGTTCCAGTAGCAGTCGGGGTTCCTGATATTGTTCCTGAAGAAGAAGATAGGATCAGCCCAGGCGGAAGAGCACCAGCTGTAACAGCAAAACTTGGCGTGCCTAAAGCTCCAGTCTGTGAAATTGTATTACTATATGATGACCCCGCAGCTCCACCTGCTAAGGCACCACTACCTGTCATTGTGAATGTAGGACAAGTATATGGTGTGTAAACAACATTATCGATTCCAATATAATCAGAATAATTACCAAGGGTACCAGCACCCGTAACAAAATACCTGAAGGATAAACGACCAGATGTAGGAGCAGGTAAACCTGAAATAGTAATAGTATATCGCGTCCAAACCTGTGGATAGACATTAATAACCAAAGTAGGATTGATGCTAAGTAAAAGTGTATTAAAGTCTCCTAAAGCTGTTGCACCAGATCCTACATTGGTACTTGCTCCATTTGTACTCATCCTTACTTCTAATCGGTCAGGATAATCCGTCTGTCCAACACCAATTGTTGGCTTTCTTGTATAAAAAGTAAAAACATCACCATTTTTTGATGTTCTGTTAGGCGTAATTAGCCAGTTAGAAATCGTTCCTGTACTTCCAGTACTATTGAAATTAGCTGCTACATAAGAATTAGCTGCTCCATTATAAGAATTAAACGGTCCTGGAGTTGGCGTTGCTGTTGTTGCAGTACCTTGAAACCAACCAAGAACTCCTACTGGCGAACTGTTATTCTGCATTGCCCAACCGCTCACGGCAAGTGTCGTAATGTTGTCAAAATTCTCAGTAAAGCTCTGTGCAGAAAGAAATTTCATACAGAGAACAATCAAGAGAATACTCATTTTTTGGTAAAATTTTCTCATATGTATTATTTTAAAGGTTGATCGGGAATATTGTTTAATATGTAAATCTATTATTATAATTAAAGCATCGGGAATATAAGGGGTGGACAAAGAACTTAAAATCAGACAATAAGCACCATTGTATTTCCTTTCATTATTCCGAATAGCCAGCTGAAAGAATTATGATTTTCTAATAGTAAATCTAGAACTACTATTTTATTTTGATAAAAGGATGTTCTGAAACCATCCTTTTTTGTTCCGAAATACAATTTCAAATCTCTCTAGTAATTCTGTTGCAAATCCTTACTTTTACAAAAAATTACAAGTTGGACTTATCCTTAAGAACAGTTACCGTCACCCGCTATATCCTTCCATTACGAGAAGGTGGTTCTCTGCCGGCATTAGCAGAAGCGGATGACGACTTCAAATATGTGCTGAAATTCCGAGGCGCTGGTCACGGTGTCAAAGCTTTGATTTCTGAATTAATCGGTGGGAAAATATCACAGGTCTTGGGATTCAGAATTCCGGAATTGGTTTTTGCCAATCTCTCCGTGGACTTTGGGCGTAGTGAAGCAGATGAGGAGATACAAGACCTTTTGAAAGCCAGCTGTGGACTGAATCTCGCTTTGCATTACCTTTCCGGCGCCATCACTTATGATCCCGGCGCAGTGAAAATCGATCCGAAATTATCATCCGAAATCGTTTGGCTGGATGCTTTTCTGACGAACATCGACCGTACTTTCCGAAATACCAATATGCTTATGTGGCACAAGGAATTGTGGCTGATTGATAATGGCGCATCACTTTATTTCCACCATTCCTGGGATAATTGGGAGAAGAATGCTGTGAGTCCGTTTGTGATGATTAAGGATCACGTGCTGCTGCCACAAGCTTCTGAACTGGACGCTGCAAATGAGAAATTCAAAACGATTTTGACGGACGAAGTTCTGAGAGAAATTGTTGAACTGATTCCCGAAGATTGGCTGCAATGGAACGATACTGATCTTACTCCACAAGAAATAAAAGAAGTCTATTTTCAATTTCTGACTTTGAGACGCAATAATTCTGATAACTTTTTAAATGAAGCCAAAAATGCAAGAGCAAAAGTTATATGAGTACGCGGTAATCCGCTTGGTTCCAAAGCCTGAACGTGAAGAATTCTTCAACGTTGGATTGATTTTGTTCTCGAAAAGAGAAAAATTTATCAAGGTGAAAATTCATCTTTGTGAGGAAAAATTCCGGGTGATTCATTCCAAAATTGAATATGAGGATGTGAAAAAACATCTGGAATCTTTTGTAAATATTGCCAACGGTGAAAAGTCGGCAGGTTCTATTGCTCAGCTCGAAGTTCCTGAAAGATTCCGATGGCTGACGGCTGTGAAAAGTTCTATTATTCAGACTTCGCGTCCGCATCCTGGTGCCAGTCAAGACTTAGAAAAGACTTTTGACAGGTTGTTTGAGGAATTGGTTTTGTGATAAGTGAGGATTTCTGTTTATTCAGTTTTATAGAAATTAATCGCAAAGTTTTTTAATAAAGTTTGAAGTTGCCAAAGAATCAATGAATTGATATTCGGAAAGTTAAACTAATTTAGCTTGTTAATCCTTTGGCAACTTTTTGAAAACTTAGTTCTTAAAATATCTTTGCGATAAAAATGTAATGTTAATTTTTTATTGCAAATTATATTCGTTTTTTAGAATTTCAAAAACGACATTCAGTTTTTCTGGTTCTCCGAAGTATGCTACATTGACTTCATCTACTTTTTCCGCACCAAGTTTTTGCATTGCCTTTTGTGAACGGATATTGTCTTTTCCAACGTGAAAATTAACTTTGTCAACGAATTGAAAAATATAATCAAGCATCAGTTTTTTAACTTGAGGATTCAGTTTTGAACCCCAAAACTTCGTTCCGTAGAAAGTATAACCAATGAAAATGGAATTATCATCCACATTGTAATCATAAAATCTTGTGCTTCCGGCGACTTCTCCTGTATTCTTTTCAATTATCTTGAAAGCACCGCGACTTTCCATTGCACCCTGGAAGAAATTTTCGAAAACTTCTCTTTTATAGCGGTCTTTATTTGGATGCTGTTCCCAAACCAAAGGATCCGAGGCAACGGCAAATAATTGCTCAAAATCGTTTTCCTGCAAAGGAACCAGTTTTACGTTTTCGTTTTCAAGAGTTGGCTGGATATTCATAGAGACTGATAGATAATAGATTGATAGATGATAGACTTAATTTTTATAATAAAGGTGCGGTTTTATTTTGTCAGGCGAGGCTCTCAAAAACCAATAAAATTATCCGTGATAAACTCTTGAGAAAACGATCTTACCATCTTTAATTTCCAAAACTTCTCCGATTTCCATTTCCTCTTCTCCATCCACTTTTCTGGTATACTCCATAAAGACTTGTTTATCGTCAGCTGTCAATTTGTTTACTTGATATCGTAAAGTTGGCAATCTTTCAAAGCAGTCTTTCCACCAATTTCTCAATGCGTCTTTGCCTTGGATTAGACCATTGGTTTCCGGTTCTCTGATTTTAAGTTTTGGACTGTAATGTTGGGCAGACTCATTATAAAGACTTAGCAGATCATCCAGATTTTGTTCATTAAATGCTTTGAACCAGAGATTGGCTATGTTTTTTAAATCATGTGGATTCATAGTTTTTTCTGTTTATAATTGTCAGGCTGAGTCTCTCGAAGCCATTAAAAAAGTATTGCTTTTTCCAGTTCCAAAAGTTTTTGTTTCCTCCAGATTCCGCCGCCGTAACCAGTGAGAGTCCCATTGGTTCCAATGACTCTGTGACAAGGGATTATGATTGAAATTTTGTTAAGTCCGTTAGCATTAGCCACCGCTCTCACCGCTTTCGGATTACCAAGAATATCGGCTTGCTGCTGGTAACTTCTGGTTGTGCCGTAAGGAATCGTTCGCAGGACTTCCCAGACATTTTTCTGAAACTCGGTCCCAACAGGCGAAAGCGGAACGGTAAAATCCAGTCTTTTGCCTTCAAAATATTCTGTAAGTTCATGTTCTAAAGTTTTGAAATGTGGATTCTCTCCCTGAATAATATTTGCACTGAAATATCTCGAAATTTCGTCCAACTCTCTGGAAAGTGATTTTCTGTCAGAATATTCTAAAAGACAAATTCCGTTTTCGTTGGCGCAGGCGATCATAGTTCCAAGCGGTGTTTCTATTCTTTTGAGGTCAACAATCTTTTCCAGTTTTGAATTCTTTGGTGATGTTCCGATGATCGATTTAAAACTGTCATTGAAACCACTCAGACTTTCGTAACCATTATCCAAAGCGACATCCAGAATATTTTCACCTTGCTGAAGTTTCTTAAAAGCTGAATTAATTTTGAACATTCTTTGAAACGCGTGAAATGTCATTCCGTGGTGTTTCAAAAACCAACGTTTTACTGTTATTGGTTGTAATCCACGTTCTATCAAATCAGTATCCTTGAATTTAAGTTCCGGATTCTCTGATAATTCAGTCATCAGATTTTGAATTTCCAAAGGTGTTTCATCAGGATTTTCCAATGGTTTACAAACTTTGCAGGGACGATAACCTTTCAGAATAGCGTCTTTTGTATTCTCAAAAAACTCCACATTTTCTGGTTTTGGTTTTCTGGCAGTACAAGTCGGGCGACAGAAGATTCCCGTAGTTTTCACGCCCATCCAAAACACACCTTCAAATTCCGGATCTTTTTGGAAAGAAGCCTGATACATCTGTTCGAAACTTGGTTTCATAAAATGATAATTAATGATACAAATGTAATCGTTTGAAAAATTGATAACAACCGAAAAATGAACAGGCAATTTTTATTCCGGTAGCGATTTCCATTTTCTGATAAATGCAGTGTAAAAATATAAAAACACGAGTGAACAGATCAGAATAAGATAACTTAAAGATACACCGAAGTCCTCAAAAACCCCTTTACAGCTTTCATAGTCTCCGGACATCTGACTTTTCATTCTGCAATCGAAAGTCTGATATTCATTAATAATTCCTAAAATCAGTAGTACAAAAAGCGGAAAAGTAATGATCGTAATTATCATAAAAATCGACGAGAATAACTTTGAAAAACGATTGATTGTGATAAATGGAACCAGTAAAATAAAAATTCCGACAGTCAAAATAGTATATAATATGAAGAAATTACTAATATTAAAAATAAAACCCACAGCCACACAAAATAAAGTCACAACCAAAATCAACATGCCCGACGAAACGATACTGAACAAAAGCGAACGCAGATTTGTCACTCTGAAACTGAACACAAAAGCCGCCAGAGCAAACGCAATCCAAATGAAAATATGAACCGTTTCTGTAAAAAAATCATTGCTTTTTACCATATCGATATTTTCCAGAACAAGCTTCAGATCATATGAATAAAAGTAATAATCCGTCATGTTTTTTTCGAAGTAATCTGCTGGAGAAACCTCCTTATCCACATTTGGATTGAAATCTTTAACATTCACCGTATCTTTTCTTACCTCACCATTTTCATTGAGATAATTATCTTCAGAAGCTGCTGTTTCTACAATTTCTGTTTGATCATTGTAATATCCGTCAGCAGCTTTATTAGGATCATACTTTTTGCCGTGTTCCGGACGGTATTTTTTGATAAAATTCTTAACTTCAAATTTATCCGGATGGTTGACAATTGCAGTCCAGCCTTTCACATTCAGATTATTTCTGATTCCGAATTCATTAGAAATATCCAGAAAATTCTGTAATAACTTTTCTAATTCTTTAGTTTTTTTGCCATCCAGAATCTCAGCCGTTTTTTGATTGATAGATATCTGCTGTTTTTTATAATCAGCTTCATCCAAAGTTGTTACAATATCTCCGGATCTGTAAGAATCCAAATAAGGATTACTCTTAATATTATAAAAAACTTCCGAATAATTATAATAACTCGGTGCTGTCGATTGTATATAAGCCGAAAGATCTTCAACATTTTTCTTAAAATAATATGTTCTGGACTTGCCGTCAATACTATTTTCAAAATAGGCCAAAGCCGTTTTGTGCTTTCTTTCTTCTTCCGGATAGATGAATTCCCCTTCCTTATTGTGTTCTTTTACTACTTTTTTATAAATATTGAAATATTGATAAACACTGTCGTGATAGACAAAATATTTTTCATTTTTATCAATTTTATTAATATCAGTTTCACAATAATAATCTGAAAAAGGCTTTGGATAGTGTCGGTTTTCCAAGGTATATAATTCCAGCTCCTGCGATAAAAAAGGACTCGCAAGATTGATAAGACCGATATTCTTCTCCATCTTTTCATCATCATATTTATAATTAATGAAAAGCTTGAAACCCGACATATAAGAGAAATAAAATGTCGTGGAAACAAAAATGATGATGAAATACTGCAGGAATTCAAAGAACAATTTTCTGCCGGAACTCGGATAAAAACTTTTAAAAGCATTATTTTTCAGCATAAAAACCAGCCATCCGACGATCATCAGAAGAGAAATAATAACGTGAACATATACCAGTCCCGATAATAAATAATCATCAACGGCCCTTGTGTGCTGCAAAGTTCCTGGGTTTGCGTGTGAAACAAAGCCTATAAAAAAGAAAATGATATGAATTGCCAATCCCAAAAGAAGCATCCAGACGATTCTTGTATTCCAGATGTTGGGATATCTTTCCAATAAATATTGATTGATATGATTGATTTTTTTCATGGTTCAGAAGTTTGTTTACCCAACAAAGAAACGGCGGGTAGAAGTTGAAATATTACGAATGTAAGTCACCGTGATTTTAGCATTTCCCAAGGCAGATAAGACATCAGAAAACTTGGTTTCCGGACTGAAATAAGCTACGAAAATCCCACCATTGAAATTCAGTTTTTTAATATTGAATGGTTGGAAAACATGTAGTAATTCTTCCCTTGGACTTTCCGTATCGATCTCAACAATAAGATCGGGGAGTTCGGTTTCAGATTTTTGATCGTTGTCCTGATATTTTCCGTTTTTCAGAAAAATCACTTTATCCGAAATTTTTTCAACTTCATACAATTGCTGAGAACTGAGAATCAGCGCAATCGGATTATTGACAGAATTTGAAATCGCTTTCAGATCTTCCAAAATTACCTGCTGCGCCAGAACATCCAGATTTGCCAGAGGCTCGTCCAGCAAAAGAATCTCGGGTTGTCTGAGAAGTGTTCTTGCAAGTTCGAACCGCATTTTGTAGCCGGAAGACAACTCATTCCATTTCAGATGTTTGTAATTCCAAAGTCCAAGACGTGCGATCATCATCAGCGTTCTGGTTTCATTTTCTTCGGAATTGATGCCATAGCTGGAAAGGACAAATTTGAGGTTATCTTTCAGACTTCCGTACCATCTTTCTGTTCTTTGCGGGATGTAAACTAGTTTTGTACGAAGATCGTATTCGTCTTTTGGGTTTTCATCAAACTGATATTTCAGTTGTCCCTTATTATGAGATATTTCTTTTGCCAAAATTCTCAGCAATGTTGTTTTCCCATTTCCATTCTCGCCAACCAAACCATAAACCTGACCTTTTTTGATTTCCAGAGAAACCGGACCAAGTGAAAAACGATTGCTGCCGTACGATTTATGTATGTTATCTGCCTGTAAGACCGAAACGTCTGTCGGATACTCTTTTACATTGATTTTCTCGATTTCTGCCAGAAAAAGTTTTGATTTTTCTATTAATCCTTCCGAGTTTTCCGGATTATTTTCTTTCCAGTCTGTTAGTTCGACTGCTGTTTTGTAGAGCTCCATATTTTGAGTATCCATCGCACAATCCAGAAGCTTACGGAAACCAAGGAAGATATCCCTATTATCAAAAAAGCGAAAGACTTCTTCCACTCTTTGCTGATGTTTTGTCATAGTTATTTAGTTTTATCCCTTAAAGATAACAAAATAACATCACGGTTTATTATTTATGATTTGTATAAAATAATTTTATATCTACTCAATTTTACTTATTTCCAAAATATTTTCTGCCTGTCTGATGTGTCTCAAATTATGATAAATTACAAACCTGAAAGTATCGCCTAATTTCAACCTGATGAGTTTCGAAATACTGATACTGGTTTTCGTTTTTTCTAAATTAACCACTTTTGATTTTTCTAAAAGTTCAAGTGTATCATTTTGCTGTCTGATGAATTCTTCGATTACAGACTTGTTCAGTTGCTGATGAATTGGATTCGTTGTTTTTAGTGTTTTCATTTTGTTCAGCTTTGCTTTCGGGAGCATCATATTCGCAAAATAATTTCCTAAAATTCCACTTTTAAAATCTGATTTACTTTCCCGGAATTTACTCTTTTCAATTCGGTTTTCTATTTCCGGAAGATAAAATTTACCATAGATATTGAGATGTTCCAGACATTCCAAAACGCTCCAGCTTTCTTCGGATTTTCTGAAATTAAGATTTTTATGATTTTGATTGAGTAATGATTCTCCAAACCGAAGATTATTTCCCGTGATCGTTCGCAGTTCTTGAAGTAATTGATTTGTCTGGATTTTCATCGCTAAATTTTTTACAAAAATCTGAAATCTGACTGTAAAAAAGGTTGACTGAACTCAAGATTTTTTGAGTCTCGAAAGTGTTTCGGGGCTCATACGGAGATAATTGGCAATATATTTATTCGGAATTTCCTGGAATAACTGCGGACTTCGCTTCAAAACCCTTTCGTACCGGATTTTCGGAGAGTTGTACAGAAGATCCTTCTCTCGTTCAATCTGTTGTAAAACCAAATCTTCTAAAATTGAATTCCAGAGTTTCAGATTCTCGATGCTGGAATTGATAAATTTATAAAAATCTTGTTTGGAAGCTGCTTTTACAATAGAAGATTTGATAGCCTGAATATAAAATTCTGAAGGTTGATCAGACAAAAAAGAATCTATAGAAACAATAATATTTCCTTTGTATCCGAAGCGGATGATGCGTTCTTCGCTGTCATCATCAATAAAAATCCGTACGCTGCCTTCTTCGATAAAATAAACGTTTGTATCTGTACTTCCTGAGAATTTCAGAAATTGATTTCGTCTCAGTTTTTTCGTTTCCCAATAGAGTTCTTTTTGGAGTAATTCCAATATCATAAATATTCTGGAAATTTAATTTGACTAGAAGGTTATTTCTTTTATTAAAGATTATTTCACACTTTTCACTCTGATCATGCCTTTGTTTTCGTGGAACATCATACACATGATTTTACCATCTCTTTCCGGGCAATTTTTTGTATCATCGTACACTACAGAAACTTTTTCACCGTCTTTTTTCGCTTCTAAAATCTCAGAATTACAAACCAGGTAATCTTCGTTTTCTGCAACTCGAACATAAGTTCCCGTGCAATCTCTCACAATGGTTCCTGTTTGTAATCTGTCGTGAACGGATTTGCAGGATAAAAATGATAATGAGAAAATGGTTAGAAGTAAAATGTTTGTTGTTTTAATCATTTTTAGTTTATTTTGGAATTTGTGAATCTTTGATTTCATAATTTTTATTTAAAATCAAAAATACAAATTTTAAAATTTTAATTAGTTCCGTTTTCAGAAGTATAGATTTTCTTAACTTTGATAAAAATAACAATGATGGATATTTCTAATCAACTTTTACATCAGGAAATCACAGACAAATTAAAAACTGCACCAAAAGAAGTTTTGGAAGTAGTTTTGTCTTATCTGAACGGTATTTCAAATAAAAATATCTCTCAATTTGAACTTTCCGAGGAGCAAAAAGAAAGTTTGCTAAATATCAGGAATCGAAGTTATTCGGAACATACTGACGTTGACATTTTCATCAATGAAATGAGTGAAAAATATGGCATTTAAAGTCATAATTTCTGATGAAGCTAAAACTGATTTAGAATATTCTTACTTATATTATCGGGAAAATGCGAACAAAAAAGTTGCCGATAATTTCATTAAAGATTTTAGTAAAATAGGGAAAATAATTTCTGAAAATCCATATTTCAAAATCTGGTTTGAAGATTTCCGAGCCGTTCCTTTGAAAAAATATCCTTTCTTAATATTCTTCTCAGTTGATGAAAAAGAAAATATTATTGTGGTAGCCAGAGTTTTCCACACCTCTCAAAACCCTGAAAAATATCCATAAAAAAAGCGAAAGATTTCTTTCGCTTTTTAGTTTTTATAAAATTTAGAAATTACATTACTTCCATCTTAAAAGTCATACTCTCAATCACTTTCAAGATCGCTTCAACCGTATCCATTGATGTCAAACAAGGAACCCCGTTTTCCACAGACATTCTTCTGATTTGAAAACCGTCTCTCTCGGCTTGTTTTCCTTTAGTTGTCGTGTTTACAACGTACTGGACTTTTCCTTTTTGAATCAAATCGATAAGGTTTACACTTTCCTCTCCGATTTTGTAACCTATTTTTGTAGGAATCCCTTTCTCTTCAAAATACTTCGCTGTTCCTTCTGTCGCCCAAATTCTGAAACCTATTGTATGGAATCTTCTTGCAATCTCAGCAGCTTCTTCTTTGTCCTGATCAGCAACGGTGAATAAGATTGAACCGTGCGTCGGAACTTTTCTACCGGCGCCGATCAAACCTTTGTACAAAGCCTTTTCGAAGGTTGAATCTTTCCCCATTACTTCGCCCGTCGATTTCATTTCCGGTCCTAACTGGATATCTACTTTCGTCAGCTTGCTGAAAGAGAAAACCGGAACTTTTACGAATATGCCTTCTTTGTTCGGAATCAATCCGGAAGTGTAACCTAGGTCTTTCAATTTTGCTCCAAGAATTGCTTTCGTGGCAAGATTTGCCATTGGAACATCAGTGATTTTGGATAAGAAAGGAACCGTTCTGGACGAACGTGGATTCACTTCAATTACAAAAACTTCGCCTTTGGAAATCACATATTGAATATTCATCAATCCAATGACATTCAAGCCTCTTGCTAATCTTTGCGTATAATCTTCTAATGTTTTGATTTGAGTTTCCGTCAAATGTTGTGGCGGATAAACCGCAATCGAATCTCCGGAATGGACACCTGCTCTTTCGATATGCTCCATAATTCCGGGAATGACAACCGTCTCGCCATCACAAATTGCATCTACTTCTACTTCCTGTCCAGTCAAATATCGGTCAATCAAAACCGGCTGGTCCGGACTTGCTTCCACCGCATTTTCCATATAATGAGCGAGCTCTTTTTCCGTATAAACGATTTCCATCGCACGTCCGCCCAAAACATAACTTGGACGAACCAAAACCGGATAACCAATTTCGTTGGCAATCACAATCGCTTCTTCTTTTGAAGTCGATGTTTTTCCTAAAGGTTGTGGAATCCCCAATTCCTGAAGTGCTTTTTCGAATTTATCTCTGTTCTCAGCTCTGTCCAAATCTTCGAGTGAAGTTCCTAAAATCTGAACGCCGTGTGCTGCTAATTTATCCGCTAAATTGATGGCTGTTTGTCCTCCAAACTGAACCACAACACCTTTTGGTTTTTCGAGTTCGATGATGTTCATCACGTCTTCTTCCGCCAAAGGTTCGAAGTATAATTTGTCAGCAATCGAGAAGTCTGTAGAAACCGTTTCAGGATTATTATTAATGATAATCGCCTCGTAACCCATCTGTTGGATTGCCCAAACCGAATGAACCGTGGCATAATCGAACTCGACACCTTGCCCGATTCTGATTGGACCAGAACCTAAAACGATGATTTTTTCTTTATCAGAAACCACACTTTCATTCTCTTCCTCATAAGTTCCGTAGAAATAAGGTGTTTCAGATTCAAATTCAGCAGCACAAGTATCAACCATTTTGTAAACCGGCATTACTTCGTTTTCTTTTCTGAAATTGAAAACTTCACGTTGCGTTGTTTCCCAAAGATGAGCAATATTAAGATCTGCAAAACCTAATTTCTTAGCCTCGATAATCGTTTCTTTATCGAATTTGTTATCTGCAATTGTCTTTTCGAAATCAATTAATTTCTTAATTTTCCAGATGAAGAATTTATCGATTTTGCTCCATTCAACAATCTGTTCCCAATCGTAACCTCTTCTCAAAGCATCACCGATGATGAACAATCTTTCGTCATCGCAAACCCGGATTCTTCTTTCGATTTCCTCGTCTGTAAGTGCTAAAGCTTGTTTTGTTTTTAATCCCAAATGACGAAGTCCGGTTTCCAAAGAACGGATGGCTTTGTGCAAAGACTCTTCGAAATTTCTTCCGATGGCCATTACTTCGCCTGTCGCTTTCATCTGAGTAGAAAGTCTTCTGTCCGCCGTTTCAAACTTATCGAAAGGAAATCTTGGAAACTTGGTCACCACATAATCCAAAGCTGGCTCGAAACAAGCGTAAGACGTTCCGGTTACAGGATTTTTAATTTCGTCGAGTGTCAATCCAACGGCAATTTTAGCTGCAATTTTCGCAATCGGATAACCAGTTGCTTTACTTGCCAAAGCCGATGAACGCGAAACTCTCGGATTTACTTCAATAATATAATAATCGAAAGAATGTGGATCGAGAGCGAGCTGAACGTTGCAACCACCTTCGATTCCCAAAGCACGGATGATTTTGAGTGATGCATTTCTCAGCATCTGATATTCTCTGTCAGAAAGTGTCTGCGAAGGCGCAACCACGATGGAATCTCCCGTGTGAACACCAACCGGGTCGATGTTTTCCATATTACAAACCACGATCGCGTTGTCGTTTTTGTCACGCATCACTTCATATTCTATCTCTTTGAAACCTGCGATAGATTTCTCAATCAGACATTGCGTTACGGGAGAATATTTTAATCCCAATTCGGCAATTTCACGAAGTTCAGGTTCTGTGGCAGCAATTCCACCGCCTGTTCCACCCATTGTAAAGGCTGGACGAACAATCACCGGATAACCGATTCTGTCAGCAAAAGCTACGGCTCCATCAACAGTTGTTACGATGTCTGAATCTGGAACCGGCTCATTCAATTCGTGCATCAACTCACGGAAAAGGTCTCTGTCTTCGGCTTGGTTGATAGCGTCCAATTTAGTTCCTAAAACTTCAACTTTACATTCCTCCAGGATTCCGGATTTCTGTAATTCCACGGCCATATTAAGTCCGGTTTGTCCACCTAAAGTCGGCAGCAAAGCATCCGGACGTTCTTTTCTGATAATTCTGGAAACGAATTCCAGAGAAATCGGTTCGATATAAACTTTGTCGGCAATTTCTTTATCCGTCATTATCGTCGCCGGATTGGAATTGATCAGAATCACGCTGTAACCTTCCTCTCTTAAGGAAAGGCAAGCCTGTGTTCCCGAATAATCAAATTCCGCAGCCTGGCCAATGATGATTGGACCTGAGCCGATTACTAAAATTGTTTTTATGTCTGTTCGCTTTGCCATTTTACTTTTTTACTTGATTAGATTTAAACGCCTCCATTAATTCAATAAAATCATCAAATAGATAATTCGCATCCTCTGGTCCTGGACTAGCTTCCGGGTGGTATTGAACTGAGAAACAAGGATGAATTTTGTGTTTCAAACCTTCGTTGGTTCTGTCGTTCAGTGCGATGTGTGTTTCTATTAAATCAGTATTTTTCAAAGATTCTTGGTCAATTGCATAACCGTGATTCTGAGAAGTGATTGCTACTTTATTTTTTTCTAAATCCAAAACCGGATGATTGCCACCTCGGTGACCAAATTTCAGTTTGTAAGTTTTTGCACCACAAGCCAAACCAATCAATTGATGCCCCAAACAAATCCCGAAAATCGGTACTTTTCCAAGCAATCCATTAATCAATTCTGATGCACCTTTCACATCTTCCGGGTCGCCAGGACCGTTGGAAAGCATTATACCGTCTGGGTCCATTAGTAAAATCTCTTCTGCGGTTGTGTCCTGAGAAACTACTATGATGTCGCAATTTCTTTGAGACAATTCGCGGATAATTCCCAATTTGGAACCAAAATCTACCAACACCACTTTGAATCCTCTTCCAGGACTTGCGTAAGCTGTTTTTGTGGAAACAGATTCTACTTGGGTTGTTGGGAAGTTAGTCACTTTCAACTCTTCAACCACAGAATTTTCGTCTGTTTCCGCGTTTACGATTTTTCCTTTTACAACCCCTTTGTTACGAAGAATTCTGGTCAGTCTTCGGGTGTCAATTCCAGAGATTCCGGATAGATTTTTCTTTTGGAACAATTCATCCAAAGTCATTTGAGTCCGGAAATTGGAAGGCAAATCGCACAATTCTTTCACGATTAAACCTTTGATTGCCGGTTCGATGCTTTCGTAATCGTCTCTGTTAATACCATAATTTCCTATCAAAGGATAGGTCATACAAACGATTTGTCCGCAATAACTTGGGTCGGAAATCAATTCCTGATAACCCGTCATTCCTGTGTTGAAAACCACTTCGCCGGCAGTTTCCTGTTCTGCTCCGAATCCTACCCCATTGAATACTTCTCCGGATTCTAATATTAATTTCTTTTTCATTTTTTATTTTTATTGTACAATGTAAAACGTATGATGTACAAAGACTTATTTTTAATTTTTACTCAAAAAAAACACGCCCGAAAAGCGTGAATTAATTTTTAATTTTGGGAGTCGACAAACTCGAAACCTTTATTCTCAAGGTCGAATTTAAGAATCGCCATTCTTGCAAAAACGCCGTTCTGCATTTGTTTGAAGATTCTGGACCTTTCACATTCTACCAATTCCGAATCAATTTCTACACCTCTGTTGATTGGTGCTGGATGCATAATGATTGCAGTTGGTTTCATTTTCTTTTCTCTTTCTTTCGTCAACCCGAATTTCTTCAGATAATCTTCAGATTTAAAATTGAAAGTTCTCTCGTGACGCTCGTGCTGTATTCTTAGCAACATTAAAACATCCACTTCTTTCACCAAATCATCGAACTGCATATAAGTTCCGTTGACCAACATTCCTTCGTCAAACCAGAATTCTGGGCCAGAGAAATATACTTTTGCGCCCAATCTTCTGAATAAGCCCGAACCTGAATTGGCAACTCGGCTGTGTTTTACATCGCCTACAATTCCAATCTTCAAACCTTCAATCTTTCCGAATTCCTGAATGATGGTCAAAGCGTCCAAAAGTGCCTGTGAAGGATGACTTCCAACGCCGTCGCCTGCATTCACGATACTCAATTTCGCATCCTGAAGCTGGTCGTAATATCTTTTCTCGGAATGTCTGATAACTGCCACTTCTACGCCGATAGCTTCCAAAGTTTTGATCGTGTCAAGCATCGTTTCGCCTTTTGCAATCGAACTTTTTTCAGCCTCAAAATCGATGACCTGAAGTCCGAGTTTCTTCTCCGCCACTTCAAAACTTGTCTTGGTTCTGGTACTATTCTCAAAAAAGAGGTTCGCGGCGAAAACATCACCTTTAATTTTGCTGACTTTACCATCTGCAAACTGCTGTGCTTCCTGTAAAATTTTCTCTATACTCTCCGTGGAGACGCGTGCAAGCTTGATCATATCTGAAATTTTTAAATAAAAAAAACGAAGCCTAAAAGACTTCGTTAAATATAAAAAATATTGTTGTTGTCGGCAATACTGCCAAATGTTTTTGTCGCTAAATTCTGTACCAGATTCATTGGGTGCAAAGATACCAATATTTTCGATATGATAAAATCTTATCTATACTTTTTTATAATAAATCAATGAACTTCTGCGCTTAAAATTTCTCCAGTCAAATATTTTCTTTACTTTTGAAAGAATGATATTATTATGAGTTTGGACAAAAAAGACAAATTAATTCTTTCACTTCTTCAGGAGGATTCTACGCTATCAGTAAAGGAAATCTCCGAAAAAATCGGACTGACTTTCACGCCGACTTACGAGCGTATCAAAAACCTTGAGAAAAGTGGCGTTGTAGAAAAATATGTCGCCCTACTCAACCGTGAAAAGCTCGGAATCAACATCGTTGTTTACTGTAATGTTCGCCTCAAAGAGCAATCTCAAACGACACTGAAAGAATTTGAAAATTACATTTCAAAATACGATGAAGTCCAGGAAATCATCAGTCTTTCCGGCGAATATGATTATCAGTTAAAAATCCTTGCAAACGACATTTATTCCTACAATCATTTTACAGTGAATGTGATTTCAAACAGTCCTCATATTGGGCAATATCACAGTTCTATCGTATTGGCTGAAGTTAAAAAATCGACCAAATTCAAGCTGGATTAATTTCAAGTCTCTCGCAGATTTAGCAAATTCAGCAGATTTCAAATAATCTGCAAAATCAGTTTTATCTGCTAGAAAAAATCAAAATGCTTATCCTAATAATTTATCTCTAACTTTATTAAACTGATATTCGATTTCGTCGAGACAAAGGTTTCCCAAACTGCCTTGATGAGAATGATTGAGTTCCTTATAATTGTATTCAAACAAACCATTTTCTATTTCCTGACCGATTTGGATGTAAGCATCTCGAAATGATTTTCCATTCTTTACTTCTTCATTGATTTTTTCCACGCTGAAGATGTATTTGTACTTTTCGTCGTCCAGAATATTATCTTTCACTTCGATGTTTGGAAGCGTGTAAATAAGGATTTCGAGACATTCTTTCAAAGAATCGATGGCTGGGAAAAGGATTTCTTTTGTCAATTGCAAATCTCTGTGATAACCAGAAGGCAAATTATTCGTAACTAAAATCAATTCATTCGGCAAAGCCTGAATTCTGTTGCATCTTGCTCTTACCAACTCAAAAATATCCGGATTTTTTTTGTGCGGCATAATGCTGCTTCCAGTCGTAAATTCTTTTGGAAAGCGTATAAAATCGAAGTTCTGACTTAAATAAAGACAAACATCGTAAGAAAATTTGCTTAAAGTCCCAGCCAAAACCGACAATGAATTTGCCAATAATTTTTCGGATTTCCCACGCGTCATCTGCGCATAAACCACATTGTGATTCAATGTTCTGAAACCGAGTTTGTAAGTCGTACTTTCTCTGTCAATCGGGAACGACGAACCGTAGCCAGCGGCCGAGCCTAGTGGATTTTTATTAATGATATTCTTCGTTGCAAAAAGCAATTCCAAATCGTCCACCAAAGATTCTGCATACGCGCCAAACCACAATCCAAAAGACGACGGCATCGCCACCTGCAAATGCGTGTAGCCAGGCAGCAAAACGTCTTTGTGAAGATTGGCTTTGTCTTTCAGGATTTGAAAAAATAAATCGGTCAGTTCTGTGATTTCTCTGATTTCGTCAATCAAGTATAATTTGATATCCGTCAAAACCTGGTCGTTTCTTGACCTTGCGGTGTGGATTTTCTTTCCTGTTTCGCCTAATTTTTCTATAAGGATATTTTCGATTTGAGAATGGATATCTTCTGCGGTTTTATCGATTTCGAAAGTTTCTTTTTCGATTTCCGAAAGAACTTCTTCCAAAACCGCCACGATTTCCTGCTCTTCATCAAGGCGAATCAACCCAACTTCTGCCAACATTTTTGAGTGGGCGATAGAACCCAGTACATCGTATTTTGCTAATCTGTCGTCAAAATCCAGGTCTTTTCCGACCGTGAATTTTGTAACCAAATCATTGGTTGTGGTGTTGTCTTTTTGCCAGATTTTTTTCATTTTCTTATATTTTGATGTTTTGAACGCAAAGCGCGCAAAGTTTTTTTAACAACTAACTGTTTTATTAAGGTTCGCAAAGGCGCTTACGCTCAGCTAAGACTAAATTTTTAAGCTCATTTGAAGTGAAGACAAATCTTCAGCTTTGCGAAGCTGCAGCCCGACTTGAACGGAGCTCTTTTTTTCATTGCGAATATTGTCAAGTTCTATTGATTGACTCACTTCAATCGCAATGAAAAAAAAGCGGGAGTGGAAGGCGGAAAAGCGGCCCAAATTATTTACAATATTTTTTCTAATATTTTGATATAAACATCGATGCCTTCTCGGATTTCGTCGATGTAAATAAATTCGTCTGCGGTGTGGGAACGCAAGCTGTCACATGGTCCCAATTTGACCGATGTGCACGGAATAATCGCTTGGTCCGAGGATGTTGGCGAACCGTAAGTCGTCCTGCCCAACGCCAATCCAGCCTGAACAAACGGATGATTGACGTCAATTTTTGAGGAGTTGAGACGGAACGACCTCGGCGTCAGTTTTGATTTCATCTCCGACTGGATGATTTCGAAAACTTCTCGATTTGAATATTCGTCTGTCACGCGAACATCTAATGTGAAATTGCATTTTTCGGGAACGACATTGTGTTGCGTTCCAGCGTTGATGACGGATAACGTCACTTTCACTTCGCCAAGATATTCAGACACTTTTGGGAATTTGAAATCGAGGATGTTTTGCAAATCCTTCATACATTTTACAATCGCATTGTCATCGTTCGGATGTGCGGCGTGAGAAGGCGTTCCCAGCATTTCGCCGTCGATTACCAAAAGACCTTTTCTGCAATCGCAAGATTCATTTTTGTAGGTTCTCCAACGATTGCCAATTCGACGTTCGGAAGCTGTGGAAACAAGGCTTCGATGCCGTCCAAACCGGAGATTTCTTCTTCGGCTGTCAAAGCAATGACTAAATTATGAGTCAAATCTTCAGCTTCATAAAAATAAAGAAAAGTCTGCGCCATCGCTACCAAAGATGCGCCTGCATCGTTGCTTCCCAAACCGAATAATTTGCCGTCTTTTTCCACCGGAATAAATGGGTCCAAAGTGTATGCTTTGTTCGGTTTTACCGTGTCGTGGTGCGTGTTGAGGAGAATCGATGGTTTGCCGGCGTCAAAATGTTTGTTGGTTGCCCAAATGTTATTTTTGAATCGATTGACCTTCAATTGATGCTCATTGAAAAAGCATTCGATGATGAGCGAAGCGTTGTATTCGTCGCGACTCATAGATGGTGTTGCGATGAGTTTTTTCAGTAATTTGACGGCGTTTTCCGCAAGTTCTTCTCTGCTAAAGACAGATTTCAGTTCCTTCATTTCCTTGTTTTATTTGGTCTGACAGTTTTTTTTCGTTAATCAAAGACACTTTCTGGACGCTGTTTTCTTTGGCCTTGAAAGCATTTTCGAGTTTTGGTAAAATTCCCTTGTGAAGTTTTCCTTTTGATTTTAATTCAGAAAATTCATTTTTATTAATGGTTTTAAGATTTGAATCCTCGTCTTCCACATCTTCTAAAACCCCGTTTTTATCGAAGCAGAACAACAATTCTGTCTCGAAATTTTTTGATAAAGCCTGGGCAATAGTTCCGGCAATCGTGTCTGCGTTGGTGTTTAACAGATTTCCTTTTTTATCGTGAGTGATTGCAGAAAACACCGGAGCCAAACCCAGATTTATCATATTTGTAATCAATTCCTGATTGATACTTTTTTCATTAATATCGCCAACAAATCCAAAATTGATGGTTGGATGCTGACGCTTTTCAGCTTGAATTAAATTTCCGTCTGCACCGGAAAATCCCATCGCGTTGCAATTGAAACTCTGCAATTTTGCCACAATATTTTTGTTGATTCGGCCGGCGTAAACCATTGTTACGAGCTTCAAAGTTTTCTTGTTTGTAATCCTGCGACCATCGATCATCGTCTGCGTGATTTTCAGTTTTTCCGCTAGAGTTTCTGCAATCTTTCCACCGCCGTGAATCAAGATTTTGGCGCCTTCGATTTGAGAAAACTGCTGAAGAAAAGCTTTCAATGATTTTTTGTCATCGATTAAAGCGCCTCCGATTTTTATGATGTGTAGTTTTTGCATTTATTATTTTGCCTTTATATTTCGGCTAAAGCCAATTTAATTCCATCCGCATAAACGGGCTAAAGCCCGCTCCTATTGATATTTTCAATTCTCATCTTTCCTATTAATATCATCTAAGATTTCACTGAAAACCGCTTGTGCAGAAAAAATTCTGTTTTTTGCCTGCTGATAAATGATTGAGTTTTTGCCGTCCATTACTTCATCACTTAACTCCAGATTTCTACGGACGGGAAGGCAATGCATTACTTTTGCATTGTTAGTTAATTCTAATTTTTCATTGGTCAACATCCAGTTTTCTCCAACTTTCGGCATCGCTGTATAATCTTCAAACGACGACCAGTTTTTCACATAAACAAAATCTGCGTCTTTCAACGCTTCGTCCTGATTATGAATTATTTTTGTGTCTTTTGTGAAATTTTTATCCAAATCGTAACCTTCCGGATTTGCAATCACGAAGTCAACGTCCATTTGTTGCATCCATTCTGTGAATGAGTTTCCAACAGCCTGTGCAATCGGTTTGATGTGAGGCGCCCAAGTCAAAACGACTTTTGGTTTTCTGTCTTCTTTCCAGTTTTCTGTAATTGTGATGCAATCTGCCAAACTTTGCAACGGATGACGGGTTGCAGATTCTAAAGAAATCACGGGAACTTTGGCGTGTTTCAAAAATTGGCTTAGAATGCTTTCGTTCACATCATCTTCTTTGCTTTTCATTCCTGCGAAACATCGTACGGCGATGATATCACAATATTGATTCAGGACTTCGATAGCGTCTTTGATATGTTCAACAGTGTCGCCGTTCATCACCGTTCCATCAGAGAATTCAAGATTCCAAGCTTCTTGAGCAGCATTGAGTGTTAGGACATTTAATCCTAAATTTTGTGCAGCAATTTGGGAACTCAATCTTGTTCTGAGACTGGAATTAAGGAAAACCAACCCAATTGTTTTTCCTTTTTCCTTAATTGGATTTTGTAATGGATTTTCTTTTATTTTTAAAGCTTTTGCAATGATTCCTTGCAAATTATCTATATCGTAAACCGAAGTGAAATTTTTCATTTGATTAATTTTTTGAACGCAAAGCGCGCAAATATTTTTTTTAACTACTAACTGTTTTTAAGGTTCGCAAAGGCGCTGACGCTCATCGAAGTGAATGTTTTTAATTCTCTGTTAAAACCTGTTTTTTCGAATCAATGGCAGTCAAAGTTCTTTCTAAAGCATTGATGAACAAATCGGATTCTCTTTCCGAAATATTGAGCGCCGGTAAAATCCGCAGAACATTCTTGTCATTAGCATTTCCGGTAAAAATAAAATGTTCAAATAATAATTCTTTCCTGACATCTGCACAAGCTTGGTCGAGCTCGATTCCAATCATCAGACCACGCCTTTTGATGTTTTTGATGTGTGGGAAATCTTTGATTTTTTCTTCGATGTAAGCTCCTATTTTTTCAGAATTTTGAATCAAATTTTCATTTTCAATCACTTCCAAAACTGCAATTCCAGCCACGCAAGCCAGATGATTTCCTCCAAATGTAGTTCCCAATAATCCGTAACTCGCCTCGAATTTTGGACTAATCAAAACGCCTCCAATCGGAAAGCCATTTCCCATTCCTTTCGCAACCGTAATCAAATCCGGTTTGATGTCGAATTCCTGATGGGCAAAGAATTTTCCGGAACGTCCGTAACCAGACTGCACTTCGTCTAAAATCAAAACCGCATTATTTTCTTTGCACAATTTTTCAATCATTAAAATGAAATCTTTGTCCAATATATTAATACCGCCAACACCTTGAATTCCTTCGACAATCACTGCAGAAATTTCGTTTTGATTTTCTGTAAAAATCTTTTTTAGTTCTTCAGAATTATTGAATTCACATTTGATAAAATTCTCAGATTCATTGACTGGTGCGACGATTTTCGGATTATCTGTTACCGCCACAGCAGCGGAAGTTCGGCCGTGGAAAGCTTCTGAAAAATAAATGACTTTCTTTTTTCCATTGTAGAATGAAGCCAGTTTCAAAGCATTTTCATTCGCTTCTGCTCCGGAATTGCATAAAAACAATGAATAGTCTTCGTAACCTGATAATTTTCCTAATTTTTCAGCCAATTCAGTTTGTAAATTATTCTGAACCGAATTGGAATAAAAACTGATTTTCTCCAATTGATTTTTCAATTTCTCAACATAATGCGGATGGTTGTGACCGATGGAAATCACTGCGTGACCACCATAAAAATCGAGGTATTTTTGGCCTTTTTCATCCCAAAGGAAAGAACCTTCGGCTTTGACAGGATTGATGTTGAAAAGTGGATATACGTTGAATAAATTCATTTTTACATTTTTTAAACGCAAAGTGCGCTAAGATTTTTTTTATTTTTCAAACTGCTTTTAAGATTCGCAAAGACGTAAAACTCACCAAAGTTTAAAAGGCTAAAGGTTTTAAGTTTAATCCTAAATTTTGGTTCCAACCGTTTGCGATATTCATATTTTGGACTGCTTGTCCAGATGCGCCTTTCAATAAGTTATCGATTGCGGAATGAACTGCTATTTTGTTTCCTTGTTTTTCGATTTGGATGACACAGTAATTGGTATTTACAACTTGTTTCATATCAATCGGTTTTTCTGAAATTCTTACGAAAGGTGAATCTTTGTAGAAATCCTTATATAATTTGTAAATTTTTTCTAATTCCAAATCACATTCAATAATTGAACTTGTAAAAATCCCTCTTGCAAAATCACCGCGCCACGGAACGAAATTGAGTTCTACTTCATTGTCATTAAGCAAATTGACTTGTTTTAAAATCTCGCCGACGTGCTGATGATTCAGAGTTTTGTAAGCTGAAATATTGTCATTTCGCCAAGTGAAATGTGTTGTCGGTTGCAGAGATTGCCCAGCTCCAGTTGAACCTGTAATTCCAGTTGTGTAAACATCTTTCAGCAAATTTTCTTTTGCTAATGGTAACAATGCCAATTGAATCGCAGTTGCAAAACATCCAGGATTCGCAATGCTATTCGAATTCTGAATTTCATTAAAATAAATTTCAGGCAAACCATAAACAAAATTTCTGTTTCCAAAATTACCATCGAGACGGAAATCGTTTCCTAAATCTATAATTAAAGTTTCTTCAGAAACTGGATTTTCATTCAGCCAGTTTTGGCTTTCTTTGTGGGGAAGGCAAAGGAAAAGAATGTCAGTTTCTGAAATTTCGTTCGTCAAAACCAAATCGCAAATCGAGTCCAAATCCGGATATAATTCTGAAATTTTCACTCCGGAATTGGAACGACTGAACAAAAAATTTAATTCTATATTCGGATGGAATACGAGCAAACGAACGAGTTCGCTTCCTGTGTAGCCATTAGCTCCGATGATTCCGACTGATTTTTTCATATTTTTAACGCAAAGAGCGCAAAGATTTTTTTTATAATTATTGAAAATATTTTAAGTCCTCAAAGTCCTTCGACTCCGCTCTGGATGACATCTTAAAAATTACTCTAATTCAACTTATTGACCTGATGATAAATATTAAGCGAGTTGCTGAGGATTTTGGTAAAACCTTTGACATCATCGCCACTCCAAGCGAGATTTTCTTCGCCGTAACTTCCAAATTTTGAAGACATTAAATCGTTATCAGACTCAATTCCGTTCAAAACAAAACGATATGGATGAAGCGTGATAAATACTTTTCCGTTCACTGTTTTCTGAGAATCTTGCAAAAATGATTCTATATTTCTCATCACCGGGTCTAGGAAAAGCGCTTCGTGAAGCCAGTTTCCGTACCAATCTGACAACTGTGATTTTATCGTCTGCTGGTATTTTGACAATGTATGTTTCTCCAACAAATGATGTGCTTTGATGATGATTGACGCAGCCGCAGCTTCAAAACCTACACGACCTTTTATCCCGACAATTGTATCTCCAACGTGGATATCTCGACCTATTCCGTAAGGTGAAGCCAGTTCTTCAATCTTCTGAATTGCGAAAACTGGATGCGAAAACGTCTCGCCATTAACGGAAAATAGTTCTCCATTTTTGAATTCGATTTCCAAATTAGAAGGCTCTGTTTTTCCAACTTGCGAAGGAAAAGCATCTTCCGGAAGTGAATATCGGGAAGTCAAAGTTTCTTTTCCGCCAACGGAAGTTCCCCAAAGTCCTTTATTAATAGAATATTTGGCTTTGTCAAAATCCATTTCGTAGTTGTGGTCTTTCAGGAATTGAATTTCGTCTTCACGCGATAAACTCAAATCACGAATTGGGGTTATGATTTCGATTTTCGGACACATTACGTTGAAAATCAAATCGAAACGAACCTGGTCATTTCCTGCGCCTGTACTTCCGTGTGCAATTGCATCAGCTCCGATTTCCAAAGCAGCTTCAGCAATCGTTTGCGCCTGAATCGTTCTTTCTGCACTGACTGACAATGGATAAGTGTTGTTTTTCAGAACATTACCGAAAATCAAATATTTGACACAATCGTTATAATATTTTTCTGAAGCATCAATAAACCTGTAAGAAGCTACGCCTAATTTTCCTGCTTTTTCCTTAAGCAAAACCTCATCATTTTTATCAAAACCACCTGTGTTGATTGTGACTGCATGAACTTCGTAGCCCAAAGTTTCGCTCAGATATTTTGCACAATACGACGTGTCCAAACCTCCGCTAAATGCCAAAACTACTTTCTTACTCATTGTCTTTATTTATAGATTCAAAATCTTTTTCTTTATTCATATTTACTTTTTCCGGGACGAAAAGCATTGCCGTGCAAAGGCAGTTTTTGCGCTCCTTCATCATCAGAATTTCATAATTCACGCAGTTTTTGCAACCGTTCCAAAATTGTTCATCCTGAGTGAGTTCTGAATAAATCACCGGTTTATAACCTAAACTGCTGTTTATCTTCATCACTGCCAATCCGGTTGTGAGTCCGAAAATCTTTGCATTTGGATATTTCAATCTGGAAAGTTCGAAGATTCTCTCTTTAATCAAAGTTGCTAATCCGGCGTTTCTGAATTGGGGGGAAACTATCAATCCGGAATTGGCGACATATTCTCCGTTTGTCCAGGTTTCTATATAACAGAAGCCTGCCCAGGTTCCATTTTCGTCTATTGCGATGATGGAATTCCCTTCCGAGATTTTTTTGCCCAGATATTCGGAGGAACGTTTTGCAATGCCTGTTCCTCTCTTTTTCGCAGAATCCTCCATTTCGTTTCGGATTTCTTCTACATATACCAAATGTTTCTCTGAGGAAACTTCTAATTTCATTGATATTATCTAATTAAGCCACAAATTTAAATACATTTATCTTTATTAACCAAATTAAAAAGATAATTTTATCTGTTAAATAATTTTTAACAACAATATTATCTTTAATAAAATATTAAATATTGCTAAATTATTATACATTTGCTAAAAAGGTATAGCTATGGAAAATCAATGTCCTAAATGCAACAATGATAAAGTTTCAAAGAGTGGAATTATCAAGGGAAAACAGAGGTTTTATTGCAAAAACTGCAACTATAATTTCACGGTAAAGAAATTAGGAAAACAGATTGATGATTACTATGTAACCAAAGCTTTACAACTTTACCTAGAAGGATTGAGCTATCGTGAAATCGAAAGAATCATCGGTGTTTCCCACGTCAGCATCAGTTCCTGGATTAAGAAATATAACATTACGCGACCGCCACATTCGGAGTTTCATCCGGTTTATAAAGTTTTGAAGCAAAATGAATTGATAGAATATATTTCGCAGGAAAATAATCTTGAGAATTCAGGATTAATTATTACACAATTTGCCGATAAGTATATGTTAATCAAATGGGAAAGGTTCAAGAAATAAATCATTAAAAGGACCGCCTATCATCTATCATTAATCAATTATAAATAAAACTATATTCTTTCCACTAATATATATTAAATTTTTACAAACAAAATATTAATAACAATTTGGCAATCACAAAATAAACACCAAATTCTTATTAATTAATGAAGAAAATTCTAACTTTTATAGTTTTAGTGCTTTTTAGCACTAGCCTATATTCGCAAGGATCGCCTGATTACGGAAATGGTTTAAAATTAAACCTCAATCCGGAAGGCGATAAGTATGTAAGATTTATTCTTTGGAACCAGATATGGTTGAGAAATACGGAAATGAATCCGGGAACGATGATTGCCGACGAAGCAACAAAAAATTCCTGGAATATCGGAAACCGACGACTGAGAGCGCTTGCCTATGCACAAATCACCAAAAGATATATGGTTTTGATGCACTTCGGAATTAATAATCAGACTTTTATCAACGGTGGCGGTTCAGGCTCAACAGGAACTGGCGGTTATGGAAACGGCAAAAAGCCACAGATGTTTTTTCACGATGCGTGGAATGAATATGCGGTAGTTTTGCCGGGAGAAGCGGGGAAATTCAGTTTGTCGATTGGAGCCGGACTTCATTATTATATGGGTCTTTCCAGAATGACGATGGCTTCTACATTAAATTTCCTGACTGTTGATTCGCCGATTTTCACCTGGCCTTTGATAGATAATTCTGACCAATTTGCCAGACAAATGGGAATGTTTGCCAAAGGGAAATATGGAAAATTTGAATATCGATTTAGTTTAAACAAACCATTCGCAACCAATCTTACACCAGTTGATGTAACAAATCCAGCAGCAAGAGTCGCAGTTGATAATAACGGAAACCCGGAATTCTCCAAAGCCGGATATGTAGAATATCAATTCCTTGACTCGGAATCTAACCTTTTACCTTTTAAAGTTGGCTCTTACCTTGGAACTAAAAGAGTTTTCAATCTCGGCGCCGGTTTTTATCATCAGAAAAACGGAACACGAACTTCTGTTAATTCACAAATTGAAAAACACGATATCGCACTTTACGCCATCGATGCATTCGCAGATTTGCCTTTAGGAAATGCGAAAAACAAAATGTCACTTTCGGCTTATGCAGGTTTCTACAATTACAACTTCGGACCAAATTATCTGAGAAATCTCGGAATAATGAATGTTGGTTCAAACGACCCGAATTTCATCGGCGATAAAGCAATTGCCGGTGCAGGAAATCTCCAGCCAATGATTGGAACAGGAAATATCTACTATCTGCAAGCCGGATTATTATTGCCAAGTAATGCCGAAAAACCAAAAATCAGAATCCAGCCTTTTGCAGCTTACACGAATAAAAACTTCAAAGCTTTGGAGAATTCTTCTTCGCAATTTGATGTTGGCGCCAACTGGTTTATTGATGGTCATCACGCGAAATTGACGACTCAATATTCAACAAGACCAACTTATACAAGTGCTTCTGCAGAACCGAAATCTAAGGGAGAATTTATCCTTCAATTCCAAATCTATCTATAACCGTTTAACATCAAATCTTAATATAAAATGAGCAATTCACATCACGAACAGTACGAAAACCTGAGCGATAAGCAGAAAAACCGCACCATTTGGAGCGTGATTATGGCTTCGTCACTCGGAACCCTTATCGAATGGTATGATTTCTATATCTTCGGAAGTTTGGCCGTTGTTTTAGCGACGAAATTTTTCCCAGCTGACAATCCGACAGCCGCCTTTTTATCAACATTAGCAACGTTTGCAGCGGGTTTTGTTGTAAGGCCTTTTGGTGCGTTATTCTTCGGAAGATTGGGCGATTTGATTGGGCGAAAATACACTTTCCTCGTAACGCTTCTGATTATGGGATTCTCGACATTCCTCATCGGATGTATCCCAAGTTATGAGACGATTGGCTTTATGGCACCTGTTTTAGTTTTAATCCTTAGACTTTTGCAAGGTTTAGCACTTGGTGGCGAATATGGCGGTGCAGCGACTTATGTTGCGGAATATGCACAACCTCACAGACGCGGTTACTGGACATCCTGGATCCAGACAACGGCGACTGCGGGATTATTTATTTCATTAATTGTAATCCTTATTACCAAATCATCACTTTCTGCGGAAGATTTTGATAATTGGGGCTGGAGAGTTCCGTTCTGGATCTCAATTTTGATGGTTGTGGTATCTTATTTCATCAGAAAGAATATGAAGGAATCGCCTCTTTTTGCAAAAGCTAAAAGCGAAGGAAAAACTTCTACCAATCCACTGAAAGAAAGTTTTGGAAACAAATTCAATTTCAAATTTGTTTTGCTGGCACTTTTCGGAGCAGCGATGGGACAAGGTGTGATTTGGTATACCGGGCAATTCTATGCGATGAGTTTTATGCAGAAAGTAATGACAATTGACACGACCCAAGTCGATACTTTGATGGCCATTGCACTTTTACTTGGAACACCATTCTTCGTATTCTTCGGTTGGTTGTCGGATAAAATCGGACGAAAAGCCGTGATGATGACCGGAATGCTCGTTGCGATTTTAGCTTACCGACCTATTTACAGCGCAATGTTCAATTCTGTGGATACAAAAACAAAAGAGATTTCAGCAAACGGAATTACTGAAAAAAGAACTTCAAAAGTTCACGCAAAAATCGCAACTGACAGTCTCGTAACTTTCCACAAAGAAATTGCTTACACAGACGGAACTTTATTCAAAAAAGACAGTATTGTACATTGGTCTGCAGCCGGTCCTGTGATGAAAGACGGAAAAGCTGAAGAACCAAAAGTAACCTCATCTGTCAAAATCAATGATGATACGAAATGGTATCTGGTCTTCCTTGTTTTCATTCAAGTCATCTTTGTGACTATGGTTTATGGTCCGATTGCGGCATTTCTCGTAGAGATGTTCCCAGTTAAGATTCGATATACATCGATGTCGCTTCCTTATCATATTGGTAATGGTATTTTCGGCGGACTTCTGCCTGCTGTTGCGACTTATCTTGTGACAAACGGAAAAGATGCGGGACACGCAGGCTGGTATCTGGAAGGACTCTGGTATCCGATTGGCGTTGCGGCGGTCTGTCTCGTGATTGGATTGTTCTATCTGAAAACGAAAAACAATAATATTCACGATTAATTCAAGAATTATTAATTAACTTTAAATCAAACAAAATGGACAGCATAAAAAAAATATTAGGTATCGTTTGGATATTATTGGCATTGGTCGTTCTGTATTTCGGACTGACGGTAATGGGAATTCCTAAACTGACATCGGGAAAACAGGAGGATTTGGTTTTCGGGATTATCATCGTATTCATCCTTTTGCCAATTGTTTGCGGTGGCTTGGGAATCTTCGGATACTATGCCTTGAGCGGAGAATATTCTGACGAGAAAATTTAAAACAACAATTAAATTATAATTTGATAATTGATGAATGACAATGTTTGTTCATCAATTATCTTTTATCGATTATCATTTATGAAAAAGCGACACGAACAGAAACTGATTATCCTGAGTTTTGGACTGATGATCTTGTTCAGTGCGCCAATTATTCTTTTATTCAATAGCGAAAGAGAGGTTTTCGGGTTGCCAATGCTGTACGTTTACATTTTCGGGGTTTGGCTTTTATCGGCAGTGGTATCTTTTATAATTTTCAAAAAATACGATGAGTAGCGTTTCCTTATTTGCGGTTGTCATTCTCTATCTCGCCCTTCTTTTTTTGGTCGCCCATCGTGCCGAGAAAAAGAAGAGTAAGATTTGGGTGAACAATCCGTACATCTACTCGCTTTCTCTGGCTGTCTATTGCACGGCCTGGACTTATTACGGAAGCATTGGCGTTGCCGTGAATGACGGTCTGGATTATCTCCCGATTTACATTGGTCCGATTATCATTATTCCGGCCTGGATTTATATTAATAAGAAAATCCTTAGAATCTCGAGAGTGAATAAAGTAAGCAGTATTGCAGATTTTATTTCATTGAGGTATGGAAACAGCCGTTCTTTTGGGGCGATTATCACATTGGTATGTATTTTTGGAATCATCCCCTATATAGGGTTGCAGATCAAAGCGATTTCCGAAAGCTTCCATTTGGTTACCAACACACCAATTTCTGAGAATATTTTTACTGACAATGCAACTTTTGTGGTGGTGCTTCTGGCTTTATTTTCCTCTTATTATGGAACGCGATATGTTGATGCGTCCGAGAAAAGATTGGGAATCATTTCCGCCGTTGCTTTGGAAAGTTTTCTGAAATTAATTTTCTTAATTGTTCTTGGTGTTTTTGTAACGTTTTTTGCTTTTGATGGCTTTTCTGATATTTATGCAAAGGCAAGTCTTCTACCGGATTTCAAAGAGAAAAATACGTTCAAAGGTTTGGAAGGAAGTTTTAACTGGATGATTCTTTGTCTGATTTCTGCTTCGGCGATTTTCCTTTTACCGAGACAATTCCACACCACGATTGTCGAAAACCGACAGGAGAAGCATTTGAAAACAGCGATTTGGTTTTTCCCGCTTTACTTACTGATATTCAATCTATTTGTATTTCCAATTGCCTGGGGCGGAAGAATTATTTTTGAAGGACAAACTGTGAATCCAGAGTTTTACTCGATTTTAATTCCACAACATTTCAATAATCAAATTATCACAGTTCTGGTTTTTCTTGGCGGATTGAGTTCTTCAATTTCAATGGTGATTATTTCGAGTATTACATTATCAATTATGTTGTCGAACAATCTCATTATTCCATACGGCTGGCTTGATAAACTGAACTCGCACAATGAAACAAAAAACACGAAAAGCATTGTCAACATTAGAAAAGTCAGCATTTTCATTCTGATAGTCACTTCGTTTGTCTTCTATAAATATTTCATTCTGAAAAACAGTTTATATTCGGTTGGATTGATTTCGTTTGTGATAATTTCTCAATTGGGTCCATCATTTTTCGGGGCGATATTTTGGAGAAGAGGCAGTTATAAAGGTGCAGTGATTGGATTGATTGGCGGTTTGGCCATTTGTTATTTTGGGTTGATCATTCCACAGTATTATTTCTCTTACAATCAGGAATTCAAAGAATTGGTGAGAGATATGTACAATTGGTTCAGCTTTTTCGACATTCCATATTTGAGTAGTATTTCCGAAGTTTTCTTTTGGTCAATTTTAATTAATATCAGCTTATTCGTTATTACTTCATTAAGTCAAAAAGGTGATTATCGGGAACGAAATTTTGCCGAAATTTATGTCGATATCGACCGATACATTCAGAATCACGAAAATGCATTTATCTGGCGTGGAAAAGCTTTTGTGTCTGATATTCGGAATATTCTTGTGAAATTCCTTGGCGAAAAGAAAACCGAACAGGCTATGCGGATTTTCAACCTCAAATATAATATAGACACCAGAACAGAAACCGCTGATGCGAGATTCATCAAATTTTCAGAAAACCTTTTATCAGGAAGAATCGGAACAGCTTCTGCAAAGATTTTGATTGAAGGCGTGACACACGAAGATAAAATCTCCTTGAAAGAAGTTTTAGAAATCCTCGAAGAATCGAAAGAAAATATTAGTCTTAATAAAAAACTTACTGAACAGAGCCGGGAACTGCGACAACTTTCCAACGAATTAAGTTTCGCTAATGAAAATCTCATCTTCAAAGACAAACAGAAAGATGATTTTCTGGATTCCGTCGCTCACGAACTCAGAACACCAATTACAGCAATTCGTTCTGCAGGCGAAATCCTGGCAGACGACGATGATATTCCTTTAGAAATAAAAAGAGAGTTTCTCAACAACATCATCACAGAATCTGACCGACTGAATGAAATCATTAATGACATTCTTTACCTAGACAAGTTGGAACACGGTGAAATCGCTTTGAATATAAATCAAAATAATATCACTGAAACTTATCAAAAAGCTTTGAATCCAATCAGTCATTTGATTCATCAGAAAAATATTCATTTGAGCGAAGTTGACCTTTTGACCAATCACATTTTTGAATATGACGAAGCCAGACTGATCCAGGTTTTTCAGAACATTCTAGGAAACGCCTTGAAGTTCACCGATGAACAGGGAACTATTCAGGCAAAGTTTCAGGAGAAGGATGATCAATTAATTATTAAAATATTCAATACCGGGAAACAAATTCCTGAGGATGATTTGAATTTAATTTTTGATAAATTCTATCAATCCCGAAATCAAAACCTGAGAAAACCTTCCGGCAGCGGTCTTGGATTGGCGATTTGTAAAAAGATAATGGAAGCACACAACGGAAGTATTGCTGCAGAAAATAATGAATTGGGCGTTACATTTACATTACAATTAATAAACACAAATTAGAAAAAACAATGAAAAAGATATTAATTGCAGATGACGAACACAAGATCCTGATGTCTCTGGAATACAGTTTCAGGAAGATAGGGTATGACGTTTTTATTGCCAGGGACGGAACTGAGGTTTTGGAATTACTGAAAACCATCACGCCGGATGTCATTCTCCTCGATATTATGATGCCAAATCTGGATGGTTACAGCACATTGGAGCAAATCAAAACGATGGAAGAATTAGCAGACACAAAAGTTATTTTCCTGAGTGCCAAAGCTAACCCAAAAGATATTGAGAAAGGCCTCAATCTGGGAGCTGACGCTTATGTAACAAAACCCTACTCTATTAAGAAATTGATTCAACAGATTGAGGAAATGCTTAGTTAAAGAGACAAAAAGAGAGAAGGTAAAGATTAGGAAAGGGCTTCCCTTCGTCAAGCTCAGGATGAACTTCACTTCAGCTTGACAAATTACATTAAAGAAACAATGATTTTAAGAATTAAAAATAGATAAACAATGAGAAATTATCACATTCAGAATTTACAGGATTATTTCAAAGAGTACAAAAAATCAATCAAGAATCCGAAGAAGTTTTGGGATAAAATTGCGGATGAGAATTTCGTCTGGTATCAGCGCTGGTCCAAGGTTGTGGATTATGATATGCAGGAAGCCAACATCAAATGGTTCAAAAATGCAAAACTTAATATCACAAAAAACTGCCTGGACAGACACCTTTCTGTGCGTGGAGATAAGACGGCAATCATCTGGGAACCGAATGACCCGAAGGAAGAAGCGCAACATATTTCTTACAACGAATTGTACATCAGAGTCAATAAAGTAGCGAATATCCTTCGTGAACTGGGAATAGAGAAAGGTGACAGAGTTTGCATCTACTTACCAATGATTCCGGAACTGGCGATTACAATGCTGGCCTGTGCTAAATTAGGCGCAGTACATTCGGTGATTTTTGCAGGATTCTCTTCTTCAGCGGTGGCATCGAGAGTGAATGACTGCGGGGCGAAGATGGTCATCACCTCAGACGGAAGTTACAGAGGAAACAAAGTTCTTGATCTGAAAAGTCTGGTAGATGAAGCATTAGAAAAAACACCAACGGTAGAAAACGTTTTGGTCGTGAAAAGAACCCACAACGATGTGAAGATGAAGGAAGGCCGTGACCATTGGATGGACGAATATTATGATAAAGCATCGGCGGATTTCGTGACTGTGATTATGGATGCAGAAGATCCGTTGTTCATACTTTACACTTCAGGCTCCACGGGGAAACCGAAAGGAATGCTACACACCTGCGCTGGTTACATGGTTTACACGGCTTATACATTCAAAAATGTTTTTAATTATAAAGAGAATGATATCTATTGGTGTACGGCGGATATCGGGTGGATTACGGGGCATTCTTATATTCTCTACGGTCCGCTTCTGAATGGCGCAACGACTGTGATCTTTGAAGGAGTTCCGACTTTCCCGGATGCCGGGCGATTCTGGGAAGTGATCGAGAAACATAAAGTGACTCAGTTTTACACAGCTCCAACAGCGATTCGTTCTTTGGCAAAGGAAAGTGTGGATTGGGTTTTGAAACATAATCTAGACTCGCTGAAAGTCATTGGCTCTGTGGGAGAACCTATTAATGATGAGGCCTGGCACTGGTACAATGACAATGTCGGGAAGAAAAAATGCCCGATCGTCGATACCTGGTGGCAAACCGAAACCGGAGGTATTATGATCTCGCCAATCCCATTCGTGACACCTACCAAACCAACTTATGCCACTCTTCCGTTGCCGGGAATTCAGCCGGTGTTGATGGATGAGAAGAGGAATGAAATCACCGGAAACCAGGTGGATGGGAATCTTTGCATCCGCTTTCCTTGGCCAGGGATTGCCAGAACGATCTGGGGCGATCATCAGCGGTATAAGGAAACTTACTTCTCGGCTTTCCCGGGGAAATATTTCACGGGAGATGGCGCTTTGAGGGATGAGGTCGGCTACTACAGGATCACAGGTCGTGTGGATGATGTGATCATCGTTTCCGGACACAATCTGGGAACGGCTCCTATCGAGGACAGCATCAATCAACATCCAGCGGTGGCGGAGTCTGCCATCGTAGGTTATCCGCACGATATCAAAGGGAATGCGCTCTACGGTTACGTGACATTGAAAGAAACTGGTGAAGTTCGAAATAAAGAAAACCTGGCGAAGGAGATCAATCAGCTGATATCTGAGCAGATCGGACCCATTGCGAAGCTGGATAAGATCCAATTTGTATCAGGGTTGCCGAAGACGAGATCCGGGAAGATTATGCGCCGGATCCTGAGAAAGATTGCCGAGGGCGACTTCAGCAGCTTTGGGGATATCTCGACCTTGCTGAATCCTGAGATTGTGGATGAAATCAAGAATGAAAGAGTTTAGGGCTGAGAAGTTAGAGCATTGGAGAGTTTGAGGATTTGAGGGTTTGAGAGTGAAATTCAATATTGTCTGGTTGAGGTGGAGTTTATCCTGAGCTTGACGAAGGAAGCCTTTTGTTATAAATCCTTCGAGAGCCTCAGGATGACATCTCTAATACTGTACGTTAAAATCCTTAAATATAATAACAAAAGCCATCCGGATTTGGGTGGCTTTTGTGTTATAATAAGGTTTCCTGATTTTACGCAAAAGTATGTGTAATGATTTTGGTTTTGCATTCTTTCATCGTTTGCGATTTTCAATATAAAATATTGAGTTTGTAAAACAAATACTCATTAATACAGATACCTTTTATGAATTATCACCCCTAAAGTAAAAGCGTGTTAATGGTATTGAATTTAATCTGATTATTGATTTAGATTATGTTAAATTAATAAATTAATTACCTGATTATCAGTATATTTTGTAGATTTGAATAAACTAAATTAACTAATCAATTGAAAATTATAAAATGAACAAACTATTATTAGCTTCAGGTCTTTCCATATTTTCTCTTAGCTATGCGCAGGATTGGAAATATATTTTTGAAAATAATACTGATACCTTTTACTATAAGCCTAATACAGAAAATACGGCCTGGATAAAAGTGATATCTGGAAAAACGGAATACTATCCAAAAACTTCTACCGGCTTAAAGGTAATTGATGGCTATGTATTAACCTTATGGAAATTTGACTGTGAAAATAAAAAAGCCGGCCTGATACAATGGAATGCCTACTCAAAAGAAGACAGTTTCTTAGTAAGTTTCCAACAGAATACATATTTGCTAGAAATGGTATATGCTATTCCGGATTCTTTAGAGCAAGGGTTTTTGGGTGTTTTTTGTAGCAATGAATACAAATAGTTAAGTTGGATTGATCACTTAATTTTTCTGAGCAATTTGACAGTCATCCGAAAAATACATTAAAAAAGCCATCCGGATTGGGTGGCTTTTGTCATTTTGACATATTGTTTTTGGAGGGCATTTCCGTTAGGTAGGTGTTACCTTTCCGTTACCTAAGTCTGTTTTTGGGTTCTATAGGATTTGGGTTTTTTGTGTCAGATTGTCAGGGTTGTCTGTGGCAGTGATTGTGATTTTATCTCCGGAAAGATCCGGATTTTTTTCGGTGGCGGTATAGATCCATTCTGCGCCATTTTCTATGGCTTCTCCTTCCTCTACAAGGCTGCCGTCTCCGTTTTCTATTTTTACAGTCACCATTTTTACAGCGAAATCATCAAGTGCTACGATTTTAATAATGTCTCCCGCTTTTCCGGTGTACGTCGAAACGTCTATAGAATCTATATCCGGTGCATTGAGAAGGTCTGCTACTGCTACATTGTGGGCAGTAATGCCTTTGGAGCGGTCTGCATGCGCCTGGTATTCTTCTTTAGTATCCGGATTGCTCAGGACGACTTTGGAATAGAGGATGGCTCTCTGGAATTTGCGTTTGTGTGCTTTCTGGTTTTCTGTGTCCTCTGTTGTTTTGTCGCGTGGCGCTCTGGACACTATGGTTTTGCCGTTTCTCTGACTGAAGACGATCAGGTCTCCTACTTTGCCGCTAAGGCCGTGCGTAATGATGTTGTTTTTACTTTCTGCCATTGTTTGTGCTTTTTAAAGGTTTAATATTTAATTTGAGTTTCGAAAATAAATATTTTATTCATATTAAATGTAATTTTTTGTGAATTATTTTTCTAAAATATATTATGTTAAATTGGGTTTTGGGGTTTATTGAGGATTATTGGTTGATATTATGTTAATGCATTAAATTAATCATCTGAATATCAGTCTATTTTGTATATTTGGATTAAACTAAAATTAATAACCAAATGAAAAAACTTTTATTAGCTCTTTCGCTTTCCCTATTTTCTTTTAGCTATTCTCAGGATTGGAAAACCATTTCACCAGGTGATGAGGAGGCTGTTTTTTACAAATATAATACCGACAATACCGGTTGGTTCAAAACGGTTTCGGAAAAAACAGAATATTATCCGAAGAACTCTAATGTTGCTAAAATTGTTAATGGCTATACACTAGCCCTCTTCAAATTTGATTGTGACAACAAAAAAATGGGCATATTACAAATGAATGTATATTCTAAAGAAGGAAAGCTTCTTGATCATTTCGAAGTGAATGAAATTATAGCCGATATGAGTTATGTTGTTCCAGAGACTATGGGAGAAAGATACTTTAATGAATTCTGTAATAAAGAGTAACTGTCACGGATTGGAAATCCTCGACATCGGGGTCAGTTTCTTTTCAATTCGATATTCACGCAATGATCTATAGTGATGAAGCTCGAACATTAGAATATGAACTTCACAAAGCCTTTTTTCATAAAATGGTTAATATGCTTAATTACAGAAAAGAATTCTTCAAAGTGACGTTGGAAGAAATTGAAGAAATGATCAAGCAGTTAGGATTTGAGGCAAAGTTTAAAAGACTTCCTGAAGCTATGGAATATAGAGAAACGCTTGCAATCATTGAAAAACTTAATGATACTGAAGCACCGAAAACTATTGAGGATTTGATTCTTGAAGAATTTCCGAGTAGTCTGAATTATTCTGATGAAGAATGAGAATGATATCACATTTTTGGTTTAAATTATTTATAACAATCTAAGTAACAACAACACATATATGGAGAAAACAACAAAAAAATTAGTAATAGCAACAAAAGGAATATTAGAAGTTTACTTCTGGGCTGTAGTAAGTTTGCTTGTCGGGGGAAGACCATTTTATTGGGGAATAATTAGACGTAAAATGTATTATGATGAATTCTTCATGGATTTTTATATTGAAATTGTATTTGCTATTTTAGTTTTTTTATTTCCATTTCTGTTTAATTTAATATATGCAGAGTTTCCTTTTGAATATTTTAGAAATAGAAAAAATCGATTTAGATCTGAAGAAATCTTTACAGAAACAAAAGATATAGAGATAGCCTTTGAGAAAAAAGAATTAACAAATAAAATACAAGAAACTTCAAAACAAAATGAAGTATATCTTGAAAAATTTTTATTCCAAAGTAAACAGATTGCAGATAAACTTTATTCTCGAGCTGGTGCATATCTTTTAATTGGTTGTTTAATTGCTTTCGCAGGTGTATTATTTTTCTATTTTCAGGCTGCAAATATTCATAATACTTTAACACCTATAATTAAAGATCTACCCACATCCAGAATGTTATTTGAATATTTACCTAGAATTGGTACACTTATTTTTGTAGAAGCAATAGCTTTTTTCTTTCTTAAACAATATCGTGTGACTATGAATGAATATCGATATTACGAAGCTATAAAACGCCAAAGAGAAAATCAATTGACTATTTTAAATTTTTTTGAAGATTATAAAGATACACCTGACCTTTTTGAAAAACTTATATCATCACTAGGTTTTGCAGACAACCCTAATAAACTTGAAAATGGAGACACAACAACAATAATTGAAAGTTCAAAAATAAATCCAAATGACTTTGAAATTCTTGATAAACTTAGTGAGTTTTTAAAGTTTTATAAAAAAGGAATTTAATATTCAAATAACAAAAATATGTCTGGACAAAATATCAGAAGATTTCAAGAATCAATAACTCAAGAATTAGAAGTTACCAAAAATAGAGTGCGAGATTTAATTGGCAATCGTCATTGGGGTGAAGAAGGACGATACAAAGAAGCTATTTTAAAGAACGTAATTAAAAATTTTCTACCTAGCAATATGTCTATAGGAACTGGATTTATAGTAGACTCCAGAAATCCAGACAATATAAGCAAACAGATTGATATTATTCTTTATGATAATACATATCCAGTCCTCTTTTCTGAGGGCGATTTTATTATTACAACATTAAAAAATGTTAAGGCATTGATAGAAGTAAAATCAAGGCTCAATCCCACCACTTTAAGAGATGTTATTGTGCAATTTGAAGAATCTGTGTCTATGCTTGATTTTAAAAGTAATTATCAATTTAGACTTGATGGAAGATATAAAAACTATAGAACTAAAATATTCTTGGGAGTCTTTGCTTTTGATTTTGACGGAAATGTTGAAAATACACACATAAAAAATTATTTATCTGATAGCGATGGTTTAGTAAATCATTTTTCGTTAGGAACTAATATATTCATTAAAAAATGGAAAAATATTGAGGGATTAAATTTACAACCCTTAATAGATTTGAAAAAAGATTTTTACAATATTTACGAAATTAATAATTTATCATTTTCATATTTCATTTCTAATTTAATGGATATTTCTACTGGAGGATTAAATGATAGAAATTGGTTTTCTTATCCTATTGAGGGCACTAAGGAACTTTTTAGAAAATCTACTATTGAAATTACTGGAAAATAATTACAATCACTAAATGTCCCGTACGCTGGCACAATAGTCACGCTCGTTCACAAATATAATTTGATAAGAGCCGGTGCCTTACAACAGTGATAGAAATTAGAATAAATTTAAGCGCCACCCAAAGCGGTTTTTATTGTACCACTCCAACGATAATTTCAGATCTTTAAGAATTAGACCATATCTGAAACTGTGGAAAATAAAGCAGGAAAACTTTAAGAAAAATAGTTATTTTAGTAGCGCAAAAAACTAATTTAATTATATAACTATGGAAAAGAATAATCCCATGACTTTTATAATGGGCATCGTCGCCATCATTGTTGGCGTGGCTTTGTACAAACAAATTGATTTCAAAGCAATGACTGTTGAGAAGCCTGCACTCGCAGCGGTGTATGCCATCACATTTTTGGTCGCCGTCTTTGTGCTCGTTAAGAATGCCCGGAAGAAAGCGGAGTGATTGCTTTTATTACAGTGAATATTTTATAAGCAAAATAGCAGGAATATGGAGATTATAACTGTTATGATTTTAATTTTCATAGGATTCACTTCCTGGATTTTTAAGCAATCTGTTTTTGAATTTAAGCGCAAGAAACGCCGTGACTATTACCGGAATGTTTATTTGAAATCTGAGGCGTGGCAGCGTAAACGATATGTCGTTTTGAAGAGAGATAATTGGCGTTGCGAATATTGTGGCGCAAAAGCAACTCAGGTACATCATACTAGATATGCTTATAATATTGGAAGGGAACCCATTGATTGGCTTGTCTCGGTCTGTAACTCCTGCCACGAAGAATTGCACAATTAAACTAAAAAAATAAACACCTATGATCCTAAAATTCAAAACCAAAACCACGAAAATAGTTGTAAGCCTGTTGCTTATTGCCACCGTTTTGATTTCAGGGTTTGTGTTTTATCAGAAAAAAGTGCGCTATAATCTGGTGACCATTTCGGAAAACAAAGTCTATAATTCGGGAGCAATACCACCGGACAAACTGCGCGAGGTTCTGGATGATCATCACATAAAATCCGTGATTGACCTGCGCGACGGGGCTGAGCAAACGGAACTGAACCCCGAAACCAAAAAACAGGTGAATGCGGAAGAAAATGCAATAGATCAGATCGCGGGCGTTAATTATTACAATCTTCCTACCGACCAGATCCCACAAGACAGTACCGTAAAAAAGTTTTTGAAAATTATGGATAATCCGCAAAATTATCCCGTCCTGATCCATTGTCACCACGGCGTCGGACGTTCGCGGTTATTCAGTTCCATTTACAGAATCGAGTACGAAAACTTCAGCAATGAAAAAGCCAGGGAAAATGCCCGTTTCTTCTGGGAACTAAGCAATAACTTTTCAAAGAGTTCTGATAAAGGCGTTTACCTTATCAATTATAAAAAGAGAATCAGAGAATAATAAGACTTTAAAATCACCCGGCACTATCAGCATTATATCTTTTCATAATGACCGATTGCAGGCGTTCCTCATTCTCATCACCCCAATTTCCTAAAACTGAAATCACCGGAATGAGTGTCTTTCCAAAATCGGTTAGACTGTACTCTACTTTTGGCGGCACAACAGGATAAATGACCTTTGAAACCAGCTCGTGGTCTTCCAGTTCCTTCAGCTGAATATTCAGGACCCGTCTTGTTGCATCGGGAATCTTGCGCTGAAGTTCGCTGGGGCGTTTATGTCCTTCATTAATAAACCAAAGCAAGCGGATTTTCCACTTGCCATAGAGCACTTCGCCGATCAGGTCGAGGCCGCAGTTCAGGTTTGGTAAAATCTTTCTCTCATACATAAAAGCAAATTTAAACCTATGTTCCAAATTGTACAATAGGGGAAAAATTAATCCCTATCCGAATCGTATTTCCGTAATTGTGCAATGTTGAAGTATGTCAGAAATTTGTACAAAAATAAAACAATGGGACAAGATTTTAATTTCAATAATGAACTATCAGGCAAAATCGCCTTGGTAACAGGCGGGACAAAAGGAGCAGGAAAAGCGATTTCAGAAAGACTTCTAAATGCAGGCGCAACAGTTATCATTACTGCACGAAACGCACCCGAAAAAGGAAACAGTAATCTGCATTTCATTTCTTCCGATCTAAGCAAGGCAGAAGATGCACAAAAAGTGATCAGCGAGGTACTTTCGATTTACGGCAGATTGGACATTTTAGTTAATAACTTAGGCTCTTCGG
Organism: Epilithonimonas sp. UC225_85; assembly: GCF_042695135.1. GTDB lineage: Bacteria > Bacteroidota > Bacteroidia > Flavobacteriales > Weeksellaceae > Epilithonimonas. The sequence continues at coordinate 3,031,191 of NZ_CP170547.1, forward strand.
TTACTCCTGCCGGTGGTTTTGCTGTATTAAGCGATGAAGATTGGGAATCCACTTTTCAAGCTAATTTGCTCGCTCCTGTACGACTGGACAGAGGTTTTTTGCCCCAGATGATTGAAAGAAAAAGTGGAGTCATTATTCACATAGCTTCTATTCAGGGTAAACTACCACTCTACGACTCTACTTTGCCATATGCAAGTGCAAAAGCAGCATTGATCAATTACAGTAAAAGTCTATCAAACGAAGTGACACCAAAAGGCGTTCGTGTACTCACCGTTTCGCCGGGATGGATCAACACCACGGCATCTAAAGCCTGGCTGGGCGAGATTGCAAGAAATGCGAACAGTACTGTAGAAGAAGCGCAACAAAGTGTCATGGATGCCTTGGGTGGAATCCCTTTTGGAAGACCTGCCGAGTCAGAAGAAGTAGCAGAATTAGTTGGTTTTTTGGTTTCACCAAGAGCTAATTATTTAACAGGAACCAATTTTGTGATCGATGGCGGCACAGTGCCAACAGTTTAATAATCTTAAAAATTTAAAAATAATGAACTTACCAAAAGTAGTAGCAGAATTAGTAAAAACACAAAACAATTTTGATAGCCCGGCTTACGCCAGATGTTTTACAGAAACAGCCGTAGTTTTTGACGAGGGCAAAACGCACAACGGAAGAAAAGAAATAGAACATTGGATTGCAGATGCCAATGAGCGTTATAAATCCACTATGGAGCCTATCAGTTATGAAGAAAATGGGGAGGAAAGCGTTTTAAAAGCAGAAGTTTCGGGAACTTTCCCGGGAAGCCCACTAGTTTTATATTTTCATTTGAAATTAAAAAATGATCTGATAGAATCTCTCAGGACTACTTCATAAGAATTCAGTTTGAAGCGCAGAAAAACCGCCCTGTAAAAGAGCGGTTTTTTTATTGAAATTCAAAAAACATTATTAAAATCATCGAAAAATCTTCTGAGCAAATTCATAAAGACAACGTCTCCAGGTGAGCCACTCGTGGTACGTTCCGGCAGATTTGTATTGGACATACGGATATTTATTTTGATCAAGATAAGAGGTTACAATATGATTGTAGTCAAAGAAACGCTTATCTTCTTTTTCACCGATTCCGATAAAGAAAAATGGTTTGTGTTTTGACCTCAACAGATTATCAACAGGCAATTCTTTGAAAGGCTGAAGTGCCGTTCCCTCATAGATCACCGGACTAAAAGAACCGATTGCAGAGAATAATCCGGGGTGATTTGCCCCGATAAACATAGCCTGATAACTTCCCCGCGACAGTCCGGCAATCGCTTTTTTGCCGTCGGTTTTATATTTTTTTTCGATGTAAGGAATCAATTCCTGAACTACGATCTGGTCTAGATTTTTGGTAGAAAGAACCGTTCTTGGATAATCGTCTGGCAACTTTTCCTGTTCAGGATCAAGTGCAACGCCGTAATCCATCACCACAATCATTTCTTTAGCTTTTTTATCTTCAAAAAGATTATCCAGAATATTTCTGATATAACCTTGTTTTCCCCAGCCGGTGACATCTTCGCCGGTTCCGTGATAAAGATATAAAACCGGGAATTTTTCAGTTCCGTAACCTGGCGGCAGATAAACTTTGAAGTTCCGTTTTCCTTTGGTTATTTCTGAATCTAAACTGTCATCAACTATTTTTCCGTGTTTTACATTTTTTTCAAAGAAGAAATCTTCACCGGAAGGGATCTCTATTCCGCTTGTGGGCTGGCTGTAACCGAAGTAAAGTTCTGTGTTTGGATCATTCGTCCTTTTTCCATCTACATCGAACCAATAATAATGAAATCCGATTTCCAATGGTGAAGTCGAGAGATTCCAAAAGCCGTCTTTATCTTTTATCAAAGTTGAATTTACATTTCTCATCCCGTCACCGCCTTCTAGAATTACAGATTTTGCTTCAGGGAAATAGACTTTGAACTGCGCTCTTCTTTCAATATCGACTTTCGGAAATTCTTTCCCTGTTTTTGAAGTCGAAGATGTTTTATAATTTTGAGAATATAACATAGATGAGCTTAGAGAAAGAATGGTTGCTATTATTTTAAAGGGTTGCATTGATTTGAATTTAAAACTTGAAATATTGCGTAATTTAAGGATTTATTCATTTCAACTACTACGAGAAATATTTATGTTATATTTGTAATGATGAATGAAAATAATCTTTACATCATTGCAGGTTGTAACGGAGCAGGTAAAACAACAGCTTCCTTTACTATTTTACCGGAAATTCTGGATTGTAAAGAGTTTGTGAATGCTGATGAAATCGCAAAAGGCTTATCCCCTTTTCAGCCGGAAAAAGTTGCATTCGAAGCAGGTAGAATAATGCTGAATAGAATTGATGATCTTTTTGAGAACAAAGAGAACTTTGCATTTGAAACAACATTAGCAACAAAGACCTATAAACAAAAAATCCTGAAAGCTAAAGAAAATGGTTATTTCACTACTCTTCTTTTCTTCTGGCTAAAAAATCCCAATTTAGCTAAACAAAGGGTTGAAATAAGAGTAAAGGAAGGCGGACACAATATCCCTGAAGAGGTAATCGAAAGAAGATACACGAATGGAATTTTTAATCTTTTTGAATCTATCTTCCCATTGCAGATCAAGTTTTGATTTTTGATAATTCGGAAGGAAAACATGAATTAATTGCCGAAAAAAATTTTGATGAAGACATCAGTATTTTGAATCAAGAAAAATTTAATGACTTAAAACATTATTATGACAAAAGAAAATAAGATAGAAAGAAGAAATAACATCATAAAAGGTCTTGAAAAAGCATATCAAAAAATGATTGAATCTAAGCGTAAAAATAATGGCGAAATTGTTATTATTCAAAATAATAAAATTGTAAAGATTAAACCTTAGACTTTTATATTCATTTTATTCAAAACAAAAACCGCCCTTAAACAGAGCGGTTTTTTCAATTTTATATGATTAAGTCTAATACTTTCCTTCGTCCTGAACTTCCTTGTTCTGATATTCCTGAACCAGTTCAATAGCATTATTGATAACGTCGCTAAGCGCAGTAATAAAAGTCCCTTCTTCTGCAAGACTCATAGCGTGTTTCAAGGCGTCGATCTCTTTCGGAATACACTCATAACTGATATTTCTGTTGGCTTCCTGGATTCCTTCGATGATCAGACCATTAATTTCCTCTTCCGGTCTTCCTCTCAGGTGTTTTTCGTTTCTGATGATGATGTGATCGAACATTCTTCCGGCAATTTTTCCTATTTCACGGATATCGCCGTCTCTTCTGTCGCCAACTCCGGAGATGATTCCGATTTTTTTATTAGCCTCAACACTTTTCAGGAAATCTTCAATCGCTTCATAACCAGCAGGATTATGTGCAAAATCGATCATCACCTTGAAGTTTTTGAAATTGAAGATATTCAGTCTTCCCGGAGTCAATTGTGCACTTGGGATAAAGGTTGTTAGCGCCAAAGCGATATTCGGGATTTCGAAACCGTAAACGTAAGCCGCCAATGACGCTGCCAAAACGTTGGCAATCATAAACTTCGCCTTTCCTTCCATCGTGATCGGGATATTTTTCACTCTTTCGATTCTGATCTTCCACTCGCCTTTTTTGATCGTTACAAAACCTTCTTCATAAACGCAGGTAATTCTGCCTTCTTTTGCAAATCTTTTGATGTGCGGATTATTTTCATCCAGACTGAAGAGCGCTACTTTTGAACGCAGATCGTCTGCTATTCTCATAGAATATTCATCATCTGCATTCAAAACGCACCAGCCGTCTTTTTTCACGCTGTCCAGAACCACACGTTTTACTTTCGTAAGATCTTTCAGGTTATGGATGTCACTGATGCCCAAATGGTCTTCTTTAATATTCGTCAAAACCCCGATATCACAAGTTCCGAAACCTAAACCTGATCTTAAAATCCCACCTCTTGCCGTTTCCAGAACAGCAAATTCTACCGTCGGATCCTTTAAAATAAATTCAGCAGACTGTGGACCTGTAGTATCGCCTTTTTGAAGCAAGGTATTTTGAATATAAATTCCGTCAGAAGTTGTGAAACCTACTCTTTTACCATTGTTTTTAACGATGTGAGCGAGGATTCTTGTCGTGGTTGTTTTTCCGTTGGTTCCGGTTAAAGCAATAATCGGAATCCTGAATTCTTTTCCGGCAGGATAAAGCATATCAACAACCGGCGCAGCAACGTTTCTAGGCAAACCTTCACTTGGAGCAAGGTGCATTCTGAAACCTGGTGCAGCATTTACTTCCAGAATTGCGCCACCACTTTCTTTCAGAGGCTGAGTCAGGTTTTCCGCCATAATATCAATACCGCAGACATCCAGTCCGATGATCCTGGAAACACGTTCCGCCATCTGAACATTCTCCGGGTGGATCATATCCGTAACATCGATTGATGTTCCTCCAGTTGACAGATTGGCTGTAGATTTTAGATAAACCAGCTCACCTTTTTGAGGAACATTTTCAAGTGTATAGTTCAGTTTATCAAGAAGTTCGTTGGTGTCTTTATCAACATCGATTTCGGTAAGGACATTTTCGTGTCCGTAACCTCTTCTCGGATCCAGATTTTCTTTATCGATGAGTTCCTGTATATTCAGTTCGCCATCACCAACAACGTGGGCCGGAACCCTTCTTGCGGCAGCCACCATTTTATGATTAATGACCAAAACCCGGAAGTCAAAACCGGTAATATATTTTTCTACAATTACTTTTCTGGAATATTTCTGTGCGTGTTCCAAACCAACTACCGCTGTTTCGTAATCATTGACATTAATAGAAGCACCTTTCCCGTGATTACCGTCCAATGGCTTGATCACGATTGGATAACCTATTTTTCTGATTGCATAATCCAGACCCTCTTCGTCCACAACCAGACTTCCGGAAGGAACCGGAATCGCTGCGTCTTCCAACATTTTTTTCGTCAGTTCTTTGTTGCAGGCAATATCCACAGCAATGCTACTGGTATTTCCTGTAATGGTTGCCTGAAATCTCTGTTGATTGATCCCATAACCCAGCTGAACCAAAGAGTTTTTGCCCAACCTGATCCACGGGATTTTTCTGGACGCCGCTTCTTCCACGATGCTTCCTGTAGAGGGTCCCAGTCTCTCGCTTTCACGAAGTTCCTTGAGACTATGAATACATTTTTCAATATCATATTCTGTGGCAGACATCAGGGCTTCTGCAATTTTTACAGCTTCTTCTGCTGCAAAAATCCCAGCCTGCTCTTCTCTGTAATTAAAAACAACGTTGTAAACGCCAGGCGTTTTAGTTTCGCGCGTTCTTCCGAAACCAACGTCCATCCCTGCAAGAGTCTGGATCTCCAAAGCAATATGCTCGATGACGTGTCCCATCCACGTTCCCATCTCCACACGTTTGAAAAATCCGCCTTCGCAGCCTTCAGAACATCTGTGTGAAATTAATGATGGTAATAATTGTTCGATTCTCTCGCGGAAACCGTCTATTTTATTGGTAGGGAAATGTTCTGTTTCTTCCAGATCCAGACGCATTTGTATCAGTTTTTTTCTGGTAATGCTCCATATATTCGGACCTCTTAGAACCTGTATTTTTTCGATTTTCATATTTAAAAGTAGTTGTTAGATATTAGATTTCAGATTAGACTTTAAATCAATGTATTAAAATTTGTGATTAAGTTCTCTCAAACTATCAAAAAACGCTAACCAAAGTCGTTCCTAAATTCTAGTTTTATCAAAGATAATAGAAAAGCTTTTAAATCACGAAAATTTGGAAATAAATATTTTGTTATAAAACATAATCTTTATCAAATTTTCATAATAATTAACAAATTGTTAATTTAAAATCACTTTTTACTGTAAATAAGTTATTAGTTATTAAAACTTTAAATACAATGGACTGATTTTTACCTCGAAAATATGAGGCTTATTCTATTATGATTTATTATTTTTGTTAACTATGAAATCAAAAGGAAAACTTGTCATCATTGGAGGCGCTGTAAACAAAGGTAGTTTTACGGAAACCCATTTTGATCAGAACGTCGAAAAAAACCTCAACTTTTTTGAACGAGGTATCCTCAGAAAGATCATCAACGAATCTAAATTAAAAGAAGACTCTGTTATAGAAATCATCACAACAGCTTCTCAAATCCCTGATATTGTTGGCCCTGAATATAAAAAGGCTTTCGAATTTTTGGGTACAAAAACTTGTAATATTCTGGATATTCAAAACCGTGAACAGGCTAATAGTGACGCCATCGTTGCAAGAGCCAATGCTGCTGATGTCGTGATGTTCACAGGCGGTGACCAACTCCGACTGACTTCCATCCTTGGCGGAACAAGATTTCATGATGCCATCCTTACAAAATATCAGACCGAAGATTTTATTTATGCAGGAACATCTGCCGGAGCTGCTGCAGCTTCTGAAAATATGATCTACCAAGGTTCCAGCTCTGAAGCATTATTGAAAGGCGAAATTAAAACGACACAAGGTCTGGGTTTTATAGAAAACGTCATTATTGACACACATTTTGTTCAGAGAGGAAGGATTGGAAGATTGTTTCAGGCCGTTGTGAACAATCCGAGAACTTTAGGAATTGGTCTTGGTGAAGACACGGGATTATTTATCCAGGATGATGAAATGACAGCGATTGGCTCCGGTTTGGTTATCATTGTTGACGGACTTCAGATTAAAGATACCAATCTTACAAACGTAGATCTTGGCCAGCCTATTTCTATTAAAAATCTAATTGTAGATGTCCTTTCTATGAATGATACTTTCGATATGAAATCCAGAGAAATGACTATTGTTAATTCTCAGTATAACCCAATTCCACAGGTCATTCCGAACAGCTAATAATTAGAAGTTAGATATTAGACTTTAGATATTAGAGAATAGCACTTCGACTCCGCTTAATGTAACAACTCTAATGGTAATGTTTTATATCTTTCAATACCCTGAGATTTCCCGAACAATTCAACACTGTCAGTCTGAGGTTCTCGAAGACTTCAAGATTGTCAGTCTGAGGCTCTCGAAGACCAATAAAAACTAAAATTCCATATAAAATGAAAATAATAATCCACGGCGGTTTTTTCTCCGAAAGCAATCAAAGCCACGAAGTGAAAGTTGCCAAACAAAATTCCCTGAAAGTTATTGCGAAAAAATCTTACGAGTTTCTTCAAAATAATTCGGCTTTTGATACGGTTGCTTATGCGGTTTCGCTTTTGGAAGATGATGAGTTGTACAATGCCGGCATTGGTTCTCAAATCCAAAGTGATGGCGTTATCCGAATGAGCGCAGCCATTATGAATGGTGAAACGCAGAAAATGAGTGGTGTGATTAATATTCAGGATGTGAAAAATCCTATTCTTGTTGCCAAAGAATTGATGAAAGAAGATGACCGCGTTCTTGGTGGAAACGGCGCAAAAGAATACGCCACTAGAAATGGTTTCGACAATTTCTCAACCGAAATTCCTCAACGAAGAAAAGAATATGAAGAAAAACTGAAAACCGGCGGAAAAGGGACTGTAGGTGCCGTTGCGATCGATAAAAATGGAAAACTGGCCGTTGCCACTTCCACAGGCGGAAAAGGTTTTGAAATCCCGGGAAGAATCTCGGATTCTGCAACAGTAGCCGGAAATTATGCAAACAAATTCTGTGCAGTAAGCTGTACCGGCGTTGGTGAAGATATTGTAAGCAATGCAACCTCAGCAAAGATTGTGACCAGAGTAACTGACGGATTGACCATAGAAAATGCCTTCGACAGAACCTTTGAAGAACTGAAAGAAATTGACGGTTTTGCGGGCGCTATCGGGATTGATTGTGAAGGTAATATTTTCCATCAGGATTCTTACCCGACGATGGTTTTTGCGAGTTTTGATGGGGTGGATTTTGAGGTTTTTGAGTGATTTAAATAATAACATTATTTTGAAAAATATATTTTTGATAATCTTTCTAATATTTTCAGTTTTATTCTCGGCACAAAATGAAACCGCCGACAGAACTGATAAAATTGCAGATGAGATGTGCTCCAATCTGAAACAATCAGAAAATCTAAGTGACTCTACGAGAATTCAAATACTAAATGATAAATATATCCTTCCTTATTTAAGTGAATTTCCGGAGAAAAAACGTAAAAGCATAGCTGACAATCTATATATGAGATTTCAGAAACGTTGCGAATACTTCCGGGAATACTTATTAAAATCAGATCACAAACAAAGTGATAATTGGATAAAACTCGATCAAAGGCCCAAAATAACAATTACAGAGAAAGAGATCGATCAATTAAAAAACAGTAAAGAGTTGTATTATTTTGAATATTCCGGGGACAAAACGTCTGTAAAAACCGACAGTAAATACTGGATAGAAACTTTTGCTGACAAAACAAATTCAAAACTATTTTACAATTGGACAGGTAAAAATAAATTTGAATTAGAGTTCATTGAGAGTAATAACAATATGAGAAAAAATTTCAGCAGAAAAGGCGATAAATATATTTATGAAGTGATCAGCAAAGAAAGTGACTTCTACTGGATTCTTGTAACAATTCCTGATCAATCTCAATTGTTAAAATTCAAACTTTTTGAAGAAAATAGGTATTAGTTCCAATTTATCTAAAAACCAAAAAAAATCATTACAACACCACGTTGATTCATTCTGTTTGGGCAGTGATCCATTACAAAGCCTTATTGATTTACTGCGATAAGCCAATGAGTCATTACGTTGGTCCGTTGACTCACTTCGATAAAGCATTGTATCATTACGAAGCCTCAGTGATCCATTACGTTGAGCCGTTGATTCATTACGTTGAGGCAAATTCACTATAAATCAATACTATATAAAGGTATCATTTTAAAAATTTAGTAATAGTTAGGCTAAAGCCAATTGTAAAACGAATTAAAAAACGGGCTAAAGCCCGCTGATATTGATATAAAAACAAACCGCCTCGTTTCACAACAAGGCGGTTTTTTATATTTTATAATTAACAATTCATAATTATTAATCCAGCCAGCCCATTTCCTTCATCCAGTCGTCGTTATAGATTTTCGCTACATAACGGCTTCCGTGATCGTGAAGGAGAACTACGATGATATCATCTTTCGTGAACTGATCTTTCATCTGGACCAAAGCTGACATTGCACTTCCTGCCGAATAACCGCAGAAAATCCCCTCTTCTTTCGCCAGTCTTCTCGCATAGATCGCCCCGTCTTTGTCCGTTACTTTCTCGAAATGATCGATGACGCTCATATCATAATTTTCGGGAAGAATATCTTCGCCGATTCCCTCTGTGACATAAGTATAGGCGTGATTCAAATGAATTTCTCCGGTTTCGTGGATCTCTTTCAGGATTGAACCATAAGTATCCACACCTATGATTTTAATATCCGGATTTTTCTCCTTGAAGAATGTTCCGCAACCGGTTACTGTCCCACCTGTTCCTGCACCAGCAACGAAATGTGTCAGTTGTCCATCTGTCTGTTCCCAGATTTCGGGAGCTGTACTTTCATAATGCGCCTGTCTGTTGGAAAGGTTGTCATATTGATTGACGTACCAGCCATTTTCCGTCTCAGCAGCCAGTCTTTTGGAAACCGAATAATACGAACGGGGATCAGTAGGTTTCACATCGGTTGGGCAAACAATTACTTCTGCACCAACAGCTCTCAGAATATCACATTTTTCTTTAGATTGCTTGGAATTGGTTACGAAAATACATTTGTAACCTCTCTGGATTGCGACTAATGCCAAACCCATTCCTGTGTTTCCGGAAGTTCCTTCGATGATGGTTCCGCCAGGTTTCAGGCGTCCGTCTTTCTCTGCATCGTCGATCATTTTCAGGGCCATTCTGTCTTTTACGGAATTTCCGGGATTGGTTGTTTCTACTTTTGCCAAAACCAAAGCCGGGAAATCTTCTCCCAAAACCCTGTTTATTTTGACTAATGGTGTATTGCCAATTGTTTCTACGATGTTATTATAATATTTCATATTTCTATTTTTTAAATTAATACAAAAGGAATTTATCCTCTTGCTCTTTCCAGAAGAACCATCATCAGCAAGCTTAGAACAACCAAAGATTCGTCTTCATCATCGATGTCAATCAATCTGTCGAGCTGGAATCTTCTTCCAATCAATGAAGGCATTTTTTTCAGTCGGAAGTATTCTTTTCCCGCTTTGTCACTGACAGTGTAAGTCGGGTTTAGAAAATATCCTGTGAACATTCCTACGACGGGAATTTCTCCAACAATCCCATCCAGAACTTTTATCCAGGCATTATCTTCGTTGATCTGGTATCTGGTCTGATCATTTTCATCAATAATATCATATTGAGATTTCCAGATAGAGCGCATTCCTCTTCTGGCAAGTCTTCCAAAATTCTTACCATTTACAAGATCTGTAATTGAAAAAGACGCATTGAAATCAATCCACTGGTTTGCTTTTATTCTGAAAAGTTCCTGAGATTTCGATTCATTATTATAAACGATAACATCGTCTTTCAGCTTGAATATTTTTTCACGAACATAAGCAACATAATTTCCATTTTTGTCGGTAATGTTAAAATCACTGGAAATAGTTGTTATTTTAAATTTAAAATCAAGCGGATAATTGAGGTTTTTAAGTATCATTTTTGTTTTTTTAAGGTTATTAATTAACTGTATTTTATTGCTCTTACTGGTGAGATCTTACTAATTAAATAACTTGGAAGAATCATCGCGATTCCCGAAACAATAAAGATGCCGACAGAAACTGCGATAATGTAAACAGGATTGAGATCTACCGGAACCGTGCTGATAAAGTAATTTTCGGGATCCAGCTTTATAAATCCTGTATATTTCTGAATCAATAATAATCCTATTCCGATCACGTTTCCTGCCAATAAGCCCGGAATCATAATCAGTAATGTATAATTGATAAAAATGGATCTTATCTGAGCATTCGAAGCACCCATTGTTTTCAAAACACCGATGGAATTGGTTCTTTCGATGATTAATATTAATAATACCATCACGATATTGATGACAACAACCAACAGCATAATCGTGATAATCAAAGAAATATTCTGATTAAAAATATTGATCCAATCCAGGATCTGCGGATATTTCTCCGTTACTTTTTCAGCGTAATTTTTATAGCCGATATATTTTTCGATTTCGGGAAAAACCTGATCTATTTTATCTGTATCGTCTAAGAAAACATCCAAGCCGCCGACTTGCTTCTCATCCATATTCATCACTTTTCGGACGTGGTTGATGTCGCCAATGATGTACAAATCGTCAACCAATTTGATATCGGTTTTATAAATTCCTTTAACAACAAATTTTCTGTAAATCGGTTTCTGGTCTTCTTTTGAGAAAATAGTAACAATACTGTCATTCGTTTTCAAAGAAAGATCGTGCGCAATTTTTTCGGACAAAATAATCTCATTATTATAGCCATCTTCCTTGAAATCCGGGATAGAACCGGCAATCATAAACGGCTGGAATCTGGCTTTGTCAAAGTCTTTTCCAACACCTTTCAGAATGATTCCTGCAAAATTGGTTTCGGTTCTTAAAATTCCGCTGACTGATGCGTAAGACTGCAAACCCGCGACACCGGGAATCTTCTTCACAGCATTGATATCCAAACCTTTTGTTTCCAAAACCGAAGAATTGTAAGAAGAGTTGGAACGTGTGGATTTGACAGAAATATCTCCGCTGAAATTGGAAATTCTGTCTTCAATTGCCCTTTTAGAACCAAGACCTGTAGAGATTGTAATCAAAGAAACAATAATGCCTAATGCCACAGAAAGCCTGCCGATATAGACAATGACCTTTGAGAGATTATTTTTGTTATCTTTGGAAAACGCTATCTTTTTCGAGAAATATAACGGAAAATTCAAATCAATGATTTTAAGCCTCAAAAATAAAACTTTAGTTTTTATCCTGCTAATTTATTTTAGTTCAATCACTTTTATTAAATCCCAGAATGCTGAAAAAGACTGCTTTGCAACAGCTGCCGACAGACCGGAGCTTTATCTTCCGCTTTTGAAGAATAAAAATGTGATTGTTGCTGCCAACCAAACCAGTCTTCTCAAAGATAAAAAACATCTCGTCGATTTTCTGGTTGAGAATAACATTAAAATAAAATCCATCTTTGCTCCAGAACACGGTTTCCGGGGAACCGCCGACGCTGGTGAACACGTAAAAAGTGGTATTGACACAAAAACCGGATTGCCAATCGTTTCACTTTACGGCGATAATAAAAAACCGAAAGCAGAATATCTGAAAGGCGCCGATGTGATTTTGTTTGATATCCAAGATGTTGGCGTTAGGTTTTATACTTACATTTCGACCTTATCTTATATAATGGAAGCGGCGGCTGAAAATAATATTGAAGTGATAGTTCTAGACAGACCAAATCCTCATGATGGTTACACAGACGGACCAATGATGCGCGACAAATGGAAAAGCTTTGTTGGATTGCACAATGTTCCGGTCGTTTATGGACTCACAATTGGTGAATACGGAAAAATGGTAAACGGCGAAAAATGGTTGAAAAATGGGATTCAGGCAAAATATACATTGATTCCGATGCTCAATTATCATAAGCAAAAACGATATGGTGTTTCTGACAAACCTTCACCGAATCTTCCAAATGACAAATCGATTAATCTCTACCCTAGCCTTTGCTTTTTTGAAGGAACTCAGGTGTCAGTAGGAAGAGGAACGGAGTTGCCATTTCAGATCTATGGAAGTCCTTGGACGAAAAGTTACACTTATCAATTCACGCCAAAACCGACAGCCGGAGCAAAAGATCCTTTCCTGAATGGTAAATTATGTTTTGGTGAAAATCTCAGCAATTATTCCAAAGATTTAAGACAAATCAATCTTGAATGGCTTTTGAAATCTTATAAAGACTATAAAAATCCGGAGCAGGATTTCTTTCTAAAGAATCTTTTTTTTGATACACTTGCCGGAAGTGACGAGTTAAGAAAACAAATAATTGCCGGAAAATCTGAGAAGGAAATCAAAGAAAGCTGGAAAAAAGATCTTGAAAACTTTGAAAAAACCAGTCAGAAATATGTTGTCTATCCAAACTAAAAAACCTCGCAGATTGCGAGGTTTTTATGTTAATAAGTGTGATTATTAAAATTTATATCCTAAACCTATTTGGAAGAAACTCATTTTTAAAGTTTCATTATCAACTTGGTTTTTGATCATATTTGAAACACCAAAATTGTATCTCGTATCAAAAAACAATCCATTATTTAGATTATATTCTGCGCTTACAAAAGGAGAAAAATTGAAAGTATTTACTTCTTTTTTAATATCCTCTTCTTCAGAATAACTCTCTATGTCACCATCAACAACAGCTGTTTCAGAATATTTATTTTTTGCGGATAAAATAAATCCAAGATTAAAACCTGCACCAACAGCTAATCCATTTGTAACATAATACTTGGCACTAATAGGGACTAAAAGTGTTCCGATTTTGTAATCTGATTCATATTTATATGAATAATCATAACCCATCAAACTTCCGTTTTCTTCTTCAGTTTCTTTTCCTCCAAGAGGTGAATACAATAACTCTCCCTGCAAAGCAAATTTATCCGTGATTTTATATTCTGCTAAACCGCCAACATAAAATGATGTTTTAGAATCGCTCGATACAGATACATTATCTGCCTCTGCTTTCAATGAAGATAAAGCAAGACCAGCTTTTACTCCGAATTTGACTTGAGCATTCATAGCTCCGCAAAGTGCGATTGCACCCACTAATAATAGTTTTTTCATAGTTGATTAATTTTAGTTTGCAATTTTAAGAAAATTTTAACTAAAATCAAAACAAATTATGGTAAAACATAAATTAATTTTCTTCAGCCAACCATTCCCCGTAAGAATTTTCGGTTTCATGAAGCTTGAGATAAGCTAATTGAACTTCAGCCGGCAATTTTGATTTTATCTTGGAAGCTATATCGTAAAGCATATTTTCACAAGTTGGCTGATAGTCACAAAAAATTACTTTATGACCTTGGTTTTGAAGGCTCTCGCCCAAACTTTTATGAGGAGAAGTGCCATTTACCAAAACCGCATGATCCCAAAGATCGATAATTTTTTCTTTTACGATTTTCTTGATATCACCAAAATCTACGACCATTCCGTTTTTTGGATTATCCAGATTATTGATTGGGTTTCCTTTGACCGTTACAAATAATTTATAAGAATGGCCGTGCATATTCTTGCATTTTCCATCATAATTATAAAGCACATGAGCAGTCTCGAAAGTGAAAATCTTGGTTATCCTTATCATTTTGCAAAGATAATTAAAAATCATTTTAATATTTTAGTGATAGTTTTTTTACAAAAGCTTACTTTTGCAATCAAACACATAAAAATGAAAAAAGCATTTGTTTTCTTTAGCCTAATTTCTTCCGTTTATTTTTATTCTCAGGACTTTTCCGGCATCAATCAAATCCTTGAAAAAATTGAGGAGAAGGGTAAAAAAATGAAAGATGCCACAGATTATGATCTTAAGGGTAAAAAATTCGTTATGGTGGAGGATTTTGAAGATCACGCCGAACGTCACGTCCTGGAATTCAATCCTGATGGGACTTTGACGCTGATAGAACTGATTGATGATAAGTCCAGTGGGCAGAGTTTTTCCAACATATTTACCGGAGATTACATCCGCAAGAAAAACGCAATCTCCGTAAGAGCTAATTTTCTGGAAGGGAAAAAAATAGCTTTGCCTTTGGTTTATAATCTTTACATTATGAATGCCAATAATATCTGGTATCTGAAAGATATTAACAATAGCAAACGTTGGATTGAGAATAATAATCTGCTTAAAAAGAAGAAATAAATTTTACTTTTTTTTAAAAAAATCGATACAAGCTTCTACTGCTTCATCTAATTCTTTTGGTAAGGAACCGTTTTCCCAAGGTTCTTTTGCACCGAAAGTATGATTTGCATTTTCTATGATCCTGAACTGAGAATTTTTTGTCCAAAGATTAAGATTTTCCGAATAGTCAATATTTACAGATTCATCGTTGGAACCGTGAATGAATAAAGTTGGAATTTTCAAATTTAAACAAGCTTTTTTCACATCAAATCTCCCTTTATTATTTTCAAAATCTGTAGAACTGGAAATAATGAGGCATTTTTTGTTTGGTTCTCGCATTTTCCACAAAATAAACACCATCTTTTTTCCAGTTTTCAAAAGATTTATCTTTAGGAAATCTGTCAAGAGTTGAAACACTTGCAAGGGTTATCAGCTTTTTAATATTTTTATTTTCCGAAGCTTTAATGATCGAAATTCCGCCGCCTCTGCTGTGACCCAATAAAATTATATTGTCAGGATCAACTTCTTTTTGACTTTTGAAATGATCGATTACAACTTCCAAACCATCCAATTCTTTGGAATAATTATTTTGCCCAAAAGCTTCCAGATCTTCAAAATTATTAGGATCTTCGACTGTTGTTCCGTTGTGAGAAAAGTTGAATTTGACAAAATAAAACCCGGCATTTGCAAACTTCTCTCCCATTAATTCCCAAGCGCCCCAATCTTTGTAACCTTTAGCCGTGAACAAATATTACAAGCGGAAGTCTTTCTTCAGATTCAAGAAAATAAGCATCTGCTAAGAATTCTCTTTCACTTTTTAAGACGATATTATTTTGTTTGATCAAATCCATTCTGATTCTTTTATTTGAACGCAAATTCCGCAAAGATTTTTTATAGTCTTATTGAAAATATTTTAAGTTTCGCAAAGACGCTTCGCTCAACAAAAAGTAAAGACAATTTGCTTGAAGATCTATTATCTTTTCTCTATTATCTCAAAGTCTAAAAACTATATCGTCATCGAGAAAATGCGTGTTTCCGGTTTGTTTCTCAACATTCTGAGATCAAAAACCATTGCTACATTTCTTGTGAAAGCACGTCCTTTTTCTGTAATTTTTATTTGATTTTCTGAAATTTCCACCAATCCATCGGATTCCATTTCTTTCAGCTTTTCAATTGAATTTTCGATCTCTGGAAAAGTATTTTGCAAATCCCAGCTGGTTTCCAGCTGACACATCAGATTCAGAATATGTTTTCTGATTTTCAGATCTTCTTCATCCAAAATATGACCTCGGAAAACAGGGATTTCTCCTGCTTCAACCAATTTTTGATATTCTTCAACAGTTTTCACATTTTGTGCAAATGCATACCACGAATCTGAGATCGCAGACATTCCCAAACCAACCATCAGCTGTGTTTTGCTGGAAGTGTAGCCCATAAAATTACGATGCAGTTTTTTCTGAATCTGAGATTGATAAAGATCGTCGTGTTCCAATGAAAAGTGATCCATTCCGATTTCTATATAACCAAGATCTTCCAATAATTTTTTACCGTCTTCGTAAAGTTTTCGTTTTTCATCGCCGCTTGGCAGATCATTTTCATCAAAACCACGCTGTCCGACACCTTTTACCCACGGAACGTGAGCGTAAGAATAGAATGCTAATCGATCTGGTTTCAATTCCAAAGTTTTTCTAATCGTGAATTCCATGGCTTCCCAGGATTGATGAGGTAAACCGAAAACAAGATCGTGGCTCACACCTTTGTACCCAATTTCTCTTGCCCATTCGGTAACATTTTTCACATTTTCGAAAGGTTGAATTCTGTTGATCGCTTTCTGAACTTTTGGGTCATAATCCTGAACACCAAAACTGACTCTGTTAAAACCTAAATCAAATAAAGTCTGAAGATGTTCCCGAGTTGTATTATTCGGATGGCCTTCAAAACTGAATTCCTGATCTTCGGCAATTTCTACCGTATCGAAAATACCTTGTAAAAGTTTTCTTAAGTTTTCCGGAGAAAAGAAAGTTGGTGTTCCTCCTCCAAGGTGAAGTTCTTTTAGAATTGGTTTTTGATCGAACAATTTCAGATATAATTTCCATTCTTTCAATACGCTTTCCAGATAAGGAATTTCTACAGAATGTTGCTTCGTGATCCGTTTGTGACAGGCGCAAAATGTACAAAGTGCTTCGCAAAAAGGCAAGTGAATATAAATGGAAATTCCTTCTTCAGAATTGCTTTCTGAGAAAGATTTTATAACCGATTTTTTCCAAAGATCTGCAGTAAAACCGGCTTCATTCCAATAAGGAACGGTTGGATAGGACGTGTAACGCGGACCCGGAATATTGTATTTGTCAACTAAAGAATTCATTGTTGCAAAGTTACAAAAATTGAGTTTGGAATGAATTTGAATAACGGATGATTTTAATTGGTAGTTTCTATATTAATATTTGATTAGGATTGGAAATGTGTCGCTCCTACGGAGCTATAAAATTGTGTGGATTTATTTCCTACAAACATTTCGCTCCTACGAAGCTTTCCAATGATTGTGGAAATTTGATAAAATAATTTTTCGTTGTAAATCTTAAAGCCGTTCCTAAGGAGCTCTAACAATTGTGATAATTTCTTTCCTACAAACATTTCGCTCCTACGAAGCTTTCCAATGATTGTGGAAATTTGATAAAATAATTTTTCGTTGTAAATCTTAAAGCCGTTCCTAAGGAGCTCTAACAATTGTGATAATTTCTTTCCTACAAACATTTCGCTCCTACGAAGCTTTCCAATGATTGTGGAAATTTGATAAAATAATTTTTCGTTGTAAATCTTAAAGCCGTTCCTAAGGAGCTCTAACAATTGTGATAATTTCTTTCCTACAAACATTTCGCTCCTACGAAGCTTTCCAATGATTGTGGAAATTTGATAAAATAATTTTTCGTTGTAAATCTTAAAGCCGTTCCTACGGAGCTCTAACAATTGTGATAATTTCTTTCCTACAAACATTTCGCACCTACGGAGCTTTCCGATGATTGTGGAAATTTGATAACTAATTTTGTCTGTTATAATCCTTAAGTTGAGTTTCGACAAAATTCGATTGAAGACAAATCCCATAGCCCCGATAGGAACGGCATCCTTTTTTGGCATTGCGGGTCTGGAAATTTCTAGTGATGACTTTACGTCTTCGTAATGACAAAAAAGATATAGTGGATAGCGGGATTAAGCTCCTGAAAAATTTCGATAATATAGGAACTGCATAAAAAAACCTTTCAAAGTGTGAATTTGGAAAGGTCTATTTTTAATGTAACTTGAAAATTATTTCTTTACAATCTTAACCGACTGTCTTCCAAGATTGGATTGGATGGCTAAAATATACTCGCCAACCGGGAATTTAAAATCAAGGGAATAGTTCTTCAAGCCTTTGCTGCCGATGTCATCTTTAAGAATATTGCCGATAAATTTCCCGTTCAGGTCATACAATCCGATGATGATGTGATCGGAATGCAGATAATGAATATTGAGATTCAGCTTATCTTTTACAGGATTTGGAGCGATTTCGACTTTCAGATTTACAACCTTTTCATTTTCTGTTTCGCTGGTTGCCATTGCTGTGGTAGTCATTTTATAAATATGATTGCCAGATGCATAGGCAAGATTATCGTTCACAAAGAAGATGCGGTTGAGAGATCCGCCAAGGCTCATATTGTTCCAGGTATTTCCGCCATCAAATGTTTCGTAAAATTCTGTATTATGGCCACCCATCCAGCCGTGGGTTTCTGACACAAAGCCAACCGCCTGCACATAAGGATCCGGGAAATCCCTTGTCTGCCAGGTAATTCCGCCGTCAAAAGTTTTTAATAATTTTCCCTGCGTTTCGGATTCTATGGAACAGAACATTGTGTTGTGATCTGCAAAAAGCTGCATTTTCCAGACGTAATCGCCGGGTTCATTGGTTCTGTAGATCTGTGTCCAGGTTTCTCCGCCATTGGTAGTTTTCAGAATAACGCCACCCTGATCATCACTTCCTGAAACAAAACCAACATTCTCATCTATGAATAATACTTCTACAAGTGCTGTTGCATAAGCAGACATATTGATAAATTTCCAGGTGTTTCCGGAATCTGTAGATTTGATGACATAAGCTGGAGAAAACCAGGCACCACAGCCATAAATTGTAGATGTTCCAACCGTGTCTAGTCCGCAGATTGCTGGCAGAGAAGGAATTAAACTGACTTTTGTCCATGTTGTACCTCCATTTGTGGTTTTATAAAAATTATTATTGAGTGTTCCGAGGAAGCCAATATTCTCGTTCAGGAATTCTATATTTCTAAAATATTGTCCTGTGGCAGAACTTACGAATTGTTCTGTCCAGGTTGATCCGCCATTTGTTGTTTTGAAAACAGTTCCGTTTCCGCCTCGTGCAGCCCAGCCGAGATTTTCATTAAGGAAAAATACATCGTCGTATCTTCCGGTTGTTGAAGGTGGCGATGCCAATAATTTCCAGTTATAGGTTTGGGCAGAAGTCAAACCTACAATAAGTAAAAGGGATAGTAATAGTTTTTTCATGGTTTTAATTTTTCTTAAAAATAAAAAATCGGGAGAATTTTCCCGATTTAATTTTATATAATTCTAAAAATCATTACCTCAACTCTGCTTTCAGTTCTTTTTCAAACGATTTAATAAGTGAGTTCATTACTTCTGTAATGTCTTTGTCTTCCAGTGTTTTTTCTTCGTTCAGAAGTTCGAAACTCATCGCATAGGATTTTTTGCCTTCCGGAAGGTTTTTACCTTCGTAAACATCGAAAAGATTGATTTTTTTGAGGAAAGGTGATTTGTTTTTCTTCGCTAATTCGTACAATTCTGAATAGGAAATCGTCTGGTCAACTAATAATGCTAAGTCTCTTCTGATCTTGTTGAATTTCGGAATATCAACAAATTTCAGATTTTCTTTGCTTCTGAAAGACTGGCAATTTTCCAATTCGATCTCTGCGTAGAATACTTCCTGGCTGATATCGAAATCCTTTAACAATTGTGGGGAAACTTTCCCTAATCTTGCAAGCGTTTTCCCTTCAGCCTTGATTTCCAAAGCGTCGGAGAAACGATCGTCTTCCAAAGCGGATTCGTGAAGATCGAGGTTTAATTTTTCAAGAAGAATTTTCACATAAGCTTTCAAATGATAGAAGTCTGTCGCGCTTTTTGGCTGAAGCCAGTTTTCTGCAACTTCTCTTCCGGTTGTTAAAATCGCTAATTGTTTTCTTTCTTCGTAAGATTCTTTTTTATGATAAATTTTCCCTAACTCGAAAAACTTGATATCGGCGGATTTTCTGTTGATGTTGTAAATCGCATTTCCTAAAAGTCCTTCCAGCAAAGACTTTCTCATAAATGCCAGATCGTTGCTCAGTGGATTTAGTAATTTCACAGCATTGGTTTCGTCTTTTACTGAGGTCAACGAATTATTCATAACCTCGTTGAAGCCGTTTCCTTGCAAAGTCCTTGCCCAGGCATTTTCTAAAGCATCCTGATCTTCAAAATCAAGTTTTACAGGCGTGAAGGAAATTTTCTTAGGAGCCTCAATTTTATTGTAACCATAAATTCTCAACACTTCCTCGATAACGTCGATTTCTCTCGTAACATCGGCTCTGTAAACTGGAATTGATAATTCTAATCCGTTTTGGATCTCATTAAGAATTGTGATCTCAAGAGATTTTAATATCTCTTTGATCTTTTCTCTGTGGATTTTTGTTCCGAGAATCTGATCCAATTTCGAATATCTGAAAACCACATAATGGTCTTTAATTTTTTCAGGATAACTTTCCAGAATCTCACCAACCAATTTTCCACCAGCCAATTCCTCAATCAGATTAATTGCGTGCGTCAAAGCGGTTCTTGCATTGTTTGGATCCACGCCTCTTTCGAAACGGAAAGATGCATCGGTATTTAAACCGTGGAACTTAGATGCTTTTCTAATCGCAACAGGATTGAAATAAGCACTTTCCAGGAAAATAGTTTTTGTAGTTGCAGAAACACCACTTTCGCTGCCACCAAAAACTCCGGCAATACAAAGTGGATTGTCTTTTCCGTCTTTGATGATGATCTCGGAACCGTTAAGAGTTCTTTCGACGCCATCCAAAGTTTTGAATTTTGTTCCTTCTTTTACGGTTCCGACTTTCACAGTTTTATCTGCAATTTTGTCTGCGTCAAAAGCGTGAAGCGGTTGTCCAAGGCCGTGAAGAATGTAATTGGTAATATCTACAATGTTGTTGATAGGTGAAAGACCAATGGCTTTAAGTCTTGCTTTCAACCAGTCCGGAGAAGCTTTCACTTCAACATTTTCTATCACTGCACCAAGATATCTTGGCGTTAGTTCAGAATTTTCAATTTGTAATTTGAATTTGTGAGAACCTTCGATATTCAAAACTTTAGATTCTATTTTCGTGAATTCTGATTTCAGATTATTGGAAACCAAGAAAGCCTGCAAATCTCTGGCAACACCATAATGTGACATGGCGTCGGTTCTGTTTGGCGTCAATCCGATCTCGTAAACCTCATCATTCGTCAATTCAAAATAGTCAGCGAAGTTTTTTCCAACTTCGAATTTCTCTGAATCCAAAACCATAATTCCGCCGTGATCGTCGCTCAATCCTAATTCGTCTTCTGCGCAGATCATACCTTCGGAAACTTCGCCGCGAATCTTTGCTTTTTTGATATCGAAAGAAGTTCCGTCTTTTGCATAGATTTTTGTCCCTACAATTGCAACGGGAACGGTTTGTCCGGCAGCAACATTTGGCGCACCACAAACGATCTCCAAAACTTTTCCGCCACCGACATCAACTGTTGTTTTGTTCAGTTTATCAGCATTCGGATGTTTTTCGCAGGTCAAAACTTTACTAACCACAATTCCTTCCAGACTGCCTTTTACGCTTTCGAATTTATCCACACCTTCTACTTCCAGACCGATGTCTGTAAGATATGCACTGATTTTCTCAGTAGAAAGTTCAGTTGTGATATAATCCTTAAGCCAATTATTCGAAATTTTCATTTTTTAAATTTGATTTTTTTGAACACAAAGTGCACAAAGAAATGATTAATTAATACTGTTTATAAGTTCACAAAGCCGTAAACTTAAATAAGATTTTTACACGTTGCATTGTTGCAGCCCGACTTATCTCATCTTTTCTATTTTTTAGTTGAGTCGATAAACCACTTCCGTTAGGTTGAGTGGAAATCCTTTTTTGCGGCTGGAAAAGCTTTGGCAAAAAAGATTGGAAATCCTTCGACAAGCTCAGGATAAACTACGGCGCAAAAACTGCTCAAAATATTTATTAAACAAAATTTGAGACTTGAATCATCAAATCTCAAACTTATTTTTATTTTAATTGATAATCAATTATCACTAATCGATGATGATTTTAAAGTCCAATTACTGGCATCGACAGCATCAGGATACTTTCGTTTTCCTCCAGTCCGTCAACCGGCTCTACGATTCCTGGTCTGTTCGGCTGAGACATTTTCATCGTGACATCGTCAGAAGCCAAAACGGATAACATCTCTGTCAGAAATTTTGAACTGAAACCGATGTTGATATCATCACCATTGTAGTCGCAAGGAATCTGCATATCTGCCTTGTTTGCGTATTCTGTATCTTCTGCGTGAAGGTGAAGCACGTTTCCGGACAATTTAAATCTGACCTGATTGGTAGATTTGTTTGACATAATGGACGCTCTTCTGATAGAACTCAAAAGCAGTCCTCTGTTGATAGTCAAGACATTTGGATTTTCTTTCGGAATTACAGCATTGTAATTTGGATATTTACCATCAATCAAACGACAGATCCAAGTGTTGTTTCCAAAAGTGAACTTCGCCATATTATCACTGAACTCGATCAAAACATCTTCTGTTGAGTTGTTCAGGATATTTTTGAAAATCGCCAATGGTTTTTTCGGCATAATGAATTCCAAAGTCTCAGGATGCGTGACATCTGTTCTTTTGTAAACCACCAATCTGTGAGAATCTGTGGAAACAAAATTGGTCTCATCTTCTTTAAATTGAAATAAAACCCCTGTCATTACCGGACGAAGAGAATCATTACTCGTTGCAAACAAAGTATTCGCCAAAGCTTCTGCCAAAACGCCACCAGAAATGGTTACTTTTTGAGACGCATCGAACTCCGGCAATTCCGGATAATCATCTGCATTATCAAGCGCGACTGCAAAGTTATCTTTCTCATCCAAAATCTCAAGAACGCTTCCATTCCCGTCTTCGGAATCTTTCACGGCTAAAGTCAAAGGTTGCTCACCATAAGTTTTCAAGAAATCCTGAAAGATCTTTCCGGGAACTGCTAATTTTCCTTTGTCATCTGACTTCACTTCAAGAGAAGTAATTAAAGTCGTTTCACCGTCTGATGCGGTAACAGTCAACAAATTCTGATCTAACTCGAAAAGAAAATTCTCCAAAATTGGTCTGGACTGTGAACCGGAAATCACGCCGCTAACTGTCTGTAAAGCTTTTTGCAAATCGCCACTGGCAACAATAAATCTCATAAACTGTATTTATTTCAATTCCACAAAGATAATGATTTTGATGCTATTTTAAAAACTGTATTTATTTAGTTATTAACAATTTTGAGTTTTATCTATCTTTGTTGATATTATTACTATGAAAAAACCGCCATTTCATAAAAGCATTCAATTCACAATCCGTGGTATTCTGTGGATTTTGAGGAACGAACGAAACTTCCAAATCCATATTTTGGGATTGATTATTAATCTTTTTTTGATTGTCTATTTGGGACTTTCAAATTTTGAAACGGCTTTGATTATTCTGGTTTCATTTTTTGTTTTGATCACAGAAGCTTTAAATACTTGTGTTGAGAAGATCTGCGATTATATCCAGCCGGAATTTGATTTGAGAATTGGAATCATTAAAGATTTGGCTGGCGGGGCTGTTTTGCTGGCGACAATTTCTGCAATTTGTGTTGGCGTATTGGTTTATTGGCCTTATTTGAGGTTGTTTATTTATTAATAATCATTTATTTTGAACGCAAAGTCCGCTAAGATTTTTTAACTACTAACCGTTTCTAAGGTTCACAAAGGCGTAAAACTCATCAAAGATTTTCAAGTCATTAATTATGTGATTTTCATTATCTAAAATTTGAAAGATTTAATCATATATTTTTACATAAAATTTTTACATTTGTTTTCAATATAATTCTGGAATGAGCAAAAAAAACATCGCCGTCGTAATGGGCGGATATTCTGATGAATACAAAGTTTCGTTGAAAAGCGGACAATTGATTTTTGATTCGTTGGATCGTGAAATTTATAATGTACACAAGGTTGTCATCTTAAAAGACAAATGGTATTTTTTAGATGAAAACGACAATAAAAAACCAATCAACAAAGCTGATTTTTCTGCCGATCTTGGAAATGGAGAAAGTTTAAAATTCGATGCTTGTTTCAACACCATCCACGGAACGCCTGGTGAGAACGGAATTCTGCAAGCTTATTGGGACGCTGTTGGACAAAAATATACTGGCTGTGATTTTTATCAAAGTGCATTGACATTCAATAAAAAAGACACTTTAGCTGTTCTTTCGAAATACGGAATTCCTTCTGCGAAAAGCATTTATCTGAGAAAAGGTGAAGATATTTCTGATGACAAGATTGTAGAAGAACTTGGATTACCGCTTTTTGTAAAACCAAATCAAAGTGGTTCT
Source organism: Epilithonimonas sp. UC225_85 (assembly GCF_042695135.1). Taxonomy (GTDB): domain Bacteria; phylum Bacteroidota; class Bacteroidia; order Flavobacteriales; family Weeksellaceae; genus Epilithonimonas. Next base: position 3,055,688 of record NZ_CP170547.1, read on the forward strand.
TCACTCGGAATTTCTAAGGTTAAAGAAAAAAGCGAACTGAAAACTGCACTAGAAGTTGCCTATAAAGAAGATGACGAGATCCTTATCGAAAGTGCTTTGAACGGAACTGAAGTTTCTGTTGGCGTTTTGGATTACAAAGGCGAAGTCATTGTTTTGGGAATTACGGAAATCATTCCAGACAAAGAATTCTTTGATTACGAAGCGAAATATGAAGGTGCTTCTCAGGAAATTACACCTGCAAGAATTGATGAGGAAACCAAAAAAAAGGTGGAAGAGATCTCAATCAAAGCTTATAAATCTTTGGGAATGAGTGGATTTTCCCGTTCAGAATTCATCATCGTGGACGGAATCCCATATCTTTTGGAAATGAATACGAATCCAGGATTTTCGCCGGCAAGTATTCTTCCGCAACAGGCGAAGATCTACGGAATTTCCATCAAAGACCTTTGTGGAAACGAAGTTGAAAAAGCATTAAATAAATAATTATAAATTAGCCAGAGAAAAGTCTTTGGCTAATTTTTTAAATCAGAAATAAATGAAAATTGCTGTTTTCCCAGGATCTTTCGATCCTATCACACTTGGACATTATGATATTGTTGAACGTGCAGTTCCGCTTTTTGACAAGATCATCATCGCCATCGGAAAGAATTCTCAGAAAAAATATATGTTCTCTCTGGAGCAACGCAAGGAATTCATCAGAAAAACTTTTGAAAAATTCCCCAATGTAGAAGTTGATGATTTTGAGGGATTGACGATTGATTATTGTAAAAGTAAAGATGTCAATTTCATTCTGAGAGGCTTACGAAATCCTGCCGATTTTGAATTTGAAAAGTCAATTGCCCAGACCAACAGAGCACTAACCAGAGACAATACTATTGAAACCATCTTCCTCCTGACCTCTTCCGGAAAATCCTATATCAGCAGTAGCATTGTAAGAGAAATTATTTCTTATGGCGGAAACTACGAGATTATGGTTCCAGATGCGGTGAGGGTTGAGAAATAGAGTCATTCACAAGGATAAAGCCTGATGTAAATGTGGGAAAATAACAGTAAAAATAAAATTGAAATCTATTAGTTCAACTTATAAAACTATTGACTTTATAGTTTAATTTATAAAAAAGACGCTTATAATAAGCGTCTTTTTTATTTTTGACCTCGTTAGTTTCTATTTTTTATAACGACAAATCCTGTCAGCAATCTACCATCTGACAATATGATATGATACCAATAATTATCTGTCGGCAAAGCTCTTCCTAAGAAAGTCCCATTCCAGAAAAATTTACCTGTAACGGTTTTTTCAAGAACTACCCTGCCGTTTTTATCCATAACCCGAACAATTGTTCCAGGATAGTTTTCCAAACCTTCTATACTCCAGCCATCATTGATCCCATCTCCATTGGGTGTGATAATATTATTAATTTTGAAAATTACAAATTCTTTAAATGAAACTGCACAAATATTGGTTTTTTCCCGCACATACACTTTATAAACACCTTGTGATAAATTGCTGAAAATATTAGAATCCTGCCAGTCTTTGTCGTTATTTAAAGAGTACTCATAGACCGAAGAACCATTGATAATAACAGTTGCTGTCGTATTTTCTACTTTGATGTTAGCAATCTCGGGTCCGATTAATCCAGGAATAACGTTGGATGTAATATTTACAAGAATTGGTAATCTGAGTACGCTTTCGCAGCCATCAACAGTTTGAGTCGCATAGTAAGTAAATCCGTCTTGTAAAGCTGTAACAGCTGGCAGCGGCGTCATCGATGAATTATCTGCATACCATTTTATATTGGTTCCGGAAATCTGAATATCCGTCAGTTTTGCATTTTTGCTGATACAGAATAGCTGTGGGGATTTACCCGTTGGAGGCAATGTAGCCGTTATTTTAACCGTAACAGGAATCCGGACACTCTCACAAGTTGCAACAACTTGAGATGCAAAATAAGTTGTTCCATTAGTCAAAGCTGTTGAGGCTGACAATTGATTGCCTCCAATTGGTGCATCAAACCACTTGACTCCAGTTCCGGTAATACTGATATTTGCAATTGTAGATTTGTTTTGTACACAAAAATTCTGCTGGGAAGATGCTATCGGCGTTGGTGTATTATTAGTATAAGTATTGATAGCAACCTGAGCTGGATCTGATATACAACCAATTGCATTCTTATATCTTACATTATAAGTATTCGGTGCCAGACTTTTGAAAGAATTAGTATTAGTCCAGCTTACCCCATCATCGATAGAATACTGAACTGCTGGAGTGTTAATTAAAATTTCTCCACTTGGATGATGACAATCCAGCTGCTGAACTTGTACTGTTGGCAATATTGGTGTATCAACAGGTTTTTTGATCGTTACCAAAACAGCTCCCGATTCGCAACCGGCAGAATTTTTTGTTTTTAATTGATAAATACCCGGCGACAATTGCCCCGAATTTGAACTTTGAGAATAGGTTATCCCATTATCAAAACTATAAAAAGCTGCAACCGTTGAGATGGTGATATCACCAAAAGGATTGGTACAAGATGCAGGCTGATTCACGCTATAGACAGGTAAAACCGGAGCATTCGGAGGTGTATCGATCGTTACGGAAAGTGCCGGCGACGGACAACCTGTACTTGATAACTTTTGTTTTACAAGATAGGTTCCCGGTGCAAGCGTTGCATTGGAACTCGCTCCCCAGGTAACACCATCATCAAAACTGTAGAATGCCGCCGGAGATATTACAGAAATATTCCCATTGCTAGCGGTACATCCCAAAGGCTGGGTAATAGAAACCTGTGGTAAATCCGGTGTTATCGGTTTGGTATTAATCGTAACCATTGCAGCAAGTGAGATGCATCCGGCAGCATCTTTTATCATCAGATTATAAGTTCCCGGAGACAGATTTGATTTTGTATCGGAAGAACCAAATGTAAGTCCATTATCAAAACTAAATTCGGCAGCAGGACTTGTAATTTTAATTTCGCCAAGTGTATTATTACAATCCGGATGATTTATGATATAAACAGGTGCCGGCAAAGGTGCCGGTTTAGAAATAACAGCTGTTGCAACGTTGGATATGCAGCCTGCCGCATTTTTGACTTTTACCTGATAAGTTCCCGGCAAAAGACCACTTTTTGAATTGCTGTAAGTAAATGTCAAACCGTTATCAAAACTATAAGTAGCCGCAGGACTTGTTACAGTGATACTTCCTGTCGCAACACTGCAAGTAGGTGCCGTTACAGATACATCCGGAGCCGCTATTGCCACACCAGAATCCAGGTTAACAACGGTTGTCAAGGACTCACAACTGAAAGAATTAATTTTAAGTTTAACAATATAAGTTCCGGAACCTAGATTATTTTTTACAGGATTTGTAGTCCACGATGCTCCGTCATTGAAGGAATAACTAAGTGCCGAGGTAGTGATCTTTATACTTCCGTCTGTACTGTCACAAGCTGTTGGCTGAACTACGGTGACCGCAGGAGCAGCAGGAATGTTTGGACTGGAATTGATATAAGCATAAGCCGATTGTGATACACAACCAAAGCTGTTTTTAATCAAAACATTATAAGAGCCGGAATTCACATTAGTTTTAATTGGATTTGTAACCCAGTTTGCACCATTATCAAAGCTGTAAAGATCGGCGATGGTATTGACAATGATAGTTCCCGATGGTGACGCACAAGTTGGCTGAATGGTTGTCACCTGTGGCGAGCTTAAAAAATATTTCTGTATGCTCTCATTGGCTGCAGTTGAAATACAGCCGGCTGAGTTTTTAATTTTTATGTAATAATATCCCGGTGCAGGATTGAGTAATGTAGAACTAGTTCCCCAGGTCACACCATTATCGAAGGAATAAAAAGTAGCGTTTGATACAACTGTGATACTTCCATTATTACTACAAGTTGGCTGCACTACGCTTGTCATTGGTTTTGGCAAGTAAAATGTCGTAATGGACACAGAAAAAGCTTCTGAGACACAGTTCTGAGCATTTTTTATAATGACATAATAATAACCAGAAGTAAGATTATTAAGTACAGGATTTGTGGTCCATGTATTACCATTATCAAAACTATATTGGGCAGCTGGTGTTGCAACCCTGATACTTCCGTTTAGTCCGCATTTTGGCTGAACAATTTCTACATCCGGTTTAGGAAGATAATATTTATCAATGCTTAATGAACTATTATAAAGGTTAGAGGTACAATTTTGACTATTTTTTATCGCTATATTATAATAACCAGATGATAAATTAGTAAAATTAGGGCTGGCACTCCAAGTATTTCCCCCATTTATACTGTAAAAACTAGCTGGCGTTGTAATCGTAATTGATCCTCCTACTCCACAAGAAGGTTTTGTGTACGTATAACTTGGGTCATCCAGATAAAATTGTTTAAGATTAACGGATGATGAAGAGGATGTACAAGTTCCCTTTTTAATCATGACAGAGTAATAGCCAGAATTCAGGTTATTGAAAACAGGATTTGTAACCCAGGTATAACCTCCGTCTATACTGTAAGAATCTGCAACCGCATTTACTGTAATGCTGCCTTTGACACCACACGACGGCTGAACAGTGGTTACGGAAGGCGTTGCCAAATATGTATTATCCAAATATATACTTACGTAATTAGAAGTACATCCTCCTTTTCTTACCCTTAGGCTATAATAACCTTGTGAAAGATTAGGAAAATCCGGACTGGCTGACCAGGTTGAACCTCCGTTGATACTGTATTGATCTGCCGATGATGTAAATTTGATGCTTCCAATCGTATTGCCACAACTCGGGCTAACGGCTGTATAAGTTGGATCATCCAAAAATATCTGATTAAAATATACGTAAGCAGATTCTGAAACGCAATTCAGATTATTTTTCACAGCAATACTGTAGCTAGTACCTGTTAAATTATTAAAAACAGGATTTGTACTCCAGGTAGATCCGCCATTGATGCTGTAATAATCTGCAACTGATGTTATCGTAATAGTTGCCGGAACGGAGCAGCTAGGCTGGGTAACAGTGAAGGAAGGCCTAGGCAGTTTTTGCTCATAAAGCGAAACATATTGTGCATAGGATTTACAGCCCATATTATTTTTGACCATAATATAATAAGTCCCTGCCGGTAATATTTTGGAATTGGTAGTTACCCACGTTATACCATTATCAAAGCTGTAAAAATCATTAATACTGTTGATCGTTATTTTTCCATTTATACCACAGCCCGGATCTTCTTTTGTATAAATCGGATAAGGCAGCGTTGGGGGATTTAGTGTAACGGTTTGTGCTTGAGAAATACAGTTTGCAGCATTTTTAATTTTGATTCTGTAAGTTCCCGGCGGCAACTCTGCAAGGTTACTTGTTGTCCAGGTTAGTCCATTGTCAAAGCTGTATTGCGCTGCTTCTGTTTTAATATAAATGCTTCCATCCGATCCACACTCCGGCTGAATCACCTCATATTGTGGATATTGACTTTCAAATTTATTAATATAAATTGTTGTGAAATACGATATACAGCCAAGATAATTTTTGACACCCACAGAAAAATTTCCAGAATTAACATTATTCATCACATTGGAAGTCACCCAAGTCGTTCCACCATCGAAAGTGTAGAAATCTGCGGGCGTATTAATCGTAATAGTCCCCGGAACAGAACAGGCGGGACTTACCAAAGAATAATCTGCATAGCCAAGTGTCTGGCTTTGTATCAGAACAACCTGAGGATTCGAGATACAGCCGGCAGCATCTTTTGTTCTGATGGTATATTTGGCAGGTTGCAATTTATCTGCAACAGGATTTGATACCCAGGTTACCCCATTATCAAAACTGTAGTAAGGCGCAGTTGTAGTTACAGTTATGGTTCCTGTATCTCCGCAAAATCTTGGCTGTACTACATTTGCATTGGGATATGGCAATAACGACTGAAAAATATCTACTTCCTGAGAGTATGAAGTACACCCTTTAGACGTTTTTATTTTCACAAAATATTTTCCGGGTGACAGATTGGTTTTTGTAGCATTAGTTGTCCAGGTCGCACCATTATCGAAACTGTACTCTGATGCTGGTGATGTAACCTTGATCGTTCCATAGGAAACAAAACAAGAGGGTTGTGTTACTGCCAAGGTTGGCGAAACTGCTGTCTGGCTAGGCTCTATACTTACACTTGCCGTACTGCTGCATCCATAACTGTCCGTAACGGTTACGGAATATACGCCTACATCTGTAACGGTTATAGTTTGTGTCGTAAGATTATTATAACTCCATAAATAAGAACTTCCTGAAGAAGCTGTAAGATCTGTACTTCCCGAACAGACATTCAGAACACCTGTGATATTAGCTGTGGGATTTCTGACTTCTAAAGAAACCGGAATTATTTTGTAGCAGCTTGGATCTTTAGACACTCTTACATAAATGGTAGAAGTTCCGGAAGAATAGCTTGTAAAACCCGAAATATTATTAGCATTACCAAATGCATCATTATAATTTTTGAAATATGCAAAAGAAAGACCGGCAGTAGAAGTTACTACTTTGTTATCAAGATCGGTAAGGTTAAAATGTTCCAGACCGTCATTCCCAATATCACATTTAGATAATTTTGCCGTCGTTACAGGTATATTACAGGACGATGAACAGTTGAGAAAACTAATATCCCATCCGTCATTCGCATCCGTATCCGAAGCATTGGAGAAAAAATTACCGCCTCCGCATGAACTGCCCTGTATGTCGTAATTGATATAAACGCCAACATTATAATTGCTTTGGTTGACATTCGGAATATCCGGAGTATTGAGTACAAAGTTAAACTTCTTATTAACAGCATCAATATTAGCAGATTGGGTTGTATAAACTGCTGTTCCGGCTTCATTGAATAATTTCAGTGTTATATTTTTCACAGAAGCCGTCACGCCTCCGGAATTCGGTAAAGTGTAAACACCTGTCACATTGATTGGCAAAGTCGGACAAACGGCATTCAAAGGATCTAATGTGATGCTCCCGATGAAACTTTCATTAGAGTGCAGAAGACAGATATCATCTACGTAAGCATATCCAAAATGTCCTCCCAGACCACATCTGGAAGCCATAAACTCGACAGTAAATTCTTCATTATTTGGAATCGAAGAAATATCCAGCAATCCCGATTGCCAATTGGCTGTATAAAGTGTCACATAACCATAACTGCCATCTGGAACTTTTGTGAAAATACAGTTTTTTTCATCTCCTACCAGACAAAACTCACTGACCACAGCACCAGCTTTGTTAAGTATCCTTGCCTTGAAAAATGCCTGATTATCCGTGTGGCTGTTATCATAAACACTTTGCAGAATTGCTTTATAATTGAATTTGAGAAAATTCTCATTATTTGTTTTGAATCTTTTCCCCTGAACAATAGAACCGTATGTACTGGAATTTGGGTAATTAATTTTCAAAGCATATTGATCAAAAGCCTTGATATCGCCCATATAAGTATCAATGAGATTGGCAGGAACAGTAGTTGCCATCTCGCTGGTAGAAGACGGATTATACTGATTGATATAAGAATCTGCTTTATTTGAGATCGACCTACACTGCGTTGGGCCGGGCGGATCGCCAATTGTATATAAAAAATTCTTAAGATAATTACTTCCTCCCACATTTTCTACCTGCTCAAATCCACCATTGGAACACATTTCCACGGCTGTTAAAGCTGCTTTTTTCATATTTTTCTTTTCTGAAAGAACTTTATCTGACCGTTCTTTCAAGAATTTTTCACGGAGTTTACTATCTGTGATAATATGCCCTTGTTTATCTTCTACGATACCGTTTGACAAATAATTAAGCGTATCATTTTTAGTATTTTGCTGAGCATTAAAAAAAGAAAATATGGCGGAAAATAGTAGGAAATAATATTTTTTCATGCAATTTGATATAATAGAAATTAGTTTTTTGCAAAAGTATTAAATTTTAAGAAATCTTTAACAATATTTCCTAAATTTAATACACAAAAAACCGCCTATAAATAGGCGGTTTTAAGTGGTTTCTCCAGGGATCGAACCAGGGACACACGGATTTTCAATCCGTTGCTCTACCAACTGAGCTAAGAAACCATCACTTAGTTTGTTGTTTTAAGTGGTGCAAAAATAATAGGTTTATCTATATCTCGCAAGTAATTCTAATTTTTTTTTATTACAAAAGCTTAATCCTGCTGATTTTCAGTCGATTTTTTTTCCGTTTGGGATTTGAAAAAATCACTCAGCTCTTCTAAAACCGGCTTAATGGTATCTTCCGGAAGATCACTGATGCGGATATACATCAATCCGTCAATCGCATCGTTGAAGTTTGGATCCACATTGAAGGCAATCATTTTCGCATTTTGTTTGATATATTTTTTAATCAAAACTGGAAGTCTTAATTCCGGTTCCAGATCATCGATAATTTTATCCAATTTATTAAGATCGGCATCAATATCTTCGAAAAACAAAGCTTTGTCGCGCTCTTTCATCACCACCTTGAATTCATTTTTTGGATGGATGTATTGCGCCACTGCAGAATCATAATAATGAGAACGCATAAACTCAATCATTAATGACTTGGAAAATTCTGAAAACTTGTTGCTGATACTTACGCCGCCCATCAGGAATTTATGCTCCGGATTCCTCAGGCAGACATGAACGATTCCTCTCCAAAGTAAAAATAACGGAAACGGTTTCTGCTGATATTCAATTGAAATATATGCTCTCCCCATTTCGATTACTTTTCGGAAAAACGGCTGAAGCTCCGGATCATATTCGAAGAGAGAACTGGTGTAGAATCCATCGATCCCGAATTTTTTCATCACTTCGGAACCCAAAGCCATTCTGTAGGCACCAACCAATTTTTTATCGGCATTATCCCAAAGAAAAAGATGGTGATAGTGATTATCATATTCGTCCAGGTCAAAAGGCAGGTTTGTTCCCTCTCCTATTGCGCGAAACGTAAGTTCCCGCTGCCTTCCGATTTCTCTCATAATGAAAGGAATGTCTGCCGACGGCGTAAAAAATACATCATAATCGCCATGAGAAAACAGCTTTTTATTTTCTGTATTTTTGAGTGTATTTATTTCATTTTTGATATCTTCCGTTGGTGTCGCATCGATGATATTCTGAACGATATTATTCTGCTTCAGCAAAGGAAGTTTCAAAGCCATATTTGGAAGTTTAAGTTTTTCGGTAATGCTTTTTCTTCTTTCATAATAAGACTTCAGCATATAAACTTTATTGTAAAGATAATCACCAAGTTCTTCAAGACTTTCCTCCTCATCCATCTGCTTCACGGTGATTGGTTTGCCGATTCTGATTCTGATCGGTTTATCTCTTTTCCGCATCATTTCGGTTGGCAGCATCAATGTCTGCAGATCAGGATGCAGCTTGGAAACATTATAAAACATCTGGCTGTTGGTCGCATGAAAATACATTGGAACAACGGGAACTCTTGCTTTTTTAATAATTTTCAATGCTATTTTCCCCCAAGGTCTGTCGAGAACCTCACCATATTCGTTATTTTTATTGGACACTTCGCCAGCCGGAAAAATCCCTAAACATCCGCCTTCCGACAGATGCCTGAATGTCTCCCGCATCCCGGAAGAGCTGTTATAAGCATCTTTTCTACCTTCGAAAGGATTTACAGAAATAACAAAAGGCTCCATTGGTTTTATTTTCGAAAGGAGAAAATTGCCCATTACCTTAAAATCCGGGCGGACACGCAAAATAATTTTACACATTAATATGCCATCCAATGCACCAAGCGGATGATTGGAAACGATAATGAAAGGTCCTGTTTTAGGAATTTTCGCAAGATCTTCTTCAAAGACAATGTAACTTAGTTCTTGTTCTCTTACAAATTCATCAAAAAATTCTACGCCTTTCGTATGGATCAGCTTATTGTACAAATTATTGACCTCATTGATCTTTGTAAGATTCATAATTGCCGAAGCAACCGGTCTCTTGAGAAAACCAATTTTATCGAGTCCGGCTGCTTTTATCAAGTCTTCTTTGGAAATTAAGCTCATAGTGTTTTTACATGGTTACCATTTGGAAGGTTTTTTTAGAAATCTGCTCCAGCAGTACTTTTTTGTCTTTATAAAATTGATCAAGTTTGTCAAGTTCCGCATTTCTAACCGTGAACAAAGATACATTCTTAGTCATCTGCGTAATAAAACTTTGCTGTAATTCTTCATTAAAATCATTTGCCATCCCAAATTTGTCTTCCAGACATAAAGCTAATGAAATTGCTGAATTCTGCATCAGGGAAACTTTAATTTTATATTTTGCCAGAAGCGTAAAGATCAAACTCATGTGATCCTCGGCTATGAAAGAGAAATCGCGGGTTTCAACATTTAACAATGTTTGATTTTCTTTGAGAATATAACTTTCCACGGATTCATTTTCGGTGGAATTCCCAACCTTGGTTCCGGGTTCTTTCGGTTCTATAAATGATTTTACAAAGAACGGGATGTTTTTCTGCTTAAGCGGCTGCAATGTTTTTGGGTGAATAACCGATGCACCGTAATATGCCATCTCAATTGCTTCTTCGTAAGAAATGAAAGACAAAAGTTCTACATTTTCAAATTTCCTCGGATCGCCGGTCATCACGCCGGGAACATCTTTCCAGATCGTCATTTCATCAGCATTAAGGCAATATGCAAAAATTGCTGCGGTATAATCTGAACCTTCACGACCAAGAGTCACTGTAAAATTATTAGTTTCTGAACCGATAAATCCCTGAGTGACATAACAATTGATTTTATCAAGCTTGGAAATATTCTGTTCCGTTTCCTGCCAGTTGACGATTCCTTCTCTGTAATTGCTGTCTGTTTTAATATAATCTCTCGCATCCAGCCAGTGGTTAAAAAACTGAATATCATTAAGATATTCGCTTAATATTTTTGATGAAATCATTTCGCCGCAACTTACAACCTGATCGTAAACGAAGTTGTAATTAGGAGATTTGTTTCTCCTTAAAAAAGAATCGATATCATCAAAAAATAAAGAAATCTCTCCAAAAACCGGATGGTTTTCTGAAAACAAACCTTTGGCAATATCGATGTGATTTTTCTTTATCAGTTCAATTTCGTTCTGATAATCCTGTTTTTTGAAATAATACTCCACTACTTTTTCCAAAGCATTCGTGGTTTTTCCCATTGCGGAAACCACCAGCAGACATTTTTCAAAACCCTGAGTTTCCAGAACCAAGGCTACATTTTTCACACCTTCTGCATCTTTTACAGATGCACCACCAAATTTGTAAACTTTCATTAGATTTTTAATAGTTAGAACAATTGTTTTTAGTACAACAGCTTCGTTAATTTATTATTAACTCCCAAAAATATTAATAATGAACGAAATATGAAAATTGGCATCGATTTTTTTAATTCCTCAAGTGGAGATATAAAACCATATTAATAAGATTATGATAAGTATCATCAATTAATGGTAAATTTTGTTTTATTTAATTAAAAAATAATATAGTTTTGTAATCAAGAAAATAATGATATGTCAAAACAAGCTCTACAAACTTTAGGAGAATTCATCATTGATAAACAGGATGATTTCAAATATTCTACCGGTGAACTTTCCCGTCTTATCAGTTCCATCAGGATTGCGACAAAAATTGTGAACCGCGAGGTGAACAAAGCCGGGATTGCGGATATTATCGGAAACGTCGGAAATATGAATATCCAGGGTGAAGATCAGCAGAAACTGGATGTTTTGGCGAACGATATTTTCATCGCAGCACTTTCCCAGAGAGAAGTTGTTTGTGGAATAGCGTCTGAAGAAAGTGATGATTTCATCGAGGTCAAATGCACAGAAAACGCACACCTTAGTAAATATGTCGTTTTAATTGATCCTTTGGATGGTTCTTCCAACATTGATGTCAACGTTTCTGTAGGAACTATTTTTTCGATTTACAGAAGGGTTTCGGATCCGGGAAGTCCGGTTGAACTGAGAGATTTTTTACAAAAAGGTGTGAATCAGGTTGCTGCAGGTTATGTTGTTTACGGTTCATCCACAATGATTGTTTATACAACAGGAAATGGTGTAAACGGATTCACTTTGGATCCATCAATCGGAACTTATTATCTGTCTCACGAAAACATCAAATTCCCGACTATGGGAAAAATCTATTCCATCAACGAAGGAAATTACATCAAATTCCCTCAGGGCGTAAAAGATTATATCAAATATTGTCAGGAAGAAGAAGGCGACAGACCGTACACTTCAAGATACATTGGATCTTTGGTTTCCGATTTTCACAGAAATATGCTGAAGGGCGGAATCTATATTTATCCTCAGACTTCACATTCTCCAAACGGAAAATTAAGATTGCTTTATGAAGCAAATCCAATGGCTTTCCTGGCAGAACAAGCCGGCGGAAAATGCAGTGATGGTTTCAAGAGAATTATGGAAATCGAGCCAACAGAACTTCATCAGCGTGTGCCATTCTTCTGCGGAAGTGCGGCAATGGTAACTCAGGCGGAAGAGTTTATGGCAAAAGCTGTGAGTAAAAATTAAACTATAGTAATTTTAAATAATACTAAAGACCGATTTGTTCGGTCTTTTCTTATTTTTGTATCATGAAGACTGCAAAATTTCATCAATATATTCTCAATTTCAAACGTCCGAGCGGAACTTCCAGAGGCGTTTTGAATACCAAAGAAACCTATTTTATAGAAGTCTTTGAAGACGACAGGAAAGGAATTGGCGAATGTTCTCTTTTCCGGGGATTAAGTTTTGATGACGATGAAGATTATGAAGATGTTTTGGATTGGGCTTGCCGTAATATCAACTTGAGTTTGGAAGAATTGCAGGAAGAACTCGTCAATCATCCATCTATAATATTTGGAATTGAACAGGCTTTGGCAAATCTTAATCAGGAAAAAGATATTTATTTCCCCAGTGCTTTTACAGAAGGAAAAGATTCTATCAAAATCAATGGTTTGATCTGGATGGGAAATGCAGATTATATGCAATCTCAAATAGAGGAGAAACTTAAAAATAATTTCACTTGTATCAAACTCAAAATCGGTGTTGATTGGGATTCTGAAAAGAAAGTCATTAGATCTGTAAGAGAAAAATTCCCAAAAGATCAGATTGAGCTTCGTGTGGATGCCAACGGTGCGTTTTCTCCGGAACAGGCAAAAATTGTTTTGGAAGAATTGGCAGAACTGGAAATCCATTCCATCGAGCAGCCAATAAAAGCCGGAAACTGGAAAGCGATGGCAGAACTTTGCAAGAATACACCTACGCCGATTGCTTTAGACGAAGAATTAATAGGTGTCCTAAATATCGAATCGAAAAAAGACCTTCTTACAGAAATCAAGCCTCAGTATATTATTCTGAAACCAAGTCTTGTTGGCGGATTTTCCGGTTCGGATGAATGGATTGATTTAGCTGAAAATAATAATATTAACTGGTGGATTACCTCTGCTTTGGAAAGCAACATCGGACTGAATGCCATTGCGCAATACACTTACAACAAAAAAAATCCAATGCCTCAAGGTTTGGGAACCGGCGGTTTATTCACTAATAATTTTCCGACGCCCTTAGTTTTGAAAGGAGAAAATCTTTGGTTTGAAGATTAATATTTATAGATAAAACACCAATAATTACTTTTCGTTCCATAATTATTAATAACTATTTCCTAAATTTGATGACATGTAATTTTATCATTCATCAATTTTTCGGAAATGAAATTAAAAATTTTAGGTCTATTATTCGTTTGTTCTTTATTCAATGCCCAAAATATTCAGAATAATCCTGGTAGCAATCACGGGAACAAATTTGAACAACTCGGGACAATTCTTCCAACGCCAAACACTTACAGAACAGCTTCTGGCGCGCCTGGAAATCAGTATTGGCAACAAAGAGCCGATTATGATATTTCCGCCTATCTGGATGAAGACAAGAGAAATCTGAAAGGTTCTGAAACGATTACTTATTATAATAATTCACCCGATGAATTAGAGTATCTCTGGCTACAACTGGATGAAAATCAACAATCTTCTGTGAAAAACGCAGATTATCCATCCTCTTCTACTCTACCAAAAACTTCTAATATTGACAGATTAAGACCTTCCGAAGTTCCTGCAAAAGATAACGGCTATGGTGTAAATCTTGAAAAAGTAACAGACGCAAAAGGCAACCCGATCAAATATGTCGTGAACAAAACGATGATGAGAATTGATCTGGCAAAACCATTGAAAGCAGGTGAGAAATTCACCTTCAAAGTAGATTGGAATTACAACATCCCGAACCGAATGGAAAAAGGCGGCCGTGGCGGTTACGAAAACTTCCCGGAAGACGGCAACGACCTTTACACAATGACGCAATGGTATCCAAGAATGTGCGTTTACAGTGATTTTCACGGCTGGCAGAATCATCAGTTTACTGGTCGTGGAGAATTTGCCTTGGTGTTTGGAAACTTCAAAGTTGCAATGAATGTACCTGCTGACCATATTATTGGAGGAACCGGCGAATGTAAAAATTATAACGAGGTTTTGACTTCAGCTCAATTAGCAAGATACAAGCAGGCAGAAAGTTCAAATGAACCGATAGAAATCGTAACACTTGACGAAGCTAAAAAAGCAGAAAAGTCTAAATCTAAGGAAAGAAAAATCTGGAAATTCGAAGCAGAGAATGTTCGTGATTTCGCCTGGGGATCATCCAGAAAATTTGTTTGGGACGGAATGCGCGTTACGATTCCTGAAAACAACAACAAAGTGATGGCCATGAGTTTCTACGGAAAAGAAGCTTACGGACTTTACCGAAAATTCTCTACAAAAGCGGTTGCTCACACCATCAAAACTTATTCTGAATTTACAATTCCTTATCCATATCCTGTAGCTCAATCTGTAGAAGCATCCAACGGAATGGAATATCCAATGATTTGCTTCAATTATGGACGTACCGAGAAAGACGGAACTTATTCCGAAGCTATAAAAAACGGAATGTTAGGCGTTATTATCCACGAAGTTGGACACAACTTTTTCCCAATGATCATCAACTCAGACGAGAGACAATGGTCCTGGATGGATGAAGGTTTGAACACATTTGTAGAATATTTGACTGAGGAGAGATGGGACAATAAATTCCCTTCCAAACGTGGACCAGCCTGGACAATCGTAGATTATATGAAACTTCCGAAAGATGAATTGGAACCAATTATGACCAACTCAGAAAACATTGCGAGATTTGGTCCGAATGCTTATTCCAAACCTGCAACCGGACTTAATATTCTTCGCGAAACCATTATGGGAAGAGAACTTTTTGATAAAGCATTCAAGACGTATGCTCAAAGATGGGCATTCCGTCATCCGGAACCTGCTGATCTTTTCCGAACGATGGAAGATGCGAGCGGCGAAGATCTTGATTGGTTCTGGAGAGGTTGGTTTTATGGCATAGATCCTGTAGATATTGCAATCGACAAAGTGACTATGGCACTTCCTGATTTTGATGTTATTCCAAAAGAAGCAAAAGAAACTAAATATAAAGCTGACGCGCCACTTCTGAATGAATTTGAAGATATTTCTAAAATCAGAAACAGAGAAGACAAGAACATCAAATTCTATGTTGAAGGTGACAAAGACGTTCAGGATTTCTATTACAAATATGACCGTGGACAGGAAAAAATCGATACATCAAAAGAATACGTTTTAAAGACCGAAGCATCCGAAAAATTATCCAATGAAGATAAAACGAAAGGTCTTAATAAAAACATCAAAGCTTATCAAATCGATTTCACGAACAAAGGCGGACTGGTAATGCCAATTATTTTGGAATTAACCTTTGAAGATGGAACCAAGCTTAAGGATAAAATCAATGTTCAGATCTGGAGATCAAATGAGCAGAAAGTTTCTAAAACTTATTATCTTGATAAGAAACTGAAATCTGTTCAGTTGGATCCAATGAAAGAAACGGCGGATATTGATACTTCCAATAATTTCTGGGCAGCAACTTCATCTGTAGAAGCTCCTACGAAATTCCAGGTTTTCAAACAGGCTCAAAGAGAAACGGCAAGAGGCGGCGCAAGCGGAAAAGTAAATCCAATGCAGGCTGCAGGAAAAAAGTAAATTCAGTTTTGCTGTAACTTTATCATATTCGGCACTACTTATTATTAAAAATTATGAGAACATTTCTTATCCTTTTAATAATTGGTAGTGCCAATTTTTTTTCTGCACAAAATCTACTTTCACCTTCGAATGTCAAACTTGATTCAAAATACATTCAGGATGAATCGTCGGAAGTAAGTTGGACAATGGAAAATGCGGGTTCAAAAATAGAAATCGGTAAAGTTACAACTGAATTTAAGAAATTAAATAAGAAAGACCTTTTGATAAGAACGACCGTTAAAATGAAACAAGCACCTGAAGTCTGGGTTGATTCAACCATTATTAAGATTTCTGATTTCCAGCCGGTTTATCATTCGTCATTCAATTCTATGAGAAATATGTCGCTTAAATTTGGTAAAAATAAAGTGACAGGTTATTATCGTGATAAGAAAACTCAGAAAAAAGATGTTATTGACGAAGTTACAACTTCCGCCTATTTCGACAGTAATAGTTATCCGGCATTAATCCGCTTTTTGCCATTGAAAGAAAATTACAAAACTGAAATTTCTATTTTCGATTATAATCCTACAGCTAAAAAAGGCGTCATCAAAGCTTATATTGAAAAAGTAGAAAAAGGTGAATACAATAGTAAGAAAGTCTGGATTGTAAAAACGACAGATGATATTCAGGACAGAAAAACTGAAAGTACCTATTATATTGATCAGGTGACAAGGAAAGTTGTGAAGCAGGAAGTAAATGCCGGAGGAAGGAAAATGATAATGGAATAAATAGAATACTTCAATATAAAGTCTACCAAATCGGTAGACTTTTTTTCTGCCAAAATTTCAGTCCTGAAAAAAAAATCTGCCAAATCTAACTTCTAACTTCTAACTTCTAACCTCAAACCTAGTTGGCACATTCTTGGAGATGTAGGAATCAGAATAACATTAAAATTATATATTTATTATGTCAGTAAATTTCAAACCATTAGCGGACAGAGTTTTGGTAGAGCCAACACCTGCAGAAACTAAAACAGCATCAGGAATCATCATCCCGGACACTGCAAAAGAAAAACCTCAGGAAGGAACCGTTGTAGCAGTTGGTCCAGGAAAAGTAGATGAGCCAACTACTGTAAAAGTTGGTGACAAAGTGCTTTATGGAAAATATTCAGGAACAGAACTTAAGTTTGAAGGGAAAGATTATCTTATCGTGAAAGAAGGCGATCTTTTAGGAATTATTGGGTAACAAATTTGTAAAAAGTAAAAAGTATTCACGTAAAATAATTTAAGTTTTTGTGAATACAACATTCATTAATATATTGTACAAAGTACATTAATACAACAAAAAATGGCAAAAGAAATTAAATTCGATATTGAATCAAGAGACGCTTTGAAAAGAGGTGTTGACGCATTAGCTAATGCAGTTAAAGTGACTTTAGGACCAAAAGGTAGAAATGTTGTCATCGAGAAATCTTTCGGTGCGCCACACGTTACCAAAGACGGTGTAACTGTTGCAAAAGAGATCGAACTGGAAGACAGAGTAGAAAATATGGGTGCTCAAATGGTGAAAGAAGTAGCTTCTAAAACCAATGACATCGCTGGAGATGGTACAACTACCGCTACAGTTCTTGCCCAGGCTATCGTAAGAGAAGGTCTTAAAAACGTTGCTGCTGGTGCAAACCCAATGGACTTGAAAAGAGGAATCGATAAAGCTGTTTTGGCAGTTGTTGAAAACCTGAAATCTCAGTCTCAGGAAGTTGGAAATAATTCAGAGAAAATCAAACAAGTCGCTTCTATCTCTGCAAATAATGACGATACTATCGGTTCATTGATTGCTGAAGCTTTTGGAAAAGTGGGGAAAGAAGGTGTGATCACTGTTGAGGAAGCAAAAGGAACGGACACAACTGTAGATGTTGTAGAAGGAATGCAGTTCGACAGAGGTTTCCAATCACCATATTTCGTAACAAATCCTGAGAAAATGGTAGTTGAGTTGGAAAATCCTTACATCTTGTTAGTTGAGAAAAAAATCTCTTCTATGAAAGAATTATTACCAGTTCTTGAACCAGTTGCACAAGGTGGAAAATCATTATTAATTATCTCTGAAGAAGTTGAAGGTGAGGCTTTGGCAACTTTGGTAGTAAACAAATTGAGAGGTTCTCTTAAAATTGCTGCTGTGAAAGCGCCAGGATTTGGTGACAGAAGAAAAGCAATGTTGGAAGATATCGCAATCTTGACAGGTGGAACAGTGATCTCTGAAGAAAGAGGTTTCAATATGGAAAATATTACCATCGATATGTTGGGAACTGCTGAGAAAGTGGTAATCGACAAAGATAATACAACGCTTGTAAACGGTGGTGGTGAAGAAGCTCAGATAAAAGGAAGAGTTTCTCAGATCAAAGCTCAGATGGAGACTACAACTTCTGAATATGACAAAGAAAAACTACAGGAGAGACTGGCTAAATTAGCTGGCGGAGTTGCCGTACTTTACGTAGGTGCTGCTTCCGAAGTGGAAATGAAAGAGAAAAAAGACAGAGTTGACGATGCATTGCACGCAACAAGAGCTGCGGTAGAAGAAGGTATCGTTGCCGGTGGTGGTGTTGCTTTGGTAAGAGCGGTTTCTGCCCTTAACTTCGAAGGATCGAATGCCGACGAAACAACAGGTATCAAAATCATCAAAAGAGCTATCGAAGAGCCATTGAGACAAATCGTAACCAATGCCGGAGGCGAAGGTTCTGTAATCGTTGCAAAAGTTGCAGAAGGAACCGGAGATTTCGGTTACAACGCAAAAACTGATGAGTATGTAAATATGCTGGAAGCCGGGATCATCGATCCAACTAAAGTAACGAGAGTTGCTTTGGAAAATGCAGCTTCTGTTTCAGGAATGCTACTTACAACAGAATGTGTAATCACAGAAGTGAAAAGTAACGAACCTGCAATGCCAATGGGCGGCGGAATGCCAGGAATGATGTAACAATCAGCGATCGAAGCAATTATAAATTAAAACCGTTCAGATTTTTCTGAGCGGTTTTTTTGTGAACATTTAAATCATTAATTTCATATATTATAAACATACATTAAATAATAATGAATTTCGACTTTCATAACCTTTTATTTCCATCAGAATTCGAAAATTTTTGTAGTGATCTTTTAGAAATTAGGGAAAAGAATATTAAATTTACTACTTACGGCAAAGGAAAAGATGGTGGAATTGATATAAAATCAACCAATACTGATATAAAAATAATTGGTCAATGTAAACTCTACAATCCAAATAACTATAATTCTTTTTTCGCAAGTATGAAAAAAGAAGTTGCAAAATGTAAAAGACAAAAACCAAATAGATACATCGTTTGCACCAACATAGAGTTAAGTTCTGCTGAAAAAGCAGAAGCAATTAAAAAACTTTTTGATGGTTACATTCTTAATGAAGAAGATATCATTGATGGAATTAAACTTAATAAATACCTTGGACAGACTGAATATGAATATCTTTTCAAGACCTATTCTAAATTACTAGTTCCTAATTTTGCGTCTATAGAACTTGCACTCGACCAAACAATTTACCGCAAATACTATAACAACACTTTAGGTTTTGTAGACGATATAAAATTAAAACGAAACTTATATCATTCTACAAATCAAATTCCTTTCCTCATTCAAGAGCTTGAGGAAAACAAAGTAATTATTCTTTCTGGAAATCCTGGCGTGGGAAAAACTACGACAGCGAAAATAATAGCCAATTATTTCTTATATAAAAAAGTCAAAGATGTTGTTTTCTTAGAAGAAAGAGATTATATAAATGTATTGAGCATAGCAAAGGAAAACCAGCTTATAATAATTGATGATTTTTGGGGACAAAATTTCAGCCCACACATTCAGAAACACAGCACTTATGAAAGAGAATTTCAAAATATTATTAAACATTTTACTGAGTCGAATAATAAATATTTAATTCTAACTTCCAGAGATTATATAATAAAAGATATTTTATCAAACGCAGAATACGATACTGAAAAGGTACTTAACCATTCCAAATTTATAATTAATGTTAGTGATTTTTCACTTGAAGATAAGTTAAGAATATTCCTAAATCATTTATTATTTTATGACTTTGATTTATCATATTTTGAAAAGTTAAAATATGATGAAGACTTAAAATATATACTCAAACACAAAAATTATTCTCCAAGACTTATTGAACAATTTATTAAAATCTATATTGATAAAGAAGAGCAAAAATCTTCTAGTACTTTTTTTAGTTCATTTTACCAATATCTTGAAAAGCCATTGGATTTTTGGAAAACTGCATTTAGTAAGCTTAATCCAACATCACAATTAATATTATACATTTTACTTGTTTCCGGAGATGATTTAGATATAGAAGATTTGAAGAATTCTTTTATTAAAATCCAAATGGAGGCACGTCAGCTTCTTAATGTAAATTTAATTCCCGCAGATTTTCGAATTGAGCTTTTAAAACTGGAGGAATTTTACATATCTATTAACAATGATAATTATTATGACACTACAATTATTAGATTTCAAAATCCTGGAATCAAAGATTATATTTTAGAATATTTAAGAACAGATGGTTATTTATGGATCCAACCAATAGTATCAAACGCATTATTTTTCAATCAACTTACATTTATTTTCAGCACAAAAAATGAAACGATAAGTGATTCTGATTCTGATCTAAATTTATATGGAGAGAAAATAATATTAAATAGAGATTTACAATTAATTTTAAAAGAAAAAATAATAAAAGAATTTGATATTTTAAATTTTTCAAACTACGAAGAAAAAGAATTCACAGACCAATTTTCTAGATTTAATGATTGGGATGATACAAAATATTTAAAAATAAAACAGGTCAACGATTTTTTTAATATCGAATTATACGAAAATATAGATATTAGAAATTTCATTATAAATCACATTTCTGACGATTTTGAAAATTTCAAGCATTTTAGAAAAATTGTTTCTTCCCGTTCTATGATTTATTTTCCCGATATCATTAATAAAACATTTGAATTTTTAAATTTTACGCCTGAAGAAATTTTAAAAATTTATCATGATAGTATAACATTTGCAAATGAGTATAGTCATTTCTATGATTTCAAAGAAATTTTCCCTTTAGAATTTGAAATTTTTTATAATGAAAAATTGCCAGAAATTAAAATACATATCAAAGAATTGATTATTGATAATTTAGATTATTATTTAAGTAATCATCTAGATAAGGAGATTGATATACTTAGTTATTATATTGAAGAACTTGCAAAACAGTATAAATTAAGAATTACAAAGAAATTTTTAGAAGAGTTAGAAACAATGTCAGGTACAAATTTTTCCCATTTGTTGAAAGCAAAGAAATTTACTTTAAAAAAAGCAGAATTTCCAACATATGACAATCTTGACAAATACAAAACCACATCTTTTAATAAAATAATTGATGAGTTTTTACCAACCGAAGAAAGTTATGATCCAAAAAATTTCCTAATTGATAATAATTATGACTTACTTTTAAAGGAAATAAAAAATAAAAAATCAATTTTTCACCATTTCAAAAACAATCAGATACTTTTTGAAAATTTCTGTGATTATTTTTTTTCAAATAATATTGATTTAGAAAAGCAAGATTATTATACTTTAATTGATTCTTATTTTAAAACTTTCGCCAGAAAACTAGACATCGACTTTTCACAACTTATCAATTTATTCTACGAAATTTTGGATGAATTAAATCAAAAAAATGATGAGAGTATTACAAAATCAAAACTTAATTCTATAATTAAATCCTGCAAATTACCTATTGAAATTTCAGATTTAAATCCAATTATAATAAATACTAAAACTTGGTTTAAATTAAGCAATAATTACTTTGAAATCTATCTCAAAACTAAATATATTTCTAGTCTTGATGATGATAATTTCAAGAATGTGCTTTTGGAAGAATTTTCTATTCCAAAAGAAATAACATTACTTACCTTTTTACAATTCATTGATAAAAAAAGACTTTGGAATTTATTTATAATTACAGAATTTAAAAGATTATTGGAAAATATTGATTTTACAAATGAAAAATTAAAAACAATTTCCTTTATTGATTTTTTCAAAATTGAATTTAGTATAGAATGGATTAATGAGAAAAAATCATTTGCCACATTCTCCAGCACTTTACATGAATCTCATTTTGAACAATTATTTTCTTTCGTCAATATTGATTTTATGACATTCGATTTAGAATATTATTTTTTAAAATATTCTCAAAATGTTGAAAAAATTGATAGATTAAAAATTAACACTAAAATTACACCTTTCTTAAGTAAAGCTGTATTTGAAAATATTAAACCACGTGAAATGAATTGGTTTAGGTCAAATTCACTTGTAACTTTATATGACATAAATTTATCAAACTTCATTGATGAAAATGAAAATTTCGATATAATTAAGAAAATTGGAATGAGTGAATTTATAAATGAAAAAATTGAAAGTATCAAAAATATTGTTAATAATTTCACATAGATGGTTTTTAAATTCTTTAAATAAGAAAAGCCATCCGAATCCGGATGGCTTTTAAACTTTAAGTTGAATCTTAGTCGATAATTTCGTATTCGATTGCTATTGTACCTTTTCTGGTGTCGCCTATCGAATCAAATGCAGCTTTCGAGAGATCAAAGGCTCGTGATGAGTGGTATGGTCCTCTGTCGTTAACTCTAACTACAACACTTTTCCCAGAGATCAAATTAGTAATTTTTACTTCTGTCCCAAAAGGAAGTGTTTTATTCGCAGCGGTCAGTTCTTTGTTACTGAAAATTTCTCCGCTTGCTGTTTTTCTACCATTAAACTTATCGTGGTAGAACGATGCAAAACTTGTTTTAGCATCTGTGGCATAACTCTTGAAAGAATAGATACCAAGTGTGGAAATCATCATTATGACTACAAGAAGAATTCTTTTTATCATGTTGAATTTTTATTGGTTTTGACTCTGCAAAGATACCAGTATTGCCTCTCCAAACCTCACTTTCCACCGAATCGAGCTTTGTTTGGGGTAAAATCCAAATGTAAACCTTCCGCAACCACTTACTGTAAGTAAACCACAAAGGTTGTTAAAAAGTGTTAATTTAATTTGAATTTTGTTAATTAATTAAGACTATTGATCGTATCACCAAAATGTTAAATACATAATATACAACACTTTACACAAATTAGTATTCTTAACAATTTTTCGTATTAGATAATTTATACTTCATTTTAGCTAAAATAATTTAATAATTATTCACAATACTGAATATTTATTTTTTAAAATAGTCATATTAATATCAAATCAACAAAATATTAAATAAAGGTATTGTAACAAGTGATAAAAATATCATAATCAATTGAATAACAGTTATTTAAATAAAATTACTTAAAATTTTAACAGAAATAAAAAAAGCCTTCAAAATTTGAAGGCTTAATTATTATTTAAAATTGAGTTTATATCAATTCTCCAATCAAATCGTAATCCTCGGCAGACGTAATTTTCACATCCGCAAACTCGCCGATAGAGATATATACATCCTTTGCAGGAACCAAAACCGTGTTATCGACATCTGGAGAATCATACTCCGTTCTTCCTACAAAATAATCACCTTCTTTTCTGTCGAAAATACATTTGAAAGT
Organism: Epilithonimonas sp. UC225_85; assembly: GCF_042695135.1. Classification (GTDB taxonomy): domain Bacteria; phylum Bacteroidota; class Bacteroidia; order Flavobacteriales; family Weeksellaceae; genus Epilithonimonas. Next base: position 3,079,404 of record NZ_CP170547.1, read on the forward strand.
CTTACCAATTTTCTCCTGATTCTTTTCCCACGAAATCTGCTGCTGGATTTCCATAATATCTTCTACCCTTTTCTGTTTCACTTCATCCGGGATATTATCTTCTAAGACATATGCAGTTGTATTTTCTTCGTGAGAATAAGTAAAGCATCCCAAACGGTCGAATCTCTGATCTCTCACCCATTGTTTCAGCTCTTCGAACTTTTCTTCCGTCTCACCTGGGAAGCCAACGATCAATGTTGTTCTGATGGCCATATCCGGAACTTTTTCACGGAACTTGTCAAGAAGTGCATTTGTCTTTTCAAAAGTTGTCCCGCGTTTCATAGCTTTTAATAGTTCCGTATTGATGTGCTGAAGCGGAATATCGATGTAGTTACAGATTTTTGGCTCAGTTCTGATAATATCGAGGACATCTTCTGGAAAACCAGTTGGGAAAGCATAATGAAGTCTGATCCACTCTATTCCTTCCACTTTTATCAATTCCTGAAGCAATTCGCCTAATGCTCTTTTTTTATAAATATCAAGTCCGTAAAAGGTAAGATCCTGAGCAATCAGAATCAATTCTTTAACGCCTTTCTTCGCCAATTTCTGAGTTTCAATAACTAATTTTTCAATTGGTGTAGAAATATGATTTCCTCTCATTAGTGGAATAGCACAGAAAGAGCAAGGGCGGTCACACCCCTCGGAAATTTTGAGGTAAGCGTAATGCTTTGGAGTTGTTGTCAGTCTTTCTCCAACCAATTCGTGTTTGTAATCTGCGCCAAGATGTTTTAATAAAATAGGTAAATCTCTGGTTCCGAAGTATTGGTCAACATCCGGAATTTCGCGAATCAAGTCTGGTTTATATCTTTCGGACAGGCAACCTGTCACGAAAACTTTTTCAACAATACCTTGATTTTTAAGATCAACATATTCCAAAATGGTGTTGATACTCTCTTCTTTTGCATTATCTATAAATCCGCAAGTATTGATAACGACAATATCACCTTTTCCTTCGTGTACAACTTTTTTACCGTTGGCTTCCAGCTGACCCATCAAAACTTCTGAGTCATAGACATTTTTGGAACATCCGAGGGTTACGATATTAATTTTTTTCTTACCTGTTGATTTAGTACGCATTCATAAAAATTTGAGACTGCAAATTTAGGAATAAAAAAGGAATCAAATTTTGATTCCTTCTATTTGTGTTATTTTTAATTTGGGAGGATTAATATGCCTGTTCGTCTCCTTTTACAATATTGTAAAGAGTTAAAAATACGATTTTAAGATCGAGGAAAAAAGACCAATTCTGAATATACCAAATATCTTTCTCTATCCTCTTTTCCATGTCTTTGTCAGAAAAAATTTCTCCGCGAGAACCCATTACTTGCGCCCATCCGGTAATCCCAGGCTTCACAATATGTCTCAGCATATATTTTTTTGTGATTTTGGAATATTGTTTTGTTTGAGAGAGCATGTGAGGTCTTGGCCCTACTACAGACATATTACCAATCAACACATTAATAAACTGCGGCAGTTCATCAATACTCGTTTTCCTTATGAACTTACCGAATTTTGTAATTCTGCTATCTCCTTTTTTGGCTGTTGCATAGTCTGCATGGCTGTTGATCGCCATACTCCTAAATTTAATACAACTAAATGGTTCGTTCTTGATACCGGATCTTTTCTGAATAAAAAAAATTGGGCCTTTGCTTTCCAATTTAATTATCAAAGCTACAATCGGAACAAGCCAGGATAATATAAAAACGACGACAAATAATGAAAAGACAATATCAAAAAATCTTTTTACAAATTGATTTTCAGAGTTAGTCAAAGGTTCCGGCATCAACTTCAGAAAAGGAACGCCTTGTATAACATCCAAAGAGTGAGGCCCCATATTAATATATTTGAAATCCGGGACAATATAGATTCGCATCATTTTATGTTCTGCAATCTGGACTATATCATTATAAATATCTTCATCAATAGAATCGTCACACAAAATAATATTATCTATCTTCCCATTTTCCAGATCATTGAAAAGACATTTTACATCACCTAGATACTTTCCTTTTTGATTTGAATTTTCCAAGGAATAAAATCCTTTGATACCCATAGATGATCTTATATCATCATTTGATAAGATTTTATTTGAGAAATTATTTTTACCAATAAGGATTGTATTAACTGAACTAATTTTTCTGCTGATTTTTATTCTATATCTTTTTCTTAATAAAAATACAACCATTCTTGTCAGCACCATTACAGCTGTTATAAATAACAAGTATTTTACACAAAACCACACATCTATGGTTTTTGAATATATGAGATTAAAATTAAAAAAGAAGAAAACAATAAAAAGCAGTAATGCCTTGCTAAGTGAGTTGAAGTGTTTTGCAGAATCTCTAAAATAAGGATCTTTATATAACTTTATTGACCTCGTAATAATGTACCACGAAAAATTAAGGATTATTAATTGAGTTTTATAATCGTCCTGAATTTTTGAATATTCAGCTTGATTCATAAAAAAGTTAATACCTAAAAAAAAGAAAATATTAATAATAATATAATCTCCTACTATAAGAAAGTTAGTTAATTTTTTTAAGAAATAAAGAGGCATATTCTAAAATATGAAGTATAATTTTAATTTCATCAATTCATAATGTATAATAAACATAAAATGATTAATTCAAATATAATATTTATTTAAATACATAGATCCAAAAGATCAATTAAATTAAAATGGTTAAAAATTATTTTCAGAAAACGTAGAAAGCACAGCATCTTTATCAGATAGAATCACGTCTTCCAAGGGTAATTTCCAATCTATATTTAGATTTTCATCATTCCATAAAACACCACCTTCTGACTCTTTATTATAAAAATTATCACATTTGTATGCAAAAACGGCAGTTTCACTTAATACAGAAAAACCGTGCCCAAAACCTCTTGGGACGTACAACTGAAGTTTATTTTCAGGAGTAAGTTCTATTCCAAACCATTTCCCAAAAGTTGGAGAATCCTTTCGCAGATCTACCGCCACATCATATACCTTGCCTTCCAAGCAAGATACTAATTTGGCTTGCGCATGGTCTCCTTTTTGCAAATGAAGACCTCTGAGCACACCATAAGATGATTTTGAAATATTGTCCTGAACAAAATGTCCATTAAGTCCAGTTAATTCCTCAAATTTTTTTTCGTTAAATTTTTCAAAAAAATATCCTCTGTCATCCTCAAAAACTGTTGCTTCTATGATGTAACAATCTTTAAGTGGAGTTTCTTTTATTTTCATACTATTTGTTTTCCAAGTGTAGAATCAATTTTCTTAAGTTCCTGCTCAAATACAGATTTTTTGAGTGCTGAACTAGAAAATCTATGATCTCTTTTGTTATAAAAAATTTCTATTCCTTTTTCTTCACAATAATCCTTTCCTGTGAATTTTTTATCTTTATAATCGCTTCCAATAATACGCACATCGATAACGAAAGACTGCAAAATATCCATAAGATCTTCTTCCGTATTATAAGGAACAATCTCATCTACATCTTTACAAGCTTTGAGTTGAATGTAACGTTCAACGATAGATTGAGATGGTTTATTTTTATTGGGACGATCAAATGTCGGATCCAATTGCAGGCCTACGATAAGATAATCGCAAACTGTTTTTGCTTCTTCCAGCATTTTTATATGTCCCCGCGTGGAGCAAATCAAAAGAAGAAAAGGTGATCCCAACTTTTTGTGTTTTCATAATTACTGTTTTTATGATACAAAAATAACATTTTTAACTATTATTAACTAATTTATAATAATAATATTAAAGAATATGAATATTGACTATTTTGTGATAGTAAAATAAAGAATTTCTTGTGGCAACAATTCTTTCACATTTATATTAGTACTTTTCCCCTTAGACTGGATGGTCTTGGAAGACACAAAGATAGGCTTATCCAAAGCCTGTTCACCAGTCGTTGGAATTTTATAAATATTCAGTTTTAATTTTTTATAATTTCTAAATATTGACAAATTAAACAAATTGGATAGATTAATGCTATTATTTTTAATTGATTTTTTATAATTGTTCGCTAATAATAGATAGGCAGATTTTTGGTTATAAGATGCAAAGGAAATCAAATCATCAAGATCAGTTTTGCTCTGAACCCTGTTCTCAACACTCTGAGAATAAAACTTTGTTGCCCACCATACAGATCTTGGCTTTCCGGCTTGATCCAGGAGACCACCTAATGTATTAGTTTCACAGTTGAAAACACCATTACTTTCTCCAAAACAACTTCTGCAGGCACCATCTATTTTACTTTTTTCTAAGGCATCAAAAACTTTATAAACCTGCGTTGGAGAGAATTGGATCTCTCCATGAATAATTTCGGTAAGAACAATTTTTTTGACACCCAAAGAGGGATATTTTGGTAAAATCTCAGTTTTTATTTTGCTGATATCGTCCTGAATTTTTTTCACATCTGCCCCAAGTCTCCAGTCGTGCCAGCTCAAAACATCTACTCTAACTTTATTTTCATTACAAAATTTCAAAAAGTCATCAATATCGGATAGGCTGAAATGATCGAAAGCAGGTCCGGTAATTAAAGCACTTTCGCCTCCCGGCATGGATCGAATTGCATCGTGGGTTTGTTTAAAAAGAGAAAAAAACTTTTCTGGAGCAAATCCGCCAAAGTCTTCCATATAAGGTTCATTCCATAAATCATAAATGACTTTGTTTCCTAATTTTGAGTAGATATTTTGTGTAACAGATTTATAATCATTCGATATCAAAGGTGTGTTCCAGTTTTTACCAAGATTTTGCGGATAACCATAAGTATCGCTAAGGATTAATATTGGCGTAACACCATTTTTTATTAAGAAATCCACATCTCTGACAGAAGTTTCCTGCCATCTGAATCTCCAGTACTTTGGCTTAAGTTCTTGAAGGTCGGGCTGGAGTTTATTAAGATCTCTAAAATGTAAAAAACCTACCATAGAATTCACATTCTCTTTTTTTTGAAAGTCTACGGAAACACTAGCTGTCAAGTCCTGACAACTGTAAAACGACATAGAAATAATTAAAAATGTACTATAAATAAAGATTTTGCTAATATAATGTCTCATAACGATGTAGCTATATTCTGACAATTTAGATAATAAACTGACCTGTTTCTTTTTTGATAACATAATTTCTATTTCAAAAACAAATTATTATTATCCTTGTACCAATCCTTCAATGCTTCTTCGAAAGTGTAATGAAACTGATATCCGCTGTTTTTTAATTTCTTACCTGATATATTGGTAGATACCATTAGTTTTTTTACTCTATCCGGATGAATACCAAAAGATTTTCCGCCTAGCGCTCCTATAATTCCGGCGGCGAATTTGAGTAACCCTCCTGGAATTTTATAAATAGTACGATGCATACCTGTAGCTTTCATCATTGTATTTGAAATTTCTTCTATAGTAAAAGCGGGTTCGTAAGAACAGTTATAAATTTCTACTCCGGCATCAGCATTTTCTATCCTATACAACATAAAACGCACTAGTTCTTTTACATATATACTGCCTTTTATGGTATCTTTTCTACCCGGATAAAAAAATCTGTGTCTTTTTATTCCCCAATATAATCTTGTAAAATTACCATTCTCTCCTTTTCCAAAAACAACTCCCGGTCTTAGAATAGTTAATTGTCTTTCTGATACATTTTTTGACTGCCAGATCATATGTATTTTTTCTGCAACAAGTTTTGAAATGCCATAAGGTGTATTTGGCATTGGAAGTGTATTTTCATCCTTCATTTCTTCGGACGCACCATAAGGCGCAATAGATGAAGTAAAAAGTATTTTTTTTACTTTGAATTTTTCTGCAAATGCAGCGACATTTTCCGCTCCTCTTATGTTTGTCTCAAAATACTCGTGGTCGGGATGCCCTGGGGTTGTATGAACAGCTGAAAAGTTGAATATAATATCATCAACAGAAACCGAAACATTAATATCAATTTCTGATCTCACATCACATGATATAAAAACAGATTGACCATTATGATTGTTTTCTTTTATGTCTAGATTATATATTTTTGAATCTGGTTGTATATTTTTTAAATAATTAACTAAGTGAGTCCCAATGAAACCCGAACCTCCAAATATAAAATAATTCATTTATGTATTAATTAGTTTTTAAAATCTTATCTATAAGCCTTATCAGTTTAATTTCAAAGGTTTATAATTTATGATCCGTTTCGTTTACGATCTTTAATGTTTTCTGCAAATGAAATTCGGATTACCAAGTATTTTAAGATTCGTAAATCCTTATTAACTCTCCAAAATTTTTGTCTTTATCAAATAGATCTTTGCAACGTTGGTATGATGCTTTTCCCATTTTTGCTCTAAGCGAATCATCTTGCAATTTTCTAATTGCCAAAACAGCATCGTCTGTTGTATTGATCAAATATCCAGTTTTTCCATCCTCTACAGAATCTTTATTTCCTACAATATTGCTTGCTACGACTGGTTTTCCTAATGCCATTGCTTCCAAAATAGCGATAGATAATCCTTCCCAAAGAGAAACCTGCATATAAACATCAAAAGTAGACGTTTTGGAAAGTAATTCTTCTCTTGTGCTTACCCAACCTGTGATGGTAACATTGGGGGCTGTAATCTGATTTGCTAACTCTCCATTTCCAATCCAAATGAAATCTACATCAGGCATTTTAAGTGCAATCTCATTGAAACCAGACGGATTCTTTTGTTCATGCAGGACACCAATTGTTCCTACTATAAATTTTTTATGATCGTTTACATCTTGTGTGAAACGTTGATTTTTAAAATCCACCCCATTTCTTACAAAATAAGTTTTTCCAATTTTACGGGCAAATTCTAATTCGGTTTCCCCGGATCCAATTGTAATCCCACCGAAACAAAATTGTACAAATTTTTCTATGAAGCGGAAAAGTTTCTGCGTTGTTGGCGAAATATCCTGGCGAAGAAAGGCGTAGCCATGAGGAGAATAAAAAATTTTGTCCCTTTTTACAATACCGACAGAGGCCATTCTCCCAAGTACTCCTGCTTTGGAAGAATGTAAATGTAAAACATCTGGGCGCTCGTCTTTCAGTGTTTTTCTCAACTCAAGAAAAGATTGAAAATCGTTTTTCGGATTGATATTACGGGTCATCTTAACTTTGATGAACCTTATGTTTTCTGGAAAATCGTCTTTAATTTTGGACTCGTCGAGTACATCTCTTTTACTATAAATGATAACGATCTCGTACCTTTCTGCGCCGGAAACATTAGTCATATAAGACGTTAAATCACGTAAATAAGTATATATACCTGTACTAAACGCTTCTGCTATATGTACAATTTTCATCATTAACTTTTATAATTTATTTTTATAGTATGATAGACTGGAAATTTAATAAAAAATTGTATTTAAAATTAAACAAATAAAAATAGTATTTAATTCTTTCAAATACAAAATTCTGATTCTTCTCTATAAATTTATGATTTTCAGCTTAACTTTAAAAAAAAACAATATTACGCTTTTCATAATTATAAATCTTTTATATAATTTTCCTTGTAAAGATCTGTTACTTTTTTTGATGGTTGTCACTGTATCGCTGTTTCTTCTGTAAAGAACAAATGGTTCTTTTATAAATTTTACTTTACCAATAATTTCACTTACGAAGCCAATCCAAATATCAAAGGCCACTTCTCTGTTTTTTGGAAAAGGCAATGCATAATCCAAAACTTTTTTTCTGAAAGCCATAGAATATCCGTAATATGTGTTATACATGATATTTTTGAAGATGCCGGGGCCGGAATTAAAAATGCTGAAGAATGAGTCATTGGTAACATTCAGGAATTCATCTGTAACTTTAGAATTGGTAACAACTAAATCATATTGCTGTAGCTTAGAAACAACTGTTTCGACTTTTCCGGGAAGCCACACATCATCTTGATCTGAAAGGAATATAATCTCTCCTGTTGCTTGTCTTAAAGCATTTTCAAAATTTGCAGTGAAACCTTTTGTACCTTTGTTATAATAGATATGAATCCTTTGATCATTGATATTTTTTATCATATCAATGGTTTTATCTTTTGAATGATCGTCTGAGATAATTATTTCATCCGTATCTTTCAATTGTACTAAAATGGATTTCAATTGCTCTTGGACATACTTCTCTCCATTGTATGTTGCCATACAAACACTTATTTTCATACATTATTAGTTTAGTTTCTCGGGAAAAAGCATATAATCTAGCTTTTTTCACAATATCAATAATTTTACAGACTTTATTAATAATTTATAAACCTCAAAAAATTAATATTCAAAAGTATGTACCAATATTATTCCACTTATGAATTATTAATTCAAAGCTATAAAAATAGACAAAAAGTCTTTAAAAAAAATAGATTTTAATGATTTATTTTAAATCTTAAAAAATTGAATTTGAGTTTTAGTTTATAATATTCGAAAATATTAACATTTGTATATTTTCTGACAAATCTAAAAGCTTCGAGTTGAGAATTGATTGAATTTTTAATATTGAAAAACTTTGAAAATCGATCCTTAAAAGATATTTTGGAAGCACCTAAAACATTACTTTGATGTTGTCTGTACAGCATTAATGGCATATCAATGTATTTTACTATGCCATTTTTCAGTGCTTTTATCATAATGTACCAATCATGCATGATAAGTTTGTCATCGTTATCATATAATGATAGTTTCAATTCTTTATTAAAGATCATTGTACAGCCTGGTGCACAATTGAAAACTGAGATATAGTCCGGGCAATCTAGCATCAACGCTGGAGGAGTTTTATTGTATTTCCAAAAAGAATTATCAATAATTTTTAAGTTTTGATCTACCACTTTCGCATCCGAAAAAATCAGGATAGGTTGATTTTTTTCAGTGGTATTTTTTTTTAAAAGATTATAGACGCTGCTTATTTTATTTTCTAACCAAACATCGTCTTGGTCGCAGAACATATAATAATCCGACTCCACTTTATGAAGCAAATACATAAAACTCAGAGCTGCACCTTTATTGTAATCATCTTCCAAAAAATTAATATTATCATATTGTTTAGAATAATTTCTAATAATTTCTATGGTAGAATCTTTGGATCCATCGTCTCTTACGTACAAATCCCAATTTTTATAATCCTGATTTATTATAGAATCAATTTGTTCTTCCAAATAAAGTTCACCATTATAAGTAGAAAGTAAGATTGCGATTCGGTCCATTGTCATTTATATAAATTAATCTATAGATATTTACTATTTATAATATTAGAAAATAATGTCTTTTAAATATTTAATAGATTCAAGAATCTCTTCCAGTTCTGGTATAGTACCACTTTTGGAGTCAATATATTCTGGGATTACATAATAGAAAAAAGAAGCCAGTAAAAGTATAGAACTGAAGAGAATAAATTTTGACAGTCTTTCCTTATGGTTCAGATCTTTGACCATATACAGAAAAAAAGCTACCCATAATATATAGAACGAAACGACATATCTATGCCCCAAAATAAGAAGAAAAAAGGAAGGAATAATAAATATTACCGGGAAGAAACAAATCTTGTATAAGAAAACAAACATCCTGTCATTATAATATTCTGGAAAACGCTTGAGTGTTTGCCTAGTCAATATATATAAATAAACCGTTACTATAATATTCGGCACAGAATTATATATTCCTCCCATTATACTGGATGTATTTTCCTCTTTAAAATACTCTCCAAAATGTTCTATTCCTACTCCCAGTTGTGCTTTGAACATATAATATATAATAACACCAGTAATAATCGCCAGTATTGATATATAATTAAAATATTTTTTTATAGGAACAAAATAATAGATTGGGATGACAATCAAAACTACAGCCAATGCCGTGTGACATAAATATGATAAAATCAGCAGAAGAATACCCAAAAATGTTCTTTTCTGATATAGCAGATAGTAGCATCCCAGTATAAAGATGGGAAATCCCATATAGTATCTAATCTGATTGACTGAATGAACATAGTTAATAACCATATATGCCAACATTACATAAAAGTAATTTTTTGTAAATCTGGTAATAAGAAAATAGTTAAGAAATGTTATTACAATAATATGAAACTGATAGAACTCTTTAAAAGTAAAATGAAATGAATGGAAAAGTATACTCAGTTTATAAAAGACATAATCTGTTTCATCATTTTCAGTTTTGAAAAAATCATAATACATATCCCAATCTGCGGTATATGTGATTCCTAAAGTGAAAATGAAAACAAATATTATAAGAACAATATTAAAAAATTTGGATACAAATTTTGAAGGCACATTTTCAATTAATTGCCCTATTACAAACTGTATAAAAAAAATAAATATTAAATATCCCAAAATCAATTTTTTTGTCAATCTATTTTTGATAGTTTCTTGACTATACTATCAAAATTTTCCTTATTATAAAAATCCTCAATATGCTCCGTAATAAAATTTCTATTAATATTATTAAAATCTAATTTTAATAAATCTTTTATTTTTGAATTGTCAAATCTCTGTTTTAGAATTCTGGCAGGATTTCCTCCGATTATTGAATATGGTGGAAATGATTTTGTAACTACAGACCCGGAAGCAATCACAGATCCCTGACCGATTCTTATACCGGAAAGTAATATAGAATCCATCCCGATCCAGACGTCATCTTCTATAATTATGGGTCCTTTTGTAGTTGCCTCATCTTTTCCCTGAAAATAAAATCTAAAAGGAAAACTTGATATATGGTTCATCTCATGATTACCACCTAATAAAAACTTGACGCCACTCGCTATGGAACAAAAACTTCCTATTTTAAGAACCTCATCCTTATGGTTCCAGGAATAAACTTCTAAAGGACCATAAGAAAAATTACCAACTTCAACTTTATCAATAGGAAATTCCACTTTGGAAGGATAAGTGTAATTATGCTTGTTTTTTTGTTCCCATCTATATTTAAAAACTGAAAATTTGATGGGATCAGAAAAAATTTTAATAAAAGATTTTAAAATATACCAAATCATTTCTTATATTTTTTTTTGACCATAAGATATGCGTTCAATATTTGTCTCCCGTAAAGACGTTGATAGATAATTCCATAGGAAACAGCTATAAATAAAAAAACTATTGCTACCTTCAAAAAAAACGCCTCACTAGTGCTCAAAATATAATTACTAATTAAATAAATAACTACTGACAACAAAAAATAAAGAAATATATTAATCGTTTTGTAAAAACTTTTTTTCAATGAGTTAGCTACAAAGTAAGATGTAATTAAGTACTGGATGATGAACTGAGTTAATATTCCAATACAAATCCCAACAAGCCCGTATCTATAACAATATAGTGTGATTGCTAAACCTGTTATTTTGGTAAGAATCTCTACAAACAAAAATCTTGATGTCTTTCCAATTACCTGAAATATATTCATATTCATTACGATAAGAGGATAAAATAAAGTTGCAATTAATAATATATTAAATGGTTTTGTCATTTCACTCCATTGATCTGATAATACAAATGGTATCAATACATTAGAAAATAAAACAGCTAAGGTAATTATGGGTAAAAGAATTATAAAAATCACCTTATTGTACTTATTAAGATGAGAATATAATCCATCGTAATTATCCTGAAACTTTACAAGATAAGGGAAAAAGACCCTCTGTAAAATACCCGTAAATATAGTAACTGGAAAAATTGTGAATTGGAAGCTTTTTGTATAAATCCCAAGTGACTTTGTAGAATAAAATTTGCCTAATAATATTGAATTAAAATTGATATAAATAGAATTGATAATAGAAGCGTATAACAACTTTGAACCGTAATTAAATAATTCTAAAAAAGATTTTTTAGAGAATTCTAAATTTGGCAGCCATTTCAGATTAATAAATAGAAACAGCATATTAAAAAATGCCAGCAAAATATTTTGAAATATAAGAGCCCAAATCCCATATCCCATGTAAGCAAGGACAAGACCGATAACACCAGACAATAAAACCGCAAAAAAGGAAAATTTTGCCTGAGATTTAAAATCTATTATAATCGTGAGCCGGGTTCTATAGATTACAGATATACTATTAAGGATAATACTGATACCTACTGCCCGAATCAGTAATGTGATATTCTGCTTATAAAACTCACTAATATATGGAGCTAAAGTAAATAACAGACCGTAAATTATTACGCCTAAAAATACCGAAGTATAGAAAGCTGTAGAAAAATCTGTTTCTGTCCTATCTTTTTTGAATATTAATGCACTACCAAATCCACTATCTATAAATACCTGCGTAAAAGACATAACGACCAGTAACATTCCCATAAGGCCATATTCCTTTGGAGACAGAATCCTTGCCATCAGGATTTCAAAAACAATTTGAATCCCAATGATGGAGAATTTATCTATTGCACTCCAAATTAGACCTTTGTACAACTGGTCGTTATTAACCATTATTTGTTAAATAATTTTTGGAACCAGTTTTTTTTATCTGCCTGATATCCGTAGCCATATTTATTTCCGTAACCGAAATTAGTTTTATGAACATCATTCAGTACAAAACCAACATTTTTAATTTTTTCAGATTTTATATTTTTATTGGCAAAATCTATAAAATTCTTTTCGGTAACTTCTGATCTTGTAACATATATTGTAGCATCTGCATTTTCGGATATCAAGAACGAGTCTGTCACCAGCATTAATGGTGCTGTATCCAGTATGATATAATCATATTTATCTTTCAATTCATCTAAAAGTATTGGGTATTTTCCATTTTGCAATAGATTAGCCGGGTTTGGTGGTATACTTCCGGAATATATAAAATCACATTGGTCATTAAATCCGCTTGGATAGATGATTTCTTCAATTTTGTTAACATCTCCATAAAGATATTCCGTAAGTCCTTTTGCACCTTTCATAGAAGGATTATACCTCTGTAATTGAGGATTTCTTATATCGGACCCAATTACTAAAACTTTTTTCTGAATAGACGCTAATGCCAAAGCAAGATTGACAGATACAAAGGTTTTACCCTCTCCCTTTACGGTAGATGTTATAAAAATCACTTTTGCTTCATTCTTTTTTGTCAGCATAAAGCTAACATTGGTAAACAATATCCTGAAAGATTCTGCCAAAGGTGAGACATCATTCATTTTTATAAGTTCATCATCTTTTTTGTACAATCTTGGAATCTCTGCAAGAATAGGTGTTTCTGTAAGTTTTTCCAGATCGTGTTTGCTTGTCAGTTTATTATTAAGTAATTCTCTTAAATATATATAAATAAACGGTATCAACATTCCGAAAATCAAAGCTGCCAAAATAGAAAGCATTTTCTTTGGTGCAACTGGTTTTTGAGCAGCATAGGCATAATCTATAACTCTAGCTTTGTTACTGGTAATTGCCATAGTTATTGCAGCCTGCTCTCTTTTTTCTAATAGTAGAAGATAAAGTCCTTCTTTTATTTGCTGTTGTCTTTCTATATTACGGAATAACTTTTCCTGAAAAGGAATTTTATCTATTTTCTGATTCTTTTCTCTTGCATAATCTTCAATACTATTTCTGGACAATTTTAATGCTGCAATATTTTTATTAAGGCTTTCTTTAAGAGCACCTCTCAAAGCATTGATGTCTTTAGTAAGCTCTACTACAAGTGGATTTTCTGCTGTTGCATTCTCCAGCATTCTATTTCTATCAAGAATTAGCTTATTATATGCCGATATGTTTGAAGTAGCTTCAGAGTTATCTATTCCAATATTAGTCGGGATAATTTGATTAGGACTCTGAGTGTTAACATAATTGATAAGAATATTTGTCAACTCTATTTGAGTATCCAATTCCAAACCTTTTCTTTGAGACTCTGTACTGAGTTGCAAATTCAGTTTGGCTTCTGTTGGTATATCAACAATATTGTTATCAACCTTGAATCTCTCTTTCTCATTTTCTACAACACCCAGTTCTTTTGATATGATTACAATTCTGCCATCTATAAAATCTTTAGTATTTTTTGATTCTGTATTTTTATCTGTAATGGCGTACTCATTATAAATATCTATAAGATTATTAAGAAAATCTTTAGCCTTATCTTTATTTATAGAAGCCATTGATAAACCGATAACAGTTGCATCTTTGTCTACAAGATCTACTTCTATAGATTCTTGGAAATCATTAACAACGGATTCAAAATCAGAATAGTTAAAATAAAAATCATTAAGAAGCATTTTTTTAACCTTTTTAGGGTTAAATTTTTTATTCTTAGTGATTATAAAATTAGCATAGGGAAAGCTGATTGTTTTGTTAAATGTCGTTACAATATCGTTCTTAAGTTCTTTTGAAGATAATGTAATCTTATCACCCTCAATTTTAATATCTACTGGTTCTTTAGGAAGTTCTTCATATGGCTTTTCTGTAACTACCTGAATATTAAACGGATTTGTATCTTTGTATAATTCTACATCATGAAATTCCTCTCTGGAAAATATAGAAGTTTGAAGTTTAAGTGTTTTAACGGCATCTTCAACTAATTTTTTGGATTTAAAAATCTCCAATTCATTTTCTATACTATTGGTTCCCATACCGGCAAAACCACTTAATCCCGCCAACACTCCGAAATCACCTGAAGCGCTTGACATTTTTTTCGCATCCTTTATAAGAACACTAGATTGTACTTTATATACCGGCGTTGTATATTTCATGTAAAGAACAGCCAATATGAGTGCAATAAAAACACTTATAAAAAACCAGTACCATTTTTTGGTATAAGGTTTTATTATTTCTCTCAAATTGAATTCTTCTTCTTTCCTCGTTACGTCCATTTAAGTATTATTTATTATTATAACCGTAGCCATATTTGTTACCGTAGCTAAAATTGTCCTTTTTGATATCATTAAGCACAATTGCAATATTGCTCATTTTTTTAGTCTCCGAAGTTTCATTTACAAATTCCAGAAAAGACTTTTCTGTATAATTGGATCTGGTAACATATAAGTTAAGATCTGCATATTTAGTTATCGTCAATGTATCTGTAACCAATAACAACGGAGCAGTGTCCACAATGATATACTGATACTTTTCTTTAAGTTCTTCTAATAGATTTTCAAGCCTGCCATTTGTCAATAACTCTGTAGGATTTGGTGGTATTTTTCCTGAATATATAATATCACATAAATCATTGACTGGATTTTTGAAAATAACATCATCCATAGTGATACTTTTATCATATAGAAACTCTGTCAATCCCTTATCGGTATTTTTTCCTTCGTTATATCTCTGCAATTGTGGATTTCTGATATCTGCTCCTATAATTATAACTTTTCCCCGGTTAGAATTGGTGAGCGATAGCGCCATATTCATTGATATAAAGGTTTTGCCTTCTCCTTTGATTGATGATGTCACAAAAATTATTTTTGATTTTTGAGTGCTGTCTAACATAAAGCTTAAATTAGTCACCAATATGCGGAATGATTCTGCCAAAAGAGAAAAATCATTATGTTTTATCGTATGACTGACGCCTTTTTTAATAGTGGGCACTTCTCCAATAATAGGAATAGTTGTTACTTTTCTAAGGTCATCCTTATTAATAATTTTAGTATTAATAAGTTCCTTGATATAAATATATCCAAATGGAATCAAAAAGCCAAAAATAATACTTGTCAAAAATATTATCATCTTTTTTGGAGATACTGGTTTATCTGAAACATATGCTGGTTCTACAATCCTTGCTTTTGGTGCAATTACAGCCAACGATATAGCAGTCTCTTCACGTTTCTGAAGTAATAAAAGATACAAACTTTCTTTTATTTGCTGTTGTCTTTCTATACTTCTAAAAAGTTTTTCCTGCAACGGGATCTTTTCAATTTTTGATCCTATATTACTTTGTTCTTTTAGATATTGATTAAGCGCAAATTGCAGTGCTGTCTTACTTTTTTCCAGAGATTCTGAAACCGATCTTTTCATAGAATTGATCTGTTGGGTAAGATCTATTACAAGAGGATTTTGTGGTGTTGCGTTTTCCAGTAATTTATTTCTGTCCAATACCATTTTATTGTATGTAATGATGCTGGTATTGGATTCACTGTTATTCAATCCTATGTTTACGGGTAGTAATTGATAGCTATCCTGTTTATTAAGGTAAGAGATCAGATTATTATTCAATTCTAATTGAGCATCAAGTTCTATTTGTCTTTTTTTTGCTTCAGCAGAACTCGCAAGACTGAGTTTTGCTTCTGTCATAAGATCTGTAAGATTATTATCTGTTTTGAATTTTTCTTTTTCTGATTCTACATCTCCCAATTCTTTAGAGATTATTCTGATTCTTTCGTCAATAAACTCTTTTGTTTTTTTTGATTCGGAATTTTTATCAACAATTGCATCTTTATTATAAGCAGAAATTAAACCATTTATTATAGTTTTTGCTTTATCTATTTGGGGATAATCAATTGATAGATTAATAACAGTAGCATCTTTATCTGCAAGATCTACCTGTATCATTTTTTGAATACCAGATGCAGCAGACTCTAATGGAGAAAAATTTATTTCTAATTTACTTCCAATTTTTTCTGCTTTGTCTCTATCAAAATTTTTGTTTTTTGTAATTATAATATTTGAAAAAGGAAGACTTATTGATCTCCCAAATTCAATATCTTCCTTAAAATCAAATTCCTCAGATTCTAAAGTGACTTTATCGTTTTCAAAATTTAAAAAAAAACTTTTTTTGGGGTATTTTTTGTTCTTCTTCTCATTAATAACATAAATAATTATTGGAGCTGTATCACCAAAGAGTTCTTTCTTTTTAATACCTTCCAAAGAATATATAGAGGTCTGTAGTGAATTGATCTCGACAACATCCCTGACGAGTTTTTTAGTTTTAAATATTTCTACTTCATTCTCAATACTATTAGTACTCATCCCGCCAAATCCAGAAAGTCCTTCTAAAATCCCCATACTTTCCACTCCTCCCATAGCAGATAAAGATTTTTTAGCATCCTTGATAAGAACAGAACTTTTTATACTATAAACAGGGACAGAAACTTTTACATAAACAAAACCAAGCAATATAAATACTAAAATGCTAACAATAAACCAATGCCATTTAAGCAGGTATGGTTTAACAAGCATATTAATATCAAATTCTGAAGAATTATTGATTGGGTTGTCCATTATATGTAAAAAACAAAAATGAATTTATCTAAACAGGAGTGCTAAAACGCCAAGAAGAACCGATGCTACAGAAATCCAAATCCCTGTTTGAGGACCATAAGATGATGAACTCTTTCTGGCATTATTAGCAGAAACATAAATAACATCATTCTGTTTTACATAATAATAAGGAGAATTCATAAATTCTGCATCTGTCAAATCAATATATCGTTTTGTAGTAATTCCGTCTACGTTTCGAACTACCAAGACATTTTTACGCTGTCCATATATAGTAAGATCTCCTGCTAAACCTAAAACATTGAGTATTGTTGTTGGCTGCCCATCTGCAATTGCAAAAGTTCCGGTTCTGTTCACCTCACCTAAAACAGTTACCTTATAGTTAACAGTCTTAATATTAACACCCGGATTTTTGATATATTTGCTCAGCCGTTCCTTAAGATCATCTTTAAATTGGTCTATTGTTTTATCCGTAGTATTTAAGGTTCCGAGTATTGGAAAATCAATATTCCCTTTTGAATCTACTATATAGTTGGGCTCAACAGATGAGCTACGGCTGGGCATTCCTGCATACTGTGACATATCGGTAGAGTAGTAATTCTGGTTAAATGGTTTTGCCACTTCATTATCCTTTGCTAAAACAGTGATGACCAATTGATCCGATGGTTGTATGGTAGAAGTATATGTCCTGTTAGAAGTTTTAATAGCTACATCTTCTATATTTTTCATATAATCCATACCTTGTTTTGGTTTGCAAGACAACACAATAAGTAATATAGGGAGACAAACAGATAGTAAATATTTCTTCATAAGATTTAAAAGATAATTTTTATTAGAAGTTTGCAAATATAAAACAAACTTATTTATCTAACGATTCATATATAGAATTATTGCTTTTAAATTCTTTTACGATAGATTTTAATATTCTTACGATTTCCTGCTTTTCTTCTTTTTTAGAAAATTCGATTACCAGTTCTGTCAATTCGTCTATTTCTTCAAAGTGCATAGAAGGATCTTTGGAGATCATAATCTTCTCATGAGAAGTGGGTAAAGTACGTGCATTGTCACTTAGAAGTTCTTCGTATAACTTTTCTCCCGGTCTTAATCCTGTATAGATAATTTTGATATCAATATCCGGTTCGAAGCCGGACAATTTTATCATCCTTTTTGCCAGATCAATAATTTTCACAGGTTCACCCATATCAAAAACATAGATCTCGCCGCCTTTCCCCATCGTTCCTGCATTTAAAACCAATTCACAGGCTTCTGCAATTGTCATGAAATAACGTACGATATCGGGGTGTGTAATGGTAACCGGACCTCCCTTTTCTATTTGTTTTCTAAAATGTGGAATTACGGATCCATTGGAGCCCAGAACATTCCCGAAACGTGTGGTAATAAACTTGGTGGTGTTTCCTTCCAGATTCTGTAATGACTGAACAAATAATTCTGCAACCCTTTTGGATGCACCCATTACATTTGTAGGATTCACTGCCTTATCGGTAGAAACCATCACAAAACGGTTCACCTTATATCTGCTCGCAAGCAAAGCCAGGTTTTTGGTTCCCATTACGTTTACTAATACTGCTTCGTGAGGATTATCTTCTACAATCGGCACGTGCTTATAAGCCGCTGCATGATAAACCATTGAGAAATTGTACTTATTAAACAACGGCTCCAGACGGCTAAAATTAGATATATCTGCAAGGATAAATTTGAAATTGATGTGAGGATACGTTTCCTTCATTTCAAGTTCCGTGTCATAAAGAGGTGTCTCAGACTGATCCAGGATTACAATTTGCAAAGGCTCCAGAAGCGCCACTTGTCTCACGATCTCCCGACCTATAGAACCCGCACCACCAGTAACTAAAACGGTTTTTTGAAAATGTCTTTTTTTCACTTCCATATTATCCAGTTTTATTTGTCTTCTGTTGAGAAGATCTTCTATCTGGATCGTATTGATATGATTAATCATCTCATTGCCCCTTAATTTTTGCATATTTGGGGCTTTGTATATTTTAAGGTTATTTTCCAGTAAAACATTAACCCAAAAATCTAATTCTTCTTTTTGTAATGCTTCCTTAATAACCAAAACACCGCTTACTTCTTTGTTACCATTTTTTAGATTATTAATAAAGTTTGTTTTTGTAATAATCTGTTTGTCAAGAAGTTTTATGCTTACTTTTTTATCATGATAAGATATAAAACCATGGATATCAAATGGTAGGTTACGATTAGACAGAATGACCTGTGCTATTGATACAGACGTATCATCATCTCCAAGAATATAAATTTTTCTTCTGGTGGAGCTCCTTTTGTTCTCTTTGATAATATTAAAAAAACCTTTTACACAAAGCCGGAATACAAAAAGAAATAAACATGAGATAGCAAAGTACAATCCCAAAAAAGGAATCAGAACAACCTTGTCGTGAGAAGCAAGGTAATAAGTGTAATTAATTATAATGATGGTTAAAACACCACATAGATTCGCTAAAAAAATCTTGAAAAGATCTACAAATGTAGAGTGTCTTATAACGCCCAGATAGGTTTTGAATACATACATATACAAAACATTTACGGCCATTATAAACATAAAAACGTAAGGTAGTGGAAAGATCTTATAATGTTCTACATCCAGCCCAACTATCAGCAGGTGCGATGCAAAAAGTGAGGTGATTATTATTAATATATCAATAAATAAAATGACCCATCTTGGTAGGAATTTAAGATCCGCAAGATCCATTACATTATCATTTAGTGAAAATCGCTTAGGATTTTTAACCTTCTCCATTTTTCTCGGTGGCTATTTAAAATTGAAAATTATTTATAACTTCATAGATTCTTTTTTTATCATCATTTGTAAGATTGGAACCGGACGGCAGGCAAAGACCTTGGTTAAATAATTCTTCAGCGACATCTTCTCCGTAGTACGGACAATCTTTGAAAACAGGCTGAAGGTGCATTGGTTTCCACAATGGACGTGTTTCTATATTTTTCTCTGCAAAAGCACTCATCAGATCATGATTTGTTCTTGCACTAATATTCCTATTAATTGTAATACTGGTAAGCCAATGATTGGAATAAAAATCTGAACTGGCTTCTGAGAAGACATCAACAGCTTCTATATCGGAAAATAATTCTTTATAAAAATCGTGGTTGGCTCTTCTTTGGTCAACTCTTTCCTGCAAAACTTCCATTTGTCCTCTTCCGATTCCGGCACAGATGTTACTCAGTCTGTAATTATATCCAACTTCGGAATGCTGGTAATGTGGCGCCTGATCTCTGGCCTGGGTAGACAGAAAAATGGTTTTAGCTTTCTGTTCTTTTTTACTAGATACAAGAGCACCTCCTCCGGAAGTTGTAATTATTTTGTTACCATTAAAAGACAGCAAAGCAAACTCTCCGAATGTTCCGCATTTTTGTCCTTTGTAGCTGGAGCCTAATGATTCTGCACTGTCCTCCACCAATGGAATGTCATACTTGTTACATATTTCCAGGATCTCATCCATCATTGCAGGCATCCCATAAAGGTGGACTACAATAATAGCTTTTGGTTTTTTATGATTTTTGATGCGATCCTGAATTGCGATCTCCAGAAACTCTGGAGACATATTCCAGTTGGTTTTGTCAGAATCCACAAATACTGGTATTGCACCAAGATATTTTATTGGATTTGCAGATGCAGAAAATGTAAAAGACTGGCAAATTACTTCGTCACCATACCCTACTCCCAGCTGTATCAAAGCTAAATGCAGAGCTGCAGTTCCTGAGCTGAGAGCTGCTGCATATTTATTCTCCTTAAGAAAATCTTCTATGGCTATTTCAAATTCATCTACATTCTTGCCTAATGGTGCAACCCAATTATGATCAAACGCTTCTTGAATATATTTCATTTCCCCACCTCCCATGTGAGGTGATGACAGCCAAATTTTAGACTCCATTGTTCTTATTATTATTTAATAAATATCAATTATTTCAATAAAATTATCAATAATTAACATCTAATTATAGTTTCGTCAATATTATAATCAATTTTATTTTTTTGGGTTAAAAATTTATGATTGATTAGTTATATTATATCATTTTGCAAAGTTACTTAATTAAATTATAAAAATAATTCCATCTTAATATTTTTTCTGCTATCCATTTTTGATCTAAATTACCAGGTATTGCATGAATTCTTTTTTTCTCATCATCTTCTATCATAATCGTCTGCCAGCCCAAAGCATTAGGAGTAACAAAGTCTTTTTTCGGATTATCCGCTACGTAAAAATAATCAAATCCCGATTCTAAAAAAACAGTGTAATTTTTTTCATCCGGTTTTTCTGAACCGAATTCTTCTGATATAATTATTTTATCAAAATATTTTTCTATGCCTAAAGCCTGGATTTTATTTCTCTGTGTAAGAGATCTGCCATCTGTAAGAAGTCCCATTCTGATATTGTCATTTTTCAAAGTTTCTAATATCTCTGTAACTCCTTCTCTTAAATTGATATCCGGAAAATGTTCTCTATACATTTTGAGAAGCAACTCTTTAGAACAACTATATTCTGAAGACAAAATCCCAAAAACATCTGCTTTTTTGGCATACAGATCCAGCATCTGTTGATGCAGTTCATCAGAATTGTCTTTAGAAAGATATCCGGCGATCTCTTTGTAGGCAGATTTTAGAAAATCAAATTCATAGTAGAGCGTGTCGTCCAGATCAAAAACAATATACTTTTTATTCATAATTTCTTACCAAAACTTCTGCATCATATCTTAACATTAGCAATTTATCCTCCCAATCATCTCTGTAATCAATCACTTGATTTTCAAAATATTCTTCAATCAGCATTTTTGGATAATTAGCTCCGGCTTCGTAGGATAATGGATAACCGCCTCCAAATCTCGGATTAATCTCAATCGCAATAATATCATCATTCTCCTTATTATAAAACAATTGAAAAGTAATACAGCCAATTGCACCTGGAATCATATTGACTTTTTCTTTCAGATAATCTATAATGTGATTTTTTGCTGTAATTCCCTTATGAATCTCGCCACTTCTTACAGATATCCTTTGTCTTGGAACAGCGCAGGAAAGTGTGTTATTTTTATTGTAATAACAATCGATTGTATATTCCTTGTAAAAATCAGGATCCACATATTCCATAAACATAAATTTCGGATGATTGATATGGAAGTCTGTCAGTTGTGTAGCATCTTTAATTATATAAATATCTTTGCTAAGGCTGCCGTCATACGGTTTTATAAAAAGAGGAAAAGTCGGACGATGTTTATCGACAGGCTGAGGAAACCTCATATCGTATGTTTTGAAAAAATCATTCAGCTCTCTTTTGTCTCTGCAATGCTTTATAAATCCGTTCCCGGAAACAATCAGTTGAATATTTTCTATATCAAAAATTGATTTATTTTCTGATAAAATTCTTAATTCTGTGTCTATCGTTGGAATGATCATTCCAATATTTTCCTTTCTACAAATTTCTAATAATTCAGAAATATAATTTTCATTGCTTACTCTGCATATTTTGTAATATAAATCAGAAATCCGACAAGCCGGTGACAGTTCCGGACATAGATCTACAGTAATTACTTTTGAATCCGGAAACTTTTTTTTGAGTTCGGTTTTAAAGGCTTTAACCAATGAAACCCTTTGTCCTGCAGATGTAATAAGTATATTTGTCTTCATATATCAATTCCCTTTAAAACTTTCTGTGGTTGCTTGTCCTGCACTGTTTATTCCTTCACTTTTAATCACTTTTTTTATAGTTAAAAGTAATATTTTCATATCCAGCACAAAACTTTGATTTTCAACATAAAACACATCAAATACAAACTTTTCCTGCCAGCCGAGTGCATTTCTGCCATTCACCTGAGCCCAGCCCGTGATACCGGGTTTTATAAGATGTCTTTTTTTCTGCTCTTCGTTGTATAAAGGAAGATAGCCTACCAAAAGTGGTCTTGGACCGATAAAACTCATGTTGCCTTTCAATACATTGATAAGTTGAGGGAGTTCATCCAAAGATGTTTTCCTTACGAATTTTCCCATTTTGGTAAGACGGAATTCATCAGGCAGAAGCTGCCCGGATGCATCCCTTTGATCCGTCATTGTTTTGAATTTTATAATCTTAAAAACTTTTTCATTTTTACCGGGCCTTTCCTGAAAAAAGAAAACATTCTTTTGATTAAAGAAATAAAGCAGGATAATTAATAAGATAATAACCGGAGAAAGGACAAGAAGTAAAGCCAGTGCTAATAAAAAATCAAATGAAGGCTTCAGAATATTTCTATACATCATAACAAAAGAAATCCGAAATTTATTAATTTCGGATTTAGAATATTTTAACTATTAATCTTTGTACTTTTTCTGTGATAATAAAACATCAAAGCCAATCCACCAAGAATCAATAATGGAATATAATCATTAATGGGAACAGGTTCCCCTGGGTTACCAGGTCCCTCTTCATGTTCTCCAGGACCATTACCTACCAGTGAAGAAGAAGTCTGGCTGTCTTCCGCAGGCACATACATGTTTGTATCCGCAGCAGTCTGGGCTTCTGGAGCTTCATTTGGGCTTCCCGTCTGTGGTTGCTGATTAGTAGTTGTTGTTTGTTCTTGATCAAACACATTACCATCAGTAAACTGAGCAAATGACATAACACTGAATGTTACATATATTAAGATTAAATACTTTCTCATTGGTAGCTTAAAACTAAACATAATTTTCAAGTTGTAAAGATATAAAAATTTAATAAAATTTTATGATCTTAATATTAAATATAATTAATGATACTTTTTTGATTGTCATTACTTAATGATTTTTTTAGTTCTGATATTACCAGAATTTTCTGCTCTAATAATGTAAACTCCAGAAGGAAGTGCATTAACATCCCAACGGAATTCTTTTTGAGAAGAAGATTTAGCACCTACAAGTTTACCACTTGCGTCGTATAATTCTATATCACCAAGATTACGTGATGAAGTAATAACAAAATACCCGCCATCTTTGTAAACCAAGAAGTCTGATTTTTTCACATCATTTGCTGAAAGTACTTCTTTGTTCTTATAAACGATTTCAAAACGCGTTTCGTCTGTTCCTTTGTTAGCAGTAAAAATATAATCCTGAGCCGTAAGATCGGTATAAGTATTATTAAGCTTATCTAACAAATAGATTTTGTTTTCTGATTCAAATATACCTTCTTTGTTTCCAAGACTTATTTTATAGCTTCCTGCAGAAGAATATTTAGTTCCTAATGGTATTATATCTTCAATATTCAGTGGATTCACTCTCGCCTGGATCTGTAGTTTTTGCGTATTCAATTTAGAATAGAAAGAATCATCACCAATGGATAATAGATCCGCATCATAATTTGCGTCATATTGATTGGTCGCACCATCTATGTATCCAATAAGGATTGTATTTACAATTTTTGAAGGAGAAGTAAGCTTCACCCAATAACGATTAACATCCGAACTGTTGTTTTTGTTATTGAAGAATAAACCGCTTTCGTTTGTTCTGATTGTGTTATCGAAAGTTAAAGTCTGCGCCGTTCCTATATTTTTTGCCTGAACAATAAAACCTTGTCCTACTTTGATATTCTTAGTCGGGATATAAGCTCCTGAACCTGGTGAAGGAGTCACAGTTGTATCACTATAAGTTGGAGGCGTACCACCGGTGAGAGTTATAGTTGCATAATTATTTCCGGCATAAGCAGATCCATCCTGATTAAGAGTAGGCGTTACATTGGTCCAGAACCAAGCTTTTGCATTAATTACATTACTGTTATTTCCTAAGTAGAAGAATTTCACAAAATCCATATTAGAAGGATAAGGATTACCAATCATATTATATCCGTGTTCTACAGTTGCAGGACTATTTGGAGATTTCTGAACATTAATACTATAGCTTCCGTTATTTGGCTCACCTACAAATTTCAAATTAGTATCAGAAGTTGGTGTTGAGCCATAAGTTGATTTTCCACGGATAGCGTATCCTTTTCCATTTACAAATTTAGCATCTGTTGTCGGATAGAATTTGTCATTAGTTTCATTGTAATAATAGGTTCTATTATTTGGTGTTCCTTCTGAGAAACCTCCAGAACTGTTAGCTGCGTTTACATTCACCGTGTTTAATAATACCTGATCTTTCACCGGTGAGCTCCAGTATGTATAATCAAGCTGTCTCATTTTCACATCTCTTTTCGCATATATTTTACCAGTATTCACGGCACTACCGTTCACCTGTAAGAGAGAGGCGTCACTTTCTAATGTCAGATTATCATTGGCGGCATTATTTGTAATGTTGATAGCTTCCATAACCTTCAGTGAACTGTTTGCTGCGATGGTCGTTTTGCCTGTGCTTGCAATAGTTAGTGATTTTGTTTCAGCATTATTCACATTGATCACTACAGTTTTTGTTGCTGGTATAGAGGCACATTTGTCACTATCAGGAACTTGTGCAGGGAACCAGTTTGATGCTGTATTCCAGTCTGTACCGGGACCAACAAATTCTTTTTTAAGTCTTACAATAGATGCTGTTGACACGGTTTTATCACAAGTTCCTAAAGTTGCTTTCGCAGTATAGGTTGTTGCTGTAGTCGGTGCGGCATATACAGTGGACACATAATCTGTACCATTATATGGAGTCGTGAGTGTGGAATCTGTATATAATCCAGTCACCGGAGACCAAACGACTTTCTGTTCACTTTTATCTCCTGAGATTTTTATATTGTCAATAGCCCAATAGTAATCATAAGTAGCATTATATAAAAATCTTATTTTGAGGTTTTCCTGATTTAGATATGATGATAAATTTAAAGTAACCAGGCTGAAAGCTGTAGAAGTTCCTTGAGTTGATGTATAAGTCGCCAAATCAGTAGTTGCCCAGTTTGCGCCACCATCCGTAGAAATCTGTACTTTCGTACTTTCTGTATTATTAAATCTGTAATAATGATAAAAAGTTAAGGTAGCAGAGGTATAATTTTTTAATGAAAAAACAGGAGATGTTAATTCAGTATTTGTTATTCCACCAACTCCTTGACTATCACTGTTTGACATAATAAATTTACTAGCGTCATTGGAATTAAATGTAACGCTACTATATACATAAGCATTATTTCTAATTGTCCAAGCCGAATTAGATGGTGTTCCCGAAGTAGAATTATTTGCTGTAGTCCAAGTCCCTGATACAGAATCTGTAAGACCATTTTCGAATGTCATATTAAGAACATTGACATTTGAAGAAGCAATCATTCCGCCAGTGGCTTCTAATTTTACATAATCGATGTCACACGCAGCCGCAGAACTTGATGGTAATATCGTAGGTGAAACCACAATATCCGTAGGTGTAGGTTTTATAGTTGCGGTTACTAAAATTCTGGTATCAGATTCACAAGTTCCATTGTAAGCTGCTACATAATAATTCGTAGTTGTAGACAAACTTGGTGTAGACCAGTTAGTAGTTGTAGGGGTTGCTCCGTTTACGGCAGTGCCTCCTGTAGCTACAGTATACCAATTATATCCAGTTACTGATGGGTCTGTTGAATTGGCAGTTAATAAAACTGATCCGGTTCCACAGTTCTCTCCGTTAGTTACTGATGTAACTTTTGGAGGAATGTTTCCTGTAAACTCATCTGCTCCGATATCCGGTGTAGTTGCGGATCTGGTTGCTCCATCAAAATCTGTTGTGATACCTGATATTGGTGTACCGGCAGACTCCAATGATGTACAGCCTGCAGTGATATGTAAATCGGTTGTAGATACAAATGACGGCATAACATTTAGCGAGTTCGCATCTTTCCCTGTTGTAGATTTCCAGTCAGCTAAAGTTGTTATGTTAGCAGTAGTAGCGGCTAAAATATTATTAGCATTACCTGAACTATAAAAATCATTATAATCTGAAGTTAATGCACCTCCTTGAGAAGAATCCCAAACGATAGAATATTGCGCACCAGTCCCTGATGATATTCTTATATTAGAAAATATATTATTTTTCAATACGGTTGTATCTGAATAATTTTTCAAAAATCCAAACGAACCACTTGCAGATGAAGCTGAACCAGTGATATTAACTGAGTTGTAATAAATATTAACCGTTCCTACTGTACTTTCGTCCTCTATCCCAGAAATTCTGATACCTGGAGCTCCTGCTCCATTACCGTACAGATTGATCATATTATTGTAAATCAGACAGGTTGAAGCTGCAATATCATAAAGATCAATCCCCTTTAGATAACCAGTGGTTGTACTTGTGTTGGTCGTTTTAAGATCATAGATTTTATTATTTTTAATTGTAGGACTGTAAATAGTGGCATTATCAAACAACATACCCACAAGCATTGTTGAGGATGTCTGTGTTTGTGTACCATAAATCAAATTACCATCATAAATAAATCCTGAAGAAAATCCTGTATCATAAATTCCTGCATAAGCAAAATCTGAAATATCATTTTTTGTAATCATATTGCCGGTATTTTGCTTTGCAGTACTAGATCCTAAATTGTAAACTGCAATTGTAGGCAGACTATTGGATGGCCCAAACTTATTTTCCTGGATCGTATTGTTATTATTTCCTGCAGCAGCAGTTGAAGTAGAAAAAGTAACCGAACCGGTATATGTTGTAGTAGAAGCTTGTGCTGTCAAAATGTTATTATATTTAACAACATTATTAGAAGCACCATTTTTAAAGCCTATACCAACACCGGTAACCGCATTATTATTTCTAATTGTAAGGTTTTTTGTGCTACCACCAGATATATTACTACCATCTATAATGACATAATTCGCACCATCCAAGACAATGATTCCTGTCGAGTTATTGTCTCTGATGATTGGTGTAGCACTTGTCGCTGGTTTTATTGTTAAGGTATTGGTGGCACTAGCTCCTGCCAGTGAATTAATTGTAATCGGGAATGTCTCACTGGTTGTATATAAAGCATCTGTTAAACTAAACACAGTTGGACCACAAAGCCCTTTTGCGTTTGCAGCAGAGACCGCAGCGGTAAGTGTCGTAAAGTTTCCACCTGCTCCAACAGTATATGTGCCGGAAAGACTTGTTTGGAAAACCGCACTTGTTTTGCTATCATTAGCAGTATTTGAATCCGTAGCTCCATTAGGCAAAGAAGTCGTTGCAATTATTGTATAATTGACGCCCCCCAAGAAATTATAAGTACCTAATACAACATCCACAGTTGCGCCACTTGCCAAACTTCCTGTCCAGCTATATGCAGTTTGAGAAACACCGTTCACAGACCAGTTAATTGTTGTAGAAGTTAATGCTGCAGTACCATAATTTTTTAGAGTTACAATTATGTTTTGTGTTCCAGGGCAAGTAATTCCTGTAGTTGGTATTGCAGAAATCCCTGCATCATTTGGTCCGACAACAACCGTAATTTCGTCTGCTCCCATATCCGGACTTGTTCCTCTTGTATCGCCGTCTATGTCATCTGTAATCGATACTGCTGTACCAGCAGATTCTACGGCAGAAGGCGTTCCTGAATTAAGATGCAGATTAGTATTACTGATAAATACTGGATCGGTACTGATTGAATTAACATCTTTTCCAGTTGCAGTTCTCCAGGCAGCAATTGTTGTTGCATCGCTACTCAAAAACCCTAAAACACCTTGTGTTCCGCTTACATAATAATCATTGTAATTGATATTTGTAAAAGCAGTATTTGCAGCAGCTGAATAGACCGCATAGTTTTTTGATGCTCCAGCAGAAGTATCGGTATTATTCATTGAATTTACCAAAACATTATTTCTAATATCTAAAGCACTTGCTCCCGATCCTATATACAAAGCGGTAGTTACACAAACATTTGGACGCGTGTAACTTCCATACATATTTATGGAATTATAAAACAAGTTGACACCACCTGTTGTTACAGTCAATGTAGCACCTCCGCCAATCATTCCAATACCTATTCCTATAGATGAGGAATTACCAAAAGAGCTAAAGTTACTACCATTGACACCGTATATCATATTATTTGCCACAGTAAGATTACTTGATGCAGTACCTGTACCTATTGTGATCCCTCTACCGGCATATCCTGTTGTTGCACTTGTCGTAATACCGTTAATTTTATTTTTAGTAATACTTGAAGAAGTAAATCCTGTTTCAATAGAAATACCAACTGGTGTACCGGCTATTGAAGATGATGCACTAATCGTATTTCCTGCGATTGATCCATTCAATCCATAACCAACACGAATACCAATACTTGCCAATGATCCACTTGTATAACTAACTGTATTACCTGATATTACAAGATTATCATTTACGTTGCTTGATGTGCCTATGGCGTCTATACCGTTACTAGCAACAGTAATTGCATTATTCTGAATTGTATTGCTGTCATTATCTGCTCCTGCAATTCCTAACGTTGCTCCACCTAATGTAATACCATAAGTAAGATTCGATAAAGTTCCCGTGGAAATATTGGTATTTTTAACAGTATTATTTGTAGAACCAGCTGCCGCACCTAAACTTGAAAGCCATATTGCTGCTGTTGATGAGGTGGTACTTGTATTTGTAATCGTCAGATCTTTTGTTGTACCTCCGGCAGCATTGCTACCGTCTATAGTCACATAATCTGCTCCGTTCAATTTTATGATAGAAGAAGTACTGCTTCCAGAAATTGTTGGAGTTGCACCTGTAGCCGGTTTTATTGTCAATGTATTAGTAGCACTTAATCCGGAAATTGCATTAATGGCAATCGGGAAAGTTTCTCCGGAAGAAGAATAAGCACTGGTAAGACTAAGTACTGTAGGACCACAGATATTATTATTATTAATATACGTAGCAGCCGCAGTAAGATTTGTAAAATTACCACCCGTTCCTACAGTGTAGGTTCCGGAAAGACTGGTTTGAAAAGCAGCACTTGTGGTACTATCGTTAGCCGTATTGGCATCTGTTGAAGCATTAGGTGATGCTGTGGAAGCTACAATTGTGTAGCTTACAGAACCCAGAAAATTATACGTTCCAACAACTACATTTGCAGTTGCACCGCTTGCTAAACTTCCTGTCCAGCTGTATGGTGTCTGAGCAACTCCGTTTACAGACCAGTTGATGGTTGCAGAAGTTAATGCTGCAGTACCATAATTTTTAAGTGTTACTGTAACGTTCTGCGTCCCCGGACAAGTGATACTTGATGTTGTAATTGCAGAAATCCCGGCATCGTTAGCACCTGTAACAATTGTTATTTCATCTGCTCCTATGTCCGGAGTTGTACCTCTGGCATCGCCATCAATATCTGTGGCTACACTTACATTAGCCCCTTTACTTTCTACATTACTGATCTCAGAAGAGGAAGAATTAAGATGCAAATTGGTTGCGTTTGTAAATGGGGCAGCATTGGATGATGCGTATGATGCATTATCATTGGTCGCACTGCCTATTGTGGTCGTATAAGCCCTTTGATTAGTAGTTGCAGGTGTAGTTGTAGAAGCATTAAAACCTGCAACTGTATATGTATTCACTAAATTAGATGTATTTGTAGTACTTAAAACAGTTCCTGCCGAGTAGTAAGCATTATTATTTAAAGTG
Source organism: Epilithonimonas sp. UC225_85 (assembly GCF_042695135.1). Taxonomy (GTDB): domain Bacteria; phylum Bacteroidota; class Bacteroidia; order Flavobacteriales; family Weeksellaceae; genus Epilithonimonas. The sequence goes on from NZ_CP170547.1 coordinate 3,110,104, forward strand.
AGTGCAAATGTAGAAGTTAGTGCTGATGGCAATTGCATACAAGTAATTGTAGAAGCTGTAGCACCCGTCATTGTATTGTTAAAGATATTATTTCTAACATCCAAACCTGTAGATGTACTTGCAGTAACCGTAAAACAAGCTGCAACATCTGGATTTGATGAAGTAAGTATTGCCCCAGATAGGTTTACGGAATTATGATAAATTTTATGTCCTGTTCCTGACGCTATTCTTATACCTCTAATACCATATGTCTGCCCATAATTGCTATTATCAAAAACACTGTTTAAACCGTAAATAAAATTATTCTGAATAACGTTTCCTGTTCCTCCAAGTACATTAATACCATAGGAAGCCCAGGCACCGGTACTTCTTGATATTATATTTGATATTATATTTTTCTCTATTGTGAATTGGTCACCTGCAACAGTAGAAATATCACCTATAGAAATACCTCTTAAACTCGAACCTAAGTAGGATTCTATATTTTGTATATTATTATTTCTTACTATACCATTACTACTCCCCTGCACACCAATACCATAAGAATAAACATTAGTTGCAGAACCAATAGTGCTTGCGCCGATGATATTATTAGATATCAATAATCCTGTTGCAACGGTCGCAGCTGAGCCTTGAATCATTATTGCTCGTGCACAAGCATTAATTTGATTATTATCAATCGTTAAATTAGTATAGGTTGCTCCTGTTCCTACAACTGTAGTGGTAGATGCAATTGCTGCAGGTGCATTAGTTGCTGCAGTAGTAACATTTCTATTTCCTGCATATATACCATAAGATAAATTTTCAGATGCCGTTGTACTAGTATTAGCAGAAGCGTTTCGTCCTGTTGCATTACCGTTAATTATACAATTCTTTATAGTATTGGAATTGGCAGTCGTGGCAGTTGTTGCATCTACTGCTATACGGATTGCCATAGCATAAGTCACTGTTGCGGCAGCAGTATTAGTGATGGTTAAGTTTCGGTTTGTTCCGGATGTATTTGGATTATCCCCATCAATCGTGACATTATCAGCACCGTTAAGCTCTATTAATCCTCTACCGGTAACTGTTGGACCTGAAACCGTAACATTATCAGCAATAGGATTTATTTTCACAGAGGTGTAGCTAGCACTACCGGCGCCGGTGCTGTTTAAAACCATTGCAGCAGTCTCGGTTGTATTTGAACTAATTGCAATATTAATAACTCCCGTATGCGTACCCGCATTGATTGCTGTAAATGCAGCACCAAGAGTGGTATAACTACTGGAAAGGGTTCCACCAGTAGCAGTAACACTTACCTGCGCTACAGTTTTTGTTGAGAAAAGAAAAGCAATAAGAATGAAACCAAAAGATTTCCAATTTGAACACAGGCTCGCAGCTTTTTTGCCAGAAAACAATAAATTTTTAATCATATCTTAAGTGTTTAAACAAACTTTTATATTCCAAATGGAACTATAAAGAGCTTGCAAAATTATAATTTTTTTTGTATTATTTTAATAAAATTTTTAATTATTTAAAAAAAATTATACCATATACTCATTATTGCATAGTAATATCAAACTACTGTTTAATTAATAACTAATCATATAACAGTTACTTTGCATTGTCATTTAAAATAAAAAGAGATAAAATAAACGTTAATCCAATCTAAAAAAATTATAATATCGTATAGAAATGAAAAAAAAAATTAATAAAATAATGTAAAAATTTTTAACATCTCTTCGTCTTTAAAAACCTTAACAACAGTGAATTATTATAATCATAGTTTAACAAAAACCGCTAAGGAATACCAAATAAAAACCGTCTCATAATATATACGAGACGGTCTCTTAAAAAGTTTTTATAGATTAATTTACTTCATTATTTTTTTACTTTTCATATCACCAGAGTTTTCTGTTTTTATGATATAAACACCATTTATTAATGCAGAAGCATCAATTTTAATAAATTTATCTTTGGTTGAAGAAGTTACCAACAATCTTCCTGATGTGTCATAAACTTCTATTTTCCCCAAGGCTTTTGAGGAATTAATTACAAAATCATTACCATCTCTGTAAACTACAAAATCAGTTTTTGTAGGAGCATCTGCATCCAAAACTACATTTTCTTTGTACACAATCTCAAAACGTGTAGTGTCTGTTCCTTTGGTTCCTGTAAACGAATAACTGTCCGAATTACTAAGATCAATATATTTATTCAGCAATTTATCCCGAAGGTATACTTTCTGATTGCTATTAAATATACCTTCCGGATTTTTCAATTTTATTTTGTAATTACCGGTTGCAGAATAGACGTTTCCTAATGGAATAACATCTTCTGTACTGAATGTATCGGCTTTCCCCTGGATTGCCAGTTTTTTAGTACCTAAAACAGAATAGAATGAATCCGAACCAACAACGAATAACTCCGCATCAAAATCAGTTTCATAACTATTCGTAGCACCTGGAATATATCCTAGAAGAATAGTATTCACAAGGTTATTCGGAGATGTCATTTCTAACCAAAATCTGTTTTTAGAATTACCATTTTTCTGGAAGAATGTTCCTTGATCTGTAACTCTTATATTATTAGTAAAATCCAAAGGCAGATCTTTTCCAGTTTGTTTTGCCTGAACAATGAAAGCCTGTCCTACCTTAATTTTTCCATTTGGCACAACGGAACCATTATAAGGATTCGACGGGTTATAAGTTGCCGGCGAGCCACCAGTTCCATTATAAACTGCATAATTATTTCCGCTGTAATTAGAACCTGTCTGAGCCGCAGTATAACTGTTATTGGTCCAGAAAAATGCTGTAGAATAGATCTTTGTGTTATTAAGGGTAAACAACAAATCAAAATCTATATTGGATGGATATGGATTACCAACCAAATTATATCCGTGTGTTGCATTGGTCCATTTCAGACTCTGGAATTGCAGATTAGCATTATTCGGAACCCCGGTAAATTTATACGTTTTATTATATCCGTTGGTTCCCGTTTCTGCACGGATGGCATAACCTTTTCCAGTAAGGAAATTAACATCACTTGTTGTTACAAATTTATCTGTAGATTCTGTGTACTGTAAATATCCTGTTGCTGGTGTATTTGGCGAGAATCCGCTTGCTCCTTTTATCACCTGGCCGTTAACCGGCGAACTCCAATAAACATAATCCATTTGAGTTGAAATATTATTCATATTTACAACATCACGTTGGGATTGTATATTACCCGAGTTTACAGCATTGGCATCCTGTAGAAGTTGAGCATTATTTTCAAAAACAACTGCTCCTCCGGTATTATTAATTCCTTTGTGAGCATAGAAAACATTAGCATTTACGTTATCAGCAGTTTTTGATAGTTGCAGAGTTCCTGCACTTACCGTTGTTAAATTATTGACTGTTAAGTTTCCAGCCGGAGACTTGATCCCTGCTGATGAAACATTAAGATTTTCGTAATTTAAAGCAGTTGTAACAACTTGATCTGTTCCTGTATAGTCAATTGTAGAACCCGATTCTAAAGTAATAACAGGACTGTTTGTATTCTTAATAGCAGTGCTTGTTCCTCCACTGAAACCATTAACATTAGGAACTTTAAAAACTCCGCTTCCTTTAACCGTGAAAGTTCCTCCTGCTTGGAATGTCAACCCTGCAGCATCTGTAGTACCTGCCTTTACATTACTGCCGGAAATAATTACATTAGCATACTCAATAGGATCAGTTGTTGCCGAAACCCTGATCTGATCAGCTGACGATCCTGCAAACTCTATCGTAGAAGAACTTCCAAGATCGTAAGTTCCTCCCATTCTTGGTTTGGGATCTGTACCGCTGCCCAGAATTAATTTTGAAGAATCCTGCATTTTCAGACTCGTTGCCGTATTTCCAAAAGTATGAGCAGATGCATCCACTATTGTATTAGCATCCTTGATGGTAACAGTGCCTGCTATAGAAGTCATTGTTGGAGTTGTTTTGGTACCACCACCGCTGAATGTTAAATTTTTATATGCAAAATCCGTTACAACTTGATCTCCATTCAATCCATAAACAATAGTAGAATTATTACCAAGTGTTGGCGTAATACCAGGAAGAGAAGTACCTGTCCCTGTAAAACCTTGTGCATCACGCGTAATGAATGTTCCGTTAATAACAATGCTGCCACCACCATTTGTAATCTGATTTTCACCATTATTATCAAATGTTGCATTAGCATCAACTGTCATTACCCCACCTAAATCTAAGTTATTCCCAGCTGAATTAAGCGCAAACACAGACGTTCCGTTGATATTAACAGCACCAGAAACAGTAATATTACCAGTTTTATTAGAGGTAACATTCGCATTGTTAAAAGTAAGACTTGCAGGGTTCCCCATTGTTACAGTCGGGAATGGTGCAGTTGTATTGGCATTGAAAGTATAGTTCGCACCATTTGCCGAGAAAGTTTTGGTCCCGGAAACAGCAACCGAAGCCGGTACACCTCCTGTATTTGATGTAATAATCGTAGAACCCGCTGCTTCTGTGAAACCACCCGATCCGGTTACGGCATACGTTCCAAAATTGATTGTTCCATTATTGGTAAGTGTGCCCGAAGATAAAATAAAATTACTTGTTACCGATAATGAACAAACTGATGAAACTGACACACCATTTGTATTGCTAAGAGTCAATGCACCGCCAGAACCTCCTATTTCTGCATTTCCGGCAACAGTATCATCTCCGATTTGCCATTTTCCTGTTCCACCACTAATAGTCATGGATGAAGTTCCTGTGGAAACAATACCATTTCTGAATGTTCTGGATCCGTTACCAGCCCAAACAACATTTGCTCCGTTTAACTGGAATAAGCCATTAATGATTGTAGCAGAACCTCCACTCAAACTGCCTCCTGCGATTTTAGTGATTCTGAATATTGGAACTACAGAAGATGAAACTCCTGGAAAATAAGTCTGTCCTGATATACCTGGTGTACTTCCTGTATTATTCCACTCTAGGATTGCTGCATTATTCCAAATTATCTGAGAAGCACTAGAAAAACCAAATGCTCCATAACCGGATCCAACAGCAGAAGATGTACCATCTCCAACCAAAATCTTACCGGACACATTCATGGAGGCGCTGCCAGAGAATATTATTGTGCTAGTATAAGCGGAAGTGGAGCCACTATTCATAACCTGCAGAATACCTCCACTTTGGACATCAACATCTACTCCGCTTCCGTCATTAATATTTAATGTTCCGAGAGTAGAATCGACAGTCAACTGGCCATTGGCTATTAGAAGTTGGTCAATCGTAATATTCGTATCGACCGTTATGTTATTCCCATTTCTAATTGTAATTGTATTGGCTGCAGACGTTGGCGAAGCTGTCGCAGTAATCCAGGTAGAATTATCCGGAGACGACTGCCAAGAGCCAGCGGTTGCCCAAGAACCTGTAGCCACATTACTTCTGAAATAATCCGATGCCGATGTCACAAGTATAATATTAAATGTATTTGAATCAACTCCTGTCAATCCTGATGAAGCTGTACTTAACTTAAATCCTGTTCCCGCGGCTGTATGCTGTAATGCAGAATAAGTTGCTAATCCAGCAACAGCCGTTGCAGTAACCGGAGTTCCGGAAAGCGTACCTGTAGATGTAATTGCTACAGATGATACAAAATCTAAATCTCTGTTTGCATTTACATCATTTGCCGAAACTGTAACAGCAGGTGACATATTAGTATTGATGTTCGTATTGGTCGGCTGCTGCACAAACGCTAGTCTGTCCGCTACTACTTCTATTCTGTTATTATCTCCGGCAGTAGATGTTGCGGCTGCACCAGCTGCTGTAGTTGCAAAAGTTGAGCCTGTAGTATCTGCAGTTGTAGTTGCAGTAATGCTAACACCAAGCTGCTGATTATCTGTTACTGTTGTTTTGAAACTAACTCTTATGCTAAAATCTTTTGTCCCTCCATCTGGCGCAATTAATGTAGCTAATGATGCATTGGTAAATGAAAGCGTTGTTGACCCTGCTTGCTCAGCAATTTCAGTAGCACCATCATAAATAGCAACTCTTCTGACATTTCCTCCGTTGGTTAAATTGAAATCCAGACGTGTTAACGTTGTACCCAAATTATCCGTATCAGCAGTCGCTCCGCCATCTCGGATGGTGAATTTTGCAATTTCTATATCATTACTTCCTCCTGAAATATCTGTTGCCTGATAATTAGCGTATAATATATTGGTCGGATAGGTATAACCGGATTTTACGACAATATCCGATGATGCATTGGATGTTGCAGTTCCTGAGATATTAATAATATAAGGATTCTCGTCACCGTCATTATTGATTAATGATAATTGAGCCGTTTTAGCACCTGCACTTGTCGGAGAAAAAGTAACCGTGAAAGTAGTCGAAGAACCACCTGTAACAGTTGAAGATAATGCCTGAGTTACACTGAATTGGTTTGCATTGGTACCGCTGATGCTTAGAGCACCAAGGGTCAAATCATCTTGCCCTGTGTTCTCTACTGTAAAGCTAATAGCCGAAGAGCTCGTTCCGGAAACCTGACTTGAAAATGCGTAGCTTCCTGCGGATGCAATAGTTGTGGTGTTCTGTTTTACATTAATCTCCCTCGGAGTTTTAACAGTAACGACAGCGCTGTTGTTACTCCAGGCTCCGCCTGTACCTCCATAGTAATACTCTGTACTTCCTGTTATTTTGTAACGGAATGCCATATAATATGTTCCACTTGCTGTAAGTGGTGTTGCCATATTATAAACATATTCATCATTGTTTCCATAATCAACATTATATGTTGCCGTATACCAATTCGTCCAAGTATTAGGATTAGTATTTGATGAGCTATATCCTACCTCAGCACTAATACCTGCTCCCTGACCTGCGGGCTCAGTAGTTCCGGCTTTATAGACCTGGCCATAAACATTGTAGTTATTTCCTAAAACAAGTGTTCCGGAAGTTGGAGACTGGAAATTACCAAAACCTACAAGATTATGGTTAACGGTAATGGTTCCACTATCGTTATTCCATAATCCGCCGGTTCCGCCATATTTATAAGTCCCTCCATTATAATTAAACCTTGAAGCGATGTAATATGTCCCTGGAGTCAGTGCCGGAAGTGTCACTTTATATTCATCATTATTACCAACATCCACATTATATGTTGCTAAGACCCAAGTCCACCCGCTAGCCGAATTTGGATTTGTGTTGCTTGTAGAATAACCTATCCAGCTCTGGATATTTGCGCCCTGTCCTGCAGAATTTGTTACACCGCCCTTGTAAACCTGTGCATAAACTGTATTAGTAGTTGCGCCTTCGTTATAAGTTGTTGGTGTAGATATGTATTGCAGATTAGCCCAGTCTACTTCCTGATTTGCAGCTGTAGTTCCACTTGCTGTTGCACTGAAAGCCGTTTCTGTAGAATCACCGTTTCTGGCTTTTACCTGGAAAGTATATGTTGTATTGGCTGTTAAACCTGTGACTGTTTTAGTACTCCAGGCTGAAGCTGTCTGCCAAACTGCAGAGGCTCCTAAAGTTCCGTCTGCCTGTACATATTTACTTGTTGTTGTTTCGTATATTGCATAGGTTGTAGCCGCAGGATTACCGTCACCCGAAGTTATTGCAACATTCAGGCTGCTTACAGCTGGTGTATTAACAGTTGGTGCAGAAGGCGTGTTTGCTAACGTGTAAAAATTGGATTCTGATCCGTATCCTGTACCTATAGAATTGGTTGCATAAGCACGGTAATAATAACGTGTATTAACTGCCAAACTGGCTAATGAACTAGTAAAAGAACCCGTTCCTGTTCCATTAGAAGTTCCTGAAGTTGGGTTTGCAGAAGTCCCAAAATAAACACCTCTTGCAGTAACAGTTGCGCCCCCATCCGAAGTGACGTTACCACCAGAACTTGCGCTGGTTGTCGCAATAATGGATATGGCTGTTGTTGTGACTGTTGGAGAGATTGTTGAAGCAGGAACTAATTCTCCTGTTGACAAAAGTGCTGCTCCGGCTGTATATCCTGTGAATATGATTTTTGCTAATTGTCCGCTAGTAAGTCCTGTTGCATCTGATCCTACATATATTTTACCAGCTGTGCCAGAAGCTCCAGCAGTACCTGTCCAACCAGTAACGGTTAACAAAGTGCCAGCCCAGGTGACAGCATTACTGGCAGAAAAATACAAATTATGAGCACCTGTTCCTAATGTTAAAGTAGAATTACTACTCAAAGTAAGCGTTCCCATATTATTTGTAGAACTGGTTCCATTACTAAAACCTGTGCTTGCCCCACTTTTTAAAGTACCTCCATTGAGTATTACTCCTCCTCCGGGATTTCCAACCGGAAGTGTTTGTGCAGCACCTAGCTGAAGTGTTCCTGCTGTAATAGTAGTTCCTCCTGAATATGAATTAGCACCAGATAAAATAAGAGTACCGGCACCACTACCTACCTTAGTTAATTTTCTGCTAGTTCCTGAGATAGGACCACTGATTGTAATATTTCCCGTACTTTCAATATTGACAACATTATCTGTGCTGTTTCCAAGCACGTAAGTCAATAGATTCGAACCACCTGTTAGATGACCAGCAAGGGTTAAATTATTAGCAACGCTATTTCTTACAATTGTATTGGCAATACTATTAACAGTAACTCCCGCTAAAGTAAGTGTACCCGTAGCAGAACCTGCCGAATTTCCAAGTGTAAAAGCAGCTGCTCCTTTAAAATCAATAGCTGCTGCATTATTAGCAGAAGTAGTATTTGTATTAATACCGGATCCTGTCGCTGCGTTTGAGTATTGGGCAATAATTGTCGCAGTAGGAACACCGGAAGGTGTCCAGTTTCCGGCAGTCAACCAAGTCCCGTTAGCACTTGTTTGATTCCAGACTGAAGTGGTCTGCCCCCAAATATCCCCAGCTAAAAATAGCATGATAAACAGCAATAATTGTTTATTCATGGGGAAAGAATAAGGTTTTGATAATAATATTTTTTTCATATCTGTCAGTTGGTTTTTTTATTTTTTAGAAATCAGGGCGCTAAATTAATTATTTTATACATTCACTTTAAAAAAAAGTTAATTTATTTTTAATTAACCGTTAAATAGAGGATTTTAATAAGAATAATTAAATATGCGTTTAATTTTTTTGACAGGTATAAAAACAAAAAAAGGCACTCAAAGTGCCTTTTAATACGATGTTTTTTAAAAATTATCTGATTATTTTCTTTGTCCTTATATCCCCGGAATTTTCAACTTTAATGATATAGATTCCATTAACAAGATCAGATGAATCTAATCTGAAGTTTTTGTTCACCGTTTTTTGACTCATAACCAATCTTCCGGCTACATCATAAACTTCTATTTTTCCTAAAACTTTTGAAGAGGTGATTACATAATCAGTTCCGTCTTTATAAACTGCAAAGTCTGATTTCGTTACTGATTCTGTTCCTAAAACTATGTCTTCTTTATATATAATTTCGAAACGTGTGGCATCTGTTCCTTTTACAGCCTGGAAGGTATAATCGGCATCATTAAGCTTAATAATTTTATTCAGCGATTTATCTTTTAAATATATATTTTGACCGTTGCTGAAAATACCTTCTGCATCTCTTAAAGATATCTTGTAATTTCCATTTTGAGAATAAACATTTCCAAGAGCTACTTTATCTTCTATTTTGAAATTAACAGATTTTCCCTGGATCGCCAATTTTTTGGCACCTAATATAGAATAGAAGGAATCTGAACCTATGGTAAACAATTCTCCATCAAAATCAGTTTCAAAATTATCTGTTGCGCCCGGCACATAGCCAATCAAAATAGTATTGACTAAAGTGTTCGGAGAAGTCAATGTCAACCAGAATCTGTTTTTCGTTCCTGCCTTCTGGAAGAAACCGGCGTTATCTGTTATTCTGATTCCGTTATCAAAATCTAATGGTGCAGCACCCTTTGCCTGAACGATGAATCCCTGTCCAACTTTAATCGTCCCATCCGGCGTGATAGAATTATTGAAAGGGTTGGAAGGATTGGAAGTTGCAGGTGTACCACCAGTCCCAGTGAATGTTGCGTAATTGTTCCCTGTATAATTAGATCCAACCTGTCCTACTGTATAGCTATTGTTGGTCCAGAACCACGCAGCAGAATATATCTTTGCAGTATTAAGCGCATACAGCAAACTAAAATCAATATTAGATGGATAAGGATTACCAACAAGGTTGTAACCATGTGAAGCATCTGTAAATTTCAGGTTTTGAAATTGTAAACTGCCATTATTCGGAGTTCCTTTGAAGCTGTATGTTTTGTTATAACCGTTGGTTCCTGTTTCTGCACGGATTGCATAACCCTTTCCAGGTAAGAAGGTCGTATCACCGGTGATTACAAATTTATCATTGGTCTCGTTGTATTGAAGATAGCCACTTGCCGGTGTATTTGGAGAGAATCCGGTTGCACCTTTGATCAGCTGTCCACTTACGGGCGAGCTCCAATAGACATAATCCATTTGAGTTGAGATATTATTCATATCAACAACATCTCTCTGAGACTGGATATTCCCGGAATTTACAGCATCTGCGTCCTGCATCAATTGTGCATTATTCTCAAAAACAACTGATCCTCCTGTATTGTTAATTCCTTTATGAGCATACAGCACATTAGCATTTACAGCATCTTGTGTTTTCAAGATTTTGAGAGTTCCAGCGCTTATTGTGGTCAAATTATTAACGGTTAAACCGGCAGCCGGGGATTTGGTCCCGACAGAAGAAACCTTAAGATTTTCATACGGGAAAACATTAGAAATCACCTGATCTGCTCCTGTATAATCTATCGTAGAGCCTTGTTCTAAAATAATTGTCGGATTATTAGTGTTTTTAATAGCTGTAACTGTTGCTCCACTGAACCCGTCTGGATTATTAACATTAAATTTTGCACCATTTTTTACTGTAAAACTACCTCCCGACTGAAAGGTTAACACTGAAGAAGATGTATTTCCTGCAACCACATTGGTTCCTGAAATTACAACATTAGCATATTGAGGTTCTACACGGATCTGAGTTGCAGAAGTCCCTGTAAACTCTATCGTTGTTCCGGCATCCAAACTATATGTTCCGCCCATATCAGGTTTTACACCCAATCCTCCTAAAAGGAATGATGATCCGGCGGTCATTGTAAGATTTGTAGAAGCATCACCGAATGTATGATCGGCTGCATTCAATACAGTTGCAGCGCCATTGATGGTAACAGTCCCAGCGATTGGTGTTATATTACCAGATACAGTTTTGGTTCCGCTTCCTGAAAACAATATATTATTATAATCTGTTCTTGTCGAAACATCCTGACTACCTAAAGCATAATGCACGGTAGAACCATTACCCATAGTTATATTTGTAATAGCCGGTATGGCAGCGTTGGTTCCGGAGAAACCCTGGGCATCTCTTGTGATGAAAGTTCCGTTGTTAATTATAGAAGCGTTATTAGAATTAAGAATTTGATTCTCTCCATTGTTATCAAATGTTGCTCCGCTTGCGATGGTCATTATGCCTCCAAGATTTAGATCACTTCCTGCGGCACTATTTAAAGCCAGAGTCCCGGCATTAATATTAAGTTTGTCATTAACTGAAAGTGCTGCCGAAGGTGTTTTCACTCCAGATCCGGAAATTACCAGATCATAATAATTCGGAGAAGTAGTAACTGTTTGTGCTGTTCCGTTATAATTAATTGTACTTCCCGAGTCCAAAACCACAGATGGGCTGTTAATATTATTAATTGCAGTATTTGAAGCACCAGATAGACCATTTGTATTCTGAACATTGAATATCCCTCCGCTTTTAACTGTAAAAACAGATCCGTTCTGTAATGTAAGAGACGTTACTTCGCCGGATAAACCTGCTCCGTTGGTCGTAGATGTTATATTAATATTACCATAAATCGGAGCTGCTCTTATCACTGTAGCAGATGTTCCTCCGAATTCTATTGTAGATGTGGGTGAAAGCGTATAAGTTCCTGCCGCATCTGGTTTTGTTGAGCTTCCACCTGTCTTAAATACACTTGTACCAAGCATTATCAAATTCGTTCCGGAACCTCCAAAAGTTCTGGTACCAGCATCTACCGTAACTCCGGAATTGATAGTAACAGTTCCTGTGATTGAAGCTATAGTTACAGGTGTTTTGGTTCCGCTGCCACTGAAAGTCAGATTTTTATAAGCAAAATTTGTAACTGCCTGATCACCGTTCAATCCATAAACAATTGTAGCATTATCTCCAAGTGTTGGTGTAATGCCGGGAATGGCAGTATTAGTCCCCGTGAAACCTTGTGCATCGCGCGTAATGAAGGTTCCGTTTATGGTAATGGATCCTCCTCCATTAGTAATCTGGTTTTCTCCGTTATTATCAAAAGTCGCATTTTCATCAATAGTCATCAATCCACCAAGTGACAAATTGTTAGCTGAAAGAGGATTAAGTTTAAATACAGATGTTCCGTTGATATTAACTGCACCGGAAACGATAAGGCTGCCGGTTCTGTTAGAAGTAACGGTTGCATTATTAAGTGTAAGTGTACTCGGATTTCCAATTGTTCCTGTTGGGAATGGTGCAGTAGAATCCACGTCGAAAACATAATTGGCACCTGCAATCAGCTGAGCTGTTCCATTGGCAGAGGTCGTATTGGTACTGGCAAAAGACCTTAAACTCCCTAAAGAGGTTGTCCCTCCGATACCATTGGCATTCGATGTATTAAGAATTGCTCCACTAGCTGTAATAAATCGTGCTACACTGTTTCCGATGATAGACTTGTCTTTAAAGTCCAGACTGCCTTTTACTGTAAAATAAGAAACAGGTCCTGTTTGAGAGCCAAGAGTTAAATTTGTTGATAATTCGGCATAATAGCTTGTATCCACTTCATAACTTGTATATTCAGAATTGACGCCGGAATAGCTTATTTGTGAAGGGCTTGAAGAAGTTCCTCTAAAAACAAAACCTCTCGCCTGCGATGTCGCATTAGTCTGATAAACTCCATTACCGGTATGTGTAAGATTGCCCGTGATTCTGATATAATTGCCTGATACCGATCCTGATCCAAAATCAACATCTATAGCATCAGTATCTGTATTATGAGAGCTGAAGTTCCTTCCCACATACACGACACCAGCGCCGGAAGCATTTGCGTTTGGCTTCAGATCTATTTTTGCAGAAGTTCCATCAATAACAAGATCCCTTCCTATTGTCAATATCTGTGTACCAACCGTTGAACCCGTACCAGCAACCAGTTCCAGTAATCCGGTGTCTTTTATTAAAACGTCATTTGCTACGGTTAAATTGACTGTTCCATTACCTGTAGCAAGCCTCAATATACCAGCGCCTTGTATTTCAATATCAGTAGCTACATTCAAAAACAATGCAGTACTGGCACCTACTCCGTGAAGAGCTCCTCCTGTCACCTTGATTTTATTAACATTGGCTGTAACACTAAAAGAGGTATTACCAAAAGAAACTAAATTACCACTTGCCGGTCCAACTGTCAAAGTGCCATTTACATTCATAGTTGCAGCTGCCGAAAACAAATTGATATAATTGCTGGATCCTGCATTATTAAAGGTCAGGTTTCCAAATGTCTGTGCCAGGCCAGCTGGTCCTGTTACCGCACTGGTATTGGTATATCCGGTAATATTACAATTAGAAGATGCGTTCCAGGTTGCAGTTGGGATTGTACCGCCGTTTACATTATGGTTATAGGTACCGGTAGCACCAAATATCAAAGTTCCGTTGTTGGATAATGCAGTAGTTGTTGATTGAGTCCAGGTACCGTTCACAGTAGTTGTTCCTGAAATTGTAAAACCAGCAGATACCGTTAGAGAACCTCCGCTTTCTACAGTTACATTTTTTGCCGTAGCCGTTGCACCTATGGTAATGGTATGACCGCTTAAAATATAAATCCCGGCAGCAGAAGATGTTGGAACCAATGATGAGGTTTTCCAGTTAACGTTATCGGGAGATGATTCCCAGGAAGCAGCTGTTGCCCAAGTTCCGGTTGCAGCTTTACTTCGGAAATAATCTGTTGCGGTTGTTACCAATGTTACGCTCACGGGAACTGTTGTACTCCCTGCGGCATAGTTGCCGGAAGCAGCCTGATCTACTGTAAGGGTTGCTGTACCTGCGGCTATACCATTTAGTGTAGTTCCTGTTAAGGTCACAGATCCGGCAGGCGTTACCGCTCCTAAAGAATATGATAATGCACCTGCGGAATTACTGCTCACATTTGCGCCGGGTAAAGCATAAGTTCCTCCTGTATTAATATTGATTGTAGAAGTTGTAAAAGTCGGAGCAATTGCGGTTATATCTGCGGTTAACCCCGTTGGCTGTGTTATGCTGTAGTTTGTTGCATTCGCACCACTTAAAACAAGAGCCGGCGTTACAACAATTCCTGATCCTACATTTGCAGAGGCAAAAGTCCCGCCTCCGGATACTGTGACGTCATCGGGAGATATTACCCCTACCAATGTTGCGCCCGTTATAGTGGCGGTTGTATTACCATTATAAGGTTTATTCTGTGCCGTTGCACCAGTTACGGTTAGTGGTTTTGCAGTGATGCTAGCCGTTATAGTTGGTTGGGTTAACGTATAATTTGTTGATGGGACGTCATAAGATCCCGTTCTCACAAGTGTTTTGGAAGTACCCACATTTACATCTGCAAATGCCCAGGTTACTGTTCCTGTTACAGAGAATGATTCACCATTTTCTAATCCATTGTATGCAGGTGTTCCGGACAAGGTAGCTGTTGTTGTTCTGTCATATTCTTTATTGACTCCGGACAGACCTGTTATTGTCAATGCTTTTTTGTTTACAGTACTAGTCGCTGTTGCAATATAAGTTGTAGTGGAACCACTTGCCAAACTAATATTACCGCTATAATTGCCGAAAGGGCTTGTTGCAGCAAGACGAACATAAATTGTGGTATTGGTTCTATTGGCAGAACCCAAATCCAGCGATGTTGTAAAATCTGTTGATGCGCTGAGGGAAACTTCAAAACCTGATGGTGGTGTTACAACTAATGCGCTGGTAAGATTGCCTGCAGATACAGTAAAACTGGTATTGGAAGAAGCCGTACCATAAGTTGTGGATAAAGCCGAAAGCGTGCCTGTTGTAGTAATAAAAGGATCCAAAGTAGTCCATACCGCATACAGAGTTATACTGGCAGTTCCCATTGTATAAGATGCGCCATCTGCATAGGCTGCGGCTCCGGCAGCTGTAGTTGCCCAGCCACCAAAAGTATAGCCAGTTCTTGCAAAGGTATTTAGAGTCAAATTGGCAGTAGTGGCAGTAGCGATCGTTTGATTCGCCATGGTTCCTGTTGCATCAGCTGCATTTTTATTGAATGTGATCGTATTATTATTTGGTGTCCACTGCGCATACAAGGTTGTACTGCCTGTGGTTCCCGGCGTATAAGTTGCTCCTGATGCATAAGCTGTTCCGCTATTATTTGCCGCAGTATTCCATCCGGTGAATGTATATCCTGCTCTTGTAGGAACAGTGGCACTAACAGTTGTAGTTATACCGTTATAATTGGTTTGGGTAGCCGGCGCACCTGCACCGCCATTGGCATTATAAGCTATTGTATAAGCCCAGCGCGCATACAAGGTCGTATCAGCAGCAGGCATAGAATAGGATGCGCCTGCGTTGTAATTGGTTCCGTTACCTGTAGAATTTGCATTCCATCCGGAAAAGGTAAAACCTGTCCGGGTCATCGTGGTAGTTGGCAATGTGATACTTGTGCTTGCAGAATTACTTACCGCTGCCGGAGCTGTGCCGGCCGTATTTCCGTTTCCGTCATAAGTGAGGGTGTAAGTTACAGATGGTATTTCTATGCTGACTGTTGTAAGAATAGCTCTCGGAGTAGAACCGGTTATAACCAAAGCATATCTTGCAGAGGTCTTAGGTGTTGTGGCAGTATAGCTAATTGTACTATTACCGGTATAAGCTGACGTTGCAACTTGTGTCCAGATAGTGCCTCCATCAGTCGACTCGAAAATATACCAGTTACTGACTGTACCGTAGCTTCCTGCATTTGTAAATGATATTTTTTTAACATTAGCAACGTCCCACTGCATTTCTATAGAAGAACCTGTGGGACTTGTTGATATAAATTTACTCGGAACTGTTACCGCATTATTACTTCCTAATCTGAATTCTGAAGAAGCAAAATAAGAATAACTGGCTAACCATGTTTTTGATGCTAAAGTAATAACTTTATTTGCTGAATAAGTATTAGTAGCTCCTGAGGAACTCGCAAAGCTACCAGTATAGGTAACGGTTGTCTGTCCCCTCATAAAGGAGGCCATGAACAAGATTAATAAAAGCATTTTCGGCATGCTTCTGCCTAGAAATGAATCCTTTAAGAATAAATTTGTTTTCATTTTCAATGTTTGTTTTATTAAAGAAGGCAAATATAATCTTAATTCAAAGGCGAAAAATCTCGTTATTAAAAAGTTAATAATAATGTAATGAACCAAAAAAATTCGACAACAATATTCACATATTTACTTGAAATCTCATTGTATATTTAAATACAGAAGTAACTTATCTACCTTTTTGATTATAACTTTAATTATTTGATAATTTTCTTTGTCCTAATGTTTCCGGAATTTTCTGCTTTTATAATGAATATTCCGTTTGGTAAACTGTCAGCGTTAATTATCAGATTATTTTCTTTTGAAAATACTTTACGGATAAGTTTTCCACTGGCATCATAAACTTCTACATGACCCAATTTTTGAGCAGATTGAATGATAAAATCCTCTCCGTTTCTGTAAACCAAGAATTCAGATTTTTTGGTTTCGTCGGAACTGAGCACCTTATCTTTATATACAATCTCAAAGCGTGTATTATTGGTGCCTTTCGTCGCTTCAAAAGTATAATTGGATTGAGAACTCAAATTAATATATTTGTCCAAAACCTTATCTCGAAGGTAAATAGTCTGAATACCATCGAAAATCCCTTCTGCTGTTCTAAGACTTATCGTGTAATTTCCGTTCTCAGAAAAAACATTCCCCAAGGTCACTACATCATCCGTTGTGAAATTATCCGATTTTCCCTGGATCGCTAATTTTTTAGCACCTAATAAAGAATAGAAAGAGTCCGAGCCTATGGCAAACAGTTCACCATCGAAATCAGTTTCATAATTGTTTGTAGCACCTGTAATGTATCCTAAGAGAATCGTATTCACCAAATTATTTGGGGAAGTAAGCGTCAGCCAAAATCTATTTTTAGAAGCTTTCTGATAAAAATTACCGTTGTCTGTAACCCTGATATTATTATCAAAATTCAAAGGCAGATCTTTGCCAGTATCTTTTACCTGAATGATAAAAGCCTGTCCAACTTTTATTTTTCCATCCGGTATTACAGATCCATCATAGGGATTACTCGGATTATAAGTTGCCGGGGAACCGCCTGTCCCGTTGTATATGGCATAGTTATTTCCATTATAACCGGAACCGACCTGTATTGGTGTATAGCTGTTATTGGTCCAGAAAAATGCCGTAGAATATATTTTTGTATTATTAAGAGTAAATAATTTGTCAAAATCTATATTGGAAGGATATGGGTTCCCGATAAGATTGAAGCCGTGGACAGCACTTGTCCATTTTAGATTTTGATATTGAATATTTCCGTTATTAGGTATTCCCGTAAAGGTATAAGTCTTTGTATAACCATTAGTTCCATTTTCTGCCCGTATGGCATAGCCTTTTCCGGTAAGGAAATTCACATCACCAGTTACCGCAAACATATCATTAGCTTCATTATACTGCAGATAGCCATTGGATGGGGTATTTGGAGAAAATCCCGCTGCACCTTTGATCAACTGACCATTGACCGGTGAACTCCAGTACACATAGTCGATTTGATTGGTGACATTGTTCATATCCGTTACTTGTCTTTCCACAATAATATTTCCCTGGTTTGCAACATTTTCTTTTTGGATAAGATTGGCATCGCTTTCTACTACAAAATTATTAGCAGAACCCAAATTGGTAATTTTCTTTTTCACAGTAACCGGGAAGTTTGGTTTTACTCTAATACTTCCACTGGTATTTACTGTCAAATCACAGACATCAAGAACACCATCCTCCTGTGTATTATAGCTTCCTGCTATCACCACCTTACTTCCCAAAACAGGCATTCCGTTTGACCAGACATTGCTTGCCCAGATATTGTTTGCATCTTTAATTTGCGCTGCATTGGTTGCGGTATAACAGGTCTGCGTATTTTCTCTTACCTGACAGTAATATTGAAAATTAGCTAGACCGCTGACATCACTTATGTTTAATGTCTGGGAATTTGCGCCTGAATATACCCCGCCGTCTATAATCGCTGTCCAGTTGCCAGTGGTTCCTAAAACATACCATTGATAAGTTAATCCATTCCCTCCAGCATAACCCTCTGTAGCTGTTAATGCCAAAGATGTATTCACATCACAAGTCAATGTGTAGCTTGGCTGTGTAACGACTATTGGTGACGATTTCACAGCAGGAACCTGAGCCACCTCATCAGCCGGCAGGCACTCACCTGCATCCAGAGTTTGCGTTGTCCATTGTGCATCATTATAGGTTGTGGCAGGAGCGAGATTAGTATTATTTCTTCGCATGTAATATCCTATGTAGTTTGGTGCTTTTACATCATCAATAACAGTAGTTCCTTTCATCAATCGAAAACCGTCATCAGCATTAAAACCGCTTGTAATACTTCCGTTACCTGTCGGTGCAATCCCACAAAGCGATCCACTTACACCAATGACTGCAAGCTGCCCGGAAGCCAGATTGCCTGACAATGTTCCATAACTGCTGTAAGTATCTCCATAGGTACCTGCTCTGAAAAAACTGTAATCCGCTAAATTTACAGTTGCATTCGTTCCATTATAGATAGATACAACACCGCCTACACCACCGTTCTCATCATAAACTTCATAGATAATAATATCCGAGGCATAAGTACTGCCTGATCCAGACCCTCCTAGTGGTGCTTCGCAGCTTGTAGTATCATTTTTTATTAAAGTAAAAGCTGTTTCTGAATCACAGGTCAAAGATGTATCGACGATGATATTGCCATCTGCATTAGCTGGAACTGTAGCTTTAAGAATTGTTGCGCTGACATATTCCACAACAGCATCCACGGTTCCAAATTTCACCGTTGAGGCAGCAGTAAAGTCTGAACCCGTTATGGTTACTACAGTTCCTGCAGGTCCGGTAGTCGGGAATGCAGTAAGCGAAGCCGGCACACAGGCAGCAAGGACATTACCTTTAAAATCAAAATCATTGATACTGAATGTTCTTGTAGATGCACTTACACCATATGTATAAAACCTAAAAGTTATAGGGGTAGTAATATTCTGATAAGCTGCTCCAGATAAGTTTATGGTAGTTCCGCTTACTGTGGGCGTTCCTATATTTGAAATAAATCCATCTAAACTTGACCTAAAAGCATGATTTGAAGCTCCTCCCGATATTTGACCTGTATATGCAAAGCTGTCAAAATCTATTTTATAATTAGTATTAGGTGTTAATGTAAATTCAAAATAATCATTAGCATCAAGTGTAGTAGTGCTCCATGCACTAGCAGAATATCGGTCATTGGCAGCTGCACCTGTAATCCCGCTCCCTTTACTAATACCGGACACTATGATATTTGCATTTTTCACATCGCCTGTTGTATAAAAACCTGTAGATTGTCCCGGATTGGTTCCTGTAATTGGATTATTCCAGATAGATACTGGTGTGACGTTTACAGAAAGTGTTACTACATCAGACGTTTTGCTGGTACAATCATTACTTACGATCACACGATATTTGTATCCGTTTTTTGTTAGCGGTACATTTATAAGAGAAAGTGTACTACTGCTTGTTCCTACATTTACCCAGCTGCCTGCCAAACCTGTCGGACTTTCTTGCCATTGATAAGTAAAAGGCGCCGTTCCGGATGCAGTTACTGTAAATGTAGCAGTTGCCCCAATGGCTACATTTTGGTTAGTTGGCTGTGTACCTATGCCCGCACCAACAGCAATGACAACAGGCGATCCGGTTACGTACGAACCGGCACTCCAACAGAAGCCATTATAAGCACGTACGTAATACAAACCTCCCACTGTTACAGTATAAGGCTCTGCAACTTCTGCTCCCGGAGCAAAAACTAGAGGATTAGCCGTAGAAGTACCACCCGAAACAGTCTGCCAGTAATAAGTAACACCGTCCTGTATCGGATCAGACAACTCATAAACAAGGGTTGCAGAAGCACAATAAGGATTATCCAATTCTATATCACCGTTTGGATTTACTGGTACATCACAAGCTGTAGTCTGACTGCGTGGGTTATTGGTAGGCGTTGTTGTATTGTAAAGATAAGTTCCGGAACAGATGTTATATTCATAAGCTCTGTAATAATAGGTCGTAGAAGGAGATAATCCTGTAACAGCAATAGTATTACCCGTACCTGTATAGATTACTTGTTCTCCGCTTCCGCTATAAATACTATTCGCTGCAGGTAAAGTGTTGGAAGGATTTGTGAAACTGTTGCTTGTATTGATTATTACAACCCTTCCCATTCCATTGCCACCTGTAAAATTAACAGTCATCCCATTAGTCCCTACCGAAGTAAATGATGAAACCGTAGATTGTGTTGTAGGTGCAAGACAAGCCGCAACGGTTCCTGACAAAGTTACTACAGGTCCAGATGCATCACCGCCTCCTTCTATTGTAATGATATCATTGCTGGCATTATTATAAGTTCCCGCAGACAGTCCTGCTTTCAAACGAACCAAAACTGCTTTGCTGGTTCCGTTGTATGCCGTCAGCACCACAGGTCCGGTAGTATAACTTACCCAGGTCGTTCCATTATCTATAGAAATTTCATAATTATCGCCTGGCAGAAGACTCACATCTGTACCGTCCAAATTGGCGCCTGTTAGGGTAAAAGATTTCGTAGCAGATGGTCCGTAACCTTCCACATAAGTAAAGGCTGACAAAGTGGATGGTGTAGTGGAAAGCTCTGGTGTTGTTGGTATCCAATGGGCATATAGCGTCGTAGTTGCATTACCAGTTGAAGGTGTATATGTAGCACCTGCAGCATAGTCCGCGGTAGTTCCTGCTGCAGTAATCTTCCATCCTGCAAAGGTATAATCCGTTCTGGTAAGACCACTTCCATTATTCAGGGCTGTGGTAATGCTGTTATAATTGGTTTGAGCTGTGGGTGTTGTTCCCGTACCACCATTGGCATTATAAGTTATCGTATAAGCCCATCTTGCATATAATGTAGTATTTGCACCAGGCATAGAATAGTTCGCACCTGAATTATAATTTGTCCCATTACCTATGGAATTCACATTCCAGCCAGAGAAGGTATAACCTGATCTTGTAAGTGTTGTGGATGGAAGTGTAATAACAGTTCCCGAGGGATTACTTACCGCAGAAGGAGCAGTACCGGTGCCGCCATTCGCATTATAAGTAAGAGTATAATTGGTAACACCGTATATATGCTTTCCGATATATTCTGTATCAGTACTTGTTGCTGCCGCAATCTGTGCTAAAGTTCTGGATGTCCACTCGGAAACTGTAAAAGTAGTGTTAGAGGATAAAATGTTAGAATTTCTATGATAAGAAACATCTTTATTATTAATACCGACACCGAATGCATCTACAATAGTACTTGTTCCTGTAAAAATTGCCAAAGCATCATTGCCATTAAATGCCGCAACTGTAGTATTGAAAGTATTCGCGGTTGGCATCGGATTATGAGGTACAGTTGTGCTTGCGCTGCTATTTCTCATCAAGTAGCTTTGACCGGGCGTTAATGTTCCGGATAAAACTATAGAAGACGACGGTGTCCCGCTTATTGCCCCATTGCCTGTATCTCCGCTGACAGTCCATATTCCGAGCTTATAACCGCCGGCAGCCATGTCAATATCAGATGTGCCAACATTGGTTATCTCTATCCATTTGTCATTACTTGACCCTTCGTAGACTTGGGAAATAATAAGTTTTTGACCAAAAAATGTTGTACTGGTAAGCAATAATAAAAACAAAAAAAATGTTTTGATCCGCCTAATTTGTGGGAATTGTGGGAATGTCTTTTTTAAGAATAAATTTGTTTTCATTTCATTTGTTTTCGTTAGCAAGCAAATATAACTTATCATATAAGCCGAAAACCGATGAAATTAAATGTTAATAAATATATAACCATCTATTTATAAACGCTTTAAATTCACTTAACAAACAACTAAAAGCATAAAACAATCAGCATTGAATAATATTCAAATTCATAAATAATTCATTTTTAATTAAATCGACATCAGTGTAAATTAAAAAAAATGCAAGCTTACGATTATGTTTTTTTAACCCTTCTTTTTGTCTGTCTGGAGATTTTTGACACTCTAACTCTCCAACTCATTTAATCACCATCATCTGGCTATAGAGATTCTCCAGATGCAGGATCTTGGAAAAAGGACTTTCGATATTTTTCAGTTCGTCTTTTTCGTGGATATAGCTGTAGCGGGAAGCAATGTTATACATATTGGAAACCAGCACCAGCCAGCATTCCTCCGTCTTGCAGTTATAGAGCGGATACTTGGAATTCTTCTTTTCTATGATCTGCAGGATTTTTTCGGAATGCAGCTCATCAAACAAAGAAAGGTTATACTCCAAAAACAAAAGAACGCCTTTCTGATGGGGCGTTCTTCTGATATGTTTTACAAATTTTGTATTTTTATTATTGGTTATTGCAGACGAGATTTCTTTGATCAATTGCTCCGGCTGCATATAAAAATCCTGTTGCAGATAGTCTATGCTGAGATAATAGATCCCGGAAAGACTTTTATAATCCGACAGCAGACTCTCAACAGTTCGAAAGATATGATTAATATAACTTTCTTTTTTCTTGAGTTCAAAATGATTGATGATCTCCGAAACTTCTACACCAATTCGTTTTCCTTTATAATTAATAATAAAATCGGGACTCTCTCCCACCAGGTTTTCGATTTCTATTTCCGGATAATGAGCAAACAGAGTACTCAGAAGGAGAAGTTCGGTTTTTTTCTGATATTCCTCGCGCTCGTGCAGATTGGCCTGCCCAATAGAGTCGTACCATTTTGCCAGGTTATCTCCTTTGTTGGTTTTGGATGCCATACAGACTTCCAGATTTTTATTGAGGTCTTCACAAAAAATCATATCGCTTTTATTAGAAATTAAACCTGTTTAAATTTAATAAATTATTGATTACAAAACACTTGTATTAATTAAAATTAACAAAAGAAAGATTAATAATTAAGAAATGAGATTCAAACTGAAAGATCTAAGAAATAAAAGGAAAGCTTCCTAAACAAGCAATCCGAAATCAATGCCACGATTGATAGTTGATTTTTTGAACATTCTAAGTTCCTAAATTACCGTACAAAAAACTAATTCCTATATTTGCACGCATAGATAAGACCTTAAAAAAAATATAACACTAATGGATTTTAAAAACTTCAAGATGCCCTACAGCATCAATCCAAATTACTCAAAGAAAACAGCCTATTTCTCTATGGAATTCGCGATCGACCAGGCTCTGAAAATTTACAGCGGCGGTCTCGGATTTCTTGCAGGATCTCACATGAAAAGTGCATATAACCTGAAGCAGGATTTCGTTGGAATAGGGATTTTATGGAAATATGGTTACTACGATCAAGCAAGAAACCTGGATCAAACCCTGAATCCGATCTGGACAAAAAAAATGTACAGCTTTCTGGAAGATACAGGCATCAAATTCCAGATCGAGATCCACAATGCTCCGGTTTGGGTGAAAGTATGGTATCTGAATCCGGAAACCTTCAAAACATGTCCAATGTTTTTCCTGAGCACGGATGTTCCTGAAAATGATCATTTATCAAAAACAATCTGCCACAAATTATACGACGCCAACGAATCTACCAAAGTTGCACAATATATCCTTCTTGGGAAAGGCGGTGCAAAATTACTGGACGAAATAAATCTTGAAAGAGAAGTTTATCACCTGAACGAAGCGCACGGACTGCCGGCAGCTTTTTACCTGCTGAGAAAATACGGTGGTGATCTTTCCAAAGTGAAGGAAAAACTGGTTTTCACAACGCACACGCCGGAAGAAGCTGGCAACGAAAAACATAACATTTACCTTTGTCACGATATGTCCTATTTCTGCGGATTGACGATAGATGAGGTGAAAACGATAGAAGGCGTGCAGGATGACAAATTCAACCATTCACTTTGTGCCTTGAGAATGGCGAGAATTGCCAATGGTGTTTCACAATTGCACGGTGTTGTTTCCAGAGAGATGTGGAACAAATATCCTGGAATATGCGAGATCAAATCCATTACCAATGCCCAGGAATTCAAATATTGGGCAGACAAACCGCTTTATGATGCTAAGGATGAAAGTGATGACGCTGAATTTGACTACAGAAAATCCCACCTCAAGAAAAGAACCTTCAAAATAGTTGCAGACCAGACGGGGAAATTATTTGATCCGAAAGTTCTGACCATCGTCTGGGCAAGGCGTTTTGCAGGCTATAAGAGAGCGGATCTACTTTTGGCAGACAAAGAGCGTTTCAGAAAAATGCTGGAAAACAAAGAACATCCGGTTCAGATCATCTGGGCAGGAAAGCCTTACCCAATGGATTACGGGGCGATCTCAACTTTCAATAATCTTGTTGAGGAAAGTAAAAACCATAAGAATATGGCCGTTCTTACAGGCTACGAATTATCATTAAGCAAATCTCTGAAACAAGGTTCTGATATTTGGTTAAATAATCCAAGAGTGCCAAGAGAAGCCTCCGGAACCAGCGGAATGACAGCTTCTATGAACGGATCCGTAAATCTCTCTACAGATGACGGATGGATTCCGGAATTTGCAAAACACGGCGAAAACTCATTCGTAGTTCCAAAAGCAGATTACGACAACTGGCCAACAATAGAACAGGATCAATTTGACCTTAATAATCTTTATGATGTTTTGGAAAACGAAATCATCCCGGCCTATTACGAAGATCAAAACAAATGGAGAAAGATCGTACAAACTGCGATGGACGATGTGAAAACACAGTTTAACAGCGATAGAATGGCAGACGAATATTACAAATTGATGTATTAATTCTTCTTTAATTCTTAACATAATCAAAGCCTTTCAGTAATCCTGAAAGGCTTTTTCGTAAATTGCCGGAAAATCAATAATTATTTAAACAATTAAACTATGAACAAAAGTCTTTTCATTTTAGTATTTATCTTTTCATCAGTTTCTATATTTGGTCAAAAATTCCAAAAAGTTGTGATTGAAAATATGGACGGAAGCACAAAAACAGGATTAGTAAACGGAAAAAGCCTGTCAGATTCAAAAGAAATTAAATTCAAAACTGACGAAAATTCTAAAGTTGAGCCGATCTTAAAATCATCTGTAAAATCAATAGACTTTTATTCTTCTAATGACAAAATCTATCACATTGATAATATTTTTCTCACTAATGAAAAGAAAACTAAAACAACATCCGAATGGATGCTGAAACTGATTTCCGGCTATTATGACCTCTATATCATTGCAGATTATTCTTTTGATAAACAAGGAAATCTTACACTTTCCACAGATTATCGCGTAGGCAGAGATCTCCCGGAATTTTATTACTTCATAAAAAAACCAAGCGAAAAATATGCAGATATTTTTGCACTTTACAGTCCTTCTCCAACTTATTTCGGGTTACATAAAATATTAAAAGAAAGCGTTACTAAATTTATGTCGGATGATAAAGCTCTCGTAGATAAAGTTGAAAAGAAAAAATTATCAACTAAAAACATAGAACAGATCGTAAAGGAATATAATGAATATAAATCTGCTAATTAAATAAAATTCAAAACCCTGATATTATACGACATCAGGGTTTTTTGTTGACATATTTCGAAATTTCAACAATTATAATATGGATGGATGTGTTTAATGAAATTGTGCTGCTTCTGTAGAGTCTTTCATAGCAACAGTTGCAGATGTTCCGCTCATCACTACATTCTGGATCTCATCAAAATAACCTGTTCCCACAAAACTCTGATGTTTCACTGCACGAAAACCTTTGCTTTGAAGTGCAAATTCTCTCTCCTGCAATTCGGAATAACCAGCCATTCCTCTCTCTTTATAGGCTAAAGCGAGTTCGAACATCGCCGTATTCAACGCGTGGAAACCAGCCAATGTGATGAACTGGAATTTGTATCCCATTTTCGCCAACTCCTCCCGGAAGTTTTCCATTTCTTCAACCGAAAGTTTCGCCGCCCAATTGAAAGATGGCGAACAATTGTAAGCCAGCATTTTTCCCGGATATTTTGAGTGAATTCCTTCCGCAAATCGTCTGGCGTAGTCCAGATCCGGATTGGATGTTTCCATCCAAAGCAGATCAGCGTAAGGCGCATAAGACAAACCTCTGTCTATCCCTTGTTCTACTCCATTTTTGACAGCGTAGAAACCTTCAGAAGTTCTTTCTCCTGTTATGAATTTCCTGTCTCTTTCATCAATATCTGAGGTCAAAAGATCTGCGGCATCCGCATCTGTTCTTGCAACAATTAGAGTTGGTGTTCCGCAGACATCGGCCGCTAATCTCGCTGCAATCAGTTTATTAATGGCTTCCTGAGTCGGAACCAAAACTTTCCCTCCAAGATGTCCGCATTTTTTTGCTGATGACAATTGATCTTCAAAATGAACACCGGCAGCTCCAGCTTCGATCATTTGTTTCATCAGTTCGTAAGCATTCAGATTTCCTCCAAAGCCAGCTTCTGCATCAGCCACGATCGGAACCAGATATTCCTTTTCTCCACCGCCGTTTACAGATTGGATCTGATCCGCTCTCAGCAAAGCATTATTGATTTTCTTAACCACAGACGGAGCCGAATTTGCGGGATAAAGTGACTGATCGGGATACATTTCTCCAGAAAGATTCGCATCTGCCGCAACCTGCCAGCCGGAAAGGTAAATTGCCTCCAAACCTGCATCTACTTCCTGAACAGCCTGATTTCCCGTGAGAGCGCCCAATCCAGCGATCCAATCCTGATTATTCAGTTTGTCCCAAAGTTTTTTGGACATTTCTGTTGCGATGGTATAATCCAATTTGTAATTGCCTCTCAGCTTTAGGACTTCTTCTGCGGTGTAAGGTCTTTTTACGCCGATCCATCTCGGGTTTGTCAGCCAGTCTTGCTCCAAAGCCCGGATGTGTTCTTGTTTTGTTTTCATAATATTTGGTGATTTGGTGTGATTTAATTGTAAAATGTAGTAAGTATAATGTAAGAAGTACTTTTTACTTTGTACATCATACAAAATACAATTAGATGAAAGGATAAGCTTTCGAAGTCAGGAATTCCTCAAAGGTTTCGCAGAAAATCAATTCATTAAAAAGTTCTTTTGCCAGATTGAATTTTCCTTTACCATATCGTTCTTCTCCCACGTATTTCTGGATTTTGATGAGTTCTTCCTTTTCCCATTGTAAGATCAATTCTCTGGTCAATATTCTTTCATCTTCCAGCACAGCTTCATTTTTAAGCCATTGCCAAATTTGAGATCTTGATATTTCGGCTGTTGCAGCATCCTCCATCAGATTATAAAGCGCAGCTGCTCCCACGCCTTTCAGCCAGGATTCGATGTAGAGAATTCCTACATTGATATTTTTTCTGACACCATTCTCGGTAATTGATCCGTGGGGAACTTCCAGCAATTCTGATTCTTTTATTTTATAATCAAATTTTTTATCGATTTGATTTGGTTCAGGCATATATTGATCGAAAATTTCCTTCGTTACAGCAACCAAAGCCGGATGTGCCACCCAGGTTCCGTCGTGTCCGTTTCTGACTTCCCGTTCTTTGTCATTTCTCACTTTTTCAAAAGCCGTCTCATTGGCTTCATTATCATTCTTTACCGGAATCTGAGCTGCCATTCCGCCCATTGCGTGGACATTTCTTTTGTGACAGATCTCGATGACTCTTTTGGAATAAGCGCTCATAAAAGGCGAAGACATCGTCACCTGATCTCTGTCCGGAACTAAGAAATGGGGGAGATTTCTGAATTTTTTGATGTAAGAAAAGATGTAATCCCAACGGCCGCAGTTGAGTCCGGAACTGTGATCTTTCAGTTCAAACAAAATCTCATCCAGTTGGAAAGATGCTGTTATTGTTTCAATCAGAACAGTTGCTTTGATCGTGCCTTGCGGAATTTCCAGATAATCCTGAGCAAAAACAAAAACATCATTCCACCAGTGTGCTTCTTTGTAATGTTCCAGTTTCGGAAGATAGAAGTAAGGTCCACTTCCGTTCTCAATCAGTTTTTTTGCATTTCTGAAAAAGTAAATCCCAAAATCTACTAATGATCCTGATGCTTGTTTACCTTCGATTTCAACATTTTTTTCAGAAAGATGAAGACCTCTTGGGCGAATGATCAATGTTGCAATTTCATCATTCAGTTTGTAGGATTTCCCTTGTTCATTGGTGAAATCTATATTTCTGTTGATGGCGTCCGTCAAATTAATTTGTCCAAGAATACAGTTTTCCCAAGTTGGTGAATTGCTGTCCTCAAAATCTGCCATAAAAGTATTTGCACCGGAATTAAGAGCATTGATGATCATTTTACGATCAACTGGGCCAGTAATTTCCACCCGTCTGTCCAACAGATCTTCTGGAAGTTTTGCACAAATCCAATCGCCGCTTCTTATATTTTCAGTTTCTTTTGGAAAAGTTGGCAATTCTCCTGTATCAAAATCCTTCTGGGTTTTCTTTCTCTCTTCTAAAAGATCAAGTCTTGGTTGATTAAAATTTTGATGAAGCGCAATTAAAAAATCTGTTAAGTCTGGTGTGAAAACTTCTCTAAAACTTCTGTTAGCAATAACTTTCAACTGGTTTATGGTTTCCATAATGATAATATTTGGTGATTTGGTTTGACAAATATATAAAAAAGATTTTCACAATTAGCGAACGTTCGCTAAATATTTATTAAAATTATTATGCGAATAATCGCTTTTTATTTATCTTTGATTCTATGATTGCAGAAAGCAACTACATACGCGTGGTTTTCGGACTTAAACTGAAACAACAGAGACAGAAAAAAAATTGGTCTCTTCAAGATCTTGCGAACAAAACCGGACTTTCCAAATCCTATCTTAACGAAATAGAAAACGGAAAAAAATACCCGAAACACGACAAGATCGTTCAGCTTTCCAACGCGCTCAGCTGTACTTTTGATGACTTGGTCTCTTCTAAATTGGACAAAACACTCACGCCAATTAACGAGATTCTGCAGTCGGATTTTTTCAAAGAAGTGCCTTTGGATCTTTTTGGAATCAACAAGAATAATCTCATCAGCATCATTAGCGATGCTCCGAAAAAAGTTACGGCTTTCATCAATGCTTTGATAGAAATTTCCCAGAATTACAACTTGGGAAAGGAGCGTTTTTACTTTGCGGTGATGCGCTCTTTTCAGGAATTGTATGATAATTATTTTCCGGAGATCGAAGAAAAATCAATTCAATTTGCGTATGAAAACAATCTGCAACTGAATAAAGATCTTAAAACAGAAGTGCTTGAAAATCTGTTGAAAGAGAAATTCGGTTATCAAATAAAGTCTGAAAATTTTTCAGCAGATCCGACTTTAAATAAACTTCGTTCACTTTTTGTTCCGGAAAAAAAATTACTCCTATTAAACGAAAGACTGGACATTAATCAGAAAATATTCATTCTGGCGAAGGAAATCGGCTTTAATGTTTTGAAGCTTAATCCGCGTCCGAATACTTATTCGTGGCTGGATTTCGGAAGTTTTGAAGAGATTCTTAATAATTTCTACGCTTCTTATTTTGCCGGTTGTTTGTTAATTTCAAAAAAAGACCTGATCGAGCAGATCACGGATTTCTTTTATCAAAAGGAATGGAATCCGATTCAATTTGAAAACCTCATCAATCATTTTACAGATTCGCCGGAGACTTTCTATTACAGATTGACTAATATTCTGTCTTCGGAGTTTGGGATTAAAGACCTATTTTATCTGTGTTTTGTGAAAAAAGATGGTTCAGACAAAATCAATATTTTAAAAGAATTGCACCTCAACCATCAACAAGCGCCACACGCCAATGCGACAAACGAGCATTACTGCAGACGATGGATTGCCTTGAAAAACCTTTATCATCTTCAGGAAAACGAATCTATTACCGATGCACAAATCTCGCATTACAAAGATCAAGGTGTAAGTTATCTGGTAATCTCAACATCGCAAAAAAATCCCTTTTCAGACGGGAGCAACCGTAGTTATTGTCTGGGAATCCTGCTTAATAATCAAACGATTAAGAAAATCAATTTTGCAAGATCCTCTTCTCTCAAAACCATTGAAGTTGGCGTGACATGCGAAAGCTGCAGCATTTTAAATTGCGAAGTAAGACAGGCTCCACCGATAAGACTCGAGAAAGAACAGTTCAATCTCGATATGAAAAAATCGATAGAGAGAATCAGAAAATCATTAATTTAGCTTATGCTTTTCGATTTTCTTTTCCCGAACCGCTGTCTGCATTGCAATCAATTGATTGACAAAAAGCATGTTGTCTGCGAAGTCTGCACGGATAAAATCCATTTTTCCAATCATCAGTTCCACGAAAACAATGGCTTGAAAGAAAAGGTCTCGCTTCTGTTTCCGGTTGAGAAAGCCTTTTCATTGATGATGTACGAAAAGGAAAGTCTGTCGCAAAAGATCATTCATCAACTGAAATATAACCATCGGGAAAAGATCGGGAAAAACCTGGCAGAATGGACCATTGAAAAAGTAAATTTCGGAGAAGAAAAGCCGGATCTTCTGGTGACAGTTCCGCTACATCGTAAAAAATTAAAACAAAGAGGCTACAACCAGCTTCATCTTTTCGGGAACGAACTTTCCAGGCATTATCAGATTCCGATCGATCATCATCTTCTTACCCGAACGAAACATTCCAAAGCTCAGGCGAAGAAAGGACAAAGCGAACGCCTGAAAACAAAAAATGCTTACCAACTGACCAGAAAAATCAATGATAAGCATATATTGTTGATCGATGACGTTTACACCACTGGAAATACAAGCTCAAATATTGCTTGGGAAATCCTCCGCAATTCTGAAAACGTGAAAGTCAGTTTGCTTGTAATGGCAATGGACGTTTAGAAAATTGTTAATGATAAATTATTAATGAAAGTTGCCAATTATCTAATAATTAACCATTAATAATCATCTCTGTAATTTTTCTCCGTACGATAAATCTCCTGCGTCACCTAAACCTGGTGTGATGTAACCTTTAGAAGTTAAACTTTCGTCCAAAGCGCCGATCCAGATATTTGCGTCAGGGTAAGCTTTTTGGATGGTTTCAACGCCTTGTCGGCTGGCGATTGCAGCAACAATATGAATGGAAGTTGGTTTTCCGTTGGTCAAAAGATCTTTGATAGCTTCGATGAGTGATGCACCTGTTGCCAGCATTGGATCAGCAACTATTAATGGGCGATTATCTAAATTCGGGCAAGTCAGATAATCCTGTTTGATGGAAAAATAATCATTGGCATCGTGCTTTCTATAGGCTGCCACGAAACCGCAGTCTGCTTTATCAAAATAATTAAGAATCCCTTGGAATAACGGAACGCCGGCTCGAAGAATCGTTGTGATAACCGGCTGCGTTTCGATTTCTTTTACTAAGATTTTATCCAGAGGCGTTGTGATCTCTATATCTTTAAATTCTAAAGTTTTGCTGATCTCGAAAGCGGCAATTTCGCCGATGCGCTCCATATTTCTACGGAATTTTAAACGGTCATTTTGAATATCAACATTCCGAAGGTCATTGATCCAGGAATTCACCAATGAGAATTCTTCTGATAAAACTTTTAGCATTTCGTTTATTTTGTGGGTAAATATCGTAAAAATTTGGAAACTGTTTAAGTTTGGTTCCGATTTTTTAATGATTTTGATTTCGCAGATTTTGCAAATTTTGCAGATCTATCTAATACAACATTATCATTCCGCAGGAATTCAAACAGTTTAGATTCTCACGGAATGACAATGTTGCGCTAGATATCAATATATTATTCCTTTTTTACAGGTCGCTCCTCTGGAGCTTTAGCAATGTTGGAGAATTTATCTATTAACAGGTCGTCGCTCTGCGACTTTTTTTAGAATAGCTTTTTAATAAAACAAATTTTAAAATCTTGAAAGATTGTCTAAACCTCAATTTAGCTCCGATAGTAGCGGCATCCTTTTCTTTTTTTGTCTTAAGGTTTCGATCAAAATAACAAATGTTCTAAAAAGAAAAAGATATAGTGGATAGCGGGTTGGAATGGTGAAAAGAATTAGAAAATGTGATGCTCCTAAAATAAAAAACCCTTTCGAAGTCTGAAACTAAGAAAGGGTTGGCTTTTATTTTTGTCTGAAGTAAATCTCGATTGGAACTCCGGTGAAACCAAAGTTTTTACGAAGTTGGTTTTCAGTAAATCTTTTATAAGGCTCCTTCACATATTGTGGAAGGTTGCAGAAAAACACGAACTGCGGCGATGGCGTTGGCAGTTGCACACAATATTTGATTTTGATGTATTTTCCTTTGTTTGATGGCGGCGGCATTGCTTCAAAGATTGGCAGCATCACTTCATTCAGTTTCGAAGTTTTGATTTTCTTTTTACGGTCTTCATAAACCAGCATTGCCATTTCTACAGCTTTCAGAATTCTTTGTTTTGTCAAAGCTGAAACGAAAAGAATTGGAATATCGTTGAACTGACCGATCTTGTCTCTGATGGATTGTTCAAAATCACGGATCGTGTTCGTATGCTTGTCCTCGATCAAATCCCATTTATTGACCAAAATCACGATTCCTTTTCTGTTTTTCTGAGCCAGTCCGAAGATGTTCATATCCTGAGATTCCCAACCTTGAGTGGCATCTACCATCAAGATCACGACATCGGAATATTCGATAGAACGGATGGATCTCATCACGGAATAGAATTCCAGATCTTCGGAAACTTTCGCTTTACGACGCATTCCGGCGGTATCTACCAACACAAACTCGTGTCCGAATTTGTTGTATAAAGTCTGAATACTGTCTCTTGTAGTTCCGGCAACATCGGTTACGATGTTTCTTTCCACATCAAGAAGTGCGTTTGTCATTGTAGATTTTCCTACATTCGGACGACCTGCGATGGTGATTTTTGGCAAACCTTCGAATGGATCTTTGTACTCTGTTGTCGGGAAGTCTCTTACCACAGCATCCAGCAATTCTCCTGTTCCGGAGCCTGTTGCAGATGATAAAGTGTAATATTTTTCAATACCTAATTGATAAAACTCGGTTGCAGGAAGTTCTTCTTTGGAAGAATCCACTTTGTTTACCACCAAATATAAAGGTTTGTTTGATTTTCTTAATAATTCGAAGATCTCCTGATCGGTGTCTGTAAGACCTTCTTCCACATTCACCATAAAGATGATAGAAGTTGCCTCGTCCACAGCCAACTGAACCTGCTTGCGGATCTCCACTTCGAAAACGTCGTCTGTTCCTACGTCATAACCACCCGTATCAATGACAGTAAAGTCTACGCCGTTCCAGTCAGATTTCCCATAATGACGGTCTCTGGTAACGCCAGCTGTAGAATCTACGATGGCTTCTCTTCTTTCTAATAATCGATTAAATAATGTGGATTTTCCTACGTTGGGACGCCCAACGATTGCGACAATATTTGACATAAATTTGTTTCTTGGTCTCAGCTCAGGTTAAGAATAATTGAGCGTAAGACTTGGTTAAGAATGGGTTACTCCGACTTTCGAAGCCCAAAATTTTTGCAAATGTACGAAAATTGTTGCTGTTTTGGGTTTAAAGTTTTGAGTTCAAGCGTGTTTTGATTCAATTCTGGGATTTTGAACGCAAAGTGCGCTAAGATTTTCTGTTTTTATTGAAAATATTTTAAGGTTCGCAAAGGCGTAAAACTCATCAAAGAGAGAGAGTGTGAAATTTAAACAAATCTCCAGACTTCAATTCTGAGATTGCTAATGGTTCTTGATTTTTTCCTTGTTTCTTTATTTTCAGTCTGAAGTTATTGAAGGCTTATTTCTTGATTTAAGCTTTTGGACGAGAATTTGTTATAATAATTTTCAAAATCAAACTATGAAATCGCCAAAATTTGGAAAACTAAGCTAATTTGATTTTCAGCGATTGCATATGACCTTAAAAAAATAAACATAACATATGAAAAAAGTATTAATTATTCTTTTGGTGGCTTTTGTAATGATTCAGTTTTTTCAAATTGACAAGACAAATCCTACGAACAACGACGGAATGGATTTTATTAAAATTAAAAATACGCCGGAACCAATTGCTAAAATCATCAGAAGCTCCTGCTACGACTGTCATTCCAACGAGACTGAATATCCAGCTTACAGTTACATTCAGCCTTTTGGGTGGTTGGTAAAAGATCATATTGATGAAGGCAGAAAAGAAATGAATTTTTCTACCTTTGCTACTTACGAACCAAAAAGACAAGCCCATAAACTGGAGGAAGCAGCAGAATATGTGGAGCAGAAAAAAATGCCTCTGGAAAGTTATACACTTGGTCATCCTGATGCAAAACTCACAGATGATCAAAGAAGACAACTAGTCGATTATTTCAGAAAAGTCCAAAAACAAATCCAGCAAGCCAACGCCTTATGACAACAGATATCTCAGTGAGTTTCAAAGATAAATACATCGTTTTCTATGATGGCGAATGTGGATTCTGCAATCATTGGGTGCAATGGATTCTTGAAAGGGATAAAAATGACAAGTTTCTATTTTCATCATTACAATCGGAATTTGGACAGAAATTCCTGAACGAAAGAAATCTTCCCAACCAGGTTTTTGACACCTTTTATCTTTGGAAACCCGATAGCTTTTATTTGACCAAATATCAGGCGATCCTGAAAATTGCTTCAGAAATTGGTGGAATTTATTCTCTGGCTTCTATTGGGAAAATACTTCCTGACGTCATCGGAAATCAATTCTACAATCTTATTTCCCGGAATCGAAAAAAACTGGCTGCGAACCAATGTTTTCTTCCAAGTGCCGAGCAGAGGAAAAAGTTTATTGAATAATAAATTTAATTTTAGAAAGGCTTCGAGAGCCTCAGCCTGACAACCCTGTAAAGTAGTTTTTCAAGCAAAATCAAGATTATTAAAGAAAAAAAATTAACACTCGATTTTGAATTTCAAACTTTGAACCCGAAATGTTTTATATTTGCAATATTATGGAATATAATACCGACAGAACACAACTACTAATGCCTGAATACGGGCGTAATATACAGCAGCTGGTGGAGCATTGCAAAACCCTGCAAACCAAAGAGGAAAGAAATGAAATGGCAATTGCCATTATCGAGTTTATGGGGCAGAGAAACCCACATCTACGCGATGAAGAAAATTATAAACACAAACTTTGGGATCACCTTTTTATTCTGGCAGATCATAATCTGGATGTAGATTCTCCTTATCCTGTTCTTTCTGCTGAAGATCTTATTACAAAACCAAGAAAAATGGATTATCCGTCTTTGGATAATGCCTACAAATTCTATGGGAAAAGCATTCTACAACTGATAGAAAAAGCTATAGCTCTGGAAGAAGGCGATGAAAAAGAAGCCCTCACCCACGTGATTGCCAACAATATGAAAAAATCCTACAATGTTTATAATAAAGAACACGTACAGGATGATGTCATTTTCCGTCATTTGAAGGAATTGTCTGATAACAAGCTGGATCTTACAAGTCTGGAATCTCTGGAAAGAAGCAAAATCTATTACGCTGCCAACAGAAATAATAACAACAGAAACCCCAATAATAACAACAGAAATCCCAATCAAAATAATAACAATAATAATAGAAGGAATAATTTCCAGAATCATAAAAACAAGAGAAAATAATGAGTGAAGCGTTCGAAATAAGAGGAGGGAAAAGATTAAGCGGAGAGATCACACCACAAGGTGCGAAAAATGAAGCTTTACAAATCCTTTGTGCTGTTTTGCTAACCGAAGATGAGGTGAGAATCAGTAATATTCCGGATATTAAAGATGTCAACAAATTGATTGAGATCTTACAGGACTTTAACGTAAAAGTTATCAAAAACGGAAAAGGAGATTACACTTTCAAAGCAGATGAGGTTAATTTCGATTATATAAAATCCAAAGAATTCAAAAAAGACGGCGCAAAGCTTAGAGGTTCTGTGATGATCTTGGGTCCGATGTTGGCGCGATTTGGTGAAGCCTATTTACCAACGCCAGGTGGTGACAAAATTGGAAGAAGACGTCTGGATACGCACTTCCAGGGTTTTGTGGAATTGGGAGCAGAATTCTCTTACGACGAGGACGAGGCCTTTTATTCTTTAAGAGCAAAAGAATTAGTTGGAAAATTTATCCTTCTTGAAGAAGCTTCTGTAACTGGAACTGCAAACATCGTGATGGCAGCAGTTTTGGCAAAAGGAAAAACAAGCATTTATAACGCAGCATGCGAACCATACCTTCAGCAATTGTGCAAGATGCTGAACAGAATGGGCGCTAATATTACAGGTATCGGATCCAATCTTTTAACTGTAGAAGGAGTTGAAAAATTACACGGAACAGACCACAGAATGCTTCCGGATATGGTGGAAATCGGTTCCTGGATAGGTTTGGCAGCAATGACAAAATCTGAGATCACCATCAAAAATGTAAACTGGAATGAGTTGGGCGTAATCCCAAACACATTCAGAAAACTAGGAATTGAATTAGAACAAAGAGGTGACGATATCTATATTCCGTCCCAAGAAAATTATAAGATTCAGAAATTTATAGATGGATCAATCTTAACGGTTTCAGATGCACCTTGGCCAGGATTTACGCCGGATCTTTTATCGATCATATTAGTTGTGGCAACTCAGGCAAAAGGTTCTGTTTTGATCCACCAAAAAATGTTCGAAAGCCGTTTGTTCTTCGTTGATAAATTAATCGATATGGGCGCGCAGATCATCCTTTGTGATCCGCATAGAGCGACAGTTATCGGAATGAATCAGGAAACACCGTTGAGAGGGACATCTATGGTTTCGCCGGACATAAGAGCTGGAAATGCACTATTGATCGCAGCGCTTTCTGCAGAAGGGAAATCAGTCATTCAAAACATCGAGCAGATTGATCGCGGATATGAAAACATCGACGAAAGATTGAGAGCGATTGGCGCAGATATCAGAAGAATCGAACAGTAATTGCTAGTTTTTATTTTTAGTTGTCAGTTGATATCTCTTATCATTAAATATAAAAGGAAGCTCATTATGAAGCTTCCTTTGTTTGTTGTAGGACAGGTATTTTGCAACTCATCACTTTATATTCACTAAGATAATTCTCAATTTTATCGATTTCGTCATCTGTAATTTTCAGGAGAAGTTTCACATTTCCAAAGTTATTGCCGTTTATATATTCGATATGAGCATTGACAATCTTGTAACTGATCTTGTAATGGTTGTAGATCGTGTAAAGCAGGATATCAAATCTGATCTTGCCATTCAGTTCTATTTCCAGAATTATTTCCTTTGCACGTTTCGGAACGAAGTTGTTACCAAAAGTTTCTTGTTTGTAAATCATAGTCATATTTATTTTGGTGAATTATTTAATTTATTTTGAATGGGAATCACAATGAATTGGTACAGATAACAGCCTAAACACACCTTGAAAAAACTTTCCAGACTTGCTAATATGATTAATAAAAATCCTACTGCGAAAGCTGAATTATCGAATCCATTTAACATCAATAAAAAAACTAATAATGTGAAAACAGAACCCAATGTCGCCGCAAATTTTTTTGGTGCAGCGAAAATTGGTTTACGTTTCAATCCCAATATTTTTAAAATTGCTTTTGAAAAAAGGGCTAAAGGAGAAAGTGATAAGCCTAAAGCCCTAATAATAAAATCAAAAACTAAGAGTAAAATCAAAAATGGCCACTTGAAAAAAAGTGCAACCGCAATAACAATGATCACAAAAAACGCAGTGAGTCTCACTGTATTTTCGTCCGTGTAAAATTTATTTGATTGATCCATTGTTTCTAAAATTTTTAAATAAAAAAAAGCTCTACCGGAAAGGTAAAGCTTATAACAGATTCTCCCCTATCCAATGATTTACTTGGAGTTACACATTATGATTTGAGAGAAGATGCGTTTCATTTAATTCTAATTCTATTGCAAATATATAAATTATTTAATTCCCACCAAATAAGTATGAATTAAATTTAAAAAAATTTTATTTGAGTTCTCCGACTTTATTCAATTTCTCAGAAGCGGCCAAACCGTTTGGATTACAGCCAGGTTCGCCTTCCGGAATTTTTAGATTTTTATCCTGATAAAATTTTTCCCAAAACGCATTGGTTTTCTTAGTTTTCGGGTCGATAAAAGTCATTGGTTCCAAAGTAAAAATCTGATTCTCACGGAAAGCCCTTTCCACAAAATCTGAGCAGTAATAGGAATTATCATTCAGAATATAATTGAAATTGTAAGGCTTTCCAACCAAAGTTTCAGCCTTCAAAACAGAATTTGGAATTGCAGATCGATATTCAGATTTTAATCGGTAAACATCGATTTTCTGTCCTTGTTTCGTTTGTTCTTTTAGAAAAGACTTGAGTTTTTGTTTCTGAGAACCGCCTTTTGGAGCAGCGTGAAGTACATACAGATGGTCAGATTCCTTCTTCACGATTCCGATATGGTCGTAAGAAGTTTTCTTTTCCGTTTGCGTCACATTGTTGATCGCGCCGGACAATCCCGTTTCTACAGCAGGCACAAAAAGCAGATCTCCGTTTTCCAAAATTGAAGTATTATAAGTTTTACAACTTAATGTCAAAAAAAACAAAAAAAGTAAAACCGATTTTTTCATAGCTGCAAAGATAATTATAGATTCAAATTACAGAAAGTATTTAACCGTTAATTTTTTTGGCAGCTATTTCCGTCCTCCGTTCCCAAACCTAACGAAGTGGTTCGACGAAGTCAATCTTTTTTGCCGACGTTTTCCATTTAACTAGAAATTGATTTCACGCAAAAAAGGATTTTCCACTCAGGCCGGGCTGCAGTTTCAACATAGAACAACAGTTATTTAAAAACATTGTTTTATCATTCTGTAGGATTCTAAACAGTCTAGATTACTACGGAATGACAAACTTACTTTAATAATTTTAGTCTTTCTTTGATGAGTTTTACGTCTTTGTGAACCTTAAAATACTTTCGATAATTTCAAAAAATCTTTGTGGACTTTGCGTTAAAATTTTGAATCTAAAAACCAATAACTATCGACCAATTTTCACTATTTTTGTACCTCAAAGTCAATAAATAATGCCGAAAATATCTCAGCGTGCTCAACATATGCCCGCTTCTCCAGTTAGAAAATTAGTTCCGTTTGCAACCGCAGCAAAACAAAAAGGAATCAAAGTTTACCACCTCAACATCGGTCAGCCTGATATCGAAACACCGGAAACTGCGCTGGAAGCTATTAAAAATAACCATCTGAAAATCTATGAATATGCCCTTTCAGAAGGTAATCTAGAGTACAGAACTGCACTTAGAGATTACTACCATTCTTTAGGATTTACAGACCTTACAACAGATAATTTCATCGTGACAAATGGCGGTTCCGAAGCTTTGAACTTCGCCATTTCCACACTTTGTGATGATGGTGACGAGATCATCATTCCGGAACCTTATTACGCAAATTATAATGGTTTTGCAGGAACTTTTAATATTAATATCGTTGCTGTTCCATCGACTATCGATACGGGATTTGCTTTGCCAGCAATTGAGGAGTTTGAAAAGAGAATTACGGATAAAACAAGAGCAATCGTCATCTGTAATCCCGGAAATCCAACGGGATATTTATATTCAAGAGAAGAACTTGAACAATTAGCTGTGATAGCAAAGAAGCACGATATCGTCATTATTTCTGACGAAGTTTACAGAGAATATGTTTACGACGGAGAACAGCAAATATCAATGTTTGAGTTTCCGCAAGTGGCAGACAATGTCATCGTTATCGATTCGGAATCCAAAAGATATTCGATGTGTGGTGCAAGAATTGGCTGCCTGATTACTCGTTCTAAAAAAATCCACGATGCGGCGATTCTTTTTGCTCAGGCAAGACTGAGTCCTGTTCTACTTGGACAAATTGCTGCAACGGCTGCTCATAAAAATGATTCTGAATATATTGCAAAAGTGAGAGAAGAATACAAACAGCGCCGTGATCTTTTGGTCGGATTATTGAATGAGATCCCTGGCGTGATCTGCCCGAAACCAAAAGGTGCTTTCTACTGTGGCGTGGAATTACCTGTAGATGACACAGAAAAATTTGCACAATGGCTTTTGGAAAATTACTCCAACAACAACGAAACTGTGATGGTTGCACCAATGGGCGGTTTTTACAGCGAGCCGGAACTTGGTAAAAAACAAGTCAGAATTGCTTACGTTTTGAAACAGGAAGATCTTAGAAGAAGCGTTGAAATCTTGAAAGATGCGATCAAACAATATAATTCTGAATTTAATTAATATTAAAAAAATAAAATGATGAAAATAATAAAAATAGGTTTTATGCTTTCGGCTTTCACTTTGTTTTTGCTAAGCTGCAAAACAACTGCCCAAACGACAATGATAAACTCAATTTCATACACGCACACTATGGGAAGAGGTGGTTCCACATTTATTAATGCAACAAAAGACTCTTTGGAATCATCGGCGCGAGGCGGCAGAATGACGGAATTTCCTAACTTCAAAAAGAAAATCAGTTTCAAAGACTGGCAAAAATTGATTTCAGGAATAGACAGCTCTCTTCTTGAAAAAACTCAAAGTGGTGAAAGACGTGGCGTTTACGACGGTCCAGACGAAATCTTCACGATTAAAACTTCTGAAAAAGAATATGAGTTTTACAATGTACCTACTGAATCTGCTGGTTACAAACAATTGGAAAAACTGAAAACTGAACTCAATAATTTGCTTCCTCAGTATAAATAATGATCCAGGAAAACGTTTCTTTAAAACCTTATAATACTTTTGGCGTAGATGTTTCTGCAAGATATTTTGCGGAAGTCAATTCAGTGGAAGAACTCACGGAGACTCTCAAATTCTCAAACCCTCAAACTCCTGTTCTTTTTCTTGGCGGAGGAAGTAATTTGCTGCTGACTAAAGATTTTGATGGATTGATAATTCAACTTGGTTTAAAGGGAATCGGCGAAGAAATCATTAATGAAAATGAAGTTCTGGTAACTGCAAAAGCTGGCGAAAACTGGCATCAATTTGTAATGTTTTGTCTGGAGAAAAATTACGGAGGATTAGAAAATTTATCTTTGATCCCCGGAAATGTCGGCACTTCTCCGATGCAGAATATTGGCGCTTACGGAACCGAAATCAAAGATGTTTTTGAAAACTGTAAAGTTCTGAATTTGGAAACGCTTGAACTTGAAACTTTTGATCTTAAAAGATGTCGATTTGGTTACAGAGATTCGATTTTCAAGCAGGAAGGAAAAGGGAAATATGTTATTTTGGAAGTTACTTTTAAATTAACAAGAAAAGACCATAAAATTGATGTTGAATACGGTGCAATCAAATCTGAATTGGAAAATCTAGGGATATTAAAACCAACAATTCAGGATGTTTCTAAAGCGGTTATTAATATCAGACAAAGCAAATTACCTGATCCCAAAGTGACCGGAAATGCCGGAAGTTTTTTTAAAAACCCCACAATTCCTTTAGTACAATTTGAAAATTTGAAGCAAAATTTTGAAAATATTCCGGGTTATCCAAACGGAGATTTTGTAAAAGTTCCCGCTGGCTGGCTGATAGAGCAATCTGGTTGGAAAGGGAAACAAATCGGAAATGTTGCTTCTCATAAGTTACAGGCTTTAGTAATAATCAATGCAACCGGAAATGCAACCGGAAAAGAAATTTTTGATTTTTCTGCAATGATCATCGATTCTGTAAAAGAAAAATATGGAATAGAACTGGAGCGGGAAGTGAATATCATTTAGAAAAAACAAATTTTTGGATGATTGAATTTTAACAGCTAATAATCAAAATAGATATGGCAGATTTATCAGGAAAAGAATTCAAAAAACTCATCCAGAAACATATTGACAAAGTCAATTTTGTAAAAGTGATTCTCAAAGACGATTCATCTATATTTGGATTTATTGTGAAATATTCTGATGAGTTTGTAATGATTGAAGAAACTTATGATTTTTCATTAGCAGGGATCAAAATCGTTCCTTACGAAAGAGTAAAAAGCATTCGTCATAACAAGTTTGATAAAGTTTCTAAAATGATTTTTGCAGAAGAAGGTCTGATAAAATTCAATCTCCAGATCATTGATAAAACATCCTTGAAGGATTTTGGATCACTTTTCAAATCTATCAAAAAACAAAATTTCCATTGTGCTGTAGAAAGCAGAAAAAAGAAAACCGGCTATTTTTCTATTGGTAAAATTCTGGAAATAACCGAAAAATCGGTGACAATCCAAAATTACGATGCAACCGGAAAAATCTGTAAAAAGCCGGATGAAATTGCCTTTAAAAACATAGAACTCATTAACTTTAATGATAATTATTCTAAGACTTTTAGAAAATATTTAAAATAAAAAAAATGAAAGTAGATATTTGGAGCGACATACGTTGTCCGTTTTGTTTTATTGGGAAGAAAAATTTTGAAAAAGCATTTCAGAAATTTGTTCAAAATGATAAAATTGAAATCAATTGGCATTCTTTCCAACTCGACCCGAATATGAAAACCGACTTGACTAAAAATCATTACGAATATCTGTCCGAAGTCAAAGGTTTCCCGATGGCTCAAATTATGCAAATGCACGAGAACCTCATCCAAGCAGGAAAAAATGCAGGCATTGGTTTTAATTTCGAAGAAGTAAAAGTTTCTAATTCTTTCAAAAGTCAAATATTGGTTCAATTAGCGAAAGAAAAAGGCAAGGTAAACGAAATGGAAGAACTTCTGTTTGAAGCATATTTCATCCTTGGAAAGAATATTGATGATGTTGAAGTTCTTTCCGAAATTGGAGAAAAATTGGGTTTCACAAAAGAGGAAATCCAAAATGCGGTTCAATCTATGGAATTAACAGAATTGGTAAATAATGATATCACAGAAGCTGCATCACTTGGAATCAACAGTGTTCCGTTTTTTGTTTTCAATAGAAAATATGCCATTTCCGGAGCGCAACCAACACATCTTTTCTCCGAAGTTCTGGAAAAAAGCTGGTCAGAGTTTGCTGAAAACGATTCAAAATTAAAAATAATCGAGGAAGGCGATTCTTGTGATCTTGACAGAAATTGTTAAAAATTAAAACTAAATTATGAAAATTGCTGTTTTAGGAGCAGGAAATATGGGAATTTCGTTTTCGAGGTCGTTCTTGAAATATGAATTGATAAAACCGCAAAATCTCCACCTCATCACAAGAAGTGAAAATAAAAAAGCTAAACTGAAAGAATCTTTCCCTGATTCAGAAATTTCATCTTTTGATGAGATTACCACTTTGGAAGCAGATCTTATCATCATTGCCGTGAAACCTCAGGACTTTACTTTCGTAGCGGAAAATTTACCTTTCAAAATTGCTGAAAAATCTTTGGTTTTATCAATAATGGCTGGTATTTCTATTGAGAAAATTCAAAAACTTTTGGATCACCAGTTTGTTGTAAGAGCAATGCCGAACTCTCCTACTCTTCTGGGAATGGGAATTACTGGTTATACGGCCGCTAATGGAATTTCTTTTTCAGAACTAATGAATGTAGAAAGGTTATTAAATTCCACCGGACGTTCTGTTTACTTGGAAGACGAGAGTCTTTTGGACGGTGTAACGGCACTTTCCGGAAGCGGACCAGCGTATTTCTACTACATCATCGATGCAATGATAAAAGCCGGAACGGAAATGGGAATCGATGAAAACCTGTCGAAACTTTTCGTAAAACAGACGATGCTGGGCGCCTATCATCTCATCAATAATTCTGATAAATCTTTGGAAGAACTTATAAAAGATGTCGCATCCAAAGGCGGAACAACAGAAGCTGCCCTAAAAACTTTTGATCAAAACGAATTAAAATCAATCCTGACAAAAGGAATTCTTGCCGCCGAAAATCGTGCTAAAGAATTGAATAAATAACAAAAAAGCAGGAAATCATCCTGCTTTTTCTATGTTCTCACCATTGGTATCTGTAAGTTGGCCGGGCGGTTTTCTTCGGTATCAAATCCTCTTCCATCAACATTTCTTGCGCCCCAAAACATCATATCATT
Organism: Epilithonimonas sp. UC225_85; assembly: GCF_042695135.1. Classification (GTDB taxonomy): domain Bacteria; phylum Bacteroidota; class Bacteroidia; order Flavobacteriales; family Weeksellaceae; genus Epilithonimonas. Next base: position 3,154,343 of record NZ_CP170547.1, read on the forward strand.
ATAAAGATAAATGAGATCATATTCTTTGAAAATATCACCTTCTCTAAGACCAAACGGAACAAATATTTTTTTCAGAATACTTTGTGATTTTCCGGTTTCCCAATGCTTAAAACCATCTTTTGCAAGGTTATTTAAAAGATCTGTAAAATCCTGAATCAAAGGTGTGACTTCATAAGCTTCATCTGCTGTGAAATCCACTTTTTGAGTGCAATCTGCAATCGGATGATCTCCTTTCCACTCAACTTTTCCTTTTAACACAAGTTTCACGACAGGGATTTTTCCATAAGCATCTGCAAAGTTGATGATTTCCAATTGGAATTGATCTTCCGGCAAATAGGAAAATTCTCTCTTCAAATAGAAAGGTTTCAAAGTTCCGTCTTCATTTTTGAATGCGCTTGGGCGTACTTCCACAGCAATACTTTTCCAATTGCCCAATGCTTTTTGTTTTATTTCTTGTAATGACATTATTTTGAAGAATTTTGATATAAAGGATATATTTTAACAAACGTAATAGCAGCAGGAACAGCCTGTAAAAATGCCAACAAATAAGCTTTGGAAGTAATTGCCAGAACCAAACCTGCACCACTTGCAGCAAAGCAAACCAATAATATCAAAGCGTAACCGACACTTATATTTTTCTTCAGTTGAGATAAACCGATGATACCCCCGATTGCAAAAAATAAATTATAAAAACCTTGATTGATAAAGAGTTTTTTAAGTACCAAAGCGTGCATTTCGTAACTTAAATCTGCAGGCGGATTATGAAACCAATCCAGCAGAAGATTGTGTACGAAAGGCTGCATCCAGAAGATGGCTTCCAGAATAAAAAAGAGTAAAAAATCGATGAGCACAAAAATCAACAAGGCTTTTGTGAATTGGTTCAGGATTAAATTATCATTCATGTTTTTTTGAGTTTTATTAAAAGCAAAATTATTACATTTGTCCATTAATCAATCCTAATCCGTATTTTATTACTTAGTACATTTTTATAGACTAATGGAAGCTAAAAGAAAAAATAAAGATTTTAATCCTAATAATTGTCCTGTAACTCATTTTTATAATAAAGTGGGAGGCAAATGGAAAACCGTCATCTTGTATGCAATCGGTAAAAATGTGAATAGATTTGGAATGATGCAAAAATCTATGCCGATGATCAGTAAGCAAATGTTGGTCAATCAATTAAGGGAATTGGAAGAAGACCAGATTATCGGAAGAACAATCTACGCAGAAATCCCGCCTCGTGTGGAATATCATTTGACCGAATATGGCGAGTCTTTTATGCTGATACTTTACAACATTCAGGATTGGGGATTGAAAGATATGGCGGCTAAAAATTAGACTGGAAAAAAAATTTATAAATCCAAAATCCAATTGCAACGCCAACGGTATTCAGAATAATATCATCAATATCGAACACGCCGAGTCTTGTAAAATACTGGAGACTTTCTATCACAATTATCGTGGAAACAAAATTGATGATCAAAGTTTTAAAATCATTGAGTTTTGGAAAAACAATTCCAAGAAATCCAAAAGGAGTAAACATGATTATATTCCCTAAAACATTAATGATGATTGTTTTCCACAGAATTGTTTGTCTTACAAAATTAAAGGTCGAGATCATCGGCATTAATCTTACAATATTAATATCATACCGGCTTCTCCCGAATCCGAAAAACATCAGATACAAAAGAAAAGCTGTATAAAACGGAATCGTAATTTTATAAAACTTATGGAACATCTCTGCAAAAATACAGATTCCTGAGTTCAAAATTATTGTTGCTGCTGTTGTTGCTGAATTTCCAAAAATCTACGGTAAGAATTGTTATCTAATGTCTGCTCTATCACTTTTGGATTTTCCCTCACGTACATCGGCACAATTGGTAGACTGGTTTTTTCTTTGGTATTTTCATTAGTAATAATCACAGAAACGCTGAGAATATGATTGGAAGGGCCTTTGTAAGTCCCTTTCACTGGCGTACAATCGTTGAAATCTCTTCCAACCGCAATTTTGATATGACGGTCGCTCACCCAGCAATTATTTGTCGGGTCATTTCCCAACCAGCCATAACCAGGAATATAAACCTCTACCCAGGCGTGTGTTGCCCCTTCACCTCTAAGTTCCTGATTACTAGGACTTATGTAACCACTCACATATCTTGACGGAACGCCTAACATCCTCAACATTGCTAGAAGTAAGTGTGCAAAATCCTGACAGACACCCGCTTTCAGTTTCCAGATCTCGTCAATCTCGGTTTCGTAATCTGTAACGCCTTGTTTGTATGAAAAATTCTCATAAATGTAAGTGGAAAGTTCTGTCGTGGTTTCCATAACAGATAATTCTGATTTTGCAATATTTTTAACCGCGGCGAAAATCTCTTCCTTGCTTTCAATTGTTTCCTGGCGGACAAAATCGACGTAGGGAAAAACATGGCTTTGCGCCTTCACATCTTCCCATTGTGCTTTGACATCGATATCAATAATTGGCAACTCTATCGGATAAGTTTCCACAACCAATTCTGATTTGATTTCCAAAAAATTATGGGGTTCTACAATGGTAAAAACGCCGACTTTATTGGTGAAAAAATCAAAATAAAAATCAAGTTTAACATTTGGGAAAAGACTTAATTTCTGACTTATGACGTCTTGAAAATCATTACTCAAAGGCGATAATATAATTTGATTCGCACTATCTGTCACAGGCGATGGATATTGGTATTTTGTAATATGTAAAACGTTGAAAACTGGCATAATATTGAGTTGAGAGTTTGAGGGTTTGAGAGTTTTTTAAAATTAAACTGTAACAGTTTTTCAGATTTTCAGAACCAATCCGAAAAAACTTTGATTAAAAATATTGACGACTTCATAGACGTCAGATTCTATCTTGGAAAGAAACTGCATTTTTTCTTCTCTGCTTCTGGGATGTCTGGTGAACTGGACATTGGCAATACATTTTCCAATGAAAAATTCTACTGATTCATCTTTTTCCTCGGCATTGCTGTTGGCTTGCAGATGTTTGGCAAATTTTTCTATTTCCTGAAGACAATAGGCTATAGAATTCGGGAATAAAGGTTCATAGATGATCTGATAAAAAATCCGTTCCTTTTCCATTGTCCCAAGATTATTCCGAAGATAAAAATCATATCCGCTCACAGAACTCAGAAAGTATCGCCAACTGGAATAATCATTATCCAAAAGATCTTCGCCATAAAGAAGCCATTGTTTCCTGATAAGATTGATACAATTCAGAATTCTTTCCACATATTTTCCCAACTCTATAAAACAGTAGCCAAAATCTCTTGCTACAGAATTATCGATTACGCCATAATAGACCATTGCCTGTTTTACCAAAGCGTCGAAAACACTGATCGGGTCTCCATATTTTGCCTGACGGATCAGACTTTTGTCTTTCATCTGATGGTGAAAATCATTAAGACATTGCCAGACATCCTTGTTGATATGATCCTGCGCACTTCTGGCATTTTCCCGCGCTCTGAAGATATTATTGGCGATAGAAGAATCATTTTCGATATCAAAAAGTGCTTTGGAAAGCAGGTTTCCAAAACTATGATCATCATCCTCTACTTTGATCTGATATTCATCACAAAAATTCTCCCAGCTCTCTGTGGAAGCACCGTCCTGATAGGCTATATATCGGGTATGGAAAACTTTGATCTGAAAATTGGACCGTTCCATGTAACGGCTCATCCAGAAGATATTCTCTGCAACTCTACTTAACATTTTGTCTTAGTTTTTGGTTGATGGTTTTTGGTTTTTAGATTTTTCATCATTTATAATTAGTCCACTACCCAGGTATCTTTGCTTCCGCCACCCTGTGAAGAATTCACGACAATGGAACCTTCTTTCATTGCTACTCTTGTCAAACCACCCGGAACGATATCAATTCCGTCTGGTCCGTACAAAGCAAAAGGACGCAGATCTACTCTTCTCGGCTGCAAAACGCCATTGATATAACAAGGCGAAGTTGATAATTTGATAATAGGCTGAGCTATATAATTCCTAGGATTTTGGTTGATCTGTTTGGTAAATTCTGCAATTTCTTCATCGGTTGCCACATCGCCAATAAGCATTCCATAACCGCCACTTTCGTTGGTTTTTTTGACTACCATTTTATTCATATTATCGATGGTGAATTTTCTCTCATCCATATTTTCCATCCGGTAAGTCGGGACGCTTTTCAGAATAGGTTCTTCGCCAAGATAATAGCGGATCATATCCGGAACGTAAGAATAAATAGCTTTATCGTCTGCTACACCATTTCCCATTGCGTTTGTAATAATTACGTTTCCCTTTCTATATGCGTGATACAAACCCGGCACACCCAAAACACTCGTTTTATGAAAGACCAGCGGATCCAGAAACTCATCATCAACCCGACGATAGATCACATCCACTTTTTTGAGACCTTTGGTTGTTTTCATATAAACCATATGATTCTGAATCACAAGGTCGCGACCTTCCACCAACTCGATTCCCATTAATCTTGCAAGCGTTGTATGTTCAAAATAAGCTGAATTATAAATCCCCGGTGTGAGAAGAACTACATTAGGTTTTGCACTAATTTGTCTTCCGAGGGATAAAAGATTTTTAATGAGCAGATCAGGATAAGTATTGACTTGTTTTACTTTGATGTTCGGTAAAATATTGGGGAAAAGACGGTAACTCATTTTGCGGTTTTCCAGCATATAACTTACACCAGAGGGCGTTCGCAGATTGTCTTCCAAAACATAATAACTCCCGTCGTGATCCCTGATAAGATCGATTCCGCTGATGTGCGTATAAATATCAAACGGAACATCCACATTGATCATTTCCCGAAGATAATTGGGACAACTATATATCAAAGACGAAGGAATGATCTCATCTTTCAAAATGAATTGCTGATGATAGACATCTTTCAAAAAGATGTTTAGCGCTTTCAACCGTTGCTTGATTCCTTTTTCTATAAAATCCCATTCTGCAGACTGAATAATTCTCGGAACAATATCGAAAGGGAATATTTTCTCGATCCCTTCTCCATCATTATAAACGGTGAAAGTGATGCCTTGGGTCATAAAAAGTTTTTTGGCCAGTTCACTTTTCTGATCCATTTCCCAAATACCCAGTTTCTCAAAAGAACTAATGAATTCCTGATAATGATTTCTGACAAACTGATCGGACATCATCTCATCAAAAACATTTTCCAAAGGTCGATAATGATTCAGTAAATCTCCAGTCATACATTAGTTTTTAAATTATTAGAACTAATATATAAATTTATAAGGGTATAATCATAATTATTTATATTATTTTTAATTAATACCCTATAAATATTATGGCATATTATTAATTTTTATGAAAATAAATACAAGCAATACTATTTTACTCAGGAAATATTACTGAAAAATTTTATCACAACTATTCAAATATCTCTTGATAATGGTCTTAATTTTTCATATATTCGTTTAGAGATAACACCAGCCGATGATCTACGATTTAGAAAAAGAAAACAAGGAAATCCTTGCCCGATATAAAGACCTCATTACCAACACCTACCGGACTCTGGACGAGGAGCAGAACAAGCTTATCAGAAAAGCCTTTGATATTGCTCTGGATGCGCACAAAGATCAGCGCAGAAAAACCGGTGAACCATACATCTATCATCCGATAGAAGTAGCAAAGATCGTGGCAAATGAAGTCGGTCTGGGAGCAACAAGTATTGCCTGCGCCCTACTCCATGATGTTATTGAAGATTCTGAATATACTTACGAAGATCTTAGTAAAATATTCGGGAAAACCATTGCGGATATTGTAAACGGCCTGACAAAGATCTCCGTAATGAACCAGCAGAATATCTCTGTACAATCGGAGAATTACAGAAAATTACTCCTCACACTTTCCGAAGATTTCCGGGTAATTCTCATAAAAATCGCAGACCGCCTGCACAATATGAGGACGCTGGACAGCATGCATCCGGCAAAGCAGAAAAAGATAGCCTCGGAAACATCTTATATCTACGCACCGCTTGCACATAGATTCGGACTTTACTCTATCAAATCTGAACTTGAAGATCTTTCTCTGAAATATAACAACCCTGATGTCTATAATGAGATTCTAAACAAATTAGAAACGGCAAAAGAAGTCCGTGAAAAATATGTAGAGGAATTCACCAAAGAAGTTTCTGAACAGCTGAAAGAAGAAAATCTCAATTTTACAATAAAAGGTCGTGCAAAAGCCATTAGTTCCATTTATCGTAAAATGCAGAAGCAAAATGTAACTTTTGAGGAAGTTTATGATAATTACGCCATTAGAATTATTTATAAATCCGATCCTCGAAATGAAAAATTCCTGGCCTGGAAGATCTATTCTATTGTTACAGATCTCTATCAAAGTAATCCTTCCCGAATGCGTGACTGGATTTCTCAGCCAAGATCTACCGGCTACGAAAGTCTTCATCTCACCGTGATGGGTCCTGATAAAAAATGGATCGAAGTGCAGATCCGCTCCGAAAGGATGAACGAAATTGCAGAAAAAGGAGTGGCGGCTCATTACAAATATAAAGAAGGTTACCGCAAAAATAATGACGATCAACGATTTGAAAATTGGGTAACGGAAATTCGTGATGTTCTAGAACAGCAGCAGAATCTGAGCACATCTGAACTTCTTGATAATATTAAATTAAATCTTTATTCTAAGGAAGTTTTTGTTTTTACTCCAAAAGGCGAAATCAAGATTTTGCCAACCGGCGCAACCGCTTTAGATTTTGCATTTTCCGTACACTCGGATCTTGGGATGAAATGTCTTGGAGCGAAAATCAACGGAAAATTGGTTCCGATAAGTTATGTCCTTCAAAACGGCGACCAGATCGACATTCTTTCTTCTCAGAATCAAAAACCGAAAGCAGACTGGCTGGAATTTGTAGTGACTTCCAAAGCCAAATCCAAAATCAAGAACATTCTTAATTCTGAGAAAAATTCGCATACGATCGAAGGCAAGGAAATTCTGCAAAGAAAAATGCGGCACGCAAAACTGAATTTCAATGATGAGGAAATCAATGCGCTGCAAAAATTCCTGAATCTGAAAACGTCTCAGGATCTTTTCCTTGGTTTTCAAAACGGGACTTTCGATATCGGCGACATCAAACGATATGCAGACGGAAAAAGCATTCTCAGCAATATCTTCCAGCGTTTCCGAAAATCCAACAAAGAGGAATATGTTGAAAAAGTAGATTCTAATCTGGATATGATTGTCTTTGGAAAGGATGAGGAAAAACTCAATTATTCTTTCGCAAAATGCTGTACAGTAATTCCTGGAGACAAAATTTTCGGATTCATTACCATTTCGGACGGTATCAAAATCCATAGTGACAGCTGTCCGAATGCTATCAATCTGAGAGCAAATTACGATTACCGGGTTCTTCAGGCGAAATGGGTAAATGCGGAAAGTTTCAAAAACAGAATCAAAATAGAGATCGAAGGAATTGACAGAATCGGAATGATCAACGACATTACGGCGGTCATAAGCGGATCGATGAATATGGATATGAAAAGCATGAGCATTGCCTCCAACGACGGTATTTTCACAGGAAATATCAACCTAGAAGTCAAGAACAAAAGCCAGCTGGAAGAAACTTTCAAACAACTGAAAAATATCAATGGTGTTTCGAAAGTAAAACGGGTATAATAAATGGAGCTATCAAAATACTTTCAGCAATTTATTCATAACAGCAAAAGCTCCGGAATTGTTCTGATTCTTTTTGTTTTGATTTCTTTGTTGATCGCAAACAGCTCGTTATCAACAGATTTTCAGAACTTTTTAGATTCAAAATTTGGTTTCAGATCCATTCATCTTGATTATTCGGTTTCGGTCTGGATCAATGATGGATTGATGGCGGTTTTCTTTCTCTTGGTTGGATTGGAAATCAAACGTGAATTGCTGGAAGGTGAATTATCCGACATCAAAAAAGCAAGTCTTCCGATTATCGCAGCAGTTGGCGGGATGCTGATTCCGGCACTTATTTATTTCAGTTTCAATTATGATACAGATTACAAAAATGGCTGGGCAATCCCGATGGCAACGGATATTGCATTTTCTCTCGCAATCATTTCTTTGCTTGGAAAAAGTGTCCCAAATTCTTTAAAAATATTTCTAAGTGCATTGGCAATTGTAGATGATCTGGGAGCAATTTTGGTTATCGCTATCTTTTACACCGATCAAATCGATTGGCTGTCTTTAGGAATTTGTTCTGCTATAACTATTTTACTGATTATTCTAAATAAATCCGGCGTTAAGAATTTGATTTTCTATTTAATTCCGGGATTATTTCTTTGGTATTTTATGCACCATTCCGGTATTCATGCAACGATTGCAGGGGTGATTCTGGCATTTACTATTCCGACTAATATTTCTGAAACCGAAATTTCTCCTTTGGAAAAGCTAGAAGAGAAACTTCATATTCCGGTTAGTTTTATCATTATGCCATTATTTGCTTTAGCGAATACGAATATCACCTTTCAGAAAGAGATTTTCGAAGGCTTTATTAATCCATTGAGTTTAGGAATTATTGGCGGATTATTTGTCGGAAAAGTAGTCGGCATTAACCTTTTTTCCTGGATTTCGATCAAATTAAGGTGGGCAGAATTACCGGCTTTTTCCGGTTGGCGGGAAATGATGGGTGTAGGATTTCTTGCAGGGATTGGTTTTACAATGTCGATTTTTGTTTCACTTTTAGCTTTTCCTGATGAAATCGAAATTCAGAATATCTCGAAAATTAGTATTTTGATTGGGTCAGTTTTATCTGGAATTGTAGGTTATTTTGTTTTAAGAACTAAAGAAAAACCTTTCAATTAATTATTGAAAGGCTTGTAGTTATTCTAATCTCTTTTAGAAGCATTTTTTTTATCTCTTTTGGCTTCCTTTTTTTCTTTTGGAGTTTTAAGAGGCTCTTTTTTTGTCGTTTTTTTAGCGTCCTGACTTTTTGCCATAATTTTATATTTTAGTGTTAGTTTCTTTTAAGTATTGTAAATATAAGGATTTTTGGATTCGGATAACAATTTTGAGATTTTAAATTACAACTCATTGATGGTTCTCATCTCATCCCTAACGATCTTTTCCAGCTTCACTTTCTTGATAGCCAGATTAAGTTCATTTCCCATTAATACCAAAAATACATTCACATTCACCCAAACCATTACCAAAATAATGGATCCGATAGAACCGTAAAGCACATTATATCTGGCAATATTAGCAACATAAATCGCAAACAGGTAAGTCAGTAAAACAAACAAAATAGTAGTCAAAACTGCGCCCGGAAAAGCTTCTCTTATTCTCGTGATTTTGAGACATCCAACCCAATAAAAAAGCGTCAGCAAGGCAAAATAAAACAGCGGGAAGGAAACGAAACTGATAATCTTTGTCAAATTCTTGGTAAACCAACCGATGTCGTAAGTCGGAGTGTAAAGTTTTAAAACAACCTCACTATAATAGATTCCGAAAATTGACAAACAAACGAGCGTCAGGAAACAGATGGTAACCAGCATTGCCAAAAGATATTCTTTTACAAAGCCTCGTTGCAGTTCAGTATTCCTGTTGAATCCGTTGATCAATGTAAAACAGCCATTGGTCGCAAAAACGAAGGATAATAAGATGGTCAGATTACTAATCGATTTCATATTCGGGATGATATTTTCCTGAATATAACTCGTAACATCACTCTGCATGTGAGAAGGGAAAATACGGGGCATCAATACCTCAAAAATATAAAACTGAAGCTTATCGTAGTGCGGCATATATGGCAAAACCGACAAGAAGAAAAGAATCATCGGGAAAAGACTCAGGAAAAAATTCCAGGAAATACTGGCAGCCTGCCTTCCCAATGGATTTTTGAAAATCGCATCCGAATAGATCCTGAACATTCTCCAAAGAGAAATTCCCAAAACCGGAATATGGATTCCGTCGAAAAAGTTTTTGATCTTCAGAAAAAAACGCTGTAATTTTTTAGCCATTCATTTATCTTTGCCAGACAAATATAGTAAATGCGTATTAATTTGATCTGCATTGGGAAAACAGATGACAAAGAAATCATCTCTCTCATCAAATATTATCTCCCAAGAATCCCGAAACACTGGAATTTTGAACTCATCGAAATCCCGGATATTAAGAATGCAAAAAACCTGACACCCGATCAATTGAAAAAGGAAGAAGCAAAACTATTCCTGAACCAGATCGAATCTCCTGAACTAGTCATTCTTCTGGACGAAAAGGGAAAACAGTTTACCAGCAGGCAATTATCCGAAAAAATTGATTTTTGGATGGGAAGTTCTGTGAAGAAAATTAATTTCCTTGTTGGTGGTGCTTATGGTTTTTCTGAGGAAATCTATCAAAGATCCAATGAGAAAATCTCTTTATCCAAAATGACATTCACACATCAGATGATTCGATTATTTTTTGTGGAACAGATTTACAGGGCAGCGACCATCTTGCAAGGGAAACCTTATCATAACGATTAAAAAATCTATTTAACAAATCTCTTCCTCACTTTCATAAATGGTTTCTCAACAACCGAATGAACAATCTGAGCAAAACCAACACAAGTGATTACACAAATCACAAGCATCAGATTGCTATCAATTGCATACTTTTCCAACAACTGATTTGTCAGATGAATAATTCCTTTGTGCGTTAAATAGATGGCGTAAGAAAGAACTGCTATTTTCGTCAGAATTTTAGAATTCCATTTGAATAAAAAACTGGTTGGACAAATAGCGCCTAAAACTAAAAACCCGTAACCCAAAGCAACAAGAGAAAACCCAAAAACCGAGGCATTAAAAGTCATCTGATCTTCACATAAGAAATAAGCAGACACAAGAATCATTAATCCAAAGAACAAGATCAGATTTCCAAAAGGAGAAATCTTAGCCCAGATTTTTGAATAAAAATGATAAAGCCCTGCAATCAAAACGCCGGTTAATAGCCCATCCAAACGTGTATATGTCGGATAATAAATATATTTGTACCAATAAAGCCAATTATTTTCATCATCAATTTCCGGTAAATACAAACTATTATAACTGTAAATTCTTACGGCAATGCCGAAAATAAAAAATAAAACCAGAACCAAATAAGATCTTTTCATCCATTTTTCAGATAGGATAAAAGTCAGGATTAATGGCAGAAATAAATAGAAATGTTCTTCTACACAAAGTGACCAGCAATGCGAAAACGTCCCTTCATCTTTCAAATTAAGACCAAGATTCTGAGTAAAAGTCAGGAATTTCCAAAGCGGCGGCAGGCTTTCTTTTTCACGAAAAAATGGCAGGAAGAAATATAATCCGACAGTGAATAAATAAGCCGGAAGAATCCTGAAAACTCTTTTGAGAAAGAAGTTTCTTAATGAAATTTTATGCTCGGTTTTAATCTCCTGAAACAACTGGGACGAAATCAGAAATCCGCTCAGGACGAAAAACAGATCCACACCTGTCCAGCCAAATGATGCTACATCGGGAAGCCATTTTGGCTCGCCTCCACTCAGAATAAAATAATGAAACAGGAAAACAAAAATAATTGCGAACGCCCGCAAATTATCTAATCCGTAAAACTTCTGAGTAATTTTCTGATCCAATGGGAAATCGGCTTTTTTTATTATTGTACCGATTGTTTATTCACAACTCTGCGGGCAAGTTCCGCTAAAAGACCACCCAGAAGGAATCCAACCGCTGCACCAAATGCAATATCCAACGGGAAATGAACACCCAGATAGATGCGGCTGTATGAAACGATACTTGCCCAGACAAATAAAATGTATGGCAGATATTTGTACTTTTTACCAATCATAATCGTCAGAAAAGTGAACAGGAAAAAAGAGTTGGAAGAATGAGAGGAATAAAATCCGTGGTTACCACCACAAATCACCATTCGCATATGTGGAATCAATGATTCTGTGTGGCAAGGCCGCAATCTTTCTATGCCGTGTTTGAAAATTCCGGCCAGCTGATCAGAAATTGTAATGCCGATCGTGATGAAAATTAAAACAAAAAGTAATTTCTTAAGCGGGAAACTTTTGTAAAGTAAATAAAGTAAAATGGCATAAAACGGAACCCAAAACCACTTTCCGGTAACCGTGAGCCAAAAAGGATCGAAGGTCGTATTACCTAATCCATTAAGGAAAAGAAGAAGCTGCTGGTCTTTTTCTATCAGTCCGTTCATAGATTATCGGCTTACAGGTCCTTCGTAAGAGTCGTCTTTGGAAAGGTCTATCTTAGGCTTTTCCTCAGTAGTTGGAAGAGAATTATTAGCGAGCGGATTGTAATCTTGAGCAGATTTTTTTACATTATCGATCTCTTTTTTGATCTCGGACAAAGGATTATCTGCTTCCTTCATAATTTCGGTTTTGATATCATCCACAGCACCGCGCATCTTGCGCACACCTTCTCCAAGACCTCTTGCGATCTCGGGTAACTTATCTGGACCGAACAAAACGACAATTGCCAGCGCAATCATCAGCATTTCACCAATACTCAATTCCATATTGCAAAATTAAGAAAGTTTATAAATCTAACAGACATTTGTGAATCATAATTTTATCATAAAAAGGTTAGAAGTTAGAGTCTCAAAATTCTCCCACTTATCAACTTTCCTCCTTCCCTTTAAAATTAGTATAAACAAAATACATACTTGCAATAAACAATAAGAAGGCCAAGAAAAACGGTGCTCCCGGAAACAGAAACGGTGCGTCTTTGTGCGTGAAATAATAAAACAGATTCGTCATCAATGGCGGGCCGATGATTGACGTTGCGCTCATCAGACTTGTCAGCGCACCTTGCAATTCGCCCTGTTCATTAGACGGGATATTTTTAGTGATGATTGACTGCAACGCCGGACCACAGATACCTCCTAAACAGTAAGGAATTGTGAAAACCAGCATCATCCAGCCTTCCGTAGCAAATGCGTATAGAAGCATTCCGAATGCATAAAGCATCAGCCCGAAAAAGATGCTTTTCTGATCACCAATCTTTGGATTGATCCACCGGATCAGCACACCCTGCACCAAACCAACCAGCAAGCCAACGACCCCAAGAGATATCCCAACCATCCGCTCATCCCAGCTAAATCTATACATCGTGTAGAAACTCCAGTTGCTTTGTACGGCGTGACCGCCGATATATATTAAGATCAAAGCCGTTGTAAGACCTGCAATCTCGGGATGTTTTTTCAGGAATTTGAAAGAGCCAATCGGGTTTGCCCTTTTCCAACTGAACTCTCTTCGGTTTTCTTTGGAAAGACTTTCCGGAAGGATAAAATAGCCATAAATAAAATTGATCATACACAAAACCGCCGCTGCATAAAACGGAACTCTGGCACCATAATGTCCTAAAATACCACCCAAAACAGGACCGATGATAAAGCCCAATCCAAAAGCTGCCCCTATCAACCCAAAATTCTTTGCCCGGTCTTCATCCGTAGAGATATCTGCAATGTATGCACTGGCAGTTGTGACGCTGGCACCCGTAATGCCTGCAATGACTCTCCCGACGAAAAGCCACCAGATACTTGGTGCCAAAGCGAGGAAAATATAGTCTATGGAAAACCCAAAAAGTGAAAGTAAAATGATTGGTCGCCGTCCGTATTTATCACTCAGATTTCCTACCAATGGCGAGAAAACAAATTGGATAAAGGCGTAGGCAAAACTAAGCCAGCCGCCATACTTCGCTGCCTCGCTGATATCTGCGTGGATCAGTTCTTCTATCAGTTTCGGGACCACGGGAATGATGATTCCCCAGCCTGTGATATCGATCAGAAGGGTGATAAAAATGAAACCAATAGCGGCAGATTTTTGATTTGTTTTCATGCTTGCGAAGATAGTATTTTTTTGATTTGAGAAATATATACCTTCTATTACAAAAATCTTATTTCTCAACTCGAACAGATGTTTAGTTGATAGAAATTATAATAAAATGATTAATATTACAACTTTAGCAAAATGTTATTATTAAATAATTAATTTGTAATTAAAACCAAACAATATGTTAATAGAAATTTGGAATAAAAAATTAAAAGAATCAATTAATGATTTAATAAGAGGTTATCAATCTTCGTCCAAATCAATACTTACAGAAGGTGATTTAGAAAATTTACTTTTCTTTTACTGTAAAACAAAAAAATTACCAGTTCATTCTCAAATAACTTGGTTTAAGAGTGATAGAAAAAGTGGGTATGAAGTTGATTTAACAATAATAGATGAGGAAAAATTATTGGTTGAGGAATTTGATGAAATAAACAAGCTCTATTATAATTTTGAATACCCTCATAAAGGTTATTTTTATGACGGAGAAATCATAGGTATTGAAATTAAGTTTATACGAAAAGGATTAGGCTTAAAGTCAAAAGTTTTGTGTGACCTGAAAAAATTAAAGGAAAGATTAATTCCACATAAAAAACAAAATATTAGTAATGGAATTTATAAAATTTCAAATCTTGAAAATATAAAATTTCACGTTATAATTGGCTTCAAACAAATCTCTCTACTTAATACTGCTAAAAAACACATCGAAGAATATCTATCATTAAATTATGAGTTTAATAATTTGTTAGAAATCACATTATTCTGTCCTACAAAAATAGAAAAACTGTAATCTTCCCCGCTGGTGCGAGCATCTTGCTCGTACCCTTACAAAAAAACAGACACTCAACCCGTCTGTTTTTTCATTAAATTTACCAAAACCAAACAACCAATGAAAACAAAAACCATCCTCTCACTTCTTATCCTATCCTGCACTTTCATCTCTTGTGAAAGAATCTCTGACAACTATTGGGAAAAGAAAGAACAGGAAAACTACACCTCTCGGTATATGGGAAAATGGGTAGGAAGCTACACAGGACAAGGTAACGGAAACCTCATCATCTCCGTTTCAAAAAGCGGAAACATCACCGGAACCTACGGACCAAATAATGATATGGTTCTCGGATTTGTGATGGATGATGGTGCTTTGACGCCAGTCATTTCCGAAACACCTATTTTCACTATGTACGGAAGCCTCAACACCAGAAAAGGGACTTGGAAAAATGGCAGTCTCGCAGGCGATTGGACGCTTACAAAACAATAAACCTTCCGACAATAAACTGAACACAAACCAAAAACAGACACCACCAATGTCTGTTTTTATTAAAATATTCAAAATCCGCAAAAACATACTACGTATTGCCATTGATTCATTACAAAGGAAAGATGATTCACTTCATTGGATCTTTGATTCATTACAATGGAGCGTTGAAGCATTACGATGGGGCGCTGATTCATTACAATAAGCAAGTGATTCATTACGATGTGCCAATGAAGCATTACGATGAGCCGTTGATTCATTACAACGAGGCAAATTCACTATCAATGAGGCGGTTACGATCATTTTTAAAATAAAATTCTATAAATTACTGATATATAAGAATATTTTTATATTTTCGAAGGACAAACAACAAATGATTACATAATGAAAAAAGATCCTGTAATCCGGGAGTTTCATCTCACCGACGCCGTCTTGAAACAAAAAGCCGACGAATTTATTAACCTATTAGATCGTGACATCGCAGAATTCACAGATCGGGGTTACACGCCAGCCAAGAAGACCGAGTTTACAAATGCACGCAATGCCGTAGACAATTTCCCATCCGACGAACAGTTGGAAGCCATCAAAATAGATCTTACTACCAAGAAAGAGGCTGCCCGAAGTGCCCTCGAAAAAACAATGCGCACCATCCTGAATATGGCAGAAAATGTTTTTGGATTTGGCAGTGCCAAGCATAAAGAGTTTGGCGCATCGGATGTGAGCCGCCAAAGTGATTCTGAGCTGGTGCGCAATGCCAAGATTATGTCCGTAACTGCCGCCAAATACCTTACGAATCTTGCTTCCGAGGGCCTAACCGCTGCGAAAATCACAACTCTTACATCACAGAAAGATACGCTGGATCTTGCTATAGATGCGCAAGCCAAAGGCATATCCGACAGAGATGTGGCAACCGAAGACCGTATAGAAGTACTGAACATCCTCTACAGATTGCTTACAAAATATGCAGGTATCGGACAGGATATTTTCTATGAAACTGATGAGGCAAAATATAACGACTACATCATCTACGACACCCCAAGCAGTTTGCCGGAAGTTGCACCACCGCCCGTTGAATCATAAAAAAGGTTGGCAGATTCTTTGGCATTGTGTTTTGTTGGTTACTAATTAGTCCAACCTTTATCCTGCAGATCTCTGGTCTGCAGGATTTTTATTTTAAGGTTTTTATTCAATGTTACGGTTTAACATTCTGCATGTCATTCCGCAGGAAATCTTGCAAAGTCATTCGACGCAGCCAACTTAAACTTTGCTGTCGAGATTCCTACGGAATGATAAAACCTCGTTAAAAATCTAATCATAATCAAGTAACAAAAAAAGCTCTCAATTTCTTGAGAGCTTTTATAATATATTTTTAAGAAAACTATTTTGCGGTTGCCAGTTGATCTGATGAAGATTTACCAGTTACCTTGTCCTCTTTTTTCTTACCTCTAAGGAAGTCATAAGCCGTAGCCGATGCGATAAAAATGGATGAATAAGTTCCAAATCCAATACCAAGCAATAGACAGAACATAAAACCTCTCAGGTTATCTCCACCAAAGATGAAGATCGCAAGGATCACCAAAATTGTAGTGAAGGAGGTATTGAAGGTTCTACCGATTGTACTGGAGATGGAGTCATCAAACAATCCTGCAAGTGTCAATGCTTTTTTCTCACGCAGGTATTCTCTAATTCTGTCGAAAATGATCACCGTATCATTGATGGAATATCCGATTACCGTAAGGATCGCAGCAATGAAATCCTGATTGATCTCCATATTGAACGGCATAATTTTATAGAATAATGAGTAAACACCAAGGATCACCACCGTATCGTGGAACAATCCGGCAACCGCTCCAAGAGAGAACTGCCATTTGTCAAATCTGACGAGGATATAAATAAAGATACCGATCAACGATGCAACAACGGCTAGAATACCGTGCGTTGTGATGTCGTCTGCCACCGTAGGTCCTACTTTTGTAGAAGAAACAATGCCTGCGTGGCCTTTATCTGCTGCCTTGAAATCTGCCAGAGACATACCAGCCGGCAATTCATTTTTAAGTCCATCGTATATTTTCTGTTCTACAGTCTGGTCAGCTGCAAGAGATTCGTCATCGATCAAATAATCTGTTGTGATTTTTAATTGAGATGAGTTCCCAAAAGTTTTAGCTTCGATGGAGTTATTTTTACCATCATTGGTCTGCATCAACTTGGCAATATTCTCTTCTATTTTGCTTGCATCAACCGGTTTTTCGAATCTTACAACATAGTTACGTCCACCTGTAAAATCGATACCGTATTTGAAACCATTAATTGCGATAGAAGCAATTGAAATCACCATTAATATTCCTGAGAAATAATAAGCATATTTTCTTTTTCCGATGAAATCGATCCAAGTATTTCTGAAAAGATTCTTAGTCGGCGCAGTCCAGACAGAAAGAGATTTTCCTTTTTCAAGTCTGCTGAAGATCATTACTCTTGACAATAATACAGAAGTGAATAATGTCATAATCAAACCAATGATCAACGTTACCGCAAACCCTTTGATAGGTCCTGTTCCGAAAACATAAAGGATAATCGCCGTGATCAAGGTTGTAAGGTGACCATCGATAATCGCAGAAATAGCGTGTTTGAAACCGTCTTTATAAGCTTCAAGAATACTTTTCCCTCGGAATAGTTCTTCTTTTGTCCTTTCGTAGATGATAACGTTCGCATCCACCGCCATCGCCATTGACAATACGATACCAGCGATACCAGGAAGTGTCAATGTAGCATCGATAGAATCCATTATTCCGAAAATGTAGAATAAGTTGACTATCATTGCAATAACTGCATAGACACCGGCACCACCATAATAGAATACAATGTAAACGATGATTACTGCAAATGCAATAAGGAAAGACATAATACCGTCATTGATGGATTCTGCTCCCAATGAAGGTCCTACAACGTCTGCCTGTACAATTTTTGCACCTGCAGGCAATTTACCGGCTCCTAAAACATCCACAAGATCTTTAGCCTCTACTTGAGTAAAGTTTCCTGAGATCTGGGTTCTACCGTTAGGGATCACATCATTCACGGAAGGCGCCGTATAAACTCTGTTGTCCAAAGTTACAGCTACTACTTTTCCTTTGTTTTTCTCCGTCATTGCTTTCCAATCACGTGCGCCCTGAGAATCCATCTGCATATCCACAACAATACGTCCCAATTGGTCATAATTGATGTTTGCAGATTCTACAGCACCGTCAACTGGTGCTTTTTGAGTAATATTCCCCCGGATTGCATATAACAAAAGACTGTTGGAAGTATTAGATTCTGGTTTGTAACCCCACATAAATTGGGTATATTTCAAGTTAACAGGTCTTGCTTTGATCGCTGCATCGCTGTTAAGTAATTTATTTACAACTGCTGTATCAGATAATTTTACATTGGCAACAGCATTTCCAGGAGTAGAACCTGGCTGGATAAGATTTACAAGATTCACAGATTTAGAAATTCCCATAGAATCTCCTTTGGTTTTCACCAACTGGCTGAGTTCTGAGAAATAAGGTAAAACTTCCTGCCCTAGCTGCACTTCCCAAAATTGCAGTTTTGCAGAAGTCTGAAGCATTTTCAGAACTCTGTCTTTATCCTGGATTCCCGGCATTTCTACAAGGATTCTTCCAGTTCCGGGAACTCTCTGAACGTTTGGCTGCGTAACACCCATTTTGTCGATACGTGTTCTGAGAACTTCAAAAGCAGTTCCAACAGAAACTTCGATTTTTCTTCTGATAATATTTTTTACCTGATCATCCGGCGTGTTATATTTGATTTCAGAAAGATTTGTGTTTCCGAAGATCTCAGGATCTGCAAGTTTCAGGTTAGTTCCTTTTTCCTTGTTAACAGCATCAAACTGTGTAAAAAAGTCCTCGATGTATTGTTTACTCGAGCTTTTCTGTGCTTTGTCTGTTCTGTTAAGTGCTTCTATTAAAGTAGCATTTGTAGAGTAATTACTAAGATCATTTACCAAATCTCTCTGGTTGATCTCCAATAATACGTTGATACCACCTTTAAGATCCAATCCGAGTTTCATTTCTTTCTGTTTTGCAGACGCATAATCCAGTTTTGTAAAACCTAGATTAAGGGTGTCTTTAGAAAGTCTTGCGATCTCAGCGTTGTATTTCACTGGATTTTCGCCGGCAATAGCTTTTGCTTCTTTTTCTATTTTGTTGGCATAGAAAGAAGGCAGAAGCTCATTGAGACAAATTAATCCAAGAACGATGGCAACTAATGTAACGAGTCCTTTTCCTTGCATTTTCTTACGATATATATAAATTAAGTCGGCAAATATAATGATTTATAGCGGAAATAAGAATTTGAAAATGAGAAAAGTGCATTATAGTTTTTATATTGAAATTAAATCTCATTTTTCCGTAAAAAAACACCCTAAAAATCCGGTTCTTTAAGAATTAAATAATTTCCGATTTTATAAGGCATCAAATTTGGTAAGTTTATTAATAATCTAAAAAATAATAAGTTATGCGAAAATTACTACTCATTCTAAGCTTTGCTTTTACATCGGGAATATCTGCTCAGCAAATCATACTGGAAGAATTTGCAACACTTGCAAATCCTACAGAAATTACGGCTTCGCCAACAAATGACAACCGGTTGTTTGTTGTGGATCAATCCGGACTTGTCAAAATCGTGAATCCAAATGGAACGATTGAAGCATCGAACTTTCTGGATATCACAGATAGAGTTAATTTCAGTGGAGAAATGGGACTTTTGGGTTTGGCTTTTGATCCGCAGTTTTCTACCAATCGTTATTTCTATGTCTATTATAACAGAGCAGGAAGAACGATTACTGTTTCGAGATTTACGGCTAATTCTGCAAACCCGAACACGGCAGATCCATCGACTGAAAAAGTCATGTTATCAATCCCAAAACCTTTTGAAAATCACAACGGTGGCAGTATTCATTTTGGGGCGGATGGCTATCTCTGGATCTCGACCGGTGATGGCGGAAGCGGCGGCGATCCAAACGGCAACGGACAAAATAAAAACTCACTTTTGGGGAAATTGCTGAGAATAGATGTCAATTCTCAAAACGCATACAACATCCCTCCAACTAATCCTTTTGTGGGAATTGATGGCGCAGATGAAATCTGGTCTTACGGACTCCGAAATGGGTGGAAATACTCTTTTGACAGAACAACCAATAATATTTGGATTGCTGATGTTGGTCAGAATTTAATAGAAGAAATCAACAGGGTTTCTGCAACCACGCCGGGTGTAAATTACGGATGGAGATGTTATGAAGGAAATAGTGCATACAATACATCTGGCTGCGCTAATGCTTCTACAATGACTTTTCCGGTGGTAGATTACACACATTCCGGAGGAAAATGTTCTATTACCGGAGGTTATGTTTACAGAGGAAGTCTTTATCCGGATCTGGTTGGGAAATATATTTTTGCAGATTATTGCTCAGCTCAAATCGGAATTCTAAACAATACGACTATTACCTGGACGACTGCTTTTTCCGGAAACAATTTCACGACTTTCGGAGAAGATAACAGCAAACAGCTTTATGTGGCAGCCGCAAATGGTAAAATCTTTAAAGTTAAATCCAATGTTTTAGCTGTTTCTGATATTAACACAGATCAAATCCAGATCACGCCGAATCCTGCAAAAGATATCATTTACATCAAAAATATTAATGATAAAAATCTGACTGCAGAAATCGTAGATCTTACAGGAAGATTAATCCTGACTACATCTGTTGCTGAGTCGGATAAAAGTATTGATGTTTCTGGCTTGAAGTCCGGAAATTATATTATGGTTATTAAAAAAGATGATATCAAAATCCTTTCAACGAAAATTATTAAGGAATAGTCTTCGAGAACTTCAGACTGACAATTCTTTGAATTTTTCGAGAGCTTCGGACTGATAATTTATAAAAAAGCCTTTCAGAATTTTATCTGAAAGGCTTTTGTTTGATATTTATTTAATGAAGTTTATTTGCTCCAATTAACTCTTGTTGTTTTTACATCGTGAGAATTGGTTCCGATCATAATATCGAAATCACCAGCTTCCCAATCATATTTCAATTGATTATTATAGAATTTAAGATCTTCCGGAGAGATCTTAAAAGTCACTTTTTTGCTTTCTCCAGCTTTCAGATAAACTTTCTGGAAACCTTTCAGTTCTTTAACCGGTCTTGTAATGCTTCCAACCAAATCTCTGATGTACAGCTGAACGACTTCTGCTCCATCGTACTTACCATTATTAGTCAACGTTACAGTAGCTTCGATTGGTGTATTTCCTGCTGGTTTTGCATTACTTACAGAAACATCAGAATATCCAAAAGTCGTATAACTCAATCCAAATCCAAAAGGATAAAGCGGCGTGTTACATTCGTCCAGATAATTGGAACGGAATTTTTCAAACGTACATTTTTCTGTATTTTCTGTGCTTAACGGACGACCTGTATTTTTGGCGTTGTAGTAAAGCGGCACTTGTCCCACACTTCTTGGGAACGTCATTGGTAATTTTGCGGAAGGATTTACTTTTCCGTAAAGCACATCAGAAACGGCATATCCGGCCATACTTCCCGGGAACCAAACATTCAAAATAGCATCTGCTAATTGTGATTCTTCTGTAAGAACCAACGGACGACCCGTAAACAAAACCAAAACAATTGGTTTGCCTGTCTTTTTAAGTTCTCTTAATAATTCTTTTTGAGTTTCAGGAATACCAATATCCGTTCTGGAACTCGATTCTCCACTCATCTCAGCACTTTCGCCAATTGCAAGAACAATTACATCTGCTTTATTTGCAATATCCACAGCTTCTTTTCTGATCTGATCTGCAGGACGATTGTCTCTGTCTGTTGTTTTGTTGAATATTGCTGCCTTCTGCTCCATTGCTTCGGATTCATAAATGTTGCTTCCTTTTGCAAAAACAAAATTTACGTCTTTACCAACGGTTTCTTTCAATCCTCTTAATAATGAGATAGAATTGGCGTGTTTTGCAGCAACACTCCAGGTTCCCGGCATATTGACAGCGTTATCTCCCAACGGACCTATCACTGCTACAGTTCCTGATTTTTTAAGCGGAAGAACCTGCTTGTCATTTTTCAGGAGAACCATAGATTGAGAAGAGATCGTTTTAGCTGCTTCTAAATTTTTTGGACTGAAGACCTCCTTCTGGGCTCTTTTGGAATCTGTATATTTGTAAGGATCATCAAAAAGACCAAGGTCATATTTGGCTTCCAGGATTCTTCTTGCAGCATCCGTCACAGTTTGTTCTGTCACTTTTCCTTCGGTGATGGATTGCTTTAAAGTTTTCAAAAATCCTTCACCAACCATATCCATATCCACACCAGCATTCATTGCCAAAGCAGAAACTTGTTTCAGGTCTCCCATTCCGTGGTCAATCATTTCGTTGATTCCGGTGTAATCCGTCACTACAAAACCTTTGAAATCCCATTGTTTTCTGAGAACATCGGTCATCAGCCATTTGTTTCCTGTAGCAGGAATTCCGTCCACTTCATTAAAAGAAGCCATTACAGAACCGGCACCAGCTTCAACAGCTGCTTTGTAAGGTGGAAAATAGGTATTATACATTTGTATATGACTCATATCCACTGTATTGTAATCTCTGCCAGCTTCTGCTGCACCGTAAAGTGCAAAATGTTTTACACAAGCCAGCATTGTATTCTTCTTCGAAAGATCGTCCCCCTGATATCCGTAAACCATTGCTTTTGCAATCTGGCTTCCTAAATAAGGATCTTCACCAGAGCCTTCGGAAACTCTGCCCCATCTTGGATCTCTGGCAATGTCTACCATTGGCGAGAACGTCCAGTTGATACCATCTGCGGTAGATTCCTGAGCTGCAATCTGAGCAGATCTTTGAATCAAATCCATATCCCACGAAGATGCTAATCCCAAAGGAATAGGAAAAGATGTTTCGTAACCGTGGATGACATCCATACCGAAGATCATTGGGATCTTGAGACGGCTTTTTTCAACTGCTACTTTTTGAACATCCCGGATCTTGTCAACACCTTTGATATTGAATAATCCACCAACCAAGCCTTCTTCCACTTTTTTACCAATGTCCGAACTCTGAGCCTGACCAGTTGTAAAATCACCAGCTCCAGGAAGATTAAGCTGACCAATTTTCTCATCCAAAGTCATTTTGGAGATCAAATTATCAATAAAAGCTTTTTTCTTGGATTGATATTGTGCCGACTGATACGACTGAACAGGTTTTGTTATAATGTTCTGCGCCAGAAAATACGGAGATAGTGCCAACGCAGCCAGGATTACAAACTTTTTCATAAGTAGATATTTTTTTATTTTTTAAAAGTCTTATGCAATCGCCTAATTGTTTCAACTTCTGTCAACGGCGATTTTAATTTATTTAATTTATTTTTTTTAGGCTAAACATCCATTCGTACAACTTAGGATCAGAGTAGGTAGAATCCCAGGAATTGTGATTGTCATTCGGGAAGATTGTCAATTCTGCTTTTGGATTCACCGGATGTAGTTTTTGGTAGAAATTGAAGGCATTTTCCGGAAGAACAATGTCGTCCATCCCGCCCTGGAATAATTTGATATTAAGATCTTTATAATTTTGAATGTTTGCCAACATTACACGGTCTGTTGGTGCGCAGACGGCTGCAACGGCTGCAAACATCTCGGGATGCTCACCAGCCAGTTTCAAAGTTCCCCAGCCTCCCATTGATAAGCCTGTGAGGTAAATCCGGTCTGTATCAATTTTATATTTTTCTGCTATTTCTTTGATGAGAAAATAAATTGCATCTGTGTCCCACCAGGTATTTTCCGGACATTGAGGTGCTAAAATAGCAACGAGTTCTTTTATTAGATTCTTATACGTAAACGGACTGTGCGCTTTTACGATCTCCAAATTATTTCCTCTTTCTCCGGAACCGTGCAGGAATACAATTAACGGAATTTTGGATTTTTGATTTTGAGGAATATCCAGAATATATGAGAGTTTTTTCTGGATTTTCACTTCTTTATTGAACTCGGATTTGATTTCCTGAGCTGCAGCTAAAGAAGTAATTGTTAAAAATAAAAACGGAAGAAATTTTTGTTTTAAATTCATTTTATTTCGTTTTCGAATTGGTTTTTTTAACAGGTCGCTCCTACGGAGCTTCATTTATTATTGCCTTTTCACCTTTCTATTAACGGGAAGCTCCTATGGAGCATTTTTATATTCAGTTTTTTAGAAATCTTTCAACTCGACAGAACTCTATCTAAAATAAATCTTCAAATATATTTTCTGCAAAACCAATAAATAGTTTTCACTTCTTAGGAGTTGAAAATTTCATTTTATGTCTAAACCCATAGCCCCGATGGTAGCGGCATCCTTTTTTGTTGTAACTTCTGTTTTTAATCAAAACGACAAACGTTCTGAAACAAAAAAGATATAGTCGACAGCGGGATAAAGCTCCTAAAAACCATTCAATGCCTCAAAATGAAACAATAAAATTTAGTGTTTAAAGATAATACTTTTTGACTATTGAATCTTATGTTCTGTGGACTTAAATCCGATTTTTTTGAGTCCGTTTCTGATCTCCGGTGCATTCATGAAAAGATCCCATAACAATCCGGAGCGGTAATTCTCTATCATTGGCGCAATAGTCCCTTGATCTATAGCGAGATATCGCGGTGTAGTCCAATCGTCATAATTGATGGATGTAGCGTCGTAAGGGCCGGCCTGTCCGATGAATTTTGGTTTTTCTTCGTATAAAAATCTTAGAAAAGCTGTTGATTCTTTTGGTGTGTAAGGCATAGAGCTGAGCGCGGCAGTAGGGACAATAACACCTAAATCCTCTTTCATAGGCTGATGAGCAGCGTAACCGACTGAGCCATCTTTGTTCCTGGTATAACCTGCGGTGAGTCCCCAATATTTCTCGGAATAGCCTTTGAATTTGTAAGGATTTTCCAGACAATATTTGTAATCGATTAAAACCTGATTCCGGTTGAGATCCCAATAACTTTTCACATATTGATCCGAAAGCCCTCTTGGATCCAGGCCTAAATATGAATATTGCGACCAGAATAGCGGACCACCAAATTCTTCTGCATAATTGTGTTTTACGTAGAGAGGCAGTCCGTATTTTGTTTTGTCGGTTGTATAAGTTCCGTTGCGTGTCCAGCCTTTGTTATAGGTTTCGGAATCTATGGAATAATCTGGTGAAGATGCTGCTAAAACATAAGTTATCAGGCACTCGTTATAACCTTCCAGCGGAAAATTCATTTCCCAGCCGTAAGTAGGAGACCAATGCCAGTACAAAACTTTTTGTCCGCCTTTTGTGTACCAATTCCACTCTACGCCTTTCCAGAGTTTGTCCATTTTTGCCGCAAGCGCTTTTTCTTCCGGATTTCCGTTTTTAAAATATTCTCGGACACAAATGATTCCTTGTGTTAAGAATGCTGTCTCCACCAAATCTCCACCGTTATCTTTTTTACCAAACGGGACAACTTTGCCCGTCTCGCCATTGATCCAATGCGACCAGGCACCGTGAAAACGGTCTGCTTTTTCAAGAAAATCTGCAATATGATTTAATCTCCTGACCGCTTCCTGACGGGGAATAAATTTTCTGTCGACACCAACCAAAATTGTCATCAATCCAAAGCCTGAACCTCCGGTTGTCACAACGTGTTTGTCATTGTCGGGATAGATATTATCCTCGTGATAGCGCTCTCTTCCCAGCATAGATTTTGGTTCTGCAAAATCCCAAAAATATTTGAGGGCGTCGCTTTGAACTTTGTCCATGAGTTGGTTGTCTGTGGGGCTTTTTTGAACAGAATTTTTATCGGACTGATTTTCTGATGATTGTGAGGATTTGCAGGAAAATAATCCTAAAGATGCCAAAAAAACTCTTGCTACAATATTTTTCATTAAAAGAATATTTTTCAAATTTAATCTAAAAAAAGAGGAGAATAAATCCTCCTCTTTTTAATATTAATTACAATACTATTAATTGTAACCTGGGTTTTGCGTCAAAACGCCTTTGCTATCGGTAATTGCTCTCAAAGGAATTGGAAACAATTCATTTTTGCCACTTTTGAACCCTAATGGTCCTAATACTGTAGCAGCCTGGCCAGTTCTTACAAGATCTGGGAATCTATCCATTTCCATTGCCAATTCTACTCTTCTTTCTTGCCATATTGCTGTTCTGAGAGCGCCTTGACCAGATGCAGTTGTATTACCAAGCTGAGCTCTGTTTCGCACTAAATTAATGTTGGTAATGGCAGCAGAGGTATTTCCTAATTCGTTGGCTGCTTCTGCATTAATTAAAAGGATATCAGCAAATCTAAGAATTCTTAAATTTTGGATTGAACCGTAACCACAAGCATTATTGTTAAGAGATGTAGGCACATATACCTTTTGATTCCAAGAATTTCCTGCCTGTGGATCTCCTTTTTTAATCAGATCACCTTCTGGGGTAGTTTCGCCCTCTCTCAAAATTGATAACTCTTTTCTCACATCACCTGGTTCAAATGCATTTTCCAAAGCTTGAGTGGGAGTAAAAAAGCCCCATCCAAATTGATTTCTCACACCCTGTACTTCTGCATATTGACTACCTCCAAACTCTGCAGAACATCCGCAGTTAACTTCAAAAACAGATTCTGTCCCGAACTCCCCTGCAGGTCTGAATAAATGGTTGAAATCAGGGTCTAATTTATACCCCATTCCGATTACTAAATTAGAAGTATCATAAGCTTTTTGATAATCCTTCATATAAAGATAAACTTTTGAAAGTAATCCCAAAGCACCACCTTTTGTCACTCTTCCTTCCTGACCTGCAGGATAGGTTTGTGGCAATATGGCTGAGGCTTCTGTCAAATCTTTAACTATAAAGGCATATACTTCTGCTGCCGTATTTCTTGGCTGTATGTAATTGGTTTGCAAACCGTCAAAGATTGGAACACCACCATAGATTCTTACCAAATTAAAATAGAAATACGCTCTTAACATTTTAGCCTCAGCAACCAATCTGTTTTTAAGCGTTGTATCCATATCGATATTTGGAACATTTGTAATCACCTGATTAGCTCTTTGTACAGCCTGCCACTGTCCAGTCCAATATCCGTGAACTCCATCATCACTAATTGTAAATGAAAAGTTATCATAAGCATTGATAAAAGATGCATCTCCAGGATTGGAACCTTTCTCAACATCATCTCCTGTTACGCCAAATACGTATTGAGCAGGAAAACCTGTATTTTCCCAACTTCTTAAGAAACTGTAAATAGCATTAGTTGCCTGCATTGCATCAGACTCTGTTTTGAAGAAATCCTCTACATCTACAGTTCCTTCGTTTTTAATATCTACAAAATCATCACTACAGCTTGCGATTAGTGAAAATATAGATAGTGTTAAAAATATTTTTTTCATGATTTTCTAATTAAAATGTTAAGTTCATACCCATTGTATAAATCGCAGAAATAGGATAAATATTATTATCAATACCCATCTGAACTCTATCCGTATTCATAATCTCCGGAGAGAAGCCATTATATTTGAAACTAGTCCAAGGATTTTGTGCACTTAGATAGATTCTAAACTTTTTAACAGATAAGGATTCCGCAATAGTCTTTGAAAAGTTATAACCAACCTGGATATTTCTAATTCTAAAGTAACTGCCATCTTCTACATAAAAACTACTTGGTAAAATAATAGATTGATTAGAGGTGATCATAGAATTGGTATTGGAAGTTCCTTCACCGTGCCATCTGTTATTGTACATATCAAGATCCCAGCTCTCATTTCCATAACGTTGTTCTCTGTTATAATTATAGATTTTGTTACCAAATACACCTTGGAAATCAATACCAAAATCAATAGAATGAACATTAAGGTTAAGACCAAAACCGTAAGTTCCCTTTGGAATTGGACTTCCTAAGAATGTTTTATCTCTTGTATCAATTACGCCATTCCCATCTAGATCTGAAAACTTAAACCAACCAGCTTTTGCTCCAGTTTGACCGGATGCTGCTGCTTCTGCATCAGTTTGAAATACACCTGCTACTTCATACCCATAGTATGACCCAACTGCTTGTCCAGCTTGTAACCTAACAATAGAATTACCAAATAAGCTAGCTCCAGTTTCTAAAAATGATCCACCATAAACATCTGTAATTTCATTTTTAAGTGATGTGAAATTACCATAGAATCCAAATTTTACACTCTCGCTGATATCGGTATTATAGTTTGCAGAAACCTCGAACCCTTTATTTCTAAAAGAGTAAGCATTCGTAACAAAGTTATTTGGATTACTTGCTCCGGAAATAGTTCCTTGAGAAACACCATAAACAATATCTTTTGATTCTTTGTTATAATAAGTTCCTTCGATTTTCAGTTTATTATTCAGCAAAGCCATTTCTACACCGAAATCTGATCCTTTTGTAGTTTCCCAACCAATAGAAGTATCAACAAGTAAATCGATAGTTTGGGAAGGAGCACCAGTATTTCCATAATATGCACCTCCTATTATCGATGTGATTTTATCATACTTTCTACCGATATTTGGATTTCCTAATTCACCGTAGCTTGCTCTTAATTTTAACAAATTAAAAACATTCTGTTCACTCATGAAACCTTCTTTAGAAACAACCCAACCAATACTTACTGCAGGAAATGTCTTATATCTATCGCTAGAAACCTGTGATGTTGCGTCCCTACGTAAAGAAGCATTCAAGAGGTATTTCCCTTCATAATCATAATTGATTCTGCCAAAGAAAGATTCTATTCTTGACTGGCTTTGTGTAACTTCCGGAATAGCATCTTTAGCTACTAAAGTTGTATTATAATGTAATATATCTGTTCCGTTAAAAATATTCAATGAACCATTTGTACCATCATAGTTTACATTTTTCGCAGAATAATAATCTTCTGACCTGGAATCTCTAACTCTTGAAAAACCTGCCAACAATTCTAGATTATGATTTCCAAAACTCTTCCTCCAATTAACGGTATTATCCCAAACATAGTTTCTATATCTGTTGTTTCTAGTTACCAAATTAGAAATAGAAGCTTGCGGCGTGTAAGTTATAGCAGGTGTATATTCATATTGACTAGGACTATAATTGTCGCTAGTATAACTACTTCTAAAAGTGAAATCTTTCAAGAACTTAATTTCTGCCCAAACATTGTTTAGCATTCTGTCCTGTCTTGTCTGTGATCTGAATAGATCCAGTTGCGCTCTAGGATTCGTGATGGAATATCCATTGAAAAACTGGTAACTTCCTGTTGCAGGATCCATTGCCGGGAATAATGGAGGTGCATTACGCGCATTTAACAAAGGGTTTTGAGCAGTATCCGTACGTGTTTTGGAATAAGAGAAATTATCTCCAATTGTGATATTGTCAGTAATTTTATAGCTAAGATTCAATTTTGTATTAAATCTGTTAAAACCACTGCCTGAATTGATTCCTTGCCCTGCAGCCAAATTACCTTCATCCTGAAGATATCCTACACTACCATAATAATTCAATTTTCCTAAACTTCCTGATGCAGAGAAATCATTAGAATTAATAATGCTTGTTCTGAAAATCTCTTTGAACCATTCTGTATCAGCAGGGAAATCTGCTCTACTAATTGATCCCGCAGATGATCCATTATCATTCATCAATTTTTCATTGTACAATTCAACATATTGGTCGGCGTTCACCATTTTTGGAACATTGGTCACAGTCTTAATTCCTAAATAAGAATTAACATTAAAGACAGGCTTTCCTTTCCCGCTTTTAGTTTTGATGATTACAGCCCCATTTGCAGCTTTTGCTCCGAAAATCGCTAAAGAAGATGGATCTTTCAAAACACTCATAGACTCTATATCCTGAGGATTAAGAAAAGAAATATCTTCCGTTATCATTCCATCCACGATAAAAACCGTATTACCAGTTAGTGAACCAATACCTCTGATATCTACCCTTGGAGAGCCTCCAGGTGTACCAGAAGTCACGACATTAACTCCGGCAAGTTTTCCTTGGACAGAGTTTAAGGGGTTCGCATTCGGTTTATCTGCCAAATCTTTGGCACTTATAATACCGATACTTCCCGTAACATTCTCTTTTTTCTGTGTTCCATATCCAATCACAACTACCTCCTCGATTTTGTTTTCTTTAGTGGCAGTGTCCTGTGTGGATTGAGCATGTAAATTGCCTCCAAAATATATTGCGGCAATTAACAATGGTAATTTCACATAATTTTTTCTCATAATATTCTTATGTATTATTTTCTTAGTCCGAATATATATAAATTTTTAACATCAAGTTAATTTTTATTAACAATTGCATAAAATATTGATTTTCAAATTAATAAAAACAAAATATCAAGTTATTTTAATTAAATACAAATAAAAAAATTCCCCATTTATGGCTCAATATTTGTCTTTTTAAGAAAAATAAAAACTTATTGCTTCAAAATGAGCCAATAAAAATTTTAAAATTTATAGCAATTACAAATATTTGGAATATGAATACGAATAGATTATCTGGTCAAATGCAGGAAGCATTGATAAAACAAATGACAAAAGAGGCTCACGCTTCGCAAATTTTTCTTTCATACGGTTGCTGGGCAGACGTAAAAGGCTACGGAGGAATTGCTAATTTTTTATACCGACACTCGCAAGAAGAAAGAAATCATATGATAAAGTTTATGCGGTATATTCTGGACAGAGGTGGCGAAGCAAGAGTAGAAGCAATCCCTGCCCCACCGGAAAATCCTCGAAACCTGACGGACGCTTTTAACAAAGTTTTTGAACATGAGGTAGATAATACAACAGCTATCTATGAGATCGTGAATCTCTCTTTCGAAGAAAAAGACTGGGCCACCTGGAACTTTATGCAATGGTTTGTAAAAGAACAAATTGAAGAAGAAAAATTAGCACTTGAATTGATTGATAAATTA
Organism: Epilithonimonas sp. UC225_85; assembly: GCF_042695135.1. Lineage (GTDB taxonomy): Bacteria > Bacteroidota > Bacteroidia > Flavobacteriales > Weeksellaceae > Epilithonimonas. The sequence goes on from NZ_CP170547.1 coordinate 3,185,368, forward strand.
AAAATTGCCGGCGGAGACAGTGCATCGGATGAATCTCTATTCTCTCTGGATAAGGCTTTGGAATCAGCTCCGGATGACGTTTCGTTGCCACAGGATGCTACCGCTGAAAACCCTTCTTAAATACAAAAATAAATATCACTAACTTTGATCTCCGTTTTTTTACGGAGATTTTTTATTAATTCAATATTCATATATAAGCAAGATGGCAAATATCATAGAAAGCAATCACGATAATCAGGAAGATTTTTACAAATCACTTAAAGAAAAACTGGAGCAGCAGCACAACTTTCCGGAAGAATATCTTTTTAAATTCATTGTTCCCGGCGACTCTGAAAAAATAACGGAAATCATCCGGGTTTTTGATGGGCTTAAATACACCTTATCAAACAGAGAAAGTTCCAAAGGAAAATACACTTCTGTTTCTTTACAATGCTTTGTGATGGATGCAGATCAGGTTATTGATATTTATCAAAGAGTAGCGAAGATTGAAAATGTGATGATGCTGTAAGATTGGTTTGAAACTTGTATTTTTAATTCAAATTTAATATTATGAAAAAGTCATTTTTCAAATTTCTAAATAAAATCAACAAAGTTGTTTTACCCAAATTAAGCGATAAAGATCCTGCCAAACTAACCAAAATCCAAAAAGGAATCTTGGCGTACCGATATTTTGTCGTGATCAATTCGATGAATTAAATTTTTCTTACAGATGATTACTGATATCAGGAACTATTTAATTTTAAAAATCAGTTTTCTGCAAACTTCATACAAAGATTTTTCAATAAGCAGATAAATAATTATTGAACAAATCCACAATAAAACAAAATTGCGGTCAGGAAGATAAATGTAAGATTTCAGTTTCATATTGAAATAGCTCAGATGAATCAAATAGAAAACAAATGAAGCATTGCCCAGAAGCATAAAAAACCTTGTAGAAAGCAACTTTGAAATAATCGTTTTTTCTGACATCAAACCCCAAAAGAAAACTGCTATTGCAACGGGTAAAAGAAACTCGTGAATGAGTCTTCCTTCCCATCTTTCTACACCATGAACAAAATTATTTCTGGCAAAAAAAGCAATAGCAATAATGAGTATAAAGATCGAGATTCCACCAGCAAGTGTGGGCTTTTTCAGATTTTTTAAAAACTGAACTCCCTTTTCTTTTTTCATTAAGAAAGCAAGCAACATCCCAAAGAAAAACTCTGCACTCCGACCAAAAAATGTGCTGCCCACCATAAATTTTAAAGGATACAAAAATCCTTTTGGATTTCCATTATACCAGTGAAGTCCATAACCAATCGACCAACCTAAAAGGAAGAATCCAATTAAAAACAGAATACATTTTTTCCAGCTTTTCTTCAACAAAAGAAACAACAATGGAGAAAGTAAATAAAAGAAAAATTCTACGGTTAGAGACCATGCCTGAACGATTCCTGAAACTGAGTATCCTTCAAACAAAGAATAAAAAAGTGAATATTGTAAAAAATAAGTATCAAGATCTTTAGAATAAGACTTGTCAAGGAAATAACAACTTAACAAAATCCAGTACAGCGGAAAAATTCTTGCAATCCGAAGCAGAATATATTTTAAATATGATTTTTTAGAATCTAATGGCTTTTCTTCATAGCGGTAAGCCAGCAAAAATCCACTCAGAACGAAGAAAATGGTAACACCAATATGCCATTCGCTGATGAAACGCATCACCACAAAAGGAAGATCATGACGCCAATATTTGCGATTATGATACACAAAAACCATGATCGCTGCAACAGCGCGCATTCCCGTGAGAGCATCAAATTTATTTTTGTTGAGATTTTCCAAAAGCTAAAAAAAATAAAAGGCTTACATAAGAAGCCTTTTATCTGAAATTTATATTAATTCAATTAAGAATTCTCCAAAATATAGCTGAACATCAATGGTGCACAGATCGTTGCATCACTTTCCACGATGAATTTCGGTGTCGTAATATCTAATTTTCCCCAAGTGATTTTCTCATTCGGAACGGCTCCGGAATAGGATCCGTAAGAAGTCGTAGAATCCGAGATCTGACAGAAATAACTCCAGAACGGAATATCATGCATTTCCATATCCTGATACAACATCGGAACCACACAAATTGGAAAATCGCCGGCAATTCCACCGCCAACCTGGAAGAAGCCTACCCCTTTTCCACCGGAATTTTTCGGATACCAATCAGCCAGATAAGCCATATATTCGATTCCTGATTTCATAGTTGAAAACTTCAAATCTCCTTTGATACAATAAGACGTGAAAATATTTCCCATTGTAGAATCTTCCCAACCTGGAACCACGATCGGAAGGTTTCTCTCAGCTGCTGCGATCATCCAGGAATTCTCTCTCGGGATTTCGTAATACTGCTCAAGAACACCCGATAGGATCATTTTGTACATATACTCGTGCGGGAAATATCTTTCGCCCTTTTCGTCGGCATCTTTCCATATTTCGTAGATATGTTTCTGCAATCTTCTGAACGCTTCTTCTTCCGGAATACAGGTATCAGTCACTCTATTGAGTCCTCTTTCCAAAAGCCCCCACTCTTCCTGAGGTGTAAGATCTCTATAATGCGGAACTCTTTCGTAATGAGAATGCGCTACAAGATTCATCAGATCTTCTTCTAAGTTTGCTCCTGTACAAGAAATAAAATCCACTTTTCCCTGACGGATCATCTCAGCTAAAATTTTCCCTAATTCAGCTGTTGACATTGCGCCGGCAAGCGTAATCATCATTTTTCCACCGTCTTTTAAGTGCGCAACATATGCTTTGGAAGCATCTACCAACGCCGCAGCATTGAAGTGCAGATAATATTTTTCTATGAACTCAGTAATCGGTTTGCTCATTTTATTTAAGATTTTTGCAAAGATAAGGATTTGTTTGGATGTCGGAAGTTGGAAATGTAAGTTATAGAATTGTCAGTCTGAGGCAAAGTTTATCCTGAGCCTGACGAAGGGAAGACCAATAAAAATTCAAAAATCGTCAGATTTTTTTCCATGTAAAATTTGTTGATTAGAAAGCCTTAAATTAATTTGGGCAGCTTTTCCGCCCTCCACTCCCAATCTTTTGCAAAATTCCGCCACAGCATTTTCCTCTGCTGAAATTTTGCAAAAGGATTTCCGTTCAGGTCGGGCTGCAGATCCAGCACGTATCCACGTTTTGTCATCAAATAAAAGCTGACTACATTCGATTAACAATTATCAGGTTGAGGCTCTCGAAGCCCAATATTTTAAAAGCTTTATTAACTGTATTTTATCTTAATTATTCGCTCTTGGTTCGTCATCAATTAAACCTTACTTTTGCAAATTCAAATAAAATATAGAATAAAATGCTTTCGGTTCAGGGATTAGGCTTACATCACGCAGGAAATTATCTTTTCAAAGACACCAATTTTACCATCAAAAAAGGAGACAAAATAGGTTTAGTCGGAAAAAACGGAGCTGGAAAATCCACGCTCTTAAAAATACTTTCCGGAGAGATCAATTTCTACGAAGGTAATGTGATCACGGAAGGTAAGATCACGATTGGTTTCCTAAAACAGGATCTAGACTTCGTAAAAGGAAGAACAGTTTGGGACGAGACGATGCAGGCTTTTGAGCAAATCAATGCTTTGAAGGATGAATTGGAAGAAGTCAATCACCAATTGGCCACAAGAACCGATTACGAAAGTGATGCTTACACCGACCTCATCAACAGAATGACAGATTTGAACGATCTTTTGATGAATTTCGATGCTTATAACTTGGAAGGCGATGTGGAGAAGATTCTATTTGGACTGGGTTTCAAAGCGGATGATTTTCAAAAGATAACCGACGAATTTTCCGGAGGTTGGAGAATGAGGATTGAGTTGGCAAAATTGCTTCTTCAGCAAAATGATCTGATGCTTCTGGATGAGCCTACCAACCACCTGGATATGGAATCTATCATCTGGCTGGAAGATTTCTTGAAAGATTATCAGGGATCTATGCTTTTGGTAAGTCACGACAAGCAATTTATGACTTCCACTTGTAACCGGACTTTCGACGTCAACAACAGAAAAATTGATGATTACAAAGCCAATTATTCCAAATATCTGGAACTAAGAAAAGACAGAAAAGAAAAACTCATCCAGGCCAAAAAGAATCAGGATGCAGAAATAAAACATACAGAAGAATTGATCAATAAATTCCGTGCGAGTGCTTCCAAAGCGTCTTTTGCACAGTCATTGATCAAGAAACTTGACAAAGTAGAGCGCATCGAAGTTGAGAATGAAGACGTTTCCAAATTCAATATCCGGTTCCAACCGAGTGTTCAACCTGGAAAAGTGATTTTCGAAGCACAGAATCTGGGGAAAGCTTACGGGAAAAAACAGATTTTCGATAAAGTAGATTTCATCGTGGAAAGAGGAGCCAGAATTGCTTTGCTTGGACAAAACGGGCAAGGAAAAACGACTCTGGCGAAAATTCTTGCCGGTGACATTACAGATTATTCAGGAGCTTGGAATCTCGGTCACAATGTGAACATCGGTTATTTTGCTCAGAATCAGGAAGAAGTTTTGACGCCGGACAAAACGGTTTTACAAGAGGCGGAAGATTCTGCAACCGAGGAAACAAGACCGAGAGTTCGTGATCTTTTGGGATCTTTCCTGTTCCAGGGCGAGGATGTGACCAAGAAAACGAAAGTGCTTTCCGGAGGTGAGAGAAACCGTCTGGCACTTTGTAAACTACTGCTCCGTCCTTTCAACACATTGATTATGGATGAGCCTACGAATCACTTGGATATCCAGTCTAAGGAGATTATCAAACTGGCACTTCAGAAGTTTGAAGGGACATTGATCGTGATTTCTCACGACCGTGAATTCCTGCAAGGTTTGTCGGACAAAATCTTCGAATTCCGTGACGGACGTATGAAGGAATTTCTTGGCGACATCAATGAATATCTTGAATTCAGACAGAAAGAAAGCATCCGTGAGATTTCGGCTGAGAAAGCAAAACTGCATCAGGAAGAAGTTCCTGAAGTGAAAATTAAGGTTCAGGAGCCTGTAAAAGAATCCAACGTGATTGTAAGCAAGGAACAAAAAAACATTCAGAATAAAATCAAAAAAGTAGAAGAAAAGATCTCTGAACTGGAACTTAAAATTGAGGAATTTGAAAATTCTTTCACCAAAGAAAATCCTTCCGAAGAGACTTTAGAAACTTACAGCAAAACAAAAGAGGAACTTGACATTACTTTACAGGAATGGGAATTCTTGGCAACTCAACTGGAAAGTTAGATTTAAACTTAAATAAATTATAAACTGCATTGGAATATCTGATGCAGTTTTTGTTTAAAGATATTCGGTTTGTTTTTGTAATTTCACGACAAGAAACATTAATGAACCTCAAACACCAAATCCTTAATAATGATCAATAATCTAAAGAACTTCCTCAACGAAGAACAAGACCCGAAATCTGTAGAAAAAATCATAGAAAAAGTAAATGATCTCTTAACCCATGGAGAAACCGTTGAGTATGTAGCTGTACAGCAGAAACCAGCCATCAATATATCTCCCGACAGTATTGTTCTCACCAATAAAAGAATGATTATTTTCCGTTCCAAGACATTTGGTTTGGTGACAGATTTTCAGGATTATCTCTGGAAAGATGTTAGCGACAGTCATATCAGTGAAGCGATTCTGGGCTCTACTTTCAAAATGACAGCCGTCAGCGGATTGGTTGAGACTATAGATTATATTCCAAAATCTCAGGCCAGAAAACTATACCAATATGCACAAGCCAAAGAGGAAGAAATGATAGAATACCGCCGACAAAAAGATCTGGAAGACAAACGCGCAACTGCCGGCGGAATCACAGTCAATACACAATCTGATAACCCAGAAGAAGCTAAGCCTAAACCAGAAATAACAACTGAAGATCCAATGGAAACCCTTTTGAAACTGAAAGCTTTTCTGGACAACGACTTGATATCTCTTGAAGATTACGAAACCAAAAAGAAAGAAATACTGGAAAGAATGTAGGTCCGAGACCAATCATTATAAAAATTAAAGCAAAATATCAACCGGTATTTTGCTTTTTATTTAATTTTACAATCGTTAATAAAGAAAAATGTCCCAGATCTTCAAATCTCACTTAGAAAAATTCATCACAATAAACGATGAGGAGTTCGAAAAGATATTATCTTTCTTCGAGGTCAAAACCTTTGCTAAGAAAGAAGATCTGTTAAAGGAGGGACAGGTTTGCAGACACAATTACTTTGTTTTGAAAGGGCTTCTGAGAAAGTTCTTCATCACCGAAAAAGGCACGGAACAAACCACAGAATTTGCCATAGAAACCTGGTGGATGACGGATAACATCTCGTACGAGCACAAAACGCCTTCCGAATTCTACATCCAAACGGTTGAGAAATCGGAGCTTTTGGTGATTTCCTGTGACGCTCAGGAGCAGCTATTAGAAGAGTTTCCTGTGATGGAAAAGTATTTCCGGATCATTTACCAAAGAGCTTTTGCAGCATCTCAAAACCGGGTCAAATATATTTTTTCTTTCTCAAAAGAAGATTTCTATTTGCAATTGCTACAAAAACAACCGGCTTTCGTTCAGCGCGTTCCGCAATATCTCATCGCTTCTTTTCTCGGTTTCACACCGGAATATCTGAGTGAACTACGGAAGAAAATTGTTTCTTAAATTTTATTTTAATTAATATCTCTCGCAAATTTTACAGACCAGGCAGATTTATAGCTTAAAACTAAATCTGCAAAATTTGCTCAATCTGCGAGAATATTAATTTATTTTCATAGTTCATTTCTTTCTTAAACCAGTTTAAGTTTTCCACGATTTTGATTCCTCAACTTTGTCTCATCAAATTTAAAAAATCAAAACAATGGACAAACGAATCAACATCAACACGGTAGAACCGCACGCTTACAAAGCTATGTTCGCACTGGAAGGTTATCTTGCTCAGGCAGAAATCTCTAAAACCATCAAAGAACTTATTAAGATCCGGGCTTCACAAATCAACAACTGCGCTTACTGTCTGGCAATGCACACCAAAGACGCGCTTAAATACGGCGAAACTCCCGAGAGACTTTTCATCGTAAGCGCCTGGCACGAAGCGGAAAGTTTCTTTACAGAAAAAGAAAGAGTGGCCTTGAAAATGACCGAAGAAATCACACAAATATCTCAACACGCACTGAGCGACGAGACCTACCAAAAAGCACTAACCGTCTTTTCTGAAAAACAAATTGCCGAGATTATTATGGCTATTGTCACCATCAATGCGTGGAACAGAATTGCTATCAGCACACAACTACAGATCGGAGAATAACAGATTTTCTAAAAGCGTTTCTTAAAAATCTCCGTATGTTTTAATAAAAAGGTACGGAGGTTTTAGTCAAAAGGTACGGAGGTTTTCATGAAAAGGACCGTGCCTTTTTGGGTGCCTCCGCAAACGCTCTATCCATCGGACTTGCAGAAGGGCATTTTTTTGTTAGAATTAAGGCAAAAAAACTAAAAACCCCGGTCAGAATTTGATCGGGATTTCGGGGTAAATAAATCGAAAAATGAAAATTTAATAACAACAATTTTATTATATCATTCGGGGATTTCAAAGAATAAGATCAATGCATTTTCGCTCAACGCTTCGAATTCCAGTTCCTCGATATCCCAGATCAGGATCGCATCCCGGTTTTCTATCAACCGGTTCTGGAACTCAAATGCACCGTTGATCACCATTCCGAAGATCCCGTTATTCTTCTCTTTCAGAATATATCGTCCTTCTTCTCTCCCATCAAAAACACCTATGAATCCGGGAAAATTAAAACCTAAATCAATAAAATTCAGTTTATTCCGGATTTCCAGATCCAATTGATTGATCCTGTAAGAGTTTTCTGTGATCTTTTTATTGAATTTAATAATCAAAACATCCGCATCTTCATTGGCAAGAACATTTTTGATCATTACATTCTGATTTTCAGCAGATTCTAAAACTACGACTTCGCCGGTTTCTATTACTTTAAAGTCATTGATTCTGACTTTTCCGTAAAGCGGCAGAAAAATTACCTTCTGATTGGCTTTCAGAGTTACAAGGTTTTGAGAGTCTTTATAAATCACAAACTCTAAAACTTCACACAATGCAAGTGCTGCGCTGCTTTCCTTTCTATCATTTCTATAAACATCCGCAACAGCAGCACTTGAAGAAAGATCCCAAAACCTGTAATCTGATTTTAATATTTTTGAAGGGGTTTGAACCAGCATATTTTAATATTTATTAAGCCTTCGAGTTCAATGACATTGACAAAGCTTTGAGTTGTAGCAATGTCTTCCTGAGGCTCTTGAAGCAGGTTATAAATTCTTCTTTAAATAAAATTCCGGGACCCAATGCCAACAACCTATGAAATCTGACAACATCATGAATCCCGGAAAAAAATAAACTTATGAAAATTATTATGGACATCTATATCTACGAGAGTAGTCAAATTACAGATGTTAAATTTTTAGATTAATATTTAATTATGCATTCACCTTAATTGTATGTGTCAGCTTAAATCCCTCACTCACGCTTCCACTCACAATACTCATCTCATTCGCCGTTCCATCACTGAAGACGTTATCATTGGCGTTGTAAGTATAACCGCTCATTCCGCGGTAACCGGTGCTTGCATTCACCATTTCTACCGCACTTCCCGATCCTTCCGGAAAAGCAATCTGGGTAATTAAAAGCGACGTTCCAACATTATTATAAATATGAACGTGAATATGCGTTGCCCGACCATCATACCAACCGGGGAAAACAGAAGTAAAACTGACCTGTCCACTGGCGTTGGTCGTCTGTCTCCCTCTCAGGAAATGATAACTTGTGTAATTGGTGGACTGCATTCCCGTTCCGCCATATTCCGAATAGTTGCCGTCTTTGTCGCAATGCCAGATATCGACGATCACGTTTTGTAAAGCGGCACAATCGGCTTTTACGTTTTGTATGGTTAAATTAATTTCGAAAGGAACGCCTGTTCTGTCACCAACTATATTGGTCTGGACAAGATCCGATGGGGATTTGGTGGGGAAAGGTCCTTCCGTCTCAGAATTGGTAACGGCACACGCTGTAGAAACAGAATTATCTATCGTTACATCTTCACTTTCATCATCGTTGCTTCTGCAATGCAGAATAAGCGGTGCCGCAAGTACAGTTACACCTGCTAATCCCAAACTTTTCAGGAAGTCTTTCCTGCTCACCATCCTCATCTTCTAAACATTTAAGTTTTACAGGTCAAAAGTATGAGAGATAGGAAAGAAGAAGAAATTTTTGAGGAAAACGGCAGAATTGTGTCGATTTTCAGGCGAAATCTTAAAGGTATCTTAATAATATCCGATGATTTTCTTCAGATCGTCTTTATAAGTCTCTCCAACGGGAATGATGAAATCTTCCAGGTGAATATTTTTGTTCACTATACCTTTGATCCCTTTTATTGGGAGAATATAAGACCTGTGAACACGGATAAAGTCCTTTTCCGGAAGTTTTGCAAGAATACTTTTCATTGAGGATCTTGCCGTGATCTTCGAAGCATTTTTTAGATGGATCTGAATATAATCGTCCAGACCTTCGATAAGTTTAATATCTTCGTAATCAATTTTGTGAAGCTTGTAATCTGCACGGATCAGCAGATGCTGTGTCTGTAATTCTGAGCTCGACATCTGTTTCATCCTGTCAATCGCTTTCTGGAAACGGTCAAACGAAAAAGGTTTCACGAGATAATCCACCGCATTCACGTCAAAAGCATCAACCGCATATTCTGAAAAAGCCGTTGTGAAGATCACTTTAATATCCTGCGACAGGCTTTTATAAAAATCCAGTCCGTTTTTATTGGGCATCTGGATATCCATAAAAATAAGATCCACAGGAAACTTCCGCAGGTATTTTTCCGCATCGCTCTGTTTATGAAAAGTTTTTTCCAGGCTTATATCATCAATCTTTGAAGCAAAGGTCTCGATGATCTTCAGCGCTAATATTTCGTCGTCTATGGCGATTGCTTTTATCATAGTTATGAGCTTAGGTCCAGATTGAGTTCAACTGAATACGTTCCGGATTCTTCATTAATATTAAGGGAATATTTGCCGGGATATAGCTTCTCCAATCGTTCGGTTGTATTTCTCATTCCGACTTTGGTTGACTCATCTGCGGCGGAATGATTCACGATATTATTAAAAACTTTGAAATTAAGCTGCTCATCTTTCATATGAACTTCGATGGAAATTTTAGAAGATTCTTCTGCATTGATTCCGTATTTGAAGGCATTTTCAATATAATTAAGAAGGATCATCGGAACTATCTTTACGCCTTCTGTATTTCCTGTTTCATTATAAGAAAAATCCAGGCTGTTATCGGTTCTTATGAGTTGCAACGCAATATAATCCTTAATGTAAAATAATTCTTTTGACAGGAGCACAAAATCATTTTCGCTTTCTTCCACGATGTACCGCATTACATTGGATAATTTGAGAATACCTTCTGCTGCATCATCGGACTTTGTCAAAATTAATGAATAAATAGAATTAAGCGTATTAAAAAGAAAATGCGGCTGAAGCTGATATCTTAGATTGAGAAGATCGGCTTTTGCTTTTGCACGCGCCATTTCTTTTTTCTTGATGGATTGATAAAGAAAAAACGAACTCAGAAAAGAAAACAAAAATGGTAAGAGCCCGGAAACATACTTCCTGATAAAAGAATCATCTCTTCTCATATGAGGCGGAGGCGGAAAACCCTTTCTGTAACGGTGCATTTCTGAAGGTGGCGGGAAGTGATGAGCTTCGAATTCTGCTTTGTCTTTGGGTGAAAAATTTTCCGGCGGTAACGGAAAATCTTCAAAATCTGAAGACTTTTTCTGTGATTGACCCGAAATCTGATTCTGAAAAAAATCAAACTTCGGATCACTTCCGTGGTTATCCGGAAATATAAAAAAAGGCAGTATAGAAATCCAGACATACGATAAAAAAACACTGGCCCAATAAAGCAAAAGCCTTCTCTTATCATATAATTTTGGAAGAAGAAAAGCCAGATTCAGATAGAAAAAAACAATAAACAAAACATATCTGGAAAAGTCTCTTTGAAAGAAAGACGAACTGAGCAAACGAAGGCTGCTGTCCAACTCCGGGGAAGACAATACCGGAATCAATAACAGTAAAAGTATCAATACAATATGATAATATATGTTTTTGTTTTTCACAGCGATTAGAATAATTTTAAACGAAGTTAATTAAAAATTGATTCATAATTTAAAACAAAAAACGTTTCCCAAATCGGAAACGTTTTCTTATTTATTTCTAAAAATTTATTTGATAAAGCCTCTGCTTCTAAGCAGCGGGTCGATACCAGCTTTGTGGCCGGTGAAGCCTTCAAAAGCTTTGTTGAGATCTACGCTGTTACCAACAGAAAGAATATATTTTCTAAAACGGTCACCATTCTCTCGGGTGATTCCGCCATTCGCTTTGATCCATTCCCAGGCATCGGAATCCAAAGTTTCTGACCATAGATACGCATAATATCCCGCTGAATATCCGCCACCCCAAATGTGCGCAAAATAAGGCGTGTGATATCTTGGCGGAACCTGAGAAACTAATAATCCGTATTTGGACAAAGCCTGTTTTTCAAAATCTAAAACCGGAATCAGCTGACTGTCAGAAGTTACGGTATGCCAATTCATATCCAAAGTTGCAGCTGCTACCAATTCTGTTGTTGCATAACCTTGATTAAAGTTTGCCGCTTTTTTAATTTTATCAATTAATGTCTGAGGCATTGGCTGTTTGGTCTGGTAATGCAAGGCATAATTCTTCAGAATCTCAGGTTCCAGGGCAAAATGTTCATTGATCTGAGACGGGAATTCTACAAAATCTCTCGGGGTATTAGCTCCGGAAATTGATGCATATTTTTGATCTGCAAATAAGCCGTGCAATGTGTGACCAAACTCGTGGAACAATGTTTCCACATCATCATAAGAGATCAAAGATGGTTTTCCCGGTGCCGGTTTCTGGAAATTATAAACATTCACGATGACAGGTTTTTGGCCCAATTGATGAGATTGCTGAACAAAGTTGTTCATCCACGCGCCACCACTTTTGTTGCTTCTCGTGTAGAAATCCAGGTAGTAAAGTGCCAAAGATTTTCCGTCTCTGTCAAATACCTCATAAGCCACAACTTCCGGATGGTAAACCGGAAGGTCTTTTCTGACCTTGAACGTGATTCCGTAGAATTTCTCAGCTGCATAGAAAACGCCTTTTTCCAAAGCTGTTGTTACTTCGAAGTAAGGTTTGATCTCGTTATCATCGAGGTCATATTTTGCTTTTCTCACCTGTTCAGAATAGAAATTCCAGTCCCAAGGTTCAACTTTGAAACCGCCTTTCTGCGCATCAATTACTTCCTGTATTTCTTTTGCTTCACGGTTTGCCGTTTCTACAGCCGGTTTTGCCAATTGCGCCAAAAGTCCCATTGCGGCTTCCGGATTTTTTGCCATCTGATCCTGCAGGCTCCATTCTGCAAAGTTTTTCTTTCCGAAAAGCTGGGCTTTCTGTAATCTTAGTTTTGCCAGTTTTTCTACTGTTTCTCTTGTATCGTTGGCATCGCCTTTCTCAGCTCTTGTCCAGGATGCTTTGAAGAGTTTTTCTCTCGTAGCTCTGTTTTTAAGGTTCTGCAAAATCGGCTGCTGGGTTGTATTCTGTAATGCCAAAAGATATTTTCCTTTTTGTCCGGCTTTTTCTGCATCTGCAGAAGCTGCGGCAATTTCGTCTGCTGAAAGTCCGTCCAGTTCTTTAACATCTGAGATCAAAACACCGCCATTTTTTCTGGCTTCCAACAATTTGTTACTGAACTGAGTTGCCAAAGTCGCCAGCTGCTGGTTGATTTCTTTTAGTTTTTCTTTATTTTCTGTGGAAAGATTTGCGCCTGCCAGTTCGAAGTTGGTGAGGTAAAACTCAGTTAATCTTTTACTTTCTGCATCTAACTTATCGGTTTTTACGGCTTTTAATCTTTTGTATAATTTTTCGTTTAAAGAAATTTTATCGGAATGCGATGCGAAAATTGGTGCATATTCTTCCTCCAGTTTCTGAAGATCATCATTGGTATTGGAACTCGTCAGGTTATAAAAAATGATTGTTGCTCTTCCCAAAGTCGGTCCGCTGTTTTCCAAAGCGAGAACGGTATTTTCAAATGTCGGAGCCGCTTTGTCATTCACGATTTTATCGATGTTGATTAATTGTTCCTTCAAGCCAAATTCGAAAGCGGGTTTGAAATGACTGTCTTTGATCTTATCAAATTCCGGCGCCTGGTATTGAAGCGGACTTTTTCTGAGAAACGGATTGTCCTTAATGGATTGTTCTGTGGAAACTGCTGTTTTTTTTACCTGAGAATTTATCATAATATTTCCTGCGTTGAAAGCAATAAATGTTATTAGTAATGATGTTTTTATTTTCTTCATTGAAACATAAATTATTTGGGGAATAAAAGTAAGGAAAAGTAAAGGAATATGCGAATTGTATTTTTGAAAGTGTTATTATAACTAATAACTTATTTCTTGAGTAAGCTTGTTCTTATATTGAATCCGCAGCCCGACTTGAACGGAGCTCATTTTTTGTGGCTGGAAAAGCAAAGGCAAAAATAGCGGGAGTGGAAGGCGGAAAAAGCTGCCCAAATCATTCTCATCTTTATCATCTCAAGAATAGAGATAAAAAAATTATTTATCCTCATCATCGTCGCCGCTCCAGTGGTTTTCTTCAAAAGAAATACTGTCGAGAGCCAGTAATTGTGCCTCGCGTTCCAGTCTTTCACGAAGTGTAAAAGTGATAAGACCCTGGTCTTTTTCTTTTGCCAATTGTCTCGTCATTGCTTTGTCGATGATCATAAAACGCTTGCCCATTCTTCTGGCGGTATATTTCCGCATGCCGTTTTCCTTGAGGATGTCAACCGCCATATCGACTGCTGTCCCCAGCGTTTCACGATAGATATTGTCCACTTTTTTATTGAGGAATTCATAGGCATCGAGACGGTTTTTTGCCCTTACAAAGATCTTGAGATCAGGATAATTTTCTTTGGCATAATCTACCAGAAACTTATTCTTCTCCGGATCATCCAGGCAGATGACAAGCAGTTCTGCATCTTCGATACCGGCAGAACGCAATAAGGCAGGTTTTGTAGCATCGCCATAATACACGTTGAAACCATTGGAACGCAGCAGTGCAACACGATCCGGATCATTGTCCAAAACGGTGGATCGGATGCCGTTGGCTTTCAGCAATCGACCAACCGTACTTCCAAAATATCCGAAACCGACGATGATTATTTTTCTTTGCTTGATGATGCCGAGCTCTACATTCTCCTCGGATTTTTGTTTGATAAAACGTTTGTCCAGGATTTTTTCTTTGAAGATCAAAAGCAATGGCGACATACACATCGTAATCGCAACAATCGCCATCAATTCTGAATTAGCCTGATAGTCTATCAAATATAAACCGGCTGAAAAATTAATCAAAACAAAAGCAAACTCTCCTACCTGTGACAGGGCAAAAGCGAGGAAAAAACTCTGCTCATTGTTCATTTTGTAATACTTCCCGATCCCGACCAGAACACAAGCCTTAATGCCCAGAACGATAAACGCCGCCGAAAAGATGAAAAATGGTTTTGATGCGATGATATCAAAGTTGATGGTTGCCCCGACACTTACAAAAAATACCGCCAGCAACAAGCCTTTGAAGGGATCTATATTACTTTCCAGCTCGTGGCGGAACTCGCTGTTTGCCAGCATCACACCAGCGATGAAAGCGCCTAAAGCAGGACTCAGACCAATGGAGATCATCAATTCCGAAACGCCGATCACGAGGAATAGTGAAGCGGCTGTCAGAAGTTCATTAAGCCCCGATTTTGAAACAAATCTAAGGAACGGAATGAAAATATAACGCCCCAATAAGATCAAAGTCAGAACCGCAACGATCACTGTAAAAGGCTGCAGCCACTCCGGAATAAAATGTAATAACACCTTTTCGTGATCTGCCTGGGCAATAGCCTTCTCGGATTTTGAAAGGAAAGGCAAAAGTGCCAGGATCGGGATCACGGCAATATCCTGGAAAAGCAAAATCGAGAATGAAGACTCGCCACTTACGGTTCTGAAAAGATTTTTTTCTTTCAGCGTCTGCAAAACAATCGCAGTAGAAGACATTGCAAAACACAGCGAAATGATAAACGATTTTTTCAGCCCGAATCCGGCAATATAAAACACAATGAAAATCCCTACTATACTCAACAGCATCTGGCTCAATCCCAGTCCGAGGATCCGTTTTCTGATCTGCCAGAGTTTTTGCGGTTCCAGCTCCAGTCCGACCAGAAACAACAGCATAATAACGCCCAATTCCGAAGCGTGCATAATGTCTTCCGCGTTTCTCCCAGTCAACTGCAGACAAAAAGGTCCGATCAGAATCCCGCCAAGCAGATATCCAATCACGGAACTCAAACCCAGTTTTTTCCCCAGCGGCACCATAATGATGGCAACGCCTAAGAAAATAAGAATGGTCATTGCAATTGAATTTTCCATCATTCTATTTTTAAAATTTCTGATAATTCCTGACAAAAAACGTCAAGCTTTTCATCATCCAGATTATCGGCGTTGTAAATGATATGCGTTTTTTTCAGTTCTATATTATTAATATCCAGAGAAACCCGGAGACCGGTAAGCAGTTCCTCTGCAGAGGTTTTGTATTTTCCTTCTTTTGTATAATTACTTTCGCTTCCGCCAACGCTCACGATGATCAAAGCGTCTTTTCCGGACAGGATATTCTGATCGCCTTCCGAGATCCAGCGCATATCAAAAACCTCATCGATCCAGAGCTTCAGCAAAGGCGGCAACCCAAACCAGATGATCGGAAAATGAAAAATGATTCTTTCATATTGAATAATTCGCTTCCTTTCGCGAAAGGTATGAATGTGAAAATCAGGATAATCCTCGTACAAATCCCGTAAGGTTACATTTGGCATATTCTCATAACATTCCAACAATCTAACATTTGTGGTAGAATGTTCAAAGTAAGGATGTGCAAAAAGTACCAGTGTTTTTTTCAAAAGGAATTGCGATTTCAGTAAATATAATGAAAATTTGTGCCGAATCAAATTCTATTGTATTATGAAATTGAAAATAATTTGGGAGATTGAAAAAATCTAAAGAAATTTCTAAAACAGATATTGGTTAATCAAACTGTATAAAAAAAACCCGGACGAAAAAATCATCCGGGTTTTATATTTTAAAATCTTAATCTACCATCCGCCGGAAGCGCCGCCGCCGCCGAAACTTCCGCCGCCGCCAAAGCCGCCAAAACCTCCGCCGCCACTGCTTCCACCGCCAAATCCTCCGCCGCCGAAACTGCCAGGGAATGGGAAAAACCCACCGCCATATCGCCGGCTTCCTTTTCTGGAAAGGGTATAATCGTCATCATCGTTGTTGCCGCGGTTATTTCTGTTAATAATACTTATCAAAATAATAATGATAATTACAATCAGAACAAGTGAACCAACATTGATCCCACCATCTTTTGGTTGTTTCTTAACAATCGGCTTGAATTTCCCCTGGACTGCTTCCATAATCGCAGAAGTTCCACGATCGATCCCGTTGTACCATTCTCCTTTTTTAAAACTAGGAGTAACGAGATAATCCAAAATCTGACCTGCAACCGAAGCCGTCAAATACTGCTCCACTGCACGCCCTTGCTGGATGGACATCGTATGATCTTCTGTCGCAATCATAAAAACGACGCCATTATCTACGCCTTTCTGCCCTATTCCCCATTTTTCACCATACATTGTTGCAAGGTAATTCACATCTTCGCCACCGGTTGTCGGGAGAATAATGACTTCGATTTCTGTCGAAGTAGAGTCGGAAAATTTGATCAATTTTTGATTCAGCGCGTCCTTTTCACTTTCAGAAAGTAAATTTGCTTTATCATAAACCGGATAAAGTACAGCCGGTTTTTCCGGAATATTCTGAGCCTTGATGAAGAAACCAAAAATCAGGGATAAGGCGAAAACATATCGTTTAAGAGAAGCTGATTTCATTTGGTAATTCATTGATATTTTCTCCATGGACAGGGAAATATTTTTTCAGTTCGTGTCCTGTTTTCAGGATTGCCTCCTTCAGGCCCTGGTAATAATTTTCTTTTACAAATTCAGCAGTGATCTCATCGTGGATCGTGTCCCAGAAAGACTGTTTCACTTTTGCGTGGATTCCTTCATCACCAATAATCGTGAGATAATGGTGTTCAAAATTGACATAAAACAAAACTGCATTTCTTTCCTTTGTAAGATGCATTTCCAAGGATCGGAAGATGCCAAAAGCTTTCTTGGCAAAGTCACCTTCCGCCGTAGAGTCGATATGTACACGAATCTCACCCGAAGAGTGATCCTCAGCTATTTTGATGGCTTCCACAAGGGAAGCCATCTCTGTATTTGTAAGAAAACTGTTCATTGTTCCTAAAACACGCTTGGTGCTTTTTCTGCGCCAGCTTCAGATTTGAAAGTAGGTTTAGATTTGAACTTCGGAAAAAATGCAGCCACTATATTCCCGGGAAACGTCTCTACAAGATTATTAAAACCTTTTACAGATCCGTTGTAATAAACAGTTTCGGAACGTATACTGTTCTCAATCGCTGTATATTCTCTCTGGAAATTGATGTATTGCTGATCGGCTTTCAAATCAGGATATTTTTCTACCACAACCAATAATTTTCCTAAAGCGCCACTCAACTGGCTTTGAGCCTGTTGGAATTTTGCCATATCAGCTTCGGTCATATTTGTAGGATCAATATTTACAGAAGTTGCTTTTGCTCTGGCTTCTATAACCTGCGTCAGGGTTTCCTGCTCGTATTTTGCATACGATTTTACGGTTCTTTCCAGATTTGGAATTAGATTCGCTCTTTTCTGATAGACGGTTTCTACGTTTGCCCATTTTTCAAGAACATCATTATTCGCCTTGACCATGTCATTGTATCTTCCTGACCCCCAAAAGAAAACTATTGCTGCTAATACCAATAATCCGACACCAGCAAGCAGGCAGCCTTTACCTCTCATATTTTTATGTTTTTATAAATGTTAATAATCAAATATACAAATTAAATGCAATCGCAGAATTTATTTATCAAAAACCTTGGCCTCTTCCCAAAGTTCATCCATTTTTTCCAAGTTCAAATCGGAAAGGCTAAGATTTTTCGATCTCGCAATATCTTCCATTTTCTGAAATCTGGAAATGAATTTCGAATTGGTCTTTTCCAAAGCCGTATCGGCATTTAATCCCGAAATTCTGGCGTAATTAATCAAAGAAAAAAAGACATCGCCCAGTTCTTTTTCCTTTTTATCAGTTTCAGTTTCCGCGTGAAATTCCTCCAGTTCCTCTTCTACTTTTTTCCATGCATCTTCTGCAGAATCAAATTCGAAGCCAATTCCTTTCACCTTATCCTGGATTCTGTAAGCTTTGATAATTGGCGGCAGACTTTTCGGAACACCTTCCAGAACGGACTTATTCCCTTCTTTCAGTTTCAGTTTTTCCCAATTTTGCTTCACCGCTTCTTCGTCTTCTGCTACGGCATCGCCATAAATATGAGGGTGGCGGAAAATCAGTTTTTCATTTAAGGAATTGATGACATCCGCAATATCAAAACTCTGTTTTTCAGAACCGATTTTTGCATAGAAAACCAAATGCAGAAGCACATCGCCAATTTCTTTTTTGATTTCCAAAAGGTCTTCATTCAGAATCGCATCAGACAATTCGTAAGTTTCTTCAAGTGTCAGATGACGCAGGCTTTCCAGAGTTTGTTTTTTGTCCCATGGGCATTTTTCCCGCAAATCATCCATGATATCGAGAAGCCTTCCAAACGCTTCTATTTTTTCCTGTCGTGTGTTCATAAATGAGATTTGATAAATGATGAATGGTAAAATTTATTTCCGAACATCTTCGATGATAATATGACGATTGATTTCCAGCAATTGCTTTAAAAATTCGTCCTGATTTTCCGGCGTGATGTAAAGATCGTTTTTATATTTTGAAAAGATGATGAGCCCGCCTTTTGCAGTTCCACATTTATGAAAACCACTCCACATTGTTTCTCCGATTCTGACCTTAGTTATTTTAAAAATATTGATTCTGAAAATATCAAAGATAATATTGACAATCAGTTCCTTATCCTTGATTTTAATCTTAATAAAGAAAAAATTGGTCAATAAAACCGAATTGATTCCACCTAAAATAAAAAACATTATCAGCCAATCCCCAAAGCCAGTATCAAAATAAGATGAAACCAGAATCACAGCAAAAAGCAGAGTGATTCCTAAAAATATAGAACCATAAATCCAGTCTCGCCGGCTTTTGTAAACTTTCATCAATTTGATTTATTTTGAAGCATCGGAACAAATTTGTAAACACCAAACTCCTCTTTCTCAAACTGTGTATCAGAGATTTTCGTAAATCTGTAAAGAATCTGTTCATCAGTTTTTCCAAGCGGAATCACCATTTTTCCGCCGACTTTAAGTTGTTTCAATAATTCTGTCGGGAGAATTTCTGCACCGCAGGTCACAAGAATTTTATCAAAAGGTGCAAAAGTCGGCAAACCTGCAAATCCATCTCCAAAACTTTGAAATTTCGGGCGAAGATCCAACGCTTTGAAAATTTTATGAGAAAAATCGAACAAGTCTTTTTGGCGTTCAACCGTATAAACCAGGGCATTCATTTTGATAAGAACTGCCGTCTGATATCCACAGCCGGTTCCTATTTCCAGGATTTTTTCACCTTCATTCACTTCCAGTAATTCCGTTTGTTCTGCAACCGTTGACGGATGAGAAATAGTCTGTTTTGCAGCAATAGGGAATGCGCGGTCTTCGTAAGCATAATCCTCGAAAACACTTTCTATAAAAAGATGCCTGGGAACATCATTCATCGCAGACAAAACAAAACCATCGGTGATCCCAATCTTTTGATGCAGATAATCTATTAATTGTTTTCTTTTGCCTTTGTGAACGTAAGTATCTCTCATTATTGCTGTTAGTTCTTTCTAATAAAGATGCAATTTCCGAAGGATAAATTTAAAATCCAAACAAGAATCATAAATTTAAACATTTATTAAAAAAATCTCCCCCGTTCAGATTAAACTTTATAAATTTGACTGTTTTTTTATTAAAAATATAAATTTAGTTTCAATTAATTGAATGAAAGAATGAATGTTATGCAGAAAATAAGAGCTTACATTAAAGGAACAGGATCTTACGTTCCGCCAAAAATTTTAAAAAATGAATTTTTCGAAAAAGTAGGATCTTCCGACGAATGGATCTTTAAAAATCTGGGAATCAGAGAACGCCGGATTGCAGAAGGTGAAGTCACCAGCGATTTAGCCTACAAAGCAGGATTAAAAGCCTTGGAAAACACTGATGTAAAGCCAGAAAATATCGATCTGATCATAGTTGCAACTTCGACGCCCGACAGACAAGCACCATCCACAGCATGTTTGTTCAGGAAAAAATGAATGCGCCGCAAGCCGTTGCTTTTGATATTTCGGCAGTTTGTTCAGGTGGACTTTACGGAATTGCGATTGGCTGTCAATTTATAGAAACGGGAATGTACAAGAATGTTTTGGTCATCGGAGCTGATACTTTTTCAACAATTACGGATTGGGAAAGAAAGGATTCGGTTTTCTTTGGAGATGGTGCCGGAGCGATTTTGTTATCTGCAACAACTGAAGACAAAGGCTTTTTTGATTTTAAACTTCACGCAGACGGAACAGGAAAATATCATTTCAATATTCCTGCAGGCGGTTCGGAAATGCCGGCATCAGAAGAAACTTTGAAGCAGAAACTCCATTATTTCCAAATGAACGGAAAGGAAGTTTACGAAACGGCAACACGCGTTTTACCGGAAACGATAGAAGAAATCCTGGAAGCCAACAAAATGACTTCTGACAATGTAGATTGGGTGATTCCGCATCAGCCAAGCATCAGAATTCTTCAGGAAACGGCGAGAAAAACGAATATTCCTTTCGAAAAAGTGATGACGAATATGGATAAGTATGCCAACACATCTGGCGGAACAATCCCAATTGTCCTTGACGAAACTTATAAAAGCGGAAAAGTAAAACCTGGAAACATCTTGCTTTTTGCAGCGGTTGGTTCGGGATGGACTTGGGGAACTGCACTTTATAAAGCTTAATTTTATCGCAAAGTCACAAGATTTTAAAATATAAATTTAGAAAAGTCGCAAAGTTTTCATTTGCGACTTTTAAACAAAATTCAAATAAAAAAATAGCGCCTTTGCGTTAATATATAACACTTGGAAATTATGTTAGAAAATCAAACTTTCCTCATTACCGGAATTGCAGATGAAAATTCTTTGGCAATGAAAACCGCTGAAAAAATACTTGAAAACAATGGAAAAGTCGTTTGTACCGGTTTAGGTGTAACGCCTTTTCACAATGATCTTTCCGAAAAAGCAGCAGGATTTTTGAATAAAAACTATGAAGATTTTGAGTCGGCTTGTAAGAAAGTTTTAGGAAACGACGTTTATACAGCACCTCTGGATGTGACGCTTCCGGAAAGTTTAAAGTTCCTTGCTGAGGATTTAAAGAATAAAAATATTCAGTTGAATGGATTTCTTCACGCCATCGCAATGGACAAAACCATTCGAAATAAATCTGTAAAACCAATGTTGGAAGTCACAGCTGAAGAATTCAATGATACGATGAATGTTTCTGCATTTTCATTGATTTCACTTTGTCACGCTTTATTGTCCAATGATGTTTTGCAAAGAGGTTCTTCGATTGTCTCATTAAGTTATATCGCAGCGGAAAAAGTATCGTTTTTCCCTTATATCAATATGAGTATTGCGAAAGCAGCGCTTGAAAGGCTGACGATAGAAATGGCTTATGAATTGGGGAAAGAATACGGAATTCGTGCGAACGCAATCAGATTTTCGCCTTATATGGGAAGCAAAGCCGGAAACGCCACTTTGAAAGTTGAAGATGTGGAAAGAGCTGACAGAATCAGTCCGCTTGGAAATGCTTTGCCTGAAGATTTGGCTCACGAGATTGTACATCTTTTCCGAAAAGAAACAAGAATTACGGGCGAAATTCGACACGTGGATGGCGGTTTCCATATTATGGGATAGTTCTGTGTTGGAGAGCTTTTGAGTTGGAGTGTTTGAGTGTCTCAGAGTTTTGAAGGTTTTCGACTTCGCTCAGACTAACAAATCTAATACTAACAGTTTATTTTAAGCGATGTCCGGCTGAGGCTCTCGAAGCCTTTTCTAAATTAAAGTTCAATAACAAATATATCGCAGATTAGGCTGATTTGACAAATTATTTTTTTTAGAGAAATCTATGTCATTTGCTAAATCTGCGAGATATTTAAATTATGATTCAAGTTGCAAGTTTTGTGGCTTGAATTTTTATTTGGTTAAATTGCATCATCAAAATTATTTTAATTTATGAGAAAAATAAAAACGGCTTTATTGGCTTACGGCGGATCCGGGAAATTATTTCACGCCCCATTTTTTGAAGTTCATGAAGGATTTGAATTATTAGGCGCTTATGAACGAAGCAAAAAATTAATTCAGCATGATTATCCGGAGGTAAAAAGCTTTGACTCTCTGGAAGAAGTTTTGGAAAGTGATGCCGAATTAATCATAGTAAATACACCAATCGATACCCATTTTGAATTGACAAAAAAAGTTCTCGAAGCCGGAAAAAACGCTTTGGTTGAAAAAGCTTTTACAACGACTTCCGAGGAAGCTGAAGAACTTCATAAACTCGCTAAAGAGAAAAAACTGAAACTCTGTGTTTATCAAAACCGACGATACGACAGTGATTTCCGGACAGTGAAAAAGGTATTAGATGAGGATTATCTTGGCGAAATCGTAGAAGCTGAAATCCGTTTTGAAAGATATAATCCTGAATTGAGCCCTAAAGCGTGGAAAGAAAACGGAAATCCCGGCGCCAGTATTTTGATGGATCTCGGTTCACATATTATCGATCAGGCTTTGACTTTATTTGGTTATCCTGAAAAGGTTTTTGGAGACATCAGAAGGACGAGAAAGAATACGCAGATTGATGATTATTTTGATATTCTGCTTTATTATTCTGACAAACGAGTAAGACTGAAATCCAGTTATTTCGTCAAAGAACCAACGCCAGCCTATGTTCTTCACGGCAAGAAAGGAAGTTTTCTGAAACACCGAGGCGACATTCAGGAAGATGAATTGAAACTCGACAAAGTTCCCAACCGTGAAAATTGGGGAACAGAATCGGAAGAGAAAACCGGACTCTTAGTTTACAATGACAGAGTTGTGAATTTTCCGACTTTTCAAGGGAATTATCTTAATTTTTGCGATGACCTTTATGATGCGATTGTGAACGACAAGAAAGTTCCTGTGACTGCAAAACAAGCTTATCATACGATGAAAGTGATTGAAGCGGCGAAGGAAAGTTCGGAGAAAGGCGAATTGATATCTTTAGACTGAAAACATTTATGTTTTTAATTTTTTTGTAAATTTGATATAAATAATTTCAAAATGAGTTCAGCCGAATTACAATTAAAATTAGATGTTATCAATAAAATAACCGAATTGAAAGAAATTCGAGTTATACGAGAAATCAAGAAACTGTTGGATTTTGAACTGGATGAAGACGTTTTCGTATTATCAAAACAGCAAGAAAACAGAATTGCAGAAGCGAGAAAAGAATATGCAAGTGGAGAAATATCTAGCAATGAAGAAGTAAACAAAGAGATTGATCAATGGCTAAACGAAAAATAGTCTGGATTAATTCTGCAAAACTTGAACTTAAAGAAATTCTAATTTATTGGACTAAGAAAACCAAATCAAAAGCTTATAGCAAAAAGCTCAGTATATTAATTACCGAAGCTATCAATCTATTATCTCAACATCCAAAAATTGGCAGAACAACAAATGATGAAAACACCAGAATCAGTATCGTTCGTAATTATTTGATTTTCTACGAAGTAACTGAAACGCAGTTAATCATTTTATCAATTTGGGATGCAAGAAGAGATGAAAATGAAACAGACTTCGACTACATTTAAAAATATTTAAAATGATAAGACTCAGAAAGTTTAAAATTTCCGGGTCTTTTTTTATGTCGGTTGGTGATAATTCTTAAATTTACGTCTTTAAGAAAATTAAGCTATGATAAAAGCCGGACTTGTGGGCGCGGGACATTTGGGGAAAATCCATTTGCGATTACTGAATCAATCTGAGAAATACGAACTTGTTGGTTTCCACGATAAAGACGCAGAAAACGGGCGAAAACTGGAAGCGGAATTTGGGTATAAATATTTTGAAAGTTTCGAAGCTTTGCTCGACGAAATCGAAATGCTGGACATCGTGACACCAACGGTTTATCATTACGATTATGCGATAAAAGCTATCGAAAAAGGAATTCATTTTTTTATTGAAAAACCAGTCACTCAGACCTTGCAGCAGGCGGAAGAAATTCTTTACAAATGCAGAGAATTTGGCATCAAAGCGCAGGTTGGACACGTTGAAAGATACAATCCAGCGTTTATTGGTGCGAAAGATTATATTAAAAATCCTATGTTTATTGAGATTCACAGACTGGCGGAATTCAATCCTCGAGGAACTGATGTTTCTGTGGTTTTGGATCTGATGATTCACGATCTTGATATTTTGTTGAGTCTGGTTAAGTCCAAAGTAAAACTGATCCACGCAAGCGGCGTTTCCGTTGTGAGCAAAACGCCGGACATCTGCAATGCCAGAATTGAGTTCGAAAATGGGTGTGTTGCGAATTTGACGACGTCCAGAATATCTATGAAAGCTATGAGAAAATCGAGATTTTTCCAGCAGGACGCCTATGTTTCTATTGATTTCTTAGACAAAAAATCGGAAGTGATCCGTATGAAGCCGGCGCCTGAAAACCCGTCTGACTTTGATATGATTATCGAAAATTCTGAAGGCGAAAAAAACCAGATTATTTTTGAATATCCGAATATTCAGCCGAACAATGCAATCTTGGACGAGCTGGAAAGTTTTGCCAGCGCGATAGAAAATGATTTACCGGTTCAGGTTTCTTTGGAAGACGGAACCGAGGCTTTGAAAGTTGCGTTGGAAATTATGAGGTTGATACAGAAATAAATGATGAAATATTTTATAATCGTATTTATCTTTTTTTCCACTTTAATGTATTGTCAGGAAGATTTAGATATTACCATAGAAAAAGAAAAAGTTAATGGTGAGTTTATCTTGTACATTACAAACAATGAAGTAGCTCCGGTAAGTGTAGAATTCACATTTGAATCTAAAAACATGGAATCGTCGGTTCCAAATTCAACTATAAAAATAATTCCCGCAAACACAAAAAAGGCATTTTTTGCCAAATTTTCTCCAATAGAAAAGTTTGAACCCTACAGCTTTAGCTATAAAAATTATTATGTTCTTGGTGATATTAATATTTCAAAAGCCGATGAAATTACTTATTGGCTGCCTTATGAAAAGGATAAGACGGAGAGTATATATCAAGGGTATAATGGAAATTTTTCTCATCAAAATACTTATTCATTAGATTTTAGTCATAAATTAAATTCAAAAGTGACTGCTGCAAGAGGCGGAAAAGTAATTTTTGTAAAAACAGATTCTGACAGATCGTGCTTTACAAAAGATTGTGCTCAATTTAATAATAAAATTATTATTTTACATTCTGACCAAACTCTGGGGGAATATGTTCATCTCAAGAAAAACGGTTCAGCTGTAAAAAAAGGTGATACTGTGGAGCAAGGCCAACTAATTGGTTATAGTGGAAATACCGGCTGGAGCAAAGGTCCACATCTTCATTTTTCAGTTTTCACTAACAAAATGAATGGAAAAAGAACTTATTATAAAACCAAATTCCGGGTTAAAGAAAGTCCTGACGCAATCTACTTACAAGAGAAAAATAAATATACACGAAATTATTAATGGATGTTTCAACCTTAGAATCAGAACTCAAAAAACGTCTTGATTTTCCCTACAATTGGGGAAGAAAGCAGTCTGATGATTGGGATCGAAAAACGAAATTCATTTATCAAACTCACGATTTTGAAACTCTGGAAAACCAATGCAAGGATTTTGACGACGGTTTGAGGAATTATGCTTTCAACCGCTGGCTGAATTTTTGGTCGGCAAAAGTGGTTGAGTCTATTTTTGTTTTTAATCCTTTGGTTGAAAAAGAAGAAAATCAGTTTTCGAAAACGGTTGATTTTTATATTTCCGGAATTCCGTTTGATCATAAAAGCAGTGTTTTTCCGAGGCAATTTGGAAAAAGTTTTGATTATTCCGTTAACCATAAAAAAGAATTGATTGAATGGCTTTACCAAAATCAAAGTCAGGAAGGGCGCAAGCATAACACTAATCGGTTATTCATTATTTTTTACAATGAGCAAAATGGCGAACATTGGAAACTGAAAGCTGAACTAGCACTAATCAAAGAAAAAATCACAGATTATCTTGACAATTTTTCTGAGGACAATTTAGTTTCCTTAAATTTGGAATCTTGTGAGATTTTGTCTGATGTTATTTGGGTTAAAATTTAAGTTTAATACATCTAAGAAATGAGCAATCCTTTTAATCAAAATACAACTTCATATCACGATTGGGAAGTTTTAAAAGATCTATCCTGGCATTGTGTAAAATGTGAATTACAGTCTGGTCAAGCGAAAACTTGGCAAATTTGGAGACAAAAAGGAATTCAATTAGATGTTGATGAGAGAGAACGTTATGACAAAAGAATATTTTGTAGCAAATGCAATCTTAAAACAGTTCATAGAAAATTAAAATCTTTAATAATTCTTGAGGAAACTAAATTGCGATCAGGAATACCTCCCAAATTAGCAACAAAAATAAAAGATGTTTATAGCTTGCAAGAAGCTTTTTATTTAAGAATATTTCCATCGAAAGAATTAGAAGTTGATCACAAATTTCCTCAAATTAGGTGGAATAAAAATGAAAAAAAATATTCAGATTCAATTTCAGATTCAGAAATAAAATCAAAATTTGTTCTTTTAAGTCGTTCAAATAATCTTTTGAAATCAAGATATTGCGAAAGATGTTTTAAAACAAACCTAAGAGGAACTTTTCCCGGTATTAATTATTGGTATGAAGGTAACGAAAAGTGGAACGGAGAGAATCAGTATGATGAAAAAGGATGTATTGGATGTTTTTGGTATGATCCATACAAATGGAGGGAAGAATTGAACAAAAGAATAAAATATTAATGAACTATATAGGATCAAAAAATAAACTTTCAAGTTTTATAAAAAACACCGTTTATGAAGTTGTGGACAAAGATCTTTCCAACAAAACATTTTGCGATCTCTTTGCAGGAACCGGAATTGTTGGCAGAAATTTCAAAGCGGAAACTAAAAAAGTCATCAGCAACGATTTTGAATTTTACAGCTACGTTCTCAATAGAAATTATATCGGAAATCATCAAGAACTCGACTATGAGAATTTGATTAAAGAATTAAATTTAATTGAAGGAAAATCTGGTTTTATCTCCGAAGAATATTCTGAAAACGGGAAATCCGACAGACTTTATTTCTCGGAAGAAAACGGAAAGAAAACAGATGCTGTCCGGCAAAAAATTGAAGAATGGAAAGTATCAGGAAAGATTAATGAAGATCAATATTATTTT
Source organism: Epilithonimonas sp. UC225_85 (assembly GCF_042695135.1). Classification (GTDB taxonomy): domain Bacteria; phylum Bacteroidota; class Bacteroidia; order Flavobacteriales; family Weeksellaceae; genus Epilithonimonas. The sequence goes on from NZ_CP170547.1 coordinate 3,213,051, forward strand.
TTACTTTGTTCACTTTTGGAAGCGGCTGATAAAGTTGCAAACACAGCATCGGTTTATGGTGCTTACTTGAAACAAATCAAAAAATCGGCTCAGAAAAAACTGGAAATTATTCCTTCAGTTTTTGAAATCACAAAGAACTCACACGCGGTTTATAATGAAGATTCCAATTCTTTAATCAAGAAAATAGAAGGTGACATTCTGTATCTGGATCCGCCTTACAACGCCCGTCAATACGGCGCCAATTATCATCTTCTGAACACGATTGCAGAATACGACCACTTTTCTCCAAAAGGGAAAACGGGACTTAGAGATTATCAAAAATCAAAATATTGCAGTAAGCCGGAAGTCCTGAAAACCTTCCAAGACCTCATCAAAAATGCGAAATTCCGGCATATTTTCCTCAGTTATAATAATGAAGGACTGATGGCAGAAAACGACATTAAAAATATACTTTCCAAATTCGGGAAATATGATATATTTACAACCGAGTATCAGCGTTTCCGGGCAGATAAGGAAGAGAATAGAAATCACAAAGCTTCGGGGACGACGGAATATCTTTATTATCTTGAGAACACTTATTAGAAGTTTGAGAGTTTAGAAATTGGTTTGATAAAAATTGAAATAAATATGAAACCGAAAGGTTTGTGAATTCTTATAAAAAAATAAAAATTATGAACAAAAACATCGTTGTAATAGGAGCCGGAACTATGGGAAACGGAATTGCCCATACTTTTGCCCAAAGTGGCTTTGCCGTGAATCTGGTAGATGTGAAACCGGAAAATCTGGACAGAGCACTTAAAACGATTACCACAAATCTGGACAGAATCATCGCTAAAGGGAATCTGACAGAGGAACAAAAAACCGAAACACTTGGCAACATCAAAACGTTTACAGAACTGAAAGATGCCGTTTCCAACGCTGACCTCATTGTAGAAGCTGCAACGGAAAATCTGGATCTTAAGCTGAAAATATTTGCGCAGATGGATGAGCTTTCGCCCGAAAACTGCATCCTGGCAACCAACACTTCTTCTATTTCGATTACTAAAATTGCTTCGGTAACAAAACGTCCGGAAAAAGTAATCGGAATGCATTTTATGAATCCGGTTCCGATTATGAAACTGGTTGAGATCATCAAAGGCTATTCAACGTCGAAAGAAACTTTTGATACGATTTTCGAAATGTCAAAAACTCTGGGAAAAGTGCCTGTGGAAGTGAATGATTATCCAGGATTTGTAGCCAACAGAATCCTGATGCCAATGATCAACGAATCTATCGAAACGCTTTATAACGGCGTTGCAGGTGTGGAAGAAATCGACACGGTGATGAAACTTGGGATGGCGCATCCAATGGGACCTTTGCAGCTGGCAGATTTTATCGGACTGGATGTTTGTCTGGCAATACTAAACGTGATGTACGATGGTTTCAAGAATCCGAAATATGCACCAAATCCGTTACTTGTAAATATGGTAATGGCTGGCAAAAAAGGGGTGAAATCCGGTGAAGGCTTCTACGATTATTCTGAAAGTAAAAAAGCGGAAAAGGTTGCAAAACAGTTTTTGAAATAATTTTCCGGGAATAGCGAACTACAATTTTTTAACTTTGTCATTATTGATTTGACAAAGTTTTTTATTTTATATAATGATATCCATAAAACTAACTCCGAAATACGAGAAAATCCTTCAGTTTTTTCTGATTGTTATTACTTATGTGATGATAATTCTCAGATTTCTGCTGAACGAAAAAGGACGCACAAGCCCCGATTCTATAAGATATTTTCGGCAGGCAGATGTCTTTCCAATCATTGATAATACAAATGCGCCACTCGGATATCCTTTGTTTATTAAGTTTTTTACTTTTTTTGGAATTGATGAATTTTGGAGCAGTAAAGTGGTTGGAATCCTGGCTTACAGTTTTATTCTTTTTTTTGCTTACAGAAAACGGTTTTTCTTCAAGGAATTGTTGATCACTTCTGCACTTTTCAGTTTTGTGAGTATCTTTTCCTACACGATGAGTGAGGCTTTGACACTTCCTTTTATAGTTTTGTTTTTCTTTGCATCACATCGGATTTTGAAAAATAAAATTTCTTACCAAAAAGGAATTTTTTATTTGAGTTTATCATTAATTCTTTTGATTAATATCCGTTACAGTGTTTTGTTTCTATGTTTTGGATGTATTATATTTGGGTTGATCAATTTCCGTAAATTCTATTGGAAAAGCTTTGTTATTTCCGGGATGATTAGTATTATATTTTATGGATTGTACAAAGTTTTGTTCATCGATTATTTTAATGAAAATTATATCAATCAATTTTTAGAAATTGGTATGAAACCAACCTCTACTCTATTGATTGAGTTGTTTCAGGGATTGGCTACGACCTTTGATCCTTTTGTTCACATCGCAGATCCAAATGGTGGAATCATTAATTACGGAATCTACGGAATAGGTGTTTTGATGATCATCGCAATAGTCTTTCTTTTCATTAAAAGCAGACTTTCTGCAACGGAAAAATTTATACTGACAGTGTCTTTAGTTGGTATTATTTGCTCCTATTTTATTCAGTATGTTTATTCGGTTAATGCAATTGATTATCGGTTATTAGCCCCTTTTTCCATTGGAATCTGGCTTGTGTTCTTCAGGAAATTATTTCAGATCTTTGACAGTCTGGTTTATTCCATTGCATTTTTAAGTGTGATGACGGGATTTATATTCACTTGGTTATCAAAAGGTTATTATCTGGAAAACAGAAAGATAATTTCCGAATATCTGGAGAAAGAAAATCTGAAAGATAAACCGTTGAAATTTTATCTAAATGCTGAGATTAATCCTGAGCACATTCAAATAGCTGAGCTAATAAGTACTGTAAATCCGAAAGTTTATCTTACTTCTCAACCGAAAGATACCTTGCAGAGGAACGTTTTGACCAAGTATAAAGTAGAAAGCAAAATCCGTATCAAAAAAAATAATTATCAATAATAAATTTCGGGAATTTTTCTATCTTTGAACCATAGAGTGATAGTCACAAATGCTCTGATTTATTTTAAAATTTTATATTATGAAATTACCTAAGTTTTTATTAGCCGACAATTCTGAATTTCCAGAAGATCTTTTTGTAGTTCACACAGAATATCCTCGTTTTATCCTTAACGTAGAAGAAGAGGATGTAGAATGGCTGGATGATTTGGAAGGAGACGATGAAGAAACTGTAGCAAACGAGGCTACGAAAGTTGTGGAAGAAGCCTTCAAATGGTGTGATGAAGAACTTGCAAAATACGACGACGAGGAAGACGAAGAATAATAAAAAAGGAACTCAAAACTGAGTTCCTTTTTTTATGCTTTTAAATTTAGTTTACTGTTGTTTGTTAAACTTCAGCAATAACAGATTGTCTTTGTAAAGTTCCAGAGTATTTTCTGTCACCACATACTTGTTGACTTCCTGCAGAACGCTGATATAACTTGTTTCCGTTGTCATATTATTGCACATTTTTCTTGTAGAACCAATGTTTTTTGCAGAAAAATTACCTGCGGAAGTATCGATGACAGCATCCGAAAAATAATTGTTGCAGCCTGCATTTCCGGAGATTCTGTTTTGTTCTATGATAAGTGTTGGCTTGTTTGTGATATCATCTGCCAAAACCCATTGTGTGCCTGTAACTGGTGCCTGATTTTTACCGACTTTGGAAGCATTCCCAACTCTGCTTGTACAAGATGCAAATGATAGAACTAATATAGTGGTATAAAAAATATTTTTCATGCGATATAGATTACTAGCCAAAGATAAGATTTTCTTTTTAACATAATCTATTATCTCAACAAAAAAGGTAATCCAGAAACGGTATTAAAATGCCAATCAAATTAATAATGAATTAGTTACGATTTTTTAATTTTAAAAGCTTAATTTTGCACCCCGAAAATAGGAATAGAATACGACCTTAATAAATCAATAAAACCTACTTATGAAAAGAATTGGTGAACACAGAAAACTTCTTGGAGTTGACAAAACTGCAACTCTTAAAGATTTGAAAACCATTTACAGAAACACAATGAAGGATACGCATCCGGATAAATTTGTAAATGATGAGGCCGGAAAACTGGAAGCTGAAGATAAAAGTAAATCCGTAATCGAAGCTTATCACTTTTTGGTAAGCATCCACGAAGAAACACAAGAAAAATATAAAGAAGAATATACGGAAACGATCACAACGTCTATCATTACGGATTTCTATCTTGAAAAATCGATTTTGAAAGTTCAGCATTTGAACGGGAAAATGTTCGAATACATTGGTGTTCCAAGAAATATTTATATCAAAATGGTAAACTCAGATTCGCCAAGCCGTTTTGCAAGAAGACACATCTATGGAAATTTCATCTACAGAAAGTCCGGCGAGGTAATGGCAGATTAATTTTTTTCGACATACAATATGAAGGCTTTCAGATTTTTCTGGAAGTTTTTTTGCTTAATTTTCAAATTTATAGATAGGTTTTCAACTTTTGAAATAGTTGCACTCCTACGGAGCGCTCAATATGCTTAATGCTCAATATTACAATCATATTACTCCTCTGGAGCATAAAAAAACTGCATCAATAAAAAATTGATGCGGTTTCAGTATTAAATAATTGATTTTATTAATCTATGTGTTTCGGCGTATAACCGTCTTCACTCAGTTCTTTATGTTCATAATCGGCTTTTATTTCAGCTTCATAATCGATTTTTTGTCCCATACTTGTTCCAAATAACCTGTTAAATAATCTGCTGAAGAATCTTATTGCGGATTCCATTAGAGAATAAACCACCGGTACGATAATCAAAGTCAGGAATAATGATGATGTCAGACCACCGATAATTACCCAAGCCAGACCGTTGTTCATCTCCGCTCCTGCTCCTTTTGCAATCGCAATCGGGATCATCCCGAAGATCATCGCAATCGTTGTCATCAAAATCGGACGAAGACGCGCGTGATTTGCCTGAACCAAAGCGTCGTGCGTGTTAGCGCCTGCTGCTTTTCTCATATTGGCAAAATCGACAATCATAATCGCATTCTTCGCGACGAGACCAATCAACATAATCATACCAAGCATGGTAAAGATATTCAAAGAATTTCCTGTCAAAGCTAGAATTACCATTACCCCGATCAATGCCAGAGGAATTGAGAATAATACCACAAACGGGTAAACAAAACTGTCGTAAAGCGAAACCATTACCAGATAAACCAATACAATGGCCGCCAACAAAGCAATTCCTAATGTACCGAAACCTTCCGTCTGGTTTTCCATATCGCCACTCCAGATGTAGTTGACACCGGCTGGTTTTATTTTTTCGTTGTCCATAAACTGTGCAGACCATTCGTTTGCAACATCTCCTACCGGACGACCTACCACTTTTGATTTTACTTTTACAGAAGGCGATTTGTCTCTACGTTCCAGCAAACTAGGTCCGGAACTCATATCAACATTTGCAAACTGGCTCAATCTGATCTGCTCACCATTATTATTGGTAAACATCAGGTTTCTTACATCATCAATAGATTTTCTGTTGTTATCGGCGAAACGGATATTGATGTCATATTCATATTCTCCGGCTCTGTATTTTCCGTCTGTATTCCCGTTGAATGCCGTCTGCATCGCCTGTCCCACGCTTGAAAGATTCAGTCCTAAAGTTGCCATTTTATCGCGATCGATATTAACTCTTACTTCCGGATTTCCTGTATCGGTTGACAATTCTGCATCTACAGAACCAGGAACTTTTTTAAGCAAGCCTAAGATTCTTGTTGCTTCTTTGGTTGCTGTTGCATTATCCGGTGCAGTCACCACCATTTCGATTGGTGCATTGTCTGCTCCCATCAATCCGATTGGCGCCGTTTTGAACTCAACTCCGGTGAATTTTTCTGCTAATTCTCTTTTGAATTTTGCAGCGAGGATATCTGTACTTTCCGTTCTTTCAGATTTGTCAATTAGATTAACCTGAACCTCTGACTGATAAACAGTTGCCTGTGAAGCTCCAAAACCAGACGATTGCTGACCAACCGTTGTAATCAGATCAACAACGGACTTGTTTTCTCGAAGGTATTTTTCAACCTCTAGCGTTACCTGATTGGTTTTCTCAACCGTTGCATCTTTTGGTAATTCTATCTGAACGAGGAACTGTCCACGGTCCATCTTCGGGAAGAATTCTCCTCCGATAAATCCGAAGGCAACCAGCATAAATGAAGAAATCAAAATGATGAAGGTTACAACAACAGTCATTACTCTTCTTAATGTCGATTTAAGTGTCCATTCCAAAATTCCTGTGATCCAATGTGTGAACTTATCCAATTGTCTCTCGAACCAAAGAATGAATTTTTCGAATGGATTTTTCCCGGTTAAGTGTACCAACTTTCCAAATCTTGAAGATAACCAAGGAATAATTGTAAATGATGCCAATAATGAGAACATCGTTGCAATAACCACAGTCACACAGAATTGTGCTAGAATATCGGCAACCAACCCGGAACTCATCGCAATTGGTAAGAATACCACTACAATTACCAATGTAATTGCCGAAACGGTAAATCCAATTTCTGATGCTCCGTCATAAGCCGCACGGATCCTGCTTTTCCCCATCTCCATATGTCGGTAAACGTTCTCCAATACAACGATCGCATCATCCACCAAAATACCTACAACTAACGAAAGTCCTAATAAACTCATTAAGTTCAGCGTGTATCCCATCAAGTACATCCCGATCACTGTTGCAATCAACGATACCGGAATCGAAACCATTACGATAAATGCATTTCGGATATTATGAAGGAACAACAGCATTACAACTGCTACCAGTATCACCGCAAGGAATAAGTCAAAAATAACGTGATCCGCTGCTTCCAAAGTAAAGTCGGTACTGTCATCTACAATTTTTATTTTCAGACCCTGAACCTTGTAATTGCTTACAACCTGATCTACAGTTTTCTGTACACTCTCCGAAACAGCTACTGCATTGGCATCAGACTGTTTTTTTACCTGCATCAAAATCGTTGGATTCTGATTGAATCTTGCTATTTTTTCTACATCTTTCTGTGTATCAAAAACCGTTGCAACATCAGAAAGTCTGATCTGTGCGCCATTTTTTGAAGATACCACAAGATTGTTCATTTCCTGGATCGATTTGTACTTCCCGGAAAGTCTGATTGTAGACTTGTTTGTTCTGGATTTCAAGCTACCAGTCGGGAAATCTAAGTTTGATGTTAGAATTGCCTGCTGGACATCTCCAATAGAAAGTCCGTAACCCTGCAATTTCTTATCATCAATACTCACCTGAATCTCTCTTTCCTGTCCACCAACAAGATCAACCTGAGCAACACCGTTGACACGGGAAAAGATCGGTTCAATCTTTTTATCCAATAAGTCGTAAAGCTCTTTATTATTAAGCTTATCACTTGAAAAACTCATCGTCATAATCGGAAGATCATCTAACGAGAATTTGTTAAGTGAAGGTGCATCTACATCATCAGGAAGATCTCCCAAAATGGCGTTTACTTTACGCTGGGCATCATTCAAAGCGTAGTTTACATCCGCACCGGTATTCAGCTGAATCATAATTACGGAAAGACTTTCGTAAGAAGATGATTCTACTTTTTTCACGTTTTCCAAAGAACCAACGGCATCTTCGATTTTTCTGGTTACCGAAGTTTCTACCTCACTGGGCGAAGCTCCCGGATAAACCGTAGAAATCGTCACCATATTGGTTTCAAATTTCGGAATCAATTCGTACCCCATCATAGAGTAACTCAACAAACCACCTAATGTGAGTATCGTAAACAGTACGATAACCAGCGATGGTCTTTTAATGGATATTTCTGCTAACTTCATATAACTCTACTTTACGATATTGATTTTTGAACCATTGTCCAGGTTGATCTGTCCACTTATAATCACTTGTTCTCCACCATTCAGCCCGCTGATGATCTGAACTTTGTCGCCGTAAACTTTCCCGGTTTTCACAGTAATCAGTTTTGCAGTTCCGTTGCTCACGATGAATAATTGACCAGAACTTACACCATTTACAAAAGCTTCTGCAGGCACTGTCAGCATATTCTGAGTTTCTGCACCGTGATTGGTTTTAAAGACAGCTGTTGCGTACATACCGGCTTTCAGGTTTCCTTTGTTCTGAACTTCGATTTCAACCGGGAAGTTGAGAGAAGCATCACTTTTCGGAGCGATGAAAGTAATTCTGCCGGTAATTGATTCCCCGGACAACGCATTGACATTGATTGCTACTTCCTGACCAATCTGGATTCTTCCAACCTGGCTTTCATCAACCAAAACAGATAATTTAAGCGTGTTGATATTAACAATTTCGAACAATGAAGTTCCCGTTGTAACAACTGCGCCCGGCTCCACCATCTTTTTGTTGATTGTTCCGCTGATACCTGCACGAACACTTGTATCGTTAATTTTCACACCCTGAGCTCTTAATGCAGACTGGGCATTTTTAAGCTGTAATCTGGAATTATCCAATTGTTGTTTCGTAACGCCTCCTGTTTTGAAGGCATTTTCATAACGTTGATTATCAATGATCGCATTCTGCAAATTATTCTGAGCCTGAGTTACATCAACTTCGATAGCATCTCTTTTGATGGTTGCCAGCACTTGTCCTGCGCTTACTCTGGAGCCTTCTTTTACGAAAACGCTTACTACTCGTCCTGCAATATCAGCAGACTGATTGGTTTCCTGTTTCGGGATGAAAGTTCCGTTTGCAGTATAATCTGTATCAATATTTTCTCTGCCAGCGGTGATTACATTCACATTGATCTTGTCAACCTGCTTTGCAACTTCTTTTACCTCTGTTTCCTGCTTCTTCTTGTTGTCGGCAATCTTGTAGGCAGCTAACCCGATAAGAACAGCCGCGACGATGATATATATTAAAGTTTTTTTCATTTGATAAAATTTATTTTTTAATGACAAATGGAACCTAAAAAGATTTCATTTTTAGTTTATTTTAGATAAGTTTTAAGTTCTCCTTTTGATTTATAATACTGTACTTCTGCAATCTTATAATCCAGAATAGCGGTTGTGTAGTTGTTCTTAGCTTCCACCAAAGAGTTTTCTGCGTCCAACAGATCTGTAAGTGTTGCCAATCCGTATTGATAATTACTTTTTGTATCGGCTAGTACACTTTCTGCCAGTTCAACATTTGCTTTTTGATTTTCAATGGATGATAAGCTGTTTTCAATTTGAGATTTAGCATTTTGGTAGGCTTGATCCAATTCAAGTTTTTTGTCCTTGAGGTCAACTTCAAGTTTATCAATCTCAATTTGGTTTTGCTGCACTTTTGCTTTGGTTGCAAATCCGTTGAAAATTGGGATATTAACACCTAAACCAATCGCAGAATAATCTGACCAGTACACACCACTCGATTTACCATTAGTCAAAGGGAATTTTGGACCCAATCCTTGCCAGTTGTAATTGGCGGTCAAATTAACTGTTGGATAATATTTTGCTTCCGTAGCTTTTTTCTGATATTCAAGAAGTTCTTTATTTTTTAATAAAACTTTCACTTCCGTTCTGTTATCCGTAGTTATCGTATTTTCCAAAAGATGCGGCGTTACTTCCATATCTTCCTGCACAAGCTGAATCTTAGTTTCTATCGGCATTCCCATGTAAAACTTAAGCGCATTTTCTGCCTGTGCAATTCCGTTATTACTTTGTTTGATGCTGGTTTGGATATTTGTGAGATTTACATTCGTTCTGTCCAAATCAATTTTTTTAGACAATCCGTTTTCGAACAGACTTTTGATCACATTTCTTACTTTTTCTGTACTTGCATAGCTGCTTTCCAAAGTATTTTTCTTCTCCTGTGTTGTAAAAACCTGGAAATAAGCATTTGAAACCCTTTCGATGATCATCTCATCCGTAAGATCTGCATTCAACTGATAGAATTCTTTTGTTGACTTCGCTGCTTTTAAACCAACAAAAACCTGCTGATCAAAAATAGCCTGACTTAACTGAACACCTGCTCCCGCAATCCATTTTTGTCCAAATGCAACCATTTGGATTTGGCTAGGACCGCCACTAATTTGTCCAACATCTAGCGCACTCTGTTGTAAAATTGGATTGTAAGTAATATTTGCAGTTCCATTAATTTTAGGAAGAGCACCAGCTTTCGCTTCTAAAATTTTAGCATCTGCATTTGTGATATCCAGTTTTGCCTTCAGCGCATCGGACTTGTTCTGCAAAGCATACTCTATGGCTTGTTTCAGGGTAATGGTCTGCTGAGAATACAATAAAGATCCCGTAACAGTCAAAATCCCTAAAGCCAGTTTTCTCCACTTTATCATTTTGTTGTTAATCATAGTTTAATTACTTCATTAAAATTTTTATAGTTCTTTTATTTTTTTTATCTACTCTAAGTGACGCTCCAGTTTTATAAATACTTTAAAATTTCTTAATTATTTTTAATTATTTCTTAAAAAGCATATTTAGTATAATTTCTTTCCGATCAGAGATCAGCCTGTCAAATTCTTGATCATTGATCATCATATTTTCCATTATAAGTGGTCTTACTGCACTTGGAAATATAAGAAGGGATATCATATTGAAGATGAACTGGATTGGTTCCATTTTCTCTACATTTCCAAGTTCCATTTCTTTTTCAATATCCTGGAAAAGCTTTTTGAGATCGTCTTCTTCCACGTCTTTTTTATGACAATTCCCTTTATTGATTTGTGAAACGATATATGTTTCCAAGTATGGATATTGTAAACTAGTCTGCAGACTCCCTTCGATAAACTTGGATATTTTGGCTTTAAAATCAAGTTCGGATCTCATGATGATCTCAGACTTTTCTTTTTCCACTTTATGAGCTTCATCAAAAACAATCTGGATCAAATTATCCCGTGAACGAAAATAATAATTGATAAGAGTTCTGTTAACGCCCGCTTCATCCGCTATTTCTTGCGTTGTAGCATCAAATTTTCCTTGGACAAAAAATAAATTCTTGGTCGTTTCTTTGATCAATTCCTGTGTTTGGTCTTTTTTATCTTGTTTTGACATTTTTGTTAAACAATTTTGTGCAAATTTATATCAATCATTTGTTTTGACAAAATTGTTAAACAAAATAATTAAACATTTTTGATGAAATTAATACAAAATTAACATTAGCTAATATCAACGAGCTTTGCTTATGGCAAGATTTGTAAGAAAAAAAATTAAATTAAAATCATTAACTTTGCAGATTGAAACACAGTTACTTTCATTGAAAATCAATCACTGAATTAATTTGTAAAACTCACATTCTCAAATAGTAAATCATAACATTTTATCATAATTAATGGAACTTATACACCGCAATCTTTTAATCGGAATTCATGACTGTCTTCAGGAAACCTTTTTCGAAGACAGAAAATACGCTGACAAGGTTATAGAAAGACTTTTAAAAGCTCATAGAAAATGGGGCAGCGAAGACCGAAGAGTAGTTTCGGAAATTTTCTACAACATTATCCGTTGGAAAAAACGTCTGGAATATTATATGGGCGAAAGTGTAAAGCCAACCAATGTTTATAAAATGATCATTGCGTACTTGCTTTGGAGCAAAACGCATTACAAAAAATTCGAGGAGTTTGACGGTATCAAAGTCGCTGACATCCTTACAAAACTAAAAAAAGGAACCGTTCCGACAAAAGCAATAGAACATTCGATCCCGGATTGGTTAGCCGAAACACTTGAGAAAGAATTAGGCAAAAACTGGGAAAGAGAGATGGTGGCACTTAACGAGCAGGCGCCAACTGTTTTGCGTGCAAATACTTTAAAAACAACACCAAGGGAACTGATCGCAGATTTGAGTGATGAAAACGTAGAAGCCTTTACAATCAAGAATTATCCGGACGCTATCCAATTGGCAGAAAAGAAAAATGTATTCTTAACAAGTGCTTTCAAAGACGGATTTTTCGAAGTTCAGGATGCAAGTTCTCAAAAAATCGGGGAATTACTGGATGTACAGGAAGGAATGCGCGTTGTAGATGCTTGCGCCGGCGCTGGCGGAAAAACTCTGCACCTGGCTGCTTTGATGAAGAACAAAGGTCAGATCATCGCACTTGACATCTACGAATGGAAACTTGCAGAACTGAAAAGACGTGCTAAAAGAGCAGGAGCCCACAATATTGAAACGAGAATGATCTCTGACAACAAAGTCATCAAAAGACTTCATGGTACAGCAGACAGATTATTAATAGATTCCCCTTGTTCAGGCCTCGGTGTTTTGAAAAGAAATCCGGATTCCAAATGGAAAATAGATCAGGCTTTTATAGACAGGATCAAAGGAGAGCAGCAGCAGATTCTTCAAGATTATTCTAAGATTCTTAAAAAAGGAGGACAAATGATCTATGCTACTTGTTCTATCCTTCCTTCAGAAAATAATGAGCAGGTAAGTACATTCCTTGAAAATAATACAGATTTTACACTTATAAAAGATCAAAAAATAATGCCGAGTGAAGGGTATGATGGTTTTTATATGGCGCTCATCAAACGTAATGCATAAAAAAATTCCTGAGAGATAATAAATATTCTCAGGAATCAAAAAACACAAATGATGAAAGTCCAAAACTAAAGCAAACCAAAAAATAAAATCTTATCATTTGATAAGATTTTATCCAAAATAATTTTTGAGCATAAATAAAAGCGATCCCAAATTGAGGTCGCTTTTATTATTAATTATGTTATGCTTTTAATTCTTTATAAACTTAGAATTAATAACATTTTTATCTGCATATATTTTTATTAGATACAATCCCTTAGTAAGTTCAGAAACTCTAATATTCTTTTCATTTCCAGAATTTGATTTCAAAAGCTTTCCGCTTGTATCAAAAATTTCAATTTTAGAGATTTTCTGTTCTGTTTGAATATTAAGGATATCAGAAGTTGGGTTAGGATAGATTCTAAAATTTATTAGATTGGATGAATCTGTAAATAGATTTTCATTCGCAAAAGTAGCAATATACATTTTAGGGTTACTATCATTACTAAGTGGAATGTTCAAAAAATTATTCTTGTTCGTATTTCCTAAACAATTGAACTTGTCTACACTTATCATATCTATAAGGTTATAATAATAAGTGTTTTGATTATTAGGTGGTGATTGATCTATTGATTTAAAAAATTTTAAATTACCATTGCTATCAATTTTAGTAATAACTCTATCATCTTCTAAAGTGTTAAAAATATATTCAGTATTATTATAAGTAACTTTCTCTTTAAAACCAAAATAGCCATAAATATTTTTCTCTTCATCTAAACCGATATTAGTATAAAAACCTAAAGACAAACCTTTTGAGGATTGAATATCCTTTTCCCATTCAACACTACCGTTCAAATCAATTTTTGCAATTAGTCCGGCATAGTTTGTATTATAATGGTTATCAATTTTGATTCCTCCCATTCCTAAAAACTGACTATCCTTGTTCGTTGTTAAATAGTTTCCATTCAAGACTATTTTTTCGCCATCAAACTTAGCATCATTAATCCAACTGTATGATGGAACATCAGAATTTACAGGATAAAAATTCTTACCAAATAAAATATTTCCTTCAACATCAAACTTTAACATTATACTATTAAAGCCATCGGTATTTAAAGATATATTCAGGTTTCCCACAGAAAATAAATTATCAGAAGTGCCAGCTACTGGCTCTGTAAATACATAGAGATTATTACTATTATCAAATGTTGGAACAAATTGAAATTGAGTTAAATTGAAATCATCTTTCACGTATATTTCATTTCCTGTCTGGCCGTTTAATTTTATTAGAGAAAAATTCTTTGCCGTATTAGTAATTGATAGAGCTGTACCATACAGATAAACATCATTATTATTATCTACGCATACGCCAGCACTAAATGCTTGATAATTTTTCTTCCAAACCAATTTCCCATCCTTATTAATTTTTAAAAGCATTTGAAAATTATCGTAAAAATAAACAGTTGTTCCAAATGCATCTACAAAATATGGATTCAAGCCATTCGGTCTACAAAGAACATATATATTATCGTCTTTATCTACTGCCGCAAAATCTTGGGATGAATTTTGCATATTTAGTTTTTGTGCAGCATAAACTATGGTTGTCCATTTTGGTAAGCCGTTGGAACCTATCCTAGAGATATAATATCTGTCCTCTGCAACGTTGGAAAAACCAAAATATTCAGAAACACCTATACTTAGTGTTGATAGAAACAATTCATTCTTAGAAGAATTAAGGTGGTGGATATAGCTTTGGTTGAAATTACCACTTGTACTAGTAGGTTGAATTAATCTCGTATTTATTAAATCACCTTGAGCATACAATTGTAAAGAGAGTAACGATAAAAAAAGGAATAAATATGTTTTCATTTAATTAATTTTTCACAAATATAAACTTATATGAAGTCTACACAAAATGAAATCTCTAACTAATATCATACTTTAGAACCATTCTAAAATCAGATTTAATCCGTAAATTTGCCACTCCAAAATTTTATAAATGTTTGAAACAGATATCATTATAATAGGTGCTGGTCCTACCGGACTTTTTACAGTTTTCGAAGCCGGATTACTGAAACTCAGATGCCATCTTATCGATGCTCTTCCCCAGCCCGGCGGACAATTGACAGAGCTTTATCCTAAAAAACCGATCTTCGATATTCCTGGATTTCCAAGTGTGGATGCAGGTATTTTAGTGGATAATCTGATGGAGCAGATCAAACAATTTGAACCCCAGTTTTCTCTTGCCCAAAAAGCGTTAAGCTATGAAAAGACAGAAGACGGACAATTCATAGTAACAACAAGCCGAGGCGTAAAAGTTAAAGGAAAAGCCATCGCAATTGCCGGCGGTTTAGGAAGTTTTGATCCGAGAAAACCGGAGTTGGAAAACATCGCAAAATTTGAGGAAAATGGTGTTGAATATTTTGTGAGAGACCCGGAAATGTTCCGTGATAAAAAAATCGTGATTGCCGGCGGTGGAGATTCTGCTCTGGACTGGTCCGTTTTTCTTGCAGATGTTGCATCCGATGTAACATTGATTCACAGAAGAAATGAATTCCGTGGTGCACTTGATTCTGTAGAAAAAGTGACTGAACTGAAACATCAGGGAAGAATTAATCTGATTACACCTGCAGAAGTGACAGGACTGATTGGTGATGATAAAATAACTGCCATTGAAATCGAGAAAAACGGCGAAAAATCTATCTTAGAAACGGATTATCTGATTCCACTTTTTGGGCTGACTCCTAAGTTAGGACCTTTGGCAGATTGGGGATTGGAAATTGAGAAAAATGCGATTAAAGTAAATAATGCATTAGATTACCAAACGAACATCGAAGGCATCTACGCAATCGGCGATGTTAACACTTATCCGGGAAAATTAAAGCTGATTCTTTGTGGTTTCCACGAAGCAACATTGATGGTTCAAAGTGTTTACAACAGAATGAATCCCGGGAAAAAATTCGTGTTGAAATATACAACGGTAAGCGGCGTTGACGGTTTCGACGGAACCAGAAAAGAAGCAGAAAAAGCAGTCGTGAAATCTATTGATTAGAACTTAGATTTTTAGAAGTTAGAGATTAATTTTTTATCTCTAAATTTCATTTATAATATTAAAAGGGGATTTACAATCCTCTTTTTTGTGCATTTTTTGAAACGATGAATCAAAATCTAAATTCTAAAATCTTATTTGATTACGCCGAACCTTTGGTTTCTAAATTCTACTTACTATCTTTGCAGTATGTCAGACGTTAATATTACAATCATAGACAGAGAAGGCGCTTCTCACACCATTCCTGCTCCAACAGATATGGCGATGAGCCTGATGGAAATTGTCCGTGCCTACGAATTAGCTCCAGAAGGAACCATCGGCATCTGCGGCGGAATGGCGATGTGCGCTTCCTGCCAATGTTATGTTTTGAGCGAGAATGTTCCTCTTCCGGAAATGCTTCCTGATGAAGAAGCAATGCTGGATGAAGCTTATAATGTGAAACCTAACAGCCGTTTGGGATGCCAGATTCCTGTAACCGAAGAATTGGAAGGACTTATTGTAGAGCTTGCACCGGAAGCTTAATTATTAACTAATTATAAAAAATAAAGCGAGAACAGATTAATTATGTTCTCGCTTTTTCTATATTCAAAATCTAATTTCTTATTCTAAAATAAATTTCTTTGTGATTACTTTTCCTGATTTAGTTTTGAAAACTGCAAGATAAAATCCATTATTCAGTTTATTAAGATCTATTTTTCCGAAAGGTAAAATACTTTGCGTTTCCAATAATTGTCTTCCGCTTGTATCAATGATTGTCAGATTTTCAATCGATTCTTTTCCTAATTTATAATTAAGGTTTTTATCTTTTACATAGATTTCTACAGAACTGGTATTTGCAGTTTCCGATGTTGCTAAAATAGAACCTTTTGCCGTTTCCAGAATGAATTCCAGGCCGAGTTTCGCAAACTTCGCAGCGTGGGTTGCACTATTTCCCATATTGGAAAGTTTATCACTCGTGGTATGAATATTCGGATTGTATTGAGTGAAAGAAGCTTCAAAAGGAAAGGCCGCCTCGTAACCATTTTCTGCCCAGCTGTAATGATCGGAACATCCATAATTACAAATCGTATTACCATAAGTGAAAACATGGCTGCCCGTTTTATTGTAATGTTCCATTAATTCAATTAAAAAAAGATTGAGATCATTGCTGTTATAAGGATCTGTCGTGAGGTAAACATCTTTTGTAGATCCTTTATAATTGGTCATATCAAACTGCACAAAAGAAACCACATTTTTATTAGCAAGAGCGTAATCCTGAGCAATCTCAGACGAACCGACCAATCCTATTTCCTCTGCCGCAAACGCCATAAACTCTACTGTTTTTGCAGGTTTATAATTGATATTGAGAAGAACTCTTATCATTTCTGAAATAGTAGCAATTCCAGAGGCATCGTCGTCCGCTCCGGGTGCATTATTCGTATTATTGGTAATTGAATCCATATGAGCTCCAACGATGATAAAATCTGTTGGTGCAGTCGTTCCGTTGATTGTAAAAACCAAAGAAGGCATTGGGGTTCCGACGTGGTTTTCAATTCTTACGGAAACATCTGTTCTGCCGGAAGCGGTGATAAGGTTCTGCCATTTTGTTTTAAGATCCTGAACTGCAGTCTGAGCTTTCGCAGTGGTATGATGACGCGTCCCGTAATTTTCCAGAACCTGAATATGAGCTTTGATATTATCTGCGCTCACTTTTGCAATGGCAGAAGCAACAGCCGCATTCTGATCGATTGTAAAAGCCAGAACTTTGTTGGATTTTTTAGTTTTATTAATGGCTGATAACGCCTCTTCCTTGGAAGATTTATAAACATAACCAGGACCGTGAGTGACTACGTTATGATGAAGAAACTCGGCGGCATTTTTTGTAAGAAAAATAGCAGATTGATTTCCGGATACGCCGACAATTTCAATTTCTTGCGGGAATCTTGCTTTTAATTCCTTTGCGTTTTCAGAATCTGTGGTTGCATAGAATTTATCCGACTGTGCAAAAGCCTGACTGAACAAAACAAGGGAAAGTACAGAAAGTAATTTTTGTTTCATAGGTTAATTTTTCAACTTTTATTAATGTAAAAATAATCAAATTATATTATTAATTCTGACTTCTAAATATTTAACAAAGCAGATGGAATTATTTTTGAATTGAGTAAAGCCAAATTAGATCTAATATGAAAAAAACGTTTATAAAAATTGCCGTTCCGGTTTCTTTAGGAATTTTAGGATTACTCCTTTTTAATTCTTGTTCCGCAGGAATTCCTGAGGGTGCAAATGCCATCACAAATTTTGAACCCGAAAGATATCTTGGAAAATGGTATGAGATTGCCAGATTTGATTATAGATTTGAGAAAAATATGAATCAGGTAACGGCAACATATTCCAAAAATCCGGATGGGACTATCAAGGTTAATAACAAAGGTTACGATTACGAAGAAAAAGGATGGAAAGAAAGCGTTGGAGAAGCAAAATTCGTAAACTCTGAAAATGAGGCCAGATTAAAAGTTTCTTTCTTCAAGCCATTCTGGTCCGGATATAATGTGATCGACCTGGATGAAAACTACAAATATGCTTTGGTTGCAGGAAAAGATCTGGACTATCTGTGGATTCTTTCGCGTGAAAAAACAATTCCGGAGAATATAAAAACCCGTTTTCTCGAGAAAGCAAAATCGATTGGCTACGATACTTCCAAACTGATTTGGGTGGAACAGTAATTAGCTGTCCGTTTTTTAATTGACAGTTGATGAAGAAAATGTCAAAAGAAGCACAAACGTCTATCTAGCCCCGATGGCAACGGCATCCTTTTTTGTTATTGCGGGGAAAAATGCAGACGGATTACCCTGCGTCATTCGCAATGACGAAAAAGATATAGTGAACAGCGGGTGGAAAAGTGAAAAGAGGCTGAAAGTGGATGCTCCTAAAATCCTGATAGAAAATTTATATTTTGGTTACAAAATTGATATAGTAAAGTTATAAATCTCGAATTAAACTAATAGACAATGGCATTTATAGATTATTATAAAACGCTGGAAATTAGCAGAAGTGCATCTGCAGATGAGATCAAAAAAGCTTACAGAAAACTCGCCAGAAAATATCATCCCGATATGAATCCGAGTGACAAGGAAGCGGAAAAAAAGTTCAAAGAAATCAACGAAGCTAATGAAGTTCTGAGCAATCCGGAAAATCGTGCAAAATATGATAAGTACGGTGAAAACTGGAAACACGGCGAGCAATATGAACAGGCACAACAGCAGCAAAGACAGCAATACCAGGGAAATACAGCCGGTGGTTTTTCAGGAGCAGATTTTGGAGGCGACGAAGATTTTTCAGACTTTTTCCAATCGATGTTTGGTGGAGCTGGCGGCGGTTTCGGAGGCAGTTCGCGAGGAAGTGCAAATGGGAAATTCAAGGGTCAGGATATCTCAGCAGAACTGAGTCTTGACCTGAAAGATGCTGCCCAAACACATCAGCAGACTTTTGACATCAATGGAAAAAAAGTAAGGATCACGATTCCGGCAGGCATTTATGACGGACAGCAGATTAAACTGAAAGGCCACGGAAACCCCGGAATAAACGGTGGTCCGAATGGTGATCTTTATATTACATTCAACATTGCTGAAGACAAGGATTTTAAACGCGACGGCGATAATCTGAGAACTTCCGTTGATATCGATCTTTATACGGCTGTTTTAGGTGGCGATGCTAATATCCAGACGCTGGACGGCTCTGTAAAACTGAAAGTAAAACCTGAAACGCAAAACGGAACTACCGTAAGACTAAAAGGCAAAGGTTTTCCTGTTTATAAAAAAGAAGGTGAGTCTGGAGATTTGTATGTGACTTACAATGTGAAGATCCCTACGAATCTTACTGAAAAACAAAAAGAACTTTTCCAACAACTTCAAAATTCCTGACGATGAGCGAGAGAATATCCATAGAAAAAGTTATCCAGATTTATAATATAGATGATCATTTTTTAAATGATCTGATAGCTTCTGAATTGCTACATCCTGAAACGGAAAACAGCGTTCAATATATTATTTATGAGGAATTGCCACACCTGGAAAAATTTACAAATTGGCATTATGACTTAGATATCAATCTTCCAGGAATAGAAATCATCCATAAACTGCTTGGGCAAATGGAAGAATTGAGAAATGAAAACCGCAAACTTATACAGATT
Organism: Epilithonimonas sp. UC225_85; assembly: GCF_042695135.1. GTDB lineage: Bacteria > Bacteroidota > Bacteroidia > Flavobacteriales > Weeksellaceae > Epilithonimonas. Next base: position 3,232,752 of record NZ_CP170547.1, read on the forward strand.
TCTGAGAAATTCCGTGATTGGGAAGATGCAGAATTTTAAATATTATTATTGGTTATATTACTATAAGACAATATTGATATCAACATTTTCGCTATCCGATTATATGATTTTCGGAATATTATCGAGTTAAACAACCTAACACAAACTACAAATACACAAAGACGAAGAAGAATCAGCAAACATAATTAGTTATTTTAAATAATTTATCAAATCATAATATTTATTAAAAATTTTACATTTTGATACTATTTTTTGTTAAATTTAATTAATCTATTAAAGGTATAGTATGAAAAATATATTATTACTTATTGCACTGATGCTTACTCCATTTTTGTATTCTCAGAGTTGTCCAAGTATTACTGCAACTGACTTATTTGGCAACACATCAGTAGAGCTAAGTTGCGGAAACGGTGCTTGTGTATCATTAACGACCAACGTTCCCAAAACTTATTTGACCACCTCATATCAGGTAGCCCCGCAAAGTTATGCGCCGATTATTCCATTTGATCAAGGAACTCCCCTGAATGCTAAAACTGATGATGACTTTTCCGGCGTAATTCCTATCCCTTTCAATTTTTGTTTTTATGATAAAACATATAACAAATTAGTCATAAGCACCAATGGTTTTATAACCTTTGACACCACACAGGCCGGACTAGCAAGTAACCCAAATATCTTAGCCAATAATCCAAGTCCGCTATTACCAAGAAATTCGATTTTTGGCATTTTGCAGGATTTGATTTATTCCGATACGGATGACTCGGAGATCTATTATTCGGTCATAGGAACGGCTCCTTGCAGAAAATTTGTTGTTAATTTTTACAAAGCCAGAATCACGGGTTGTACAGAAACGTCAACTTTTCAGATTGTTTTAACAGAATTCACTAATGAAATTAATATAAATATCGAAAACAAGCCGCTTCCTTGTGTAACTGCACGTTTCAAAGAATCACTTATCGGTACTATGAATTCTACAGGTGACGATGGATTATCACCAGCCGGAAGAAACAAGGGAATCTGGCAATCCGGCAACGAAAGTTGGAAATTCAGTCCCGCAGGGGCAGAAGTACAACCAAACATACAATGGAAAAACTCTTCGAATCAAATTGTTGGTAGTACAGCTGAGGTTAATGTCTGTCCCACAAAAACAGAAAAATATACCGTAACAATAGATTACCCTATCTGCGGATCAAGTTTTATATTAAGCGATGATATAGATATTAATTACAGCCAGGGCGGAAGTGCTCCAATTATAAACAGCCCTGTAAATTACAGCTATACTTTATGCGACAATGAAGCCGATAATATTGAGAAATTTGACTGGAACACGCTGGTAACACCATTGATTACTACAGATCCTAATGTAATTGTAAGATATTTTGAAACCAAGACCGCAGCAGAGGCAGGCGGAACAGGGCTGACAACTATAAAAGCCGGACAATATACAGTCTATGCCAGAGTTACCAATTCAAATGGCTGTTATGCCATCGGAATTGTAAATATGGATATCACTTTTCTCAATAAAATTATTGCAAAAGATATCAAAAAGGTGTATTGCTTTGATGGGAAACAAGATGTTATGATAGATTTGAATTCACTGTATCCGGAAATGTTAACCACTCCGATTTCTGAGATTACAAAAGTAAGTTTCTATTCATCTCAAATTGACGCTACAACACCAAATATAGGGACAGAAATATCTTCAAATCAACTCATCATAAAAGACGGCAACTTAATAAATGCAGTTTTCTACGTCCGTTTCGAAAATGCAGACGGCTGTTACACAGTTAGAAAAATAACGATTGAGCTACGAAATCCTGTTGCCAATCAAAACCAGGATATTTGTGATTTTGAGAATAATGGATTAGAAAATATTACCCTCAGCAGTCTAAATAGCGCAATTGCAGGCGGTCAGCCTGTTACCATTAGTTATTTTCCGGATGCTGCATCTGCTAATGCAAACTCAGGTGCTATTACTACCTATCTTCTTACAAGTACATCGGCCGTCATATACGTCCGTCTGGATATGAAAGCAGACAATGGAGACTGTTTCCGGGTGTATCCTATAACGCTTAAACTTATATCCAGCCCAAGTCTTACAAAAAATAATATAATCATTGATCTTGGAAGCATCTGTGATAACAATAATGATGGTGTTGAGCAGTATGATCTTACCCGACATGAATCCGAAATCTATTCCGGAACAGAAAATTTTGTTTATAGTTATTATTTAAATTATAACGCTGGGAATGGTGCTTTTTCTAACAGAATAACAACGCCTGTTGCTTTTTCGCTTAATAAAAGTACAGAAGTCTTTGTAAGAGTTTCGCAAGGAGCCTGCTTTGCTGTAGCAAAAATCACTATTAATTTCACTTTTCTGCCAGCTGTCAGAATAAAATCCGGACTGATCGCAAAATGTGACAGAGCATATGATTATGGAGAAACCTACGATTTGAATGACGCAAAAGCAGCTATGTTTGTTTCATCAGAAAACGGTGATACACTTGCAGATATGATTGTTACTTATTATGCTACAAAAGCAGCTGCAAATCTTGGCACTCCAAAAATAAGTAATCTCCAAACAACCAATTATAATGTCGTTAATTTTTGGGCAAGATTTGAATCGAAAAACTCACATTGCTTCTCTGTAGCGTCTATTACTTTGAAAACCTATTTCCCTCCAAAAGCAATTCCATCAGCCATCACTGTATGTGATAATAATCTGGATGGTAATCCTGAAGTGAATTTATTATTGCCAGAATACACGAATAGAATGGTGAGCGAAATAGACCCGGAAAATCATTTTATATTTTACCTGACTCCTGCTGATATTGATAACAATAATCCTATCAAAAATCCGGAAAACTTCTCTCCATCCCCATTCCCGTCAAGAATCTATGTATTGGTAGAAAACCTTCCTGGCTGTTACAGTCTGCCACTTTCTTTTTCAACCATCGATTTTACTTCTGGAAGTGTGATCCCTATCAATCAGAATTCATTTTTATTGGAACAATGTGATGCAGGCAATGACGGAAAGGAAATTTTGAATCTAAGCCAATTTGAAAGCCAGATTTATAATACAGGTACCGATTATTCCTATTACCCGACTTTAGAAGATCTTAATAAAAACAGCAACAGGATTCTATCACCTTCTGCTTACCAGTACGATAGAAGTGTACATCCTCCAGTAATTTTTGTAAAAGCCGCAGCAGCTGGCACTTGTCCTTCATTGGTGAAAATTAATATCAATTTAAAAAACACGCCAATATTTGAACTGCCGGATTATTATTTCTGTCCGGGTGTCGGTATCAGAATAGAGCCTGATTTATCTTATCTGAAACCTAATACATACGTCTGGAAAAATCCTGCAGGAGAAGTTATCTCACAAGAAAAATATATAACCGATATAAAAAACGAAGGCAAATATTCTTTGACAATCACCATAGATAATGGCTGTAGTTATACAGCGTATTTTAATGTTATTGCTTATGAGGTCCCTGTCATTACACAATTGATAGGAATCGGGCCGACATCTTATCAGGTAATTGCAACGGGAAGCAGAAAGATTCTCTATTCCATCGATGGAATACATTGGCAGGAATCAAACATTTTTGAAAATATAGCGCCTGGTCCGGTTACTTTTTATGTAAGATATGCAGATCGCGATTGTCTTGGTGACACAAAAGACGGATTATCTGTAAAAGTCGTGAATGTGATAACACCAAATGATGATGGCAAAAATGACACCTGGACTTTCAAAAATCTGGATGTGTTCGATGATGTTCCTTCTAAAATCCAGATATATGACCGAAACGGAGTATTACTGCACGAACAGTATAGCACGGACAGTTTCCTTTGGAATGGAAAATTCAATGGAAGAAGTCTGCCTACTACCAGTTATTGGTATATTATGACTCTGCCGGACAAAACGATAACAGGATGGATTCTTTTAAAAAATAGAAATTAATTCCAAAAAGCCTTAAATTTGGGTTATGGAATTATACGATGTTCTTATTGTTGGCGGTGGACCGATTGGATTAGCCTGTGCCCTAGAAGCTAAAAAAAACAATTTAAAATATATCATTATCGAGAAAGGAACGGTTGCGAACAGCCTCTACAATTACCCTTTGTATATGACGTTTTTTTCTACAGCCGACCGTCTGGAAATTGATGAGATCCCTTTTATCACAACCAAACAAAAACCTGGCAGGCAAGACGCTTTGGAATATTACCAGGGAATTGCACGCCAAAAAAAAATCAATATCAGAGCCTACGAAAAAGTTCTGAACATCAGAAAATCAAACTTTTTTGAGGTTGAAACCAGCAAGCAAGTTTACTTTGCGAAAAATGTCATTATCGCAACGGGATTTTTATGACATTCCAAACTTAATGAATATTCCCGGCGAAGGACTTTCAAAAGTAAAACATTATTATACAGAACCTTATCCGTATGCTTTTCAAAACGTTGTGGTTATTGGATCCAGCAACTCGGCGGTCGATGCAGCTTTGGAAATCTATCGAAAAGGCGGAAATGTAACGATGATCATTCGGCATCACGAGATCTCAAAAAGTGTAAAATATTGGGTAAGACCGGACATAGAAAACCGGATAGCAGAAGGAAATATCAAAGCTTTTTTCGGAGCAGAACTATTGGAAATCAAACCAGATTCTGTAATCTTCAAAACTGACCATGGAGAGAATCGGGAAATAGAAAATGACTTCGTTCTCGCTATGACAGGTTATTTACCGGATTTTAAATTTCTGGAAAACATTGGTATCAACTTAAAAGGTGAATGCCTGAATCCACATTACAATTCGGAAACAATGGAAAGTAACATCGATGGAATTTATCTTGCTGGCGTTGTATGCGGCGGAAAAGACACGCATCTTTGGTTCATAGAAAATTCGCGCATCCATGCAAAACAGATTGTTGATGATATAATTTCAAAAAAATCATAATCATTATTTAAATTTATAATTATTTGTTGGTATTCTTTTTGTAAATTAAGAATTGAGAAAGAAACACTATGAAAATTCGACAAATCAAAAACACAATTCCTTTATTAATCGCTATTTCTTTATTTCTGGTTCAATGTAAAAAAGATGAATCTGTATCTTCATCAGATAAAAAAAACAACCCAATCACAGACATTTTGGGTTCTGATGACAAGAAAGAGGAAGAGAAAAAAGAAGATGAAAGACCTAATGTACCAGATGTTGTAATCCCGAGAAAAGATTTCGGCTATTTTCCGTGGGTCTATAAAAACACAGATTCTGTTTCACAGAAAAACAAAAAAGAATTTACAGGAAAAACACTTTACACAATTCTTGCGCTCAATCGTCTCGACAAAGCCAATATTGGTGCTGCCGACACTTTGGTGGTTCCTGCAAAAATCGAAGAAGATTTTCTAAGATACTCGCCGTTTCCCGGCCACGTCACAAGTCTGGAAAACGTGAAAAAATTCGTATTTTTCTCCTATCCAATCCAAGGTTTTGGAGTCTATGAATACGGTAATCTCATTAAATGGGGACCAACCAGTATGGGTAAAAAAGCAACACCTACCAAAAAAGGATTGATGTTTGCCAACTGGAAAAAAGAAGTTGCCATCTCAACAGTAAGTGATGAGTGGAAACTCCGCTGGAATGTGAATGTTGCCAACTTTGACGGCATAGGCTGGCATCAGTACGCAATGCCCGGTTATCCGGCTTCGCACTCGTGCCTAAGAATGTTGGAAGAAGATGCAAAATGGATGTACACCTGGGTCGATACCTGGATTCTGAACAAAGGCGGGCAGACCGCAAGAGCAAAAGGAACACCATTGATCGTTTACGGAGATTATCCTTGGGGCAAAAGACGGCCTTGGAAAAAGCTGTTGGATTCGCCGGAAGCCAACAATATTTCTGAAGACGAGATGAATAAGATCATCGAACCTCAACTGGCAGAAATTATGAAAGAGCAGGAAAATAGAGACGTTGTAATCCAGCAGGTTGAACAGGAGAAAAAAGCAAAAGCAGATTCTTTATTGGCCAACAAGAATCAAGAGGCTACCACTATCAATTAATTTTCTTAGGAGCTTGATCCCGCTATCCGCTATATCTTTTTTGTCTCCGTCGCTTTGTCATAATTTAGAAATTTCACAAAAGACAAAAAAGGATTCCGCTTCAAAACGAAGTTTCGACGATTCCATAAAAAAATAAAAAAATGAGTCAATCGGGGCTATGGACTTTGTGAACAAAACAAACTTTTGTCAGATCAAGACGATTATTAAGACAATCCCTTCAAAATATAAATTCTGGAGGGATTTTAATTTTGAATTTATTAAATCTTTGGAAACTTACATCTTAACAAATTCTTTGCGGAAAAGTGCCGTATAAATTAATTTCAAATATTTCCAACAACCGTTTTGATCTGCGTAAATTCTTTGATGGCGTGCAATGATAACTCAACACCATAACCTGATGATTTTGCACCACCAAAAGGGAGTCTCGCATCAGAACTTGTCGCTTTGTTGATGGAAACCGTTCCGGATTCCAGATTTTCTATAAAAAATTGCGCCCGTTTTTTATCTTTTGTCCAGATAGAATTTGCCAATCCAAACGGAATATCATTCGCTAATTTCAGAATCTCTTCGTCATTTTTTCCAATCATCAGAATTGCCAAAGGACCGAATAATTCTTCCTGCAAAATAGGATTACCTTCTTCCACCAAAATAATTCCCGGACGAAACTCACTTTCCGAAATTCTTTCCAAAGCCAAAACTACTTCTGCCCCATTCTTCTGAGCTTTTTTATATTGATTTTCCAGTTCATCTGCCAGATCCGGTCTTGCCATTTTGCTCAGCTTGGTTTCTTCTTTGAAAGGGTCAGACGGCTGATAAGCATTATATTCTTCTATGAATTTTGGAACGAAATCTTTTTCAATTTTCTGATGTACAATAAACCGTTTCGCGGCATTACAAACTTGTCCCGTATTTTGCAGTTTTGCCATAGGTGCTTCTTTTGCCGCTTCTTCTAGATCTGCATTATCCAAAACAATATAAGCATCGCTTCCTCCCAATTCCAAAACAGATTTTTTGATATTTTTCCCAGCGAGAGAAGCTACATTTGCTCCGGCTTTTTCACTTCCGGTGAGACTCACGCCTCTTACAAAAGGGTTTTCCATAATTTCCTTGATCTCGTCGTGACCGATTTTCAGATTCTGAAAAATAAACTTCGGGAAACCGGCGTCCAGAAAAGCTTTTTCAATAGCATCACCACTTCCGAAACAGATGGAGGCGTGTTTCAGCAAAGTCACATTTCCAGCTAAAATTGCCGGAACCGCAAACCTGAGGACCTGCCAAAAAGGGAAATTCCAGGGCATTACGCCAAGAATAATCCCCAATGAATCGTGATGAACTTCAGAAACGTTAAATTCGGTTTTGATTTTTTCGGGTTTCAGAACATTTTCCGCCTCGGCATAGAATCTGATCATTCCTGCACTTTTTTCTATTTCTGCAATCGATTGAGAAATTGGTTTGTGCATTTCTGTAGTGATAAGTTTCGCAAATGCTTCTTTGTTTTTTTCCAGAACATCGGCTAATTTATGAAGTAATTTTTGTCGGTGTGTAAAAGGTGTTTTTTTCCAGTCGAGGAAAGCTGTATGTGCAGAATTTATATTTTTTGACAGATCCATTTTTTGAATTATTTTTTGGTTTTTGGTTGCAGTAATTGTACCAATTGGGGTTGTAATAGTTTTGATTTTATTGGAAATATTTCATGTTCGCAAAAGACAAGCTCAGCATAAACATCAAACTTAACAAAGAAATATTGAATATCAAAAAGTGACTTTGTCATTCCGTAGGAAACCTAACGAAGTGGTTCGACGAAGTCAATCTAAACTTAGCTGTAGAGATTCTTTCAGAATTACAAATGTTGTTTTTCTACAGCAAATCTTATTTTTATGTAGAATCTGCAGCCCGGCCTGAGTGGAGCTCTTTTTCTTTTTTTCCAGAAAAGAAAAAAGCGGGAACGGAGGACGGATAAAGCTGCCCAAAATATTTTAAATCTTACTTTCTCTTATTACTTCTGAAAAGCAATACTGAATTGAGGAAGATAAGCAACAAGTCTAAGGTCACCCAAATACTGAGTTTGATGTTTTCGTACTTCAAATCTTCAACTTTTTGTGAAGCGATTGCTGATAGTTTTAAACTGTGATTGATGTAATTTCTAACCTCAACGATCTTATCTTCATTTTTGTTGGGAACGGCAACCTGGGAAAAGTAAACGAGATTCCCTTTTCCAATGTAGCCAACCACCCAGAACTCATCGGACTTCTGCATATTAAGATATTCTATCCGAAAATAGTCGGGACGGATCTGACCAACGTGTTTGGAACTGAATTTTTCATTTTCCGGCACCTGATCCTGAACTCTGATAATGTAAAAATCGATCGGCTGTGGCAGATAATTGATAACCTGAACGGCTAATGAGTTCTCCAAAAACTGAGAAACACTTCTCTCCACAAACCAAAATGTAAAATATGCACCGGCAGAAATGGTGATAATTGTACGGACAACTTTATTCCAAAAATTCCATTTTTCTCCACGGACAGCCGAAAGAAATAGTGCAATGATGAGAAAAATAAGAATCAGAGGGATTAACATTAAAACAAAGATAATGGTTTCTCTCTAATTAAAAAGTCACATTCCATTCTTTGTAAAACTGATCGAGAAATTGTAACATAAACTGATGTCTTTCTTCGGCAATTTTTTTGGCGGTTTCTGTATTCAGAAGATCTTTCAGCAGCAAAAGTTTTTCGTAGAAATGATTGATTGTGGTTCCGTTCGATTTTTTGTAATCTTCTTTGGATTGATCGAGTTTTGGTTCGATATCCGGATGATACATCAGGTTATTTTTATATCCTCCAAAATTGAAAGTTCTTGCAATTCCGATTGCACCAATTGCATCCAGACGGTCTGCATCCTGAACGATTTTCAGCTCCAGCGGAAGATCTTTCGGAGCTTCTTTTCTGTTTTTGAAAGACATATTTTCTATAATGAAAATGACTTTATCAATAGTTTCAGAATCTACATTTTGTTCGGTAAGAAAGTTGGTTACAATTTTTGTTGCGATAGTCTCATCGCCGTTATGAAATTTGGGATCGGCAATATCGTGTAAAAGTGCGGCTAATTCTATTACCAATTGGTCTCCGCCTTCTCTCTCCTGAATGTGCAAACTCAGTTTCCAGACGCGTTCTATATGAAACCAGTCGTGACCGGATTCTGTGCCTTCCAATTTTTGTTTTACTAATTCTATTGTCTTGTTGATCAATTCCATTAATTCAATTCTTTTAAAATGATATTCCAGAGTTTCTTATTGTAACTTCGGAAAAAGTTGATGTGTCCGATTTCATTTTTTTCAGATTCCGAGGTTTTGATTAATCTGTAAGTCGGTTTCAGATTTGGATAAGTGTTTTCCAGTAAGGATCGTACGCCTTTTTCCGTGAGCCACGAATCATCTTCTGCTCTGATGACGAAGACTTTCTGCGTCAGATTTTTTGAAAAGTCCTTAACTTTTTCCAGCAATTTATTCGTTGATTTTTTATTAAGAATCAAAGTCTGCCAGTCAAAAGCACTTCCAGCAGGGAGACTTTCTCCCAAGCCAAACCAATTTCCAGGGAAATAACCCAAGATTTTTGTTGATAACGGCTGTGCAATTCCGAAGCCAAGATAAGCTTCAATCTTTGTCTTAAATTTTAAATTTCCTACAAAAGCATTCTGAGTTCCGACGAAAATAAATTCATTAAACATCTCAGAATCCTGATTCATTCCCAAAATTAAAGCACCAAGAGAATGTCCCAAACAAAACTTTTCATAATCAGGATAATTAATTTTGATATATTCTGTAATTGCTTTATAATCTGTAGTTCCCCAAATTCTCATCGAAGCATTGAAACCTTTCATTTTTTTTGGTTTTGAAAGACCTATTCCACGATAATCATAAGTGATTACCGCAAACCCGTTTTCTGAAAAAAATTGAGCAAAAGCAAAATAAATATGTTGTTTAACACCAGTTGCCGAATTGATCAGCAGCAATTTATTATTAGAATCTTTTGGTTCAAAAATATGCACAGACAAAGCATAATGGTCTTCTGTCAAAAGCTCGATACTTTTCATGAAAAGCGTTTAGATTCCAGTAAAAGTAGAAAAATTTGTCCGGCTATTTTGAGATATTAATATGCGTAAGATATCAATTCCTTCATCTCATTAAGATAAGGAAGACCTTTTTGTGAACCTCTGTAATCTGCAGCTTTCAAGGCCACTTCGTTTCCAAATTTTACGCAATCTTCGATAGAATTCCCATGAAGTAATGCTATGGAAAACCCGGATGTAAAGGCATCGCCCAATCCCATACTGTGCGCTTCCGAATTTGGATTTTTTCGGAAATATTTCATTTCGCTGCCATCAAAATAGCTTGTGCTGTTGGCGCCATCTCTTACAAATAATTTGTTCGGAAGATGTTTGATAATATCTTCGTGATTGCCTTCTCCGAAAATGATTTCCAGGTCTGTACTTTTTGCCACAATGAAAGTCGCATAATCTATAATCTCATTGGACAATCTGCTGGCAGGCGCTGCGTAAATTCCGATTTTTTTATTCAGCTTTTTAGCTTTACTGAAAATATATTCCACCGTTTTCGAAGGAATTTCCATCTGAGTAAGGATCAGATCCGCAGTTAAAAGATATTTTTCGGCCTCGTCGATATTTTTAGAAGAAAGATTATAATTGGCTGCAGGAACAACTGTAATAGCATTTCCTTCGTCAGACGCAGTGACGTAAGCTGTACCTGTTGCTTCGTCTTCGTCTTCAAAAACGTTCGCAACATTCACTTCCTCATCATTAAGATTTCTTAAAACCTGCTGTCCATACGGATCCATACCAACACAGCTGATCAAAGAAGTTTGCGCTCCCAATCTTGAAGTTGCTATCGCCTGATTGGCACCTTTTCCTCCAAGATAGCTTGTCAAATTATTTGCAAGGACAGTATCATTTGCTTTCGGAATTTTGGAAGTTTTCAGGATCAGGTCTATGGAAGAACTTCCTACAACTACAATCTGTGGTTTTGTGTTATTCAGTTTCATTTGCTTACATTCAACGTTTCAAAGGTCAAATAGAATCGCTAATTACGATTTCATTAGAGGCTAAAAATAATAATTTAATCCATACCAATTTCGATAAATTCCGAAATTAATTTAACTGGCTGATTATCTTTGGAATAACCAATATATGATGCATAGAATCCTTCACCATATCCTGTTTCAAATGCAACTATATTTTCCTTTTTATTATCGTAAGGTTTCAAAATTGAAAACTGATCGATCGCTCCTTTTTCATCAAAAAAATGAGAGTGAAAAAACTCTTCATAGATCCCCATAAAATCAGCACCTTTTTTGTGGAAAAGTTCCTGTTCTAATTTGTTCAGAGAATTCTGAGCCTCTTTGTCCATAAAACTTCCCATTCCGGATTCTACCAGATATCCGTAGATTTCTTCGTCTTTCAGATCTTGCAAATTCTGATTGTCACACAAAGCGAGTTTCCAACTTTCTGCCGGTTTATTTTTATTGAAAACAATTTCTGCGTAAGCAATGCAATTGGATTCTGTTTCTTTATGAAGAAGAACCGGAAAATTACCTTTTGGAAATTCTTGTGTGAAAGCCGAATGATCCGGGGAAATCAACGGATCGCTTGCAACAATGAAACCGGAAGAAACATGAATTTCTCCAGCTTCATAAGTTTCCAGAAGCGGATTTTCTACAAAATTTTTAGAGAATAGTTTTTTTATATTTTCGATGTGTGTCATTATAAATTGTCGGAAGTCAGAAGTCTGATGTCCGAAGTTTTGATGATTTTTAAAATTTATTAGTCTGATTAAAGACTTTTTAATTTCTCTTCCAAAAGGATAATTTTGTCCTGAGCGTCTTTTTGCTTTTTTCGTTCGATTTCTACAACTTCTGGTTTTGCATTGGCTACAAATTTCTCATTAGACAACTTTTTGTCAACTGAAATTAAGAAACCTTTCAGATATTTTATTTCTTCTTCCGTTTTAATTTTTTCTTCCCCAAGGTCAAGATTTTCGCTTAACGGAATTGAGAATTCATTGGAACCAACTAAGAAAGTGAAACTCGGTTTATCGGTTTTCTGACCAAAATGAATATCTAAAATGTTGGATAATTTCTGAATCACTTCGGCATCTTTAAGTTCTGTCGCATTCGTAAAAACTTCAACCGATTCTCTTGGCGAAATGCCTTTTGATTGACGGTAATTTCTAACACCAGAAATTACTTCTTTAGCAAAATCAAAATCCTTGATTGTTTGCTCATTGTAACTTTCAGATTTTTTCTGTTGCGTGATAATCAAAGCTTCATCAATTTTTCTATCCGAAATCGATTGCCAAAGTTCCTCGGACAAGAATGGCATAAATGGATGCAGCAGTTTCATCAATTCCTCAAAATAAGCAATTGTTTTCTGATAAACATCCTCGCTGATCGCTTCCCCAAAGTTTGGTTTCACCGCTTCAAGATACCAGGAACAGAAATCGTCCCAGATCAGTTTATAAACCAGATGCAATCCGTCAGAAATCCTGAATTTCGAGAATTGATCTTCAATCTCGCCAATTGTTTTATTTAATTGTTCACCGAACCATTCGATGGTTTGAAGGTCGTGGTTTTGCGCTTTGATAGATTCGTCACGTTTCCAGCCTTGGATCAGTTTGTAAGCATTCCAGATTTTCGTAGCGAAATTTCGTCCCTGCAGCATCAGATCTTCATCAAACAAAAGATCATTTCCGGCTGCAGAACTTAACAAACTTCCAACGCGTACGCCGTCTGCACCATATTTCTCTATCAAATCAATTGGATCTGGCGAATTTCCTAATTGCTTAGACATTTTGCGTCTCTGTTTATCTCGTACAATTCCTGTAAAATAAACATTTTTGAAAGGTACTTCTTTGCGATATTCCAAGCCAGCCATAATCATTCTGGCAACCCAGAAGAAAATGATATCCGGACCTGTAACCAAATCTGCGGTTGGATAATAATAATTGATGTCCTTATTTTCCGGATCCAAAATCCCTTCGAAAACCGACATTGGCCACAACCAGGATGAAAACCAAGTATCTAATGCATCTTGATCTTGTTTTAAATCCTCAATGTTAAGTTCTGAGTTTTGAGTTTTTTCTTTGGCTAAAACTAAAGCATCTTCGATATTTTCTGCTACCACAAATTCATTTTCGCCCGTTCCATAATAGAAAGCCGGAATCTGCTGACCCCACCAAAGCTGACGTGAAATGTTCCAGTCGTGAACATTCTCCATCCAATGGCGATAGGTATTTTTGAATTTCTCCGGGTGGAATTTAATCGTATCATCCATCACAACATCCAAAGCCGGTTTTGCCAATTCTGACATTTTCAGGAACCATTGAACAGAGATCTTAGGTTCGATAACTGCACCTGTTCTTTCAGAAGTTCCTACTTTATTAACGTAATCTTCCGCTTTCAGCAAAAGATCTTTTAATTCTAATTCTCTGGCAATGTCCTTTCTTACTGTAAATCTGCCCTGACCTTGATAATGCATTCCGTGTTCATTCAGAACAGCGTCGTTATCCATAGAATCAATGATTGGCAAGTTATGTCTTTGTCCGATTTCGTAGTCATTGATATCGTGAGCCGGTGTAATTTTCAATGCTCCGGTTCCAAATTCGATATCCACATAATCATCCTCGATAATAGGAACGACTCTGTTAACGATTGGAACAATAACGTTTTTACCTTTCAGATGCTGATATCTCTCGTCATTCGGATTCACACAAACGGCAACATCACCAAAAATAGTTTCCGGACGTGTGGTAGCAACAGTTAAGAAATCTTCCGTTCCTTCAATTTTATATTTTAAATAGTATAATTTTCCGTTTTGCTCTTTGAAAATCACCTCTTCATCAGAAATGTTGGTTTGAGCTTCAGGATCCCAATTCACAACTTTGTAACCACGATAAATCAATCCTTTATTATATAGATCCACAAAAACCTTGATCACAGATTTGGAAAGATTCTCCTCCATTGTGAATCTCGTTCTGTCCCAATCACAAGAACAGCCTAGTTTTTTCAATTGCTCAAGGATTGTTCCGCCGTATTTTTCTTTCCATTCCCAGGCGTGTTTCAGGAATTCCTCTCTGGTAATATCTTTTTTGTTGATGCCTTCAGCTTTCAGTTTTGCAACAACTTTCGCTTCTGTTGCGATGGATGCGTGATCCGTGCCGGGAATCCAGCAAGCGTTAAAACCCTGCATTCTCGCTCTTCTTACCAAAACATCCTGAATGGTGTTATTCAGCATATGTCCCATGTGAAGAATTCCTGTCACGTTAGGCGGCGGAATCACAATGGTGTAAGGCGGTCTGTCATCCGGCTCGGAATGGAAAAATTTGTTTTCTAACCAGAAGTCATACCATTTTTGTTCAGTTTCCTGTGGACTATATTTGTCAGCGATCTGCATTTTGAAATTTATTTTGTCTTGTAATCTGCAAAAATAAGATATTGTAAAAAAATTAACATCACATATTCAAATTATTTATAACTTTGTTCTTTAAAATTTTAATTATCTAAAACAAAAAAATATGAAAAAGATTCTTGCAGGATTATTTATGACAGGAGCTATCGCTTTTGCATCTGCTCAAACAATCTCATTTGATAAAACAACTTTCGATTACGGAACTGTAAAAGCTGGAGCTGATGGTCACAGATTTTTCACTGTAAAAAACACTGGAGACAAGCCACTTATCATCAGTGAAGTAAAACCATCTTGCGGATGTACAACTCCGGAATGGAGCAAAGACCCGATTTTACCTGGAAAAACTGCTCAGATCAAAGTTGGATATAATACTGGTATCAAAGGTGCTTTCAATAAACTGATTGAAGTTTATTCTAACGATCCTGCAAACAACAGATCTGTTCTTTATATCAAAGGAACTGTTGAAGATGTTGCCGGAGCTGGTACTGCTGCTTCACAAAATGCTAATCTGACTGTTGCTCCTGTTGCTGTAGCTACTGCTAAAGCTCAGCCAGCACCAGAACAAGTTGCTAAAAAAACTGCTAAAAAAGCAGCTGCTAAAAAATAAAATAATTACAACCTATTTTAAACCGTCTCGCTTTTTGTAACGAGACGGTTTTTTTATATTTACATTAAATCAATTTTATGGATTATAATTTCTCCGATGACTTTCTTATTAAAGAAAATTCGAAATTCGAAATCAAAAAACAGAATACCAAATACCAAGGAAAAATCAATAAGGATGAAGCAAAACAGCTTCTGGAAATTGAAAAGGAAAAACTTTATTTACTGCAAGAAAAATTATATGCAGACGGAAGCCAGTCTTTATTAATTGTTCTTCAGGCGATGGATGCTGCAGGAAAAGACAGTTTGATAGAACATGTTTTCGGTGGTGTGAATCCACAAGGCTGTGAAGTCACAAGTTTTAAAACGCCAGGTTCCAAAGATTATTCCCACGATTTCATCTGGAGACACTATCTATCTTTGCCGGAAAAAGGGAAAATTGGAATTTTTAATCGTTCTCACTACGAAAGTGTTCTCGTCTGCAAAGTTCATCCTGAATATAACCTCAGTGAAAAAACATGGAAAGACGTAAAACAATTTGATGACAAATTTTGGGAAAACCGATACGAAAGCATCCGTAATTTTGAAAAACATTTGACCAATAACGGGACCAAGATTATTAAAATATTCCTTAATGTTTCCAAAGAAGAGCAGAAAGAAAGATTTCTTGACAGAATAAAAGAAGACGATAAAAACTGGAAATTTTCTGCCGCAGATATTACCGAACGTGGTTTCTGGGAAGATTATATGAAGGCTTATGAACAAGCTATAAAGGAAACTTCTACAGAAGCGGCACCTTGGTTTGTAATCCCGGCCGATCAGAAATGGTTTTCCAGAGTTGCTGCAATCCAGATCATTATTGACAAATTGGAAGAAATGAACCTGCAATTTCCTGAACTATCGGTAAAAGAGAAAAGTGCTTTAGTTGAATCTAAAAATAAGCTGGAGAACGAGAAGTAATTTTTTTACTGATTAATGAATTTTACGGAAAACCTTAATTTTATGAATGAAAGTTATTTTAAAATTGTAAAAAATAACGAAGAATAAAAATGGAAATTATCTACTTATTTATTGGATCAATCATCGGCGGAATTTTGATTTTCTTTCTGATGAAAGCAACTTCTGTCAGCAAGAAAAACTATGATGAAGCAAATGAAAAATTAATTCGTGCACAGGAAAACGAACTCAATTATCAGCAGAAAATTGAGGAACTGAAGCTATCCAATAATAATTTGACAAATGATATTTCTTCGATTCAAAAGAGTAAGGAAGAACTGCTTTTTACCAATGCCGAATTAAGCGCTGATTTCAAAAATATTCAGGAAAACCTTAACTATCAAAAAGAAGAATTCTTAAAACTTCAGGAAACGACTCGACTTCAATTTGAAAAAACAGCCAATCAAATCCTGGAAGAAAAATCTGAGAAATTTTCTCAGTTGAACCAAAATCAGTTAAAATTGATTTTGGAGCCTTTTCAAGAAAAGATCAATGAACTGAAAAATACCGTTAACGAAACTTACGACAAAGAATCAAAAGAACGTTTCTCCCTCGGTGAAAAAGTCCGGGAACTGAAAGACCTTAACCAGCAAATTTCCGAAGATGCAAAAAAACTGACCCGCGCTTTGAAAGGCGAAAGCAAAACCCAGGGAAACTGGGGCGAAATGATATTGGAAAGTATTCTCGAGAAATCAGGCCTCAGAAAAAATCAGGAATACTTTATGGAGCACGAGCTGCGCGACGAAAATAACAAAGCCATCTTCTCCGAATTTTCCGGCAAGAAAATGCGTCCTGATGCGGTTGTGAAATATCCAGACAACAGGAATGTAATCATTGACAGTAAAGTGTCGCTCACTGCTTTTGTAGAAATGACGGACGAAACCGATGCTGAAATTTTTGCAATCAAACAAAATCAACATTTGCAATCTGTCAAGAATCACATCTTGCAACTGAGCCAGAAAGCTTATGATGATTTTGACAAATCTCTGGATTTCGTCATGATGTTTGTTCCGAGCGAAGCAGCTTACATGACGGCTTTACAAACTGATCCTAATCTTTGGAATTTTGCTTATGACAAAAGAATTTTACTGTTAAGTCCGACCAATTTGATTACTTCTCTTAAGCTGGTTCAGGATCTCTGGAAACGCGAACATCAAAATAGAAATGCGATGGAAATTGCGGACAGAGGTGCAAAATTATATGATAAATTTGTAGGTTTTGTTGATAATCTGGAACGCATCGGAAAGAATATTGATCTGGCTAAGAATTCCTATAATGATGCTTTCAAACAATTGAGTTCCGGGAATGACAATTTGATTATCCAAACTCAGAAACTGAAAAATCTTGGGATTAAGAACAAAAAAAATCTTCCTCAAGGTTTGGGAGAGGAAGATTTGTAATTGTTTTTATTTTGAAATTTATTTGAACGCAAAGTCCGCAAAGATTTTTTACAATTTTGAAAACATTTTAAGGTTCACAATGGCGTAAAACTCAGCAAAGTTTTAGTGTAATTTATTTTAGAAAAACTTTGTCAAAGATTTGAAACTTTGACAAAGTGACCTTTGGATGACAAAACCATAGCCCCGATTGCAGAGGAAATCCTTTTTGCGAGAGGTTATGCCGAGCAAAAAGATTGCAACGGAAAGCGGGATTAAGCTCCTAAAAACATTATTTATTCAGAAGTTTGGCAACTTCGGGTGCAGCGTATGTGAAAATCATATCGGCGCCGGCACGTTTGATCGAGGTGATACTTTCTATGAGAACCTTATCATTGTCCAGCCAGCCATTTTGAGCAGCGGCTTTCAGCATTGCATATTCGCCGCTTACCTGATAAACTGCGATGGGCTGCGTAATCAATTCACGGATCTTGGAAACGATATCCAGATAAGGCATGCCGGGTTTTATCATAATGATATCGGCGCCTTCTTCTACGTCTTTTAATGCTTCGGCAATGGCTTCCCGGGAATTGTGAAAATCCATCTGATAGGTTTTTTTATCTGAAGGGATATCCTGATTATCAACCGGTGCACTGTCCAAAGCACTTCGGAAAGGTCCGTAGAAAGCACTCGCATATTTAGCGGCATAAGATAAAATCCCGACATCGGTGAATCCGTTTTCTTCCAGACCTTGTCGCATCGCAAGAACGCGACCGTCCATCATATCGCTTGGCGCGAGAATATCGGCGCCGGCTTCTGCGTGGGAAATTCCCATTCTCACCAAAGCTTCTACTGTAGAATCATTGTCAATTTTTCCATTTTTGATGATGCCGTCGTGACCATAAATTGAATATGGATCCAATGCAACATCCGGCATAATGATGATTCCGGGAACGGCATCTTTGATTGCTTTTATGGTGTTCTGCATCAGTCCGTTAGGATTCCAGGCTTCTTTTCCGGTATTGTCTTTCAGGTTATCGGAAACTTTCATATAAAGATTGATCGCTTTGATCCCGAGATTATAATTTTCTTTGACCGTCTTGACTGTCAGATCCAAACTTTGACGAAAAACGCCTGGCATAGAAGAAATGGTTTCTTTTTTGTTATCACCTTCCATAACAAACATGGGCAAAACCAGATCGTTTGTGGTGAGGATAGTTTCACGGACAAGACTGCGTATTGAGTCGTTGGTTCTTAGTCTTCTGTTTCTTGAAATCATCGTAGAAAAATATTTATGCAAATTTAATTATACTTTTATTGTTAGACTATTGCATATTTAATTTATTTAAAATATATTTGTTGTACTTGTTATAAAATAGACTTAAGCGAATGAAAAAACTTTTATTCTTTATCATATTTACGGTAGTTTTAGCAGGATTTTCGGGAGAAATGAAGGCACAGACTGCACGCACCGTTTCTACTCAAAAAACCGATGATGGTGTTTTGGTGGCTTATCCAAATCCGACTAAAGATGTTTTATTGCTTAGATCGAAGGATAATTCGGTGAAAATAAAAACCGTAACTTTCTTCTCTATTTTGGGAGCTCAGGTTGCTGAATATAATATCAACAGTAACAATACTGAATTGAGACTTGACAAACTACGTCCGGGAAAATATCTGATGAGGTACACTTTGGATGACAACACTCAGAAAATCACTCAGATTATTAAACAATAATCATTTGATATACAACATATAATGCCGGTTTTTTGCCGGCATTTTTTATTGATTAATTTCTGTAAATTTGTAGTAACCAAGAAAATTTAAACTGATGAGAAAATCTGTACTCCTTCTTTTTTTAATTTTAGTTCAATTTTTTAATTCGCAATTCAGGAATTCTTTATACGATAATAATCAGATCAACATTTCTGTGAGAGCCGGGCTGGATTTTCCATCGTATGATAATCAGACAAAATATATTGATTACAAACCCAATCTGAATCTAGGAGTCTCTGCAGATTATTATTTCAGTTGGATCGGTTTGGGATTAGATGCGGATTATCTTTCCAATAAACCAAAAAGTTCTTACCCAACAGAGAATCTATATTTAGGAGCCACAAAACTGTCAGATCCTACTTTAAATGAAAATAAAATCCAGCGTTACTTCTTTGGAATTGGTCCAAACTTCCGATGGGTGATTAATGATGATATGGGATTAACTTTCAAACTAAAAGGTGGAATATCGAATATCAGAGGCGGAGAAACATCATTGGTTTCAAATAATGGTTCTTCGGCTTACAATCTTAACTATCATAATGGTTACGATGAGAAGAATATTTTATCAGGAAAAGGCGAGTTGGAGTTTAACTGGTTTTTCTCAGAAAATATCGGTCTGAATATTGGCGGCTATTACCTGCAGCATTTCAAAACCAAAGATCTTGCACAAAACGGAAATACTTCCGGATATATTCCTTTTACGGCTAATGAGAATCAGAATGTGATTTCTCCGGCGAATGCCGACATTAGAACTTCTGCTTTGGATCACGAGATACATTCGGTAGGATTTTTTGCCGGACTTACTTTTAGATTTTCTGCCAAAAAACCTGCGCCTAACTATGAATTATCGGTGATCGCAAAAGACAAAGAAACAGGATTGATCCTTCCCGATACTTTTGTAGAACTTTATAAAAACGGAAAAAGAGCCTATTTTGCAAGGACAAATGCACAAGGTGTTGCTTTTTTTAAGAATATCAAACCTGAGGATTACGAGATCAAGGGAAGTCTCTATAATATCGATCTTGTTGCTTCTAAAGCCAATAAATCAGAATTTGTGAAAAACGCTACGCTGAAAAAAGAAATTTCTACCGCTGCGGAAACATTTTTTGTGAAAGGACAAGTCAATATCTGTAATTCTAAAAATCCTCTACGAGATGTAAAAATTGTTATCAAAAATAACGAAACAGAAATAGTTCAGGAAATAAAAACAAATCTCGAAGGAAAATTCTACTTCAAAGCAGATAAAAATTCTACTTACAATATTTACGGAAAGAAAGGAAACTACTTCTCCCAAACCGAAACTGTAACTTCCAAAAATGTTGACAGAAGCAATACACTTTTCCTAAATCTACAAGTTTGTATGGAAGAAACAACTTGCGGAAAACCAATCAATCTTAAAAATATCCATTATGATCTGGACAAATATTTTATCCGTGAAGATGCAAAAGCAGAACTTAATAAATTAGTCCAGTTTATGAATGACAATCCAACTGTAAAAGTCGAACTGGCATCTCACACAGACTCCCGGGCTTCTGATGATTATAATAAAACGCTTTCTCAAAACAGAGCAAATGCTGCCGTAGACTATCTGGTTTCAAAAGGAATTGATAAAGCAAGATTAAAACCAATTGGTTACGGAGAAACACAACTTCTTAATAATTGCAGCAATGGTATAGATTGTACAGAAGAACAGCATCAAATCAATAGAAGAACGGAGATGAAGGTTATCTGTCCTTAATAAAGAAAAAGCTTTTATAAACTATAAATCCGATAACAGCGCCTGTGGTATTCAGTATAATATCATCTACATCGGCAAAACCTCTTTTGAAATAGTATTGAGAAAACTCAACAATATTAATAACAATAAAAAAAGTCAAAAACAAGGATATAAATCTGTTGAGTTTTGGATAAAGTATTCCCAGAAAACCATAAGGAATGAAGAGAATTATATTACCAAAGATATTTTTAAATGCCTCGGTCTTATCCCACCGGATAACATTAGTTGAATAATCACTTATTGTTTCAAACGGAATAGTTTTTATTTCAAAAAGTATAGTTGGAGAATATCTAAAAGATGCAAAAAAAAGCAAATATAACATCCAAACGGTATAAACATTGATAAAAGGAGGATAGAACTTATAAAGTAATTTTTTCATTAATGGAAAGTATATATTTAATATAATTTAAAGTAAAAATATTCAAAATAATGCACACACACAAAGTAAAAGCTTTTGGGACTGAAGCTCCTGAGAATGATCTAGAGTTAATGACTATCGAAAGAAGAGAAATACAGCCCGAAGATGTGGAAATCGAAATCCTGTATTGCGGCGTATGCCACTCGGATCTTCATACCGCGAGAAATGATTGGGGTGGAAGTAAATATCCGGTCGTTCCCGGTCACGAGATTGTTGGAAGAGTTACAAAAGTAGGTAACGATGTAAGCAAATTTAAAATCGGAGATCTTGCAGCGGTTGGCTGTATGGTCGATTCCTGCAAAACATGCAGCAGCTGCCAGCAAGACCTGGAGCAGTTCTGCGAAAATGGATTTACTGGAACTTACAACGGAAAAGATAAATATCAAGCTGGTCCTCATACTTTCGGTGGGTATTCTGAGTCTGTAGTTGTAGACCAACACTATGTTCTGAAGGTTCCTGAGAATTTGGATCTGGCTGCCGTTGCGCCTTTGCTTTGCGCAGGGATCACAACCTGGTCTCCTCTGAAACATTGGAATGTGAACGAGAATTCTAAAGTTGCAGTTGTAGGCTTAGGTGGTTTGGGACATATGGCGATCAAACTGGCAAAAGGTCTTGGAGCAGAGGTTTCTCTTTTCTCCAGAACACCCGGAAAAACCGATGATGCAAAGAAATTGGGAGCAGATCACGTCATTATTTCTACAGATGATGAAGAAATGAAATCAGTTTTCAATAAGTTTGATCTTATCATCGACACAGTTCCCTATGAGCACGACATCAATCCTTATATGAATACTTTAACTGTGAACGGAACTTTGGTTCTGGTAGGATTTATCGGTGAGTTTGAGCAAAATGCTGTCAGCACAAGACCAATGATCTATAAAAGACGTTCTGTTGCCGGATCATTGATTGGCGGGATCAAAGAAACTCAGGAGATGCTTGATTTCTGCGGCGAGAATAACATCGTTTCTGAGATCGAGATCATCAAAATGCAGGATATCAATGAGGCTTACGAAAGAATGCTGAAAAGCGATGTGAAATACAGATTCGTGATCGATATGAAAAGTTTGAAGGACTAAATTTTATATTGAAAAGTCTAAGAAACTATTATCAGCAATGTCAGGCTCTCTCGAAGCCTGTAATATAATTATAAAAAGGAAACACAAATTTGTGTTCCTTTTTGTTTTTATAATCATTATTAAGGTTGAAATTTAAATATCATCCAAGCATTATATAAAAAACGACCGTATGTTTCGTTAAAAAGGTACGGACGTTTTCATGAAAAGATACGGAGGTTTTGATCAAAAGGTACGGTGGTTTTTAGGTACCTCTGCAAACGCTCTGTTCATAGGACTTGCAGAAGGGTCATTTTTTGACTTTAAAACACTGTAAAATTGATGATAATTGAATCAATATTAAACTTAAAAGCAAAAAAATCCCGCCCATATTTTACATCTGGGCGGGATTGATATGTTAAGAGAAATATCTTAAGCTTGTACGTTGTTACCTCCTAATACGAAAGGTTCCAATTCTTTGATCTCACCAAACTGCTGCTCATAGTTTGCAACATTTTGCTGAAGTGCAGCTAAAACTCTCTTTGCGTGTAGAGGTGCTACGATCACTCTTGATCTTACTTTAGCTTGTTGCACACCTGGCATCAACTGTATAAAATCCAATACGAACTCAGATGGAGAATGATTTACTAAAGCTAAGTTTACATAAACTCCTGCTGCTACAACTTCATTAAGTTCAATATTAATGTTGTTTGGATCTTGGTTTTGATTATTGTCCATTTTGTTTTGTTATTTTTTTATTTAAAATTTGAGGTTGTGAAAGTATAAAAAATAATTCCAAACCTCAAATTTCATTTGATTAATTTTAGTTGATGTCTTCGAATTCTTTTCTTGAACCTACGATCACACTTTGATAATCCTTAAGACCTGTACCTGCAGGGATTCTGTGTCCTACAATTACATTTTCTTTCAGACCTGTCAGGTAATCTACTTTTCCTGACACTGCTGCTTCGTTTAGAACCTTAGTCGTTTCCTGGAACGATGCTGCAGACATAAATGATTTGGTTTGAAGTGCTGCTCTTGTAATCCCCTGTAATACAGAAGTTGCAGTTGCAGGAAGAGCTTCTCTTACTTCTACCAATGCCAGATCTTCACGTCTTAGTTTCGAGTTCTCATCTCTAAGCTCTCTGGCTGTGATCATCTGTCCTGGTTTGAAGACTTTAGAATCTCCGGCTTCCATTACTACTTTCAGACCAAATACTCTATTGTTCTCTTGCAAGAAGTCGTATTTGTGTTCCAAAGCACCTTCCAGGAACTGAGTATCTCCTCCATCCACAATCGATACTTTTGTCATCATTTGACGAACAATGATCTCGAAGTGTTTGTCATCGATCTTCACCCCTTGAAGACGGTAAACTTCCTGAATTTCATTTACAAGATATTCCTGAACCGCAGTTGGACCTTTGATTTTCAAGATATCATCTGGTGTTACAGAACCGTCGGAAAGTGCGCCTCCTGCATACACGAAGTCATTTTCCTGAACCAGGATCTGGTTTGATAATTTAACCAAATATTTCTTGATCTCTCCGGTTTTAGCTTCCACGATAAGTTCACGGTTACCTCTTTTGATTTTACCATAGGAAACTACACCGTCAATCTCTGTAACAACCGCTGGGTTGGAAGGATTTCTAGCTTCGAATAGTTCGGTAACTCTCGGAAGACCTCCGGTGATATCCCCTGCTTTCGCAGATTTTCTTGGGATTTTGATTAAGACCTTACCAGCCTTGATCTTCTCACCATCGTTTACCATAATGTGGGCTCCAACCGGTAAGTTGTAACCTTTTTGCTCAACACCTTTGGAGTCGATAACTTTAAGGGTAGGAACGGCTTTTTTATTTCTTGATTCAGAGATTACTTTCTCTTCAAAACCTGTCTGCTCATCGATCTCCAATTGGAAAGAAACCCCCTGGATGATATCTTCATACTCAACCTTACCGGAGTTCTCTGCAATGATTACCGCATTATACGCATCCCATTTCGCAATAAGATCTCCTTTTTTCACTTTATCACCTGGTTGTACATATAACTCAGATCCATAAGGAACGTTGGCAATCATGATCGGCGTTCTGGCTTCGTTATCTGCTACCAAACGGAATTCAGTTGAACGGGAAACAACGATATCCGCTGATTCTCCATTTTCTCCTTCCGATTTAATAGTTCTAACCTCATCCATTTCAACAACCCCATCACGTTTTGCAACGATGCTTGGATTCTCAGAAATGTTTGTAGATACACCCCCTTGGTGGAAAGTTCTCAATGTTAACTGAGTTCCCGGCTCACCAATAGATTGTGCAGCGATTACACCAACAGCTTCTCCCATGTGGATGCCTTTACCTGTTGCAAGGTTACGGCCGTAACATTTCGCACAGATACCTTTCTTAGCTTCACAAGTAAGTGGAGAACGAACCTCAACAGCTTCGATTCCGGCTTCCTCGATTTGCTTAGCTACAGCTTCTACGATTAACTCGTCAGCTTGTGCCAGAATCTCATCCGTCTCCGGATGATAGATATTGTGAAGAGAAACTCTACCAAGAATTCTCTCAGCGATTTTTTCTACGATATCATCGTTTTTCTTAAGTGCAGTAATTTCTGTCCCTCTAAGTGTTCCACAGTCTTGTTCTGTAATGATAACATCCTGTGCAACATCCACCAATCTTCTGGTCAAGTAACCAGCATCGGCAGTTTTAAGAGCGGTATCCGCAAGACCCTTACGAGCACCGTGAGTAGAGATAAAGTATTCCAAGATCGACAAACCTTCTTTAAAGTTCGCAAGAATCGGGTTTTCAATAATCTCAGCTCCAACAGAACCAGCTTTTTGTGGTTTTGCCATCAATCCTCTCATACCAGATAACTGACGGATCTGCTCCTTAGAACCCCTCGCACCAGAATCAAGCATCATATATACAGAGTTGAATCCACCTTGATCTACTTTCATTCTGCTCATAATCATTTCGGTAAGGCTGGCGTTGGTATTAGTCCAAACGTCAATTACCTGATTATAACGCTCTGTATCTGTGATAAGACCCATGTTATAGTTGGCTTTGATCTCATCTACAGTTTCGATAGAAGTTGCGATCATTTTCTTTTTCTCAACCGGGATCACGATATCTCCAAGACTAAATGAAAGTCCACCTTTGAATGCATTTGCATATCCAAGATCTTTCATATCATCCAAGAACTTCACCGTAGTCGGGAAATCTGTATCTGCCAATACCTGACCAATTACATTTCTAAGAGATTTCTTAGTCAATAACTCATCGATATAACCAGAAGCTTTCGGTACGATCTGGTTGAATAAAATTCTACCAACTGTCGTAGGGAATAACTTCGTAGTGATCACACCATTCTCTTTGATTGGAAGACGACATCTTACTTTTGCATTAAGAGAAACTTGTCCCTCAGCATAAGCGATCTCTACTTCTTCCGGAGAATAGAAAGCAAGACCTTCGCCTTTTACTTTCATATCATCTGTAGAATCCAGTTGTTTGGTCATAAAATACAGACCCAAAACCATATCCTGAGATGGTACCGTAATAGGAGAACCATTTGCAGGGTTAAGGATATTCTGAGAACCCAACATCAATAGTTGTGCTTCCAAAATAGCTTCCGGACCTAGAGGTAAATGCACCGCCATCTGATCCCCATCGAAATCGGCATTGAATGCCGTTGTTACCAATGGGTGAAGCTGGATCGCTTTACCTTCAATCATCTTCGGCTGGAATGCCTGGATCCCCAATCTGTGCAAAGTAGGTGCTCTGTTCAATAGTACAGGATGACCTTTCATTACGCCTTCCAGGATATCATAAACTACAGGCTCTTTTCTGTCGATGATTCTTTTAGCTGATTTTACAGTTTTTACAATCCCTCTCTCGATCAGTTTTCTGATGATGAACGGTTTGTAAAGCTCTGCAGCCATATCTTTCGGGATACCACACTCGTGAAGCTGAAGACTAGGTCCTACAACAATTACCGAACGAGCGGAGTAATCTACCCTTTTTCCAAGTAAGTTCTGACGGAAACGACCTTGTTTACCTTTCAATGAATCAGAAAGGGATTTCAATGGTCTGTTTGATTCAGATTTTACAGCAGAAGATTTTCTTGTATTATCGAATAATGAATCTACTGATTCCTGAAGCATACGCTTCTCATTTCTCAAGATCACTTCCGGAGCTTTGATCTCCAACAATCTCTTCAAACGGTTGTTTCTGATGATCACTCTTCTGTAAAGGTCATTCAAATCAGAAGTTGCGAAACGTCCTCCATCCAATGGAACCAATGGTCTCAATTCCGGTGGTATAACTGGAAGTACACGCATAATCATCCACTCAGGCTTGTTGATCATCCTTGTATTAGCACCTCTCAATGCTTCTACAACATTTAATCTTTTAAGAGCCTCAGTTCTTCTTTGTTTAGAAGATTCGTTGTGCGCTTTGTGTCTTAGATCGAATGACAAAGAATCAAGATCGATTCTTCTCAACAATTCTTCGACCGCTTCTGCTCCCATTTTCGCAAGGAATTTGTTAGGGTCAGAATCATCAAGATATTGATTTTCTACAGGAAGCGTCTCCAGAACATCCAGATATTCTTCTTCTGTAAGGAATTCTTTGTCATCAAAGTCAGAACCGTCTGCTTTCTTAGCAATACCTTGCTGGATCACAACGTATCTTTCGTAATAGATGATCATATCCAATTTCTTGGAAGGAATACCTAATAGATAACCAATTTTGTTTGGTAAAGAACGGAAATACCAGATGTGCGCTACAGGAACAACCAAACCTATGTGTCCGATTCTTTCTCTACGTACTTTTTTCTCTGTTACTTCTACCCCACATCTATCACAAACAATCCCTTTGTAACGGATACGTTTGTATTTTCCACAAGCACACTCGTAATCCTTTACAGGACCAAAGATCTTCTCGCAGAACAATCCATCTCTTTCCGGCTTGTGTGTACGATAGTTAATCGTTTCTGGTTTCAGGACCTCTCCTCTCGATTCCTGAAGAATGGATTCCGGTGAAGCTAAACCAATAGTGATTTTAGTAAATCTACTTGTTTTATTTTTATTTGACATATTATTCAAATGAAATTTTAATTATTTAAAAGTAATTTTTTGTCGTATTAAAAATCCTTCGACAAGCTCAGGATGAAATCTCTAATACTATCTTTTTAATTTTTCGGCACTGTCAGGCTGAGCCTGTTGAAGCCTTCTAATTAAATTACTCTTCCAATCTTACATCAAGTCCAAGACCCTGTAACTCGTGAAGTAATACGTTGAAAGATTCCGGAATACCAGGTTCAGGCATTGCTTCTCCTTTCGCAATCGCTTCATAAGTTTTTGCTCTACCAATCACGTCATCTGACTTCACAGTCAGGATCTCTCTCAGGATATTGGATGCTCCAAAAGCTTCAAGAGCCCAAACCTCCATCTCTCCAAATCTCTGACCTCCAAATTGCGCTTTACCACCTAACGGTTGCTGCGTAATCAATGAGTATGGTCCGATAGAACGCGCATGCATTTTGTCATCTACCATGTGTCCTAGTTTCAACATATAGATCACACCTACAGTTGCAGGCTGAGAGAATCTCTCTCCGGTTCCACCGTCAAACAGGTAAGTACTACCATATTTCGGAAGACCAGCCTGGTCTGTATATTCTGTAATCTGATCAAGAGTTGCTCCATCAAAAATCGGTGTTGCAAACTTCAATCCCAGTTTGGTACCAGCCCATCCAAGAACAGTTTCGTAGATCTGACCAATGTTCATACGGGAAGGTACCCCAAGTGGATTCAATACGATATCTACTGGTGTTCCATCCTCTAAGAACGGCATATCTTCTTCACGAACGATTCTTGAAACGATACCTTTGTTACCGTGACGACCAGCCATTTTATCACCAACATTCAATTTACGTTTCTTAGCGATGTAAACTTTAGCCAGTTTGATAATACCTGCAGGTAACTCGTCTCCGATAGATAATGCAAATTTCTCACGGTTTTTAACACCTGCAAGATCGTTATATTTGATCTTGTAGTTGTGAACCAATTGTTTGATCAATTCATTCTTGTCAGAATCAACTGTCCAGTCTGCACCACTTATATTGTTATAATCTTCAACATTTTGAAGTAATCTCAATGTGAATTTGGTTCCTTTGCTGATCACTTCTTCTTCAAGATCGTTTTTCACACCTTGAGAAGTTTTTCCGGAAACTAGTGTATTCAATTTGTCGATCAATGTATTTCTCAGATCATCGAACTTAGCTTTGTAAGTATTTTCGATCTCTTCCAATTTGATCTTCTCCTCGCTTCTTTTCTTTTTGTCCTTGATATTTCTGGAGAACAATTTTTTGTTGATCACAACTCCTCTCAATGAAGAATCTGCTTTCAACGAAGCATCTTTCACATCACCAGCTTTATCTCCGAAGATCGCTCTAAGAAGTTTTTCTTCCGGTGTTGGGTCAGATTCACCTTTTGGTGTGATTTTCCCGATAAGGATATCACCAGGCTTCACTTCTGCTCCGATTCTGATCATACCATTCTCATCAAGATCTTTGGTAGCTTCTTCAGAAACGTTAGGAATATCTGCTGTCAATTCTTCCATACCTAGTTTGGTATCACGAACTTCAAGAGAATATTCGTCCACGTGGATTGATGTAAACCAGTCCTCACGAACTACTTTTTCATTGATTACGATCGCATCCTCAAAGTTGTAACCTTTCCAAGGCATGAAGGCTACCACAAGGTTTCTACCTAATGCCAACTCTCCGTTTTCAGTGGCATAACCATCGCAAAGAACCTGTCCTTTTTCCACTGTATCACCTACTCTTACGTTTGGTCTCAATGTAATAGTTGTACTCTGGTTGGTTTTTCTGAACTTGGTTAGTTTATAAGTTTTAGTCGCAGAATCGAAGTTAACCAAATCGTCTTCTTCACTTCTTTCATACTTAATGATAATTTTTTCAGCATCCACATATTCTACAACTCCAGTTCCTTCTGCATTGATCAAAATTCTGGAATCTCTAGCTACTTGTTTTTCCAAACCTGTACCTACAACTGGTGCCTGTGGATTCAATAATGGAACGGCCTGACGCATCATATTCGATCCCATCAATGCTCTGTTCGCATCATCGTGCTCCAAGAACGGAATCAATGAAGCAGAGATACCAGAGATCTGGTTTGGTGCAACATCAATCAAGTCAACTTGCTGAGGCTCAACTACCGGATAATCACCATCCAGACGAGCAATAATTCTGTCTGTCTGGAAAACTCCGCTGTCATCCAACTCAACGTTTGCCTGAGCAATTACTTTGTATTCCTCATCTTCCGCGTTAAGATAAATTGGCTGTGTATTAAGATCTACTTTACCATTTTCAACTTTTCTGTAAGGCGTCTCGATGAAACCAAGCGTGTTGATTTTCGCATACATCCCCAAAGAAGAGATCAAACCAATGTTTGGTCCCTCAGGTGTTTCGATTGGACAGATACGGCCATAATGCGTATGGTGAACGTCACGAACCTCGAAACCTGCTCTTTCTCTTGATAAACCACCAGGTCCCAGGGCAGAAAGTCTACGCTTGTGCGTGATTTCTGATAGAGGATTGGTCTGGTCCATAAACTGAGAAAGCTGGTTGGTACCAAAGAATGAGTTAATAACAGACGTCAAAGTCTTGGCATTTACCAAGTCAACCGGTGTAAAGATCTCGTTATCTCTAACGTTCATTCTTTCTTTGATCGTTCTTGCGATTCTGGAAAGACCTACACCAAACTGTCCGGACAATTGTTCTCCAACCGTCTTGATTCTTCTGTTTGATAAGTGATCAATATCATCTACCTCCGCTTTAGAATTTACCAGTTCGATCAAGTGTTTTACGATAGAGATGATATCTTCTTTTGTAAGAACCTGAGTTCCTTCAGCAATGTTTAGATTTAATTTTTTATTAAGTCTGTAACGACCTACTTCACCTAATGAGTATCTCTGCTCTGAGAAGAATAATTTTTCAATAATTCCTCTTGCAGTTTCCTCATCCGGAGCATCAGCATTTCTTAACTGACGATAGATATATTCAACCGCTTCTTTTTCTGAATTGGTTGGATCTTTTTGTAAAGTATTCTGGATGATAGAAAACTCATTGCTATTTTCTTTGTGAATCAGGATCGACTTAACGCCGGAATCCAAGATAATATCAAGGTGTTCTTTTTCAAGAATTGTTTCTCTATCAAGGATGATCTCGTTTCTTTCGATAGAAACTACCTCACCTGTGTCCTCATCTACGAAATCTTCGAACCAAGTGTTCAAAACTCTCGCAGCTAATGTTCTTCCTTCTACTTTTTTAAGGGCAGCTTTAGAAACTTTCACTTCCTCGGCAAGGTCAAAGATCTGAAGAATTTCTTTATCAGATTCGAAACCGATAGCTCTTAACAATGTCGTTAAAGGTAATTTTTTCTTACGATCGATATACGCATACATTACGTTATTGATATCCGTAGTAAATTCCATCCAAGATCCTTTGAAAGGGATAATTCTTGAATAATAAAGTTTAGTTCCGTTTGCGTGGTAAGTCTGTCCGAAGAATACACCCGGAGACCTGTGTAACTGAGTTACAATAACACGTTCTGCACCATTGATAATGAAAGAACCAGAAGGCGTCATATAAGGAACCGGGCCTAAATATACATCCTGTACAACAGTTTGGAAATCTTCGTGTTCCGGATCTGTACAGTATAATTTAAGTCTGGCTTTTAGAGGAACGTTGTACGTTAAACCTCTCTCAACGCACTCATCTATGGAGTAACGCGGAGAATCTACCAGATAATCCAAAAATTCCAAAACGAATTGGTTTCTGGAGTCTGTAATTGGGAAATTTTCCTGGAACGTTTTGTAAAGTGATTCGTTCAAACGTTGTTCAGGAAGCGTGTCTAGCTGGAAAAATTCCTTGAAAGACTGGATTTGGATATCCAAAAAGTCAGGAGTGTCGATTCTACCTTTCGCAGTGGAAAAGTTGATTCTTTCAGTCCCTTTTACTTTAGGAGTGGCCTGTGTTTTACTCATAAAATTATAAGAAAAAATGGGTTAAAAAAATATTTTGATTCACGAAAAATATCAGAACAGATAGTTGAAGAAAAAGAGTAAAGTAAAAAGACGTTTAAGTGGCGCTTAAATTATAGAAAAACAGTTAGTTTTTGTCTTGATTCCTGATTCTTGGTTCTTAAATCTCTTCTAACTGCAACACCGGTATATCTTTTCACGGTGTAGTGCAAAATATTTTAATTCTTCAGGTTTGATTTCATTATATAATAAACAGGAAATGCCCTTCCATTACTATGAAAGAGTATCGATTATTTAAAGTATATTATTAAGTCGCGCCAAAAGATGTGCAAATATACAAATTTATTTTACACGTTGCAAATCAGAATCATATAATAAAAAAACTCCCAAACAATGTTTGGGAGTTTATATTTTTAAAGAAAATTGAAAATTATTTCAATTCCACTTCAGCACCAGCCTCTTCAAGTTGTTTTTTAAGAGCTTCTGCTTCGTCTTTAGATACCGCTTGTTTGATTGCAGTTGGAGCACCATCTACCATATCTTTAGCTTCTTTAAGACCAGCACCAGTTAAATCTTTTACCAATTTAACAACAGCTAATTTAGAAGCACCTGCAGCTTTAAGAATTACATCGAATTCTGTTTTTTCTTCAGCAGCTTCACCTGCACCACCTGCAGAAACTACTACTGCAGCAGCAGCTGGTTCAATTCCGTACTCATCCTTAAGGATAGTAGCTAATTCGTTTACGTCTTTTACTGTTAAGTTTACTAGCGTTTCAGCTAAATTTTTTAAATCTGACATTGTTGTAATGTTTTTTGTTGATTATTTATTGATTTTTTTGAGTGTAATTATTCTGCACTTGGAGTTTCCTCTGTGCTTTCTGCAGCAGGAGCTTCCGGAGCCTCAGCAGCAGGAGTTTCTTCTACCTTCGCTTCTTCTGCAGCAGGAGCCGCTTCTTCAGCTTTAGCTTCTACAGATTCAGATTTGTTTTGAAGAGCAGAAACAACTCTTTGGATTGGAGACTGAAGCAATCCGATGATTTCACCGATCATTTCTTCTCTGGACTTGATGCTTACTAATGCGTCAAGGTTTTCGTCGCCAACGTAGAAAGTTTCCTGAACGAAAGCAGATTTAAGAGCTGGTTTCTCTTCTTTCTTTCTGAAATCTTTGATCAATTTTGCCGGAGCGTTAGCCGTTTCAGCAATCATTAATGCAGAGTTTCCTTTGAAAGTTTCGAACATCTCAGCATAATCTACGCCTTCGATCTGTTCCATTGCTTTTTGAAGCAATGTATTTTTAACAACTTTTACTTTGATATTTTGTTTGAAAGCCTGTCTTCTGAAATCAGATGATTTAGCAGCGTTCAAACCTTGTAGATCTGCTACATAAACTACTTTTGCATCCTGAAGCAAGTCTTTGATCTCTTGTATTGCTACAACTTTTTGGTCTTTTGTCATTGTCTTAAGGATTATAATTAGTTAACAGATTTAGTATCAATTGCAATTCCAGGACTCATTGTAGAAGACATATAGATGCTTTTTACATAAGTTCCTTTAGCAGCAGTTGGTTTTAATTTCACTAATGTAGAGATCAACTCCTGAGCATTCTCTTTAATTTTAGCAGCATCGAAAGATACTTTACCAATACCTGCGTGGATAATACCGTATTTATCTACTTTGAAATCGATTTTACCAGCTTTCACCTCAGCTACAGCTTTTCCGATATCCATAGTTACAGTACCAGACTTAGGGTTTGGCATAAGACCTCTTGGTCCTAAAACTCTACCCAAAGGTCCTAGTTTACCCATAACAGCCGGCATAGTAACGATAACGTCAACATCTGTCCAACCGTTTTTGATTTTAGTCAAATATTCGTCAAGACCTACATAGTCTGCACCAGCTTCTTTAGCTTCTGCTTCTTTATCCGGTGTTACCAAAGCCAAAACTTTGATATCTTTACCAGTACCGTGAGGAAGAGATACAACACCTCTTACCATTTGGTTTGCTTTTCTCGGATCTACACCCAATCTAACAGCGATATCTACAGATGCGTCAAATTTTGCAAAATTTACTTCTTTTACCAAAGCAGACGCTTCGTCAAGATTGTAAATTTTATTTTTTTCCACTTTGCTTAAAGCTTCTTTTTGCTTTTTTGTCAATTTTGCCATTTCTTTAAGTTTTAAGCGTTAGTTGGTTTAGTTCCTGTTACTCTCAATCCCATAGATCTAGCAGTACCGGCTACCATAGAAATTGCAGGTTGAACTGAGAAACAGTTAAGATCTCCCATTTTGTCTTCTGCAATTTTCTGAACCTGAGCCCAAGATACAGCACCTACTTTGTTTCTGTTAGGTTCTCCAGAACCACTTTTCAGTTTTGCAGCTTCCAATAATTGGATTGCAACTGGAGGTGTTTTGATGATGAATTCAAAAGACTTGTCTTCATACACCGTGATAACTACCGGAAGAACTTGACCAGGTTTATCCTGAGTTCTACCGTTGAATTGTTTACAAAACTCCATGATGTTCACACCTGCAGAACCCAATGCCGGGCCTACTGGTGGAGAAGGGTTGGCAGCGCCACCTTTCACCTGAAGTTTTACCATTTTAAAGACTTTTTTAGCCATTTTAATGTTTTGATTTGATTAATAAATAATTGAATGTGGAAGCATTAATTATTCAACATAAGTCACTTCGCATAAAAGAAGACCTATATTTCGGATTGCAAAAGTATAAAATATTTTTGAAACAGCAAACGGAATGTATTGATTTTTAGAAATTTCTATTAATATATTTAAAACAAAAAAACATCCCAGAACAAGTCCGGGATGAATCCTAATAAAAGTATGAAAAAATCTAATCTAAAATTCTAATGTAATAGAACCTCTTACAGCAGCGCCCATAATTGGTCTTGCCATAATTGTTCCGTCTCCGCTTGGAGATCCGGATCTTGGATCGCCTTCAGTAATACCAATCGTATTGAAAACATTTGTGGCGTCAATCCCGAAACGTACTTTTCCTAACTGATAAGATGTTCCTGCACCAACTTCACCAAAAGCGGGCAACGTCTGGACATTCAACTGATCTTGGAAACGTTTGCCATAATAATTATAGCTCACATAAGTTCTCCATTCTTTGGTAATGTTAACCGCCGGAGTTACATTGAAATATAATTTCGGCATTCTTCTTACAGTATTTCCTTCGAAAACACTGCTTCCTCCCAATCCTGAATATTTAGGGTTTTGAATAGTTCCGTTGAATGTCAAATCCAAAATGTTATTGAAAAGTCTCGCATTTCCTTCAATCTCTAAACCATAATTTTTGGTATCAGCAAATGTATTTTCTGAACTTCCGTCTGAGAATACATCAGTGAAAGAAAGATCTTTAAGTGTTGAATAAAAAGGAATCACGCCAATACTGAAGTTACTTGTGTAATATTTATAACCAACTTCAATTTGATTTGTCGTTACAGGCTCTAAAGGCTGACTAGGGTTGACAGTTGTAAAATAATTATAATAAGCTTCCTCATTTGGAGATCTGAATCCGTGTGAGAATCTACCATAAACTGCATTATTGGTATTGATCTTATAATTTGCAGCTGCCGTGTAAGACAATTTATCTATGTCATATCTCCAATAGGTGTATTGATTTCCCAAAACGCTCATGTTATCATCTGCAGTTGTGGTAGCAAAACTATGAACGCCATCAGTCGTCAAACCAGAATTATTAAGATTTGCTGAAGTTGTATTAACGGCATATCCTCTGTAAAAATCCCGGCTGTAACGAGCTCCAACATTAATGTTCAAATTATCGGTTACATTGTATTCGAAGTTTGCATAAACATCATTAAGACTTCCTTGTGTCTGCGAATCTCTCAGCAAGAAAGACATCTGTGTAACACCATTGTAAGTTTTTGAATAACCCACATCATTCGGGCTAAGTGAAGTATCAACAAGATTAAGCAATTGCGGTTTGTCTGTTGCAGTAGTCAGAATATTGCTCCAGTTCCAGTACTGGTTAGATGTCCAGTTGGATTTGTAGAAACCTGCCGTTACATTTCCCTTATCTAATTTATAATTGAATTGTAAGTCATTAACAAAATTATTCATTTTTTTGTCAATTGCCCAGAATCCTAATTGCTGAACGTTTTGAGGGTTTACAACCGTTCCATTACTTACTAACGAATATTGGTAATTATTTCCTACAATTCCTTTTCCACTAGCAAAACCAGCTGCAGTTTGTGGTCCGCCAGCAGGGAAAATCCCGGTGTAATTCATATTGATATTGGTATATCTTGTCTTATTCAAAACAGAGAAATTATTACCTAGATCATATTTGAATTCAGCTCCGACAGCATCAACTCTCGGATGAATTCCATCTTGTAGATTTCTTTTGAAATAACCTCCTCCAGCTTGTGGAATGTTCAATTGGCTGATTGAGTTATAACTGTAAGTTCCGTAATTTGGATCAAATCCAGAGAATTCTTTGATATCATTTCCATTTTGAGTCAATGGAATTGGTAAGAAGAATGTATTTCTGTCATCCAGTTTTTTGTAATATACTTTCGCATAACCTTTGTCAAAGACATATTTCAAGTTCATTCTTATCTGTCCGCCGTTGTTAGCTTTGAAACCTGTTTTTCTTAGACCATCATCTGTTCTGTAAAAACCACCAACATTGAAGAATAACTTATCATCAATCAATGCACCACCAAGATTAATATCAGTACGCATCAATCCATAAGTACTTGTTTCCAACTTCGCAATTCCTTTGAAAGTATTGCTTCCTTCTTTGGAAATAAAGTTGATAAGTCCTCCCGGAGAATTGGTTGCAAAGATTGAACCTGAACCTCCTCTCAAAGCCTCTAATCTTCCGGTCGTATTATCTACACGAAAAAAGTTATCAGCGTTTGCAAACTGCAGGGCACCATCTTCGAAAACGGGCAAACCGTCTTCCTGAACCTGCACAAATTCATAACCTCCCGCAGAAGGAATACCTCTGGAGAATAGGTTATTTCCTACCTCACCACCAGAAGATTCTACTGCAAATCCCGGTACTCTCTGCAACAATGCAGCTGCACTGATTGGGTTTTGCTTCATAATTTCCTTTGCACTGAAAGTAGAAATAGCCGTACTGGATTCTATTTTCTTTTTCGGATTGGAGTTTCCGGTAATGACAACCTGATCGATATCATTGGTTTTCACGGAATCTTTAACTTCCTGTGCATAAGCATTCTGGAAGTAGAGGGTTGCAATACCTGCAACCAAAATGAGCGATTTTTTTCTCATAGCAGTAAAGTTTATTATTGTTTATTGTGTTTTTAGCTTAATATAAACTCCATTGGTCCACCCAAATCCGTCCTGATTTGGATATTCTCCTCCTCCTGCAATACTTGTAGTATCTATTGCATTGTATTTTTCCATTAGTTTCCCTGTATTGAGATATATTCTTTCTACATTGGAACACCAGTTATCTTTTATTTCTGTCTTCAATTCTTTGAAACCATAATTTTTCATTGCGACAAAACCCAACCATTGATATGGTGCCCAGGCATTCGGAGAATCCCATTGCTGTCCCGATTCTTTTGTTGTAGTAATAAGTCCTCCCTTCTTCAGAAATTTTTCTTTGATCGTTTCTGAGACGGCTTTTGCCTGCTCATGATCTGATAAGTTCAAAAACAAGGGATATAGTGTTGCAATGCTTTCTGACGAAGTTTGCATTTGCGATTTTATGTTGTAATCTTTATAGATTTTATCGATTTCACTCCAAAAATATTTATTTATCGATTTTTTTCTGGCTTCTGATTTTTGACTGTAATAATTATGTTTTTCCTCGAAGTTTTGAAGATTTGATGTTTTTGCCAAAGTTGTTTCCAAATGCCAGAGAAGACAGTTGAGGTCTACCTGAGCAAGATTAAGAGTATCAATAGTCTGAATTGTATTACCATCTGCAAACCATCTGCTGGAAAAATCCCATCCCGATTCGCAAGCGGCGCGAACATTTCTGTAAAATTCAGGATTGGCGGATGTTTCTTCATCTTCAATATCTATCATATAACTTTCTGGGCGTGGATTATTTTCATCATCAAAATAGCGGTTAAGAATATCACCATTTTCAGTTTTGATAACCCTTCTGTAACTTTTATTATTATCCAGACTTTCTGCTCCATCCATCCAAAACTTATATTCCTTTTCCAGAGTTTCGAAATATTGAGAATAAACGCTCTCATCGTTTGTAGATTCTGCCAACAAATCAAGCATTAAGGAAAAATAAGGCGGCTGAGAACGGCTTAGGAAATATGTTCTGCTGGCATTAGGAACAAAACCAAATTTTTGGATAAGGTATACGCAGTTCTCAATGATATTTTTCATCATCTCGATTCTGCCGGAAACCTGCAAGCCAAGCATCACAAAGTAACTGTCCCAATAGAAAAACTCATTGAAGCGACCTCCGGGAACGATGTAAGGATTAGGAAGTTTCAGTAATGTTCCTTTTTCTTCGTAAGCTGTTCTGGTTAATTCGTCCCAGAGCTTTTCGATATGTTCTTCTATCGGCAGAGTTTCTTCTCTTAGAATAGAAGATTCTGACTGATCAAATTGAAAATATTTAACAACAAACTCTTTAAGGTCAAATCCTTCTTTATCCTTTTCTGTTTCATAAATATTATTGATTTCAGCAATAGGATACATCGGAATTGCATCAGCCATATCTTTCTGATCTTCAAAAATTTGTGACTTCTGAACCGCCTCGAATATTGAGTAAATATCTCTTATGTAGAATTGATTGTCCATTTTTATTTTTTAATTTTAATAATCTGCTTATTCATTATCAATGCGCAGATAAGTAATAATGACAAAGGCACGATTGACAAATAAAACGCCTGCTGTCCATTGAATTCCTGAAAAATAAATCCTGTAAGCATAGACCCAATTGTCCCTCCAATTGCAGAAAATACCACGATAAGACCCGCCATTGCACTTTGAAGATATTTGGGAATTGATGCCAGAATGACTGAGTTGATGCTTGGATATATTGGTGCCAAAAATATCCCCATCAAAGGAAAAATGTAAACTGCCAGAGGCGCATTGAACCAAGTTGTATCTTTACTAAAATGAATATTTTGAGTAAGCGGTAACACTATAATGATACTCAAAGCAAACCCGATGATGCAGAATGAAACCACATAAATCCAACGGAATTTTTTCGAGAAAAACCCAGACAAGAATCTGCCTAATGCAAATGAACCCGCCAGAACTGCACCTGCCTGCACTGCCATAGAAGTGGGAAGTTTGAGAATTTCTTTATAGAAAGTTGGTGTCCACGTTTGAAAACTTTGCTCTACCAAAACAAATAAAAATGCACAAGCCAGAAAGAAAAGTACTCTTCTCAAACTAAAAAGTCCAATACTATTTCTAACATCTCCAGAGAGACTTGTATTTTCAGTTTTAGCTTCGCTTTCATTCAGTTTTGTAAACAAAAGAAATATGAATGACAGTGTTGATAAAATCCCCAAAGCCCAATAAGCATTCAGCCAGCTACGGGAAGCAGGATCTTTATCATCTATGAAAATGCTGAACATAATATTACCGGCCAATACACCGATCATAAAAAAACCTTCCAGAAAACCCATAATACTGGAGTGTTCTCTGTCATTATCTGTAATAAGTCCTATGGATGTAAAAACTGAAATTTTTATCAATGCAAAAGAAACTCCGACGACACAAAATAAAATTTTGAAAAACCAAAAAGCGTTGGCAAACGGCATCACAAAACACATTACACTAACTGAGAATAGCGCAATCATCATTGACTTTTTGATGCCAATCTTAGGTAAAAAAGAAGCCAGAAGAAAAGAACAGATTGCTATCGGCAGATCTTTAAAGCCCTCTAAAATACTTGCCGCAGATTTTGAAATACCAAAATTCTGTTGCACCTGTAAAATAACAGTTCCTACAGAGTTGAGCAAAATTGCAAAAACAAAGTAATTGAGGAAAAGTACGGCCTTTATATTAATATTTTTCATTTGGTTTAATAATATTACAAATCTATTAATGTTTAGTTTACGTTAATTTAACATAGTAAATCATTACTTGTACTACATTAATAAAAAAAAGTATATTTAGGAAAATATTGTATTAAACCAATGAAGGTTAACTTTGAAACCGTACTTGCCGATAAAAACAGTTCATTCCGCACTTTACATATTAAAGTTCCGGTAAAAGAACTACGATGGGAATATCATTATCATACAGAAATGGAATTGGTTTGTGTAATTTCCGGCAATGGTACCCGGCACGTTGGATATCATAAAAGTAATTTTACAAATGGAGATCTTGTGCTGATAGGCTCAAACATTCCGCATTCCGGATTTGGGCTTAACTCTTTGGATCCGCACGAGGAGATCGTTGTTCAGTTTCGGGAAGATATTATCCGGTTTCCAAAAGAAGTAGAAGAAATGTCGTCTTTGAACCGTTTAATAACACAGTCTCAATTGGGAATTATGTTCAGTCCTAAGGTAAAGAGAAAAATTTTACCAAAATTATATGAAATGTTGGAAACTGAAAATTCAAAAAGGTATTTTATACTTCTTAATATTTTGTTTGAACTTGCAGAAACCAGGGATTATGTTCTGCTAAATAAAGAAGTGATGCCTCACACCGTGATTTCCAAAAATAAGGAGAGGCTGCAAACGATCTTTACATTTGTGGAGAAAAACTATGATAAGGAAATTGAAATTAATGATATTGCCAATCTGGTAAACCTAACACTTCCCGCTTTTTGTAATTTTTTCAAGAAAACCACCAAAATTACTTTTACAGATTTTATTAACCAATATAGAATAGATAAAGCATGCACATTGATTCTGCAAGGCAAAAGCATCTCGGAATCCTGCTATGACACAGGTTATAACAGCATCTCTTACTTCAGCAGAACATTTAAAAAGTATATGGGAAAGACGCCAACTGAGTTTAATAATGAATTGGTAAAATAAAAAAACCATCGCGCCAGAGACGGATGGTTTATATTTTATTAAGTATTAAAAAATTATACTTTTTCTACTTGCATAAAGCTAAGTTCCATTGGTGTCTTTCTACCAAAAATAAGAACAGAAACTTCTACTTTTTTCTTGTCTTCCAGGATTTTTTCTATCGTTCCGTTGAATCCATTGAAAGGACCATCGATCACTTTTACGTTTTCTCCAACAATGAAAGGAATTTCTACATCTGTAGCAAATTCGGAAAGCTCATCCATTCTTCCGAGCATTCTGTTCACTTCAGATTTTCTCATTGGAACTGGCTCTCCTCCTTTTGTAAGACTTAAGAAAGAAATTACACCAGGAATATTTTTGATAACGTGAGGAACTTCTCCAACTAAATCGGCTTCTACCATCAGATAGCCCGGATAATACGGTTTTTCTTTAGGTACTTTTTTACCATTTCTGATCTGGATAACTTTTTCCATAGGAATCACTACTTGAGTGACGTAGGCATCCATGTTTAATCTTTGGATCTCGTTCTCAATATAGTTTTTAACTTTATTTTCCTGTCCGCTAATAGCTTTCAGCACATACCATTTCGATTCGCTCATGAGGAAAGTAATTGGAATTAGTTAAACATATTAATAAACGTTGCAACAAAATTCTTTATCGTAACACTGAAGAAAGAATCTACTCCAAATGTAAATAAAGCAAGTATAACAGTCGTCACAGACACAACAATAGTTGAAGACTGTAACTCAGACCATTTAGGCCATTCTACTCTATCTTTAAATTCTGTGTAAGAACCTTTTAAAAATTCTACTAAGCTCATTATTTTCTTTTTGCACGGGCACTAGGATTCGAACCCAGATCAACGGTTTTGGAGACCGGTATCCTACCATTGGACGATGCCCGTAGATTAAAAAAGTCCCGTAAGTTTCCTTACGGAACTTTTTATATTATTAAGATAATTAGTCTGTGATTTCAGTAACCTGACCAGCTCCTACTGTTCTACCTCCTTCTCTGATCGCAAATCTAAGACCTACGTTAAGAGCGATTGGTTGCAACAATTCTACAGTGATAGTTAAGTTATCTCCAGGCATTACCATTTCTACACCTTCTGGTAAGAAGATCTCACCTGTAACGTCAGTTGTTCTAACGTAGAACTGAGGTCTGTATTTGTTGTGGAAAGGCGTGTGACGTCCTCCTTCTTCTTTAGAAAGAATATAAACCTCAGCTTTGAAGCTTTTGTGTGGTTTAACAGAATCTTTCTTAGCGATAACCATACCTCTTTTGATGTCAGTTTTTTCAATACCTCTCAACAATAGACCTACGTTATCTCCAGCTTCACCTCTGTCAAGGATTTTTCTGAACATCTCAACGCCAGTAATAGTAGAAGTCAATTTCTCATCACCCATACCTACGATATCAACAGGATCTCCTGTATTGATAACTCCAGACTCGATTCTACCAGTTGCAACAGTTCCTCTACCTGTAATAGAGAATACGTCTTCAATTGGCATCAAGAATGGTTTATCTTGATCTCTTACTGGAAGTTCGATCCAAGTATCAACAGCATCCATCAATTCTTCGATTTTACCAACCCATTTTGGATCTCCGTTCAATCCTCCTAAAGCAGAACCTTGGATGATTGGAGCGTTGTCTCCGTCATATTCGTAAGAAGATAAAAGATCTCTGATCTCTAATTCTACTAATTCTAATAATTCCTCATCATCTACCATATCTACTTTGTTCATAAAAACAAGTACGTTAGGTACATTTACCTGACGACAAAGCAAGATGTGCTCTCTAGTTTGAGGCA
This sequence comes from Epilithonimonas sp. UC225_85, assembly GCF_042695135.1. Lineage (GTDB taxonomy): Bacteria > Bacteroidota > Bacteroidia > Flavobacteriales > Weeksellaceae > Epilithonimonas. The sequence continues at coordinate 3,275,141 of NZ_CP170547.1, forward strand.
TTGGTCCGTCAGTTGCAGCTACTACAAGGATAGCTCCATCCATTTGAGCAGCACCTGTAACCATGTTTTTTACGTAATCCGCGTGACCTGGACAGTCAACGTGAGCGTAGTGTCTGTTAGCAGTTTCGTACTCAATGTGAGCAGTATTGATAGTGATACCTCTTTCTTTTTCTTCTGGTGCAGAATCGATAGAAGAGAAATCTCTTGCTGTTCCGAATCCTTTATCAGATAACACTTTACTGATTGCAGCTGTAAGTGTAGTTTTACCATGGTCAACGTGACCAATAGTACCAATGTTCAAGTGGGGTTTGTTACGATTAAACGTTTCCTTTGCCATGATTTAATATTTATTAATTAATTATTTATTTTTTTCGGTTTGCAAATATAGCGATTTTTTGAATATCAAAAATAATTTTGTTAAAAATTTAAAATTTTGAAATTCAATTATTGGACTTTATTATAAACACAAATATTTTGACTGCAAATTTATGAATTAAATATGATATTTAGGTAAATGCACCCATAAAAAAATCCCGAAGTTATTCGGGATCTTGAGCCAACTACGGGATTTGAACCCGTGACCTCTTCCTTACCAAGGAAGCACTCTACCACTGAGCTAAGTCGGCCTAAAAAAAAATCACATTCCATAAAGGTTTGTGATTTTGAGCGAAAGACGGGGGTCGAACCCGCGACATTCAGCTTGGAAGGCTGACGCTCTACCAACTGAGCTACTTTCGCAATTTTTGTTTCCAAAAAAGGTTGGTTAACGTATGCAAATTTAAACATAAATTTCGAACTTGCAAATTTTATAAAAAGTGGGGAGAGCAGGATTCGAACCTACGTAGCCGAAGCAGCTGAGTTACAGTCAGCCCCATTTGACCGCTCTGGTATCTCCCCAGTATTTTTATAAATGAGCCTCCAGAGGGATTCGAACCCACGACCCCGAGATTACAAATCACGTGCTCTGGCCAGCTGAGCTATGGAGGCAAATAGATTTCAAAAGAACTTTCTTTTTTCTGCAACGCGGTTGTTTCCGTTTTGCGAGTGCAAATATAAGGGAGTTTTTCTGAAACCTACAAATATTTTTAAAGTTTTTTTAAATTATTTTTCTAAGCCAATTCTTTTTTCTTGATTAACAGTTTCTTAGCTGTATCAACACATTCGTCCAAACTTTCTTCAAAAGTGGCACATGTCTTTTTTACGACAATGTCATCACCCGGGACTTTCACAACAAGCTCTGTTGTTTTATTTGATTTTTCTGTAGTATTTTCAACTTTAAGGTAAACTGCCGACTCTACAATTTTGTCGTAAAAGGTCTCCAGTTTGCCTAATTTTTTTTCAATTCTTTCTTTTAATGGTTCGTGCGGTGTAACACCTGCAGTCTGAATTGTAATCTTCATAACATCTGTTTTAAATGGTTAAACAATAAAAAAGTAAAAATCATTCCATATTATTTCTCTTTATTAGTTTTATTTTGTTCTCTCGGGTGCGAATTTCTATAAACCTCTTTCAATTTTTCAATATTTGCACTTGTGTAGACTTGTGTACTTGCCAAACTGGAATGTCCCATCAAATTCTGAACCTTTGATATCTCTGCTCCTTCATTCAGAATGTGGGTTGCAAATGTATGTCTCAAAATATGAGGGCTTCTTTTTTGTTTAGAAGTGACATTACTAAAGTACCTATTAACGACTACATAAACAAATTTTTCGCCTAGTTTTTTTCCTTTTTTATTAACGAAAAAATAATGTTGGTTTTCAGAATCTGCTGATCTGATCTCAAGATAGGTTTTGTAATCTGAAAGTAATTCGTCCGCTATCGGGATTATTCTGGCCTTATTTCCTTTTCCCACAACTAATATTTCTTTTTTGGAAAAATCGACGTTTGTAAGCAGGAGATTGCAAAGCTCGGCTTTTCTTATTCCGGTTTGGTAAAGGGTTTCTATGATTAGTTTTTCCAGAAGCGTCATTTGCCCCTTCTCCTCGATCTCGGTTTTCATCAGATCCATTTCTTCTATTGAGAAAGGAATTCTTTTTTCTGCATAAAACTTGAGTGAATCGATCGTTTCCATTGGCGAAACTTTTATCTCCTCCAGCCGAAGCATAAACATATAAAAACTGCGAAGCGATGATAATTTCCTGTTGATACTTCTCTTGCTAAGTCCGGAATTGCTCAGATCAACAATGAAATTTTTAACCACTTTTTTATGGATGTGAACAATATCTTCACTCTCTTCTGTTTTCAAAACAAAGGCTGAAAAATCTGACAGATCTTTTTTGTAATTGGTAAGCGTGTGCGGAGAATATCTTTTTTCTACAGCAATATAATCCAGGAATCTTTCTATCATAAGTCTATAAATGCAAAATCACTTCCAAATATAGAAATTCGGAAGTGATTTTTGTTATATTTTGCTGAAAAAGAACTTAAGCTTGTTCTTCTTTGCTTAGATTTCTCTGTTTGTGAGCTGCTTTAAGTTTTGCCTGTCTCAAAGTTACAGAAGGTTTGATAAACTGTTGTCTACCTCTTAATTCTTTGACAACACGTGTTTTATCAAATTTTCTTTTATACTTTTTTAAAGCTCTGTCGATAGACTCTCCGTCTTTTACTGGAATTATTAACATATATTACATCTCATTTTGGATTGCAAAAATAGGAATTATTTATTAATTCGCAAATTTTGGGGGAGTTATTTTAAGAAAATTAATTTGACAATTATTCTAGAAATAGTATTAAACGCAAAGTCTGCAAAGATTTTTTGATATTATTGAAAATATTTTTGAGGTTTGCAAAGGCGCTAACGCCCAGCAAATATTTTCAAATTTCTTGCAGAATGAGCAAATTTTTAAGATTAGAAATTTACTTTAAGTTTGTTCTTATCTATCTTGTTGATAGGATGACAAAACCCCTAGCCCCGATTGACTCATTAATTTTTATTTTTTTTAAGGAATCGTCGAAACTTCGTTTTGAAGTGGAAATCCTTTTTTGCCTGGTCTGCGGGTTTTATTTAAACTGAAATCGTCGGTAAAAAAGATTGCAGCGGAAAGCGGGATTAAGCTCCTGAAATATTCTATAAAAAAACTCCCGAATGAATCCGGGAGTTTTGTTTTATGCTTTGATGTAAAGAGCGTTTTTAATCTCTTCTTTCACTTTTTCCACTTTCGGGAACCATTCTGCAAACAATGGCGCGGAATATGGCGCTGATGCATCTGGCGTTGTGATTCTCTTGATCGGCGCATCCAAATAATCGAATGCTTTCTGCTGAACCATGTAAGTGATCTCGGTTGAGATGCTTGCAAATGGCCAAGATTCTTCAAGAATCACCAATCTATTGGTTTTCTTAACGGACTCAAAAATGGTGTCGTAATCCAAAGGACGGATCGTTCTAAGGTCGATCACTTCTACAGAGATTCCTTCTTTCTCCAAATCTTCTGCAGCTTGTAAAGCTACTTTCATAATTTTGCCCCAAGAAACCAATGTTACATCTTTTCCTTCTTTCTTGATGTCTGCTTTTCCAATTGGGATGTAATATTCTTCTTCAGGAATTTCCATTTTGTCGCCATACATCTGCTCAGACTCCATAAAGATAACCGGATCGTTGTCCTGAATAGCTGACTTTAAAAGTCCTTTTGCATCGTAAGGATTGGAAGGAATGATCACTTTAAGACCCGGGCAGTTGGCGTACCAGCTTTCGAAAGCCTGAGAGTGAGTTGCTCCCAACTGACCTGCTGAACCTGTCGGTCCACGGAAAACGATTGGAATATTCCATTGTCCACCTGTCATTTGGTACATTTTCGCAGCGTTGTTGATGATCTGATCAATAGCAACCAAAGAGAAATTGAAAGTCATATATTCTACGATCGGACGGTTTCCGTTCATAGCCGCTCCTACGGCTATCCCTGTAAAACCAAGTTCTGCAATTGGCGCATCGATGATTCTTTTTTCACCAAATTCGTCCAGCATACCTTTGGAAGCTTTATAAGCTCCGTTGTATTCTGCAACTTCTTCTCCTACAAGAAAAATGGATTCGTCTTTACGCATTTCTTCGCTCATAGCCTGAGCAATTACTTCACGAAATGTATATTCTTTCATTTGATAAATTGATTATGAAAATGTTCTTTGTTAAATTTCGAAATACAAAAGTATTAATTTTTTTATTATCTGCATAACAAAAAAGGCTTCCATCCGGAAGCCTGTCATTTATCATAAAGATTGGTTAGTCAGCTTTTAGCCAAGTCTGAGTTCTGCCAATTAAAGAAATTCCCATATAACCTCTTACATTCAGCTTGTCGCCGTCTTTTGTAATGGTACATTTATAAGATTTTCCGTTTTTAGGATCTGTAATTGTTCCACCGGTAAATTCGCTGCCTTCTTTTTTCAGACCTCGAATGATTTCCATTCCAAGAAGTGCTTTGTTTTTACGGTCATCTTTACATTCTACACAAGTTGCATGTTCTGGCTTTATAAGTAATTGGGAAATTTTTCCGTAATATTTACCATCTGCTTTTTTCCAGATTTCTACGATGGATTTTGGTTTCCCTGTTTCATCATCGATGGTTTTCCATTTTCCTTCGATTTGAGCAAATGATAAAATGCCGATAAATGATAAGGCAAATGTTAAAAGTAATTTGTTCATTGTCTTTTATTTTTAATTTGTTTGTTGTTTGATGAGCTTATGTTGTTAACGTTAAATTAATATTGATAAAAATATCATTTTTTTTTAAACAAACAAGTATTTTTTACTATCCAAAGCATAAATAAAGCAGATCTGCAGAAATTTCAAATATTAAACAGTCTATTTTAATACAGTTTTCTGTTGATCACGCGATCCATATAATCCTGATACCAGGCTTTCGTTTTTTCGATTCCGAGTTTTTGTTCAGCATTAAGATTCTTACTCAAAAGATTTTTTGACATAGCAAGGTCTGTTTTATCATAAATTGCAATGACTTCTTTTCCATTAAAAATATAAATATAATTTCCGATGATCATCTGCTCATTGATAGCATCAGAATTCACAATCATATAATCTTCTTTCTTATCTGAAACCAGACTTCTGCCCCAGCTTCTTATTCTTTCATTATAACCAATAAGATCTGTTAAAGTTGGATATATATCAATTTGTTGTGCAAATCTTTCGTCAATCCCTTTCAGATTATATTTTGGATTCGGAGAGAAAAACAATAGTGGAATCGCAAATCTGTTCATCGCCTGTTGGTATTCGGGATAATAGATTTGATTGGTATGATCTGCAGTGATAACGAAAATCGTATTTTGATACCAAGGTTGCCTGCTCGCAGTTTCGAAAAATTTCTTCAACGCATAATCTGTATATTGAATAGGAACGTGGATTTGCAATGGTCCGGATTTGAACTTACTCTGATATTTCTCCGGAACTTTGAACGGATCGTGAGACGAAGCCGAAAACAGTGTTGCCATAAAAGGTTGCTTTTTCCCAATATTCTTTGCAAAATATTGAAAAAAAGGTTCATCCCAGATTGCCCACATTCCATCAAAATCCTTATCATTATTATATTCGTTTTTACCGAAGTAATGTTTGAAACCCAAGATATTACCAAATCCCTGAAATCCCATAGAACCATTCGGTGCGCCATGATAAAAACTGGTATCGTAGCCCAAATCATTACAAACCGAAACAATCGACTGGATTTTCTGATTGGAATAAGGTGAACTAGTAAAAGCATCTGTCAAACTTGGGATTCCGGCAAGAACAGAGCTCATCCCGTGAATAGATTGTCTGCCGTTTGCAAAAGCATTGGTAAAAATCAGACTTTCATTAGCCAAACTGTCCAAAAATGGTGTGTAGGAAACAAAATCTTTGATCTTTGTATTCCTGTTGAAAGCTCCGGAATATTCTTTCCCGAAACTTTCCATAATGAAAATGACGACATTCGGTTTCTGTTCAAGCTTCCTTTCGTATAATTTATAAGGTTTAATTTCTTGGTTAATGAATTTCTCATCCACAAAATGAACGAGCTTAAAATTATTGGTATTAATCGTTCTGAAAAATGAGAAAACGCTATTAAGGACAAGATTTCCCTGAAGTGGATTGCTGACATGTTTATTAGCATCAACCAAATTAATCGGTCTGGTGGAATGTTTGAAATCACCACGGATTCCTCCAACTACCAAAAGCGTTGTCAAGCATAAGAACACAACAGAAGATACAAAATAAACAATCAGATTCTTCGGTTTTTCTTCCGTGATTTTAACGTTTTTATAAAGGAAAATCCACAAATAAATGATAATAATAAAAGAAATCAGTACAAAAGGATTTTGAAATACCGCATTCAGAAAAACTTTACCAATATTATTTTCATTTTTCGCAACAGAAAATGCCGCCGAAGTCAATCTCGCCAGGCTGAATCTGTAATAAATAATATCTCCAAAATTGAAAGCATACGTTATTCCGTTTGTGATAAAATACCAACAGAAAAGGAATTTCTGATAACTTTTCTTTGTATTAATAACAATCGGGATGATACTTAGTAAAATAAAAACGGAATTCACGTACAAAATCGCAGTCGTATCAAACGCAGTTCCGTAATACGAAAGTTTGAAATATTCTGATATCCCGTCAACTTTTATAAGATCTCTGTTGAAAAACCAAAACAGCAATCTTGCGATCTGATAAAAGAAAAAAACCAAAAAAAGTCTGTAGATCAAAGCAAAAAACTCTTGCCCTCTAAAATTCTTCATTTTGCAAAATTAAACTTTTCCTTGTATTTGTTTTTCTTATTTTTGTGATATGAATTTCATTAAAAACAACCTTGCCAACGCATTTACTTTAGGGAATCTTTTCTCGGGTTGTGTTGGGATTGTTCATCTCATTTCCGGCGATTATCAAACCACGGCGATTTGCATTATTATCTCATTGGTTCTCGATTTTTTCGATGGATTTATTGCAAGAGCTATGAATTCCAGCAGTAATTTGGGTGGACAATTGGACTCTTTGGCAGATATGGTGAGTTTCGGATTTTTGCCTGGCGTTGCGATGATGAAAATGCTGGAACCATTTGGCAATAATTTATTTGGTATCGAGCTGCCTTTAGAAATTAAATATTTTGGATTTCTCATCACACTTTTCTCTTGTCTCAGATTAGCAATTTTCAATTTGGATGATGACCAGAAATACTATTTTAAAGGACTTAATACACCGAGCAATACGATTTTGATTTTTGGAATTTATTATCTAACGCAAGTTCCGTTACCCGAAAATTTAGAATTTTTATTTGGTGAGAATTTGACTAATATTCATTTTTTTCCTTCACTTCTATTTTTAATTTTAATAACCATATTAAGTTCTTGGCTTTTAATTTCTCCAATCAAAATGATTGCGATGAAATTCAAATCTAAAAAACTGGAAGATAATTATCCAAAACTGGCTTTGTTAATTGGCGGAATTTTGATTTTATTAATATTCAAAACAGTCGGAATTCCATTAATTATCATCTATTACATATTGATTTCATTAATATTCCAGAAACAACTTAAATAGAGATTAGATTTTAGAAGTTAGAAATTAGAATAATCACTCTCAATAATCATTCATCAACTATAAATAATGAACTTAAAACTATATAAACCACTTTGCGTTTTTGATCTGGAAACCACCGGAACTAATGTTGGCAAGGACAGAATCGTAGAAATCTGCATCCTGAAAGTAAACCCGGACGCTTCCCGCGAAAGCAAAACATGGATCGTAAACCCGGAAATGCCAATTCCTAAAGAATCCTCTGCTATCCACGGAATCTATGACAAAGACGTTGCAGATGCACCAATTTTCAAAGAGATTGCACCAAAAATTATGGAGATGATTTCCGGAGCAGATTTGGGAGGTTTCAATTCCAACCGTTTTGACGTACCGCTTCTTGCGGAAGAACTGTTGCGGGCAGGTTTTGATTTTGATCTGAGTAAATTCAAACTCGTAGATGCCCAAACAATTTATCACAAGATGGAACCAAGAAACCTTTCTGCAGCTTATAATTTCTATTGCCAGAAAACTTTGGAAAACGCCCATTCTGCAGAAGCTGATGTTTTGGCAACTTTTGAAGTTCTGGACGCACAGGTTGGACATTATGAGGAACTTCCGAATGAAATTGCCGGCTTGAGTGATTTTTCTTTTCACAGCAAATTTGCAGATCTGGCCGGTATGATTCATTTCAATGAAAAGGATCAGGAAATATTTGCTTTCGGGAAATATAAAGGCCAGGTTGTAAAAGAAGTTTTCCAAAAAGATATTGGTTATTATGGCTGGCTTCAGGCTGCTGACTTTCCGCTTTACACAAAGAAAATTTTCACAAAAATCCAGCTGAAATCCAAGTTTTAAATTAAATTCAACCAAATGAAAATAATCTGCGTAGGAAGAAATTACGGTGAGCACGCCAAAGAATTGGGAAATGAAATACCCGAAGATCCTGTGATTTTTATGAAACCTGATACAGCAATCCTGAAAAAAGGTTCGGATTTTTATATCCCGGAATTTTCCGATGACATCCATTATGAATTGGAAGTTGTTTTGAAGATTTCTAAAGGCGGAAAATACATCCAGAAAGAAAATGCCGGAAAACATTATGAAGAAATTGGTCTTGGGTTGGATTTTACAGCAAGGGATCTGCAGACCAAACTAAAAGACAAAGGTCTTCCTTGGGAATTGGCGAAAGGTTTTGATGGTTCGGCGGTTGTTTCGGATTTTGTTTCTAAAGAGAATTATGATTTGAAGAATCTCAATTTTTCACTTATTAAAAATAATGAAAAAGTACAGGATGGAAACACCAAAGAAATGATTTTCAGCCCTGATGACATTATTGCATTTGCTTCGCAATATTTCACACTAAGAGTTGGAGACTTGATTTTCACCGGAACGCCAAAAGGTGTTGGAAAAGTTTCTGAAGATGATATTTTGGAAGCCTATCTGGAAGAGAAAAAACTATTCTCACTGAAGATTCAGTAGACAATAATCATTTTCTGAATTCCAGTAATGGCTAAATTTTTGCTCTCATTTAATTATAAACTTTGATTATGAAAAAAATTATTTTACCCGTCGATTTTTCTGACAGTTCTAATAAATTGGTAGATTACGCCATCAGTTTTGCTAAAGATGTCAATGCGGAGATTGCCCTGATTCACGTTGCAGCAACTGATATCGGTTTTGTAATTGGCGATATGGGTTTCCAATATTTCCCGGAAGTAGAGGAAAATGAGATCAAATTTGAATTGAAGGAACTTAATAAACTCCAGGAAAGAGTAATTGCTAACGGAGTGAATTGTACACATATCCTGAAACAAGGAATTGCAGGCGATACGATTTTAGAATTTGCTGATTCCCAAACTGCTGATTACATCGTAGTTGGATCACACGGAAGAAGCGGTGTTTATGACGTTTTCATCGGCAGCCTCACGAAAGAAATCACCAAAAAATCTAAGATTCCGGTTTTAGTCGTTCCTTGTCACGATGAAGAATAATTCAAGTGGAAATTAGATGATAAATTCAAAATCACTCTCAAAAATAAAAAGAACCCGTCTCGTTTGATAACAAGACGGGTTTTTTATTATATAATCAATTTATTTAACCTTCGTTTTTATAAATTTTCGGATCGTAATATGGGTTTTTACCTTCCGTTGGCGATACGTAGTCTTTATCTTTTTGAGCACCTAATGTCACCACCAAAACATAACACCAATAGCAAAAATAGCCCATCGCTACAAGAAATAAAACCCAGTTCAGGACATTGCCGAAGAGTCTGTAAAATCCGAAAGACCATTTGAAAGCTGCACTTAATGCTAACCAGAAAGATGTCATATTTTTCTTTTTTTAAATTAACTTTGCACAAATTTATAAAAAATGTTTCGATTACTTTCAAAAGAAAGCAATATTTTTTCAGTACCGGTTTACATCGGGTTTTTATTTTTGATATTCATATCACTTAACTTATTAGATTTTAGAAGTATAGATTTCATTTCTACAGTAATTACATTTACCGGAATCAGTCTGGGATATTTTTTATTCAATGCCATCGCTCTTAATCAGTTTTCTCATCTCCCACTCTTTCTTTATACGCTTTTTGTGGCTTCATTTTATGACGGTACCATAGATCTGGGACTGGCATTTACATTTTTGATGAGCTCCATTTTATTATTGATATTAACCAGCCAGAATGATCAATTAAGAAAAAGTTCTTTTATGCTTGTGGGTGCTATTTTAGCTTTTACATTCCTCGTTTTTCCGCCAAGCTGGCCAATGGCAGTTTTTGTCATATTCCATATTGTAGGAACTTCCGGAAGGGTCGGGCTCAATATGTTTCGTCTTTTATTCGGAGCAATACTGATTGTTTTAAGTTATTTCGGAGTGATGTATTTGATCCATTACACGACCTGGAATAGTTCTTACTTCCCTTTTTCCGCTTCATTTGAAATGCTGAAAACTTATTATCCATTATATATTCTGATTCCAATTGCATTGATGATCATCTACTCGATCTCGGATCATTTCAAACATTATAATGAGAAAAGCCCGATCAGCAGGTACAAATATACTTTTGTCCTGGTTTTTTCACTTGCGCAGCTGATCACAATTATTTTCTACATGGGCAATAATTATGAGTTTCTTTTACTTCTTGCTTTGCCTGTAAGTATTATTCTGAGCAGAATGTTGCGTTTCCTTCCAAAATACTGGATGCAGGAATTGGGACTTTGGATTGTTGTTTTTTGCTTGGCAGCATTTAAAATTGCTAATTTTGTACAATATTAAAATTGATGAAGAATGATTCAGATAGATGACAAACTGATTTCCGAAGATATTTTTGCAGAAAGTTTTGTCTGCAACCTTACCAAATGCAAAGGTGTATGCTGTGTAGATGGTGATACCGGCGCTCCGCTTGACAAAGATGAACTGCCAATCCTCGACGAAATTTTCCCTAAAATAAAATCTTACCTGAGACCGGAAGGCGTGAAAGCCATCGAAGAACAGGGAACCTGGGTAGTTGACCCTTACGACGGCGGTTACGTTACAACTTTGGTAAACGGAAGCGAATGTGCATATGTCATCTTCGACGAACAAGGAACAACTAAATGTGGCATCGAAAAAGCCTATGAAGACGGGGTAATCGATTGGAAAAAACCTATTTCCTGCCACCTTTATCCAATCCGTGTGAATGATTATAAAACCTTCATCGCTCTTAATTACCACGAATGGGAAATCTGTAACGATGCCTGTACTTTAGGAAAAGAACTGGAAGTAAGGATTTATAAATTCCTGAAAGAACCGCTTATCAGAAAATACGGCGAAGACTTCTACAAAACCCTATGCGAAGCAGCAGAAGAATGGGAAAAAGAATATAACTCTTAGTACACTGCAGATTATAAGATAAGAGATAACAGACAAAAAAAGGAATCCAAATTTGGATTCCTTTTTATTTATTCGAGTGCTGAATTTTATAAATTAATTAATTTTAAACTCATCATCAGAAATCGGCTGATTGATCTTGATATCAGAATTTTTGATGCTGATTTGTTGTCCTGCTGCATCTACAGACATTTCTTCTACAAACTTGATTCCGTCAACATCTGCATATTTTGTGATAGTCATGTTGCCTTTTTCATTTTCAGTTTTGTAAAGCAAGCCAGTTTTCACATCAAAATAAGTTTTGGAATCGTCAGAAGACAGCAGATAATAATCTTTGCCATCGATCTGTTTTTTCTCCACAGTTTTGATTTTTGCAGGATCCATTCCCAAAGCATCAATTAATTTGGATGCTTTCAGTTTTGCAACTTGCTCTGCCGGGAAATCCATTTTCTGTCCCATCTGGGAAGCAGAACCTTTTTCACCATCAAAAACCTGCACCATTTCCTGACCCATCATCGATTGGGTAGATTTGAATTTGTTGTCTTTCTTCAACGTTTTTCCTTCCATTTCCATTCCCATCACGCTGATGGTATTTTTCATAGAAAGAGTTTTTACAGCTTCCAATTTCTGTTTCCCGCCAAGTGCAGTAACATAATTATCAATAATTTGTTTAGCGGTTGGCACTGCCTGAGCAGCCATATTTGCAACCATCACAAGAGAAAGTGCAAACGTCAAAATAATTTTTTTCATTTTTTTAATTTTCCTTTAACGAAAGTAGTTAAATATTTAAAATAATTGATTTTATTTCTGAAATATCTTCTACTAATTGGTTACCGATCCAAAGAAAATGTTACAAAAAAAGACTCCAAAAATGGAATCTTTTTTATGTATCTTATTTTTTAAGATCTTGTTTTACATCCTTGTAGCCGTCTGATACTGCATCAGCACCCTTTACTGCCGTTTTCTTTACAGCTTTTGCACCCTTAGTAGCTGTTTTGCCGGTCCATTTTGCACCTTTTTTAACACCTTTTTCAGTTGCTTTTGCACCTTTTACAGTTTTATCACCAACCCATTCAGCACCATCTTTTACGCCTTCTCCGGTTGCTTTAGCCCCTTTTTTAACGGTAGTCCCGACCACTTTTGCGTCTTTTTTAACTTGTTCTTTTGCAGTTTGAGCATTCATTGCTACAGTTACTAATAGAACTGCCGCTAATGACAATAGTCTCTTTTTCATGTTTTTTTATATTTTAAAATTAATGTTACAATATTAGCATAAATTAAGCCAAAAATATTAATTGATATCTCAATTTTTAAAAATAAATTTTTATCGTTTTTTCAAAAAGGAAAAACAATATTTTTGCAGAACTTATGTCGAAAGCAAACCGCAATACAAGGAAAAAAATTCATCAGAAAAGAAAAAATGTTTTTATGAAAAAGCGTTGGATTCTTCTGATTATACTTTGTATCTCTATGTTAGGAACCGGATTTTACCTGAGACAAAAGATTAATTACTACTTTTCATATTATTTAGGAAAACATTTCGAACATAAAAACCTCACGAACTCCGAAAAAGAAACAGCAAGAATTGACAAGATAGTCGGACTCTACTCCAATCAGACTTTTGGCTTTGACATTTCTCATTACCAACGCAAAGAAGACATCCAATGGGACAGTCTCAGCATTGGAAACCGAACGATTCCTTTAAAATTTGTAGTTCTGAGAGCAAGTATGGGAAACCGGAAACTGGATAAGAATTTTGATCATTTCTGGGAAACTGCAAAACAACATAACCTGATTCGTGGTGCTTATCATTTTTACCGTCCGGATGAAGATCCTGTGATGCAGGCCAATTCCTATCTGTCTGTTGCAAAGCTGGAATCCGGAGATCTTCCGCCTATTCTCGATATTGAAAAGAATCCAAGAAAGAAATCAAAAGAACAGTTGATTTCCGACCTCAAAGTTTGGATCAAAATTATAGAGGAAACTTATGGCGAAAAACCAATTATCTACACCTATTATCATTTTTACAAAGATTATCTGAAAGGCGAATTTGATGATTATCCGCTATGGCTAGCAAATTACAATGATGTTCCGACGCCTTCGCCGGATGACGAATTTCAGTTCTGGCAATTCTCAGAAAACGGCATTGTCTATGGTATCAATTCCAAGGTTGATCTGGACATCTATAATGGTAATCTGTGGAGTTTGAAAATGCTGACGATTGATTGATTAGAATTTTAATTCTTAATAAACCCAATCACATCTTTACACAATTCTTCCGCTCTTTCTATTGGAACGCCGTGTGATGCGCCTTTATAGATTTTCATTTTGGACTTTGGAATTTCTTTGGCTATATATTCAGTATGAGGACGGAGAATCAGGTCATTTTCACCGGCAAGAATAAATGTTTTAGCTTTGATATGATTAAGTTGTTCTTTTGTGATTTTCGGTTCATCGATCATCAATTGAAGCAAGCGAATATCATGTTCAGATCTGTTTTCAGCCTTCATTTTCGCTGCGTCTTTTTTCATATTTTCAACTTCGCTTTCTCCTACGCCATTTGGGAAAATATTGGCGCCGCTTGTGATGATTTTATTGGTGTTTTTGGGATATTTGATGGCAAATTCAATCGCTGTATTTCCGCCATCGCTCCAGCCAAGAATATTGATTTTCTTTAATTTCAATTCATCGGCCAAAGCTTTTACATCATCAGCAAATTTAATATAAGTCAAAGGTTCGGTCGAAGTATCTGTACTTTTCCCTTGAGCTCGTGTATCCATTGCAATGATTTTGAAATGTTTGGATAATTCCGGAATTTCTTTCGAAAACGCATCGATGCTTCCGCCGTTTCCGTGAAGTAAAAATAATGGTTCACCTTTGCCATAAACTTCGTAATAGATATCGGCGTCTTTCAAATGAAGTATTTTTCCCACTTTTTCATTCTTACCAAAATCTGAAATCTGGGCAAAGCCAAAAATGTAAGTACATAACAAAACTAAGAATAGTATCTTTTTCATTGGATCGGATTAATTATAATGTAGAAATAAATCAAACTACTTTTTCACTTTCACATCGATATTGATGGCCGGTGCTGCTATTCCGATTTTTTCCCAATTACCATAGAATGAGCGGTAGTATCCCGACCTGAAAAGAGCACCACTCAAAGCCACTTTCCCATCCGATTGTCCGATAAACTGAATCCCGACAAAGAATTTGCCCTGAAGCCAAATTTTTTCATTGCTCAAATCCACAGAAAAAGTGGAATCTTGCAATTTATCTTTCTCAATGGTGGCGATAATGTCTTTATTCAAAAGCAGATTGTTTGGTTTTCCGTCTTTTTCGTCGTAAATCGTGTAGCGAACTTTAATTGGTTTTGTAGCCTCGAATCTGGAAAAATTGATATTGATTTTAATGATTTTCAGTTTTTTGTTGGAACTGAATTCCACCGCAGTTTCTTCCACCATGGAATCTCCCTTTTCCATATTTGGGGTAAACATTACAGATTTTGACTTGCTGTTCACACCCAGATTTTTGTCTTTGTAATGATTCGGAACAAGAACAACCTCCTGAATATTGGTGACTTTTTCGTACAAATAAATATTATGAGGATTTTGCTTTACAAAGTCTTCCACAGAACTTCGGAACTGATTATACCCGGGAACTGCAACCAACAATTCCTTGTCTCTGGAAACATTATCCAACTGAAGTTGAAATTTACCATTCTCGTCAGCCTGAATACCATAAGTTCCATTCAAAATTCCAATTTTTGCATAAGGAATTGGTTTATTATCTTCTTTTGAAAGGACAGTTCCGGAAATGGTTTGCGCCTGAAAAGCTACGAATGCGAAGATTGTAAAAAGAATGTTGAGTTTTTTCATAGATATTAATTTGATACAAACTTCTGAATTTTCCTTTATCAATTATCTCAATAAAAGGTTAAATCAATTTTGGTTTTCGTTAAAGTTTTCAAAAGAAGACTGTAATAATGAATACCGGTATCGATTAATCTAAATTTCATCCGGAAAGTCTGCCTCACCCCAGCAAGCGCCTTTCCGCTTCTCCGGAAAGCGTGTTGCACCCTTGCAGGAAGCTTTCGCACTCTCCCGGAAGCTTGTCGCACCCCTGCATGAAGCTTTCGGATTCTCCGGAAAGCGTATTGCACCCCTGTATGGGGCTTTTTATCTTTGTTAAATGCATTTGACCACAAAACTTAAGCGATCCCGAATTTTAAAAATTCATTTTCGTACTTTCGCAGCTGGAAAAACATCCATCAACTAACCTCCATCATCCATCATAAAATGAATTACGTTTCTGCAGAAAATCTGAGCAAATCATACGGCGTTAAAGTCTTATTCAAAAACATCAATTTCCACGTGAACGAAGGCGACAAAATTGCCATCGTTGCCAAAAACGGAAGCGGAAAATCCACACTCCTGAAAATCCTGATGGGAAAAGAAATTGCAGATGGCGGTGAAGTGGTGATTAATAAAGACATTCAGGTTGTCCTATTTGACCAGGAAATTGACTTTGACCCAAAATTGTCTGTAGAAGAATTTATGATGACTTTGGATTCTGCTCCTATTTTGGCTTTGAAGAAATATCATCACGCTTTGACCTCAGAAAATCCGGATGATATGGAGACGGCTTTGGCAGAGATGGAAATCCATAAGGCTTGGGATTTGGAAAATGAGATGGAACAAATTCTCTCTCAACTAAAGATCACAGATTTATCGGCGAAAATGGGAACGCTTTCCGGTGGACAAATCAAAAGAATTGCACTGGCGAAACTCTTGACAGAAACCAGAGCGGAACATCGCCACACGCTTTTGATTATGGATGAGCCAACCAACCACTTGGATGTGGAAATGGTAGAATGGCTGGAAAATTATCTAAGTAAAGCCAAAATCACCTTGCTTCTTGTGACGCACGACCGTTATTTCCTGGATGCCGTTTGCGACAAGATTTGGGAAATGGAAGATGGAAATCTCTATCTCCACAATGGTAGTTACGCGACTTATCTTGAAAATAAAATGATCCGTGAGGACAATTTGAACTCAACGATTGATAAAGCCCAAAACCTTTACAGAAAGGAATTGGAATGGATGCGAAGACAGCCGAAAGCGAGAACCACCAAGTCTAAATCCAGACAAGATGACTTCTACGAAACCGAAAAAGTAGCAAAAACTGATACACGAAAAGATACGTTGGCTCTTGATTTCGAAATGAAAAGATTGGGAAACAAAATTCTTGAACTTAGAGATATTAACAAAAGTTACGGTGAAAAAGTTCTGTTCAAAGATTTCTCTTATCAATTTCAAAGAGGTGAAAAGGTTGGAATCGTTGGGAAAAATGGTGCCGGAAAATCAACTTTACTGAATATCATTCAAGGTTTTGAGCCGAAAGATTCCGGGGAAATTGAAACCGGAGAAACGATCAAATTCGGCTATTTTGCGCAGAAAGGTCTTCAATATAAAGAAGACGAAAGAGTCATTGATTTCATTAAAGAAATCGGTGAGAATTTCCCTTTGGCTAATGGAAAAACCATCTCGGCTTCTCAGTTCTTGAGATTGTTCTTGTTTGATGACCAGACGCAATATTCGCCGATTTCGAAACTTTCGGGAGGAGAAAAACGCCGTTTGCACTTGATGTATATTCTTTATCAAAATCCGAATTTCCTGATTTTTGATGAGCCGACGAATGATTTGGATTTACCGACTTTGACGGTTTTGGAGAACTTCCTTCAGAATTTTCAGGGAAGTTTGATCATCGTTTCTCACGACCGATATTTTATGGACAGAATTGTGGATCACGTTCTGGCCTTTGAAGGTGAAGGAAAAATCAAGGAGTTTGTTGGAAACTTCTCTGAGTATCGTGAGAATCTAAAGAATGAAGAGAAAAATCCAAAAGCTGAAACTCCGAAAGTCGAAAAGGTTGAAGCTTCGAAAAACACGCCTGCGCCAGTTCCAACAAGTCAGCCTGCTAAGAAAAAATTATCTTTCAAAGAACAGCACGAGCTGGAAACGATTGAGAAAGAAATGCCGAAACTTGAAGCGCAAAGAGCTAAAATCCTTGAGCAGCTGAATAATGAAACAGATTATGAAAAAATCGCAAAATTCTCTGCTGAACTAGAAGCCATTTCTGAAAAACTGGAGAACTTCGAATTGCGTTGGCTGGAACTTCAGGACTAAAACTAATAAAAATCATACTGCTTTATTTAGAATTAATTAAAATAATGTTTGCAAATCTTAACATTTCTTATACTTTTGCACTGTTTTTAATAATTCTAAATAAACTATGAGAAAAAATGCTGCTGCAATAGGTCTTATTACATTGTCTGTATTTGGCTTCGGTCAGGAAAATAAAACAGATTCACTCAATGTAAGAACCATAGAAGACGTCAAGCTTCATAAAGCGGGAAATCCGAATAAGGCAAAAACCTTCACCACAAAGTCTAATCTTGATGTGATGGAAAATCCACAGGCCACTGCTATTGTGACACACGAAATCATCGAGCAGCAACAGGCACAGCAATTATCGGACGTCGTAAGAAACGTCAACGGGATGTATATTACTTCCGCAAGAGGTGGTTCGCAGGACAGTTTCGGTGCAAGAGGTTACACCTTTGGTAACGAGAATATTTATAAAAACGGAGCCCGCATCAACAGTGGCGTTTTTCCTGAAGTTTCGGGAATGGAAAGAGTGGAAGTTTTAAAAGGCGGTGCAGCCATCCTTTATGGAAATGTAGCACCCGGCGGAATCATCAATATGATCACCAAAAAACCGTTGTTTCACCAAGGAGGAAGCGTGGCCCTGAGTGCAGGAAGCTGGGACAATTATAAAGTGGCTCTTGACTTCTACGATGGACTTTCAAAAAGTTCGGCATTTCGTGTAAATGGTGCTTTTGAGGATAAAGGCAGTTTCCGTGATAATATCACTTCTCAAAAATATTACTTCAATCCTAGTTTTCTTTTTAATATCTCAGACAAAACGCAATTAATCGTTGAGGGTGACTATCTGAAAAATTATTTCACACCGGATTTTGGAGTCGGAACTTTGGTTTTGGATACAAAAACTTCCAGATCTGTGATCAACGACTTGTTGGACATTCGTAAAAATGCAGGTGCTGATTTTCAGTATCAGAATGCTCAAATGGCAACAAGCACAATCACGCTGAATCATCAGATCAACACCAACTGGAATTTGAATTTTGTAGGTTCTTATCAGAATTACACCAAAGATTTTTTCGGTAATGAAAGAATGCAGTGGAACCTTCAAAATAATGGTTCTTATCTTTGGAACAGAAGTTTGACCAGGACTTATAACGAACAAAACTACGGTTCTTTGCAAGCCAACCTGAACGGAGAATTCAAGACTGGACAAATTAAACATAAGCTGCTTTTTGGTGCGGACGCAGACTATCTGCAGTCTGATAATTATACTTATTTTCTCCAAAGACAAAACGGAAGCTGGAATAATGGTGCTCTAGTTTACGGAACAAATGGAAATAACACCAGCGGAAATATTCTCTTAACCGACGAAGCTACCTGGGCTTCAGGTTACGAGCCGGAAACTGCTAAACAAAGTCTGACAAGAACACCAACAAGAAGAGTTGGCGTGTACCTTCAGGATTTGGTTTCCATCACGGAAAAATTCAAATTGCTGGCCGGAATTAGATGGTCTTATTTAGAAAATATGGCGGTTTTAAAAACCAATTATCAATTTGATACACAAAATTTCAGTAAGACTTCCACAGCCGGTAAACTTAGCAAAAATGCATTCTCACCAAGAGTTGGATTGGTTTACGAGTGGACGGAAAACTTTATGACGTTTGCCAGTTACACCAATTCATTTGTTCCAAATACAGGAAATGATGTGAATGGAAAATCTCTGGATCCATCAGTTGTAGACCAATGGGAAGTTGGTTTCAAGAAAAATCTTTTTTCAAATACTTTAGCGTTTAATGCCACAGCATATCAAATTGACAACAGCAATCTTGCACAGATGGCAGCTTTCAACAGCGCAGGACAGGTGAATACCGATACGAATATCAAAGAGCTTACAGGTAAAACACGAAGCCGTGGTGTAGAAGTAGACATCACAGGTAATCCTTTACCAAATCTTTCTGTTATAGCAGGATATTCTTACAACCATATGACCTACCTTGAAACTCCAAATACAGACGGAAGTTTTATTGAAGGAGAAAGAATTGTAAGAACACCGATGAATACAGCTAATGCTTCAGTTTTCTACACTTTTGATAAATATGTTAAAGGTCTTAAGATTGGAGCTACCGCATTTTATACCGGAAATCGTTATGGTGGATGGAATAACCTGAAAGATGCAAACGGTAATCAAAAAACGGATAGGCTTATACCAATGAACGGCTTTACACAGGTTGATTTCAGCTTGGGTTATCAATACAAAAAAATACTAATTCAAGGGAAATTAGCTAATGTCTTCGATGTTTTAAATTATAATGTACACGAAAATTACTCCGTGAATCCAATAATGCCTAGAAATTATTACCTAACCTTAACTTATAAACTTTAGAATTAAATTTTATTAAATATTTTTTCAATCAAAGTGGAAGTTGCAAATTTGCAGTTTCCACTTTTAAAATATAAATAAGCCAACTGTTACTATGGACAAAATAAAGAATACCAGAAGTTTTATGAGAATCGTTCACCGCTATTTGGGCTATTTCCTTGCAGGAATAATGGTAGTCTATTCTGTAAGCGGAATTCTGCTGATCTACAGAGATACCGATTTTCTGAAAAAAGAAAAGAAATACGAGAAAAAATTCGAGTCCAATCTGAATGAGAAAAAACTCGGGAAAGAAATAAAAATAAAAGGTTTTGAGGTTGATAAAACAGAAGGTGATGTGATGTACTTCAAACAGGGCACTTATAATATCAAAACCGGTGAAGCAAAATACAGCAAAAAAGAATTGCCATTCGTACTGGATAAAATGACAAAACTCCATAAGTCTCAGTCCAAAGACTCCCTATCCCCACTCAATACATTTTTTGGAATTTCATTATTTTTCTTTGTCTTATCAAGTTTTTGGATGTTTCCTCCAAAGTCTAAAGTATTTAAACGCGGAATCATTTTTACAGCAATTGGAATTATAATAGCTATTATTTTAGTCCTTATTTAAAATAACAAACGAATAAATTATTGAAGATAATTTATGAATTAAAAACAAAAGCCTGTAATACATTCATATTACAGGCTTTTATCTGATATCGAATTAAATTAAATGCAAAGTCTTGAGTAAAACGTTCAGACTCCAGATAATTACAATTGATCCGACTCCTATAAACATCACTTTTAGTGGTAGTTTACCTGCTAGTCTCGCGGCAATTGGAGCTGCGAGAACGCCTCCAAGAATCAATCCTGCTATTAGTTGCCAATGACTGATTCCGATAACTGAAAAGAAAGTTAAAGCACTGGCAAAGGTTACAAAAAACTCCGTCAAACTTACTGTTCCGATGACGTAACGTGGTGTTTTTCCTTTCGAAATCAAGGTTGAAGTTACCAATGGTCCCCAACCGCCTCCGCCAAAGGAATCCAGAAATCCGCCAGCGCCAGCAAGCCAGCCTACTCTTTTGGTTTTTTTACGGATTTTATTCTTTTTGAAGGCATTCAACAAAATCCTTATTCCGAGGATAAAAGTATAAAGAGCCAGGATCGGTTTGATGACCCCGGCATATTTTTCACCTAAATAGGATAACATCAATGCGCCTAAAATTGCACCCAAAACACCCGGAATTAATATATTTTTGAATAATTTCTTATTGATATTCCCAAATTTGTAATGGCTGAAGCCAGAAGCACCGCTGGAAAACATCTCTGCTGTGTGGATACTGCTGCTAATTGCCGGCAACGGAATCCCGATGTACAAAAGTGCGGCCGTGCAAGTTACGCCATATCCCATTCCCAAAGCGCCGTCTATAAGCTGCGCTAAAAATCCGACTAGGAATAGCCAGAAAAACCTTTCATCGGTATTGTAATTCAGGTATTGATAAGCCACTTTCAAATCTTTGAAACCAATGTAAAATGAGAGAATATTTCCTATTAAAAGAATGACAAAAGCCAAAAAGAAAACGGTTGCAGTTTTTCGCCATTTTTTCTCATTATTAATTGGGAAAAGTGTTTTTTTATCCGCCTGATCTACATCCGCCTGAAAAATGAAATCATTTTCCGATGGATTATTGGGAGCGTAATACAGATTTTTATGATCTTTTAATTTTGAAATGATTAATTGGTCTTGCAGAGAATCCTCGGTTGCGACAATGAAAAGATCGGCAATTTCCAAATACTCGTCTTTGAAATCATCGTTAATAATTTTTATTGATGTATTCTCCAACAGTAAGTTTTTGATATCGTCTGAAAGTCTTTTTGCAAGAACAGTAATATCGGCATCCGGAATATTCTGCATCATATCATTGAGCTGTTCCGAAGCGAGTTTCCCACCTCCAACAATCAGGATTTTGTTGGTGGATGCATTGATAAAAATTGGAAGTGAGATTTTAGTTTTCAAAATTATTAATTTTAATTATTGAATCAATCCTGCGCCCACAGTTACAAAACTTGTCTCATCGATAAAGATGATTCCGCCGTTTGAAGCCAGATCTTTGTAAGAATCATAAGCGAATGGTTTGGCAGTTTTCAGTTTGAGTTTTACTATTTCGTTGAGTGAAACCTGTTCCACTTCGTGTTTTTCTAATGAATTAACATCCAATTTGTACTCGATGTCTTTGATGACGGCTTTGGTTTGCATTGTATTGTTTTGAATCAAATATTTGCTGCCCGATTTCAAAGGTTTTTCGCCCATCCAACAAACAAGAACTTCCAATTCCTGCTCGAGTTTCGGGAGATCATTTGATTTTACAATTAAATCTCCACGGCTGATATCAACATCATCTTCCAAATGTAAAACAACGCTTTGAGGTGCAAAAGCTTCTTCAACTTGTTTCTGATCCACTTCTATTGCAGAAATTTTACTTTCTGTCCCGGACGGTAAAATAGTCACTGCGTCTCCGACTTTGTAAATTCCGCTGGTGATTTTACCTGCATAACCGCGGTAATCATGGTATTCTTCTGACTGCGGACGAATCACATACTGAACAGGAAATCTCGCTTTATCAAGATTGATTGTATTTTCAAGCTCAATTGTTTCAAGATGATCTAATAAAGTTTTCCCCTGATACCAATCTAATTTCTCGGATCTGTCTACAATATTGTCGCCATCCAAAGCACTTATCGGAATATAAACGACATTATTAAGAGACAACTGATCTGCTATTTTTGAATATTCATCCTTGATATTATTGAAGATTTCTTCGGAATAATTGACAAGGTCCAGCTTATTAATTGCTACAACAACATTCGGGATATTGAGTAAAGATGCAATAATGGAATGTCGTCTGGTTTGTTCAATAATACCATTTCTCGCATCAATTAAAATGATAATTAAAGCAGCATTGCTGGCTCCGGTGATCATATTTCTGGTGTATTGAACGTGACCCGGCGCATCTGCAATGATAAATTTGCGTTTCGGAGTTGAGAAATATTTGTAGGCTACATCTATGGTAATTCCCTGCTCTCTTTCCGCGCGCAAGCCGTCTGTCAACAAAGCCAGATCCAATTCGCCATCGTTCTTGAATTTGCTGGCACGTTCTACTGCTTCCAGCTGATCGATAAGGATGTTTTTGCTATCGTATAATAATCTGCCGATTAGTGTGCTTTTTCCGTCATCTACGCTTCCTGCAGTTATAAATCTTAATATGTCCATATTTTGTTGTCAGTTGTTGGTTTAATTGCTAAGTTTTTGAACGCAAAGATCCGCAAAGATTTTTGGAAAGCTAATCGTTTTAAGGTTCACAAAGGCGTAAAACTCATCAAAGAAATTCATAATTGTGATATTGCCTCTAAACAAAAGTTCAATTTATACTTTTATAGAGAATTGCTCAATAGCCCTGATGGGAACGGCATCCTTTTTTGTTTTTTTGTACTTAATGCAAATCAGAAATACAAGCGTTGTAAAAAACAAAAAAGATACAGTGGACAGCAGGTTCCTGGCTCCTAAATTTTCAGAGATCCTTCTACAATCTCAGGATGACGAAAAATTAAAAATAGCCTGCTTTTTTGCGATCTTCCATTGCTGCTTCGGAGGTTCTGTCATCTATCCTGGTTTCGCCTCTTTCGCTGGTTTTTGTAGTAATAATTTCCGCAATTACTTCCTCAAGGTTTGCAGCATTTGATAAAACTGCTGCAGTACAGGTCATATCGCCAACGGTTCTGTAACGCACTTTTTCTGTGGTCACAACATCATTTTCGTCCAGATTGACGAACTCGTTCATTGCAATGAATTGGTCATCCAGGTTGAGAACTTCTCTGTCGTGCGCAAAATAAATGGAAGGCAGCTGGATATTTTCTTTCAGAATGTAATTCCAAACGTCCAGTTCTGTCCAATTGCTGATCGGGAAAGCTCTTACTTGTTCGCCTTTATGGATTTTTCCGTTGTAGGTATTCCAAAGTTCGGGGCGTTGAAGTTTTGGATCCCATTGCCCGAACTCATCTCGAACGGAAAAAATTCTTTCTTTTGCCCTGGCTTTTTCTTCGTCGCGTCTTCCGCCGCCGATGCAGCAGTCGAATTCGAATTCTTCCACAGTGTCCAAAAGTGTGAAAGTCTGCAAGGCATTTCTGCTTGGTAATTTTCCTTTCGGTTCCGTTAAGCCTTTTTCTTTGATGGTATCTTCTACTTTTCTGACGATCAGTTTTTCTCCGATTTCATTTGCTAATTGATCACGATATTCCAAAACTTCGGGAAAATTATGACCAGTATCGATGTGAACTAACGGAAACGGAAATTTGCCGGGACGAAAAGCTTTCAAAGCCAGATGAACCAGCGTAATACTGTCTTTTCCTCCACTGAAAAGCAAAGCCGGACGCTCGAACTGACCCGCAACTTCTCTGAAAATATGAATGGCTTCGGACTCTAACTGCTCGAGGTGATCCAAATGGTATTTTGACATTTTACTTTTATTAATTGTTTATTTGTGAACATGGAGTCCACATTCTTTTTTGCTGGCATCTTCCCACCACCAGCGACCGGCACGGAAATCTTCTCCCGGCTGAATTGCCCGTGTACAAGGTGCGCAGCCAATACTCACGAAGCCTTTGTCGTGCAAAATATTATAAGGAATTTGTTTTTCTTTGATGTAATTTTTGACTTCTTCTGTTGTCCAGAATAACAACGGGTGAAATTTTATAACCTGGTTGGACTCATCCCATTCCAGCTGCTGAATATTTTCACGATCCGGTGAATGTTCTGCTCTCAGACCTGTAATCCATACTTTGTTTCCTTTCAGAGCGCGTTTCAGAGGATTGACTTTTCTGATTCCACAACAAGCCTTCCTGTTATCCACGGACGTATAAAATGAATCCGGACCTTTTTCCTGTATGAACGGTTCCAGTTCTTCCTGATTTGGGTAATAAGCTTTGATTGAAACTTTATATTTTGACTTGGTTAAAGTCCAGGTATTGTAAGTGTCTTCAAAAAGACGACCTGTATCTAAAGTGAAAATTTTGATTCCCGAATGATTTTTTAAGATATCGGTAATGACCTGATCTTCCATACTGAAACTTGTGGAAAAACAGACCTCTGCGGGAAATAAATCTGTGAGTCTGCCGATAGTATCTTCGCCAGATCTATCCAGAATATTTTCTTCAAGCAGTTTTTGAAAGGTTGATTTTAAATCCTCATTCATATTTTTAATCGTTGCTGTCTGCAAAGTTAATGATTCAAAGATATCTTACCAAATTAGTATAATATGAAAATCAAAAGATATTAATAAAATCTTTTGACATCGATCTCAGGATCAAGGTCAATTTGGTTTTCCAGATAATCAAACATTACTTTGGAAAAATAAGTTCCGTTCAAAACGCCTCTTGCACCAAGACCATTGAAAATTTTCAAATTATGAAATTCCGGATGTGATCCTAAAATTGGTCTCCTGTCATCCACCGTCGCCCGGAAAGCAGTTTTGATTTTTGTAATAGAATAATTTCCTTTATAAAAAGCCTTTAGCCCAGTTTCCAATTCTTCTATGAATTCGGGATCGATTTCTTCAGTTCTGTCAAATCGGTCATAAGTACCTCCATAATAAAACCGATTGTCTGAAAGAGAAAACAGGAAATGCTTTTTTTTGATAATAAATGGATCTAAAGCCTGTTCAATTTTAACTTCTAAACAATGCCCTTTGTTTGGTAAAACAGGAATTGTATTAAAATAAGGATTGTCTTTTGTATGAATTCCTTCACAAAAAACAATGCCTTTAAATTTGAAATTTTTATAAATGGAATTTTCTATGTCAATGGAATTATGATCGAAAGATTCGTTGATCAGGTTTCCTGTAGTATCAAAATGATCAAACATATCTTTAAAAAAATTCTCAACATCTATTCTACATGAATTTTTTACAATCCCTGACTCAAGAGGATTTTCGACTCCATTTAAATTAATAAAATCATTGTCTAAAAACGGTTCAAGATCTTCTTTTAGAGAATTTTTACGCCATTGAACTTTCTCAGCTTTATCGTGAAAAATCCTGGCGACAGGTTCGTTTATAATGTAATTATTTCCGGTGTAAGTTTCGATATCAGAAAAGATAGTTTCCAGATAATCCATCTGTTCTTTGGATTTCCAAAACGTGCTGAACCTTTTCAAAATAACCGGATTACAAACTCCCGCAGAAATATGCGAACCAGAAATCTGCTGACCGTTGAACAAAACAAAAGATTTGTTATTCTTCTGTAAATGATGCGCAAGAAAAAAACCTGCAAATCCTCCTCCAACAATGATATAATCTATCTGATCCATGAAAATAAAAAACCTGAGTAAAGATACTCAGGTTTTTCTATTTGCAATATGAGAAATATTAGTAATTCCACAAATCATTTTCCATTTGAAGAATCTGTGCTTTGATTCTGTCACTCTCATCTAATTGTCCGTCTGCATCGTTAGGGATGTACTCGTCGATTACTCCACTTCCACCTCTTCCAAGACCATTATCAGATTTATAAATTACAGATGAAAATCTTCTTGCATTAAGGACATCGTCATAACTAATATCAGAACTAGAATTTTTAGCATTGAATATATAGTTAGTCGTCAAAACCTGTCTTGCATCCGGATAATAGATCCAGAAAAGATCAATTAGATCTTCGGCACCACCACCTAAATTATCAACTGGCTGACCAGCTTCTGCTAAAGCCTGTGCCTGAGATGCTCTAAGTTTTGCAGCATTAGGATCTTCTCCCATTGCAGCTATACCAAGTAGTCTGTATCTAAGCTGAGTATCTCTTTTATCGACATACCACATACCCATCAACTTAAGTGCTTTTACTTTTTCTGTACCAGTTACAATCTTATCAACATTTGAAGAAATATCATTTCTGTTGATTTTGTACCAGCTTCCATCCAATTTTACAAGAACGGTACCAGGCGCAATGTTTACAGCTTTTGGCGCAGCTTTTTTAGCTGCTTTTTTCTTCTTACCTTTTTTGGTTGTAGTTGTTGCTTCTTCTGCAGGAGCTTCTTCTGTTACGGGACTAGATCCGTCATTATACAAAAGTACATCTTCTAATCTGGAACCATAAAATGATTTGATAGAACTGATATCCGCATCTGTAGAATTGATAGCAGAAGTAAAATACTTCTTAAGGTTATTTGCAGACGCTTCTTCTATCTTGTTTTCATTCAAAGTCTGAGAAAAGTAATCAGCCACCTGAACTGCAGATGTTGCAGAAACAATTTGTTCCGGAGTAAGCCTTGTTGTAAAATCATCACCTTGATAGACTTCCTTTATTTTGCCATTATTCACAGCATCTAAAAGAACCTGATAAAGTGATTTATTTTGCGAGACCAGTCCATCTGCATTATGGTAAAAAGGTTGATTGATTTTGTCATTCATATCAATAATTTCCCAAACAACCATGCTTCTTAAGATGTCTTTATCTTCGATAAAGCTGTACTTAAGAGGTTTTCCTATACTGTCTTTTTTAACTTCACGCTCTTCTCTGAATGTTTGGGGAGAGCTAGCATTAAGAATGCTATTCTGACCAAAAACCATTGTTGAGGAAAGACAAATTAAACTATATATAATCTTTTTCATAATAAATATTGAATAGTAAAAAAATCAATCAAACTTTTTATAGTTCTATTAAAGTACGTTTACGATAACGTTACCGATGTTTGGAAGAACCACTCCATTTAAACCGTTAGCTCTCGCCTGGATGTCAAATATTGTAACTACGTCTCCACTTCTAAGTCCCTTTGTAAGGCCTTCAACCTGTCCAAGAGAACTACCGTTGATTGGCATTACCGGTTTACCAGAAACTTTAACTTTGAAACTTACAACATCAAATGTTACAGGGAAATCAAAGTCTGGCAATGTCGCCGTAAGAGTCTGCTTAGAGATAGAAGCTGCAGGCATAGAAACATAGCTTGCTCCTCTGATCTGACCTCTTGGTGGAGGGATATTCTTGATTCTGAAATCAAAACCTTGGGTAATCATTTTACCACTTGGTGCTTTTCCAGAGATTGTTAACTTAACAGTCGTTCCAGCTCCAGGCGTAACAGTCCATTTTCCTTTACCACCACTTACAGCTGCACCAGCTGCTGATAAAGTTGTAGCATTAAGATCTGCTCCAAGGATTGATCCGGAAACCGGGTTAGCTAAACCTCTATATAAAACGTTCATTTTATCAGCTGCTAAGATTGCACCACTTTGTTCTTTAAGAGCTTCCTGACCAGAAACAACAGTCAATGTATGGCTGTATGGTAATTTTATAACTTTACCATTAGCATCTGTAAAAGAAATCTCACCACCAAATTTTTGCTCACCAGGAGTCCCTGTATTTGGAGTAATAATACCTTGTCCATTTTCTACTCTCTGAACACCAGAAATACTAAGTCCTGGAACAGTACTAGCAAAAGTACCTATAGCAACTTTGATCTGAGCTGTTTCTCCTTTCATAATTGAGCTAGGTCCAGATACCAAAGCTTCGTAAGCATTGAACTTGATATCAGCATCAACTTTTTCCTGCAACATTGCTGAGATTGCATCAGCTTGTAAATTTCTAGCTTCAGATTCTATCAATTCAAGATTTGAAAGCGCTGCAATCAAAGGTTGATTATAGAATTTGTACTGAAACCAGTTCTTTCCACTTTTAGCTCTTTTGTCACCTTTAGGAAATTCTGCCCAAAGATTTTTTTGTGCTCTGTCAGAAACTGCTTTCAATTGGGGATTAGATCCAAAAGTAGTAGTGATATAAGTTCTTAATTCATCTACTTTATTTTTCAATTCGGCTGCCTGAGCAGAAGAATTTTTTTCATCTCCATCTTTAAAGAATAAAGTTGTAGCCGGCTCTGTATTATTAAGTGCTGTAAAACTCTCTTCAACAGCAAGATCAGTATTATACTCTGCTTGAGTACTCATTGATCCTTTGTATCCTTCGATCAAATTAACAAGAGCATCTGTTTTACTAGATAATCCTTCGTATTGTGATTGTAGTGGTCCATATGTTTCAGGAGAAGTTTTCGCTTTCTCCTTTAGGGTCATATAGAAAATTTTATTTTTACTTTCAACGATATCTTTTCTTGTATTGGTCAAAGAATCGTTTGTGTCTTTATATGATCTGATGATTTCCTGATCGATCTGCATTGCGAGCATCGCAATGAAAACCAAGTACATCAGGTTAATCATCTTCTGACGTGGTGTCTGTTTGCCTCCTGCCATTTTAATAAATTAAATTAATTGTTAAACAAAAATTAAAATGATAGTGATTAAGACTTCATTGCGCTAAGCATACCACCATAAACTCTATTAAGATTATTTAGATTACCTGTTAAGCCTTGTAATTCTTCGTTGAATTTCTCAGAATGTGCTGCAGATTTTTGAATATCTTCAACATATTTTTTACTGAATTCTGATTGTTTTTGTCCTTGCTCCAATTGAAGTGCATACAAAGCATTCATACTTTCCAAATGAGAAGCAGCCATATTAAGTTGCTCGTTATATTTGTGAGTAGAAGCAGAAACATCTACTGTTTGGTTGATCTGATCTACAGAAGATGAGAATTTATCAATTCCTCCTCTTAGTCTTTCAAATAAGCTAACATCAAGTTTCGCATCAGCCAACATTTTATCAAGTTTATCAGACAATGACACTTCTAGTTCTTTGTTTTCTACTTTGCTTACAACTTTTTTAGGCTGTCTTTCTGCAGTTTCGTCTAATAATTCTGGGTAAACATTTTCCCAAGCATAATGCTCTTCAGCAGCAGGTGGATCAAATGCAAAGAATAAGAAGATAAGGGCCTCAGTTATCAAACCAGCTGCAAGAGCAACGTTACCAGTAATGAAACCTACATGCCAGTGTGTCATTTTAAATAAAGCTCCCAAAATTACGATAGCTGCACCGAATGAATAGATAAAATTCGTTATTGAATCCTTAGTTTTAAACATTTCTTTTAAAATTTTTAGTTAGTAATAGTTAGTTAATTATTTAGTTGTTCTTTTAAATTTGCCAGCTCCGGATGGGATATCCTGAATTGTTCTGAATCCGATAAAGCTTCTTGCAGAATCTTTTCTTTCCCAATCTCTATATCCTGTCATTAGTAAGTAGCCTGCATCTTTCCAAGATCCTCCTCTTACAGTTTTTTTAATTTCTCTATAAGATTGATTCGAAAGATTTGGGTTCAAAGTTGAAGAGAATTCGTAGCTTGAATTATTATAAGGCGACTCTGTCCACTCGGAAACGTTACCTGCCATATCATATAATCCGTAACCATTTTTAAGGAATTTCTTAACAGGAGCAGTATAAGTATAATTACCTTTTTTCTCGTCTTCTATATAAGTACCTCTTTTAGGTTTGAAGTTTGCCAAATAACATCCTCTGTCATCCTGTAGATAAGGACCACCCCAAGGGTAAGTCGCATTCTGGATACCACCTTTGGCAGCATATTCCCATTCAGCTTCTGTAGGAAGACGGAATCTCATTGATTTTTGTTTTTTCTTTTTAAGACTATTATTATAATCCGTTTTCATTTTGGTTCTGAAATCACAAAATGCTCTTGCCTGATCCCATGTAACACCTACAACCGGATATTCTTTGTAAGCCTGATGCCAAAAATACTGATCAAACAAAGGCTCGTTATACGCGTAGCTGAAATCCTTAACCCAAACAGTTGTATCCGGGTAAACAGCGATACTTTCTTTTTTAAGATAGTTGGCTCCTCTATCTTTATCTTTAACAGCAGACATTACATCTTCCCACTGGTAAGAATATTTTACTTTGGACCAGTCAATAATTCTTTCATTATTGATTCTTTTATCTGCCGGCAAATACATCGATTCTAAAACTTCAGCATATTTTTCGTCAGGATAAGCAGAAGTATTATATGTCAATGGTACTTTCTTATCTAATTTTTTAGATTCGTCATAACCATCTCTTCCACCTTGAGACTCCAAATATTTTTGATACGGGGTTGCTTCATCTCCGGTTTTTTTGGAAGCGTAAGCAAAATCGCTAATAGATCCTCCTGTTCCACCTTCTCCGTCTCCACCACCTTCACCAGCAGCTTCTGCTAATAAACCTCTTGCGATGGAATCTCTAACTGCATTGATGAACAACCTGTATTCTGCATTTGTAATCTCTGTCTCATCCATAAAAAAGGAAGATACCGTTACGGTTTTAGGCATTGCTTTTTCTGGTGTAGCCGAAAAATCCTGATCAGCCATTCCCATTACAAAAGATCCACCAGGGATTGGAACCATTCCATACGGTCTTTCTGCAATAAATGATTTTGATGATCCTCTTGGAACCAGCTCTCCCTTAACACCAGGGTTTCCAGTTATACCCTTTCCTCCTCCTTTCGAACAAGAAACAATAACCGTTGTTGATAATAATATTAGTAATATCCTTTTCATCCTATTTTAAAGAAATTAAGCGGTAAATATATAATTTTTTTTATGAATAATTATCAATTTTTATTGAAAACGTAATTTGTTAAAGAATATTTCACAAACAGTGAAATTATTCTACAGTTACGGATTTTGCAAGGTTTCTAGGTTGATCTACATTAGCACCTCTTTCCACTGCAATATAATAAGCTAAAAGTTGTAAAGGCACTGATGCTAAGATAGGTGAGAAACATTCTGAAGTTTCAGGAATCTCAATAATATAGTCAGCCATTGCTGCTACCTGTACATCGCCTTTATTTATAATTGCAATAACTTTTCCTTTTCTGGCTTTGATCTCCTGAACATTGCTTACAATTTTATCATAATGTCCAATTTTTGGAGCGATGATAACAATTGGCATATTCTCATCGATCAATGCGATCGGACCATGCTTCATTTCGGCAGCAGGATAGCCTTCTGCGTGGATGTAAGAGATCTCCTTAAGCTTAAGTGCGCCTTCCAATGCTGCAGGAAAATTATAACCTCTTCCGAGATATAGGAAGTTTGTAGCCTCTACAAATTTAGATGCAATATCTTTCACTACACTATCCACAGAATTCAAAACATCTTCTACTTTTTTAGGAATAGCTTCTAATTCTGTAATTAGCCTCATAAAATCTGCTTTCCCTAAATTACCATTATGATTCCCAAGCTTGATTGCAAGCAAAGATAAAATAGTAAGCTGAGCTGTAAATGCTTTTGTAGAAGCAACACCAATCTCCGGGCCAGCATGTGTATATGCTCCTGCATCAGTATATCTGGCAATAGAAGAATCTACTACATTACAGATTCCGAATACGAAAGCACCTTTTTCCTTGGCCAATTTTATAGCTGCCATTGTATCGGCGGTTTCTCCGGATTGTGATATTGCTATCACAACATCTTTGGAGTTTATAATTGGATTTCTGTATCGGAATTCTGATGCATATTCTACTTCAACAGGAACTCTTGCAAACTCTTCGATCAGATATTCTCCGATAAGTCCTGCGTGCCAAGAAGTTCCACAAGCAATAATGATAATTCGTTCGGCATTGGTCAATCTTTCCAGATGATCCCAGATGCCTGCCATTTTTATAATCCCTTCATCTACAAGTAATCGACCTCTCATCGTATCTAAAATAGATTTTGGTTGTTCGAATATTTCTTTTAACATAAAATGTTCGTAACCTCCTTTTTCTATCTGTTCAAGATTGAGTCTCAATTCCTGTACTGCAGGTTCAATTTTCGTATTTTCTTTTATGGTTCTGATATCTATCCCTGACCCAAGTGATATGGTTGCCATGTGTCCTTCTTCCAGATATACTGCTTCTTTTGTAAATTCTACAAAAGGAGAAGCATCAGAAGCAACAAAATATTCGTCATCACCGATACCAATCGCCAACGGTGATCCTAATCTTGCAACGACCAATTGTCCTGGAAAGTCATCGTGCAAAACGGAAACCGCATAAGCACCATAAACTTCATTCAAGGCATATCTAACTGCTTCCGGAAATTCCAAAGTTGGTTCTTTATCCATAAAATACTGGATAAGATTCACAAGAACTTCTGTATCAGTTTCTGAATGGAAGTCGAAATCTTTATTGATAAGCATTGTCTTAATAGTATCATAATTTTCGATGATACCGTTATGAACCAAAGCAATTTTTCCGTTGTTAGAAAGGTGGGGATGAGAGTTTTTATCACTTGGTATTCCATGTGTTGCCCATCTGGTATGTCCCATTCCTATTTTGGATGTACTTTTCAAAGATTTTGAAATAGCAACAAGATCGTCAACTTTACCTTTTGTTTTTTTGACTTCGAATTCTCCATTCTCAGTTTCTAAAATAACACCGGCACTATCGTATCCTCGATATTCTAAGCGACGCAGTCCATTGATAACAATTTCATAAGCATCACGAAATCCTGTATATCCTACAATTCCACACATATTGTATTTTATTTTTTTGTGAATATTAATCTAAGTTGAGCGTTCTTAGAATTTATAATTTCCTCACCTGTATTATTAGAATCTGTTCCTTTAAAAACAATACGGTAAGGAGTATATGCTCTGTTATTATAAGATTGCCCTAAAAGCTGACCGGTAGATGAGTTGGCAAGATAACTTCCAAGATTTATAGTAAAATCTTTAGCCGTAATTTTCGTAGTATCATAATTACCATCCTCAATAATTTTTTTCAGAGAAGAGGTAATACCAATATCATAGTAAGCATCTTTGGTAGATAGATTTGCCGTCTTTATCAATGAATATCCTGCATTGGCCAAATCTGTCATATCCGGAAGAAATCTCGTTGAGTCTTTTTCTTTTACCAACAGGCTATAAGGCTTTTTGTAAGAATTATTCCAGCTGGCTTCATCATTATAAATTCTTATTTTAGCAGATACAATTGCAATTTTTTCGTCTCTAAATCTGTTTTTCAACTTTATGATTGTTGAAGCAGGAATTTTAAGTCCGAAACTAGCTCCTCCCATCCCTTGTGCATAGATAAGGGGATCACCATTTGTATCGTTTGGAGACCCTATTGCAGACATAGCGGACGTATATGAAGCCGGTCTATTATAAGTTATGCTACTGAAATGCACGTTAGATGCACCCAAATTCAAAGTGGTCTCTGCTTTTGTACGGGTTACTACACCGTTGGTGGTGACATCATTTTTATAATAAATGATAATTCCGGCATCATTCGGAGCCATAGAAAATAAATAGCCATCATTTTCCACTACAGAAATGCTGATACCTTTGAAATATCTTATGAAAGAAGCCGCATCTTTAAGAACCTGATTTCCTTTTTTAGCAATAATCTTATCCTGGAAAAAAGTTTTGTCAAGCGGGATACGCAATGAAGCAGAACGATTAACCAATTCCGTAGCATCGGAGTCTTTTGTGATAACCACAGAATTAACTGTACCATCAAAAGCCTTAGATCCAATCTCTGCGCCTAACGCAATTGCTTTATTGGAATTAAGAGAATCGGAAGTACCTCCAAGGAAGTCATTAACCTCATGAACCTTTAACGTAAAATTAGTTTTTTGACCGCCGATTTTTGCTTTACCATATTTACTTACAGGATAAGTTGTAACTACTTTTTTAGCAGCCACCTGACCATCCGGATAGATATAATCTTCATTAGTAGTTGTAGTAATGGAGTCTGTAGCAGATTCATATTTTGGCTTCAGAGTAAGAACAATAGAATCTATAACCGGGTTGGTTCCAAAGTCAGGATCATAAGTATCCAATCTGACCTGAGTAATATAAGAGACTTTTTGTCCTCCAAATACAGACTCACTAAAGGCACCTATTCTAACACTATCCAATTTCGAAGCATCGGAACGTATTAAATCTCCATTATTGATATTATATGCAATAAGACTGTATGCTTTATCAAATCCATCCGCCGCATTTCCATCTACCAACTGTGAACCTAAATCATCAAGTTCTCCCTCACAAGAATTTAAAACCAACATTCCCATTACCAAAAACGGGATCATCTTCATCAAAGTTTTTATTTTTATCATTATAAAAAATAGTATTAATAAACTGTTGCTATAGAATCAGCACTCAAATATTCCGATTTCTCGGCATCAGCTTTCCCGTACGCTTCTTCTAATTTCTCCTCCAAGAACTCGTTCCCTTTTACGATAACATCTACGTATTGCATACTAGCATTTACAAAATTCAGGAAGCTTGGATTATCTAACGATTCCAAATCCGAAATATTATCAAAAGCCAGAATTTCTTTTGTGTTGCTGTTAAGCTCAATATCTTCCTCGTTGTAAACAGAAAGTACGATTTTGGTGTCGTTGAAATAAGTATCGTCCTTGTAATAAGTTTTCAAATAGATTGGGATTAAAGAAGACATCCACCCATTCAGGTGAATTACATCCGGAACCCAGTTTAGTTTCTTGATCGTTTCAATAACGCCTCTGGCAAAGAAAACTGCTCTTTCGTTATTATCTTCGAACGCTTTACCTTCGTCATCGAAATAGTATTGTTTTCTTTTAAAATACTCTTCATTATCGATAAAATAAACCTGCAGACGCTCGCCTGGCAAAGAGGCAACTTTTATAATCAGGGGCTGGTCCAGATCATTAATAATAATGTTCATCCCGGAAAGTCTGATTACTTCGTGAAGCTGGAATTTTCTTTCACTTATTTGTCCGAATCTAGGCATAAAAACCCTGACATCGTTACCACTTCCGTGCATTTTCAGAGCCATCTTGTGTACCAAACTTCCCATGTTTGTATCTTCCTGATAAGGGTACATCTCTGTAGTAACGTATAAAATCTTTTGATTAGGCATATAATTTACTTTAAATGAAGTATAAAATCTTCATTTTGCAAAATTACAAAAAATTAAATCAAAATATTTATTTTCAATAATATTAATAGACTTATTCAAAATACGCTAATTATCAACCAGTTAATTGTCTTCAAATGTTAATTTTCAGTATAAAATATAATTATTTTAATCACATTACTTCTCAAACATTGAATATCGCACCAAAAAATATTCAAATCCATTAATTATTTAGGTTTATCTATTCAACGGAATTGGTAAAAACTATTACCTTTGGTTTAATAAACACTACAAACATGCAGGTTTTCTATGATAGTCACTCATTCTCCGGATATATAAAAACTCAAAAAGAGCAACATAAAACTATTGGATTTGCGCCCACGATGGGAGCTTTACACGCAGGTCATATCTCGCTTTATAAAGAAGCAAGGCAGGAAAATGACATCGTCATCTCTTCGGTTTTTGTAAACCCGACACAGTTCAACAATCCCGAAGACCTGGAAAAATATCCAAGGACAGTGGAAGATGACGTTAAGAAATTAGAAGATTCCAATCTTGTTGATGCCTTATATATACCGAGAGTTGAAGATATCTATCCAAACGGAATGGATAGAAAACATTATGATTTCGGAGGGATAGAAAACGAAATGGAAGGCGCTGCAAGACCTGGACATTTTGATGGCGTCGGAACTGTGGTGGAAGAATTGTTCGTTCAAGTACAGCCAAACAACGCCTATTTTGGAGAAAAAGATTTTCAGCAGCTTAAAATTATTGAGAAGCTGGTTGAAGTTCTTGATCTGAAAATTAAAATCCACGGTGTAAAAATCCACAGGGAAGAAAACGGACTTGCCATGAGTTCCCGAAATATGCGGCTTTCTGAAATCGAGAAAGAAACGTCTGCTCTTATTTATAAAACGCTGAAAAAAGTAAACGAATGGTTTAAAGTAATATCTGTTCCCGAAATAAAAACCAGAGTCGAAGAGATCTTTAAGAGAAAAGATATGGAACTTGAATATTTTCTGATTGCAGATGAAGAAACTTTGAAAGAAGTAGATTTCTTTTCTGAGGATAGAAACTTCCGGGCCTTTATCGTTGTGAATGTTGGAAATGTAAGATTAATTGACAATCTGCATTTGGAATAGAAATTTGAACTTTGGATAAAAAAAGGAACTTCTTTATACAAGAAGTTCCTACACCAAATCACAAAATATTAATATGAAAAAAATTTACTTGCGTAAATTGTGACCCGGCTGGGATTCGAACCCAGGACCCATACATTAAAAGTGTATTGCTCTACCAGCTGAGCTACCGAGTCGGTCTTTTTTTAAATGATAAATGATTAAGAAATTAAAATCTTTTATCGATTATTTTGCAGTGCCTGCGACTGGACTCGAACCAGCACATCCTTAGGAAACCACCCCCTCAAGATGGCGTGTCTACCAATTTCACCACGCAGGCAAAAAAAAACCGTATCGCTACGGATTTTTTGCTGTGACCCGGCTGGGATTCGAACCCAGGACCCATACATTAAAAGTGTATTGCTCTACCAGCTGAGCTACCGAGTCGGCCACATTTAAAACTATCAGTATTACTGTTTCGTTTTAAAGTGGTGCAAAGATATGCCTTTTTTTAAAATCTCAAAATTTTTTAGGAACTTTGTTTAAAATAAAATTATGATAATTTCTCTCCTAGGATATATGGGAAGCGGTAAAACTCACATTTCCAAAAACTTGAGCAAAAAAATAAATTTTCCATCGATCGACTTAGATCAAAAAATTTCTGAAGAACACGGTATGACCGTACACGAAATCTTCGAAAAAAAGGGAGAAATCTATTTTCGCAAAGAAGAAAAACAGATTTTGGAGCAACTTTTAGATTCTGAAAAGGATCTTATTTTGAGCCTTGGCGGCGGAACACCGGTTTACTATAACAACATTGATATGATTAATGAAAAAAGCAAAAGCATATTCCTGAGGGCATCTGTCAATACGCTTAGCAATCGGCTTCTTTTACAAAAAAACACAAGACCATTGGTTTCTAAATTAAAAGATTCCGAATTACCGGAATTTATCGCCAAACATCTTTTCGAAAGAAATCCCTATTACTCCCAAGCCCATTTTACAATTGATACAGATCTCAAAAATCCAACCGAAATATCTGAAAAAATCACAGAATTACTGCAAATCTAATTCTCCTCATCCTTATTTTCTTTGAAGAAAGCATCCCAATCGTCATTTTCCATATCACCGGAAGCGTCATCTACAACATAATCATCCATATCCCTTCTGTCTTTTTTAGTTGGTCTGCCGATGCCTTTTTGTCTGTAATAATCCTGAGATGACTTTCTCATTTTTAGGATTTCGTACTGTTCTTTCTCTGTCATATCAATGACGTACAAAGCTACAAGCTTAGCTCCTACTCTGCTTTTCGGGATATCTGTAACTTTTATTTTATAATCG
Organism: Epilithonimonas sp. UC225_85; assembly: GCF_042695135.1. Classification (GTDB taxonomy): domain Bacteria; phylum Bacteroidota; class Bacteroidia; order Flavobacteriales; family Weeksellaceae; genus Epilithonimonas. The sequence continues at coordinate 3,313,286 of NZ_CP170547.1, forward strand.
ATCTGATTTTTTCTGATTTTGATAACATCGCCCGCTTTGACTTCTTTTGATGATTTTACAGGCTTCTCTCCGATGCTTACTCTGTTCTTTTTTATTTCTTCTGTGGCTATAGTTCTTGTCTTATAAAATCTTACACTCCACAAAAATTTATCTATTCTCATAATTTTTTATACTTTTGTCACGTTAAAAATTAATCGCAATTTAAGATTAAATAAAAAAAATGAAGAAAATACTTTTAGGAATTGTTCTTTCTGTGGTCGTACTGCAAGGATGTAAGAAAGATGATGATGTTGTAGATGACACTGTGGTACTTACTGTAGATGAGCAAAACACCTATGATGATGCAGCAGCAGTCAAATACATGGATGAACATTATTTTGACAGCAAAGGTCTTATTGTCGCTTTTGATGATACTGTGACTACAGATGATGCTTATCCAAAGCTATCTTCTTATCCACACGAAAAATTACCTTCCGGTGTGATCTACATTGTAAGAACGGGTGCACAGCCTGACCCGGGAAAAGTTATTAACCCGACGGACGTTATCAGTATTTTTCAGGTTACAAAAAGTTATGTTTCCGGTAAAACTAATGATGTAATCTCTTTTCAAAACGAATCCACTTTTAATAATAATGTTGCAGGTACCGGAATTCCGACTTATGATCCTGCTTATTTTTATGTTAAAAGTTCTGTATTAAAAAACTACAATACAACTTATAATACAACTTACGGTAGAAATTTTTACGAAATAGAAGGGTTACAAGAAGGGTTGAAATATTTCAAGGCTTTTGACCTAGACAATTCTGCTGATTACAATATGCAAGGCGTTATTATTGTGCCATCGAGAGCAGCTTTTGCAAGGGATGCTAACATTTATGCATATACAAACAGAAGTTTTGTATTTAATTTCCAGATCTACAGAACGAAAACCAGAGTTATTCCTGGTGAAGATTAATTTTCTTTTCAAATAAAACAAAAGCGGAATATTTACAAATATTCCGCTTTTTTTGTTGCTATAATTTTTTATTAAATCTTTGCCAAAAAATCTTCAAACTGATTTTCTTTTATAGAAACACAACCCTCTTCAAGGATCTTATCAAGGATGATTGTTTCAGTTTGATTGATAGACGATGCTTCAAATGTTTTGGAAACTCTCACATAATTTTCTGTAAAGCCATACATCATTCCATTCTTATTTTCGTGCTCCCAAAGAACACTCAGTTTTCTGCCTAACTGACTTCTGTAGAATTCCATTTTCTTCTTCTCAGAAAGGATTCTCAGCATTTTATTTCGTCTTTTCCTTTCTGGCATTGGAACTGCACCGAACATTTCTGCGGCTTCTGTATTTTCTCTTTCAGAATAGGTGAAAACGTGCAGATAACTGATTGGCAGATCATTCAGGAAATTATAAGTCTCCATAAATAACTCTTCTGTCTCGCCGGGAAATCCAACGATTATATCAACACCAATCGCCGCTTCCGGCATTACTTCACGGATTTTTGCTACTCGGTTTTTGTATAAAGTCGTCAAATAACGGCGTTTCATTTTCTTCAGTAATTCATCACTTCCGGACTGAAGCGGAATATGAAAATGTGGAACAAAACTTCTGCTTTTGGAAACCAATTCTATGCTTTCGTCTTTCAGAAGATTAGGTTCGATGGAAGAAATCCTGATTCTTTCTATGCCTTCCACTTTATCCAATTCAGAAATCAGATCCAGAAAAGTATGTTCGTGCTTTTTATTCCCAAATTCGCCTTTTCCATAATCTCCGATATTAACACCTGTCAAAACGATTTCTTTAATATCTCTTGCTGCAATTTCTTTGGCGTTTGCCACGACATTATCGATAGTATCAGATCTGGAAATTCCTCTAGCTAAAGGAATCGTACAGTAAGTACATTTGTAATCACAACCGTCCTGAACTTTAAGAAAAGCTCTCGTTCTGTCGCCAATTGAATATGAACCCACAAAAAAATCGGCTTCATCAATCTCACAAGAATGAATCTCAGCACGACTTTCAGATTTTTCCAAATCATCCAGATAACTCAGAATATTAAATTTTTCTTTTGCTCCTAAAACCAAATCAACGCCGGTAATTGAAGATATCTCTTCCGGTTTCAACTGTGCATAACAGCCGATGATTGCAACCAAACCATCGGGATTTGCTTTTGCAGCGCGTTTGACGTGCAGTTTACATTCTTTATCAGCATTTTCTGTAACAGAACATGTGTTGATAATATAAACTTTTGCTGGCTCATCAAAATTGACTTTTTGATAACCGGCATCCGTGAGCTGGCGGGCAATAGTGGATGTTTCTGCAAAATTCAGTTTGCAGCCAAGTGTGTGAAACGCAACGGTTTTCGGTTGAGAAATTACATCTGACATAAGTCTGCAAAGTTATTAATAAATCCAAATCATTCCAAATGAAGAAATCTTTATGAATCTCACTTTTCAGACAAAAAAAATCCGGCGATTAAACCGGATTCATATTATTTGGATTTTTTCTCTTTCGAACTTTCAATCCTTTTTCTCTTGCTTCGGAGATTCCGATTGCAACAGCTTGTTTCTTGCTTGTCACTTTTTCTCCGGAACCTGATTTCAATTTGCCTTCTTTGAATTCGTGCATCACTTTACCAACTTTATCCTGAGCTTTATCTGAATACTTTTTAGCAGCTGCCATTTTTTCAAATTTTAATCAATTATTTTATTCTGATTTTGGAACGCTTACTGCGAGTTCATAGACTTTGGTATGCATCAGATATTTTGATCTTTCTCGAGACGTAACATTTTCAATTTCCCCTTTGAAAAGAACGATTACTGCGTCTTCTTCTATTTGCCAGTCTGCATCAGAAAAATATTTTTCATCCGGGCTTTTACTGGTCACTTCATTTTTTCTTTCTTTTAGTTTTTCTGCAACTTCCTGAAAACCTTCGTCTGCAGAATGAATAATTTTATAATCCGGACCGGCAAATGCTTTGTAATATTTATTCTCAGCAATCAGATTTTGAGAATCATCTTCAACCGGATTGTCATTTCCATCAAGAAAACCAACTTCCACTAGTTTTCCATTTCTTTCTTCAGCAAATTTTCTAGCCTCTCCTACCGATTTGAAACCTGTATAGACATTACTGTTATCAAACTCGTATTTGTTTAGTCTTTCGACAATATTTTCTGTTTCCATAATTTGTTTATTAAATTTTAATCAATTTAATGATGTCTTACACCACGTTGGTGATAAGTGACATTACTATTTGGAGCTTGAGTATTCTGCTTTCCATTATTCGCAAACCGTGCATCTATTTTATTATTTGCATCAGATAAATGTTGCGGCGTCTCAAAATGCAGTTTTTTGCCATTCTTAAAAATCTCCCCTTCTGCACTTCTGTACATTTCATTTTTGCGATACTTGTTTCCATCTGGCGCCATGAATTTGTTTTCCTTTTTTTTCTTTCTTTTTCTTAATTCATTTAACAAAATCAGCGCTCCGCCTGCTGCAAATCCTAAAGCTACTTTTATCGTATTTTTCATAATGCTTATTTTAGGGATTAAAAACAAAAGTTCTGCCAAAAGTTACATAGGTTGTATTTTAGACTTTTTATAATTTCAATTTGAATAAAACTTTCGGGAAATTTTGACAAAAAATTAATATCAATTACAATGATTTGAATCAAAAACTAATAACAACTGCCAATTTGACTTAAAATAAAACCAATTTTATTAAGGAATTTTTAAAAATGGTTAAACTTCGTTAAAACTGTAACACTAAGTTTTTAGTTCACACTAATTTAGCATTAAATTTGTCTAACAATAATCTCAAAAAAAGAAATGAATATTACGATGAAGAATACTTTAAAAAAACTAATGCCTTTTGCATTGACCGGGGTTATTTCCGGGGCAACGGTTTTCGGAGCCAGTCAATATTTCAGCCACGAAAACAATGGAGAAGATTTCTCATATTTTACAACAGCTTCAAAAAAATCAGCATTTGCCAGTATTGGTTCTGCCGTTGGCGACGATTTTGTAAAAGCTTCCAAAACGACAGTTCCGGCTGTGGTAACCATCAAAAACTATCAGGACAGAGCATCTTCCCAGAGAATGCCAGATAATGATCTGTTCGACTTTTTCTTTGGTCCGCAAGGCGGCAACCAACAGAGACAGCAGCCACAGCAACCTCCTAAAAATATGCCTTCCGGATTAGGTTCAGGAGTCATTATCTCGCCGGATGGTTATATTATTTCTAATAATCACGTTGTTGCAGGCGCAAACAAACTTGAAGTGGTGCTAAGCAATAAAAAATCTTATATCGCAACTTTGATCGGAACAGATCCAAATACAGATATCTCTCTTCTAAAAATTGAAGAAAAAGGTTTACCTTATCTTAATTTCGCAAATTCAGACCTTACAGAAGTGGGACAATGGGTTTTAGCTGTAGGAAATCCGCTTGGACTTAACTCAACTGTAACTGCTGGAATCATCTCTGCAAAAGGAAGAAGCATTGACATCCTTAGCCAGCAATCCAGAACGCCCATAGAAAGTTTCATCCAGACGGATGCGGCAATCAACCCTGGAAACAGTGGTGGGGCTTTGGTCAATGTAAACGGAGATTTGATTGGAATCAATACGGCTATTCAATCAAAAACCGGCTATTATGAAGGTTATGGTTTCGCTGTTCCTTCCAATCTTGCAAGAAAAATTGTTGAGGATATCAAGAAATTTGGTTTAGTGCAAAGAGGTTTCCTTGGTGTAGGAAGTCTTGATCTTTCTAATGAGATGCAGGTTGCAGCTTATAATCAAAAAGAGAAAAAGAATGTAAAAGCTGGAGACGGAATCTATGTAACAGAAGTGACCGATAAAAGTGGTGCTGAAGATGCAGGAATCAAACCTGGTGATATCATTACGAAAATTGACAATACAGATATTACCGGTTTCTCTGATCTTTCCCTCGCAATCGGAAGCAGAAGACCTGGTGATAAAGTCGCTGTGACATACACCAGAAACGGCAAAGTCAACAACGTGAATGTGACCCTGAAGGATCTGAAAGGCGGAACATCTTCCAGAAGCAAGGATGACCTTACCGTAACTGAAAAAATCGGATCTGAATTTGAACCGCTTAGCGACAGAGTGAAAACAGATTACGGACTGGAAAGCGGCGTAATTACCAAAAATGTGATTGAAGGAAGTGAGATGGACAAAATTGGTGTTGTTGATAATTATATCGTAATGGAAATCAACGGAAAACCGGTGAACTCCCAAAAAGATGTAGAAAAAATCCTGAACGGATACAAAGGAAATGTACAGGTAAAATATGTGGACAGCTACGGAAGAATCACAACAAGAGGTTTTAAAATGCCTTAAAATCAGAAGTTAGAAATTACTTTTAGATATTAGATCTATTCTAAAATATAAATTTTGAAAGCCATTCTTTACGAATGGCTTTCTTTTTTGGGTAAATTTGCGGTTCGAAAATCAAAATGAAACTTTTCAATTCTTATATCAAAACGTTCAAAGGACTTTCAAGAGAAGCCTGGATGCTGTCTATTGTGATGCTCATCAACCGTTCCGGCTCGATGGTTTTGCCATTTTTAGGTGTTTATATGACAGACCATTTGAAGTTCAGTTTGGAAAATGCAGGTTTGGTTTTAAGTTTCTACGGCATCGGTTCGGTTCTAGGATCCTGGCTGGGCGGTTTTCTGACGGATAAGTTTGGTGAATATTACGTTCAATCGTGGAGTTTGTTTTTGAGTGCGCCAATATTTCTGATTATCCCATTTTTTCCGAGTGTGGAGATGATGGCATTTTTGATTTTCCTTCAAAGTACGATCAGCGATACATTTCGTCCTGCAAATTCTGTGGCGATTACCAAATATGCAAGACCCGAAAATCTGACGAAAGCTTTTTCTTTGAACAGAATGGCAATTAATCTTGGCTTTTCCATTGGTCCGGCTTTGGGCGGAATTTTGTCCGGAATCTCATATGATTTTCTATTTGTTGTGAATGCAACCGGTGCTTTGACCGCTGGAATCATCTATGTTATATTTTTTAGAAAACGGAATAAAATTTTTCAGGATAAAAAGAAATCAGAACCATTAAAAGTGATGGAAAAAAGGATTGCAAAATCACCTTATCGGGATTATCTATTTTTGCTTTACAGCTTTTTGTGTACTGTTTTTGCAATTTGTTTTTTTCAGTTTTTTAATACGATTCCGTTGTTTTATAAGGACGTTGCAAAATTACATCAAAGTACAATCGGATTCATTCTCGGCTATAGTGGATTCATAATTGTGTTGCTGGAAATGCCGTTGGTAAGCATTGCTGAAAGAACTTTGAAAACTTCTCAAATTCTTTTTCTGGGAATTCTGCTATGCGGATTTTCTTATCTGTTAATGGCATTTGGAAGTAATATTCCGCTTCTGATAATTGCAATGACAATTTTGTGTATCGGAGAAATCTGGGCACTTCCATTTATGTCAACCGTAACAGCGATCCGGGCAGAACGTGGCAACAAAGGTGCTTATATGGGACTGAACGGTATTGCATTTTCATTTTCTTTCATAATTACACCGTTTTTGGGAACTTATGTGGTGAGTCAGTTTGGGTTTGATACTTTGTGGTACGGATCATTTAGTGTGTTAACTTTATCAGCTATTCTTCTTTACATCGTTGTGAAAAAGATGATTCCGATGCAGTAATATATTTTGATTAAAAGGTCTTCGACTCCGCTCAGACTGACACTTCTTAAGTATTGCAATTAGTATTAAAAATGTCACACTGAGCGGAGTCGAAGTGTTTTGAGTTTCTATAGGAATTCCAATATTCTTAAACTTTGAATCTCATGCAGCCCGACTTGAGTGGAAATCCTTTTTGTTTTTTTGCTAAAAAATAAAAAGATTGGGAACGGAAGGCGGATAAAGCTGCCCAAATTAATTTCAAACCAAATCAATAAAAAAACTATTTTTGTTCAAATCAAATTTGAACAATGAATCCGGGAACAATTTTATTATTATTCGTTTTTGCCTATTTTATCGGGCTTTTGGTCATCTCTTATTTTACAAGCCGTAACTCGGACAACCAGTCTTTTTTCATCGGAAACAAGAAAAGTAAATGGTGGTTGGTGGCGTTTGGGATGATTGGGACGTCGCTCTCGGGCGTGACGTTTATCTCGGTTCCCGGAACAGTCGGGAAGATGACGGCGGGCGATTATGCGTTTGGCGGCTTCGAATATTATATGATGGTGATTGGATTTTTCATCGGATATTTCATTGTGGCAGGCGTTCTGCTGCCGCTTTATTACCGTATGAATCTGACTTCGATTTATACTTATTTGGGGCGAAGATTCAATGTGGAGGCGCATAAAATCGGGTCTTTGTTTTTTATCATTTCGAGAGCGATTGGGGCGACGGCGAGGTTGTATCTGGTGGTAAATATTCTTCAAATATTTTTGCTTGAGAATCTTGGCGTTCCGTTCTGGGTAACGGCTTTTGTGCTGTTGCTTATGATTTTGCTTTACACGTTTGAAGGCGGCGTAAAAACCATTGTGATTACCGATACCTTGCAGACGTCGTTTATGATCTTGAGTTTGATTGCCTGCATTGTTTATATTTTATCAAATTTGAATCTGTCTTTCGGTGAAGCTTACTCGATTCTGGAGCAGAAACAATACACGCATTTCATTAATACGGACATTAATTCCAAAACTTTTTTCCTGAAAACCATTCTGGGCGGGATGTTCATCACGATTGCGATGACAGGCCTTGACCAGGAAATGATGCAGAAAAACATCTCGGTGGACAACCTGAAAAACTCGAAAAAGAATATGCTGACGTTTGCCGGAACTTTGCTTTTTGTGAATCTCGCGTTCTTGTTTTTGGGCGGTTTGCTCTATCTTTTTGCGATACAAAATGGCGCGGGTTACTCTACCGTAACAAATATTGTGGATGGAAAAGAAGTGGTGACCAATCTTTTCGGGTTTAAAGATGCGGCAGGCAATGTAACCAATATTATGGGTGACGACCTTTTCCCGGCGTTGTCTCTGGGACATTTTCCTATGGCGTTGTCTGTAATTTTTATTATCGGATTAATTTCTGCCCTATTCCCTTCTGCTGACGGCGCTTTGACGGCGGTGACGAGTTCCTATTGCGTCGACCTTTTGGGCTTGAATGAGGACCAGCAAAGAACGGAGAAGCAAAAGAAAAGACTGAGAATGAAAGTTCATTTGACTTTCACGGTGGTGTTTTTCGTTTTGATTATGGTTTTTAAAGCCATCAATGAGAAGTCGATTGTTTATTTGATTATGGAAATTGCGGGTTACACTTACGGGCCACTTTTAGGACTGTTTGCTTTTGGGATTCTGACGAAATTTACGATTGTAAAAAAATACGCCATCTTGGCTGTGACGCTACTTGCGCCGGTTTTGACTTATCTGATAAATCTTTATGTGACCAATAATACGGATTACAGAATCGGGGTGGAATTGATTATTTTGAATGGGTTTTTGACGTTTTGGGGATTGTGGTTGGTGCGGTCGAAGAGGGAAACTTTAATAGTAGAATAATGAAAAAATTAGTTTTAATCATATTAATTACACTCATGAGTCAAAATATTTTTGCTCAAAAATTAATTTCTAAAATTGATTCGATAAATACTGAAAAAGAAGTAGAAAATCTGATTCATACATTAGATAAAGATTATAAAGATTTCAAAATAAAAAAGATTGCTGACTTCAAAGAAGAACACGGAGAAAACAAATTTTGCAAAAACATTGCTGACTCTTTAAAAATTGACAAATCCTTTTATAAAGCCGATTTTGACAATAATGGATACACTGACATACTTGCAATAGGTGATTATTATGATTTCAAAATTTTTGTTTTAATGAATTACGGAAATGATTCTTTAAAAATAAATAGATTGACCCGTAGAAGTTTTCAAAACTGTACTTTTCCAAAAATTATAAATGATTCGATAATCAATTATTATTATTTTTCTGAACCACATATCTTTAGTGAAGAAAAATCTAAGCTAACCAAAAAAGATTTGATATTTAAGTTCGGTGATTTTGTTGAATACAACTCAAAACCAAATTCCTATAAAATTGAAAAAATAGAATTTCAAACAACGATGTGTTATGGAACTTGTCCACAATTTTTCATTTCGATTGATAAAAATAAGAATGGTGTTTTTAAAGCAGAGAATTACAATATTGATAAAGCTAAAGGAAAAGTAGAAGTTAAAGGGAAATTCAATACTATCATCACTGATAATGATTACAACGAATTGGTTAGCATACTGAACTATGTTGATTTTCCAAACCTAGAAGATAATTACTCTGTCAACTGGACTGATGACCAGACATCGACGTTAAAAATCACTTACAATAATGGAAAAGTGAAAGAAATAAGTGATTATGGTATGATTGGAACTTATGGCTTAGACAGAATTTACAGTTTATTTTTTGATTTACGATTTAACCAAAATTGGAAATAAAATGAAAACCCACACCACCAACTACACCAGCACATTAATAGAAATCGCAGAAGATTCTCCGGTTTCCAAAGCGGTGATTCCAGTGGTGATAAATGAGAGGAAAACGATTGCCAATTATCAATTCGAAAAGCTGTCAAAAAAACCTTTGAAATATACTTCCGATGAATTGTTATTTGAAATTTTTGCGGAACGAAATGACATTTCGCCTTCGGAGTTTGAGGAAGAGAAAGGGAAGTTCTTTTTAAAAGGTCAAGCTTGCTTGCGAACTTCGCCTTTAGCTAAGAAAAATGGATTCGGGATTTTTCATAATGAGGATTCTAAAATCCAATTGATCCCGGCAGAATCTGATGATTATCAAAAATTGTTGGCTGATGATTCTGTGAAGAAAGTGAAGGCAATGAAGTCTAAAAAGTGATTTGGCTTTAAGCTAAACTCCGACTCTTATTTTTATACGAACCCAGCGTTTTGCTTTTCTTATTTTTAAAGTAATGCGACAGGTGGCTTTCGTCCGTAAAACCAAATTCATAAGCGATCTGCTTGATGGTATTCTGTCCGGATTCAATCCTTCTTTCTATTAATGCCATCCGATAATCATTGACATAATCACGGTAAGAAACTTCGAAATTCCGTTTAAAATAAGCACTGAAATAAGTTGGCGAAATATTGAAATGGTAAGCAATATTTTTGATTCGAATGGTCTCCGGCTGATAGATATTCTGATGAATATAAGAGATCACATCTTCTTTATTTTGAAGTCCTACATCTAATCGAATGTCCATTTTTGAGGTTGCTTCTTTTATTAATCCGAAAATTGAAAGAATCTGATAAAAAACGATTGGCGAAGTGGAGACATCTTTTCTGCAATTATAAGATAAAATATTTTCAATTGTCTTTTTGAGGATCGTTTTGCAAGGCTCTGAAAAGATGAGCTTTTTCTCTTTCAGGATTTGTTTTCGCATCACATTTTCCGGAGAGTTCATTGCAAAGGAATCTGGCGAAAGATGTTTATTCCCTTTGAAATAATCATCGGTGAACTTGATGAAAATCAGTCTTGAATATTTATTGTACTCAAAATAATGCTGGTCGTCTGGCGAAATCAGGAAAAGGTCGCCACATTTGTAAGGCAGAATAATGTTGTTGATATGGTGATTGCCATTTCCTTTCAAAACATAAATCATCTCATAATAAGTATGACTGTGCGATGGATGGCCAAACGCCTCGCCTTCCAAATCACTAATCACCAAAGACTCAAATTGCAGCTTTTTCACAATACTAAATTAATTTTAATTCCTTAACGATAGCATAAAAATACAATTATTTAAATTAATAATACAAGCTGGAATTTTTATTTTTTCCCAATATTTGTATAGGTATATATTTGAATATTAAATATTAATTTCAGAAACATCTTAATCAGCAAAAATTTAATTAAAAATGGAATATAGAAAATTAGGACACAGCGATCTAGCAGTTTCAGCAATCACTTTCGGAGCCTGGGCTGCCGGCGGATGGATGTGGGGAAGTACGGACAGAAATGAAGCTATTGAAGCTATCAAAGCATCTTATGACGTTGGTGTAACATCTATTGACACCGCACCAATCTACGGACAAGGCACCAGCGAAGAAATTGTGGGCGAAGCAATAAAAGATATTTCCCGTGACAAAGTTCAGATTCTTACCAAATTCGGGATGCGATGGGATTTGGCAAAAGGTGATTTTGGATTCAACAGTTTCAAGAATAACGGAGACGCTATTGATGTTTATAAATACGCAGGAAAAGAAAGTATCATCTACGAATGTGAGCAAAGTCTGAAGAGATTAGGAACAGATTATATCGATTTGTATCAAATCCATTGGCCAGATGTTACGACACCGATTGATGAAACTTTCGAAGCCGTTTCAAAATTAATTGAACAAGGCAAAGTCCGTTTCGCAGGTGTTTGTAATTACAATGCGCAACAAATGGCTGAGGCTGAGAAAACCTTGAAATTGGTCTCAAATCAAATCCCGTTCAGTATGGTAAATCGTGGGATTGAAGCAGAAACAGTTCCTTATTGCATCGAAAATAACAAATCAATTTTAGCCTACAGTCCTTTGGAAAGAGGATTACTAACGGGAAAAATCACTTCGGACTACAAATTTCAGGCTGGCGATCACAGAGCAAATCACGCACATTTCCAACCGGAATTTATTCAGAAAACGAATCAATTATTAGATAAAATCAAACCGATTGCAGACGAACATAATGCAACGCTTGGACAATTGGTTCTTCGCTGGACGATTGAAAGACCCGGAATTACAATTGCATTAGCCGGAGCCAGAAATGCAGAACAAGCCGTTCAGAATGCAAAAGCGATCGACATCAATCTTTCAAAAGAAGAAATTGAAACTATTAATGAATTGGTAAATGCTTTTTAAAATTAAATAAAATGGAATATAGATTTTTAGGAGGATCAGGATTGAAAGTTCCCGTTTTAAGTTTCGGAACAGCGACTTTCGGTGGCGAGGGTGATTTCTTCAAAGCCTGGGGAAATACGCAGGTTGATGAAGCCAAAAAACTCGTCAATATTTGTATGGATGCCGGCGTTAATTTCTTTGATACAGCCGATATCTATTCCGACGGGAAATCGGAAGAAGTTCTGGGAAAAGCGATTGAAGATATTTCCCGTGATAAGCTCATTTTATCTACGAAATCTACTTTCACATTTGGTGAAGGTCCAAATAATCAAGGCTCATCCCGACTTCATATTCTGAAACAAATCGAAGGAAGTCTGAAACGTCTCGGAACAGATTATATAGATGTTTATCATATGCACGGCTTCGATGGAAATACACCGATCGAGGAAACTTTGAAAGTTTTGGACGAATTAGTAACAAGCGGAAAAGTAAGATATATTGCAGCTTCCAATTTCTCCGGCTGGCATCTGATGAAGTCAATCGGGATTTCAGAAAAATATGGCTGGAGCAAATATATTGCGCATCAGGTTTATTACTCCTTAGCAAATCGTGATTATGAATGGGAATTGATGCCTTTGGGATTGGACCAAAATGTGGGTTCGATTATTTGGTCGCCATTGGCATCCGGAAGATTGAGCGGAAAACACGGACGAAATAAAGAAATTCCGAAGGACGGGAGAATTGCTCAAGGCGGAAGCCCTGTTCCGGAAGCCGTTGTTCAGGAAGAGATTTTTTACAATACGATTGATGCATTGGAAGATGTTGCTGGCGAAGTTGGAAAAACTGTTGCTCAGGTTGCCCTTAATTGGTTATTACAACGTCCGACCGTTTCCAGCATCATTATTGGTGCAAGAAATGAAGAACAATTGAAACAAAATCTGGAAGCTGTCGGCTGGAATCTGACTCGCGAACAAGTTGAAAAACTCGACAAAGCAAGCGAAGTTCCACCAACTTATCCGTATTGGCATCAATGGAAAAATAAAAGCCTGAACCCAACACCGGATTTTTACAGCCATTTGAAATAAGTTTTAAAATCTCGCAGATTTTGCAGATAAACGCAGATTTTACTTCTAAAATAAATCAGCAAAATTTGCCCAATCTGCGAGAGATTATTTGATTCATTAATTTTACCGAAATAAAATTCAACTATGAAAGACTTCAAAACGATTTTCTTCTTTTTAAAATTACCGATTGCAGTTTCCCTTCTAGGTCACGGTTTGGTAAGGCTTCCAAAGTTAGCGTCATTCAGTAATTGGATGGTGACATCAATGGAGAAATCGGCAATCCCAGATTTCCTGATTATTCCTTTCAGTTATGTTTTACCGATTGTAGAGTTCCTGATTGGATTGTCATTATTAATTGGATTCCGGACCAGACATACTTTGTTTGCAGGTTTGATTTTGATGAGCATTTTGATTTTGGGAAGTTCTTCCATCGAAAACTGGAGCGCAATAGAATCTCAACTTCTACATTCAATTTATTTATTCGGTTTGGTTTGGTTTTGGCAGAAATATCAGCCACAATCAATTCCTTAATTATTAAATCTTATGAAATTTTTAAAATTATTAATCTTAATTCTATCGGTCAATTTCATTTCCGCTCAGGAAAATCGCCCTGTTCTGGATATTATGCTGACGAATTACGACTATCCGTACAAAGTCGATTTCCTGAATTTGAAAAGTCAGAATCAGGATTTGAAAATGGCTTATATGGATATCAAACCAAATAAAGCGAATGGAAAAACGGTGGTTTTGCTTCACGGAAAAAACTTCAACGGAGCTTATTGGAAAACTACGATTGACGCTTTGACTAAGGAAGGTTTCAGGGTAATTGTTCCCGACCAAATTGGATTCGGAAAATCTTCAAAACCGACTGATTATCAATTCACTTTTCAGCAATTGGTCCAGAATACAAAGGCTATTTTGGATGATTTGAAAATTGACAAGATTTATCTTCTGGGACATTCGATGGGTGGAATGATCGCAACAAGATTTACATTAATGTATCCTGAAACAGTCGAGAAATTAATCCTTGAAAATCCAATCGGACTGGAAGACTGGAAATTGGTTGCGCCTTACACATCCATTGATAAAAATTACGAAACCGAACTGAAAGCCGACTACGAATCGACAAAAAAATATCAAAACGGATTCTATTACGACAACAAATGGAAACCGGAATATGACGAATGGGTTTACCTTTTGACCGGTTGGACAAAATCTCCGGATTATCCAAAAGTAGCTTTGGTAAATGCTAAAACTTCTGATATGATTTTTACGCAACCTGTGGTTTATGAATTTCAAAACCTGAATGTTCCCACTTTATTAATTATCGGAACGCGTGACAGAACGGCGATCGGAAAAAACAATGTGAAAGACCCTGCAGTCGCCGCAAAAATGGGACAATATCAAATCTTAGGAAAGGAAGCTCAGAAAAAAATAAAAGGTTCAAAACTGGTTGAAATAGAAAACGTCGGACATCTTCCGCACATCGAAGTTTTTGACCAATTTATCAAACCTGTAAAGGAATTTTTAAAATAATAAAATAGAATATTGAACACGAAGCTCACAAAGAACTATAAAAACAATGTCAATTTTAAGTTTCACAAATCAAAGATTCATCGATTCTTTTAAAATCAATAAAAATATTGAGATAAAGGTGCTTCGCTTATATAAGTTTTACGGCTTCGTGAACTTGAAACACTGAAGAATTGAAATTTAAAACTTTGTGGACTTTGTGTTCAATAAAAATAATTATTCAAAATGAAAAAATTAAATATTAAAAATACAGACTTAGAAATCGCTCCGATCAATTTTGGAGGAAACGTTTTCGGATGGACTTTGGACGAAAAAGAATCTTTCAATATCCTAAACAAATTTGAAGAAGGCGGATTTAACTTTATTGATACAGCCGACATCTATTCCTGGTGGGTTGGCGGAAAAGAAGGTGGACAATCCGAAACCATTATCGGAAAGTGGATTAAAGAAAGAAAAAACAGGGAAAATGTAATTGTTGCTACGAAAGTTGGCGGACAAGACGGAACGCATCCTGTAGATACGAGCAAAAAACACATTTTGGAATCTGTTGACAAATCTCTGATACGCCTTGGAACAGATTATATCGATTTGTATTACACGCATTTTGATGATGAAAAAACACCGGTTGAAGAAACACTTTCTGCTTATGACGAGATCATCAAAGCCGGAAAAGTGAGATATATTGCCGCATCCAATATTTCGCAAGAGAGATTGATTGAATCTTTTGAAGTC
Source organism: Epilithonimonas sp. UC225_85 (assembly GCF_042695135.1). Taxonomy (GTDB): domain Bacteria; phylum Bacteroidota; class Bacteroidia; order Flavobacteriales; family Weeksellaceae; genus Epilithonimonas. The sequence goes on from NZ_CP170547.1 coordinate 3,328,495, forward strand.
GCTGAGAAAAATAATTTGCCTAAATATGTTGCGCTTCAGCCTCATTATAATTTGGTGGAAAGAGAAAAATTCGAAACGGAATACGCATCATTGGTGGAAAAATACGGATTGAGCGTTTTCCCATATTGGTCTTTAGCAGCGGGATTTTTAACCGGAAAATACAGAACAGAAGAGGATTTTGAAAAAACAGCAAGAGGTGGCGGCATCAAGAAATATTTTGATGATAAAGGAAAAGCAGTTTTGAGTGCACTTGACAAAGTTTCAGAAAAACACCAATCTCAACCTGCAACTGTTGCGTTGGCTTGGCTGTTGGCAAATCCGCTAATCACAGCGCCAATCGTAAGTGCAACGAGCGAACGACAATTGCAAACCATTTTCGATGCGCCAAAATTAAATTTAGATTCCGAAGATTTGGAAATCCTTAATCAAGCTTCAAAATAAGCAATGTCAGAGGTACAATCACAACTAAGCAAACATCAGGTTCTTGGAATGGCCGTAGTTGCTGGAATCAGCGTTTCAAATATTTATTTTGCCCAACCGATTCTGCATCAAATCGCTGAAAGTTTTCGCGTTCCTGAAAGTAAAATGGGAATAATGGTCGGTCTCGGGCAAGTTGGTTACGGCGCAGGATTATTGACGTTGGTTCCATTAGGCGATAAAGTTGACCGTAAGAAATTGATTCTGACTTTACTGGGAACTTTATTTTTTGTCTTGATGGCAATTGGGTTGGTTTCCAATTATTATTTTATTTTTTTATTCAGTTTATTATTGGGATTAACGGCGGTTGCGGCTCAGGTTATTTTACCAATGGCGGCTGAATTGTCGGGGAATGAAAAGGGAAAAAATGTCGGAATTATTTTTACCGGAATTCTTGTCGGGATATTGATGGCGAGGGTTTTCAGTGGTTATATTTCGGAATGGAGCAGTTGGAAAATGGTGTATTACCTTTCGGCTGGATTTACGATTTTCTCTTTGGCTTTTGTCTATTTCAAATTACCGAGTGTAAAACCGACGTTCAAAGACTCTTATTTTAAATTGATTTCATCGTCATTTTATCAGTTGAGGAGATTTCCACAATTGCGGTTTATGGCTTTGCTTGGCGGAATTGCATTTGCGGTATTTTGCTCATTTTGGACAACTTTGACATTCTTGCTCGTTGAAGAACCTTACAATTACAGTTCAGACACGATTGGACTTTTCGGAATGTTGGGAATTGCCGGTGCGTTGGTTGCGCCGTTGATTGGAAAAGCTTCTGACAAGGGCGATTCCAGATACACACAATTGATTGCGAGCGTTATTTTATTAGCTGGTTCGGTCGTCATTTTTCTGTTTCCAAGTTATTTAATTTCCATCATTCTCGCCGTGATCTTCATTGATGTTGGCGTTCAGTCTATCCAAGTGACGAATGTTGCATTAATTTACAGACTTGATGAAAAAGCGAATAGCAGAATCAACACAATTTATATGACTTCCTACTTTGTGGGTGGCGCTTTGGGAACTTTTATCGGACTGAAATGTTGGGAACTTGGCGGTTGGCATTATGTTGGAATTCAGCTCATCGTGTTTAGTTTATTTGTACTTTTAATGAATATAATAAACTTCATTAGAAAGAAGAAAATTTAATCAAATCAAAATAGTCAAGATATGAAACTACCAGTCTCATTACTAACAGTATTCCTGGGAATGCAACTTACATTAGCCCAGACATTGAAAACAATTGCCTACAAAGACGGAACTCAGAAACTGAACGGATTAGTCACTTCAAATGCAGGAAAAAAACTTCCCGGCGTTCTAATTCTGCCAGCCTGGAAAGGCATTGATAATGAAGCAAAAGATGCTGCACTTCAGTTGGAAAAGCAAGGTTACATCGCTTTTGTTGCTGACATTTATGGCGAAGGAAATGTACCAGCCGACAATGCAGCCGCCGCAAAAATCGCAGGAACTTACAAACAAGATTACAAAGCTTATCAACAAAGAATTTCTGCGGCTTTGGACGAACTGAAAAAGCAAGGTGCCAATTCTGAAAAGATTGCGGTCATTGGTTATTGTTTCGGTGGAACCGGTGCTTTGGAAACGGCTAGAGCTCAGATGCCGGTTGCTGGCGTTGTCTCTATTCACGGTGGTTTGGCGAAAGGAAACGACAGACTGAATGTTCCCATCAAAACCAAAGTTCTTGTAGAAAATCCTGCGGACGACGAAAGTGTAAAACCGGAAGATATGACCAATCTGATTGCGGAATTAAAAACCGGAAAAACAGATTTTCAAATCATCACTTACGCCAATTCCAAACACACTTTTACGAGCCCGGAATCTCCGGATTACAACGAAGTAATGGCGAAACGCGCCTGGAATCACACGTTGAGTTTTCTGAAAGAAATATTGAAATAGATAAAAAGAAATTAGACTTTAGATATTAGAAGTTAGAAAGGCAGCCATTACGGCTGTCTTTTTTTATTTTTTGATGAGCAATGAAACAATATCCTGAACCACTTTCTGAGACACGAAGTTCATAAAATCAATTCTTTCCAAATGTGGCAAAAATAATTTTGAGGTCACTTCTTCATTGCCAATTCTAATCGTGTAATAAACCGTTCCCACATCTTTCCCATCCTCACCTTTTCCAGGCCCGGCAACGCCTGTTGTAGAAACAGCAATATCAGTTTTGAATAATTCCTGACAGCCATTCGCCATTTCGGAAGCAACTTGCTCACTCACAACGGTAAATTCTTCGATTGTTTTTGGATTGACATTTAGAATATCAATCTTTTTCTCGGTTGCATAAGTTACGATCCCGCCAGAAAAATAATTAGAACTTCCGGAAACCGACGTAATCAGATGCGCTAATTCTCCTCCTGTACAACTTTCTGAAACCGAAACAGTCAACTTTCTGTCATTCAACAATTCGCCAAGGATTTTTTCGATTTTATCTTCGTGAGTGGCAATGATATTTTCTCCGATGATTGGAATTAATTTTTGAATCTCAGTTTCAAGTTCTTGATTTAGGATTTCCTGTGAATTTCCGGAAGCCGTTAATCTTAATTTCACCCTCGTCCCGATTGGCAAATAAGATAAGCTGATGTGTTTTGGTAAAGCCAATTCCCAACTTTCAATATTTTCTGACAGAATACTTTCCGGAACATCCACTACAGAAACGATTCTGGTTACGATATGGTCTAATGACAATTTCTCTTTTAAGAATGGAATAATCTGGTCTTTTACCAAAGGTTTCACCTCGTAAGGAACGCCTGGCAAACTGAAACAAAAAGTTCCATTTTTCTCCAAAACCATACAAGGCGCTGTCCCGAAATAATTCAGAAAAACCTCAGCCTTTGATAAGACAATCGCCTGTTCCTTATTATGTTCCAAAATCCAAAGTCGGTTTCGTTTTTCGAGATAAGCTCTCAAATGTTCGTAAACTTTATCTGAAAAAATCAATTCGTCTTCAAAGAACTCAGCGTAAGCTTTCTTGGTAATATCATCTTTCGTTGGCCCCAATCCGCCCGTTGTAAAAACTACATCTGCCATTCCGAATGCTTTCCCAAGCGTAGAAACTATTGTACTTTCGTCATCCGGAATTGTAAAAATTCTTGTCACTTTAATTCCAATCTCTTTGAGTTGCATCGCTATGAAGTTGGAATTGGTATCCACGGTGTTTCCAGATAAAATCTCGTCGCCAATAGTGATTAAAACAGCTGTTTTCATAAGAACAAATTTCGTGAATAATTCATTTACTTGATTAAGATTATCTCAATTTTATTTAGCTTTAAAATGTTAATTAATTACAAGTTTGACTAATCCGAATTTTATGACATTACTCAATTATACTCCAATATCGGCTTAAAACTTGTAATTTTATAGTGATGGAAAAGACAATTTTAGAACCAAGATTTAAAGATTTACCACATTTCAAATATTTTTGGACTAAAGGCAACGGAAAACAACTCATCGATTTTTCCGGTGCGGAAGTTAGCTTTAAAGATTTTGACAAATTCTCCCGTTACTTTTATCACGTTGATAAAATAGGCGATGGTGTTGTAAAAGAAGTCTATCTGACTAAGAAATTTCAGGAAGCTTCCCGTAAAATTGAGCAATACATCCGAAAAGGTGTTTCACAAACTGATGACGTCCCTGCAAGTGTTCAAACTCTTTTCCAACAAACGCAAGCTGTTCCGGAATGGCTTAATCCTGACTTGCTGAAAAGTGGCGCAGAACTTTGTATGCGAAGCAATGTGGATTCTCTGATTTCCCTGAGAGATTATTGTCTCATTGGCGGTTATGATTATGCTTATCTCAACAAACCTTTGATTGTCACAGAAGCTTTAAAGAAAGGTGCAGTGAAACGACTTTCAGAAACCTTGGATTTTTGGGTAAACGCAACGAGATACAATGCTTTGGAAATTCACGCAAAAGGCTATGAGTTCGCTATCAAAATACGGCTGATACATTCCTACGCCAGACTTTCCATCAAGAAACATTACAAAAACTGGGACACAGAAAATTGGGGAGAACCCATTAATTCCTGGGATATGATGGCTACTTACATTGGTTTCAGTTTGGTTTTTCTTCACAGTCTCAAAAAATTGGGGAATACTTATTCTGATGAGGAAGAAAGAGGACTTTTTCATCTTTGGAAATATGTGGGCTATCTTTTGGGAATTCCGGAAGACCTTCTGCCTGACGACAAAAAACAGGCAACAGAATATTTCTATCTCTGGACCGCCATCCAGCCGCCTTCTGACAAAGATTCTGTTTTGTTGGCGCACTCTCTATTGAATGAATCTCTGGAAAACCCAATTCTCAAGTACAGTTTCCAAAAGAAAATGTTGCGCTTTTTACACATCAGCTGCACTTGGTTTTTATTGGATAATGAAGTTTGCAAAAGGCTGGAAATACCGGAAGTTTCCGGAAGAAGTGTCTTTCCGAATACCAAAAAATTCATCAATAAAATCTACAACAATGTCGTAAGCAGAGAAAACCGAATCGCTAAAGGAAATAAAGACCAGATGCAGGTTTTAAAAGATTATCTGCGGGTTACACAACAGTCTAATTTTCATTAAGACATTCAGACAATCCAACTTAATTCAATCTTTCCAAACAATTTTATAATTATCTTTGATCAAACTTAAAGGAATGGATCAGTCTTTCTGGAAAAACTACAGCAACATTATTCTGCTTCTCATCGGGATTTTCATAGGAAGTCTGGTGGGAATTTTCTCCCCTGATTTCGTAGTTTATCTCAAGCCGATTGGTGATATTTTCCTTAATCTGCTTTTCGTCACAGTCATTCCGTTGGTGTTTTTTGCGATTGTTTCCGCTATTTCAGGCATCGAGCAACAGAATCAATTGGGAAAGATCATTGGAACAATGGCTTTGACTTTTCTAAGTTTCATTCTGATTTCCGCCACATTTTGTATCATTCTTGTCTACCTTTTCCCGACAGAGACGCCAACAAATATTCATGAAGCTATCACAGAAAACTTAAAAACCGACACCAATATCAATGACCAGATCGTAGGATTTTTCACCGTAAGCGAGTTCTATAATTTATTCTCAAGACAGAATATGCTGGCTCTCTTAGTCTTTTCTTTCCTGGTCGGAATCTCGATCAGACGGTCTGGCGAAAAGGGAAATGCATTTCAAAGCTTCATACTTTCCGGAAACGAAGTGATGAAACAGCTTTTACTTCTCATAATGAAAGTTGCGCCCGTTGGATTAGGCGCTTATTTTGCGTATCAGGTTGGCACGATTGGACCTCAGCTTTTCGGATTTTATGCTAAACCTTTGGGACTTTATTACATCGCCGGAACCATTTATTTCATTGTATTTTTTAGTCTTTATGCCTTCATCTGGAAATCCGGCAAAGGCGTGAAAGCTTTTTGGAAAGAAAGTCTTTTGCCAACAGCAACTGCTATCAGTACTTGCAGCAGTTTAGCGACGATGCCAGTTGCGATAGAAGCTGCTAAAAGAATGGGCGTTCCCGCATCCATCGCCAACGTGGTGATTCCGATTGGAACTACGATTCATAAAAACGGTTCTTCCATCTCATCCATCATCAAAATCTATGTGGCATTTCAGTTACTTGGCTGGAATTTATTCGAACCAATGAATCTCATAATGGCTCTTGGCATCACAGTTTTCGTCAGCGCAGTTGCCGGCGGAATCCCAAATGGCGGATACATTGGCGAAATGCTGATGATTTCAGTTTACAAAATCCCGCCCGATGTCGTTCCTGCTGTAATCATTATCGGGACTTTGGTAGATCCGCTGGCGACCGTCCTCAATTCCGTCGGGAATATTCTGGCATCTATGATCGTCTCGAAGTTTGTGAAGGTTTGATATATTTAATTACAGAATTTCTGAAAACTTGATTTATGATGTAATGAATTCATGCCTTTCTTCTATAAAAATCATGCGCATGACTTGTTGAAGTCATGCGCATGATTTAGGCAAATGATAAGCATGATTTTTTTATGATAGTTTAAAACATTACTCACTCCGCTTCACCGGTTCAAGATTCTCCAGCTCTTCCGGCGTGAAAAGCCGGTAATGTACTTTGAAGGTTTTACCGAGAGGCGTTTCCAAAGAAAATCCGCCCGGTCCCCAACCGTCCAGAACATCCAATGTAAAATGAGCATACTTCCAATATTCGAAGAGGTCGCGGTCTATCCAGAATTCGAAGCCGTTGATGGTTCCAATCATTGCGTCATTCATCCTTGGGAAGTAGCCACCTTTCTCGAAACATTGTGGTTGCGTACCTTCACAACAGCCACCAGCCTGATAAAACATCAGTTCGCCGTGTTTTTTCTCGAGTTCCCATATGATTTCCATCGCAGCATCCGTCACAGAAAGTCTTGATATTTTATCTTTAGTTTCCATCTATTTTTTATTTTGACATTAATGAATAATAATGTATTGACAGGTCGCTCCTACGGAGCTTAACTTGTCTTATTGATATTTTTCCTATTAACAGTTTGCTCTACGGAGCTTTGTGAATCCTTCGTATTAATTGAACATCTGCATTTTAGAATCTACGATTAGTTTCCACATTAATTATTATTTTAAAGTTAAACAAAAACCCGACAAAAAATTCTGTCGGGTTCAGAGTATTGATAAGTCTTAAACTTAATTATAAAACATTAAGATTAGAAGAACCCTAACTTGTTCTTGTTGTAAGAGATCAGCATATTCTTGGTTTGACGGTAATGGTCAAGCATCATTTTGTGATTTTCTCTACCAATACCCGACTGCTTGTAACCTCCGAAAGGTGCACCGGCAGGATAAGCGTGGTATTGATTCACCCAAACCCTACCCGCTTCCACGTGTCTTGGAATGTTGTACAATTGATGTGCATCACGTGTCCAAACGCCCGCACCCAAACCATAAATCGTATCATTCGCAATTTCCAAAGCTTCTGCTTCATCTTTGAAAGTCGTGAAAGCCACAACCGGTCCAAAAATCTCTTCCTGGAAGATTCTCATTCTGTTGTTTCCTTTGAAGATGGTCGGTTTGATGTAATAGCCTTCTTCCAAACCTTCAATAGTGTTTACATCGCCACCAGTAAGGACTTCTGCACCTTCCTCTTTACCAAGTTTTAGGTAACCCATAATTTTATCTTTCTGGATTTTCGAAGCCTGCGCTCCCATCATCACGGTTTTGTCCAATGGGTTTCCGATTTTGATTGCCTCAGTTCTTTCAATCACTTTTGCGATGAATGCATCTGCAATATCTTCCTGAACCAGTAATCTTGACGGGCAAGTACAAATTTCTCCCTGATTGAGGGCAAACATTACTGCGCCTTCGATTGCTTTATCTAAAAATTCATCGTCCGCATCCATTACCGAATTGAAGAAAATGTTAGGCGATTTCCCTCCCAATTCCAAAGTTACCGGGATGATATTTTCTGTCGCATATTGCATTACCATTCGTCCCGTTACCGTTGAACCTGTAAAGGCTGCTTTGTTGACTTTTGGATTGGTGACCAACGCTCTTCCAAGTTCTGCTCCAAAACCGTTTACAATATTTACGACACCCGGTGGAAGTAGATCACCAATCAATTCCATTAAGATAATAATGGAAACAGGCGTACTTTCCGCTGGTTTCAAAACAACACAATTACCTGCTGCCAAAGCTGGAGCGAGTTTCCAAACGGCCATTAAGATTGGGAAGTTCCACGGAATGATTTGGGCAATCACACCAAGTGGTTCATGGACAATGAGTGAAACGGTGTCTTTGTCCAACTCATTGTGAGAACCTTCTTCTGCTCTGATGACTGAAGCGAAATATCTAAAATGGTCAATCGCTAAAGGAATATCGGCCGCCAAAGTTTCTCTCACAGCTTTACCATTATCAATCGTTTCTACCGTCGCAATATATTCAAGATTCTCTTCTATTCTATCGGCGATTTTATTCAGAATAATGCTTCGTTCTGTTGCGGAAGTATCTTTCCACGTTTTGAAGGCTTCTGCTGCTGCGTTTACAGCGTTTTCCAAATCTTCTTTGTTGGAATGCACTGCTTGTGTGAAAACTTGTCCATTGATTGGAGAAATGACATCGAAGTATTGTCCGCCAGCTGACGGCACAAATTTGCCTCCGATGTAATTATCATATTTAGATTTGAATTCTGGCCAAGCCAAAGTGGTTGAATTTTGTTTGTGTTCTGCTGTTGTACTCATAATAATTTGGTTTTTATTAATACTGAATTAATATTTGATTAAGGCTAAGTTAATTCTATAATCAACAAAACCGATAGCACAATCGTCCAAAAAAACAGTAAAATCCTATTTTTATAATACTTTATTGTTCATTAACAAAAATTGTGACTGAGATTAATTTTAAAATATTATATTTGATAGACAAGAAGTTATAAATCTTGAATCTATGAATTCAAATCATTTTCAACTTAACAAACCCAGCCTGACACACGAAAACCGACTGAATACTTTGGTGGAAAATCAAACCAAGTTTAGTTTAAATAATTGTGAATTCAGCATCTACGAAACGCACAAGGCGGTTTACGATGTGAAACTGCATTTTGAGCATCTGGCTTTCACGGGAATGTTGCGAGGGAGAAAATGGATGAAGCTTCAGGATAAGAGCAATTACTTCGAATATCTTCCGGGAGAAAGTGTTTTGGTTGCGCCGGGTGAAACAATGGTCATTGATTTTCCTGATGCAGATGAGCAGCCTTCACAATGTGTTTCTTTGACTTTGAATCCGGAATTTGTGCAGGAATCTTTGGATAATCTGAACTTCAATGTGGCGAAAATAGATGATTCTTCCAAATGGAATATCTCTTTGGATGAATTTTATTTGCTTAATAATAAAGCTCTGGCTTCGGCGACAAATAATATTATGAGGATTGCGATGGATGATAATTCGCATAAAGATGTGATTGCAGATTTTGCTTTGAAGGAATTATTGATAAGATTGATGCAGACGCAAGCGAGAAATCTAGTGGAGAAAAACACTTTGAAAAATCAGTCGAGAATTGGTTTTGTAGCAGATTTTATCAAGAAAAATCTTCATCAGAAGTTATCCATTGATGCAATTGCGAAGATGGCTTACGTCAGCAAATCGAATTTCTTCAAGATGTTCAAACAGGAATTGGGACTTTCTCCGAATGAATTTATTATCCACGAGAGAATCAAGAAAGCGAAGGAATTGTTGAGCCAACAGAATTCGGTGAGCGAGACCGCTTACAGTACTGGATTTTCGGATACGAATTATTTTATTCGGGTGTTCAAACAGATGGAAGGTGTGACGCCAAAAATCTTTCAGAACAAAAAATTAATTTGAAGTTAGTAGTTAGTTATAGATATTTTCAAAAGAGAACGAGCAGAAATTTCTGCTCGTTCTCGATTTAGGTTTAGCCAAATTTGATTCTAAATAATTGATGATTATCGTGTCGCTCCTACGGAGCTCGACTTTATGGCGGAATTGATTCCTATAAACATATTGCTCCTACGGAGCTTTTATCTCTGATAATTGTAATATCTTGCACCTTTCAGAACCGGACTTTCTTTTTCGATTCTTGTTAATCCGAAACCTTTGTAATTTTGATTAACTGAAGAATCTAATTGTTTACGGTGTAACTTTTCATAAGTTTCAAAATCGATTGCGTGTCTGTTTTTTAATTCTTCGAAGAGATTCCATTTTCCAACTACTGATTTCCATTCGGGAGACACTTTGCCGACGAAAACCTTAGATTTGGAACCGCTTCCATAAGCTAAGAAACCAATTTCTTTATCTGCTAAATCTTCATTTTCATTGAACGAAGTTTGTAAAGCTGACAACAATGCCATAAAAATAGAAGCTGTGTACATATTCCCGATTTCGGAAGAAGCACGCTGCGTTTTCTCTATTTTTTCATTGATAAAATTGATATAATCTTCAGATTTTGCGATGGCTTTTTGTTTCTCTGCATCGGAATAATCGAGATGATTTTCTAAACTATAAATCTCGGTGAAAACTCTTTTCCCGTGGAAAGCGTAAGGCAAATGGAAAATCAGATAACGCCAGTCTTCGTAAGGTCTTACGGTAAAAGTCTGGTCTTTGTAATGCTCATAAGCTTCACGGATTCTGTCCTGATAACATTGATTGGAATATTGTCCATCGAAAACCGGTTCGTCTGTGAACACTTCAATTTTGTCGGGGAAATTTTCCGGAGCTGTTGGGAAATCTTCTTTGGAAAAATGACGTCTCGGTTTGAAAAAATCGAAAACGCTTTCTGTGGCAACGCCCCAATTGTTATCAATCTCGATTAACTTTGGATTGGCTGAAACCAATAAGGCAACCGCACCGCCCCCTTGCGTGTATTCTCCGGAAGATGCCAATTCATATTTGGCATAATCGCTGGCAATGACAACGGCTTTTTTAGTGGGATTTGCTCTTACGAAATCTAGGGAATTGTGTAGTGCATCAACTGCACCAACGCAGGCAAAAGTCATATCTACAACGTCACAATTTTTGAAACTTCTTTCACCAAATTCTTCGGTCAAGAATTCTTCTACCATTTGGACAGCGTAGGTTGCGGTTGGTTTTGCGGCGTCCAAAGCACTTTCGGTTCCGAGGTAAACTCTGGATATTTCTTTCGGATTGAGATTATAATCCTGAATTAATTTGAGTAAAGCTTCCGCTGCAAAAGTCGCTGCATCTTCGTGAACATCGGGCAAAGCCATTTTGTGCAAACCCAGACCTTTTTCCAGTTTTGCCGGTTCTATTCCTCTTTTCTCAGCAAGGTCATTGATTTCTAAATATAAAGAAGGCACATAAAAACTGGCCGCATCAACTCCGAATTTCGTCATTTTAAAAATTTTTAAGACACGAATTTAGAGATTTTTCGGCGGATTTTGTGTGTGTTTTGGGATGAAAGTTTAGATTAAAGCACAAATATTCTACTTTGCGAAGCGCAGCCCGACGTATCTCATTTTTTCTATTTTATTTATTTGAATCGATGAACCACTTCGTTAGGTTTGAACGGAGCTTTTTTTGTTGTTGCGATTCTGAATAAGTTTCATTAACGGTATCACGTCATTTGCAACAACAAAAAAAGCGGGAGTGGAAGGCGGATAAAGCTGCCCAAATAATTAATATAAAAACCCCACTTATAAAAAAAGTGAGGTTTTCTTCATATCAAAATCAAATATGCATTACTGCATCATTATGCGTGACTCTCATCGTGCTGCGAAAGATCCAAACCGATGTTTTCGGAATCTTCGGCAACTCTTAATGGGATGATCATGTCTGTAACTTTATATAAAATCAATGATCCTAAAAATGTAAATGCGGAAACCAATACCAAAGCCATCATATGATGTGCAAAAACTTCGAAACCGCCGTGAAGAAGACTTGCATTCTCGCCTTGAGCCAAAATTGCTGTCAAAATCATTCCCATAATTCCGCCAACGCCGTGACAAGCGAAAACATCTAAAGTATCGTCCACTTTTTTCAGTCGTTTCCAGTTGCACATCAAATTAGAAACAATGGCAGAAATAAATCCTATAAAAATAGCGTGAGGAAGCGTCACAAAACCTGCAGCCGGCGTAATCGCCACCAAACCTACGACTGCTCCGATACAAGCGCCCAAAGCAGAAACTTTTCTCCCATTAACTCTATCAAAAAATATCCAGGACAACATTGCTGTTGCAGATGCAACCGTCGTAGTTCCGAAAGCCATCGCTGCTGTTGCATTAGCTGCTAAAGCTGAACCAGCATTGAAACCAAACCAGCCAAACCAAAGCATTCCTGTTCCTAAAATCACAAATGGAATATTTGAAGGTTCGTGGTGCGGATTTTTTCTTTTTCCGATCATCATTGCGCCAGCCAAAGCTGCGAAACCTGCGCTCATATGGACCACTGTTCCACCGGCAAAATCCTTGACTCCAAAATATTTATTCAACAAACCATCCGGATGCCAGACCATGTGACAAAGTGGTGTATAAATCAAAAGGCTGAACAGCACCATAAATAATAAGTAGGAAATAAATCTGACTCGTTCTGCAAAAGAACCCGTAATCAAAGCTGGAGTGATGACTGCAAATTTCATTTGAAATAAGGCAAACAATACAAACGGAATCGTGGAAGCCATTTTGCTATGCGGCAAAACGCCAACATTGTTGAAAAATAAATATGTAGTTGGATTACCTATCAATCCATAATGCACACCATTAATTGTAATTCCCAATGGTTCGCCAAAGGATAAACTAAATCCAACGACTACCCAGACAATACTAATCACACCCAAAGCGATAAAACTCTGCAGCATTGTGGAAATCATATTCTTTTTCCCGACCATTCCGCCATAGAAAAAAGAAAGTCCGGGTGTCATTAACAAAACCAAACCGGAAGATGCCAGGATCCAAGCAACATCTGCTCCTACAATGTTTTCTTCGCCAAGAAAAGTTCCCGGTAAAGGCAATGAAGTCTGTTCCGGCCAAAAAAGTGCAGCAATTGAAATGATGCTTATGATTACAAAGGAAATGATCCAGCGTTTTTCGATTTTCATAATTCAGATTTTAACCCTGCAAATATATGGGCTTAATTTTAAAAACCATATATATTTGAAATTAAACCCTTCTAATTTTTACAGAAAATAAATTATTATTCTAAAAAATATTCAAATAATAATCAGGCATTAATTTTGCAATAGACTTCTTATAAAATAAAACTATGAAATCGCTCAACGATTGCATATGACAATTAAAAAATAAACTTATAAATATGAGATCCGACATTCCAAAACCAGACAGCGAAACTAACAAAGGACCAATGATTGCAATTATAGTTGTAGTTGCTTTATTCCTTTTAGGATATTTCGCTTACATGATGTTCATCCCACAACAAGTGGAAAATATGAACAAAACAGAAAATATACAACCCACAGAACAAAAAGTAAAAGACTCCCTTTAGGAGTCTTTTTTATTTTTAAATTGAATCGAAATCTTAATGAATGTGCTTCTCAGCGTGATAAGAACTTCGAACCAAAGGTGAACTTTCTACGTGACGGAAACCTAAATTTCTGGCAAAGTCACCATATTCATCAAACTGCTCCGGCGTGATAAAGCTTTTCACCGGAAGATGTTTTTTGGTCGGCTGAAGGTATTGTCCTAAAGTAATCACATCCACATTTGCATTTCTGATATCCTCGATCGTTTGGAAAACCTCATCTTTTGTTTCTCCCAACCCTAGCATCACACCAGTTTTTGTCCGGTTTTGTCCGGCTTCTTTCAGATATCTCAAAACTTCAAGGCTTCTTTCATATTTAGCCTGAATTCGAACTTCTCTTGTAAGACGTTTTACGGTTTCCATATTGTGAGAAATCACTTCCGGTGCCACTTCTATCATTCTGTCAAGGTGTTTTGTAATACCTTGGAAATCGGGAATCAAAGTTTCCATCGTAGTTCCCGGGGAAATTCTGCGAACGGCATTTACTGTTTCGCCCCAAAGGATTGAACCCATATCTTTCAAATCATCACGATCGACAGATGTCAAAACTGCGTGTTTGATTTTCATTAATTTGATAGAACGCGCTACTTTTTCTGGCTCGTCCCAATTCACGTCCAAAGGTTTTCCGGTTTTCACACCACAAAATCCACAGCTTCTTGTGCAGATATTTCCGAGAATCATAAATGTTGCCGTTCCTTCGCCCCAGCATTCGCCCATATTCGGGCAGCTTCCGCTTTGGCAGATGGTATTGAGCTTATATTTATCTACCAAATGTCTCAGTTCGCGGTAGTTTTTACCAGTCGGTAATTTTACGCGAATCCATTTGGGTTTTTGAATGGCTGTATCTTGTTGAACTAAATCCTCCATCTATTTCTAAAATTGACTCCAAAGTTAAGGATTTTTTTATCGAAACAGTCGAAGACTGACATTGATGAAACGCATAATTCCGTAAATTTAAAGTCCAATAATTTCTTATGAAAGCTATAATTTGTTTATTGACTCTTATTCTAAGCCATTTTTCTTTTGCCCAGAAAGAATTCCAACCGGCAGGTTCAACAGTCATAGAATCTGTTGATGGTGATCTGGACAACGACAAAATCTCCGAGAAAGTCATCATCTATAATACAAAGGACACGACAGATATGGGCAATATCCGTGAAATTCAGATTCTTAAAAAAGTAAACGGCAAGTGGAAAATCTTAGAAAAATCCTGGAGTGCCATTTTGGAAAGCAGCGCCGGCGGCATGATGGGCGATCCTTACCAAAGCACAATCATTGAAAACGGTATTCTTATCATTCAACATTATGGCGGAAGCAGCTGGAAATGGGGTGTTACAGATAAATACCGATTTCAGAACGGTCATTTTGAATTAATTGGATACTCTTCGGAAGGTGGGAGACCCGGAGATTATATTACAGAAGTTGACTTTAATCTTTCTACAGGGAAACTTACTTACACAAAAGAAGTAGAAAATACCGCTGAATATGGTAAATCCAAACACGAAACTTACATTAAAAAAGGATTGAAAATAAATCTGCAAAACAGAAATCAGAAGAAACAGAGAAAAATTATACTTCCGAAAACAAAAGAGGAAGTTTATTTATAATCTTTTAACTTTCATCAAACTCGTTGTTCTTTAATAATTCGGCCAGGATTTTTTTGGCGCGCATGATTCTCACTTTTGTATTGGCAACAGAAAGATTGAGCTCTTCTGCTATTTCTTTGATGCTTTTTTCCTCAAAAAACCTAAGGCGGATAATATCCTGATTTTTGCCGTCCATCGTTTCTATGATCTTGATGATCTTTTGCTGGTCTTCTTCGGAGATCAATAATTCTTCAGGCGATCTTGCAAACTCGTTTTTAACGTCCTGCAAATTAGCGTTCGGATCTTCGTTTTCGCGGCTTCTTTTCCTCCAGAAATCGATGATTGTATTTTGTGCGATCGTAAGAATCCAGGTTTTGAACTGAAAACTGGGATCGAAAAGGTCCAACTTATTGAGGACTTTTGAAAATACCGAGACTGTGATTTCATCCGCATCATTTTCGTCCTTTACTTTATTCATCACAAAAGAAAAGACATCCACCCAAAAAGAATTAATGAGTTGTGTCTGAGCCTTTTGATCTTTGTCTCTGGCTTTTATAATAAGTGCTAATAACTGATCTTCTTTCATTATTTCGATGATCAAAGATAGTTATAATAATTAAAAAAAATGATATCGAAAAATTGTGAAACACTATAATTTCCTGGCATTTTAGATTCAATTTAAATAACATTTGTCAAGATAGGATTGTTTTTAAAATAAGTAATTTTACGGGCTTGATTTTTGCAAAGAAAAAACAAATTAATTAACTAACAATCAGAATAATAAATGAAATTTTATAAATATCAGGGAACAGGAAACGATTTTGTAATGATTGACAACCGTTTAGGAGAATGGGACGATCTTTCTATCGAAAAAATACAAAAGCTTTGCGACCGCAGATTTGGGATTGGTGCAGACGGGTTAATTAAAATCAATTCTGCAAAAGATGTAGATTTTGAGGTAGATTATTATAATTCTGACGGTTCCAAAAGTTTCTGTGGAAACGGCGCTCGTTGTTCAGTTGCGTTCGCTCATTTTCTGGACATTATTGAAGATAAAACAACCTTTACCGCCATCGACGGAATCCATGAAGCGGAAATCAAAAATGGTATCATTAAGTTAAAAATGGGTGATGTGAAAACCATTGATAAAGATGGAAACGATTTTGTTCTCAACACTGGTTCGCCACATTATATCAAGTATGTCGAAATGTTAAAAGATTATAATGTTTACAAAAACGGTAACGAAATACGAAATTCTGAAACTTATAAGAAAGAAGGAATCAATGTGAATTTCGTGGAAGTATTGTCCGCAAAAGAACTTTTTGTAAGAACTTATGAACGGGGTGTGGAAGATGAAACGTACAGTTGTGGAACAGGAGTTACCGCTGCAGCTTTAACTTTTATGAAAAACAATAATCAAACGTTTGTTGGAATCAAGGTGATGGGTGGAAACTTAAAAGTTTATGCCGATAAAAATGGAGAAGGTTTCAAAAATATTTGGTTAGAAGGTCCGGCTATTCAGGTTTTTAAAGGAGAGATTAATTTATAGAAATCTGATTTATTTTAAGTTATGAAAAAATTAATTCTTATCATTTTTGCTGTCATCATTGTAATTCTGGGATTTTTCGGGATTAGACTTTATAATAAATATGTCGGAAATAATGTAGAAAAAGAAGGATTTGTGTTGATTCCACATAGTGCGAAACCTCAGCAGATTTTAGATTCGATTTCTCCGCACATTAAGAACAAAGACTATTTCACAACTATTGCAGAAGATAAAAATCTAAGTGGAAATTTCAAGCCAGGTCGATATGAACTGAAATCCGGAATGAACAACCGCGAGATCGTCAATATGATCATTGCCGGGAATCAAACTCCGAATTCTTTCAGAATCAAAGACTTTGACGATGTCTATCAGATGATCGGAAGAGTTTCTAAGAAAACAGAAATTGATTCTACACAATTTACTCAGAAACTTAATGAAATTGCTGTCAGCAAAGGCTATAAAAATGCTGAAGATCTGAAGAAATATTTCTTTAATAATACTTATGATTTCTTTTGGACAGTAACCCCGAAAGAATTCTTCGAGAAATTCGATAATGAGTATAAAAACTTCTGGACTGCGGAAAAAGTTGAAAAAGAAAAGCAATCCGGACTTAGCAGAGATCAGATTTATGCTTTGGCTTCAATCGTTTACAAAGAATCCGGCGGAAAACCCGATGAGCAAAAGACCATCGCAGGACTTTACATCAATCGATATAAGAAAGGAATGAAACTGCAAAGTGACCCAACCGTAATCTATGCTGTTAAGCAAGCTAGTAATTATCAGAAAGTCATTAAAAGGGTTTACTATAAAGATCTGAAGACACCTTCACCTTATAATACTTATGCGAATAAAGGAATCCCGCCGGGACCAATTTGTATCGTGGACAAGAATTCCCTCAATGCTGTTCTGGATGCGGAAAAGAATAATTACATCTTTATGTGCGCTGATCCTGCGAGATTTGGTTATCATAAATTCACTGATAATGATGCGGAACACGCCATAAATGCAAAAGCATACCAGGACTGGCTGAATAAAAAAGAAATAAAATAAAAAGAGCAACTGCTCAAAAATAAATTAAGAATGAGACGAACGGAAATTGTAAGTGTATTTCAAAAGAGAGCTTTTGGTTTGGCCTTAACCATAGGAGCTGCCAGCTTTGTAATGGCTCAGCAGAAAGTAAATGTAACGGGTAATGTAAAAGACGCAAATGGCGGAATCGGCTATTCTTCTATTACTTTTAAAAATACACAAAATGCACAGTTGAGTGATGCGGTATTAGCAGATGTAGATGGAAACTATAAGATTGATCTTGTACCCGGAAATTATGATGTCAGCATCGAGGCAGTGGATTACAAAAAATTCTCAAAGACAGTTGCTATCACCAAAGCCGGAGCTATTGCACCATTTGTAATCGTTTCCGACGGCAAAGCAAACCTCACCAACACAACCGATATCCAAGGCGTTGTGATTACCGCAGCTTCTACAAAACCATATAAGGTAGAACTTGATAAGAAAACGTATGATGTAAAAAGTGATCTTACAGCAGTCGGTGGAAACTTACAGGATGTTTTGCAAAATGTACCATCAGTTTCTGTAGATACAGACGGAACGGTTTCTATGAGAGGAAGTTCCAATGTGAGATTTCTGATCAATGGAAAACCATCTGCTTTACTTGGAATTGATGACGGTGCCAATGCTTTACAGGCAATCCCTGCAGATCAAATCGACAGAATAGAAGTTATTACAAATCCTTCTGCAAAATATGATGCTTCCGGAACTGCCGGTATTCTTAATATCATTTTGAAGAAAACAACCAAGCTTGGTTTTAACGGAAGTGTGATTGGAACATTAGGTTACCTTCCAAAAACAAACCTAAACACCAATCTTAGCTGGAAAAAAGGAAACTGGAGCTGGTTTCTGAATGGCGGCGGGGGTTATCAGGAAAACAAAAATACAAACAGATCTACTACAACTTATGATTCCGGAGACTATCTTTCTATTTATCAGAATAGTATAAATAAAACAAAGTCCAACAATTACAATGCTACAGGCGGCGTGGTTTATGATATATCGCCAAAGACATCCATTAATCTGAGCGGAACTATCAGGACGTTTGAAAACGACACAGATAATCCGATTAATTATATCAATAATTACCGAAATGGAACTATTGATTTTACCAGCCGAAATGCTGTGGGGAGGAATACCAATACAGGGATGCAGGGAGATTTTGGAATAGATCACAAATTCGATGATAAAGGTCAAAACATCTCACTATCATTAAGTTTACAGAGTAATCAGTCCAGCGGTAATTCCGATATTACAGAAACGTTGAATAACGCATTTACTTCCCTTACAAATACTAAAACAGTAACAGAAAACAAATCTCTGGTCGGAAAACTGGATTATGAATTGCCGATTGGCGAAAATTCGACTTTCAATGCCGGATACAAATTGGATCATAATGACAATGATTATGATTTCTTTGCGCAAAACCGAAAAGACCTGAATACTCCTCCAACTATATTGGGAAATTTTACTGGTCTTGCCAAATATACGGAAACTTTCAATGCATTTTATGTGCAGTTCAAAAGTAAAATCGGTGCTTTTGCTTACCAGCTTGGTCTGAGAGACGAAATGTCTGATATCAGTTTCAATTATCCGTACAGAGATCCTCTGAACACAAATTTGGATACAGGAATCATTACCAGCAAAAAGAAAAATTATAATAATCTATTCCCAAGTGTTTTCTTAAGCTATGATATCGCAAAAAACAATCAGATCTTATTAAACTATTCCCGAAGAATTGACAGGCCAAGATCTTTTTTCTTATTCCAATCTCATCACCTAATGATGTGAGAAACGTTTTCCAGGGAAATCCTGATCTTAACCCGTCCTATATCGATTCATTTGAGTTAGGATATAACTTGTCAAAGAGCAAGGTTACCCTGAATCCTACGTTATATTACAGAAAAGAGAAAAACAATATTCAGTTTGGAATCATCCAAAGCCTTACAGATCCAGGATCATTCACTTTAGGCCCTAATAATGTTGGCAGCGAAGACCGTTACGGATTGGATTTCAATGGCACTTATGACCCATTTGCATGGTGGAAAATCATGGGAAATATCGATCTCTTCGGTTATAACACGACAGGAGACCTATATGTTAATAATGTGCTTGTACAATCTTATAATGGTAGCGGTTTCTCTTCCAGAGCAAGACTTGCCAATACTTTCAGATTCGATAAAACATTCAGTGTTCAGGTACAATCCAATTACAGAGGCGGGCAAAAAAATGCCAGTGTCAACCAGAAATCAACCTATTTCTTCAATCTTGGTGCTACAAAAACGATCTGGAACGGAAACGGAACTTTAGCGTTCAACATTCAGGATATCTTTAACACAAGAGCAAGACAGGCCATCAACTACGGAGCAAACTATGCCAGAGATATGTATATGCAATGGAATCCAAGACAGTTTTCTTTATCTTTAACTTACAGATTCAAACAAGGAGACAAAGTGGAACAGCCTAAAAAGAAAAAAGACATCAATGCCAATGATAGCGGTGGTGATGATCAAATGCCTCCAATGTAATCTTGAAAATATAATGTTTGAAAATCCTGCAATTAATTTTGCAGGATTTTTTTTCAGTTCGATATAATTTTTTATTTTTAAAACAAAAAAATGAAACTAATAACCAATTACATTGCTATCATCTTTTGCAGCATCATTTTAATTTCTTGCGGAAATACAATCTCAACTTTATCAAACGGAAAACAGATTGACAGTAGATTAGCCGGCGAATGGACTGGCTCCGAGACTGACAATCAAATAGAAGGAATGAAAAAAGAATGGGTAATGACAAGAAATAATGACGGAACTTTTGTTCTGGATTTCACATTTACCAAAGACGGAGAAACAAATAAAACCATAGAAACAGGAAACTGGTGGATCCAGGATGGCAAATTCTATGAAGCACATTCAGAATCCGGGCTGACAGATATTTACACTTATCAAGTCTTAGACAAAAACCAGATCAAATTCAAATCTGTCAATATAAGTATCGGCATGAATAAAGAATCCTATGAATTTATTGACACCCGAAAGGCTTCTGCAAAAGTAGGCAATTCTACAAAAGACGGATCATCTTACGAAAAGGCCATCAAAGTAAAAAGTGTTGCTGATGAATACAAATATGTGAAAGAACATTGTGAAGGATGCCAAATGGGAAGTCAGTCCTTATCAGAATATAAAGGAAAAATGTATGATGTCCTGCATCTCAAAAAAAGCGACGGCTCTGATGTTTCTTATTATTTTGACATCAATTCTTTCTATGGTAAATGGTAAATCTTAATCAAAAAAATCCGTCACGTTATGAAAACGTGACGGATCTTTTTAACAATTATAATTTAAAGGTCTATTTCTTTTTGTCTTTCAGTTCTTCTTTATCTTTGTCAGAAGGATTCCAGACTTTAACTTCCGCATTTTTATCGATTCCGGAAAGAATCTGAACATTGATTCCGTCACTGGATCCCAACTTTACATACACTTTTTTGAAGCTGCCGTTTGGCTGTTTTACTTCTACAAAGGCTTTATCTTTACCTCCGGATGCTTTTTCGTATTGAACAAGCGACTCATCCAAAAGTAAGGCATTTTTCTTAGAACTTAATAATATTTCTCCATTTGCACTGAATCCGGCGCGGATATATTCTCCTGTTTTATTGTAAACATCACCTTCTACAGCGAATTTTATTGTTCCGCTTTCTTCTGTTCCTTTTGGAGCAATTAGTGTTAATTTTCCCGGGAAAGTTTTATTCTGCAAAGCGCCGATTACCACATTCATATCCATCCCCTGTTTTAGTTTTCCGGCTTGTGCTTCATCAATATCACCTTTGAAGATCAATGAGTTAAGATCTGCAATTGAACAGATTGTGGTTCCTGCGTTGAAAGCATTAGCCTCGATTACCTGGCTGCCCACTTTTACAGGAATTGTCAAAACCGTTCCTGCCGCTTTTGCACGGATCTGCGTGGTGGCCATACTTTGAAGTTCAGGCGTTGCACCGGTTCTTACGATCTGCAACTGTTTCTGAGCCGCATTCAAACTTTGAACAGCCAGTTTCTGCTGCTGAATAGTTGTTTGCAACTGTTGCTCTGCCGTGATATATTCCTGTTTAGAGATCACACCTTGTTTGTACAGCTTCGCCTGCATCTCGTATTGCTTCCGCTGGTTGTCAACATTTATTTTAGCATTTGTAAGCTGAATCTGAGCATTGTTGATCTGCATTGTTGCACTGTTAACATCCGTTACATTCGGGACAATTCTGATAGTTGCAATCAATTGTCCGGCAGTAACTTTATCACCTTCGTCCACGTTAATGGTTTGGATGATTCCGGAAATGTTTGGTTTGATCTCGATCTCTTCACGGGGTTCGATTTTTCCGGTAGCCATCACTTTGTCATCCAGATTCTGGATTGTTGCTTTTCTGGTAAGAAAAACCTCATTTTCCTTAGAATTGGATTTGATGAGATACCCGATTCCGCCAACCAAAGCTGCCACGAACAGCAAGCCCAAAAATATGGATAATGCTTTTTTGAATGTAAATTTCTTCTTTTCCATTATATAGAAATATAGTTTGTTTTATTTTTAAGTTTATTCTGTTCTAAGTGCTTCAATTGGCCGTATTTTCACCGCTCTTTGGGCAGGTATCATTCCGATCATTAGACCTAAAAAAACCATAATTCCCATTGCAGAAAACACATTTCCGTAATCTACCGTCGGATTGTCAATAGGGAATGAGTCATTATTCATCGAGAGAATATTGAGGATAATGAGCAGAAAAATCCCAAATAAAAACCCCAATAATCCAGATGACAAAGTAATCACAACACTTTCCAATAAGATCTGATTCCTCACTTCGGCAGGTTTTGCGCCCAAAGCTCTTCTAATTCCGATTTCTTTTGTTCTTTCTTTTACGGTGATTAATAAAATATTAGAAATGGCAATTACTCCTGCCAAAATCGTCAATGTTCCGACAATGATTGTCAGCAATTGCATTCCCGTAAGAAATCCTGTTATTTTTTTAAATTCTTTAGCGAGATTGAAACTTCCAAAAGCATTGGTATCTTCCGGCGAAACGTGATTTATTTTTTTCAGTTCATCCTTCACTTTGTTTTCTACAACTTCAGCCTCGGAATCAGGCTTTCCTACAATCGCAAAAAAACCGACTTTATCTCCCTCGTTGTACATCCCAGAATAGGTAGAAAACGGAATATACGCCGATTGATCATTCTCCATCCCCCCCATTTTTCCTACACGAAAAACACCTATTACTTTAAAAAAAACACCTTTCAGATTGACTGATTTCCCAATCGGGTTTTCATTTTTCTTGGCATCAAAAAGGTTTTTGTAAATCTCCTCTCCTATAACGATCACATTCTTTTTGGATTGAATATCAGCATCATTAATATATCTTCCGAACAATAATTTTTTCTTAGAAATCTTATTCCCAACGGGAAAATCGCCCGTAATTGTATAGGTATTTTTCTGTCCGTTTCTTGATATTTGCTCGCCGGGATTTCCGAAATTTCCTCTTGCACTTTGAGGTGATATATAATCGATTTGTGGGACTTTTTTCTGTAAAAGATCAATATCTTTCAGACGAAGATCCATTTTTCTGCCTTTTGCAAATCCCTCATAAGGAATATTGGTATTTTGTGGCCACAGAAAGATAGAGTTGGTTGCAAAACCAGAGAATAATTTATTAAATTTATTCTCCAATCCATTGGCAGCTCCTAACAAACTCACATACAAAAACATACCCCATCCAACGCCTATCATCGTCAGGAAAGTCCTTAGCTTATTATTCCGGAGGGAATAATAAATCTCTTGCCAGGTATCTCTTTTGAAAAGTATATTCATTTGGTTATGATTAATAAATGATAATTGCTAAATGTTAACATTTTTATCTACTCCTAAAACCCTCCTAATCAGATCTTAATGCTTCGATTGGTTTTATTCTCGATGCTCTGTAGGCTGGTACAAATCCCGCAATGGCTCCGGATAAAATTAAACAGAAAAAAGCGGCTACAATCGAACCCCAGCCTACGGAGGGACTCAGTATAAAAAAATCTTCCAGATTGTTTCCAATTAATTTCAAAGCCAATACTCCAAGACCAACGCCTACAAATCCTGAAATAACTGTAATCACAATACTTTCCTGTAGAATAAGTGCTACAATTTCTCTGGGTTTTGCGCCAATTGCTTTTCTCACCCCAATTTCTTTGGTTCTTTCTTTTACGATATAAACCATAATATTACTGATCCCGATAATGCCTGCCAACAATGTCCCGAGCCCGATTACACCTACAACAAAAGTAATGGCAAACAAAATTGCGAAAGAGTCCTGCGTGTTTTTTGCATTATTATTGATTCTGATTCCCTGCTGATCTTCCGGTGAGATTTTATGTCTTGCTTTGACGTCTTTTTCCAGTTTGTCTCCGTATTTTATCGCCTCTTCCGGTGTCATATTGGGATTGTAAGATAACATCACCGTACTAATGGTATCCGAACTTTTCTTCATCTGTTGAAGTGTAGAAAGCGGAATAGAAATATGTCTTTCATCCCAATCGCCGCCGGGATCAGAGAAAACACCAACAACTTTGAACATCGTCCCGTTGATTTCCAGATCTTTCCCAATCGGGTTGCCATCACGGATCAGATCGCGCCAAACCATTCTACCAATTGATGCGACATTTTGCTTGAGCTCATTATCTCTTTCATTAATATAACGTCCATCGATCATTGTTCTGTTTTCGAGGAATTTTTCGTCTCCCAAAACACCGTTGATCTGATAACCGCCACTTTCCTTACCATATTTTACGGTTAAATTGGTGGTATATCTTGGTGAGGCATATTCTAGTTTGCCTTCACTTTCTTTGACGATTGCATCAAAATCATCATTGTTAAAAGTAATGCTTCTGTCCGATTGTAATCCTGCATAAGGAAGCGTCGTTTTGCCACCGAAAAGCATAATCAGATTGGTTGCATCTCTTGTAAAAGCTTTCGCAAATGAATTATTAAGACCATTTCCAATCCCGAACAACACGATAAAGATGAACAATCCCAAAGCCACTGTAAACCCGGAAAGTACCGTCCGCAATACATTACTGCGAATGGAACTGAATATTTCTTGCCAGCGGTCTAAGTCAAACATAATTTGGTTGTTGATTGATGGTTTATAGTTGTTAGCTTTTTGTCAGGCTGAGGCTCCCGAAGCCTTTTAATATTTTTATTTATAAAATAATTTGATTGATGAACTCATCGCTTTCAATCAATCCGTCTTTCAGGATTACATTTCTTTTCGTTTGTGCCGCAACATCTGGTTCGTGTGTTACAACAACGATTGTTTTTCCTTCTTTATTAATATCCTGAAGCAGTTTCATAATATCGTGTGTGGTCTTCGAATCCAAAGCTCCGGTTGGCTCATCTGCCAGGATTAATTTTGGATCTGTTATCAAAGCTCTTGCAATAGCAATTCTTTGTTTCTGTCCTCCGGAAAGTTCACTTGGAAGGTGATTTGCCCAAGCCAGAAGTCCTACTTTTTCCAGATATTCTTCGGCACGTTTTGTTCTTTCTTTTCGGGAAACATTTTGATAATATAAAGGCAAAGCGACATTATCCAAAGCTGTTTTATAATTAATCAAATTAAAAGACTGAAAAATAAAGCCCAGGAAACGGCTTCTGTATTCCGCAGCTTTTACTTCCGTAAGATGTTTGATAGGAACGCCATCCAGTTCGTAAACGCCATTATCTGCTTCATCCAGGATCCCGATGATATTAAGCAAAGTAGATTTCCCGGAACCCGAACTTCCCATAATAGAAACAAACTCGCCTTCATTGATATTCAGGTTGATTCCTTTCAGAACGTGGAGTTTGCTCTTGCCGGTATCGTACGATTTGTTGATATCTTCTATTTTCAGAATGGGATGAGACATTGTCTGGATTTTACATATAAGTAAATGTTAATATGCAATTGTTACAGCTGTGATGAAATATTTTGTTTTTATTTAAGTCCAGCAGAATTTGTAAAAAAATTTAATTTGATTCGTAACATTTTAACATTTCCGATGTCTTATTGTATATAATTTTTCTTTTATGCTTAAAAAAGTTTTTTGTATTTCGCTTTTGTCTATTGGGGTTTTGGGGTTTTCTCAGAAAAAATGGACGATTCAGGAATGTGTGGATTATGCAATTAAAAATAATCTGCAGGTACAGGCGCAGGCTTATAACAAAGATGTACAGGCAAAAAATCTGGAAATGGCAAAAAGAGAGTATTTACCATCTGTTTCCGGAACTATTTCCAACAATGCCAATTTCGGACAAACATTGGTAGGAACCAGCAGTATCCGAAATGACAGTTATTATAATGGCGCAAATGTCGGGGCAAGTGTCTTGGTTTACAACAACGGAAGATTAGAAAAAACCATTCGCAAAACAGGTTTTGATGTTGATGCAAGTTTGCAGGATATCGAAACGATTAAAAATAATATTGCATTACAAATTGCACAACAATATCTGAGCGTGATGCTGAACAGAGAGATCAAAAAAATCTCTGAAAGTGCTATGGAAAATGCACAGAAACTCTACGATCGTGCTAAGATCACAACCGATGTCGGGACAACTGCGCAAACCGTTTTGGCAGAAGCAACAGCCTCTCTTGCACGGGAAAAACAGAATGTAAAAACAGCTCAGATCAATGTTGATAAAGCGTTGTTTGCAATGGCACAGCTTCTTCAGCTTCAGGATTATAAAACTTTTGATGTGGTGGACATTCCTGTTCCGGATGAATTGATGCCTCAAACAGAAACGGTGGACGAAGTTCTCAATATTGCTTATGGTTCTCAACCCGTTATCAAAGCTGCAGAAACCAGAATAAAAGCAGCAGAAGCGCAGACAGAAGTTGTTAGAACCAATTTTTATCCAACGATAACTGCATCCGCAGGAATCGGAAGCTTTTATAATAATCTTCTGAATAAAAATACGTTAGGCTATAGTGTGGATGCAGCCGGAAATCCTGTTGTGGTAACAGAAAGAAACTTCACACAGCAATACAGTGATAATTTTGGTCAGCAATTAAGCTTATCAGCAAATATTCCTATCTTTAATAAAGGAATTACAAAACTGCAGGTTGAGCAAACGAAGATCAACGAATCGATTGCTAAAAACAACCTGGAGCAACAGAAATTCCAGCTGAAACAGGATATTCAGCAGGCGCAGTTCAATGCAGATTCTAATTATGAAATTTATGTTGCTGCAATGGAAGCCGAGAGAAGTACAAAACTGGCATTGGACTTTGCTACGAAAAGTTATGATGCAGGACGCTCCACTATCTATGACGTCACAATTGCCAGAAATAATTATGCAAATGCGCAAGGGTCTGTAGCTCAGGCAAAATATAATTACCTGTTCAGCATCAAAGTTCTTGATTTTTATGCAGGACGTGGGATTTCACTTTAAAAATTAAAAATAACGCAAAGGTACAAAAGTCTTTGAACTAGAAATTGTTTAAAAGTCGCAAAGTCAATCTCTGCGACTTTTTTTATTTATCAGTTAATTTTTTTTGCTGGTTTGCTTTAATAGATTTTCCAATTTTTCCTTATCTTTGGGAGATGCAGACCTTCGGAAAAGATTTACTCAGAGATATAAAAAAAGCAGAATTATTGGGTGAGAATGCTCATAAAATCTATTCTCCGCCATATCGTCCTGTTTACAGTTATGAGGATATTCTGACCAAGAATCCGAAATTTGCTGCTGTTAATATTCTACTTTATTTAAAAGATAATGAATGGCACTTTCCATTGATTGTAAGATCTCAAAACGAAAAAGACAGACACAGCGGACAAATATCTTTGCCAGGTGGTAAAAGGGAAAAAGAAGATCCCGACTTTTCTTATACTGCAAAAAGAGAAACGTCTGAAGAATTAGGAATTGATGAACATTATGTAAGGATTATACGCGAAATGTCACCAATTTATATTCCGCCAAGTAATTTTTATGTACATTCTTTCATTTCTTACACCAAAAAAAATCCAAAATTTTTCCTTCAGGAAAGTGAGGCTGTAGAATTGATAGAATTTCCAATTTCATCGTTATTAAACCTTCCTGATCAGCCAAAAAATATGATTCTGCCATCTACAAACGGTGCAGAAGTTCCTGTTATTGACTTCAATGGATACATTATCTGGGGAGCAACTTCAATGATTTTAAGTGAATTCAGTAACTTATTAAAAAATGTCTAATTTTGCAATAATTACCGGATCCGTAAGTTATAATTAAATATCAATGGCTAAAAAAAATATTTTTACCGATTCTTTTGGAAATATATATATTCTGAAACGGGTGATCATCTTCATCCTGGGAATAGTTTCCTACAGGAGATTCAATGGTTTTAATAAACTGAAGATCACTGGCACAGAAAATCTCGCCGATTTGCCGGACAGCAATGTACTTTTTGTATCCAATCATCAGACTTACTTTGCAGATGTTGCGGCAATGTATCACGCTTTTTGCGCTGTGAATAACGGTTATCACAACACGATAAAAAATCCGGTTTACCTTCTGAATCCAAAAGTCGATTTCTATTACGTTGCAGCAGAAGAAACGATGAATAAAGGAATTTTGGCAAGAATTTTTAAAATAGCCGGAGCAATCACAGTCAAAAGAACCTGGCGTGCCGAAGGTAAAAATGTCAATAGAATGGTTGATCTCAGTGAGATAGAAAATATTATGAAAGCCCTGGATAATGGCTGGGTAATTACTTTTCCGCAAGGGACAACTTCCGCTTATGCACAAGGCAGAAAAGGAACAGCAAAATTGATTAAAAACCAACGCCCAACGGTAATTCCTATCAAGATCAATGGTTTCCGAAGAGCATTTGATAAAAAAGGCCTCAAGATAAAAGTGACGGGTGTAAAACCAACAATGGAGTTCAAACCGGTTTTGGATATTGATTATGATAATGAATCGGCAAACGAAATTCTGGACAAAATAATGCACGCCATAGAGCAGACTCCGGAACATAATCTGTTGCATGATTACGATGCAAAATTAAAAGAAATCAAATCCCAACAATAAAAAACGGCTACTGAAAAAGTAGCCGTTTTTGTTCATAGTGAAGATTAAATAAAATCTATTATCTATCAGTCTATTATTCTTAGTCTAAAATCTAAGCTTCGATACTTGGAACTTGTACGTTTTCGTTAGCATCTTTCTCATAATCAATTCCGTCAACTTCGAAACCGAAAAGGTTGAAGAATTCTTTTCTGTAACCTGCGATGTCGCTGATATCAGAAAGGTTCTCAGTGGTGATTTCTTTCCACAATCTGTCAACTTCTGCCTGCACATCATCCGCCATTTCCAAATCATCGATTCTGATTCTGCCTGCTTCATCCAAAGCAACATTTCCATCTTCAGTATATAATCTCTCTGCAAAAAGTCTTTGGATTTGTTCGATTGTTCCTTCATGAGTTCCTTTCGCTTTCATCACTTTATAAAGCAGAGAAATATATAACGGAACAACAGGAATCGCTGAACTGGATTGCGTTACCAAAGCTTTGTTTACAGAAACGTAAGATTTTCCGTTAAGGTCTTTCAATAAATCGTTTAGAACAGTCACAGTTGCTTCAAGATCATTTTTCGCCTGTCCGATGGTTCCGTTTCTGTAGATTGGGAAAGTCAATTCCGGACCGATATAAGAATAAGCAACCGTTTGAACACCGTCGGCTAAAACGCCAGCCGCTTTCAAATCTTCTATCCAGAATTTCCAGTCTTCACCACCCATTACGGCAACAGTATTTGGAATATCTTCTTCATTTTCAACCGGAGCAATCGTAACATCAGAAACTACGCCCGTGTGGAAATCAACCGTTTTGTTGGTGTAAGAATTTCCAATCGGTTTAAGAACAGATGAATGTGCAACGCCGGTTTTAGGATGCGTTCTTCTTGGAGAAGCCAAACTGTAAACCACCAAATCAACCTGACCTAAGTCTTTTTTGATTAATTCAATCGTTTGTTTCTTTATTTCGTCAGAAAATGCATCACCGTTGATACTTTTGGCGTAAAGTCCGGCTTCGTGCGCTTCTTTTTCAAAAGCCGCAGAATTGTACCATCCTGCAGTTCCCATTTTACCTTCAGACGCCGGTTTTTCGAAGAAAACACCAACTGTTGCAGCATCGGAACCGAAAGCCGCCGTTATCCTGGAAGAAAGCCCAAAACCTGTGGAAGCGCCGATTACCAAAACTTTTTTTGGTCCGTTTTTGATGGCGCCTTTAGACTTTACATATTCTATTTGATTTTTTACGCTTTGAAGTGCTCCATCCGGATGCGCCGTCAAACATATAAATCCTCTTGTTCTTGGTTGAATAATCATTGTTGAAATTATTTTTAGCATTGCAAATTAAAGAAATTTGAGCAAATAATAAGGAATTTTTGTTTAAAAAGAACTTAACCAATTTTAATTTAATGAGCGTTAATAAGACTTTACCAATATGTGACTATTTATTTTATGCAATCGATTGCGCAAGTTGATATTTTTTTTAATTTTACCTGAAATCAAATTGTACAAAGTATAATGTAAGAAGTATTAAGTATAATTTAAATTTGCTACTGAACAGCGAATTGCAGCAGCCCGGCTTGAACGGAAATCCTTTTTTGTGGCTGGAAAAGCAAAGGCAAAAAAGATTGGGAGTGGAAGACGGATTAAGCTGCCCAAATTATATTTTATGACTGAACTTTAACTAAAACATTTATAATCAATCAAAAGAATAATTCAACTATAAAATGAAAAAACTATTAATAGGTCTTGCATTTTCTCTTGCAGCGTTTATTTCTGCGCAGAAAAATGACATCAATTATTACATCCAGAAAGCACCATTCAAATTCGGTGAAATGGTTTTGCCGACGATTCCTCAAAAGGATTACAACTTCAAGGATTTTGGAGGTGTTGCCGACGGGAAAACATTGAATACAAAAGCTTTCGAAAAGGCAATCACAACAATTGCAGCAAACGGTGGCGGAAGATTAGTTGTTCCGGCAGGAACCTGGTTAACCGGTCCCATCGAGCTGAAAAGTAAAATTGATTTTCACGTGGAGGAAGGTGCAATTGTGCAATTCAGCAATGATGTAAAGCAATTCCCAATCAGAGAATCCTCGCCTGGAAAATTCGAAGTGACAGCTCCACTCTGGGGAAATAATTTGAAAGACGTTTCCTTCACCGGAAAAGGGATTTTTGACGGCGCAGGTGAAGCCTGGAGACCTGTGAAGAAATTCAAAACCACGGATGCGCAATGGAAAGAATTGTTGGCTAAACCGGGAAGTACGCTTAGCGACGACGGAAAAATCTGGTGGCCAAGTGCTGCTGCAAAAAATGGCGAAGAACTCGCAAAAGTCATTACAAAAACGCCCGGTGCAACTATAGAAATGTACGAACAAATTCATCATTTTTTAAGACCGATGATGTTTACACTTTCTAAAGTAACCAATCTTTTGATTGACGGACCAACGTTCCGAAACTCACCTAAATTTGTCATTAACCCAAAACAAATTACGAATCTTGTCATCAGAAATACAACGGTTTACAATCCAAGCTGGGCTCAGAATGGCGACGGAATCGACATCAGTGCGTCGAAAAACGTCATCATTTACAACACAAAAGTGAACGCCGGCGATGACGGAATCTGTATGAAATCCAGCGGAACACCGAAAAATGGTGAAGCCAATCTGCAAAACGTTATCATCGCAGAATGTACTGTAAATGAAGGCCACGGCGGTTTCGTAATCGGAAGCAATACAGACGGCGGAATGAAAAATATCTACGTTACCAATTGTACTTTTGATGGAACAGATATTGGAATCCGTGTGAAAAGTAATTCGGGAAGAGGCGGCGACGTGAGCCAAATCTTTATTGAAAATATCGAGATGAAGAACATCATCAAAGAAGCTGTTTTATTCGATACATTTTATGCTGATGCACCCGTTGGAAGCACCAAAGAAAGTGAAGCAGCACAACAAACGGGCGAAAAAGTTCCTTATTTCCACGATTTTTTTGTGAGCAATATTAATTGTTCTTCGTCAGAAACAGCTTTCAGTTTCAGCGGACTTCCAGAGAAACTGATTGAGAATCTATATTTTAAAAACGTGAATATCACAAGTAAAAAAGGAATCGTTGGGAAAAATGCCAACAATATCGTTTTCGAAAATGTGAAAATAAATAACAGTACAGATTATAAAGTGGATAGTAATCTGAAAAAAGCAATTGTTGTGAAGTAATTTTTTACGACTATTAAGGTGTTAATTTAAAACCCTTTCAGAGTTTGAAGCTGAAAGGGTTTTTTCTATTTTAATGAGATTGAAAAATCTTCATTCATTAATAAAACTCCTTCTTCCTGATTTCCTGTAAAACCTTTCAGTTTGGAAGTTTTACTTTTCAGAATCAAATCCTGAAGCTGTTTTTCCGATAGTTTTTTTCCTAATATTTCAAATGAAACTTTGAAACCACAAGCTTTGAAATCCGAACAGCCGATGGCAGCTTTTCCTTTCATCAAGTTATTCGATTTACACTTCGGGCATTGGGTTTCTGTCCAGATGATTTCGGTTTTTACTCTCGGTGTTTTTTCTTTTGTAGCTGGTTTTTCTTCCTCAAAATTGATAACTTTTCCTTTGGAGCTGATGACTTTTCTCGTGAGTTCCGTTACCATTTCTATCAATTCGTCTTTGAATTGGTTGGCTTCGTACTCGCCTTTCTCAATTCTGCGAAGTTTTGATTCCCACTCTCCGGTAAGTTCGGGACTTTTCAGAACTTCATCTTCGATGGTGTCAATCAATTCTATTCCGATTGAGGTGGCAAAAATATTTTTCTTTTTTCGTTCGATGTATTTTCTTCGGAACAAAGTTTCGATGATGTTGGCTCGGGTTGAAGGTCTTCCGATGCCGTTATTTTTAAGCATTTCGCGAAGTTCCTCATCTTCCACTTGTTTCCCAGCGGTTTCCATTGCTCTCAGCAAAGTTGCTTCTGTGTAAGGTTTTGGTGGCGAGGTTTTTCCTTGATGAATCAATGGTGCGTGGTCGCCTTTTTCGCCGGATACGAATTCCGGAATTGTTTGTTCCTCGTCTTTATTTTCTTTTTCAGATTCATCCTTTTTGTCTTTGGCATAAACCGCTCGCCAGCCGGGTTCAAGGATTTGTTTTCCGGAAGCTTTGAACGGAATCGTCCCAACCTGTCCTTCAACCAAAGTATTTGAAATCTTACATTCCGGGTAGAAAACGGCGATGAATCGTTTTGCGACGAGGTCATAAATTAATTTTTCCTCACGGCTCAGGTTTGATGAAGGCGGGATTTCTGTGGGAATTATGGCGTGGTGGTCCGTCACTTTTGTATCATCGAAAACGGCTTTTGTTTTCGGAATAATTGGTTGTGAAAGTAACGGCGAAATCAAATCTGAATAAATCGTCATACTTTTCAGAATTCCGGGAATTTTCGGATAAAGATTTTCTGATAAATAAGTCGTATCAACTCTCGGATAAGTCGTGTGTTTTTTCTCGTAAAGACTTTGAATATAATTAAGTGTATGCTCCGCCGAGAAACCAAATTTTTTATTCGCTTCCACCTGAAGTCCCGTCAAATCGAATAATCTCGGATTTTTTTCTTTTCCTTCTTTAATTTCGAAAGAGACGATTTCGAATTGATTTTTTTTGAGATATTCTAATCCTTTTTCTGCTTTTTCTAAAGTCTTCAATCTATCGATTGATGCGCTGAAAAGGACATCGCGGTATTTGGTTTTCAGTTCCCAATATTCTTCCTGAGAAAACGCATCGATTTCTTTTTGACGCTGAACGAGCATTGCCAAAGTTGGCGTTTGAACGCGTCCGATTGACAAAACAGCTTTGTTTCCACCAAATTTCTTGGTGAATAATCTGGTTGCGTTGATTCCCAAAAGCCAATCGCCAATTGCTCTTGCATTTCCGGCCTGATAAAGGTTTTTGTAATCTTCCGCAGGTTTCAGATTTTCAAAACCTTCTTTGATGGAATCTTCCGTCAAGGACGAAATCCACAACCGCTTCATTGGTTTGTCGCATTTTGCTTTCTGCAATACCCAACGCTGAATCAATTCTCCTTCTTGCCCGGCATCACCACAATTAATGACCTCATCACATTCCTCAACCAATTTTGCTATGGTATTGAATTGCTTTTCAACGCCATTATTGTCAATAAGTTTGATTCCGAATTGTTTGGGAATAATGGGCAAGAAAATTAAATCCCAGGATTTGAAATGTGGTGCGTAATCCTGCGGTTCTTTCAAAGTGCAAAGATGACCGAAAGTCCACGTGACGCAATAGCCGTTTCCTTCCATATAGCCGCTTTTGGGATTATTGGCTCCCAAAACTTTGGCAATATCACGGGCAACGCTGGGTTTTTCGGCTATACAAAGTTTCATCTGTAATTTTATTTTCTTTGAGGTCAAATCCTTTTGTTGATCTGAAATAAGGCTTGCAAAAATGCGATTTTTAAATTGAAAAAACGAGGGAATTTGAACACAAAGTGCACAAAGTTTTTTTGAATTTATTGAAAATAATTTTGGTTTACAAAGACGCTTTGCTTATAAAAGACTGAATTTAAAAGTGTTGTTTTGAAACGCAAAGTGCGCAAAGATTTTTTTGAAATGATTGAAAATATTTTTAAGATTTGCAAAGACGCTTGACTTCGTCGAATCTTCGATTTCGCTTATCAAAGTTTAAATGACAAATGCTTAATTTAGGATAACTGCTGTTTTTATATTCAATCTGCATTAAAATGAAAAATCCCTCCGAAGTATGAGTCTTCGAAAGGATTCGTGAGAAAATAATAATGTATTTTTAGTTGGAAACGGTTTGCAGATTGGCAACTATTTCGCTGACTTTCTGTTCATAGGTTTTGCTGAAAAACTCGTTATAATACCAATATTCAAGCTGGTTTATAATCTGAGGAAGATAGATGAATGAACGGTTTTTCACATTATCATTCAGTATTTCGTCTGCTTTTTTAGAATCGCCAATTAGTTTTGCAATGATGACTTCGCCGGCTCTGTCAAAATGTTCGTAAAGGCAGATTTTCCATTGGTTGTAGGCTTGTTCCGACATTTTATTTTTTATCGGTTCGAAGAGAAATTCCTTTGAGTCCATTAATTGTTCATCTATTTTATCAACAGCGGGATTTACGAAAGAATGACCAAATTCGTGGATACAAATGGTTCTGAGCGACACATCATTTTTGAATCCTAGATCAAATCCGGAAGTATCGTTTACATTTTCCGGTTTATTAAAACTGGCAAAAACATTACCAATCGTATCACTATTTCCTACTGCAAAACCCTGGCTGAAAGGCATCATAAGGCTTGGATACAAAACATAATTGTCAACTTTTTTGCTGTAAAAATGTTCCATTTCTATGATGAAATTTTCCTTCGGAGTGTGATTGGAAACTTCGGAAATCATCTCCTGATAATACGGCTGATATTTTTTAAGAAACTCATCAAAATGAACTTCTTTGTAGAAATTATTGAAAGTTTTTACAAATTTTTCCTGATCAGAAAGTGACGAAAATTCGTGGGAGAACTGTTTATCAGAGATCACTTTTGCATTCGGAAAATTGTCGAGACCCATTACGAAATTTGAAAAGTGGAGATAGAAATTCCTGTCAAAGTATGTTTTGATAATCTCAAGATTTTTAGATTTCTGATAGGATTTGAATTCCTGCCCGATTTTTAAGTTCAAAGCATATAAATCTTTGACCCTGGTTTCTTTTCCATCTTCAGATTTAAAAGTCTGAGTATCCGGAATATTTTCAAAATCTTCGAGGTTTAATAAAAGGTAACTCAGAGCCAGCAATTCGAAATTCTGGTTGGAAACGACTTTAATTGTTTTGACGTCAAAAATTGGATATTTCAATTCAAAAGAGCCTTTCGCTTTTTTACCAATAATCTGAATCTGAGAAGGGTTTTGCAAATCAATTTTGGTATGATTGATTTTATTTTGATTCGGAAGTTCTTTCCCGTCTTTCAGCAAATATAATTTTCCTTCGGAGTTTTGAAGCTCAGAACTCAGATAAACCAATTTATTTTTCTCTGAATCGAAATCAATTTTTTCTTTTCCTGTAAAGGTTACAAAATCCGCTTTCCACGAATCGTGACTTTGGTTTGTTTTGAGATTTTGGCAAGAAACGGAGCAGGAATTCGTAAAAACTGCCAACGTGAAAAGAGCAAGTGTTTTTTTCATTTTAATATTCGAAATTTTAACACAAAGTTCGCAAAGATTTTTTGACTACTAACTGTTTTTACATTCGCAAAGACGCTTCGCTCACCAAAGATTGAGTTATTAATATTCTAAAATCCTGATTCGAAAACCTTCAGTAATTCGGTTTGCTGCATCACTTCATTTTTACTATTGATGAGATTATAATTTGCCTGAAGCCAGTTATTTCGAACTACGAAAAATGTGTAAGCGTCCATCAATCCTTCTTTATATTTCTCTTCGGATTTTTGAAAAGAGAGTTTTTGATTTTCGAAATTTGCCACCAGTAAAGTATATTTTTCTTCAGAATTCTGGAATTGTGCTTTGATGGAATTGATGCTTTTAGTCAAATCATTGATAACGATCTCTTTGTCATAATTGGAATTAATGACATTCAGTTTGGCAATTTCGACATTGTTTTTAACCTGAAGCTTGTTAAAAATCGGAATATTGAGTCCAAATCCAACCTGCTGATTTTTGTTTCTTTTAAACTGATCCGAGAAAGCATCGGCCGATTCGCCCAAAGTTTTACTGTAAAAGCTTGACCAGTTGTAAGAACCGTTCAAAGTTGGGAGATAAGCCGATCTTGCAATAGCAACGTTTTTTTGATGTGCTTTGATTTCTGTTTGAACGGATTGATAAGCGGGATTTTTCTCCAAAAGATTCTGAACAAAATCGGCATCGTTGAAATTGGAACTTGCAAGCACATCGTCTTCCATTTTGAAATCCAGAGAATCTTTTGTGATGGCTAAGGCATTCAGTAAATTGATTTTTGAAAGATCCCGGGAATTCTTCGCCGTTACCCATTGTTCCTGCAAAGTTCCAAGATTGGCTTTGATATCATAGACATCACTTTTTGGACGATTGCCAATCTCCACTTCTTTCTCGGTACGCTTAATTTGATCTTCTATTCCTGATATTTGAGTTTCCAAAACACCGAGCCAGCTTTTGTTGTTTTGATAATTGAAAAACATGGTGATGACATTCAGTTTTACTTCATTCTGTGCCTGTTTCATTTTGAAAGTCGAACTTTCTTTATTGATTTTTGACAGGGAAATATTGAGATAATTGCGCCAGTTCATCAATTCCCAATCGGCTTGTGCATAGACCTGATCGTATTGTGTATTAAGAGATCCCCTTTGATTGGTAGTCTGATCGATCGTAGAACCGAAGCTGTAATTATGGCTCACTCCTGCATACACCGATGGCAGCAACATTCCTTTTGCAGCAGAGATCTGACGGTCATTTTTCTGGATATTGACTGATGATTGCTTTACCAAAGGATGATTAGCCGATGCATAATCAAGACACTGTTTCAAAGTCCAGCTTTGCTGAGCCGGAAGAATGTTTATGATTAATAGGAAGAATAGTTTTTTCATTTTGATTTATTTTTTATAAACCTTCAAGGTTTTTGAAACCCTGAAGGTTAGAATGCTTTTTACTCGTATTTCAGGTATTTTACAAGGTTGATTTTTGTGGCTCGGTATGCTTTGAAACTAACGACTATGAATGTTAAAATCAATAACAAAATCATACTCAAAATATACGGCCAGACGGGCATATTAATCCTGTAAGCGAAATCTTTCAGCCATTCATTCATTGCATAATAACTGATGGGAACGCTAAGGATCACTGCAAAAAAGCAGATAATTAAAAATCTTTTCGTCAAATCCCAGATGATGGTTTTCTCGTCTGCACCCAAAGTTTTTTTGATGGCAACGTCTTTCAGTTTTTGTTCTATTAATAGTGATGATAATGCGAATAATCCTAATAATGCAATTACTAAAACCACGATATTAAGTATTGTAAAAAGCGTTTGTTGCTTCTGAAATTTCTCAAATGTTTTAGCAAATTGCTTATCCACAAAATTATATTCGTAAGGATAGCCTGGTTCTGCTTTGGTTGTCCAGAATTCTTTTATACGTTCTAAAGTTCCGGCGATATCATTTTCTGAAAGTTTTATCTGAACATTCTGCATATTGTTTTTTATCCAGTTTCTATCATAATTGAAGTAAGCAATTGGCATAACAGGTTGTTCCACGCCCGCATAATTGACATCTGTTACCACGCCGAGGATTTTGTATTTTTTCTTACCATCCCAACCTGTGAAAAATTCTTTGTCTACAGCCGTTTTAGGATTATAGCCTAATTTTCCGGCAAAAGTTTCATTCACTACAGCACCGTTGATAGTGTCCGAAGTTTTTTTCCAGTCCAGGTCTCGTCCGGAAAGGAATTTAACTTTATAAAATTGTAGAAAATTTTCATCAATTCCGCCAAGCATAGTCTGTACAGTTTTGGTAGTATCTGTTGATAATTTCACTACCGATGCGTTGGCAGCTCCACTTCCTAAAGAATTGACAGAACCTGTAACATCGATCACACCAGAAATTTTTAACAATTCAATTTTCAGTCTTTTGTACTTATTGATATTGAAGTTATTTTCCCAATTTGATTTCTTAAAATTAATCTGAATTGCCTGGTCACCTTTGAAACCCAAATCCTTATTCATTATATAACTGACCTGGGTATGAATAATTAATGAGCAGATGATGAAGAACGATGAGATAATCAATTGCAGCGTAAGAATAAAATTTCTTAAAAAAACGCCGCTTTTACTTCTTGCAAAATTGCCTTTCAGCGTATTGATTGGTTTGAAATTCGACAGATAAAGTGCCGGAATCAATCCCGAAATCAATGAAAAAACTACCAATAATAATCCTGTGTAGATGAACAATCTAAAGTCATCTAGTCTGATTTCTTTGTTTAGGAATTTATTATAAGAAGGCAAAACCAACTCTACCATTGCGAAAGCGATGATGTATGCTGCCAGACAAATCATAAAAGTTTCCATCAGGAATTGTAAAATCAATTTCCATTTTGAACTTCCCACCACTTTTCTCACGCCAACTTCTTTTGCCCTTTGAGAAGCTTGTGCCGTTTTAAGATTAATCAGATTGATTCCCGACAATAATAAAATCAAAGCAGATAAACTTAATAAGATCATTATTGATTTTTTATCGCCTTTCTCTACGCCATCACTTTTTGCATCTAATTTCATTTTGCTGATGGGCGTCAGATAGACCATTGTCGGATTTTTCTTATCAACAGTGTAGCCCCATTTTTTAGCAGAAATCTCGTCCTGTTCCTGCATCTGTTTAGAAAGTTTATGTTCCAGCGCTTTGATGTCTGTGCCGGGTTTCAGCCTGAAAAATCCATTGTAGCTATAACTTGTCCATTGGTCTTTGGACTGTTCCATATAAGGATTCCTGTAGATGAAATCAGGTTTGAAAACAGTGTTGCCTTCCGGCAGTTTATAAACCGCTGTTACAACATATTCTTTGTCATTGGAATCACTTTTTATTGATTTTCCGATAGCATTGAGATAATCATCGCCAAAAAGAAGACGAGCAGTTTTATCCGAAATAGCGATTTTTCCATCATCTGATAAAGCTCTCTGGAAATCACCTGCTATCTTTTCAAAAGGGAAAAACCTGAAAAAAGAATCTACTGAAGCCGAGCCGGAAACATAAACCGAATTACTGCCAACACTCAGTTTCTGTTTCCCCCAATTGTTATAGATCAGGCAATCTTCAATCTCACTAAATTTTTCTTTTGAAACGAAAATTTCCGGGTAGCTCGAACTCGACATTATGCCAAAAGAAGCGTTTCCATTTTCCACGAAATAGACATTCTCCTTATCCGGAACCCACTGTTCATAAGACTTTTCGTCCTGCCAATGGATGAATATCAATAGGAAAACACACAAACCAACACTCAATCCCAAAATATTAATAATGGTGGAAAGCCAGTTTTTTCGGTAATTGATGAATGCTATTTTGAGCCAGTTCTTAATCATAATGGTTAATTATTAATTGTAAATGGTTAATAATAATTGATAATTAACCATTAATAATTTATTACTCGTACTTCAAATATTTAACAAGGTTTACTTTTGTAGCCTGATATGCTTTGATACTTACAACTGAGAAAGTCAAAATAAGCAGAGCGACAAGACTTAAAATGAAAGGTAAAACCGGCATATCAATACGGTAAGCAAAATCCTTCAGCCATTCGTTCATCAGGTAATAACTTATAGGAATACTGATAAGAACCGCAATCAAAGTGATCCAAAGGAATTGTTTCGTCAATCCCAAAATCAAAGTTTTATCGGATGCACCAAGCGTTTTTCTGATAGCAACATCTTTCAGTTTTTGCTCGATCATTAATGATGACAAGGCGAATAATCCGAGTAAGGCTACCATCAAAACCATTGCATTCAGGATTGTGAACAATGTTTGCTGCTTCTGATATTTTTCAAATGTTTTGGCAAACTTCTGATCCAGGAAATAATAATCGAAAGGATAACCTTGCTCTACATTATTCTGCCAGTAAGTTTTGAGTCTTTTCACAGTTCCGTCGATATCATCCGGTTTTATTTTCAGCTGGATATTATAGACATTGAATCTCTTCCAATCGGTTTCTCTGTAATGGAAAAACACGATCGGTTCTATGGCTGTTTTCAGATTTCTGATGTTGAAATCCTTTACAATTCCGACAATATGATAATCTTTCTGATAATCAAATCCGGGATGAAAAACATTCTTCAAAGCCTCTTCATCTTTCCAGCCAAATTTGTTTACAAAAGCCTCGTTTACCAAAACATTTGTTATTGTATCAGATGCAAGATTCGGATCCAGCCAACGGCCTTTCTTCAATTTAACATTCATAAACTGGAGATAGTTGTAATCCATAGAACCGTGTTGCGCCTGGATACTTTTGTCCATATAATCCATATTGGAACTGCTGGCCCTGCCGCTTCCTGGAACTGCTTCTCCGTAAGAAATATCGGCTACACCTTTGATCTTTCTCATTTCAGTTTTGAGTCTTTCATATTTCAGCCACGGTTTTGGATGATTTTCGTTGAAGTTGATCATCATAATCTGTTTTCCATTATAACCCAGGTCTTTGTTCATCATATATTTTACCTGCTGGTTGACGATCAATCCGCCGATAATGAAGAATGAAGAAATAATTAACTGCAAAGTCAGAATCCCGTTTCTGAGCCAAACGCCGTGTTTGCTTCTGGCAAAATTTCCTTTCAGAGTTTCTATCGCTTTGAAGTTCGACAGATAGGTTG
This sequence comes from Epilithonimonas sp. UC225_85, assembly GCF_042695135.1. Taxonomy (GTDB): domain Bacteria; phylum Bacteroidota; class Bacteroidia; order Flavobacteriales; family Weeksellaceae; genus Epilithonimonas. Next base: position 3,369,530 of record NZ_CP170547.1, read on the forward strand.
CCGGAATCAATCCCGAGATCAGCGTTACGATAATTACCATCGCAAATGAGTAGAAGTAAATGTGCCAGTCGGTCATCTTCATTTCTTTTTCATAGAACTTGTTGAAGCTTGGCAAAAGCAGTTCTGTTAAAGCCAAAGCCAATAAATAAGAAGCCATACAGATCACAAATGTTTCCAATAAAAACTGAAGAACTAGATTAGATTTTGTACTTCCAATGGCTTTTCTCACCCCTATTTCTTTCGCTCTCTGAGAGGCTTGTGCTGTTTTCAGATTAATAAAATTGATAGCAGATAAAACGACAATCAAAACAGAAAGTATAAAAAGGATCATCAAGGTTTTGAAATCGGGATTTCCGAACCACGAGGCTTTTGCATGGAGTTTAATTTTATCCAGAGGTGTAAGCAAACTGTCTGACGGACCATATAATTCCAGATATTGCTGAACTGTCTGTCCGGAACTTTCTGAATCTTGTTTTGCTCTGTATTCAAAAATATCTTTGATGAATTTTTGTCTTATCAGGTCAAGATCAGCTCCATTTTTCACCATAAAAAAACATCCGTAGTTGAAATTTCCCCACTGATTTTCATCACCTTTCATTAGCTCTACAGGATTGATTACAAACTCTGGTTTTATCTGGGTGTTTTCTTTCGGAAGTTCATAAACTGCGGTTACGACAAAATCTTTGTTATCAAACTTTACAGTTTCCCCTGCAACGTTGGTCTTGCCAAAAAGATTTTTAGCAGCAGTTGTAGAAAGCGCAATCACATTGCCGCCTTTCAATGCATCTTTATAACTTCCTGCAACCAATTTGAATGGAAAGAAATTGAAAAAGCTGTCGGAAGCAGTCATTCCATCCTGTTGATAGACCGTTTTGTTTTTTGTAACCATTTTGAAACCCATCCCGGATCCATTAAACAAAACATAATCCTGTATTCCCGGAATTACTTCTTTGGCACGTTTTGCCATTGGGTAAGATATATTGTTTCCGTAAGAATTTTCCGTTTTATGATACGTTTGAAATGAGTAGATCTGATCTTTCTTCGGATTCCATTTTTCGAAAGATTCTTCGTCATTCCAATGCATCAGAATGAGCATAAATCCTGTAAGCCCAATTGTCAATCCAAACAGATTGATGATGGTAGAGAGCCAGTTCTTTTTATAATTGATGAAGGCAATTTTGAGCCAGTTGTTAAGCATAATATTATTTTTTTGTAGTGTAGGATGGATGCTGGATGCAGTTAGTTATATTCCGCATCCATCATCTTTCATCCGTCATTTAACAATTATTCGAAGTTCTTGGCGTCTGCTTTTTCGAAGACATCTTTTCTTTGGAAAGAATGTTCTTCACTGAAAATTTCACCATCTTTCATATTCACAATTCTGGAAGCGTAACCGGCATCATAAGACGAGTGCGTTACCATTGCGATTGTAGAACCTTCTCTGTGAAGTTCTGCCAAAAGATTCATTACCTCGTTTCCGTTGGAACTGTCCAGGTTTCCGGTTGGCTCATCGGCAAGGATTAATTTTGGTTTTGTGACCAAAGCTCTTGCAACGGCAGCTCTTTGCTGCTGACCACCGGAAAGCTGTTGTGGATAATGTTTTGCTCTGTGAGCAATGTTGATTTTCTCCATAATTTCCTCCACACGTTTTTTTCTTTCTGAGGAAGAAACCCCGTTGTAAATCAATGGAAGTTCGATATTTTCATAAACCGTGAGTTCATCAATCAAATTAAAATTCTGAAAAATGAAACCGATGTTTTTCTTTCTGATGTCCGATTTTTTCTTCTCAGAAGTTCCGATAGTTTCTACAGATTCAAATTGATAAGAGCCGGAAGAAGCGCTGTCCAGAAGTCCAAGAATATTAAGGAAAGTTGATTTTCCACAACCGGAAGGTCCCATTATCGCTACAAATTCGCCTTCTTTTATACTAAGACTTACATTGTTGAGTGCGTTGGTTTGAACATCTTCGGTTTTATATACTTTTGAAAGGTTTTGAATGTTTATCATTTTATTAATTTTTTAAAATTTACAGTTTATTTTGAATTTCATTAAAGCATATCGATTGTCCCACCGGAATCTCTGTCACCAGAGAATTTGATTCCGGACAAGGTTTTGTATCTGATCTTCGCCATTGAACTTGCAGACGCTTTTAATTCTTTTGAAATGCTCAAATTAACCGATGACGCTGATTCTGCGTTTACAGTTGCGACAGAAATATTAGTTTTGGTCGCGATTATTTTAGATGCACCTTCGGAAGTGATTTTCGCTGTATCAATCTTCCCCTGAATATCAATTTTACTTCCGGATTGTGCGTTTAACACGAGATTTTCTGTATTTATAGTGCCTAAAAAAGAACCTCCCGACTCAGTCTCGATCATAATATTTTTCGCATTGGAATCACCAAAGATTTTTCCGCCACTTTCTGTAGAAAATTTCTGAATATTAAAATTGTCTTTGATTTTCACGATAGAACCGATGCCTGCACTCACAGATTTTACATCTTTCGCATAGATTACGATTCTCGTGTCTACATTTTCCATGGACTTATTTCCTTTGTAGCCAATTTTCAGGACGTTGTTTTTCACGCTTACATCTACAAACTGAAGATAATTGCTTTTTATAACGGCTTTCTCTTCATTCGATTTTACAATTTCCACGCTGAAAACCATATCAGAATTTATCTTGTCAAAGCTTTCTAAAGAAATAGTTTTGGCCTCTAAATTTTGCCCTTTCACAAATATCGCCGTAATGGTAACTATGATTAGTAATATTAATTTTTGCATTGTTATATTTTTAGTTTTTAAGTTTATTTTTGAATATCTAATATCTCATATTTTTTGAGCTCTGTATAATCTGATGTGATAACCGTTTCGCCTTGTTTCAGTCCGGAAACGACTTCGTAATACATTTGGTTTTCTCTTCCAAGACTGATATTTCGTTTTTCAGCTTTGTTATTTTTAATTACAAAAATCCATTTTCCGTTGGTGTCTTTGTAGAAATTCCCTTTAGGAATCATCATACTTTGCGTATCAGCAGAGAGTTTCAATTTTACACCGAATGTCATTCCTATTTTCAAGTTTTCCGGTTTTTCATTTACGAAATTAAGTTCCACAGAAAATTGTCCGTCTTTTACTTCCGGAAGAATTTTGGTAATAATAACTTCAAATTGTTTTGTATTACTTTCCAGACTTCCTTTGATTCCGTTTTGGAGTTTGTTGATATAATACTCATCAACTTTTGCTATCAGCTTGTAACCGCCCATCAAATCTACTTTTCCGATGCTTTCGCCACTCGTCAGATTTTGTCCTAATGAAATATTGAATGATGATAATCTTCCGGAAACTGGTGACATAATCAGGAAATTATTTTTGTTGGAACGAAGAATATTCAGGCTTTTTTCCATTTGATTGATGGAATTATTGATGGCAGAAAATTGAGAATTTCTGGAGGCCTTTTCGCTGGACGCTCCTTTTTCAACAATGACTTTTCTTTGTTTCTGATAATTCAAATTTTGTAATGCGATATCATAATCGGTTTTCTTTCCGATTTCCGCATCGTACAATCTTTTCTGAAGATTGAAAGACTGCAAAGCGGTATTATAATCATTTTGAGATTGCAGCAACTCTTTATCCTGATTGAATTCCTGATTCTTCAATTCCAAAAGTGAATTTCTCATCTGGCTGATTTGCTGCATAATTCCAGTTTCCTGATTCAGATAATTGAATTCCGTATTCGGATTGTAAACTCTTGCAATGGGCTGACCTTTCGTTACCATTTGTCCGTCTTCTGCAAAAATTTCTTTCACTGCACCACCTTCCAAAACATTTACTAATGAAGAATTAAGAGATTGTGTCTGCGCCGTAACCATCAGCATATCTTCGAATTTTCCATTCGTTACTACATCAGTCTGAATATCTTCCAACTTTACATTGTAAGTTTTTTTCTGATTGAGAAAATACCAGCCAAAAACTGAAACCGCCAAAGCAGAAACAACGATAATCGATATTAATTTTAGTTTAGACTTCTTTTTTACTATTTTCGTATCCATATTTACGATAACTTATTTATCTACAGACTATTACACAATGCAGATGCCAGAAATTTATAAATATGTAACTCTCTGAAAATGTGATTAAACATCAATTTATTAATTTTAAGACTGTTCATTATCGGACACTTTTTGTGCGGAAATGAACAATTTTTGTTAATAGTACGTAGTTTTAGTTGACAGTTAATAAGTTGTCATCTTGAGGCACTCGAAGGATTATTAAATTAAATTTTCAAATTATAAAAATGCGAAAAAAAGAAGCTCATATTTTAATTGTTGATGACGACGAGGATATTTTATTTTCGGCAAGAGTATGGCTCAAGAAATTCTTCACGGAAGTCAGCTGTCTCAGCCAGCCGAAGAATATTCTGAAGTTTTTAGCGGAACAGCAAGTTGACACTGTTCTATTGGATATGAATTTTCGGAAAGGCTTTGAGAGCGGACAAGATGGACTCTATTGGATGAACGAAATCAAAACATTGGAACCTCATCTTCCAATTATTCTGATGACAGCTTACGGCGAAGTAGAATTGGCGGTTGAAGCTTTGAAAAACGGCGCATCAGATTTTATTCTGAAACCCTGGAATAATGAAAAATTATATGCTTCCGTAAACCTCGCTGTTGATATTTCCCGAAAAAATAAAAAACTGAATCAGTGGGAAAATGTCAGCGTAAAAACCAATCAATACCAATTGGAAACGGCGTCTTTTACAATGCAGGAAGTGATGGAACAAATCACGAAGGTTGCGCCGACTGATGCTAATATTTTGCTTTTAGGTGAAAACGGAACAGGAAAATATGTTCTCGCAGAACACATCCACGAATTATCAGAAAGAAAAAACCAACCATTTGTCCACATCGATTTGGGAAGTCTTTCGGAGAATTTGTTTGAGGCGGAATTATTTGGTTACAAAAAAGGGGCGTTTACAGATGCGAATCAGGATTATTCCGGAAAGATTGAAAATGCTCAGAACGGAACGGTGTTTTTGGATGAAATCGGGAATCTGCCGCTTCATCTTCAAACCAAACTATTGAGTTTAATTCAAAACAGAAAATTGACGAGAATTGGAGAAAACAAGGAACGAGCTTTGGACGTCAGATTTATTTTTGCGACAAACGAAAATCTTAAAAAAGCTGTTTCCGAAAATCGTTTCAGGAAAGATTTGTATTACAGAATCAATACAGTCGAACTGCAAATTCCTAGTCTGAGAGAGCGATTGGAAGACATTCCGACTTTAGCAGATTATTTCCTTGAAAAGTACAAACAGAAATACCATAAATCAGATTTAGCTTTGAATGAATCTTTGACTAATGAGCTCACAACCTATTCCTGGCCGGGAAATATCCGTGAACTCGACCATTGCATCGAGCGAAGTGTGATTCTTTCCAATGAGAAAAATTTAAAATTATTAATGCCTCAAGATGAAGAATCTGAAAAAACAATTGTGAATCTGAACATCGAAGAAATGGAAGAAATTCTCATCAAAAAGGCATTGAAAAAACACCGCGGAAATATTTCTCTTGCGGCGGAAGATTTAGGATTATCGAGAGCCGCATTATATAGAAGAATGGAAAAATTTGAATTGTAAATGAGCAAACAACAATTTATCTGGCTGTTATTTATTCTTCTGGCGATTATCAGCGGAATTTTTGCCTTTGATTTTTATTCTGAGAATAAGTGGATTAATTTCGGTTTGTTTACGATGGTAACCATTGGTTGTATCGCTTTAGCGCAGGTTTCGGCATTATCATTTATTCAGAAAAGTGAGAAGATATTGTTGGCAATTCAGAAAAAAGACTTTTCATTGTTTCCAAAAACTGAGGAAAATAATTTGGTTGATAATGCTGTAAAACTTTATTATCAAAGCAAAGAAGAACATCTGTCTTTGTCATCCTATAAACTTTTGTACGAAGAAATTCTGAATCAACTGGAAATCGGATTGATGATTCTTTCCGAAAAAAATAATGAATGGGGAGTTTTCTATGTAAATCCAGTTTTTCTGGAAATATTACAGATTCCAAAATATAACTCCTGGGAATTGTATGAATCTAAAGCATCCGAATTTTACAAAATCATCGAGCAAACCAACTATGAAAACTCGCAGGAATTTTTTGATATTTCCATTAATGAAAATGTGAAACAGTCGTTTTCTCTCCGAACCAAAAAAGTTCAGAATGTCAAAAATCGCTTCTGCATTATTAGTTTAGAATCTGTTCAGAAAATCATCGAGCAAAAGGAAAAATTGGCTTGGAATAATTTGATGAAAGTGATTTCGCACGAACTTCTGAATACATTGACACCTGTCAATAGCTTAATTCAAAATCTTGAATACATTGCCAATCAGGAAGTTGTTGAAAAAGAAGACCAAGAGGAAATGAAGGAAAGTCTGATGATTATCAATTCGAAATCCAAACAATTACTGAATTTTGTGGACGATTATCGCCAAGTTGCAGAACTTCCAAAACCGGTTTTTAAAACCATTTCTTTGACGAATATTGTAGAGTCTGCTCTGAATTTCCTTAAACCTGAATTTGAAAAAAATCAGATTAAAATCATCAATTCATTGGAAAACCAAGTGATTTTTGCCGACCAGAAAATGATTGAAAGATGTTTGATTAATCTTTATCTGAACGCAATCTACGCTGTTGCTGACAACTCAGAAAAAATCATTAAAACAGAAATTAAAACCTTCAACAAAAGAATTCTACTAAGCGTTGAAGACAACGGAATCGGAATCTCAAATGAAATCAAAGACAAGATTTTCCTTCCATTTTTCACAACCAGAATCAGCGGTTCGGGAATTGGCTTGACATTGAGCAAAAGTATTATCGAAGCGCATAAAGGTTATCTTAATTATAAACCTTTGGAAAAAGGAAGCCGATTTGAAATTTGGTTTGTAGAGTAAAAAAAATTTAACGCAAAGGCACAAAAAATTATTAGATTCGAAGTTTATAAGGCACAAAGTTTTTATCTTCGATAAAGTTGAATTGCAAACTTTGTGGCTTTTATAAAGTATTAAAATAAAAAACTTACGCCTTTGCGTTAAAAAATATGAAAATCAAAAACAACGCCGGCGAAATTGTAGAATTTGAAATTGAGAAATTAGAAAACTCACTTCGGAATTCTGGAGCGGAAGAGAATTCCATCAAAAAAGTCATCGATAATATTTTACCAAATTGCGTGGAAGGCGTCACAACACGAGAAATCTACAAACTGGCTTTTGATGAGTTGAAGAAAATCTCAAACTCCGTCGCAGCAAGATACAGCCTGAAAAAAGCGTTGTTGGAATTGGGACCTGCAGGATTTTATTTCGAACAATGGATAGCAAGGGTTTTCCAAAACATCGGCTACAAAACCGAAACCGGACAATTGATAAAAGGACATTCGGTAACGCACGAAGCGGATGTTATCGCCAAAAAAACGAGAAAACGTATTGGGTCGAATGCAAATTCCGAAATGCGGAAGACACGAAAATCTCTGTCACAACGCCAATGTACGTTCTATCGAGAATCAAAGATATTTCCGGAATCAATTATAATTTGTTCGGAACTCAAACGGAATTTACGGATGGTTGGTTGATTACAAATACGTATTTCACTAAAGATTCTGTGGCTTTTGGAGAATATTACGGACTCAGATTGTTGTCTTGGGATTATCCAAAAGATAAAAACATCAAAAGCCTGGTTGACCAAAATGCGCTTTATCCAATCACTTGCCTCACCACTTTGGACGGAAAACAAAAGCAAAAATTGCTGGAGAAAAATGTGTTTTAGTCAAAGAATTATTCAACAATCAGAATTTATTAGACGTTCTAGAACTTAATCAAGAAAGAAAATCAGAGATTTTGAAAGAAGCAAAAGAACTTTTGGTCATCAAAATTTCAGAATAAAAAACCGCCTTGCTAAAATAACAAGGCGGTTTAATTTGTCTATAATCTATCAGTCTATCACTGAAAGTCTAAAAATTATTTCCCTTTCTGTGGCGGATAATTTTTCATTATTTCAGCTACGATTTCCGGGATTTGTCTTTGTTTAGACTTCGGCGAATCTACGGAAAGTCCGCTTCCAACTCCTTGCCAGACCAATTTCTGGGTTTTCGCATCCACGATATCAACTACGATTGTTCCGCTGTTATAATTGTTCGTCCAGGTATTTCCCATTCCGAAACCACCGCCCCAGCCCCAAGGTCTTCCCCAGCCGAAACCGCCGCCGTAAGAAGTCGTCACGTCCTGAACTTTCTTGTGCGAAGCTTTCACATTAATAATCAAATCAGGATTATGCGCCGATGTCAAAGTTTTGGCTTGGAGTTGTTTTGATAACTCGTTCAAGACTCTGTCTTTGTCGATATCGTTCAGTTTCAAATCGTCTGTTCTCAGCAAATAGGTTTTGTAATTGGCAAAATTTGCTGTCGCTGCATAGTCAGATTTGACATGGAAAGGGCTGCAAGAAGTCATTCCCAGCGAAACTGCTGCCAGTAATATGAAGAAATATTTTGTACTCATTTTATATAAATTTTTATTTTGGAATTCGTGAATCTTTGATTTCATTATAGTAATTATTTAGATTTTTTAATAAATGTATCCGTCTTTTTATCGTAACCATACGGGCAATGTCGGCATCCACTTTTACAGCAATAACCACGTTTCAGATGGAATTTCTCCGTAAAAACTTTGTAACCTTGCTCGTTGTAGTAGAAGTCTTCATTCTCTTTGATGTCATTTAGTTTCATAAGTTAAAAAACTGTACCAAAATTTTTATCTTTGATAGATTATTAATGAGAATTATATGGCAGCCTTATCCGCATTCCACTCCCAATTTGTCACTCTGAGGCTCTCGAAGAGACCGTTCAAGTCGGGCTGCAGATTTGTCTTCAAACCAAATTTGACCCAATGTAATTTAGAATCACATCTAATTTCTAACATCTAAACTCTAACTTCTCAGAATGATAATTGTCTGCCAAAGATTACTCAAAAATACTAAAATTTCGGGGATTACATTGTTTCCGTTTATTTTGCTGAGGAAAAAAGAGTTGAGACGCAACCAGATTCTTATCAACCACGAGAAAATCCATCTCCGCCAGCAATTGGAATTGTTGATAATTCCGTTTTACATCTGGTACCTGTCAGAATATTACATCAAATATTTGAAATACAGAGATTCACAACTCGCCTACCGTAATATCAGCTTTGAAAAAGAAGCTTACGACAATGAGCAAAATCTAGATTATCTTAAAAACAGAAAGTTCTGGCATTTTTTAGCTTACATTTAAATTATTTTCAAAACAAATAAAATTTAAACCACTAATAATCAACAACTTTAATCTTATATAAAAATTTATATTTTCTCCAATATTACATTTTCGTCAAAAAAATTTCTTAGAATATAAAATAATCTAAATTTGCAGAATTATTTTTAGAATAATTCTTTATTATGTCGCAAGATAGCAGCGGTCATTTTGACCTCAAAAAACTTTCCTGGATCGGAGTTTTAGTTTCATTAGGAATCGTTTTCGGAGACATCGGAACATCACCGTTGTACGTAATGAAAGCCATCATCAACGCAGGAAAGGCCGGCGGAATCATCTCTGAGGAATATATAGAAGGTGCATTATCTTGCATCATTTGGACACTGACTCTGCAAACCACCTTAAAATACGTTATCATCGCTCTAAAAGCTGACAATAAAGGAGAAGGCGGTATTCTGTCTCTCTATTCTCTGGTGAAACGTTTTAAGAAAAAATGGCTTTACCTCATCGCCATTATCGGAGCAGCAGCTCTTGTTGCCGATAGTATTATTACTCCATCCTTGACCGTAATGTCTGCCATAGAAGGTTTGGAACTGGTAACACACAAGCCACCGGTTGTTCCGATTACTTTGGCCATTTTGATCATCATTTTTGTGGTACAGCAATTTGGAACCAGCTTTATCGGAAAATTCTTCGGACCGGTAATGATACTCTGGTTTTTGGTTTTAGGAATATTTGGGTTGGTACATTTGTTAGAACACCCTTCTATTTTAAGAGCTTTTAATCCTTATTACGCGGTCAAATTGATATACAACTCTCCTAGTGCCATTGTGATTCTGGGTGCTGTTTTTCTTTGTACAACAGGAGCTGAGGCTTTATATTCAGATCTTGGACATTGTGGGATTAAAAATATTCAGGTCAGCTGGATTTTCGTAAAATTGATGCTGATCCTTAATTATCTTGGGCAAGGCGCCTGGTTATTAAGCAATTATCATGAAGTTTTCCGGGGGAAAAATCCTTTTTTCGGAATTATGCCGGAATGGTTTATAATCCCTGGTGTCGTTCTTGCAACAGCAGCGGCTATCATTGCCAGCCAGGCCGTAATTACCGGTGCATTCACTATGTTTTCAGAAGCTATGTCGCTTAATTTCTGGCCAAATCAGGAAATCGAATATCCATCGGGGATCAAAGGTCAAATGTATATTCCCAAGATCAATTGGGGGATTTTGATCTTGTGTTTTATTGTAGTAATTTACTTCAAAGAGTCCGGAAAAATGGAAGCTGCCTATGGACTTTCCATTACCGTCACGATGCTGATGACAACGATTCTACTGATCTTCTGGTTCCTGAAATCCCGAACAAACAAAATATGGATTGCTCTTTTCGCATTGGTTTACATCGTGATCGAAGGTGGTTTTTTCAGTGCCAACATCATCAAATTCTTTGACGGCGGCTGGATGTCAGTCCTTCTTGCCGGATTTATCGGGATCTGTATGTATGCCTGGTATAACGGTAGAATTATCAAAACAACTTTCATCAAATTCGTTAAGCTTGAGAAATATATCTCCACGATAAAAGATATGAAGCTGGACGAAACAATCCCTAAATACGCAACCAATCTTGCCTTCATCAGCCGTGCCAAAAGAGATGATGAAGTAGAATCCAAGATCATCTATTCCATCATAAGAGCTCAGCCAAAAAGAGCCGATCATTATTTTATTCTTAATATCGTCAATCAGGAAGATCCGTACAGTTTCAAATATAATGTGGAAGAAATTCTACCGGGAACGATCTATAAGATCAGCTTCCTGTTAGGTTTCAAAAGGGACAGGAGGATCAACGATTATTTCCAGCAGGTTCTTACAGAATTGATGGAAGAAGGAACCATCCCGTCCAGAAGTTCACATCCGTCTTTGAGAGCGCATAATATCCCGCCAGATCTTAAATTTGTTATTATTGATAATGTTTACATTAATGATTTCTTATTGACAATCCGGGACAAGATCATTCTCAACATCTATAATTTTGTTAAGAAACTGGGGAGTAATGACTTTACGGCTTATGGCGTTGCAAGTCATAATGTAATCGTAGAATCCGCCCCATTGCTGGATCAGAAAATAAAGTTCGAGAAAATAGAAAAAGTCGAAACCAGGCATTTCGATTAATACCAAAAAAATCGCTAATTTTGTAAGATGGATACGAAACAAAAAGAGTTGAATATCGCAACTATAAAAGACGTTCTGAGACAGTACCTTATGGATAAAGGTTTCCGCAACACGCCGGAACGATATACCATCCTGGAGGAGATCTACAATATGGAGCATCATTTCAATGTGGACGATCTTTATCTGCTGATGATGCAGAAAAAATATCACGTCAGCAAAGCTACGATCTACAATACGATCGAGATTTTTCTGGACGCAGGATTGATCAGAAAGCACCAGTTCGGCGAAAAAACATTGAGTACATCTTCTTATGAAAAATCTTATTTTGATAAGCAGCACGATCATTTGGTGATCTACAAAGAAGATTCTGATAAAGTTATTGAGGAAATTATAGAATTTTGTGATCCAAGGATCCAAGGTATCAAAGAATCAATAGAAAAAGCATTTGGTGTGAGTATTGATACACATTCCTTGTACTTCTACGGACACAAGAAGTCTGAAAATTAATGAAGAAATCCTTTCTTTTTATTTTACTTTTAACTGTTGTAAGAATCTTTTCGCAAGTTACACCAGACCAAAATCAGGGTTTGGTAAAAGATCCTTTTTTCAGCAATCCAAATCCAAATACAGAAGCTTCCAAGAAAGTTCAGCATAGACATTCAGATACTGCCGGTGTAAGTCCGGATAAATATGAAGGAAATATGGTTTTCTCCGGAAATGTCGTGTTCGAGCATCAGGGATCTGTTCTTACTGCAGACGAAGTTGTTTTTTACCAGAAAGAAAATTTCCTGAAAGCCATCGGAAACGTTGTTCTTACAACAGCAGACGGAAACCGAATTACCGCCGAAGAGATGGAATATGACGGAAACACACAACGTGGAATTGCCAGAAGAAACGTCGTTCTCACCGATCCAAAACAAACCATCAAAACGGAAACACTGTATTACGACAAGATCCCAAACACAGCTTATTTCAATACTGGAGGAACAATCTATAGTAATGATGGAAGTGTGATGTACACAAAAGCCGCCACTTATTATCTTAACTCAAAGATGATCGATTTTATAGGTCGCTCTAATATTGAAACTGATAAATACACCATTATAAGTGACAATATCAAAACAAATCAAAATACAGGTGTCTCTGATTTCTTCGGTCCAACAACTATTCGAAGCAAAGAAAATCCTATAAATTACGTCTATACGGAACAAGGAACTAATAATTCCAAAACCGGCGAGTCCTTCCTTAACAAGAATTCCAGAATTCATTACAACGGCAAAATATTGACGGGAGACAAACTATATTTCAACAAAACCACCGGTTTCGGAAAAGGAACCGGCAACGTAAAATTGGATGATCCAAAGCAAAACCGTTACATTATAGGTGGTTATGGAGAAGTATACGAGAAAAAAGATTCAGCGATGGTTACAGACAAACCATATTTGGTAAAAGTACTTACCAAAGATTCGGTTTATATGTCGGCAGAAAAATTCCTGAGCTTTCAGAAACCGGATTCTGCGAACGCACTCAAGAAAAAAAGCTTTTTGCGTGCGTACAGAAAGGTGCGGATTTTCAAAACTGATATGCAGGGACGTGCAGATTCTCTCAGTTTCAATGAGACCGATGGCGAGATGCACCTGATGAGAAAACCGATTCTCTGGATGGGTGTAAAACAGATCACCGGCGACGAGATCCGTATCTACAGCGATCCCGAAAAAGAGATCACAGATTCTATCAGAGTGTTAGGAAATGCTTTCGCAATCAGCAAAGCAGATTCTCTTAATCTGAAGGACGAATTCAATCAGATCAAGAGCAAGAATATGATCGTTTATCTTAAGAATAACACGATTGACATTGCAAAGGCTGTCGGCAATGCACAAGCTATCACTTATGCAGACGACACCAATCAAAAAACAAAAGAAGTCACCAGAATTGGGGTTGCACTCTCCACTTGCGGTGAGATTGTTGCCGGCTTTATAGAGCGTAAATTAGAAAACGTGGATTGTAACATTGGTGCTAATTCCGATATCTATCCAATGAGTAAAATCTCAAAAGACGAACGCTTTTTCAAAGATTTCAACTGGAATACCAAAGACCGGCCGCAGAAATGGCGGGACATTTTCCTGGATACGCCAAACTATCCGGAAACTGTTTATCAATCCGACAATTCTCTCTTCGAACGAGCCGATGCCGAACGCAAAAAACTCGAGGAAAAGAACAAACCGAAAACGCCGGTTCGGGTTAAGAAGTAGAATTTAATCCAGAATTAATTATTTACAATGAAAATATCAAACACATTTAAAGTTATTATTTGTTTTTCGATTGTATTAATTGGTTGTACGAAGAAATATTCAACTTTAATTATTGAACTTAAAAATCAGAAAAAATCAAGTGGCATTTTTGCAGAGCTAAATAAATTAGTTGTGAAAAAAGACAACAAGATTTTCAAAACATTTTTACCAAAAGATATAAACCCATATCTAGGCAACCCGCTAAAAATTGACAGTCTAGAAAAAGGCATTTACCAATTCGAATATGATGACTTATTCGGACGAAAGCAAATAAAAATCTACGTAGCTAAAAACAGAAAAGAGGTTGACACTTTAATTATCAATCCTGATTATATTGACACTTCAAAACAAATAGAAAATTCAATTATTAAAAAATTAAAGGACAATCAAATCATTTTTAATTTCGAATCGAAAGGTTGTTTCCACATGACTTCTGATTCAATAATTGTTCAAAATAAGAATAATAAGTTTTTTCTCATAAACAAAGGAAAAACTAAAGAATTGAATCAAGAAGAGATAGATATATTGATTCAGTTTGAATCAGAACTATATTCAATTCCTCAAGAAAAAAGTTGTACAACTACCGAGTTTTACAAAATAAAATTCAAGAATAAAACTCAGGAATTTATTAATGGAAACTGCAGTTGGAATGGCTGGTACAATTTGAAGGAAGATTTAAAAATAAAAGACTAACAATATTACAGATTACGATTTCTATTTTCTATAAATTCCCGAACTTTGGAGGAGTTTTTAATTACAATGGATTTAAAAGAAGATTTCTATCAATACCAAGCCCAGACTACACCCTATGCTGCAGGTTTCGAAGTAGAAAAAGCAGAAGGAAGCTATATCTACGGAAAAAACGGAATCGCTTATCTGGATTTTGTAGCTGGCGTTTCCGCAAATACATTGGGGCATTCTCATCCAAAAGTTGTGAATGCCATCAAAGAACAGGCGGACAAATATCTGCACGTGATGGTCTACGGCGAATATGCTCAGGAAAAACCGGTCGCACTCTGTAAATTATTGGCAGAAGCTACACCCGAACCTTTGGAAGTAACTTACCTCGTCAACTCCGGTGCAGAAGCTATTGACGGAAGTTTGAAACTGGCCAAACGTTATACAGGAAGAGAAGAAATCATCGCTTTTAAAGAAGCGTATCACGGGAATACGCACGGCGCACTTTCTGTTGCCGGAAATGAAGTTCACAAACGAGAATTCCGTCCGTTGCTGCCAATGGTAAACTTTATAGAGTTCAATAATGAAAATGACTTTGATAAAATCACGGAGAAAACGGCTTGTGTGATTGTGGAAACTATTCAGGGAGCGGCAGGTTTTATAATGCCGAAAGACAATTACTTTATTCATCTGAAAAAACGTTGTGAGGAAGTTGGTGCGTTGTTGATTCTAGATGAGATTCAGCCGGGTTTTGGACGTACTGGAAAGCTGTTTGCCTTTGAACATTTTGGAATTGTTCCGGATATTCTCGTGATGGGAAAAGGAATGGGCGGTGGCGTTCCGGTTGGCGCTTTTATGAGTTCGAGAGAAATTATGACCAGCCTTTCACATTCGCCGAAGTTGGGACACATCACCACTTTTGGTGGAAATCCATTAATCGCAGCTGCTTCTTTGGCAACTTTGAAAGAAGTTTTGGAAAGCGGATTGATGGAAGAAACTGATAAAAAAGAAAAACTCTTCCGGGAATTGCTGGTTCATCCGAAAATTAAAAACGTAAATGGAAAAGGTTTGATGTTGGCCGTAAATCTTGGAAGTCCTGAATATACTTTGAAAGTCGCTTCCAGATGTATGGAAAAAGGCTTAATTGTCTTCTGGCAACTGTATCGAAATGAATATATGAGAATCTCGCCGCCTTTAACCATCTCCGAAGATGAAATCCGAAAAGGTTGTGCAATTATTTTGGAAGCTTTGAATGAAGTGGAGTAAATTTTTTACTAAAACAATTTTTTAATCACTTTGTTATTTCGTAGGAAACCTAACGAAGTGGTTCGACAAAGTCAATCTCGACAGCGAAGTTTAGATTCCTCCGGAATGACAAAAGTGCGTTTTTATATTGACTTGTGATTTGTACTGAAAATGCAGCCCGACTTATCTCATCTTTTCTATTTTTTATTTGGAATCGATGAACCACTTCGTTAGGTTTGAGCGGAAATCCTTTTTTGCGTGAACTCAATTTCTATTTAGGCTGAAATCGTCTGCAAAAAAAGATTGGGAGCGGAAGGCGGATAAAGCTGCCCAAATAATCGATGGATTGTAGGTTTTTCGAATCGTAGAAATCAGCTAATAAAAATCATACATTATTTCTATAAAAATTTTGAATTTCCATAGACATTTTGATTTGGAAATAAAAAATTAATTTATATATTGCGCCACAATTAGAATTTGAATATGGCGAAAACGAAAGTGCAGTACGAATACAATATGCATTGTCTCTCAGAGATTTTGTACGAGTATTTGGCGAGTGCAGAAGGATTATCAGAATGGTTTGCGGAAGATGTAGTGGAGCGTGGAGACGATTTTTTCTTCAGCTGGGGAAGTGGTCCTGCTGAGAAGGCAACATTGATTCGTTATAAGCCGGAAAGTTTCGTGCGTTTCCGTTGGGAAGAGGACGAAGGTTCCAAATATTTCTTCGAACTTTCTATTGTTATAGACGAGATCACAGATGACCTTTCTCTGAATATTACAGATTTTTGCGAGCCTGGCGATGAGGAAGAAAACAGACTCTATTGGGAAAACCTGATAGAAAATCTACAGTTAAAATTAGGAGCTTCTTAAAAATAATGGATGAACGATTTTATCGTTCATTATTTTTTTATATTCTACAATGCAGAAGATAGTTTACACACAAGACAATTTACAGTTACTGAACCGTTCTTTTCTTTTTGGAGATTCGGTTTGGGTTTCATTTTTCATCCGAAACGGCCAAATCATAATGGCGGAGGAATCTTACTTTTTCCTGATGGCTTCGATGCGGAAGATGAGATTGAACATTCCTTTAACTTACACGTTGGAATTCTTCCAGGATTTATTTCAAAATGAAGTTTTATCAAAAGGCGTACAGAACGGAATCGTGCAATTGATGGCTTACAGAAAACAGGACGACAAACCTTTGGCAAAATCGGAAACGGCTTTCTTTTTTGAAGTGGACGAGACAGAAGATGTTTTGAAGATTCAAGGAAATGTGGAGTTGGATTTGATTAAGGAAATCAATGTGAATGCTAATCTTTTGAGTAATATCCGGGTACATTCGCCGGAAAATATTTATGCCCAAATCTATGCGAAAGAAAATGATTTAGACGATGTGATTCTCCTCAATCCAAACAAAAAAATCGCCAGAAGTATCTTCGGAAATCTTTTGTTTTTGCAGGATAATGTGATCAAAATTCCTAAACAAACCGAAGGTGCGTACATTTCGCCGTTGATGGAAAACTTCGTCACTTTCATTCATAAAAATAAACTGGCAGAGATAGAAGAAGCGGAAATCATCGCTTTCGAATCTCAAAAAGCGGAAGAAATCTTAAGAATTTCTGACGAAAAAGGTGTTCATTCTGTCTCTAAAATCAGGAATAAAACATTTGAAAATACGAGGTTTTCTGAGATGGTTCAGAAGTGGGCTGAAAATTTTATTTAGTTAATTTTACTAAAAAGTTAGATTTAATTAAAATAAGTTCTATACATTTGCTTCATCAAAACATCAAAATGACTACACAATTTATGCATCATCATCACCATTTCCTCGCACAGACGGGAAGGTAGTGATATGTCATAACTTCTAAAAATATAACCGTCTGAGTAATCAGTCGGTTTTTTTATTCCAAAAAATTCTCCTGTCGTTTACTCGGACCAATGTCAAAATCTAAAATGAGTAAACTGAAATTAGCCTTACAAAAAAGCGGACGACTGAGCGAAAAGTCTCTCAAACTCCTCGAAGAATGCGGAATCAAGATTTCCAACGGCACCAGAAAACTGAAAGCTGTTTCTTCCAACTTTCCTCTCGAAATTCTATTTCTTCGCGACGATGATATTCCGCAATACGTGGAACAAGGTGTTGCCGATATTGGAATCCTTGGACTGAATGAAGTTCTGGAGCAAAAAAAACAAATCGAAACTATTCAAAAATTGGGATTTGCACAATGCAGATTATCTCTGGCGATTCCGAAGGAAGAAAGTTATAACGGAATCCAATATTTCGAAGGCAAAAAGATTGCAACGTCTTATCCCGAAATTCTATCAAACTATTTCAAAGAAAAGAACATCAACGCACAAATCGAAAAGATTGGTGGAAGCGTTGAAATTGCACCTGGAATTGGACTTTCCGATGCGATTTTCGACATCATCAGTACAGGTTCTACTCTACTCACAAACGGTTTGAAAGAAGTAGAAACGGTTGTGGAAAGTGAAGCCGTTTTGGTTTCCAACAATGATTTGACTGATGATAAAAAAGAAATTCTCAAAAAACTATTATTTCGAATCAACGCTGTAAAAGAAGCTTCCGAAAGCAAATATATTCTTCTGAATGCACCTAACGAAAACCTTGAAAAAATCATCAACATTTTACCAGGAATGAAATCTCCGACTATTCTTCCACTGGCAGAAAGTGGCTGGTCATCCATCCACTCCGTGATTAAAGAAGACCAATTTTGGGAAGTCATAGAGAAGTTGAAGAATGAAGGTGCGCAGGGAATTTTAGTTTTGGAAATCGAAAAAATGATATTATGATGAAGCAGTACAAATATCCAAGCATCAAAGAATGGAAATCACTTTGTGAAAGACCTTTGCAGAATCAGGAAAATCTCTCTGAGCAAGTGAAATCTGTTTTTGATGAAGTGAAAATTAATGGCGACAAAGCTTTGAAGTTTTACACAGAAAAATTTGATGGCGTTGTTTTAAATGATTTCAACGTTTCAGAATCAGAAATCAATGAAGCAAAAAATTTAGTTTCTGATGAATTAAAATCTGCCATACAAACTGCTTCCGAAAATATCCGAAAATTTCACTCTTCTCAACAAGAAGAGAAAAAAATAATTGAGACGACAGAAGGTATTTTTTGCTGGCGAGAAAGCCGAGCAATTGAAAATATTGGAATTTATATTCCCTGTGGAACCGCGCCTTTGTTTTCCACAGTTTTGATGTTAGGAATTCCGGCAAATATTGCAGGTTGCAAAAACATTTCGCTTTGTTCGCCTCCAGATAAAAATGGAAAAATCAATCCGGCGATTTTGTTTGCTGCAAATTTGGTTGGAATCAAAAACATTTATAAAGTTGGTGGAAGTCAGGCGATTGCAGCTTTAACTTTTGGGACAGAAACGATTCCGAAAGTTGATAAAATCTTTGGTCCAGGAAATCAATATGTGACTTTTGCGAAACAAGTGGCACTCACTTACAATGTTGCCATCGATATTCCGGCTGGTCCGAGTGAAGTTTTGGTCATTGCTGATGAAAGTTCAATTCCTGCTTTTGTAGCGTCGGATTTACTGTCACAAGCGGAACACGGAACGGATTCTCAAGTCATTTTATTGAGTGATTCTGAAAGAGTTATTAATGAAATTAATATTGAAATTGAAAGACAACTAAAAGAATTACCGCGTAACAAAATCGCTAAAATTGCATTACAAAACAGCAAATCTATTTTGTTGAATTCCATTGACAAAGCCATTGACTTTTCTAATTTTTATGCACCAGAACATTTGATTTTGTCAATCGAAAATGTAGAAAATTTCACTGATAAAATCACAAACGCAGGTTCAGTTTTCCTCGGAAATTACAGCCCGGAAAGTGCAGGCGATTACGCTTCCGGAACCAATCACACTTTGCCAACAAACGGTTTTGCGAAAAATTACAGCGGAGTTTCTTTAGACAGTTTTGTAAAGAAAATCACATTCCAAAATATCACGAAGAATGGAATTAAAAACATCGGAAACACCATTGAATTAATGGCTGAAGCCGAAGAATTGATGGCTCACAAAAATGCAGTTTCTGTCAGATTAAAATACTTAGAAAATGAAAATTGATACTCAAAAATTGGTCAGAAAAAACATTCTCAATCTCAAACCTTATTCTTCTGCAAGAGATGAGTTTAAAGGTGATAACGGGATTTTTCTGGACGCGAACGAAAATCCTTTTGGAGATTTGAATCGTTATCCAGACCCTTATCAAAGAAAAATTAAGAAAAAATTGAGCGAACTTAATCAAATTCCTACAGACAATATTTTCCTCGGAAATGGAAGCGACGAAGTGATTGATTTGGCTTTCAGAATATTTTGTGAGCCAGGAAAAGATAAGGTTCTGACATTTGCGCCAACTTATGGAATGTACGAAGTTTCCGCCAATATCAACTATGTTGAATTAATTAAGTTTGATTTGAATGATGATTTTCAAATTGATTTGGAGACTTTAAAACCTTATTTAAATGATGAAAATCTAAAAATTATTTTCATCTGTTCTCCAAACAATCCGACAGGAAATTCAATTAAAAATATAGAATATATTCTTGAAAATTTTAAAGGAATTGTTTTTATTGATGAAGCTTACATTGATTTTAGTCCGGAAGAAAGTTTTAAAAATCAAATCAAAAACTATCCAAATCTCATCGTGAGCCAAACGTTCAGCAAAGCTTGGGGAATGGCTTCCGTTCGGGTTGGAATCGCTTACGCATCAGAAGAAATTATCAAATTTTATAGTAAGACGAAACCGCCTTACAACATCAGTCAACTCAATCAAAATGCAATTCTTGAGACATTAAAAGAAGAAAATAAAAATCAAGTTTCAGAAAATATCAAACTGATTTTAAATGAAAAAAAACTTCTGATTCAAAATTTAGAACAATTGAGTTTGGTCAATAAAACATTTCCTTCTGACGCTAATTTTGTTTTGGTAGAAGTTGAAAATGCAGATTGGATTTACCAAAAATTAGTTGCAGAAAATGTCATCATTAGAAATCGAAATTCGGTCATCAAAAACTGTTTGAGGATTACTGTTGGTACTCCAGAAGAAAATTTGAAATTGATAGAGGTTCTCAAAAGAATTAAAATATAAAAAGACTTCAAAAACTCACTGCAACAAGGCTAACTGGAATTGTTAACCACTGTCAGGCTGAGGCTCTCGAAGCCATAATAAAATAAAAAAGTCCATAAAAAAAATGAAAAAATTATTATTTATAGACCGCGACGGAACTTTGGTTCTTGAGCCGGAAGATTATCAGGTTGATTCTTTTCAAAAGCTGAAATTCTATCCGCAGGTTTTCACTTACCTTTCAAAAATTGTCAACGAACTGGATTACGAATTGGTAATGGTAACCAATCAAGACGGTTTGGGAACAGATTCTCATCCCGAAGAAAACTTTTGGACAATTCAAAATTTCATCATTGAAACATTTGAAAGTCAAGACATTAAGTTCGAAGATGTTTTCATTGATAAAACCTTCGCCAAAGACAATGCGCCTACCAGAAAACCGAACACCGGACTATTGACAAAATATTTCGATAAAGATAGTTACGACCTAGAAAATTCTTTCGTAATAGGTGACAGAATTACTGATGTCAAACTGGCAAAAAACCTTAATTCAAAAGCAATTTTCATCAATAATGATGAAAATCTAGGCGCCGATGAGATTTTAGAAAATGATGATTTAGAAAATGTGATTGGTTTAAAAACAACTTCGTGGAAAGAAATCTACGAATTCCTGAAACTCGAAAACAGAACTGCAGAAATCATTAGAAATACCAACGAAACCAAAATAAAAATCAACCTAAACCTCGACGGAACCGGAAAATCCAACATCGAAACCGGAATTCCGTTTTTCAATCATATGCTCGACCAGATTGCAAAACACGGTCAAATGGATTTGGAAATCAAGGTCGATGGCGATTTGGAAGTGGACGAACATCACACGATAGAAGACACCGGAATTGCCCTCGGAGAGGCTTTTTACCAAGCTTTAGGAAACAAATTGGGGATCGAACGTTACGCTTTCGTTTTGCCGATGGATGATTGCCTGGCGCAAGTTGCACTCGATTTTGGCGGACGAAACTGGATTGTTTGGGAAGCGGATTTCAAACGTGAAATGATCGGAAAAATGCCAACTGAAATGTTCTTCCATTTCTTCAAATCTTTCTCCGATTCGGCAAGAGCAAATCTCAATATCAAAGCGGAAGGCGAAAACGAACACCACAAAATAGAATCCATTTTCAAAGCCTTTGCAAAATGCCTGAAATCTGCCGTAAAACGCGATCCAGACAAAATGATTTTACCATCAACAAAAGGAATGCTTTAATTATCAATTATAAATGATGAATTATTAATTATGAAGACAGTCATTATTGATTACAAAGCTGGGAATGTTCAAAGTCTTCAATTTGCAATTGAAAGATTAGGCTTTTCGGCGAAACTTACGAATAATCCCGACGAAATTTCCAACGCGGACAAAGTCATTTTTCCGGGTGTCGGCGAAGCGTCTTTTGCGATGAATTCGTTGCGGGAAACTCATCTGGATCTGTTGATTCCTGAGCTAAAACAGCCACTTTTTGGAATTTGTCTCGGGATGCAATTGCTTTGCAAAGACTCGGAGGAGGGCGATACGAAAGCTTTGGGAATCTTCGACGTTTCGGTCAGGAAATTTCCGGATTCGGTCTTGGTTCCGCAGATTGGTTGGAATCAGATTTACGATTTGAAATCGGATTTGTTCAAAGGAATTCCGGAGCAGACCTACACGTATCTCGTTCACAGTTATTACATTGCAAAAAACGAAAACACGATTTCGACCACAGATTACTCCGAAGCATACAGCACGGCTTTGCAGAAAGACAACTTTTTCGGCGTTCAGTTTCATCCCGAGAAAAGCGGAATTCTGGGAAGCAAAATATTAGAGAATTTTTTGAAATTATAGAATTAAAAAAAAGAAACCAGAAGGGTTCAATTTGAATAGCCGTAGGTGAAACCTATGGAAAAAATAGAATAAAAATGAGAATCATCCCAGCAATAGACATTATCAACGGCGAATGCGTCCGGCTTTCCAAAGGAGATTACAGTCAGAAAACGATTTATAATTCCAATATTTTGGACGTTGCCAAAAACTTCGAAGCTAACGGAATCCAATTTCTGCATTTGGTAGATTTGGATGGCGCAAAACAAAGTCAAATCATCAATTATAAAATCTTAGAACAGATTTCCAAAGAAACCAATTTAATCATCGATTTTGGTGGCGGTCTGAAATCCCAAAAAGACATTGAAATCGCCTTTGAAAGTGGCGCAAATCAGGTCACGCTTGGAAGTGTCGCCGTAAAAAATCCAGAATTGTTTCAAGCAAGTTTTGAAAAATATGGTTCAGAAAAAATCATTTTGGGCGCTGATGCACGACAAGAAAAAATCGCAGTTTCCGGATGGCTTGAGGAAAGTGAAAAGAACATTTACGATTTCATCAAGCAAAAAACAGAATCCGGAATCGAATTCGTTATCTCCACAGACATCGACAAAGACGGAATGCTGGAAGGCCCTTCTTTCGAGTTATATCAAAACATAATTTCGCAAAATGAAAAAATAAAACTCATTGCTTCCGGCGGAATTACTTCTACTAATGATTTAGTTCAATTAAAATCATTAGGTTGTGAAGGCGCAATCATCGGTAAAGCTTTGTATGAAAACAGGATTACGTTCAACGATTTAAAACCATTTCTATAATGTTAGCAAAAAGAATCATTCCGTGTCTCGATATCAAAAACGGCGAAACAGTGAAAGGTGTCAATTTTTTGGATTTAAAAGAAGTTGGAAATCCGGTTGAAATGGCCATCAAATATTCTGAACAAGGTGCAGATGAATTGGTTTTTTTGGATATTTCCGCAACAGACGAACGCAGGAAAACCTTAATTCCACTTGTTAAGGAAATTGCTAAAAACATCAACATTCCATTCACCGTTGGCGGCGGAATCAACGCTTTGGAAAATGTAGAAGAACTTTTGAAAAACGGTGCTGACAAAATCACGATTAATTCGGCAGCGTTATCGGATCCAAACTTGATAACCGAAGTTGCTAAACGATTTGGCTCACAATGTATGGTTGTAGCGATTGACACCAAATTTGTAGAAAATCAACACAAGGTTTTCAGCAACGGCGGGAAAATTGAAACTAATAAAGAGTTATTTTCCTGGGCAAAAGAAGTGGAAAATCTAGGTGCGGGAGAAATCCTATTAACCTCGATGAATACAGACGGAACAAAAGCCGGCTTTGCGATTGACATCACGAAAACACTTTCAGAATTAATTAATATTCCAGTAATTGCTTCGGGAGGCGCAGGAACGATGCAACATTTTGAAGACGTGTTCACGGAAACCAAAGCGACCGGAGCTTTGGCGGCGAGTATTTTTCACTTCAATGAAATCGGAATCCCGGAACTTAAAAATTATCTTAAATCTAAAAATCTACCCATACGATGACCATAAAATTTGACAACAATACAGGATTAATTCCAGTAGTCATTCAGGATTATCTGAATCTGAAAGTTTTGATGCTGGGTTATATGAATCAGGAAGCTCTCGACAAAACTCTGCTGGAAAAGAAAGTCACATTTTTCTCCCGTTCCAAAAACAGACTTTGGACAAAAGGTGAGACTTCCGGCAACTTCCTTGAATTGATTGATTGGAAACTGGATTGTGATAACGACACAATTCTCATCAAAGCAAAACCTTTTGGTCCAACTTGCCACAACGGAACGACAACTTGTTTTGCGGAGGAAACAGACAAAGGATTTTTGTATGAATTGCAGCAAACAATTTCTGATAAAATTGATAACAACGATGACAGTTCTTACACCAACGAACTTTACAAAAGAGGTATCAACAAAGTGGCTCAAAAGGTAGGCGAAGAAGCTGTGGAACTCGTCATAGAAGCGAAAGACAACAACGATGAACTTTTCCTGAATGAAGCTTCAGACCTAATGTATCATTATTTGATTTTGCTGAAAGCTAAAGGTTTTTCATTAGAAGATGTTGAAAAGGTTTTGAAATCGAGAAGTAAATAAAAGTTCAAGCATTTGCTGGAGTTTTTATGGTGCCAATCTTGAAATCTTCCAGTCAAAATCTTCTGTCAGAGTATAAATAATCCTGTCATGGAGGCGGTTTGGACGGCCTTGCCAGAATTCGATTTCGTAAGGTTTTGCGATGTAACCGCCCCAGTTTTCCGGCCGAGGGATTTCTTTGTTTTCGAATTCCTTTTCGAGGTCTTTCAGTTTATTTTCAAGGAAATCACGGTTGGGTATTTCCTGACTTTGCGGTGAAACTGCTGCGCCTAATTGACTTCCTTTTGGACGGGAATGAAAATAACCGTCGCTCAGGTTCTCTGCAATTCTTTCTACATTGGCTTTGATGATGATTTGTCTTTCCAGACTTGGCCAGAAGAAATTGAGACAGGCTTTGTGTGTTTTTTCCAGAGATTTCCCTTTTCGGCTATCATAATTAGTATAAAAAATGAAACCTTCCCAATTGTAGGATTTGAGCAAGACCATTCTTGTTCTTGGACAGCCGTCTTTTTCGACGGTCGAGATCGCCATGGCGTTGGATTCTGAGACTTCGGGATTATTTTCTGCATCAAGGAACCAGTCGCGGAATTGTTCAATTGGATTCTGTTTGATTTCAGTTTCTATGAGTTGGGATTTTTCGTAGACTCTTCTTTTATCGTGGAGGTTTTCTGAGTTGTTCATTTTTAAGCTGTGTGGAAGTTTTTAAAATTTATTTTTGAACGCAAAGTTCACAAAGTTTTATATAAATTCATTGTTATAAGGTACACAAAGGCGTAAAACTTAAAAAAGAAAAGATTAATTACTAACAATTGTTCGATTAATAGACAAATCTTCTTTTTTGCTAAGCTGCAGCCCGACTTGAGTGGAGCTCTTTTTCTTTTTGCAAAAAAGAAAAAAGCGGGAACGGAAGGCGGAAAAGCTGCCATAAAAAAATATAAAAAAAGGTTTCGACGAATGTCAAATGGCTGCCCAAATTATTTAAATCATTATAATTTTAACTTAAATTTTACCTGAATTCTTTTCTGAAAAAAAATATTTTTTATAGATTTGATAGATGAATTACTCTTACAAAGGTAAAATTTTAATATCAACGCCGGATATTTCGGGTGATATATTTTCCCGTTCGGTTGTTCTGATTATAGATCATAACGAAAATGGGGCATTTGGTCTGATCCTGAATAAGAAGAACCAGAATATGAGTTCCAGGCTTCTGAATATCCTCGGTTTTCCTGTAGAACTTTATGAAGGAGGCCCCGTGGAACACGAGAGAATCTATTTTATTCTGAAAGGTGAGAAAATCACGGCAGAATTTATTGAAATCAATAATGAATTTTATCTTACAGAAGATATTGATTCTGTGGTTTCTGCAATAGTTAATGGCGAAATAAATACTGCTGACATCAAGGTTTTTTCAGGATATTCCGGTTGGGCAAGTATGCAGCTGGAAGGCGAATTGCAACGCAAGATGTGGACAATCGTAGATGTCTACAACTTGGATTATACGTTACCAAATGATCAAGGTCTTTGGAAAAACATTATGCAGAACCTTGGTGGTGAATTTCTGCTTTGGGCAAATGCGCCGGAAGATGTTTCTCTGAATTAGGCTGAAAGATAACAGAGAAAAGATAAAAGACTATTAATCCTTCATATAAATCCCAGATTAACCTGGGATTTTTTCTTCAAAAACAGCTATTCCTGCCGGATCGTAATAAGTACAGGTTTTTGCTTCCAAATCTACAACCCATTTGAAAATACCGCTGTCTGCGCAATCTTTGCAGAACTGGAAAAAGTCGGTATTCCCTTGCTGATGATTTCTGAGATCTGCTAAAAACTTTGTTGGATTCACAATGCCGAAAATCAGCAATGGTGCGTATTGTTGAGCTGAAGTCACTTGTGAATCGTCATTTCCTTTATAGATTGTAGAACCATCTTCTACGAAAGTTTCAAAAGTCAAAACGCCTAATTCCCTGATTTTTCTTGCAAATTCAGGGAAATTTTTTCCGCTGTCAATTTTAGAATGTGCGACTTCTATTTGTGCTAATGTGAACATTATTGTATATTTTTCTGTGTTTTGATTTTCTTTGATATCTCTCTGATTTCCTTTAACAACAAAGGAAAACCTGGTTTTGCCATACCAACGTGGTCAAAGCCGTCTTCTTCCAGCAATTTCACGGATGGATGTTTGACAAGCTCCAACATCCTTGCCAAATAAGCATTTTCTTCGTATCGGCCAAGTAATTCCAGTTCTCGGTCACCGGTGATCAGCACAATTGGTGGTCCTTCTTTTCTGACGTGGAATAATGGCGCATATTCATCAATCGTTGGCTGTAATTCCGGAATCCCCTGTTCTTTTCTGATTTGGAAATGGGTGATGGCCTGCCCGCTGAAAGGAATCAATCCTGCAATCTGGTCTGCATCAATTTGATATTTCTGAAGATATTTTTTGTCCAATGTAATCATCATTGCGAGATAACCTCCGGCAGAGTGTCCGGATTCGAAGATCAGGTCTTTGCTTCCACCATATTTTTCTATGTTATTGAAAACCCAGGCAGTTGCCGCCGCTGCATCTTCTATGTAAGCTGGCGCTTTGACTTTTGGAGCGAGACGGTATTCTACACTTACGACTGCAATATTTTCATTAAGTAATTCTTTTGGCAATTCGTTATTTCCGCCTGTCAATCCGCCTCCGTGAAACCAAATTACCGTCGCAAAATTCTTGACATTGGTTGGATAATAGAAATTCAGTTTGCATTGAGAATTGATGTAAGTATCTTTTTTCGAGATATTTTCAGGATAATAAGGAATATTGCTTTCGGTTTTGTATTTTGTCTGGGAGAAACAAAATGCAAAGACTAAAACTAAAATAAGACTTAAATGTTTTCTTAACATAATTAATATTTTATAAAAATTTGACTTCTACTCTACCCGATTCGTGATAGAAAAATCCGTGTTCATCGTATTCTACATTTGATAGACCTTCCAGGATATCGTAAACCATTTTCTGTAAAACGCCATCGCCGATTCCATGAATGATCTCCAGATTTTTGATATGATTTTTTCTGCAGAAATCTATCGTTTCCAAGAGTTTTTCCTTCTGGATCATCAGTCTTTCGAAAGCATCATAATCAGATGGATTCTTAGCTAATAACTGAAAATGAAGATCTAATTTCAGCGGTGTTTTGTTGTGTTTTTTGGAAATGTTTTTTGAAGTTTCATTTTTTTTGATGACCGGAGAATTCTTATATAAATCGGAATCGATGATCGTCAATTGGTTTTTAGGAAAATTATAAGTAAACCCGTGCTCATCCTCGATTTTCACCTGATCAGCAATGATCTTTAAAATTGTTCCTTTCAGATCATCATCGATTACTGAAACCTTGTCTCCTATTTTCATTTTTATTTTATTAATGATGATTTCTCGTACATCAGAAAGATTTTGCAGATTGATTTTTACTCTAAAACGCTCCGACTCTCGAACTCTACTTGTTACCCAATTCAATTACTTCCAGATCTTTAATTTCATCGTTATTAATAGTAAAACGCATCATCGTTCGCACTTTGTGCCAGCCAACTTTTCCGCAAGCGCCTGGATTGAGGTGCAATAAGTTATTTTTTTTGTCATACATCGCTTTTAGAATATGAGAATGTCCGGAAATGAATAACTTCGGTTTTCTGTCTGCAATTTCCTGTTTTGCCAATGCCGAATACCGTTCCGGATAACCACCGATATGAATCATCAAAACATCAACATTTTCACATTTGAAACTCAAAACTTCCGGGAAAATAGTTCTGATTTTCGCTTCATCTATATTACCATAAACACCACGAATTGGTTTTATTTTTTCAAGCTCTTCAATCACTTTCATATTACCAAAATCGCCGCAATGCCAGACTTCATCAGCATCTTTTGCATAATCGAGAATCCTGTCATCAATGTAAGAATGTGTGTCTGATAAAAGGAGAATACGTTTCATTTTGAAATTTAGATTAATGATTAAAGCTGAAAAGTAATTCCATATTTTGAAAAATACCAGATTGCTCCAACAACAGAAATTCCCAATAGTATTAAAATCATCAGAATCCAAAACGCTAAAGTCTTAAATCCTTTTTTGTACAGAATGACAAATGTCGATTGCAAAACAATAAAAAGAATGAGCAATACCACAACATTAATGAAAATCTGAGTTTGCGATACTCCCTGACTGAAAAGAAAAACCGAAACCAAAACGAAAATGATGACCATCAGTTTTATAAATTCTGCAGGATCGGAAAGTTTATTCTTTTTAATAGGTTTCATTTTTCAATATTTTAGAATCACGAAATTACGAATTAAGATTTCTTGATAATTAAAAAAAAATCAGGAAATTTACACCCAAGATGAGATATTTTATAGAGTTTGCCTACGACGGTTCTTCTTTTTTTGGCTACCAGATCCAGCCCAGGCAAATTTCTGTGCAGGAAGAATTGGAAAGAGCATTATCAACCATCCTTCGTGAGCTGATAAAAACAACAGGGGCCGGACGAACCGATACAGGCGTACACGCCAAAAAGATGTTTGCTCATTTTGAAACCGAACAAATCCTGAAAGATGATTTGGTTTATAAGCTTAATTCTTTTTTACCGGAAAGTATTTCTATCAAAAGAATTTTTGAAGTTCCAGATGATATGCACGCAAGATTCAGTGCAACTTTCAGAACTTATGATTATTATATTTCGTCAGAAAAAGACCCTTTTACAATCAATTCTTCCTGGCAGACCTGGCGTCAAAAACCTCTTGATATCGATGCGATGAACGAAGCTTGCAAAATCCTTTTTGAGTATGATGATTTCACAAGTTTTGCCAAACTGCATACCGATAATAAAACCAATATCTGCAAAATCTACAAAGCTGAATGGGAACAGGTTGGTAGTCAATTGAAATTCACGATTTCTGCTGACAGATTCTTAAGAAATATGGTTAGGGCAATTGTCGGAACAATGGTGGAAATCGGGACGGGAAAACTACAGCCAAACGATTTTCGAAAAATAATTGAAGACAAATACAGAAATTCTGCAGGCGTATCTGCTCCTGCACAAGGATTATTTCTTGTTGATGTTGGATATGATTTTTAATGTTTTAAATTTATTTCCAGAAATTATCGTATTTTTAACTGGCTGATTTTAAGTACAATATCTATTTTCTAAAATCTAACACCTCCGAAACTATGACAGAAATAGACAAACTCGCATTTGCTCTGAATCAATTTGCCGGACTTTCCGAAGAAGATTTCAAATTATCATCTGACCTCTGGCTACACAAAAACTACAAAAAAGGTGAGTTCTATAACCTTCGGGGGAATGTCTGTACCTATCTGGGATTCGTAGTGGATGGTGTCTTCCGTTCTTATACGATCAACGAAAAAGCAGGCGAAGAGAAGAACGTATTCCTGTATTCTGCCAACGGATTTGTAGTTCCGTTCAAAAGTTTTGTGAATCAGATTGCTTGCGACTATCATACACAGGCGATGACGGACGCCTCTATTATTTTTATTCGTCATGCCGATTTGGTTTCCCTTTACAGTAAATCCCACCAGTGGGAGAAATTTGGGAGATTGCTGGCTCAGGAGGCTTTCAATGTGACGATGACGAGGATTGAAGGTTTCCTTTTGAAGTCTCCGGAAGAGCGATATCTCGACCTTATCAAAGACCATCCGGACATTTTTAACAATGTTCCGCTTTATCACATTTCTTCGTATTTGGGAATACAAGGACCATCTTTGAGCAGGATCAGAAAAAGAATTTTAGGGAAATAATTTATTCATTGTCATAGGTTTCATCTACGGCTATTCATATTGAACCCTTCAGGTTCTTTTCGGCTAAAGCCAATTTATCATACTCATCTTTAAACGGGCTAAAGCCCGCCTCTATTGATACTTTTCAATACACTTAGTTTTGAATATCATACTAAAGCTGTCGAAATATTTTTGAAATGTTAATAAAAAATGTTTTACGAATGATGCGATTTTAACCTAAGTTAAAATTATAACCATTTTATAGTCAGACCTTTGTTTCATAAATTTAAAACAAATAAATTATGCAAACAAAAACTATCGTATTGATTCACGGCTTATTCGTAAACAATACAAGCTGGAAAAACTGGAAAACTTATTTCGAAGCAAAAGGCTACACTGTACACACACCGTCCAACCCCGGACACGACGGCGACCCTGCTGAACTGAAAAAAAACATTCCTTCCGAACTAAGAACCGTAAGTTTCGAACAAACTCTTAATAACCTCGTAACATTTATCGGTACGCTTCCGGAAAAACCAATTGTTGTTGGGCATTCATTCGGTGGATTATTGGTTCAAAAACTGATCGAAATGGGAAAAGCGGTTGCCGGAGTCAGCATCGACGGTGCGCCGCCAAAAAATGTAATGGCACCTTTCTCAACTATAAAAATCGTTTGGCCGGTGGTCAATTTCTTCAAAGGAAACAGTCCGTATTTAGGAACGAAAGATTGGTATCACCGTGCATTTTTCAATAATTATTCTCAGGAAGAAAGTGATAAATTATATGAAACTGTTGCCGCTCCGGAAAGCAGAAAACTGGCAAGAGACCCGCTTTTGAACAAGATTGGCAACGTGGATTTCAACAAAGCTCATAATCCTATCTTATTTATTGGTGGTGGCAACGATGCTATTTTTCCGCCGGAATTCACAGCGAAAATTGCAGGTTCTTACAAAGACAAAAGTTCTATTGTTGATCTTAAAATATTCGAAGGAAGAAGTCATTTTATCTGTGGCGAAAAAGGCTGGGAAGAAGTGGCGGATTATGTTTCTGAATGGATTGCGAAACAATAAAATTAATTCACAGTTTCTATCAACATTTTGTTCCGCTGATTAAGGTTTAAAATTATAAAGTCTTATTTTTGCAAAGATTTTTTTCGACTTTGAAAATCTTCGGAATTAAAAGAAAAATGAAGCAACAAACGACCTGGGATATTGTAAAAAGACTGTTTTTGATTGGGATGAAATTCCGTTCGTGGTTTATCATCACACTGATGATCTCCATCGTTCTGGCAATCGTCTCCACTTACCGACCGATTCTGACGAAAAATGTGGTCGATATTGATATCGTTCAATTGAAGGATAAAGCACAGCTAATGAAGCACATCTATCTGCTGATCGGGCTGGTAATTGCGGAAACGATTCTGAATTTTTTCCTGGTTTACTTCTCAAATTTTATTTCGCAGAATGTGATCAGAGATATCAGGGAAAGACTTTATCACAAACTGATTTACTTCCGAACGGCTTTTTTTGACAAAACCCCGATCGGAAGTCTTGTTACGAGAGCTGTTGGCGATGTAGAAACAATTGCAACAGTTTACACAGATGGTTTTCTGATGGTTTTCGGAGATGTTTTGAGAATCATAATGGTACTGTTCGCCATGTTTCAGGTAGATACGCAACTGAGTCTTATTTCTTTGGTAATCCTCCCGCTGATGGTGGTTATCACCAGAGTTTTTCAAAAAAAACTGAAAACAGCTTTTGGAATGGAGAGAAGCTGGACCTCAACACAAAACAGTTTTGTACAGGAACGTCTGGCAGGAATGCCGTTGATACAGGTTTTTAACCGACAGGAAGCTGAGTTTACAAAATTTGACAAGATTAATATTGAACTGAAAAAAGCATTATTGAGAACGGTTTTTATCTTCTCATTATTCTTTCCGGTTGTTGAGTTGATTTCGTCACTTTTTATTGGATTCATCTTGTTTTATGGTGGTTTTATCAAATCTACTCCGGGCGTTATCATCGCATTTATTCAGTTTATCAATATGCTGATCCGTCCGCTGAGACAGATTGCAGATCGATTTAATAATATCCAAAGAGGAATTGTAGGTGCCGAAAGAGTCCTTGGCGTGATGGACGAGGATCAGGCGATGCCAAATAACGGGACAGTTGCCAGAGATCATTTTGACGGCAAAATCGAATTTCAGAATGTTCATTTTGCCTATGATGAGAAACAGCTGGTTTTGAAAGGCATTGATTTTAAAGTGAATTCCGGAGAAACAGTGGCAATTGTTGGTGCAACCGGAGCCGGAAAATCTACTATTATCAGTTTGATTACCAGACTCTATGACATCAATTCCGGGAAAATAATGCTGGATGATGTGGACATCCGGGATTATGAATTGTACAACTTGCGAAGTCATATTGGTGTGGTTCTTCAGGATGTTTTCCTTTTCCACGGCAGTATTTTTGAAAATCTGACTTTGGGTGATGAAAGCATTACATTAGAACAAGTAAAAAAAGCGGCAAAAGAGATCGAAGTCGATCAGTTTATTGAGCAATTGCCTGGCGGTTACGATTATATTGTGAGCGAAAGAGGTTCGTCGATATCCCTTGGACAAAGACAATTGTTATCATTTTTGAGGGCTTATCTGTCTGACCCGAAGATTCTGATTCTTGATGAAGCGACCTCATCCATCGATCACGAAAGCGAAAAACTGATCCAGCGCGCCACGGAAAAAATCACAAAAAACAGAACTTCCATTTTAATTGCGCACCGGCTTTCCACGATTGAAAAAGCAGATAAAATTATCGTAATGGATCACGGTTTGATTGTGGAAGAAGGAACACATCAGGAATTGCTTTCGAAAAAAGGCTATTATTCTGTGCTTTACAAAGCTCAGGTTGTGACAGAGGATGGGGAGAAGATGATTTAGGATTGAATTTATTCTTTAATTGGCTAAAAATAAATTTGTAATTTTGATAAAAACATATTGAAAATGAATATCGAAACAAGAAAAATAGAATTTGTTCAGGCTTTTCTAAACCTTCAAAGTGAGGAATTGATTTCTCAATTTGAAAAGCTATTGAAGAAAGCCAAAGGTTCTGAAAAAGAATTAAAACCTTTTACGATTGAAGAATTGAACTCCCGAATAGATTCTTCTTTGGAAGATTCTAAAAATGATAAAGTGACAGAATCAAAAGAACTACTTTCCGAGATCAAACAATGGCATTGAAAATATTCTGGACAGATTTTGCCAAAAGAGAATTAAAAAATATATTCGACTATTACAAAATAAAGGCAAGCTATAGAGTTGCCCAAAAGTTAGTTACAGAAATTGTTGAAAAAACTAAAATTTTAGATTTTCAGACAAAAATAGGACAAACCGAAGAACTGCTTTCTGACCGCAAAGAAAATTTCAGATATTTGATTTACAAAAATTACAAAATCATCTACTGGTGTAATGAAGCAAAAAATCGCATCGAAGTTGTTGATATTTTTGACACGCGTCAAAATCCAATAAAAATAGAACGCGAAAAATAACCTAAATCTTCACGATCCTACCCCGAAAACTCAATAATCCTGAAGTAATTATCAGACAGATAATTATTACAATTTTGAAAACCAACATCTGCTGACAAAGATTACGTCCTGTAACCATAGAAATACAATCTCTTGTATTCGCTGTTTCTAACTCTAAACTGACGGACGTTCTGAATACACCGAAAACGGAAATCACAATTATCAAAATAAAAATACTGATAATGGAATGATACACCGATTTTCTCATAGTTTGGTTAAATGGTTTTAGTTTAATTTTTTATCTCTCAATTTTTAAAATATCCCACGCTTTATCAATTTCGTTATTTTTTAAAAAGTTTTGAGCTAATAAATGTACATCTTTTTCCGAAGAAAAACGACCAGTTGGTAAAATTTCCACATTCGCCAACATTCCCAAATCGTTACCCGTGAAAATATGACTTTGTTTGATTTCATCTGGAAGCTGATCATAACCAATTCCTTTTGTAACCAGCGGTTTTGGAACTTCGAAGATATTATTCTCGTTGTTTCTGGAATAGAAATTACTTCCTAATCTTGCAACCAAATCCAATTGTTTTTGGTTCAGATTTCCATTTTCGTCAAGATATTTTTCGTTGATATGAATTTTAACAATTTCTGCGATTACGAGATTTCCAG
Source organism: Epilithonimonas sp. UC225_85 (assembly GCF_042695135.1). Lineage (GTDB taxonomy): Bacteria > Bacteroidota > Bacteroidia > Flavobacteriales > Weeksellaceae > Epilithonimonas. The sequence goes on from NZ_CP170547.1 coordinate 3,404,273, forward strand.
CACCTCCGAGATCGCCCAGACTTTTAATTTCCAGAACTTTGCATTCAAAATTAACCGGCGATTCTGCAATCAAAGGTGGTTTCACCAAATCCGCAGGTTTCATCGTCAATCCAGATTTGATGAATTCATTAATACCATCTTCATATTCGGTACTCGCTAGGGAAACCTGCTGAACTATATCAAAATTGACATTTCCGATAACCAATTCCGGAACTTCTTTCAGATTTTCCAACGTATGTTTTGTCGTATTATCACGCACTCTTCTGGAAGGCGAAATAATCACAATTGGTGGAACTGTGCTGAACATATTGAAAAAACTGAACGGCGAGAGATTGACTTCTCCTTTACTATTAATTGTGCTTGCCAAAGCGATCGGTCGCGGCGCAATTGCTGTTTGCATTACCTGCTGGAGTTGCATTGCGGAGATATCAGAAGGGACGATTGTTTTCATAGTTTAGAAAACTTATATATTTGTAATAATTACAGTATGAACTTCAGTTTCAGTCTCGTTTCTTTGATAATTAATTTTCATAATTTGAAAATCATTGAATCCAAGTCGTGTCAATTTTTGCTTAATATCTTCAATCAAATGGAAATTAAAAAACAAACGTTGCCCGCTGCTTGATGTCTGATAATCTGAATCTTCCGGATTTCCTTCAACAAAACTAAAATAAGCAACGCCATTATCTTTCAAAAGACTCTTCACATTTGAGAAAAATATATCCGTTTCTTTTTTATTGAGATAAGGAAGGAAAAACCCACTGATAACAGCATCAAATTTTTTATTAATCTGATTAATTTCCCTGCAATCCATCTCTTCAAATCTTGCCTTCGGAACATTTTTCTTTGCTAACTGGATCATTTTTTCCGAATAATCAATTCCTAAGATATCAGCATTTTCAATTTTATTCAAAATATATTTTGAAATATTACCGGGACCACAGCCAATATCCAAAATTGCCGGCACAGAATTTTTTATCTCATTACAAAATAAGTCATAAGTCTCATCATAAATGTTGAGATTCAGGAATTTTTCTTCGTATAAATTAGCTACTTCACTCCAGATTTTGGAGGAATCTTTATTATTTGGTTCCAAATCTAATTAAATGGGATTGAAGGTGAAATCTTGCTGCTCACTTCCCCAAATCCAACCCGAATCCCGTCTTTTTCTGACCAGGCTTTCATCGTCACCGTATCGCCGTCTTCTATGAATTTTCTTTCTATGCCGTTTTTCAGTTGCAATGGTTTTGTTCCTTTCCAGGACAATTCCAACATCGAGCCGTAAGATTTTTCATCTTCTCCTGAAATCGTTCCGCTGGCATAAACATCGCCAACTTCCACATTACAGCCATTAACGGTGTGATGCGCCAATTGCTGAAACATATTCCAATACATAAATTTGTAATTGCTTTGTGAAATGAGATTTTCTTCTGAGTTTTCGGGCTTCAGATAAACATCAAGATTGATGTCGTAATTTTTGTCTCCATCGAATTTCAGATAGTCTAAAACTTCCGGTTCTTGTTTTGGAGATTCAGTTTTGAAAGGTTTCAAGGCTTCCAAGGTCACAATCCAAGGTGAAATGGACGAACCAAAATTCTTTCCTAAAAATGGTCCCAACGGAACATATTCCCAACTTTGAATATCTCTCGCCGACCAGTCATTGAAGATCATCATTCCGAAAATTGCATCTTCTGCTTCCTCAACAGAAATCCTGTCGCCTAAATCTGTATTTTTATTCACAACAAAAGCCATTTCCAGTTCGAAATCAAGTTGTTTTGAAGCGCTGAAAATTGGTTTGTCCGCATCCGGCGGTTTGATTTGTCCGCAAGGTCTTATGATATCAATACCAGATAAAACGATGGAAGACGCCCGACCGTGATAACCAACTGGCAAATGTTTCCAGTTTGGAAGAAGTGCATTGGCTGGGTCTCGGAACATCATTCCGACATTGGTGGCGTGCTGGATGCTGCTGTAGAAATCTGTGTAGTTCGGGATGTGCAAAGGCATCATCATTTGGATTTCATCGAGATTATAGAAGCAGTCTGTAATCGTTCGTTCATCTTTTGAAAGAAGTGAATCTTCCAATAACAGCTGCTGAATTTTTTCTCTGACCTTATTTGTAATCGGTTTTCCAAGTTCTATAAATTCGTTGATCGTGTAACCTTCAAAGACATTGTCATCCATTTCTGTGATTTCTTCAAAATAGCCGAGGTCGTACAAAGTTGCCAAATCGATGACGACATCCCCAATTCGGGTGGCACAGGCAATAAATTCTTTATTAAATACACAGACACCAAAAGGAATATTGTAAATGGAAAAGTCTGAATCGGAGGAATATTCTATGAATGATTTCATTATCTAGAAGTTAGAGTTTAGATGTTAGAATTAAGACAAAAAATTAAAGCATTAAAAATAATGCTTTAATTCTATAGTTAATGATTTGGTTTATAAGTTTCCACGTTTTTCCTGCTCTCTTTCCAAAGCTTCGAAAAGTGCTTTGAAATTACCAGCTCCGAAGCTCTGAGCACCGTGTCTCTCGATGATTTCGTAGAACAAAGTTGGTCTGTCCTCAACAGGTTTTGTGAAGATCTGCAGAAGATAACCTTCCTCATCACAATCTACCAAAATCCCAAGGTCCTGAAGTTTTTTGATGTCTTCATCGATGTTCCCAACACGATCTGGAATCATATCGTAGTAAGCTTCTGGCGGTGGCGAAAGGAATTCTACGCCTCTGCTTTTCAGTTCTGTAACGGTTTTTACAATATCTTTTGTGGCAACGGCAATATGCTGAACGCCTTCGCCTTCGTAGAAATCGAGATATTCCTCGACCTGAGATTTCTTCTGACCTTCAGCAGGCTCATTGATCGGGAATTTTGCAAATCCGTTTCCGTTGGACATTACTTTTGACATCAAAGCAGAATATTCTGTATTAATCTGTTTGTCATCAAACGAAAGAATGTTGACAAATCCCATTACTTTCTCGTACCACTCCACTGTCGGGATCATCCTGTCCCAGCCGACATTTCCTACGCAATGATCTACGTACAAAAGTCCGACATCAGAAGGATTGTAATCGCTTTTCAAAGGTTCGTAACCCGGCATAAAAGCACCTGTGTAATTTTTTCTTTCCACGAACATATGGACGGTTTCGCCATAAGTATAGATGCCAGACATTTTAACTTCGCCAAAGGCATCGGTCAAAGTCTGAGGTTCCAGATATGGTTTTCCGCCACGTTTTGTAGTTTCTTCAAAAGCTTTTCCGGCATCATCTACCCAAAGGGCAAGAATTTTTACACCATCGCCGTGTTTTCTCTGATGTTCACAAATTGGGGAATCTGATTTAAGTCCTGAAGTCAAAACCAATCGGATCTTGCCTTGCTGAAGGACATAAGATGACCTGTCACGCACGCCAGTTTCCGGACCTGCGTAAGCGACGGACTGGAAACCGAATGCAGTTTTGTAAAAATGGGCGGCCTGCTTGGCATTTCCCACATAAAATTCTAAATAATCTGTTCCGTTGATCGGGAGAAAATTCTCGGCTTGTGCGATCTTTTCGGCAAAAGTGAGTGTTGACATTTTACTTTTTACTTTTATATCTATTGTAGCCAAGATAACAATTTTTCAGAAATAAACTAACAATTGTTAGTTTATGATTTTGAATTAGAAATTAATATTAGGTTATAATTAAAATAAATTACACTTTGTAATCGATTGCACATTATGAATAATTATATGAATATCAAATAATTAAACTTTAATAATAACCATAATTAACATAAGCTAATTATTTTATATTAAAACTCAAATAAATATATAAATATTATAATATGTACTTTTAAGTACACTTAAGTTTATTGTTCTGCTTTGTTCTAGTATTACATTTGCCAAAGAGTTACACAGATTCTAAAAACACAAATCAAAAAAAAGCCGTACTAATGCGGCTTTTTGTATATTCTATCGTTCAACAATCCAGAATTCGGATTGTAATTATCCCAGATCTTCCAATTATTGTTAATATTCCTTATAAAATAGATCTGAGTATTGAGTTCATTTACAATATACTCTTCTCCCGTTTCTTCTACAACAAAAACAAGATTCCAGAATTCCTGGGTTTTGATTACCATTTTATCTGCTTCTTCTGAAATGACATCCAGGTCGAATATTTCGAAATTGGACCGGTTATTATTTGTAAAAAGTTTCAGTCCTTTTTCGCACAACTTTGAACTATAATTTTTTATTCTTTCTATGAATGGCGCTTCGGGAAAAATAAGATCATTGAAAACTTCCAGCCTCAGTTCCGGAAAATATTTGAAAAATTCAAAATTGGTCTGGCAATATCTGTAAACTATATCCGTAGTCAATTCTTTGCTGAAAATATTCTCATTGTAAAGATTGTTTTCCTTTACACTCAACACATAAGCATTCAGATTTTTGAATCCCAGAAAAATGCATATTTTGTCCAGCGTTTTCAAAAAACGAAGGTCGTTATGAGTTTTATAATCATAGTCACTTTCAAAAAAGCGTTGAAGAGTAATATGCGAAATACTGGTTCCGAGTTCAAACTTCTTCTCATTCTTCAGCTCTTCTTTTTGAGACAATTCTTCTTTTATGATCTCAGCAAGTATAATGTAATGGCTTCTTTTCCAAGGATTTGAATCGCCAAGAATAGAGTTCCTAATTCTTTTATGCTGGCGTATTTCTTGCTTTAATAGATTGTATATAGACTTCAATTAATTTTCTTTCTTGTGTTCTATCAAATATACAAGAAAATCTAAGAAATTAAAATTTTTTTACATCTATTTGAATCTTTCTAAAGCTGCTTTTTCCAGCATTTCTCTGTCATCGGGATGAGAAATTTCTATCAAAGCCTGAGCTCTTTGTTTTAGATTTTTGCCATAAAGATATGCCGTCCCAAATTCTGTCACAACATAATGGATATGGCCTCTGGTTGTTACCACACCTGCGCCTTGTTTCAGAAAAGGAACGATTCTCGGAACTCCTTTTTTGGTTCTGGAAGACAATGCCATGATTGGCTTTCCACCTTCGCTAAGTGCGGCACCACGCATAAAATCCATTTGCCCGCCAATCCCGCTGAACTGATAAGTTCCGATAGAATCTGCACAAACCTGACCGGTAAGATCAATTTCAATTGCTGAATTGATTGCGTGCATCTTCTTGTTCTTCATAATGTTAATCGGAAAATTAACGTGTTGAACATCCATAAACGCAACAGCCGGATTATCATCTACAAAATCATACAACCTTCTGGTTCCGAAACAAAAACTCGTAATCGTTCTGTTGGCGTGAGTACCTTTGTATTTATTATTAATGACATCATTCGTAATCAAATCGATAACACCATCGCTTAACATTTCTGTGTGAACGCCAAGGTCTTTGTGGTTGTGAAGACATTGCAAAACAGCATCCGGAATGGTTCCAATTCCCATTTGAATCGTAGCTTTATCATCGATGAGTTCAGCGACATTTCTACCGATTTTCATTTCTTCTTCGCCCACTTTTTCGCTGTAATTGATAGTTAAAAGATCTTCTTCGCTCCAGACTAATTTTTCAATTCGGTTGACATGGATCATCCCGTCACCGTGTGTTCTTGGCATTTTCGGATTCACAATTGCAATGATTTTTTTTGCCGTATCAATAGCACTTCTGGCAACGTCAACTGAAGTTCCCAAAGTACAATATCCGTGATTGTCCGGAGGCGAAACTGTAATTAAAGCCACATCGATCGGCAAAATCCCGTTTTTGAAAAGAATTGGAATTTCACTAAGGAAGATTGGAACGTAATCACCATTTTCAGAATTCACAGCCTCACGAACAGGCGTAGAAGTAAATAAGGAATTGATATAAAAACTGTCTTTATATTGAGGTTTTGCGATCTCCACATTGCCTTGCTGCGTGATGGAAACCATTTCCACACCTTTTAAACGGGAAGATTGATTTGCCAATTCATTGTATAACAGATTTGGCGTACAGGCACTTCCGTGTCCAAAGATCCTGTCGCCGTTTTTTATGATTGAAACAGCTTCTTCTGCGCTAACATAATTGATCATAGCTCTTATATTTTCTACAAATTTATATCTTAAAGATACAGAAAAAAATGAGCGTTATCAGTTTGGTAAAAAGTCATATTTTGCTTCAAATAAAAAAATGAAAATAATTTTTGAAAATCAGAATAATATTTATTTACTTTGTAATTCAAAGTTCTTTATATATTGAATTAAAAATTAAAATTATGATCACACAAAATCAAAGACATTTTATTATTTATCTTATTCCTGTAATTATATTAACTGTTGTTTTCATTTTTACCTGCATCAGTTGGGAATTCAGCTGGACTTTATCTGATTTTATCATTGCCGGAGTTATTCTTTTTGGGACAGCTTTTATTATCAATTTGATATTAGATAAAATCAAGACTAAAGAAGGTAGAATTATTTTAATTTTAATGACCTTAGCTATTGTTTCATTAATTTGGATAGAGCTGGCAGTCGGAATTTTCGGAAGTATGTTTGCCGGAAGCTAATTATTAAATAAAAAAATAAATCAAAAAAGCTAACATTTCTGTCAGCCTTTATCTTCTAATTTAATCTTCCAGCCAACTCGTCTTGTAACTAGGGTCCTCCACTTTTATCGCTTCTTCCGTCAATTTGAAAGGTCGGAATGGGTCAACCATCACTGCATATTCGTCGGTAGACTTTTTGCCGATGCTTCTTTCCATTGCGCCGGGATGCGGACCGTGAACAATTCCGCCCGGATGAAGTGAAAAATCCATCAAGTCCACGTGGTTTCTGCTCATAAAATCTCCTTCTGTATAAAACAAAACCTCATCTGAATCGATGTTAGAATGGTTGTAAGGTGCAGGAATTGCCTGAGGATGATAATCATACATCCTTGCACAAAATGAGCAAACTACAAAATTATGAGCTTCAAAGTTCTGATGAATTGGAGGCGGCTGATGAATTCTCCCCGTAATCGGCTCGAAGTTTTTGATATTGAATTTATAAGGATAAAAATAACCGTCCCAACCAACCACATCGAATGGATGCGTGGCATAAATGAAATCTGTAATTTGGTTTTCCTTTTTGACTTTAATGAGAAAATCACCTTTCTCATTTTTCGGTTCCACGAAAGTGGGCGGAACAATATCGCGCTCACAAAATGGCGAATGTTCCAGCAATTGTCCGAACTCATTCCGGTAACGTTTGGGTGTATAAATCGGAGAATGTGCTTCTATGAATAAGAAAACGTTTTCTTCGGATTCCAATTCCAACTGATAAATTGTTCCTCTTGGAATGATGAGATAATCGCCGACTGAAAAATCGATATTTCCGAGCATTGTTTTCAGGATTCCTTTTCCGTCGTGTACGAAAAGTAACTCGTCACATTCTGAATTTTTATAGAAATAATCAGGGGATTTTCTTGGTTTTGCAAGACCCATTTTCAAATCGTTGTTTAGCATCAAAACCTTTCGGCTTTCCAAAAAGTCATCTTCAGGAGTGACTTTTGCACCTTTTATCATTCTTGGTGTCACGTTTTTCTCAACAGCAATTTTCGGTGTCACGTCTTTTGCTTCGCCGATTGATTTGATTTGAGTCGGGCGATGCGTGTGATACAACAACGACGCAATGCCGTGAAAACCTTCTGTTCCAAAGAGTTGCTCGTAATAGAATTGGTCGTCTTCGGATTTGAAAATCGTGTGTCTTTTTGGTGGAATCTTACCTAACTGAACGTATCTCATTTTGTTGGATTTGGCTTTTCTCAAATGTAATATTTTTTTGAGAATTAGATTGTAACTTATTTTTGAACGCAAAGAGCGCTAAGTTTTTTTGAAATTATTGAAAATATTTTAAGGTTCGCAAATCAAAGATTCATCGATTCCTTTAAAATCAATAATGTATTGAGATAAAGGCGCTTTCGCTTAGCTAAGATTTTTAGTTTCTCGAAGATGACGCAAATTTTGCAGATTTGAACTGGATGACAAAAGTTGATTGATAGACAAATCTTGAACTATTGCGAAGCTGCAGCCCGACTTGAACGGAGCTCATTTTTTTTGCGTTGGAAATGCTTTGGCAAAAAATAGCGAGAGTGGAAGACGGATAAAGCTGCCCAAATAAAATCAAAAGATTAAAATAATTAAAAGATTAAATAGTCGGAAATTTGTGGTTATTGAGAAAATCCTATCTTTGAGAATAATAAAATTTTTACAAATGAATGATTCATTAATGGTTTCTGAAATTTCAGAAATCGAAAGAGCAGAATTTTACAGAAAAACTTATATGCACGTCGCAGTGGCGATTTTGGCGTTTGGAGCGGTGGAATATTTGTTGTTGAAAACGATTCCATTGGAGACGGTTTTATCAATGGTGACAGGAAAATATATCTGGTTGGCAGTTATCGGCGTTTTTTGGTTAGCGTCTATGCTGGCGACGAAACTATCTTTTTCGGTTTCCAAAAACACGCAGTATTTGGGATTGGGATTGTACGTTTTGATAGAAGCCGTCATCTTTTTGCCGATGTTGGGAATCGCAAGTTTGTACGCACCGGAAGTGATTACGCAAGCGGCGCTGGTAACGGCTTTTATGTTTGCCGGTTTGACTGCCGCGGTTTTTATGACGAACAAAGATTTTTCTTTTCTTAGGAATATTATTGTGATTGGCGGATTTGTTGCCTTGGGCGTGATTGTGGTCGGCGCAATTTTCGGGTTCAATCTTGGGCTTTGGTTCTCTTTGGCGATGGTTGGATTGGCGAGTGCAAGTATTCTTTATGAGACTTACAACATTAAAAATATCTATAACAAAAACCAATATGTGGGCGCAGCTTTGCAGATGTTTGCCTCGATAATGCTTTTGTTCTGGTATATTCTCAGAATTTTTATGAGCAGAAGAAGTTAGTATTCATTGGTCTTCGAGAGTCTCAGACTGACAATCTAAGAAGTTTTCAAGGCTTTGAACTGACAAATTATAAATTAAAACTCATCAATTTTTGGTGAGTTTTTTTGTGTCTGAAAATTAAATTCCATTCTAAATTTTTTATTTCTAATAAAATTGTTAGTTTTGTCTAACAATTTTATTTTATGAAATTAACTTTTTTATTATTTATATTTTTATCGGTTTTTATTAATGCTCAGGTCGAATCTGTAATTAATGATTCGGTTAAGATTTCTAATGCCGATTCCTCCAAAACTTCGAAGGATATTGATGAAGTGACCATAACTCAATTTTCTGTGAAGAAACTGAAAGGTACAATCTCGACGGATATCTATTCCCAGCAATTTTTCAGGAAAAATCCGACACCTAACATTTTTGAATCTATTGCGATGGTAAACGGCGTGAAACCTCAATTGAATTGTGCGGTTTGTAATACGGGCGATATTCACATCAATGGTTTAGAAGGCGCTTACACAATGATTTTGATTGACGGAATGCCGATTGTAAGTTCACTTTCCACAGTTTACGGACTCAGCGGAATTCCGAATAGTTTGATTGACAGAATCGAGATTACGAAAGGTCCTGCATCATCTATCTATGGTTCTGAAGCGATGGGCGGAATCATTAATATCATTACAAAAAATGCATTACAAGCGCCGGATTTTGCTACAGATATAATGACTGGGAATCAAGGCGAAGTCAATCTTGACATTGCTAAAAAAGTTTTTGAGAATAAGAATTTTTCAAGTTTATTGAGTCTTAATTATTTTTATTTCGGAAACAGAATCGACCAGAATAAAGATAATTTCACAGATACGCCTCTCCAAAACCGAATTTCTGTTTTTAACAAATGGAATTTTAAAAGAAAAGAAAACCGACTGGCAAGTTTCGCTTTCAGATATTTTTATGAAGACCGATTTGGTGGCGAAATGCAATGGCAGAAGAGAAACCGAGGTTCGGACGATGTTTATGGCGAAAGTATTTACACCAACCGTTTTGAGTTTTTTGGAATTTATCAATTGCCTTTGAAAGAGAAATTACTGCTTCAATATTCATATAACTATCACCATCAGGATTCGTATTACGGAAATACAGCTTACTTAGCGACACAGAAAGTTTTGTTTCTGCAGCTCAATTGGGAAAAACAATTGGGGAAACATCTGTTGAAAAGCGGAACTACTCTGAAATCGACTTTTTATGATGACAATACACCAGGAACTGCAAACTCCATAGAAGAAAATCAGCCAATGAAATCTCCGATTTATGGATTGCACCTAGAAGACGAATGGGAAATTAATGATAAAAACACCTTGCTTTTAGGTTACCGATATGATTATCATAAAGTTCACAAATCTGTGCATTCGCCGAGAGTTGCGTGGAAATTTGAGCCCAATCCTTATCATACTTTGAGGTTAAGTTTTGGAACAGGTTTCCGGGTTGTGAATCTTTTTACGGAAGACCACGCTGCGCTGACCGGTTCACGAGAAGTGGTTGTCAAAGATGATTTGAAGCCGGAAAAATCTCTAAATACAAATCTGAGTTATCTGATGAAAATTCCAATCAAAGATTATTTTATTAATGTAGATATGAACGGATTTTATTCTTATTTCAATAACAAAATTATGGGTGATTTTGATTCTGAGCCTGATAAAATTATTTATGACAATCTTTCAGGACACGCCATTTCACGAGGAATTTCTGCAGACATCAGTACGAACTGGACATTGCCAATTCAATTGATGCTAGGAGTAACTTATATGGAAGTTTATTCGGAAAATTCAGGCGTAAAAAATCAGCAATTGCACGCCCCGAAATGGAGCGGAACATACAGTTTGAGTTATCAGTTTAAAAATAAATTATCAATTGATTTAACAGGACAATTCTACGGACCAATGCGATTACCCGTCGTTCCCGATGATTTCCGACCGGAATATTCGCCTTGGTTTACTTTAGCGAATATTCAAGTCACCAAGAAATTTGATAATGGTTTTGAAGTTTATGGCGGCGTAAAAAACCTGTTAAACTTCACTCCGAAAAATCCAATTCTGAGACCTTTTGATCCTTTTGACAATCAGGTGGATGATGTTGCGAACAATCCTTACGGTTATACTTTTGATACGACTTATGGTTATGCTTCAATGCAGGGAATCAGGACGTTTTTAGGGATTCGTTATCAGATAAGATAGAAGTTAGATTATAGATTAGATGATGAAAGTATTAAGTTTCATATTATTAATGACATTCGGGATTTTTCATTCTCAGGAATTGAAAAATTATGGGTTTGAAAATCTGCCTGATAAATTAGAAAAACCGATTTTAATTTATATAAAAACCAATTGGTGTTCGATTTGTAAAATTCAAAAATATCAGATTGAGAAAGATTTGGAAGTGAAAAATCTGTTGGAAAAGAATGTCTATTTCCTCGTTTTCAATCCTGAAAAATATAAAGAATCTATTACTTTTTTGGGTGAAAGTTATGATTACATTTTGAATGGAAATTCTGGCATTCACGAATTGGCAGTCGAAGTTTCATCAAACAAAAAACCGGTTTATCCGACTTGGATTTTGATTGATACAAATGGGAAAGTTTTGTTTCGAAATGAAGGATTGATTGATAATGGGACTTTGAAATTACTGATAAACACTTCAACTCCGCCTAGTGTGACAAATAAAAAAACCTTCTGAAAATTAATTCAAAAGATTGATAATTTATATTTAATAAAATTTATTTCGTCAAATCCAAGCCTCCGAAATTACCGGAACTCATCATCACAAAAGCACCTTTGGATTTGTCTAAAGTTTCCCAGTAAGCGTGAAGATCTTCTGCATTGGTAAAGACTTTCAGGTTTTCATTTTTGAATTTTTCTTTAATCAAATCCGGCGAAATCGGATCCATTCTTTTGATCTTCAACGCATCTTCCGAATAGAAAACAACGGCGTTGTCTAAACCATCCAAAGCGTGATCGTATTGCTCAAGGAAAACCGGATTAAGACTTGAATAAGTATGCAATTCTAAAAAGCCGAAAGTCTCGGTTTTAGAAAACTGTTCTGCAAAAGCGGCAACTGTTGCTTTCACTTTGCTTGGTGCGTGGGCAAAATCTTTGTAGAGCAAACCTCCGTCAGGTCTTTCAACTTTTTCCAGACGCTTGGAAGCCCCTTTGAAACTCATAATCGCTTCGTAGAACTCTTCCTCCATTATTCCCAATTGAGAACAGATGAATCTTGCGCCTTCCATATTCAGCAAATTGTGTTTTCCGAAAACTGATAAAGGAATATCGCCCATATCGGTTTTCAAATTGACAATTCCGTTTTCTATTTTGTAAGCTGGCGTTTTGTAAGGGATTTTTCGGAAATAATTTTCAGCAGACTCCACCACTTTCACCACTTCTGCATCTTCTTCATTATAGACTAAGACACCGCCTGGTGTGATGCTCGCCACAAATTTTCTGAACTGATCGATGTAATCATCAAAAGTCTTGAAAACATTAATATGATCCCACGCAATTCCTGAAACCAACGCGATATTGGGTTGATAGAGTAAAAATTTGGACCTTAAATCAATCGGTGAAGACAGATATTCGTCGCCTTCAAGGATCATAAAATCATTATCATTCGTAATCTTCACCATACAGTCGAAGCCTTCCAATTGTGCTCCAACCATATAATCAATATCTTTGTGATGGAAATTAAGAACGTGTAGAATCATAGATGTAATCGTAGTTTTCCCGTGAGAACCGCCGATGACAACTCTGGTTTTTTCTTTGGATTGTTCGTAAAGAAATTCCGGATAAGAATATATTTTCAAACCTAGTTCTTTCGCTTTTGCTAATTCCGGATTATCGGCGTGGGCGTGCATTCCCAGAATTACAGCGTCGATATCAGAAGTCAGTTTTTCCGGAAACCAACCTAATTCTTTGGGAAGAATTCCTTTTTTTTCCAAACGCGATCTCGAAGGTTCGAAAATAGCGTCGTCTGATCCTGTTACCTGATAGCCTTTATCTTTGAGAGCAATGGCAAGATTGTGCATTGCAGATCCGCCGATAGCGATGAAATGGGTTTTCAATTCTAAATAATTTTAAACAAAAGTAAGGAAAGATGTTAGAACTTAGAAGCGGCAACTCAGATTTTTTATTTCATAATTTTAAATAAAAAAACCTGATCTTTTTACAAATCAGGTTTCTATTTTTTAAGCTACGATTTCTTTTTGTGTAAAATTGTGCTCAATTTTCAGTTCCTCACCCGTGAGTGTGAAATAGATATTCTGCAACTGATGGAGATAATTGCATTTGATATAGTTTCCGAAGAACAAAAATCCTTCAAGGATCTTATTGGAACTCAGGTCAAAATCAAATCTGCAATAGTTTGGCAGGTCAAATCGAACTCTTGTGGATGAACGATAAACTTCCTTGAATCCCAATCTTGAAAACCATTCTGCTGTTAACGCAATAGGTTTCAGCTTTTTTTGATCTACCGCCGTGAAGGAATCAATCTTTACAAAAAGACCATTATTTTTATTTTCCATCCCGACTACCGGTACGATCTCATCTTCATAGATGACCAAATTGTTGAGTCTAAGTTCTGTGGCTTCCATATTGTGAAAATGTTTGTGATTATATATAGGTAATGACTACTTAACAAAATTGTTGCCAAAAAATATTAAACACATTGGTTTTCCTTAGAAAAGACAAACTTTAACAATTGAACGGTAAAATTAAGATTATCAAAATTCAAAAAAAATTACACTTTTATTATGCGTAACATAATTTTGGTTTCACCAAGTTTTGTGTCTGATTTCACATCGATTGTACAATTGATCGCTTTGCAAAGGTCGCGGATCACGTGCATTCCCAAACCTTTGGTTGTGCCGATGCTAATTTTATCATCATACAAAGCCCGGAATTTTTCAATATTAGTCCCGCCGCCGTTGTCTTTTATCAGAATAAAATGAAAATCGCCCTGATCCCATACTTTGCAAACAATTTTTGGGTCAGGAACATTTTGAAGCACTTTTACGGCATTGCTCATCAGATTTCTGATAATGGTTTTAAGATATTCTTTATCTGTAAAAATCTTAAGATTTGACAGGATTTCATATTCAATTTTTACATTGGAAGCCCAGACAAATTCTTTTTCAATTTCGTTAAAGATCTCATTAATATTATAAAATCGTTTATTAGGTTCGAAGTTTTCCATTTGTCCTTTGCTCCACAACAGCAGATCTTCCATCTGTGTCAGGAGCTGTTCAGTAGCTTCGGAAGTTTGTTTTTCTAGTCTGATTTTGGTTTCAGGATCAATCAATTCCGGCGCATCCTTTTGAAGGTTGAGAAAATGAATAAGCGAAACAACCGGACTTCTGAGATCGTGATTCAGAATGCCAAAAAACCTCATTTTATTCTTATTTGCTTTTTCTAATTCCGAATTCAGAAAAGATAATTTTTTATTAATCTTTTTTCTGTTTCTGCTTTGGTTATACAGCAGACCTCCGATAATGGCAATACAGATCAAACCGGAAGTAAGATAGAGGCGTTGTTTTTTAGCATTTTTGATGCTTAGTTCGTGGATTGTGTTTTCGGCAGAAAGTGATTTTATTTCCTGCTGTTTGCTTTTATTCTGATATTTTGCTTCAGTATCTGCGAGACTTTTTTTCCCGGCTTCTATAGAAAGAGAATCATTGGTCTGCGTATAAATTTTATGAAAATAGTAGGCTTTTTCCCATTGATTTTGTGCCGCATAAGCCTCTGATAATTTTTTATTGACTTCTGCAAAAGATCGTTTGTCGTAAACATAAGCGAAGTTAAGAGCCTGATTGAGTCTTTCGATTGCGGGTTTATATTTTTTCTGTTCGAGGAGTACTTTTCCTTTGATCACATCGGCTTCCATTTCGATCTCCTCATCTTTGGATTTCACAGCGAAAAAAAGTGCCTTATCGGCATAATCATCAGCCAGTTCCAGTCGGTTTTTCTCCAGATAAAATTCTGCCATATTCCTGTTGGCATAACTTACGTTGAGATCCAGCATCGGATTATTATTCGCCAGTTCGTACAAAGCGAGATAATTTTTCTTAGCCATTTCCAGATTTCCTAAATGTGTGTAAGCTTCTATCAATGAGTTGTATAAAAATGCAACACCGTCGGATTTATTAAGAAAAGGTCTCGCATAGTTGGAATATTCAACAGATTTTTCATATTGCTTCATATCATTATAAGCATCGGCAATCTGAAGATAGGAAACACCAATATTATTAAGTTTCAGTGAGTCTGCTTTTTTATCAACCTTCAAATAATCAATGGCCTTAAGCTTATAATTGATAAAATTTTCGAACTCAGATCTGTCCAGGTAATATTCGCCCAAGCTTCCCAGCAAAATTCCCTTGGAATCCGAATCGTGAATTGTATCAACTATTTTTTTGATGTATTGGATGAGATTCTCAGCTTTCTTATGCTCTTTTAGCGAATAATACATATAATTCAACCGCATCAGTGCCAGAGTTTCCTGTTTTATATCTTTTGTACGGTGGGATAATTTTAAAGATTTTTCAAAATATTCGGTTGCTTTTTCATATTGATTATCAGTATATTCATAGCCATAACCTTTATAAAAATAAAATTTGCCTAAATATTTTGGGTTGTTTTTAGCAATCTGAATCCCAACTTCAGCTCTATTTATTAAAATGGTATATTTTTCCTTTTCTGCCAGTGCTTTACAGTATTCGTACCAGTTTTTTAGTTTGTTATTGATGTTTTTATATTGTGCAAGATCCGGCTGCTTTTGGGAAAATGAAAAAGCAAACAGATGAAGCGTGAGGAAAAGCAGAATTTTCTTCATAATAAAAACTTCAGATTGTCTTTAAAACTTCTGCCAACCGGTATTGCAAGATTATTATTGAGAATAATCTCGTGCGTATTGATTTTATTAATAAACTGTTTCTGTACCGCAAAACTCCTGTGGACACGGATAAAGGATTGAAAACTGATTTCCTTCAGTAGAAGGCCAATGCTGGAAAGCACGCAATATCTTTTTTGAGGTGTTACAATCAAAGTATAATCCTTCAAAGCTTCCAGATAAAGGATCTCGTGGAGTTTTATTTTGATCTGCTCATGTCCTTCTTTAATATAAATCACATCACCGCCAATACTGGATTCGAAAAGGCTGGCTTTGTTTCTCATCTCGAAAAAATCTTCAATTCTCCGGGCGGTCTGCTCAAAACGATCAAATTTCAAAGGTTTTACGATAAAATCGAGGGTTTCCAATTCAAAACTTTCTACGGCAAACTCCGGATGAGACGTGATGAAAATACAAGCGGGAATATGTTTGACTTTTTTACGAAGCTCCACACCGGACAAACCAGGCATATCGATATCTAGAAATAATATATCGACAGGATCACTCTCAATCGTCTTTAACGCTTCATCAGAGTCAGAAAAACTTCCGAGAATATTAAAGACCGGAAATCTCTTTGCAAAGGACAAAACTGTCAATCTATCGATCTCGTTGTCGTCAACAATAATACTATTCAGTTTTTCCATTATTGCCTGCTTGTTTTATCAAATTTAGTAAAAAAAAGTCATTGGTCTATTTAAAATGTAGTTCGTCTATTACAAGTTTTCGCAGGATACTATTCTCTATAATTTCGATAAAAATTTTAAAACTTATAAAATGAATAAAAACTTATTAATGAAATTTCTGACGCTTTTAGTCGTCCCTTTCGGATTGATGAAAGCTCAGACAGCGGTTCTTGCAACGGGAACTACAGCAGCGGGAGCAGCCGGCAGCATTTCTTACAGCGTTGGCCAGGTTGCATATTCTCAGAAGGGAGGCAGTCAGGAGGTGATGGAAGGCGTCCAGCAAGCCTACGAAATTACAGTTCTGGAAGTGGATAATGAATCTATTCCGGAGAAAAACGTTCTCCTGTATCCTAATCCTGTGAGAGATTTTTTATACGTTGATTTCGGGAAAGAAAACTTCCACGATTCTCGGTATGTGCTATTTGATTCTCAAGGAAGACAAATTAAATCCGGAAATCTTACTCAGCAGAAAACAGAACTTAATATGACGGAGATTCCTGCTTCGGTTTATATCATTCAGGTATTCCAAAATAATAGAAACATCAAAACCTTTAAAATCATTAAAAAATAAATCTCATGAAAAAAATTGTACTAATAGCAGCTTTGGCATTCGGAACCTATATGGTTTCTGCGCAGGCTCCTGAAAAAATGAGCTATCAGGCCATTGTCAGAAATGCATCCGGACAACTATTGACCAACCAGAATGTGGCTGTAAGAGTAAGTGTTTTACAAGGATCAGCAGCAGGGACAGCAGTCTATTCCGAAAGAGTAACCGGAACCACAAATGTTAATGGATTGGTAAGTCTGGTGATTGGATCGGGAACTGTGATCAGCGGAACTTTCAATTCTATCAACTGGGGATCAAACAGTTATTATCTTAAAACCGAAACAGATCCGGCTGGCGGAACCAACTACACCATCACTGGAACAAGCCAGCTGTTAAGCGTTCCTTATGCTTTGTATGCAAAAACTTCCGGTGGCGGTGGTGGCGGAAGTTTAACCTTACCATATACCGCTACAACCAACAATGCCTCTACTCTTTTTTCGTTAACTAATGACGGTGACGGAACTTCTGTGGAGGGTATCAACAATACATCAACTTCCAGTGTTGCAGCAGTGAGAGGGATGATCACCAATGTTGCGCCGGGTGGATTTTCTTCAGCCGTACGGGGTCTCAATAGCGGAACAGGCGGTTTGGGAATTGGTGTCTGGGGATCTCAGGCAGGAAGCGGATGGGGCGTATATGGCGTAACACCTGATGGTTTGGGTGTTTACGGAAACTCCTCAGCTTCAGGGTACGGTGTATTTGCAAACAGTAATACCGGAACAGGGCTTAACGCAACCAGTACCAATGGCATTGCAGCCAATATTGCTATCACAAATAATGCGAATAATAATAATGTTCTGAATGCTTCTACTTTAGGAAACGGAACAGTAATAAATATTTCTTCTTCAGGATCAGGGAATGGTGTAACGAGTTCAACAGGAAGCGGATTTGCTGTCCAGGGAATAACCAGCCAGCAATCTTCTGCGGGAATCATAGGAGACAACAATGGGAATGGAGAAGCAATTGTCGGAAGAACAACCAGCGGAATTGCAGGTGCAGTGGTCGGCAGAAATGATGGTGCAGGATACGGAGTTCGTGGATTTTTAGCGACCAACACATCAGGTACCGGTGTCGGCGTTTTTGGACAGGTTGGTGTCAGCGGAAGTACTGGTCGTGCCGGAAGATTTGAAAATCTCAATCAAAATAATGACAGAAATACCTTCGAAGTAGAATCCAACAGCACAGGGAATATTCCCGATAATACTTTGGGAAATGTCGCTTCTTTCCTTTCTAATAATACAAATAGTGTGAGTGCTGCAGTAAGAGGTGAAACCAAAACCATCTTTGGAAACTTTGGTGCGGCCGGCGTCTTTGGCGTTGCTTCCGGAACCGGTGGATTTGGCGGATTATTTTATTCATCAAACACAAGTGGAAATGGCCGTGCTTTGGTTGCTCTTACAGACGGAAACGGCGATGCAATCTTAGCAAACGCAGGCAAAGATGGTGATGCTATAGAAGCCAATGTAGATGGAAACGGACGCGCTATCTACGGCTGGATTCCTAGTTTTGGTACAGGAAAAGCGGCAGAATTTAAAAACTTTAATACTTCTAATACCAATCCGGTTCTTACTTCGACAAACACAGGAAATGGTATTGCAGGAGACTTTTTTGTAGATAATACCAGTGGAACTTCACCTGCTGTGCACGGAAAAGTCAATTCACAATTTGCCAACTTCGGAACTGCGGGAGTCTATGGAGAATCTGTGGGAACAGGAGGTTTCGGAGGTTTGTTCTATGCCAGCAATGCTTCCGGTAACGGACCTGCTTTAATCGCTTTAGCCAACGGAAACGGAAACGGAATCACTGCCAATGCCAAGAATTTAGGAGATGGTGTAGAATCAAGTGTTGACGGAACTGGAAGTGCAATCTATGGATGGGTTCCAAATTTTGGAACTGGTAGAGCAGGTTATTTCAGAAACTTCAATACTGCTAATTCTCAAGCGGTAGTATCTGTTACCAATGCCGGAACAGGGACAGGACTTTTTGTAAATCATACTGGAGCTTCAGGAAACATTGCTACTTTCCAAAGTGGCAGTACAAATGTAGCGCGCATTAATAAAAGCGGAACCGGTTTCTTCAACGGCGGAACTCAGAATAGTGGTGCCGACCTTGCAGAGGCATTTGATGTAGAAGGTAATACCGCCAATTACGAACCAGGTGATATCTTGGTCATTTCTACCAATACAGACCGCACCATCGAAAAATCCTCAGAGCCCTATTCTACTCTTGTAGCCGGAGTCTATGCTACAAAACCGGGTGTTCTTTTAACCGAAGAAAATGTAGATTCTGAATTAATCGGCAAAGTGCCAATGGGTGTCATCGGCGTGATTCCTACCAAAGTTTGTCTGGAAGGCGGCAACATCAAACGTGGTGATCTTCTGGTAACATCTTCAACCTCCGGCGTTGCTATGAAAGGGGATCCTAAAAAAGTCCAGATAGGTCAGGTTCTTGGAAAAGCACTACAAGATTATGATCAGAATGGCATCGGAAAAATCAAAGTATTAGTAAGCATCAAATAAAAATCAATCAAAATGAAAACATTATATATCACAACATTTCTTCTTGCAGGCATCGTTTCTTTGCATGCTCAGGAAAATAAATCGGTCGAAAAACAAGATGACATCAAAGCCATTAGAGAAGCAAAAGCCATCGAGATGAAAATGTTGAAACAAAGCAGCGAGAAAAAAGCTGAAACCAAAGTCTCTCTACTGGCATCCGAACAGGGTCTGGAAGTTAAAAAGCAAAGCTCAACTCCACAAAAAAAAGCGAACGGTACTTCAGGAAAACTAATTGCCAACACAGCAAGTTTTGACGAAGTTCTGACAACCATTCCGAATCGTAAAGTGACCAGGACTACAAACAACAAACAAAATAATAGTGTAAAAGGTCTGCCCAGCACTGCAACTTTGGAAGAAATAAAACAAACAATTCCTACAAACTAACTATACTTTTATTAAAACCAGATTTGAATCAGAGTAAATATTTTTTGCTCTGATTTTTATTAAATTAAATTTTGGCAGAATAATTGATAATTTAAAAATACCATTCACTGTTATATATAGTTTTTTAAGAAGTAAGTAGGGGGACGCTTTGTTGGTCTCCCTATTTTATTTTAATTTCTATTAAAAAAATTTACTTTTAGAACAAATCAGATAGATATTTGGCAGAATTATTGATGTTAAGACACTGATTATCTGCGAATAAAATGCGGATTAATTAATTGAAGGGGGCAATTTTTTGCCCTCTTTATTTTTATAAATGGAATTTCAAAATATACCATATAATTACCTGGTAATGCAATTATTATTAAACTGTAAAATAACCATTATAAACGAATAAAGTGGATAATTTCATTATCCACTTTATTTTATTTAAACTTAAAATCTATAAATTATTATCTAATCATAATTATCCAACACCATTTTCTTCTTTGTCGGGAAACATGATTGAAATAAGAACAGACAAAATTAATATACCCCCGACTATCCCTAGCGAGATGGGAGAAGAAATATGGTACCACGGAGAAATGATCATTTTAACCCCAATGAAACTCAGAATAATGGCCAGCCCATAAGGCAATTTGCTGAACATATGGATGAAATTGGATAGCAAAAAGTAAAGTGATCTTAATCCCAAAATTGCAAAAATGTTCGATGTGTAAAGAATAAACGGATCTTTGGAAATCGCAAAAATAGCCGGGATGGAATCTACTGCAAACAAAACATCCGTAAACTCAATTACTGCTACAACGAGCAACAAAGGCGTCGCCATTTTGATCCCGTTCTGTACCGTAAAAAATTTGTCGCCAACATAATTATCGGAAACTTTCCAGAATCTTTTTACTAGCCTTGCGCCAGCACTTTCGCTGTAATCCTCATCTTCATCGCCATCACCATCACCCCAGGATTTGATTCCGGCATACACAAGAAATAACCCGAAAAGTGTCATCACCACATTGATTCGTACCGGTACTCCGAAAACAATCCATTCCGGCAGATAGGTCAGTTCTATCAAACCTACGCCTGCGAAAATGAAAATCGCCCGGAAAATCAAGGCACCAATAATTCCCCAAAACAAAACTTTGTGATGCAGATACCTCGGAACTTTGAAAAATCCAAATACCAGAATGAAGACAAACAAGTTATCTACAGACAATGCTTTTTCAATCCAATAAGCAGCCTGAAATTGGGTGAACTTTTCAATAGCCAGATCGTGGCCGCCGGCATCCTGGTTGAAAACCCAATATACAACACCGGAAAAAGCCATTGAAAGTGAAATCCAGATAATGGTCCAAATGGTTGCTTCTTTGGAAGATACCTCGTGTGCCTTCTTGTTAAAAATCCCAAGATCAAGCAGCAGCATAATAAATACGACTATTGCAAAACCCGCTACGAGTCCCGGGTGAAGATCGATAATACTTTTATCCATGTAATCAGTTAGTTAAATAGTTAATTAGCAGAATTATAAAAAATTCTTCCTAACAGTTTCCACCGTGTCCTGCAATTTTTTATCTTTTGTAGGTTCGCCAACTGCATTGAATTTCCATTCGCCGTTCTTTTTGTAGAAAACGCCCATTACCATCGCAACGTGACCTCCGAAATTGTCACCTTTTGCAATATTGTAAGTCGCAAAAACTTCTGTAACTCTGGTTGGAGTTCCTTCATAGATACGGATTGAAGCGAAAGGTATTGTCTTAAAATCCTGTCCTTTGTAGCTGTTCAGGACAAAACCAACATAGCTCACGTTGGAACTAAGTTTGGAAAAATCCAAAGTAATGATCTCATTATCCAAACCATCATCACCGGACAAATCGCCGGTAAGATCATCTCCGCTGTGTTTTACGGCACCGTCTTTAGATTTTAACTGCCCGAAATAAACGATGTCCAAAGTGTTTTTTGCATCATCGAACAAAATGCAGCTTGCATCCAGGTCTACGGCTTCTTTTGAAACGGTTCCCAGCCAGCTTTTTTTCTCGATTGCGCCCCAGTTCACGCCTACACAAACATTTTGTAAAGTTGTGCCATTTTCTTTTGTAAGGCTTATTCTCTGTCCTTTTTGTAAGTTAATTGCCATTTTTTATTGTATTTTATTATTTAAATTTAAGTTCAGCATCGAGTTGAGAATACTTAGTTCCTCATCAATGCTAATCACCTGGTTCAGGATTTCCTGACTTTCCAGGGTTTCTTTATATTTTTCTAAAAGCGTTATTACTTCTTCCGGCAATTCGGTTTTCAGTTTTTCGGCTTTTGCTTTCAATTCTTGATTTCTTTTTTTCAGATCGCTTACAATTGATGTTTTGGAAGATGTATTCGGAGAACGGTCGAGCAATAACTCAATATCTTCCGCCAAAAGATAAAACTGATTGGTCTGCAGATTCCAGATAAAATCTTCACCGGTTTCTACTATTCTGAATAATTCAAAGATCTGATCATTAATCATATAACCACAGATAAATCTGATTCTGAAATTATTGACATTCAGTTTTCCTAATAATTTTCGTTCAACATCTACGCTTTCAAATTCATAATATTTGACATCAGGAAGACCAAGCAGATGATCTGTTTTTTCAGATTTCCTGTAATATTCCAAAGCAAATAGATTAGAAAGATGTCTGATATTCTGATAACCGATATTGCTTTTTATGCCTGTCAGATTTTCATAAACCGATCTTAAAAAGTCTGAAACCAAAGCATTCTGATATTTTCTTTCCGTATTAAAATCCCGGCCGTTCTTTTCCTGAGATACAAATGCCTCGATATAATCCTCATTGGCATCTATTTCCTGAAAAGCCGTAAGAATACCAGCTTCCTTTTGCTTTTTAATTTTATCAAGCAGAACTATCAGACTATCAGTATATTGGATATGAAACAACTCCAGTTTATTGATGTCCAGGCCGGCGATGAATTTGGACTCAAAATAAGAATTGATCACTTCTGTCTTTATAATGATATTGATGAGATCTTCCTTTTGAAAAAACTTACTTAGAAGCTTTAGTTTCTGTATTCTTTTTTTACTGTTCTTTAAAATATCCTGCTCCTGGCTCAACTTTTATTTAAGAATTTTTTATTTGCTTTTTTAAAGTATCTTCAAGGTTTTTCAGCTCAATATCAAGCTGTTGTCTGGATTGTGTTCCTTGCTGCTGAATTTGTTTCACCTCGTTCAAAGTGCTGATCAACGTGCTTGTTGTATCGCGAAGCGTATCAATCGAAACAATCGTCTGCTCATTAGCGCGGGCAACATCTATCGTATTCTGCTGTAATCTTTGCGCATTTTTTCTCAGAATCTCTTCTGTTGTAGAGGACACTTTTTTCTGAATATCAATATTCTGCTGCTGACGGTGCATTGCAACGGCCAGAGTCAACTGGTTTTTCCAGACAGGAAGTGTAGTTGTCAAAATAGTCTGCGCTTTTTCTGCAATAGAAACGTTGTTATTCTGGATCAGTCTGATTTGTGGCAACGATTGCAAAATGATAAAACGAACCACCTTAAGATCCGCTAATCTTCTGTCAATTCTGTTAATAAAATCACGCTTATCCGAGATCTGATAATCCTGATAATTGGCTGAATTAATTTCCATTAATGCCAGTTCTTCGCTGGATTTCTGCATTCTGATCGTTCCTGCGATAATGTAATCTTCGATCTTCTTTACAGACTCAACATTGCTGGTGAAAATGGTCTGAAGAACCGCATTATCCTTTGTAGAGTTGATGATTCCGGCATTGACCTTGTTGGAAATGTCCGAAATATTGTTGATGATCTTGTCATATTTCACAAAAAGCGTTTCCACAGACGACACCATTTTACTCAAAAACGGAATCTTTTTCAGGAATTTTTTCACAGAACTTCCTTCTATTTCGTCAACATCTACATAATTAAGTTCAACCAATAGTTTGTTGATCAAATCTCCAACTTCACCGGAATTTGATTTTCTGACGTTGTTAAGGAAAGAATCACTTTGGTTTGCCAGAGAATTCTGCAATTCTGATCCGAAATTGATGATAGAATTCGGATTCTGCTCGTCTATCGATCCGGAAAGACTGTCGTATTTCTGAACATCGGTAGTCTCCAGCTTTGCCAGATCCACATTGCCATTTTTATCAATGACCGCATTATTAACTTGAGGTAAATCCATTATTGATATAAACTTAGATATTTTGCCAATCCTTCTCGCTGTCCGTTTCCTACGGCTTCGAATTTCCATTCGCCGTTTCTTTCATAGATTCTGCCAAATTCCACTGCTGTTTCTATGGAAAAATCTTCGTCCAATTCGTATTTCAGAATTTCCTCATTGGTATCTGTGTTAAAGATTCTGATGAATGAATTACGAACCTGACCGAAGTTTTGGTTTCTGGAATCTGCCTCGTGGATTGTCACCACAACTACAGCTTCCTTCACTCTCGGATCGATTCCTGTAAGGTCGATTTTGATCTGCTCATCATCGCCGTCGCCTTCTCCTGTAAGGTTGTCGCCAGTGTGCGTCACAGATTTGTCCGGCGTTTGCAAGTTGTTGTAAAAAACAAAAAACTCATCCGCTACTAATTTTTTATTCTCGCCCAAAACAAAAACAGATGCATCCAGATCGAAAGCGCCTCCCGTGGAAGAATTGTTCGAGTCCCAGCCTAATCCAATAGTGAATTTTGGTGCATTAATGTTTTGTCTTTGTCCTTTTTGTAAGTTGATCGCCATTGTACTTTATTTTTTAATTTAATAATATTTTGTTTGTATTCCTCTACCAGATGGTAATTGTTGCTGATTGCCAGACTCAGGATTTCGTTTCTTTTGGTTTCTGAAATGTTGTCATATATCTTTTCGAAATCCGTATCCTGCATCAGCAGAATATATTTTGTAATTCTTGTATTAAAATGAAAATCTTTTCCGTTGATCACTTCAATCAGATCTTGCGTGGTTTTCACTTTGAAATAATTATAATGATTCTCGATTTTCGGGTGAATTTCCTTGTTTATTAACTCAGCAAAATATACGAAAATAAACTCGCCGTTCACGTTGTAATGTTTCAGAATTTTATCGACTGTATTTTCGTGGCTTCCCGTGATTTTTATATCATCAATGAAAAGGCAGAATTTCCCGTCTACAAAGCTTTTATCGATGTAATAAGTGTCATTCGAGATCAGGTTGATCCTTTCCTCATAACTCATATTGCCGTAATCTTCTACATAAGTCTGTTTTCTGTGGATTTTACCTTCCAGACAAGCCGGTTTTCCATTTTCGAAAAGGAAGTAATTCAGCTGCTCTTTGAAATAAGAACAGAGAAAATTGGAAGCCGTCGGGATAGAATGATACGGACTTGGGAACAGAATGATCTCTTCCTGACTTAACAATTCTTCCTTAAACTCAGAAATAAATCCGTGGAATAATTCCTCTGCAAACTGTCTTGCAACGGACGTATCACCAAACTTGAATTTGCTGTAACTTCCCTCATCAAAAGGGCTTTTAAGTTCACTTTCAATTTTATGTAAACTATATCTTTTTTTCATAACTTTTTTAAAATTTCACCAATTGTGCGTTGACTCCAAATGTTTTTGCGCCGTCATAATCGGCTTTTTTATTGTCGCCGATATGTAAAATCTGTTCTTTATCAAGTTTTCTGAGATCATTAACTTGATTAAACATCATATCAAAAACCTGAAGATTCGGCTTTGAAGCTTTTACTTCATCAGAAAAGATCATAAACGAAAAATACTGAGCCAGACCAAGATTTTCCAAAACCTTTCTCAATGAGTCGCCGTGAATGAAGGCTGTGTTACTCAGAATGCTGGCAGTTTTATTTTTATTTTTGATTTCGATCAACAATTTCTCAATATTTTCCCATAAAAGAACCGGCATATTCTGTAAAAAAAGTTCGTCCACCTGGCGGAAAAATTCTTTAAGCTGCTCTTCATCAACAGAATCTATATCTTTTCCCAAACCATCTAAAATCAAAAGAAAAACTTCCTCTCTCTCAATATGATTCCCTGTTTTTTCTGATATTTTATTGAAGAGAACATCGTAATGTCTTATCACTTTCCTGACCTCGTCCATATCTTTATCAATGGAAAAAAACACTCTGAACAAAGAATCTCTTTTGAACTTAAAATCAGGATTCGATTTGATAATCGTCAACCAAAGATCGAAAGAAAAATGCCTGTACGGCTCTATATCTATTTCCACAAATTATTTACTATTTAAACTGTTTAATTCACTTTTAAAATGTCGGTTTTTCAACTGATTTTACTTTAAAACCAATATCTGACATAGAATTATAACTGACGTTAAATATATAAAAAGCCCTTGAAAGTAAAAAACTAGCATTGTAAAGAAAGATTAAATTTTTGGAGGGGAATCTGAGGAAGGAAATTGCAGTTTTTTGTTGCAGATATATTATTTCAATAATTTATTAAGATTTAAGTTTTCTTATAACAGAAATAAAATAATGAATATAAAAACAAAAAACCCTAAAACATTAATAACTAATGAATTAGGATTTAAAGTGAGGTGCCTAGCGGATTCGAACCGCTGTAGATGGTGTTGCAGACCACTGCCTAGCCGCTCGGCCAAAGCACCGTTTTCTTGGATTGCAAATTTAGTGTTTTTTTTCAAACTTCAAATTTTATAAGCTCTTAATTTCAAAAAACTTTTCAGCGAAGGTAAAAGCTTGATTTGATGATTCTAACTTCTTATAGCCCTGATTGCAGTGGAAATCCCACAGCAGGCGTTGGGAAAGCAGGGCGCGAGGAATTGCAACGTAAAGCAGGTTCCCGGCTCCAAATTATCAACGTTTTACATATCTTTAATCGATTATTACAATCTTTATTTAGGTTCTAAATAAGTATCTTTGCAAAAAAATTTTAGAATAATGGATAAGATCCAACTTAATACAATACCGGAAGCACTTGAAGATCTTAAAAACGGCAAAATGATCATCGTTGTAGATGATGAAGACCGTGAGAACGAAGGCGACCTTCTGGCCGCTGCAGAACTGACTACAACGGAGATCATCAACTTTATGACCATCCACGCGAGAGGTTTGATCTGTATGCCGATCACGGAAAAAAGATGCGACGAACTGGAACTTAATTCGATGGTGGCCAATTCTACCGATCCGAAAGAAACAGCTTTTACTGTTTCTGTTGATTTGTTAGGAAAAGGTGCTACAACAGGAATCTCTGCCGGTGACCGTGCAAAAACAATCCTCGCCATTATGGATCCTGAGACAAAACCTGGTGATCTAATGAGACCGGGACACATATTCCCGCTTCGTGCAAAAGAAGGCGGCGTTCTCAAAAGAGCAGGACATACCGAAGCTGCAATCGACCTTACAAGACTTGCCGGTCTGAAAGAAGGTGGCGTGATCTGCGAAATCATGAAAGATGACGGAGAAATGGCGAGACTGCCGGATCTGTTGGAATTCGGGAAGAAACACGACCTGAAAGTGGTTTCCATAGAAGACCTTATCCATTACAGACTGAGACAGGGTGATCTTGTGGAAAGAATCGAGGAACGTGATATCAAGACACATTTCGGGAACTTCAAATTTTATGTTTTTGAGGAAAAACCAACGGAACAAATTCATTTTGCGTTGACGACAGGAACCTGGACACCGGATGAATCTGTATTGGTGAGAGTACAATCCTCAAGTTCATATTTCGATGTGTTGAGCAGACTTTCCAATGGCGAACATCCTTTGATGCAGCGTGTTGTAGATATGATAAATGCCGAAGGTAAAGGCGCTGTAGTTTTCATCAACAATGTTTCCAACAAAGAAAATACATTACGCAAACTCCAGCACTTCCTAAATTACCAGGAAGGAACAAGCGAACTCCCAACCATTGCACCGAACTTTCGCGATTATGGGATCGGAACTCAGATTTTGAAGGATCTTGGTATCAATAAGTTTAAGGTGATTACTCAGAATCCTAACATCAAACCTGTGATTTCCGGTTACGATGTGGAGGTGACGGAAATGGTGGCACTTTAATAAGATTAGAGATAATAGACTGATAGATGATAGGCTAATTATTATCCAGTTATAAAAGCAAAAAGCTCCGAATTACTTCGGAGCTTTTTTTATTGTAAGTGATATTATCTTATTCTTTTGTGAACTTGAACGCTCTTCCTCCTTGTGAGAAATCGATGCTCTTTTTATCAGCACTGAACGTGATAGAAACATCTGCCTGCTCAAAAGTGAATTTGTTCTGTCCGACATATTCCAAAGCAAACTCCGGCTGACCGGTTGCCTGAGCATATAACTGACCTGCTTTTTCTGTGAAAGTCAGTTTCAAAGGTACTTCTTTGGTGCTGAAAACGCCTGCAAATTCTTTCATATTCACTTTTTCTACCGGCGTTGCTTGTGCAGAAGTCCAGATATTATTTTTAGAATTCACATCCGGAACGATAGAAGCAGGATCCAGTTTCACCTGATCTACTTCCTTGGTAGAATTCACTTTGAAAGTCCATTCTGTATTACGTTTCCAAACCTCAACAGGCAATTTAACCACCTGAGTTGTTCCATCTTTAAACTTCACTTCCACTGTTGTCGGCATAGGCAATTGTCCCAGATTTTCAACCGTGATCTGTGCGCCGTTTTTGTAATCGCCATTGAAAGGTTTTACAGCTTTTACAGATTGATCCACTTTCCATTTGTTGATAAACCAGCCTCTCCAGAACCAGTTAAGTTCTTCCCCGGAAACATTTTCCATTGTATGGAAGAAATCCCATGGCGTAGGATGTTTGAATGCCCATCTCGCCACATAAGTTCTGAATGCTTTATCAAATTTCTCAGGACCTAAAATCGTTTCTCTCAAAATACCTAATCCCATTCCCGGTTTGAAATAAGCCAAAACGCCAATGCTTCTTTCTTTCATATTATCAGGACCTACCATGATTGGCTCGTAGCTGTCATTCAGAACAAATGATCCCATTTTGCCAATGTCCTGTTTGTGATAATATTCGCCTTTGTTGAATGCTTCCGTAGAACCTTCATTAATAAAAGTGTTAAAACCTTCGTCCATCCAAGCAAATAATCTTTCGTTTGACCCAACGATCATTGGAAACCAGGTATGTCCAAATTCGTGATCTGTAACACCCCAAAGGCTTTCACCTTTCGAACTCATATGGCAGAAAACTATTCCCGGATATTCCATTCCGCCTTCGTTTCCGGCAACATTGGTTGCAGCAGGATAAGGATATTCAAACCATTTCTGAGAATAATGTTCTATCGCTGCTTTTGTATATTCTGTAGATCTTCCGTAAGCTTTGTCACCGGCGCTTTCTACCGGATAAGCTGAGATCGCTAAAGATTTTTTACCACTCGGCAAATTGATTCTGGCAGCATCAAGAATGAAAGCTGCAGATGAAGCCCAAGCAAAATCTCTTGCATTCTGAATCTTAAATTTCCATGTTTTTGTACCAGTGGCGTTATTTTTTCCTAATTCAGATTCCGGACGTATCGCAACCGTTTTCTCACTGGTTCTCGCCTGGTTCCAACGGCTGATCTCTTCTTTGGAATAGACTTCTTTTTCATTAAGCAATTCGCCGGAAGCTACAACATATTGATTTGCAGGAACAGTAATATTCGCTGACAAAGTTCCGTATTCCAGGTAGAATTCTGACGCTCCCAGATATGGCATTGTGTTCCATCCCAAAACGTCATCATAAACGCACATTCTTGGATACCATTGTGCGATTGTGAAGATTTTTCCATTTTTCGTATCTTCGATTCCCATTCTGTCCGATCCGTATTTCGGAGAAAGGAAAGAATATTCTATTTTAAGTTTTGCAACACCTCCGTTGGCTTTAAGCTCTTTTGGAAGATCGATCTGCATTCTGGTATCGGTGATTGTATATTTCACATCTTTACCATCATACTTTACCGATTTGATCTTATAACCACCATCGAACTCCTCACCATGTGCACCATTTCTGCTTCCGGAAAGTGGGACTACCGCATTTCCTCTGGAGTCTTTTGCAAAAAGATTCTGGTCCAACTGTAACCAAAGAAATCCTAACTGATCCGGGCTGTTATTGGTATAAGTGATCTCTGCAGTTCCAGTCAATTCATTTTTCGTCTCGTCAAGGCTTACATTCAATTGATAGTCAGCAGAGTTCTGCCAATATTTGTGACCAGGCTGTCCGCTTGCAGAACGTGTTTCTGTTCCCGTTTGCGGATAAAATAACGGTTTGAAGGCTTCAGTATAACTGTAAGCAGGCGTTTCCTGTGCGTAGCCTTTTGCCGTGAAAGCAAATATCACAACCGCAGAAAGAAGTGTTGGAAGTTTGAAATTCATTGATGGATAGATTTATTGTTAAAATAAAATTAGTCAATAAAATCCGAAACTTGTTACATCATTATAAATAACTGTAACTAAGTTCATAAAAAAACCTAGCGCATCATCAGTTGACAGCACGCTAGGTTTAGGTCGTTTGGTAGCTTTTCACTTATGATTGAGTAGCTTCTCCTTTACAAATGAGAAGCTACTCATTTATTTAAATGTACTTAATTAAGATAATCAATTAGATTTTTTAGCCTTTATCATTGCCTCCAGCGCATCCCACATCTCCTGCGGAATATCCTCCAGCATATTGAATTCACCGGCACCCTGCAGCCATTCGCCGCCGTCGATGGTTACCACTTCGCCATTCACGAAAGATGAAAAATCTGACACCAGATAGGCCGCAAGATTCGCCAATTCCTGATGTTCTCCTACTCTTTTGAGTGGGTTTTTCTTCGCCAAATCAAATTTGTCCTTCATATCGCCAGGCAACAATCTGTCCCACGCACCTTTGGTAGGAAATGGTCCCGGCGCAATGGCATTGAAACGGATATTATATTTCCCCCACTCCACAGCAAGACTTCTTGTCATCGCCAAAACCCCGGCTTTTGCACAGGCAGAAGGAACTACGTAAGCAGAACCTGTCCAGGCGTAAGTTGTTACTATATTAAGTACCGTTCCAGGAACTTTATTATCAATCCAATATTTCCCGATGGACAGTGTGCAGTTCTTGGTTCCCTTCAAAACAATATCAAGGATGGAATCAAAGGCAGAATGTGTGAGTCTTTCTGTCGGCGAGATGAAGTTTCCGGCAGCGTTGTTCAACAAAATATCAATCCTTCCGAATTCCTTCAAAGTTGCTTCTTTCATTGCTTCCACTTCGTCCCAGTTTCGCACGTCGCAGGCTACGCAAAGGACTTTTCCCCCGGTTTGCTCTTCCAGTTCTTTTGCCGTCCCTTGTAATTTCTCAAGATTTCTGGATGTGATGACAACTTTTGCTCCGAGCTGGAGAAAATATTTGGTCATTGCCTTTCCAAGACCACTTCCGCCACCTGTAACGATGGCAACTTTATCTTTGAGTGCGTCTTCACGCAGCATTGGCTGTGTATATGGATTCATTTATTGATTGATTTTAAGATTAATAATTAAATGATTTGTGTCTTTGGTAAAATTAGATTTTTATTTGATAATGGCGTATAAATAAATTATGCTGGAAATAGAAATCCTAAAACAATGAACCTTTGATTTGGATACAACAAGCATTGATCTAGCTACATCCAACTTTCGGATTCTGACCAACTTTGCATTGTAATAATTAACCAATTAAAAACAATCAAAAAATGGACACAAAAAAAGTATGGTTCGTGACAGGCGCTTCAAAAGGTTTAGGTTTAACATTAGTCAAAAGATTATTGGCAGAAGGTCATTCTGTTGCAGCAACATCAAGAAATATTGCTGAACTTCAGAAAGCTATTAGCACAGAAAACGCCACGTTTCTTCCGTTAGAAGTTGATTTGATTAACGAAAATTCTGTTGAAGCTGCAGTTGCAAAATCGATAGAGAAATTCGGAAAACTCGAGGTTGTGGTGAACAATGCCGGTTACGGACAATTGGGAACTTTGGAAGAAATTACAGATCTTGAAAGCCGTCAGAATTTTGACACCAATGTTTTCGGATCGTTGAATATCATCAGAAAAACGATGCCTCATTTAAGAGAACAGAAAAGCGGATTCATCATTAATATCGCGTCAATCGGCGGATTGACAGGAGAATTTGCAGGTTGGGGAATCTACTGTGCGACTAAGTTTGCAGTCGTAGGATTTACGGAAGCTTTGGCAGCAGAAGTGAAAGAATTTGGAGTTAATGCAACGGTGGTTTACCCCGGTTATTTCCGTACAGATTTCCTGACTGGCGGCTCACTTCGAACTCCAAAAACGGAAATCGAAGAATACACAACTGCAAGACAACTGCAAGTTGCTCACGAAAAAGACATCAACGGGAATCAGCCCGGAAGTCCTGAAAAAGCTGCGATAGCATTGATAGAATTAGCAGCAATGCAAAATCCGCCGGTTCATCTGGTTTTAGGTTCTGATGCGTTCAACATCGCGGGAAACAAACTAAATGCGCTTCAAAGTGAAATTTCTGAGTTTAAATCACTGAGTACATCCACAGATTATTAAATTTGTAAAGGCAACAGTTTCTTGCTGTTGTCTTTAATTTTTGAAGTTATGACTGACAGAAAATTATATACGATAGACAGCATTTCGGATTATCATAAGATTTGCGGACTTCCAAAACCTCAGCATCCTTTAATTAGTCTGGTTGATTACAGTTTGGTAGAATATCAGATTGAAGAATCTGAGATCAGCTGGGTTCAGGATCTGTATTTTATGGGATTCAAAAGAGATATTCAGGGGAAACTTCATTATGGGCAAGGTCAATATGATTTTGACGAAGGTCTGATGTGTTTCATCGCGCCAAGACAGGTGGTGAAAATGATTATCAGCAAATACGAAACAAAACCTTCCGGCTATCTTTTGGCTTTTCATCCCGATTTTATCTGGAATACACCTTTGGCAAAAACCATTAATAATTATAAATTTTTCGGTTATGATGTGAATGAAGCTTTATTCCTCTCCGAAAAAGAAGAGGAAACTTTAATCGGACTTTTTAAAGGCATTGAAAAAGAATACCAGTCGGGGATTGACCAGTTTACCCAAAATATCATCATTTCTCAGATTGAGGTGATTTTAAATTATTGTGAAAGGTTTTATCAGCGACAGTTCATCACCAGAAAAAAGACCAATCACCAGGTTTTAGAGAAATTAGAAACGGTTTTGGAAGATTATTTTAATGATAATGTGATTGATAAAGGTTTACCAACAGCCAATTACATCGCCGAACAACTGAATATCTCAACCAACTATCTCGGAAGTTTATTAAAACAATTAACCGGACAAACCACACAACAACATATTCACGAAAAACTGATCGAAAAAGCCAAAGAAAAGCTTTCAACAACCAATCTTTCAGTCAGTGAAATTGCTTACGAATTAGGATTTGAACATTCTCAGTCTTTCAATAAATTGTTTAAAGCTAAAACTGATATTTCGCCTTTGGAGTTTCGGAAGTCTTTTAATTAAATTTAAAACTTCAAATAAACATTCCCTTTTCGCTACAACAATACGACTTTTGGATACATCCTTTTTCTGATAACTGCTGAACTTTGCTTCAACAAAAAACATCAGAAAATGAATTTACAAAACAACACCATTTTAGTAACAGGCGGAACGAGCGGTTTCGGCTTCGAGTTCGCTTCCAGATTGATTGCTTTGGGCAACACCGTTATCATAACCGGAAGAAATATTGAAAAATTAGTAGAAGCCAAGCGAAAACTTCCGAAAGTTCATACCATTCAAAGTGACGTGAGCAAAACGGATGACATTATCAGTCTATACAATCGAGTGACGCAGGAATTCCCCGACCTGAATATCATCATCAATAATGCAGGCGAAATGCGAAAAATCAGCCTGCATCACAATCACGATTTACAGGATATTACCCGTGAAATTGACATCAATCTGATGGGACCAATCCGTATGGTGCAAGAATTTTTACCTCATCTTAAAAAACAAAAAAATGCAATGATTCTAAATGTCACATCGGGCATTGCATTGTCGCCTTTTGCCATTTCTCCTATCTACAGTGCCAGCAAATCCGGTCTTCGGGCTTACACAAAATCCTTAAGAGTACAGTTGAAAAATACAAATATCAAAGTGATAGAATTGGTTGCTCCGGGAAGTTCAACGCCGCTGAACGATAAATTTATAAATGAAGACGGATTTAGCGCAAATGCCTTGATGGCACCGGAAAAAATTGTGGATGTTGCCATCAAAGGAATGCAAAATGACAAGAACGAAATCTATCCCGGAATTGCAAAACTGATGCTGATACTAAGCCGAATGGCACCTCAATTTTTAGTAGAGCAATCAGGTAAAATGGGTGCTTCATTTATGTATGGAACAAGTGAAAATCAAAATAGCAAAACAGATTAATTAAATTCAAAAAAATGAAAATCATCAGTATTATTCTTATTTTAATCTCGGCATTCCTGAGCATCAAACACGGTTGGGATGCTTTCCAGCCATCAAATGTTGAGCAAACAAAAATGATGACAGAGTTGGGTATCAGTAAAATGGTTATGCCTTATTTTGGAGTCTTCTCGGTAATTCTCGGATTGATGTTATTCTTTCCTCAAACATTTTTCATCAGTAATGTTTTAAATGCAATTACGATTGTATTAATAATGGCACTGTCTTTAAATGCAG
This sequence comes from Epilithonimonas sp. UC225_85, assembly GCF_042695135.1. Taxonomy (GTDB): domain Bacteria; phylum Bacteroidota; class Bacteroidia; order Flavobacteriales; family Weeksellaceae; genus Epilithonimonas. The sequence continues at coordinate 3,438,986 of NZ_CP170547.1, forward strand.
GAAATTACAAAATAGCATTGATGGAAATTCCGTTTTTGGCGATGCCTCTGATTTTAATTTGGTTAAAATATCCATTTGAATTTTTTAAATAATTAAATTTATACAATGGCAAACCTACAACCCGTCAGAATAAAATCGATAGCAGAACTGCATCGTTTGGCATTACTTGAAAAACCGCAACATCCGCTAATCAGCATTATTGATTTGGCTGGACAGAAAACGCCTGATAATATCGTTGCAGCAATATTTGATTTCTATGTTGTAGTAATGAAAAAAGGTTGCGATAATCTTTTTTATGGTCAGCAGAAGTTTGATTTTGATGAAGGCATTATGGCATTTTTGTCGCCCGGACAGATTCTGCGTGGCGAAGATGGAGGAATTCCCAGAAATGTAGAAGGCTGGATGCTATTGATTCATCCCGATTTTTTGTGGAACACCTCGCTCACCAAAAAGATAAAACAATATGAATATTTTGGATACGCCACCAACGAAGCTTTATTCCTTTCCGATAAAGAGGAAACGCTTATCAATAACATCGTTGGTAATATCAAAAATGAATATCATTCTAATATTGATAAATTCAGTCAGGATGTCATTATTGCGCAATTAGAATTAATGTTCACTTATGCGCAGCGGTTTTATGAGCGCCAATTCATTACACGGAAAATTACCAACAGCCAAATTCTGAGCCGGTTAGAAAATGTATTGTCAGATTATTTTGATAATGAAGATTTGCTTTCGAAAGGATTACCAACAGTCCAATTTGTAGCCGATAACTTACATCTTTCTACCAAATATTTGGGCAGTTTACTAAAACAATTAACCGGACAAACAACACAGCAACACATTCACGAAAAACTGATCGAAAAAGCCAAAGAAAAACTGTCGACAACCGAACTTTCCGTAAGTGAAATTGCCTATGAATTGGGATTTGAGCATTCTCAGTCTTTCAGTAAATTGTTTAAAGCTAAGACAGATATTTCGCCTTTGGAATTCAGAAAGTCTTTTAATTAAATTTTTTCGGCTACAAGAAAATACTTTTCGGCTACAAGTGTACAAAAGCGAAACCTCAACTTTGCTTCATTAAATTATATCAATATGAAAGTATTTGTTACAGGCGCTACGGGTTTTGTAGGAACAGCCGTAGTTCAGGAATTATTAGCGAATGGACATCAGGTTTTGGGATTAGCACGTTCAGAAGAATCAGCAAACAAACTGATTGCTGCCGGCGCAGAAGTACACCGAGGCGATTTAAACAATTTTGAAAGTCTGAAATCCGGAGCAACCGCTTCTGACGCTGTCATTCATTTAGGATTTGTGCACGATTTTACAAGATTTGAAGAAATGTGTCAGCTGGATGAGAAAGTTATTAAAACTATTGGTGATGCGTTGTTGGGAACTGAAAAGCCTTTTATTATCACATCGGGAACAGCACTTTTTTCAAAAGACAAAATCACTACGGAAAAAGATATTTTCGCAGACCATCCGCATCCCAGAATTGCAACGGAAAATTCAGCCGATTTTGTAGCTAAAAAAGGTGTGAAAGTGGCAGTCATCAGATTGTCGCCATCGGTTCACGGCAATGGCGACATTATTGGTTTTGTTCCAACATTGATAAGATTTGCAAAAGAAACCGGCAAATCAGCAATTATTAACGATGGTAAGAATTTTTGGCCGGCCGTTCATAAACTAGATGTTGCGAAATTATACCGATTAGCCCTGGAAAAACCTTTTGAAAGCAGAACAAGATACCACGCCGTGGCAGAACAGGGAATTCCTTTTGTGAATATTGCAACAATAGTTGCAGAACGACTGAATGTTCCTGTAGTTTCTATCAGCGAAGAAGAAGTGGCTGAACATTTTGGTTGGTTTGCTCATTTTGCGAAACTTAATAATCAAACCTCCAGCGAAGAAACAAAATCAGCTTTAGGCTGGAATCCACAACACCCAACGTTGATAGAAGATCTGAAAAGTGATGTTTATTTCCCTGAGGTACAATAATGTGTATCTTTATATTCATTAAATTTTAAAATTGTGTCCGACAAGCTCATCCGAATCAAAACCATTTCCGAATTTCATGCGTTGCGAGGTTTGTCAAAGCCCAAACACCCGCTCATTAGTGTGATTAATTTTGAGGATATGACCCAGACTTCTGAAATTGGAAGGCAGAATCTGATATTTGATTTTTATATGATTTCTGTCAAGCGCGATATGAATCACAAATACAGATATGGCCAGCAGGATTACGATTTTGACGAGGGTCTGATGTTTTGTATGGCGCCCAATCAGGTTCTGGGCGTTATACGAGAGGAAAACGGAAAACCACCTTCCGGATGGATGATGATGATTCATCCGGATTTTCTTTGGAACACACCAATGGCAACAGCTATCAAGAAATATGAATTCTTTGATTATTCTGTCAATGAGGCTTTATTTTTATCCGAAGATGAGGAAATTAAAATCCAGCAAATCACGGAAAATATCAAGCAGGAATATCAAACCAACATTGACAAATTCAGTCAGAATATTATTATTTCTCAGCTGGAAACGTTGTTGAATTATTCCGAACGCTTTTACCAAAGACAGTTTATTACGCGTCACAAAGCACATCATCAGTTTTTAGAAAAATTAGAAATTCTGCTCAATGATTATTTCGAAAGAGATGATTTTAAAACCAAAGGATTACCGAGTGTTCAATATCTTTCTGAAGAATTCAATATGTCGCCGCAATATATGCGAAGCCTTCTGAAAACTCTTACCGGACAAACTACACAACAGCACATTCACGAAAAAGTAATAGAAATTGCCAAAGAAAAACTCTCAACAACAGAACTTTCTGTAAGTGAAATCGCTTATGAATTGGGATTTGAGCATTCTCAGTCTTTCAGTAAATTATTTAAAGCTAAGACAGATATTTCGCCTTTGGAATTCAGGAAGTCATTTAATTAAAACAAAATTTCCAATCCGTAATTTGCATACGACAATCGTCATTTTGCATACATCAGACTTTTAATTTCTGCTCAACTTTGTATTAATAAAATCAACAATATGAAATTGAATCAGGTAAAATTAGGAAGTCAGGGATTAATCATCCCGAATATTGGTTTAGGATGCATGGGAATGACAGGTTTTGGTGATGTAGACACTTATGGAAAACACGATGAAAACGAAGCTATCGCAACCATTCATCGTTCTTTGGAATTGGGTGGAAATTTCCTCGACACCGCAGATTTGTATGGTCCTTTTGCAAACGAAAGACTGATTGCAAAAGCAATTGAGGGCAATCGTGACCAATACATCATTGCAACAAAATTCGGTTGGGAAATTGATGAAAACGATCAAATCACGTGGAAAATTAAGGGAACAAAAGATTATGTAAAAAAATCTGTTGAACGTTCTCTGAAAAATCTGAAAACTGATTACATCGACCTTTATTATATGCACCGTCTCGATAAAAATGTTCCTATTGAAGAAACCGTTGGCGCGATGAGCGATTTGGTGAAAGAAGGAAAAATCGGTTACATTGGTTTGTCGGAAGTGTCTTCTGAAACTGTGAAAAGAGCGCACGCAGTTCATCCGATTTCTGCAGTTCAGAGTGAATATTCTTTGTTTGAAAGAACGGTTGAAGAGAAAGGCGTAATCAAAACTCTGAATGAATTAGGAATTGGGTTTGTAGCGTATTCCCCACTTGGAAGAGGATTTTTATCCGGACAGATCCGTTCGATTGATGACTTGCCGGAAAATGATTTCCGAAGAGGAATCCCACGTTTTCAGGAACAGTATTTTCATAAAAATATAGAATTGGTGGAAGCGGTTGAAAATCTGGCGAAAGAGAAAGAAATCACATCGTCTCAATTGGCTTTGGCGTGGATTATCAGCAAAGGAATCGTGCCGATTCCGGGAACGAAACGCAGAACATATCTTGAACAGAACATCGAAGCGAGTAAAATTGTGTTGAGCGAATCTGATATTCAGAAGCTGGAAAGTATTGTACCTTTGGGAACAGATACCGGAGCGACTTATGATGAATTCGGCATGGGACTTTTGGATTATTAATTTTAAAACTCTCGCAGATTAAGCAAATTTTGCAGATTATTTTAAAATTAAACCTCATAGATTTTGAATTTGTGAGGTTTAAATATCAAGTTGGAACGCAATGCGATTGCAGCCCGACTTGAGCGGAAATCCTTTTTTGCTTGCTCATTGTTTTTATTGAACTGAAATCGTCTGCAAAAAAGATTGGGAACGGAAGGCGGAAATAGCTGCCCAAACCTAACAAAGTGGTTCGACGGAGTCAAATAATTATCACTAATTTTATTACTTACAACTTGAAATTATGAATACGATACAATCTATTTCAGCTTTTCACAGGTTACTTTCGCTTCCGGAACCGAAACATCCGATGGTCAGCGTGATTGATATGTCGAACTGTACTTTCGTAGAAGATAAGATTTGGACAGGCTTTACAAACAGATTTTACTGCGTTGCACTGAAACGGAACGCAACTGGAAAAATGAGATATGGCCAACAACATTACGATTACGATAAAGGTGTATTAAGCTTTACAGCGCCAAATCAGGTTCAATATCTTGACCTTCAGACAATGGATTGTGACAACAAAGGATTTCTGGTGGTATTTCACGAAGATTTTCTGTTGAAACATTCTCTGGCGAATACGATTTCTTCTTACGGATTTTTCTCTTACGCCGTGAATGAAGCTTTGCATCTATCTGAAGATGAGGAAAATGATTTGCTGGAAATTCTGAATAAAATTGATAAAGAATGTCAGCATATCGACCAGCACACGCAGGAAATTATCTTGTCACAGATTGAATTGGTGTTAAATTATTCCAAACGTTTTTACGAAAGACAATTCATTACCCGAAAAAGTGGAAGTCATCAGCTTTTGGTAAAATTTGAAACGTTTCTGAATGATTATTTTGATAAAGAATCTTCTGAAAAAGGGCTTTTGACCGTTCATCAGATTGCCGAAGCGATGAACCTTTCTCCGAATTATTTGAGCGACCTTTTGCGTGTTCATACAGGACAAAATACACAGCAGCATATTCACGAAAAGCTCATCAGCAAAGCAAAAGAGAAACTTTCAACCACGGAACTTTCGGTAAGCGAAATTGCTTATGAATTGGGGTTTGAGCATTCGCAGTCTTTCAGTACGCTTTTTAAAAAGAAAACGAAAATGTCGCCTTTAGAATTTCGGCAGTCTTTTAATTGATATTTTTTCTCTCGCATATAATGCAGATTTTAAATTCAATTTGCAAAATCTGCGAAATTCTTATTTATTTTCCGAAATCATCTTTAATAATATTATTTTTATGTGTTCTTCCCCACTCGGAAAGTGCCATAATCACGGGTTTTAGAGTTTTGCTGTAATCTGTGGAAATATACTCCACCACCACAGGCGTTTGTTCACTGTGAACAATTCTTTTGACAAAACCATTTAATTCTAAATCCTTCAACTCATTTGAAAGCACTCTCGCGGATATTCCGGTAACGATTCTTTGCAGTTCATTGAAGCGAATGCTTCCGTGTTCCTGCAATGCAATAATAATTTTCAGTTTCCATTTTCCGCCCATAACATAAAGCGCATCTTCCACGGAAGAAAGATGATTTTGGCAATTTACTTTGGTAATCGGTTCTTCTAATTCAATATTATTTTTCATAAAATTAATCATAAACTAACCAAAAGGTTACTACTAACCTTTTGTTCACTACTAACTTTTGATAAGCAAATGTACATAATTTTGTTGAAGAATTTTAATCATCAAGAAATGAAAAATATACTTCACATTATTTCCAGCCCGAGAGTTGGAATCTCTGACAGCAGAAAACTTGGAAATGCCGTTATTGAAAAAATTAAAGAAAAATATCCTGATGCCACTGTAAAAGAACGTGATCTGGCAAAAAACCAGGTGCCTGTCTTAGAAGCAGTACATATTAATACTTTTTTTTCCCCGGCAGAAAGTCATTCACCCGAACAGCAGGAAATCAACAAACATTCTCTGGGATTGATTTCAGAATTGCAGGATGCAGATATTATTGTTGTAGAATCTCCGATGTACAATTTCTCTGTTCCCACGACTCTTAAAGCTTATTTTGACTTTACTTCAAGAGCCGGATATACTTTTAAATATGATGAAAATGGACCGAAAGGTTTGTTGAATGACAAGAAATTGTACATCGCTTTCACGTCCGGAAATATTTATTCAACTGGTCCTTATCAAGTTTTTGATTCGAATGTTCCTTATATCAAGAATGTCTTTGGTTTTTATGGCGTTAAAGATATCAGTGTTTTCCGTGCAGAAGGTTTGTCGATTCCGGGAATTATGGAAAACTCCTTGGCAAAAGCTATTGAAGGAATTACTATTGACTAATTTTTAAATTTATGAGAAAATTATCTCTCGCAGATTTTTCAAATGCAATCATCTGCAAAACCTGTTCAATCTGCGAGAAACTTAAAAACAAAAGACTGCGATTTGCAGTCTTTTTAATTTATTCCTGGAATTCAAAAAGCAAACGCTCCCCGAATTTTCCCTCATTGATTTTTCCGTTTTCGTAAACCAGATTTCCGTTCACGAAAGTATGGGTAACCTTAGAATTAAAATTAGTTCCTTCGAGCGGACTCCAGCCACATTTGTAAAGAATGTTTTCTTTTTCAACTGTCCAGTTTTGATTCAAATCAACCAAAACCAAATCAGCTTTATAACCTTCTTTGATAAAACCCCTCTTCTCAATTCTGAACAAAATTGCAGGATTATGAGCCATTTTTTCAACAATTCTTTCAAGAGAAATTTTTCCATTTTTAAAATTCTCCAACATCACAACCAAAGAATGCTGAACTAAAGGCGCTCCGGAAGGACATTTCGTATAAACGTTCTGCTTTTCCTCCCAAGTATGAGGCGCGTGGTCGGTTGCAATGACATCAATTCTGTCATCAAGCAAAGCTTCCCAAAGTCCGTCTTTATCTTTTTGAGTTTTTACGGCCGGATTCCATTTGATGAGGTTTCCTTTGGTTTCGTAATCTTCATTGGTAAAAGTCAGGTGATGAACACAAACTTCGGCTGTGATTTTTTTATCTTTTAGTGGAATATCATTTCTGAAAAGGTCAGTTTCAATCGCAGTTGACAAATGGAAAACATGAAGTCTGGCTCCGGTTTTCTTTGCTAATTCAATTGCTTTTGATGAAGATTTATAACAAGCTTCCTCACTCCTTATCAAATGATGAAATTTCACAGGAATGTCATCACCATATTCTGCTTTATATTTTTCCGTATTTTCCCGAATTGTTGCTTCATCTTCGCAATGAACGGCAATTAGCATTTTGGTATTACTGAAAATATTTTCTAAAGTTTCAGGATTGTCAACCAGCATATTTCCTGTGGAAGAACCTAAAAACAATTTGATTCCGGGAACATTCCTTGGATTTGTTTTAAGGATTTCTTCAAGATTATCATTTGTTCCGCCCATCATAAAACCATAATTAGCGAATGATTTTTGAGAAGCTATCTCGTATTTATCAGCCAATAACTCCTGTGTAACCGCATTGGGAACAGTGTTTGGTTGCTCGATAAAACTCGTTGTTCCCCCGGCGATTGCTGAGCGTGATTCGGTTTCGATATCGCCTTTCCAGGTCAACCCTGGTTCACGGAAATGCACCTGGTCATCAATAATTCCGGGCAAAAGATATTTTCCGGAAGCGTCAATAATTTGGTCAACATTTTCTTCCGAGATTTTTTTCGAAATCTTGGAAATCAAATCATTTTCGATCAGAATATCACTTTCGAAGATCAGATTTTCATTAACTATTTGGGCATTTTTTATTAGAATTTTCATTTTTTAATTTTTATTATGCTTCGAGAGCCTCAGCAGGACAATTGTAATACCAATTTGCTAACCGGCGATTTGTCAGTCTGAGGCTCTCGAAGACAAATCTTATCTACAAAATTAAGTTTTTGAAAACGATTACTCAAGTTTGTACTTTAAAATTAAACGCAAAGACGCAATTATATTTATTTTAAAACTTCTATGAAAGTCGCAAAGTTTGAATACTATTTAGATTTTCTGCGACTTAAAGAGATTCGGTTTTAAAAAGTTCTGCGCCTTTGCGTTAAAAATGAAAACAATATTATTAAATTGCTTCAAAATTCCAAAGAATGTCTCCGAGAAAATACATTTTAATTCTACCTGTTTTATTTGCTTCATTTTTCAGTTCCCAGAAATTAGAAAACCTTGTCAAATTCGTGAATCCAATCATCGGAACAGAAAAAATGGGTCATACTTTTCCAGGCGCAATCGTTCCTTTTGGCGCCATTCAGCTAAGTCCGGAAACAGACTCGCTTTCTTATGAGGTTAATGGAAAATACAATCCTGATGTTTATAAATATTGCGCCGGTTATCGTTACGAAGACAAAACAATTGTCGGATTTTCGCACACGCATTTTAGTGGAACCGGACATTCAGATTTGGGAGATTTTTTGATAATGCCGACGGTTGGAAAGTTAAAATTAAATCCAGGAACTGCTCAAAGTCCAGAAAGTGGATTCCGTTCCAGATTTTCTCATCAAAATGAAAAAGCGGAAGCAGGCTACTACAAAATGAAGCTTGACGATTACAATATTCTGGCTGAAATGACGGCTACAACGAGAGTCGGCGTTCATCAATATACATTTCCGAAATCGGATGATGCACATATTATTCTTGATTTAATGGCCGGAATTTATAACTATGATGACAAAAATGTCTGGACTTACGTAAGAATTGAAAATGACCACAGAATAACGGGTTACCGACAAACAAATGGCTGGGCGAGAACCAGAACGGTTTATTTTGCAATGGAATTTTCGAAACCTTTCAAATCTTACGGTCAGAAAAATTTTGATACCAAACAAGCTTACAGAGGTTTCTGGCGAAAATGGAATCAGGATGAAAATTTCCCTGAAATAGCAGGTAAGAAAATCAGAATGCATTTTGATTTCGATACACAGGAAAATGAAAAAGTTCAAATCAAATTTGCGATTTCACCAGTTAGCCAAGCCAATGCTTTAGAAAATTTAACCAAAGAAACGCCGGATTGGAACTTCGAAAAAATAAAATCTCAGGCTCAGAATAATTGGAATAAAGAACTTAATAAAATCATTGTCAACACACTTTCCGAAGATGACAAAGTGAATTTTTACACGGCGATGTACCACACATTCATCAATCCAACCACTTATATGGATTCGAACGGCGAGTACAGAGGACTTGACCAAAATGTACATCTGGCAAAAGGTTTTACGAATTACACAACGTTTTCACTTTGGGACACTTACCGCGCGTTGCATCCGTTTTTCAATATCATTCAGCCAAAACGGAACAATGATATGATTCAATCGATGATGGCGCATTATGACCAATTCAGTTTGAAAATGTTGCCGGTTTGGTCTCATTATGCCAACGAAAACTGGTGTATGAGTGGTTACCATTCGGTTTCTTTGATTGCCGATGCGATTATCAAAGGAACTTACAACGGAAACGCGGAAGAGGCATTGAAGGCTTGTATTGCGACTTCCAACAAAAGAAATTACGAAGGCATCGGCGAATATATCGACAAAGGTTACATCTCTGCGGAGAAAAACGGAACGTCGGTTTCAAATACTGTTGAGTACACTTACGACGATTGGGCAATTGCCCAAATCGCCAAGAAATTAGGCAAAACGGACATCTATAATGAGTATCTGAAACGTTCCGAAAACTGGAAAAATGTCTTTGATAAATCCATCGGATTTATGAGACCGAGATTGTCTGACGGAAGTTTCAAAAAGGAATTTGATTTGATGAGCACGCACGGGCAAGGCTTTATAGAAGGGAATTCGTGGAATTACAGTTTCTTCGTTCCACACAATCCTGAGGAATTAATGAAATCGATGGGCGGACAAAAGAAATTCGGGGAAAATCTTGACGAATTATTTTCAATGCATTTGCCTGACGCGTTTTTTGCGGATACGGAAGACATCACGCGAGAAGGCATTATCGGCGGTTATGTTCACGGAAATGAACCAGCGCATCACGTTGCTTATCTTTATAATGTGGCTGGACAACCTTGGAAAACGCAGGCTCAAATCCGTAAAATTTTGACGATGCAATACAAAGCAAAACCTGATGGATTGGGCGGAAATGACGATTGCGGACAAATGAGTGCCTGGTATATTTTCAGCAGTTTGGGATTCTATCCCGTTTCGCCAGGTTCTGATGAATACTGGATTGGAAGTCCGAGTATCGTGAATGCAAAATTGAATTTGGAGAACGGAAAAACGTTTGAAATCGAAGCTAAAAATCAATCAGAAAAAAATGTTTACATCGAAAGAATCACGCTGAATGGGAAACCGTTTGAAGGTTACAAATTGAAGCACGAAGACATTATGAAAGGTGGAAAATTGGTTTTTTTTATGAATTATAAGCTGAAGAAATAAATCGGATTCTTATCAGAATAGATTATTTTTGCAAAAATTTTTGAATTGAAGAAATTACTTGGACAAACTGCGCTTTATGGATTAACAACTGTGATTATCAGACTGTTTCCATTTGTAATTAATCCAATTATTACAAGAACATTTGGTCCTACAGCCTATTCTCCTTTTGCTGATTTTTATTCTGTAGCAGGTGTTATCGCCGTGCTTTTGACGCACGGAATGGAAACCACTTTTTTCCGATTTGCTTTGGATGAGAAAGACGATAGAAAACTAATTTCAACTTCGTTTTTCAGTGTTTTAACAGTAACACTAATCTATTTATTTTTCACATTACTTTACAGACAGCCTTTAGCAATTGCTTTCAAAACGCCGGACCAAGTTGACCTTTTGGCGATTCTTACAGTTACTTTGGCTTTGGACGCTTTTTCTGCGATGCCATTTGTAATGTTAAGAAAGAACGAAAGGCCATTAAAATACGCAGGAATTCGAATCACAAACGGAATTATCAATTTCCTTTTGGTCGTATTTTTTATTATTATTTTGCCTAAATATCCAGAAGGAATTTTCGGATTAAAATACAGTCCGGAGTTTGGAATCGGGTATGTTTTTATTGCTAATTTGGTAGCGAGCTCAGTGACATTTCTGATGTTATCGCAAGAATTGCTAATCGCAAGGATAAAGCATTTTTCTTGGGAACTTTGGAAAAAGATGATCAAATATTCCTGGCCGATTACCATTGCAGGTCTAGCAGGAATCATCAATGAAACATTTGACAGACAATTTCTTAAATTCCTTTTACCGGACGAAATCGGAAGACATGAATTGGGCGTTTACGGTGGTGTTGCAAAAGTGGTGACTTTTGTAATTCTTTTCAGACAAGCTTATTCATTAGGAATTGAGCCGTTTTTTTTCAGTAACTCTAAGAATAAAAATGCTAAAGAAATGTATGTCAAACTGATGGATATTTTTATCACAATTAATTGTCTGATTGTTTTATTCTTATCTGTAAATCTGAATTGGATTGCGAAAGTTTACATTAACAATCCGGAATATTATGAGGGAATTTCGATTCTACCTATACTATTCTTTGCCAGTTTATTCTTAGGAATCTATCTGAATCTTTCTATCTGGTACAAACTGACGGATAAAACGATTATTGGAGCTTACATCTCTGCAATTGGAGTTTTTATAACCATAATCATTAATTTTTATTTTATTCCTAAATACGGATATTGGGCTTCAACTTGGGCAACTATTGCAAGCTACTTTATGATGATGGTGATATCGTATATTTGGGGACATTACAAATATCCTGTACCTTATAATATTTACAAAAATTCAATAGTGATTCTCATTACAATGGTCGTATCTTTGACATATTATCAATATTTAAAAGAAAATATTTGGTTGGGAAACCTTATATTTCTAATTTTGGCAACCATTTTATTAAAGTCAGAAAATTTGATTCCACAAAAGATTTTAAATAAAATTGTGAAAAAATAAATCTATTATTTAATTAATAGTCAACAAATTAACAACAAAAACTTATGAAAATAATTGTCCCAATGGCTGGACGCGGTTCCAGACTTAGGCCACATACATTAACGGTTCCAAAACCGCTTATCCCTATCGGCGGAAAACCAATCGTACAAAGATTGGTAGAAGACATCGCAAAAGTTGCCAACCAACCGATCGAAGAGATTGCATTCATCATTGGTGATTTCGGTGCAGATGTAGAAGCTTCTTTAATTAAAGTTGCTGAAGATCTTGGTGCAAAAGGAAGCATCTATGCTCAAACTGAACCTTTGGGAACGGCTCACGCGATCAATTGTGCAAGAGAAAGCATGAGCGGACCCGTAATTATTGCTTTCGCCGATACACTTTTCCGTGCAGATTTTCACCTTGATACGAATGCTGACGGTGTGATCTGGGTAAAAAAAGTAGAAGATCCTTCCGCTTTCGGGGTTGTGAAATTGGATGATTACGGGTTCATCACAGATTTTGTAGAAAAACCTAAAGAATTTGTTTCCGATCTTGCTATTATTGGAATTTATTATTTCAATTCTGCAGAAAAACTGATGACTGAGATCGACCACATTATGGAAAATAATATTACAGAAGGCGGTGAATATCAGTTGACAACAGCATTAGAAAACCTTCGAGCAAAAGGAGCAAAATTCTCTCTTGGGAAAGTGGATGACTGGATGGACTGCGGAAATAAAAACGCAACGGTAGAGACTAACAGCAAAATTTTGCAGTACGAAAGAGCTGATATGGCTAACTTCCCGGAATCTGCGGAAATTGAAAACTGTATGATCATTCCACCTTGTTTTATTGGTGAAAATGTGAAAATACTCAATTCTAAAATCGGACCTAATGTTTCTCTTGGGAACAATACAGTTGTTATCAATTCTAATATCGACAACTCATTGATCCAGGAAAATACGATTATCGATCACGGGAATCTAAGCAATTCTATGATCGGAAACTCTGCGAAATACTTTGGTGTTGCCAGAGAAATTTCTTTGGGAGATTACTCCGTTTTAGATTTTCTTTCGAAAGATTAATTTAATTACAATAAAATATAAACTTTGTCAAGGTCCTGGACTTTGACAAAGTTTTTTTTAGCTGCTTATGTGGAAATATAAGTTTATTTTTGGCGTTAATATTGTAAGTTTCATCATAAAAAAATTATGCAAAAGTATATTCTAATCATAGTTGCAGCTTTAATCGTAACATCTTGTAAAGTTCAGAAAAATCAGACTACAACTCCAGTAAGCACAACAAAACCGATTTCTAATAATGCGGGTTTCTTTTCAGCAATTGAGAAAAAATCGACTTTCGATGCAGTAAAAATCAATAGTAAAATTGATGCAAAAACGGGATCTTTCATTCCAACTCTGGACGCTGTAATCTATATAGAAAACGGTCAAAAAGTCTGGATGAATTTGACAGCTGTGATCATACAAGCAGCGAGAGGCGTTGCGACGCCGGAAGGTATTAAAGGTTATTATAAACTTGATAAAACCTATATCGACTCGGATTTTGGTTATTTAAATAAATTACTAAATGTCAACTTTATCGATTATAATGCTTTGCAGAATTTGTTGCTGGGAAAAACTTTTATTCCGGTTTCGGAGAATGATTATAATCTCACTCAAAATGCCAATGGTTTCAACCTGACTTCGAAACAAACTCAGAAAATAACTGAGAATGGCAAAACAACGGAATATAAAATCTCCTTGGATTATGATACAGATTTCAATCTGAATCACGTTCTATTAACGAATCCTGCAAATAATAACGAGTTAGAAATCACTTATTCCAACAGAGAAATTCTAAGCAATGAGAGCTTCCCGAAAAGTGTTAAAATAATTATAAAAGCTGACAAAACAGACGAAATATTATTAGAAAATACGAAATTTGATTTTTCCCGGATGGAAACTACTTATTCCGTTCCTGCCAATTACAAAAAGACAGAGATTAAATGATTAAGAAATTAAGTTTTTTCATAAGTATCATCCTTTTCGGAAGCGCATTTGGACAAAAAGATAAAGAGGTTCTGCAGAAGCAGAATGCCGATCTTAAAAAACAGATATCCTCCATTAATGCGTCACTCAATCAAACCAAACAAGAATCTAAACTTTCTATAGCTTACCTTAATGCTGTAAATCAAAAGCTTAGCTTAAGAGAAAAAGTTTACAACAACACTCAAAAAGAAAAAAGATTTATAGAGGATGACATTTACAAACGTCAACTGGAAATCAACAAAAACAACCGTGAGCTGGAAGTTCTCAGAAAAAACTATGCTGAGATACTTGTAAAAGCCTATAAAACCAAAGGCGTTCAAAACAAAGTTACCTTCATCCTTTCTTCCAAAAATATGGGAGAAGCTCTCAACAGGATAGAATATTTAAAAAGATATTCTGAATATCAGGATAAAAAAGCAGCAGAGATCTCTAACAAGGCAAACGAAATCAAGAAAAACATTACGCTGAAGAAAAGATCAATCTCAGAAAAAGACAATCTTTTATTGTCTCAGAAAAAAGATCTTGCAACAATAGAAGCAGAAAAAATCCAGAAGCAACAGCTTCTCGATGAGTTTAAAAAGAATGAGGTGAAGCTGACAGCAGAACTGAGACAAAAGCAAACACAATCCAAGGAACTGGAACGCCAGATCAGAAACATCATTGCTGAAGAAATAAGAATTGCCAAAGCAAAAGAGGAAGCTGAAAGAAAAGCCGAAGCTGAAAGAAAAAGACTGGCGGAAATAGCTGCAAAAAGAGAAAGAGACCGAATAGAAGCTGAAAACAGAGCTAAACTTGCTGCCGCAGAAGCTGAAAGAAAACGCGCCGAAAATGAAGCTAAAAAAGCTTCTGACTTAGCAATCAAAAAAGCTGAAGAAGAAAGAAAAGTAGCAGAATCCAACAAAGCAGCTGAGAAAAAAGAAGCTGCAGAAAAAGCTACAAGGGATGCTGCAGAAAGATCGAAAGCCGCAAATGATAAGTTAGCCGCAGCCAAAGCAAATGAAGCCGCTGTAAATAAAAATAATGATGATGCCAAAGATGCCGCCGAGAAAAAAGTAATGAAAAGTTACGGCGTTGGCTCTACAGTAGGCAGTAATTTTGCAGATAATAAAGGACGAATTGGTTTCCCTGTAGAAAAAGGAACTGTAACCCACCGTTTTGGAAGACAGCCACATCCTGTTTTCAAAAATATAGTTGAAGAAAATATCGGGATCAAAATATCGGTTGCAAAAGGCACAAAAGCAAGATGCGTTTTCCCGGGTGTTGTTTCCAGTATCCAGGCTATCAACGGCAGCAGAACTGTTGTTGTAAAACATGGCAGCTACTTTACAGTCTATTCTAATCTTGCCAATACATTAGTAAAAGCTAATCAGCAAGTCTCCGCAGGAACCCTGATTGGAGAAGTTGGCAGTGATTTTGATGAATCTATTACATTAGACTTCCAGATTTGGAATGGTACAAATCCAGTTGATCCTTTAGGATGGGTTTCATATTAAAAAATAATTTAACTTTGTAAAAAAATCAAGATGACATTATCCACTGTTATATTAAGTATTTCTTGGCAGCATATCCTAATTGTAGCCTTGATATTGCTTTTGTTATTTGGAGGTAAAAAAATCCCCGAATTAATGAAAGGTTTAGGCTCTGGTATCAAAGAGTTCAAAGATGCTGTAAAAGAGGAGGACAAGAAAAAAGATCCTGCAAATCCTACTTCTACTTCATCCACAACAAATGATCCTAATTCACACTTATAAGAACGATTAATGAGTTTGACAGAAAAATCATGGAAGATCTTTAACCAGTCGGTTGAAGATTATCATATTAATGATGACGTTAATTCAGAAGAAAACAATCCATTCCAGGCTAATAGTTTGGAATGGATTTTGTATTCTAAAAATTGGATTGATACCGTTCAATGGCATTTGGAAGATATTATTCGTGAAGAAGATATCGACCCGACAGAGGCTTTAAAAATAAAAAGAAGAATAGATAAACTTAATCAAAAAAGAACAGACCTGGTAGAACAGATCGATTTTTGGTTTTATAAAAACTTCGAAAATATTATTTCTGATCCCGATGCAAGAATAAACAGCGAAACTCCGGCTTGGTGTATAGATCGATTTTCTATTTTATCTTTGAAAATATATCATATGTCTATTGAAGCTTCTCGTGAAGACGCTTCCGAAGAACATAAATTACAATGCTCACAAAAGCTGAATGTGCTTTTGGAGCAGAAAAAAGACCTTTCTACAGCCATAGATCAGTTGCTTTCTGATATTGAAAACGGCAAAGTTAAGATGAAGCTTTATAAGCAGATGAAAATGTATAATGACGAAAGTCTTAACCCAATCCTGTATCAAAAAATGCAGAAAAAATGAAAAGTTTTTATAAACTTTTAACGTTAATTATTACCACAGCTATTATAGGTTCTTGTTCTACAAACTCAGCAGCTTCTGAACAAGTCCACTCCGATCTTCTGTCAGATACGTATGCATATCTTTCTCCTGAAGCTATTGTCTATGCATCTTCTATTTCCAATCTTGTTGCTACTTTTCCAAAATTCCGGAATGATGCTATAAACAGGGAGGTCTCTTCGTTAAAAGTTTCACTTTCAGATTACCTGGGCGCAGTCCGTGATTTCAATCAGTCTACTAAACATAAATCGTTAGAAGACTTTGAAAAGTATTACAAAAAAATTCAGAAGCTAAGAAAATTCATGACAAAAGATGATGACGAGGTTCTGAACAGATATATGGTAAAAATAAAAACCAATATCAACCTTCTGGAGGCTTCTCAATCAAAAACGGAAGAAGTTTCAATGTCTTCTAATTAATCTCCTTTACTACTACTTTATTTAATGTTACAATTACAAGCAGAATCGAATGTTCCCACAGATTTTGGGGAGTTCAGAATGATGGCTTTTTCCGAAAATGATAAAGACTGGATGCCGCATATGGCTCTGGTTGCTAAAAATACAGATTTTGACAAGCCTGTGAACGTAAGAATCCATTCCGAGTGTATCACTGGCGAAGTTTTTCATTCTCAAAAATGTGAATGCGGACAGCAGCTTAATTCTGCAATGAAATATATGCAGGAAAACGGCGGGATTATTATTTACCTGAGACAGGAAGGAAGAAACATCGGAATCATTAACAAATTAAAAGCTTATGCTTTGCAGGAGAAAGGTTTAGACACTGTACAGGCTAATTTGGAATTGGGACTGCCAGCAGATGACAGAGATTTTGGCGTTGCGATAGAAATGCTGAATAACCTGGGCGTAAAATCCCTGAATCTAATGACCAATAATCCAGAAAAAATAAAAATGATCCAGAATAGCGGTATTATTTTTAATTCCAGGATCCCTCTGCAGATAAAATCAAACAGCTCAAGTGCTTCGTACCTTAAAACAAAAAAAGATTTTTTCGGTCATCTTTTAGATGATGAGAATCCTTAATCAACTTGATTATAAAAATAAAAAAACCGTCTTACGACGGTTTTTTTATTTGAAGGAATTCAAATAAAATTATTTCTTTTTAACACCAGAAACTGCAGTAGCTAAGTCAGCACCAGCTTTGAATTTTGCAACTGTTTTAGCAGCAATTTTGATTGGTTTCTTAGTAGCAGGGTTGATACCTTGTCTTGCAGCTCTTTCAGAAACTGAGAAAGTCCCGAATCCAACTAGAGATACTTTACCGTCTTTTTTCTTAAGTGTTTCTGTTACATTAGCAACAAATGATTCCAAAGCTTTTTTAGCAGCAGCTTTTGTGATTTCTGCATCTTTCGCAATAGCGTCGATTAATTCAGACTTGTTCATAATATTTATTAATTAAAGTTATGTTGTTATAGCAAATATAAGACAATTTTGATATCGTGCAAATAATTTTATGAAATTTAGTGAACTATGTATCTTTTTTTTTAATATGATGCATTTTTGACAAATCCGGTTTTGACGAAAACACTAGATTCTTTGGATTTCATTTTTAATAATTTACCTTTATTAATAGGCTAATATAATAAATAACAATAAATCTGATCAATATTCAGAAATTCATAAAAAGCAATATCTATTTTAAAGGTATCTGCAATCGATTTAATATTAAAAGTAGTGCCACATTTTCAGTAAACATAAAATCTTCTTTTCCACTTTTATTATTTAGCTTAAATTTGCACTTATGTTAATCGAAGTTTTTAAATCGAAAATTCACAGAGTCCGTGTCACAGCATCGGATCTTGATTATATCGGAAGTATCACCATTGATGAGGACTTAATAGAAGCAGCCGGCTTGATTGTGGGCGAGAGAGTCTATATCGTGAATGTAAACAATGGCGAACGTTTTGACACTTATGTTATCAAAGGAAAAAGAAAATCCGGCGAAATCTGTCTTAATGGTCCTGCGGCCAGAAAAGTACAGAAAGGCGATATCATCATCATTATTGCTTATGCACAGATGAGTCCTGAAGAAGCCAAAGATTTTCAGCCAAAAATCGTTTTCCCGGACGAAACAACAAACCTTCTAACGTAATCTTAAATATCTTGGAAGAAAAAAAATCCTCGTCATTTAAAAATGCAATCACCGTTTTGGTATCAATCGCAATTGCGGGAATTTTTCTTTGGGTTGCACTTAGAGGATTGGATCTTGAAAAAATAAAAAATTCTTTACAAAAGGCTAATTATTTCTGGGTGGCATTTGCGGCAGTTTTCGGAGTTTCAGCCTATATTTTCAGAGCTGTGAGATGGAATCTTTTATTAGAGCCAATGGGCTACAAAATCTCCAGCAGCAATTCCCTCTGGTCACTGTCTTTCGGATATCTTATGAATCTCACCATTCCCAGAAGTGGCGAATTGGCAAGATCTACGGCACTTTATGGTGTAGAAAAAGTACCTGTTGACAAGTCTTTTGGAACTATTATTTTAGAAAGAGTTGTCGATTTGGTTTGTATGTTGATTTTCTTGGGATTGACTTTAATTTTCAAATTTGAAGCCATCAAAAGTTTCTACGACAATTCTGGCTTCAAACCTAATCCAATGATTATAATTGCTGTAACTGTTACCGGAATCATAGGATTGATTTTATTCTTCAAATTCAAAGAGAAATTCAGACGTTTTACTGTTATTTCAAAAATAATTGATTTCATTGATGGAATCTTCGAAGGTCTGAAATCCATATTCAATTTAAAACAAAAAGGAAAATTCATCCTTTACACCGCAGGAATCTGGATTTGCTACTTTTTTGCATCTTATCTAGTTTGTTTTGCACTTCCGGAAACATCCAATTTTACCCTTGCTGACGGCTGTTTTATTCTGGTTGTCGGAACCTTGGGAATGATTATTCCAGCAAGTGGCGGCATTGGAGCCTTCAATCTTGCAATGAAGTTCGGGTTCACAGCACTTTTTATTTCGATGGGAAAAAACGCAGTAGAAGGCGGAGAATTAGGACTTGCCTACTCTTTCATTACATTGCCTTTGCAGATCATTATTATGCTGGTAATGGGCTTGATATCGATTCCTATGCTGGCGAAGAATCGGAAGATTTAAATCACGACATTTTATTCTAAATCATCAAATTTTGCTTTCATAGTAGGATTGCCATAAGTCAGTTTTTTTATGGTCAAATCTTCTGCTTTATTGTTGGCTAGACGCAGATTATTAACAGAGGAGAGCAACGCATCTTTTGTTTTTTGAAGATGAGTTATTGTTTTGTCAATTTCGTCAACTGCGGTTTTAAATTGCCTGCTTGCCAATTCATAATTCTTTGCAAATCCCTGTTTGAAAATATCTATTTTTTCTTCAAAATTGGTAATATCAATATTCTGATTTTTCACCAACGCGAGTTCCTTTTTATATTTTAACGAGTTCATAGCAGCATTTCTCAGAAGTGTAATGATTGTTATAAAAAACTGTGGACGAACAACATACATTTTTGAAAAACGATGCGAAACATCTACAATTCCCGTATTGTAAAATTCGTTTTCGGCTTCTAACAATGAAACCATCACTGCATATTCGCATTTTTTTTCACTCCTGTCTTTATCAAGTTCCCGGAAAAAATCTTCATTTCTTTTTTTTGTTGCCGTTTGGTCGGCTTCATTTTTCATTTCAAACATTATCGAGATGATTTCATTACCAGAATCATCAAATTCCCGATAGATAAAATCACCTTTACTTCCGGATTTCGAATCATTATCTTTCTCAAAGTAGACATTTTGAAATGCCGTTGCACGCAATTTATTAAACTCGATTTCGCAATGTTGCTCTAGGGTTTCACCAAGCATTTTTGTAGAAAGTCTGGCTTTCATTTCTTTAACACGGTCAATTTCTTCGTCCTTATACTTGATGATTGCATCTTTGGATCTTAGTTTTTCATCAAACTGTTCTTTGAGAGATCTTTCCGAAAGTTCCTTTTCCAAATCTTTATTCCTTAGCTTATTACCAAGATCATTTTTTTCATTTTCGAGATGGTTTTTCTCTTTTTCTACTTTCTGAACTGCTTCCGAAATCGCCAATTTTTTTTCGGTTTCGGCTTTTTCAATTTTCGCTTTAAGTTCCATAATCTCCTTTTCTTTTTCAGAAACTTTTCCTCTAATTTCTAATTCGTTAACCGATTTTAACTGCGAAATCTCAGCATCTTTTTTGGAAAGCTGTTCTTGCAGATAACTTTTGAATTTTTCTTTATTAAGTTCAATCTCGCTGTTTTTTTCTTTTTCAGCAATTCTTAATCGCTCCTGTAGTTCTTCTTCAAATTGATGGTTGCGAACTTGTTTCAGAATCTCAGCAAATCCCGCTTCGTCAACTTTAAAGGCTTTATGACAATTCGGACAAATAATCTCGTTCATAATATTTCGGTTTCGTAAAGGCAAGGTACAAATTAATCGATAATTTGGAAATTAAAAATGATAGTGATAAAACCAAATCACTGCTTCGGAATATTAATCCCTGCGCATCCATCTAACTACGAGTGCGCAGAAACGACTTTATCCCTGCGCACACATTAACTCGTCTCTGCGCAGCCGCAAAGTCTTCTCTGCGCACATTTTTAAAAGACTCGACACTAAAATGGAAATTTAATTTGTATTTTTAGCTTCTAAGCTATAAATCTGATGCAGGAACAAAAAGAAAATATCGAAACGAAAACTAATCCACATGAGGGAACAGAATCAATTCCAGCCATAAGATTATTCACCACAGAAAATGGACTTTGCAGTTTTGAAAGAGGAACTATTCCTACTCTCAAACCAATGAACACGACTACTTTCTGGGTCAGCAACAAAACCGAAGAATGGGAAAAAAGCAAACATCCTGCACCAAGAAAACAGTACGTGATTACTACCCAAGGAAAAATAAAATTCAAGGTGAGTGATGGCTCGACTTTTATCATTGAACCCGAAATTATCCTGCTTGCAGAAGATACGGCTGGCGAAGGACACAGCTGGGAAATGTTGGATTCTAATGGATGGGAAAGACTTTATCTTCCAATTTCCGAAGGTGCAGAAGATTATTTTACCAAAGAAATATAGCTTCAACTTTTCTCAAGAATCAATATCATTGCGTAAATTTGTCCCGTGAATCCCGACTTAGAACTTCAGCTCAAAACCCTCCCATCGGAACCCGGCGTCTATCGATATTATGATAAGAACGACCAGCTTTTGTATGTGGGAAAGGCAAAACATCTCAACAAAAGAGTCCTTTCCTATTTCAACAAAAACCAAAATGGTTACCGAACCAGAATAATGGTTTCGAAAATTCACAGACTGGAAACCACCGTTGTGAATAGCGAATACGATGCACTTTTGCTGGAAAACAATCTGATAAAAGCACATCAGCCATTTTACAATGTGATGCTAAAGGATGACAAAACTTATCCTTGGATCTGCATTAAAAATGAAGATTTCCCCAGAATATTTTTGACCCGGACCAAAATAAAAGATGGTTCTGAATATTTCGGACCTTACGCCAAAGTGAAACCCGCAAGAGTCCTTCTCGATACGATTAAGAATCTTTATAAAATCCGAACTTGTAATCTGAATTTGGCGCCTTCAAAAATCGCTGAAGGAAAATACCGAGTTTGTCTGGAATATCACATTAAAAATTGTAATGGACCTTGTGAAGACCTAGAATCCAAGGAAGATTATGATGAAAAAGTAGAAGCCATCCGAGGAATCATCAAAGGTGATTTCCGGTTTGCTAAAAAATATCTGGAAGAGAGAATGTTACGTTTCGCTTCGAATCTTGAGTTTGAAAAAGCTCAGATGATTAAGAATAATATTGAGTCTCTCGAAAATTACCAAGAAAAACACACCGTCGTTAATCCAAGCATCGATGACGTGGATGTTTTCGGGATGACGAGCGATGAGACAGCGGCTTACATTAATTATTTTAAAATCAGAAATGGTTCAATAGTTCAGAGTTTCACGACCGAAATTAAAAAAGTTTTGGAGGAAACCGATGAAGATATGCTGGAGGAAGCTTTGGTGGAGATTCGTCAGAAATTTGATTCCACATCCAAAGAGATTTTGATTCCGTTTCATCTCGGTTTGGAAATTCCAAATGTGAAATTGATTGTTCCCAAAGTCGGCGACAAGAAAAGAATCGTGGAACTTTCCGAGAAAAACGCAAAAGAATACAGACTTGAAAAACTGAAACAGGTTCAAATCATCGACCCGGAAAGACACACCAACCGAATAATGGCAGAAATGCAAAAACTCTTGCATATGCCTGTAGAACCAAGACACATCGAAGGTTTTGATAACTCGAATATCCAGGGAACCAATCCTGTTTCTGCCTGCGTCGTTTTCAAAGACGGGAAACCGAGCAAAGCTGATTACAGAATCTTCCATCCGAAAACTGTTGTCGGTCCGGATGATTTTAAAACAATGGAAGAAGTGATCTACAGACGATATAGAAGATTGATTGATGAAGGCGAACCTTTGCCTCAGCTCATTTTAATTGATGGAGGAAAAGGACAATTGTCTTCTGCTGTTAAAAGTCTGAAACTGCTTGGGCTTTATGGCAAAATAACGATTGTTGGGATTGCAAAACGTCTTGAGGAAATTTACTTCCCGGAAGATTCTATTCCTCTATACATTGATAAAAAAGCTGAAACGCTGAAAATCCTTCAACGCGTGAGAGATGAAGCGCACCGTTTTGGCGTGAAACATCACAGAACCCGACGAACAAACTCAACCATCAAATCCGAACTCGAACAGATCCCGGGCGTTGGTCCAAAGTCCATAGAAATGCTTCTGACAAAACTAAAATCTGTCAAAAGAATCAAGGAAGCAGATATAGTTACCTTAGAAGAAATCCTTGGAAAAGTGAAAGCCAGAGTGGTCTGGGAATTTTTTAATTCCTGATTTTTTTCTTCTTATCTGTAAAAACTCCCAAATTATCAATATTTTTATTTTTTTCATTAATGCCATTAACAAAAAATTTAGAATCTAATAAAGGAATTAAAAAACGTGACATATAAGTACCCGATGTTTTATAATATAACATTCCTCTCATTGAAGAAATAGAAGTAGATATTATAATATTTGATATAGAGTCAGGGATATTTATTTTTTCTTTATCAATTGAAATATAATTTTTTAAATTTTTAATTTGAAATTTAAATACTGTCTTAAATTTCATTAATTCTTGATTAATCTGATTGTCAATATAAAGATAGACTATGGTTGGTACTATTTCTATAAAATCTGTATTCTCTTCCCATTTAAACTCAAAAGAAAACCCAAGATTTAATTTTTTTTGAGAAACTTTAAGATTTTCTTGAGGAGCTAAATAAAATTCCTTTTCGGATATTTCCACTAATGAAATAACGAATTTTTCCATTTTAAATATTTAGTTTAACTGTTCTTCTCTTTTAAAGTTTGAATGCTTTAATTCATCAAACCCAATAAGATTATATTTTTGATTGTTATTAAATCCTTTATTTAATTCTTCAGATTTATTTTCAATTGTAAGTCTATTATTATAATTGAAATTAATATTAATATTAATACTTAATTTTTCATTAATTTTCTCCACTCCAATTTCTTTATCTATTCTTATACAGTTTTCAATATTTTCAAATTTCACAATTGGTGTTTTTTCCATAATTAGTGAAATTTCTACTAATTTACTCAGTTTATGATCAAAATCTCCATTAAGTATCTGTGAAACATATCCTTTACTAACGCCCATTTTATTTGCGAATTCAGTTTTAGATATTTTATTTTCTTTTAAATATTCTTCTAATTCTTCATAAAGTTGATTTTGAATTTTTGCAATCCAAAACTCTTTACTTCTTAGTAATTCTTCTCGTTTCATTTTTATAATTTTGAATAAATTCTTTTTTAATTCTTCTAAATTTTAAGATATCTTCTTTTTGATTATTTTTAAATCCCCAAACAGTAATAATCTTTCCTGTATTTTCATAGTGAAAAAAATAAATTCTTAAATGTTTTGATTTTAATTCATATTCTTTAATCGTTTCTTTTTGCGGTGTAATTTCATTAAATTTTGTACGAGGTAAAGTATGTAAATTGGACACCAAATTCATATATGAAAACATTGTAAGCATTTCTGTTTTCATCGATTGATAATCTCTTTCAATAATTTCTTTGAACTCATTATATTGACTTAAACCATCAATTTTTAAATCAAAAAATTTTTGTTTTCCTTGAACAGCTTCAAATTCATTTATTTCAAATTTACACATAATTTAGTTCAAACTAAACTTTTCACAAAATTAAACATTTATTTCTTAAATATTTTCTAAATACTAATTTAAAAAATATAATTGGTTTGGGAATTTTTTAATTCTTAGAACTATCTTATGGCAGCTGCTGTCACCTTCTTGTAACCATTGCCATCAAATGCAGTTTGTCTTTCCATACATTTGTCATTAATGATCATAAAAGTCAGCGTGTCATTTACGATCTGATATTTGTACAGACCTTCCTCCTTAGAATCGCAAGGAGAGTTTCCTTCAAGTTTAACCAATTTAAGACTGCCTTGATCTGTAAAAGAATAACTCATTTTTTCAATGACATTTCCCTGATAAACCAAATCTGCCTGATCTGTGTTGAATTTGAAAGTAACCTCAGCCGGAGTAGGAATATTGGCAACACCTTTCCATTCTGTATTTGCCAAAGCATTAGTTTTCTGTTGTGAGAAATAAAACAAACTGGATAATAAGAGCGTCGCTGATAATGATTTAGTAATGATTTTCATAATTTTATTTTGATATTAAACAGACAAACAAGATGATAATTACCTAATTATCAGTAACTAAAATTACTATTATATTTTGAATATCAGATAATTTATATTAATAATTTAAAAACAAAATCAATAAATTTCCTATTCGGAATTTCATCTGTTAATTATTATCTTTGCAACCTAAATTTTAAACATGAACAAATACATAAAATTTTTAGTTGCTGCAATCATTATCACATTGGGTATTTACCTGATAGCTTTTACCCGACAAACCGGCTGGGGCGTAGTTGTGGTTATTCTTTCTGCTATTCCTATTGCTCTTTTCTTCAAAAATGAAAATATTCTTCTGGCATTCTGGCAGCTTAGAAAACAGAATATGGAAAAAGCTTCCAAATTTTTGTCAAATATTACCGATTACAAATCTCAGTTGCACAAAAGCCAATACGGTTATTTCCATTATCTACAGGCATTGACAACTGCTCAGGATAACCCTGCTAAAACTGAAGGATTGATGAAAAAAGCATTGGATTATGGTCTGAATATGAAGCACGACAGAGCAATGGCAAAATTAAACCTAGCCGCTTCTGCACTAGCCAAAGGAAGAAAATCCGAAGCTCAGAAACTTCTTGAAGAGGCAAAACAACTTGATTCTGCCGGGATGATGACAGATCAGATCAAGATGATCAAAGATCAGATGAAGATGCCAACGATGCAGAAACATATGCACAACCCGAATATGAGAATCAGAGGAAAATTCTAAAATTTGGATTTCAGATGTGAGAAATCAGATGTTAGAATTTTATTCTGACTTTAAAATAAAAAAGGATCGTAATCATTTCGATCCTTTTTTATTGATTTGTTATTAAGTTTTAATATTATTCTACAATCAGCTTCTCCGAATATGCCTTATTATCAAGTTCGTATTTCAAAATGTAAACGCCTTTTGGATATTTCGAAACATTGATCTGAAGTTTTTTGTCTGATGTATTATTAATGGTCTGCACTAATTTTCCTGTAGCATCATAAAGCATAACTTTCGCAGGTTTCGAGTTTTGCCAAGTTAAGTTCACCACATCTTTTGCAGGAATTGGATAAATACTAACACTGGTATTATTAAATGATGCAACCCCCAAAGTTTTTACCAGAATCGTTGCCTGATAAGGCTGGAAATTCTGTTTTGAAACCGTCAGTTTTAATGATTCTCCATCAGTTACTCCACCAAGATTAATTGCGATGCTTCCATCCTTGCTGAATGCAGATCCTACCATATCGCCATTGCTTTTAGTTAAAGAAATTGCAGCATTTGCCTGGTCGCAGGTAACAGAAATTGTCTGTGCACCTGGATCAATCTGGCTTGGATGTCCCACCTGGAAGGTTTTTGTCGTATCATATCTGAATAATGTTGAAGGATCACCAAACAGCACCCAGGTCTGCATCACTTCTTTAGCTGTTGCAGATTCATTATAGCTTTCCAGCATCCCCATCTGAGAATTGTAAAACAATCCGCCGATTGTTTCTTTCTTATTATTTGCGTACATTTCTGTAAGAATATTGGTCATCTCATCCTGTGTTTCCATTGGTTCTGCCCAAGCCATAAGGATTGTAGAAGCAGCACTAGCAATAGCGCCAGCCGGAGAATTATTATAACTTACAGATAAGAAATCCTCTGCCAGACAGGTTTTGCCAACAAATGTTCCATTGTTACACGCTACAGAAATCACGAAAGGATACATTCCGTTGTTTTTCAATTGTTTAACATAGGTTGAAGTATAATTTCCGGTCACCATAAGATTAAGATCACCATGTCCTGTATAATTGAACAATCCTGTTCCTGCATTGATTGCATTATTGATCATTGTTGGCGTAGGTTCTCCAGAAGCATCGCCGCCACCTTGTGAACCTTGATAAAACTCGTGGACAGTCTGATATCCAAACCCCTGCAATTGTGTTCTGATCTTTCTGAGATGCACATAATCCGTTTCTCCATCATCGCCGTAGCCATCACCTTCATTAGAGCCAATTCCTATCGCATTCTTCATCCAGTTGCCTGCAAGCGGCGTTTTCTCATACTCCATGACTCTGTTTGTCATTGTTTTGATCGCAGTGCTATTTCCTGAAAATCTGCCTACAAAAGCTTCAGGATAAAAATCGGTTTCTCCGGAAAGCTGGCCGTAATAAGAATCGCTCCAAAGCTGTTCACCATTATTTCCATAAGTGTGAGAAGGAACATCACCGGAATCACCAACCAAAAGGATATAAACCAGGTTAGGATGTGTCAAATAAAAAGTTTTGATATAATTCTTGATGGCTGTATCCGTCGTGCCGGCAGTTGCTGTGGTAACTACGGTTGTCTTGATGCCTTTTTCTCTTTTCCAGCTTACAAAAGACGCCAATTGGCTTTCGAAAGAAGATGCTGTAACGATCAGTAATTCTCCTGCTTCCGGAGCTGGTGTATATTTATTAGCAGAAGTATAATTAAGATAATGATTGGAATAGATCTCGTTGAAAAGTGTATTATCGGTTTTTCTGACAGCAATTTCGTTAGCTCCTTTTTCATTATTAAAATCAATAATAACTCTAAGGTTCTTATAAACTCTCAGTTTATGCTGTACCGGATTGTATTGATACGGATAGAGTGAAAACGTAACACCTCTTGTATTTCTGAGAATATGAGGTGAACCAAATTTTACAGGATCACCAGGAAAGAAATCATCTTTTTTATATGACTCTCCGAAAACATAAGGTACAGATTCCGGATCTGTATTTCTTTTCAGATTTCCTTTTGATGGAATGATGTCGATGTTACTAATGTCTTCGTAACTGTCATAGACAATTTTATAACTGTAATTTCCTTTCTCCGGCAATTGCACCGATTCGGAAAAATAAGGTATTGCAGGCAAACCTTTTTCTGACATCAAAACCGAATATTGCTTAGAAAATGTATGGTAATCTTTACCTTCAACAGATTTTAAGTTCTTCTCCAATTTGTTAATCTCGAAATCAACAGTCACAGTCTCACTGTCTGAATTGATTAGTTTAAACGTTTGCGCCGAAAATTGCATAGATAAAAACAACAGCGCAATAGAACTCAGTAAAACTCTTTTCATAAATTTATTTTTTTTCAAATATATGAAGTTTTATCAATTTCATTACATAAAAAACAACAAATGAATCTATTACATAAACATTTTACATTTCTTCATTGGTTTCATAACCATAAAATTTGGGAATTCTCCAATGGTATTTGACAGCTAATGTTCTTATAGAGACAATTAAAAGAATAGTAAATATCTGGACTAAGGTGTAAGACAAATCTGTTAATCTTGACAACAATAAAAAAATACCGCCACCGATTATACAGGCTGTGGCATAAATTTCTTTTCGGAAAATCAATGGGATTCTGTTCAGTAAAATATCACGGATGATTCCACCAAAACAACCGGTAATCGTTCCCAATGTTAAACATATCAAAGGATGGAAACCTTCGTTGATTCCTTTTTGGATTCCTATAATTGTAAACAATCCCAAACCAAAACTGTCAAATATAAACAGCGTGACCTTGAAGTTTTTCTCTATCGATTTGAATATCATTGAAAAAACACAAGTCGAGAAGATTAGTCCACAGGTCAGCATATCCGTCATCCAGAAAACAGGAACGCCCAACAAAAGATCTCTCACGGTTCCGCCGCCGACTGAAGTTACAAATGCAATAATCAGCACACCGAAAGGATCCAGACGCTTCTGCATTGCTGCAAAACTACCCGACATCGCAAAGGAAATGGTTCCAAGGATTTCTATGATAAGATTGAATTGTTCGTGCACGTTTGAATTATAATTGATGAGTGATAAATGATATTGTGAAAATGCTTCGAGAACCTCAGCATGACATCTCTATTCTAATTTTGAAGAATTTTTATTGCGATGCTTCGAGAACCTCCACATGACATCTCTAATACAAACAGTTTTATTTAAGCATTGTCAGTCTGAGGTTCTCGAAGACCAATAAATACTTATTCCTTAAATTCTAACTCAACCATCACCGGACAATGATCGGAATGCTTGACTTCCGGGAGAATTACGGCTCTGGTCATTTTATCCTTTAAAGGTTCGGAGACGAAGTTGTAATCCAAACGCCAGCCTTTGTTCCTCGCTCTGGAACCAGCTCTGTAGCTCCACCAGGAATATTGGTCCGGCTGGTCGTTGAAGTGTCGGAAACTATCTGTCAAACTATTTTCTTTCATAAAGTTGGTCATCCATTCCCGTTCCATCGGGAGAAAACCGGAAGTATTTGCCAAACCAATTGGATTATGAATATCGATTGCTTCGTGACAGATGTTGAAATCGCCGCTGATGATAAGATTTGGGATGGTTTTTCTGAGTTGTTTGATGTACTCCAAAAAGTCAAAACAGAATTGCATTTTGAATTCAAGTCTTTCGATGTTTGAAGCGGAAGGAACGTAAACTGAAATCACGGAAAAGTCATCAAAATCTGCTCGAATGATCCTACCTTCATTATCATAACTTTCGATGCCACAACCAGATTCCACATGGTTTGGCTTTATTTTGGAGGCAATTCCTACACCGCTGTAACCTTTTTTCAATGCGGAATGCCAATAACTGTAATAGCCTGCTTTTTCCAGACTTTCGATATCGATTTGGTCATTTCCCGCTTTGCTTTCCTGAATGCAGATGACATCCGGACTTGCGACATTGAGCCAGCCGAGGAAGTCTTTCGTAAATGCAGCACGGATGCCGTTGACGTTATAGGAAATGATTTTCATTGTTTATGAATTAGAATAAATGAGATAAATAATAAAGATTGTGAAAATAGCTGCCAAAAGTACAACTTTCCATTTTCCCGAACCTTCTTCTTCTATGAAAAGTGTATTTTTCTGACTTTGAAATTTCGTGGGGTTTTCCAGATATTCTTTTTCATAAGCGATGATTTCCGGCTTGTCTCCCATTACTTTTTTAACCTCAGCCCAATCTGGGTCGGAAGGAAAAACTATTTTTTCCGGTTGATTATTCAACTTTAATTTGACGGTGAGTTGTCCATGTTTGCTGAAAGTCTTTACCGAAACATTACTGTTAGTTAAGGAATTATCTTCATCAAAGTGTGTTTCTTTGCTTTGAATGGCTTCTACTAAATCCTTCGAATTTTTAAGACCTAAACCCGTTTTATCGAATACCAGTTTGATGGCGTTTATCTTTTCATTTTGTTGGAGCAATTCTTCAATTTCCTGCCTGTCGAGATTGTGTTCTTGCAGTAATGCGTCGATGTCTTTCATAATTTCTACTTTGGTTTTCAAGATTAAGTAATTCAGAACAAACTCCGTTGACTTTTGGAAATGATTTGGTTGAAATTCAAAGTTCGGAATTTTGAGTTGAATCGTCAAAAGAAATACCAAACCTCAACATAGCCCCGATAGTAACGGCATCCTTTTTTGCTTTTTGAGGAAAACTTTGTTTGGATGGCAAAACGTTCTAAAGCAAAAAAGATATAGCCCTTCGATAAACTCAGGATAAATTACTAGCGGGTTGGACTGTTGACAAGAATGACCAAACGTGTTACTCCAAAAAAGAAAAAGGCGGAAAAAGTTCCCTCTTTCCGCCCAATAAACCCAAATCAAATAAACTATGAAAAAACTACTTGGGTTCTAGGATGCTTATCGGGATGATGACCTCCTCGAGGGAAATCCCACCGTGCTGATAAGTGTCTTTGTAATAATTCACAAAGTGATTATAGTTCTTCGGGTATGCTAAAAATATATTGTTTTTCGCAAATATATACTTTGAACTCAGGTTTCCTTTGGGAAGAAAGAGTTTGCCCGGGTCATTGACTGCCCAAACGTCTTTGTCTTCGTAGGTTAAACTTCGTCCGGTTTTATATCTTATGTTGGTAGACGTTTCTCTGTCACCAACTACCTTACTAGGTTTTTTAACATAAATTGTGCCGTGATCGGTTGTGATGACCAATTTGAATCCATTTTCTGCTGCAGTTTTGATAATTTTCAGTAAAGATGAATTCTCGAACCAGTTGTATGTGAGCGACCTGAAGGTTTTATCGTCTCTAATTAATTGATTTACAATATTATTATCGGTTTTTGCGTGAGACAAAATATCGATGAAGTTGTAAACAATTACTAGTAAGTCATTATTTTTATGCTGGTTGAAATCTTCTAAAATTTTTCTTTCGAAGTCTGAATTCAGGATTTTCAGGTATTTCATTGATTTGCCTGATAGTCCCAAACGCTTCATCTGATCTTCCAGGAAGTCTCTTTCGAATTCGTTTTTGTTGCCTTCTTCATTGTCATTGAACCAATTGTTCGGGAATCTTTTCTCGATTTCGGATGGCATCAGTCCTGCAAAGAAAGAATTACGCGCATATTGTGTCGCCGTTGGCAAAATACTGAAGTAATAGTCTTCAGAAGTTTTATTGTAGAACTTTGTGAATAATGGTTCTATCACTTTCCACTGGTCGTACCTGAGATTATCGATCATAAGCAACAAAACTTTATCTTTCTCTAATTCAGATTTCACTTTGTCTTTGAAGAGCGTGTGGCTCATCATTGGTTTATCGTTGCCGTGCAGCCACTCTTCGTAATTATTTTCTATGAATTTTGAGAATTGGATATTGGCTTCTTCTTTTTGATTTTGAAGCAGATCAGCGAACTCGTTATCAGAAACTTTATCGAATTTCACTTCCCAGTTCAGGATTTTTTTATAATATTCTGCCCAATCCTGATAAGTTCTCAAGTAGGACAATTCCATACTCAGGTTTCTGAATTCTTGTTGATAATCAACGATTGTCTTTTGTTCAACGAGAGATTCACTTTGAAGGATTTTTTTGAGTGACAAAAGAACCTGATTAGGATTTACAGGTTTCAAAATATAATCCTCGATTTGAGAACCAATTGCCTGTTCCATAATGTGTTCCTCCTCACTTTTGGTGACCATTACGATCTTTATAGCATTATCTTTTTCTTTGATCATAGGAATAGCTTCCAGACCAGATATTCCCGGCATATTTTCGTCAAGAAGGGTCAATACGAATTTTTCTTTTTCTATCAATTCCAAAGCCTCATTCACGTTGTTCACTGGTGTTACAGTGTAGCCTTTGTTTTCCAAAAAGACAATATGAGGTTTGAGAAGATCTACTTCATCATCGATCCATAAAATTTTTCCTGACATATATTTTTATTTAAGTTTAAAGTATCAAAAGTATGACCAAAATATCACAATAATATTTAAATAAACAGAGAGTTGGCGTTAAATATTAGTTAAAGGAATTTTTTATTTTTTTATATTTGATAATAACTAATCTCCAAGAATGAAATCAGTTCTAAGTCTATCACTAATTTTTATTTTTTCATTATTTTTTTCCCAGGATTTTGAATGGGGAAAACCATCTCAGGAAGAGATTGAGTTGAAAAGTGTTCCTTTTGAACCAACTGCAGATGCCGTAACATTGAAAGAATATGGTGAGCTTAAAATAGATTATGTAGGATATGAGCTGGAAGAACATATCAGAATTAAAATATTATCTCCTAATGGATTCTCCTCTGCACAGAAAAAATGGAGCTATAATTCTAGTAATAGATTTGATAAAGTCATCTTCCGAGAAGCTCAAACAATTAATATTGTGGATGGAAAAACAGTTATTACACCGATTGACAAAAAAGACATTTTGGTTTACAACCAAAGTAATGACATTGAAGAATTAGCAATAGCTTTCCCTAATATAAAAGTGGGTTCTATCATAGAATATAAAGTCAAAATAATAAGACCTTACAATATATATTATTCAGCTTGGTATTTTCAAAATGCCTTGCCTACACTTTCGTCAAAATTGAAATTGAAATCTGCTTCAGGAACTTATACTTTAATTTTCCCTACACCTAAATTAGGAAAAAAATATATTGGAAAAAACAAATTAAGGGAATGGGAACTGAATAACGTTCCCAGTTACAATACCTACACCAAAATTTATAACATTTCTGATAATGTGGAAAGAATTACATTCCAATACACTTCTGCAAAGAGCTTCTACGGTACTTATTATTCAGAAAGTACTTGGCAAGGATTTAAAAATCTGATTAATAGTAAAAAAGAAAAAAGCGTCGAAGATTTGGATTTTAGAGAATATGCAAATAAAATACAAACAGGAAAAAATAAATTTGAAACATTAAAAAATTGTCTGAAATTCTTAAGAGACAATTATAAATGGGATAAATACTATGCGACAAGTACAGATAGATTGAAAAGTAATTTTCTAAGAACAAAAACAGGCAATACTGCTGATTTTAATATTTTCCTACAAGGCATCCTGAGGGAGAAAAAGATTAATTCTCAATTAGCTGTCAACAGTTTGAGGAGCAATGGCAGAATTATCGTTGGTTATACTGTATTATCAAAATTGCAGACATTGGTCACAATTGTAAGTTTGGATAAAGAAGAAAAAACAATGGTAGATGCTGCTATTTCCAAACCGGAAGATGGTCATTTTCTTTCTAGAAATTATTTTAATCATTTAGTTTTCGGCTTAGATAATATTAGTGATAATTTCATAGAAGTTTCCCCTAATCTTTCAGAATATGTATCTCAGCAGGAATTGGATATAAGAAACGATTCTTTGAACCTAAAAATCCGGGATCAATTCAAAGGATATTTTGAATTATCTTCTTACAAAGAACAAGCTTTCATAAAAGAACCTGTTGTAAAAATCACGGAAGGTGATAAAAAAGAATTAGAAGAATGGAAGATTAATTACAGAACCGTCAACCTAGAAAATCCTAACTCTTCTTTCCTTACAATAGAGAATCCCTTTGTAGAAAAGATTAAAGAGTTAACTGTTGAAAAAGACAGAGATTACCCAGTCGAATTAGATTTTCCTTTTCTGAAAACCATTCAGCTCAAAGTAAAGATACCCGAAGATTATATCTTGAATACTGATAATTTTAAAGAAACCATTTCTGTATTTGATGGAAAATTGCAATATGCTCAAAGTGTAGGATATAAAGAAAATAATGAAGCGGTTATCACGTGGTCTCTTCTCATCAATCAAATTATTTTTCAACCAAAGGAAATTAATCAGTACATTGATTTTACAAACAAACTTTCTAATACTGTCTCAAAAATTGCAGTATTAAAAAAGAAATAAAAAAACTTTGCCGTTGTCAGCAAAGTTTTAAATTTTAATTGGAAAAGCTCATCAGCTCTTTTTTCTGAGCGTTGTAGAGATGAAACTCAAGCATTTTGAAAGAATCTCTCGGGATAATCGTCACCCATTTTTTGTACTTCAGAAACCATTTGTTCTGTATACTTGCAAGACCTTTCGTAAGATAAGCTTCTACGAATGGATGCACGTGCAGGAAAAGTTTGCCTTTTTCCGTCTGCATCAGGGCTCTGATAGAATCCTCCATTTTTTCGATAATAACAATTGGTGCGATGATCTCGCCGTCTTTGTTTGGATTTTCTTCGTTTGTTTCGATATGTTTTTCGGAACGGACACGCTGTCTTGTCATCTGGATAAGACCAAACTTCGAAGGCGGAAGAATCTTGTGTCTTGCCTTATCGCGCTTCATCTCGTCACGGAAATGTTCATACAATTCTTTTCTGTGTTCTGCATCTACCATATCAATGAAATCCACAACGATGATTCCGCCCATATCACGAAGACGCAATTGTCTTGCAATCTCTGTAGCAGCCATTTTATTGACTGTCAAAGCGTGCATTTTATTGGTAGAAGACGAGGAAATATTGTTTCCGGAATTTACATCCACCACGTGAAGTGCTTCTGTATGCTCGATTACGAGATAAGCACCTTTTGAGGCTGGAATATTCACATGTTTACCGAAACTCTGCTTCAGTTGTTTTTCAACATTGTAATATTCCAAAAGTGGAATGTGAGAATCGTAGAACTGAACAATATTTTTTCTTTCAGGAGCAATGACCTCGATGTAAGCTTTCATATCTTCCACCATCTTTTCGTCATCACAAATGATGCTAACGAAATCCTGGTTGAAGTTGTCCCTCAGAATAGAAGATGCTTTGTCTTCCTCACTTAAAATCTTACTCGGAACTTTATTCTTCTGAATATTCTTGAAAGTAGTTTCCCACTTTTTCACAAGCTGATTCATATCATTATGAAGTTCAGCCACTTTTTTGCCTTCAGCCACCGTTCTGATGATGACACCAAAACCTTCCGGGCGGATACTTTCAATCAAAGTTTTGAGACGTTCTTTTTCAGCACCGTCGCTCACTTTTTTGGAAATCGAAATTTTATTGTCAAAAGGAATTAATACCAAAAATCTTCCTGTAAGAGAGATTTGTGTGGAGATACGCGGTCCTTTGGTGGAAATTGGTTCTTTGGTGATCTGAAGTAGTACAACATCGCCTGCAGCCAACACTTTGTCCACCGTTCCCATTTTATCAATGTCTTTGGCGTGCTCAGCATTTTTGAGACTTGGTGTCTGTTGTTTTTTGGCAAGTGTATTTTTCAGGAATTTCTGATAGGAAAGAAATTGCGGTCCCAGATCCTGATAATGCAGGAATGCATCTTTGTCTGTTCCTATGCTAACGAAAGCAGCATTAAGATTTGGGGCCAGTTTTTTTATTTTACCTAAAAAAAGGTCTCCAACTACAAAATCGGATTTGGTTTTCTGCTCGTGAAGTTCAAAAAGGCGTCCATCTTCCAACAATGCAATCTTTGAAGCGTCTTCCTCATTGGAAATTATCAGTTCTTTCTTCATAACTTCATAAACTGGTTTTTTACTAAAATTAGGTTGTAAATATAAAACAAAAATATAGTTGGCAATAGAACCAACTATATTTATATGTGTAAGACGTTAAAAAAATAAATTATTTCTTCTTGTGTCTGTTTGCTCTTCTTCTTTTCTTTCTTTTGTGAGTTGCAACCTTATGTCTCTTTCTTTTTTTTCCGCTTGGCATAATTTATATTTTTATACGTTATTTATTTAATTATTTAACTGCAACTTTGGTCTTTACTTTTTCTACAAAAGTTTTTGAAGGTTTGAAAGCCGGAATATTGTGAGCAGGGATTTCTATTGCCGTGTTCTTAGAAATATTTCTTCCTGTTTTAGCCGCTCTTGTTTTGATGATGAATGATCCAAATCCTCTTAAGTAAACGTTATCTCCGTTATACATAGATGTTCTGATCTCTTGCATGAAAGCTTCTATAACTTTCTGTGTATCATTCTTTTCTACTCCCAGCTTGTTCGAGATGGTATTTACCAATTCTGCCTTTGTCATTTTATAATTTTCTTTATATTTTTGGTGTGCAAATATAAGACATATTTTTGAAAACAAACAAACAAAATGCTGATTTTCTTCACATTGGGAAAAAGCTAATAAAGTGGTATGATACTAATGCCAGACAACTTCCCTGGAGAGAAAACCAGCATCCTTATAATATATGGATCTGCGAAATTCTTTTGCAGCAAACACAGGTGAAACAAGGTCTCGGACATTATCTGAGATTTGTAGAAAGATTCCCTGATGTCGAGGAACTTCACAAAGCATCAGAAGACGAAGTTTTGCTTTACTGGAAAGGCTTGGGCTATTATTCCCGAGCTATTAATCTCCATAAAGCCGCGCATCAGATCATCGAAGAATTTGAAGGTAAATTCCCGACTAATTACAACGATATTCTGAAACTGAAAGGTGTTGGAAAATATACGGCGGCTGCGGTTGCAAGCATCTGTTTTGATGAAAAGATCCCGGCAATTGATGGGAATTTCTATCGCGTTCTGTCAAGGATCTTTGCGGATGATTTTGATATGTCGAGTTCCAAAGCCTTCCAATATTTTACAGATCTTGCATTATTAATCATGCCGGAAGACAAACCAGGCGATTTTAATCAGGCAATTATGGACATCGGTTCGGAGATTTGTAAACCGAAAAATCCGCTTTGTCCCGAATGTCCCGTGAATGATGACTGCATTGCTTATCAAACCGGAAGAATATCTGAGTTTCCTGTTAAAACGAAAAAAGCAAAAGTCACAGATCTAAGTCTGAAATATTACTTTGTCAAATTTCAAAACCAATTTCTCATCAAGCAAAGGGGAAATGATTTTATCTGGAAGAAATTGTACGAATTCCCGACGTCGGTTCCGCAAGAATGGGAAGAATTAATTATCAATTCCAAGATCATCAACCACAAACTGACGCATAAAAATATGACAATCGAAATCAATACGATTGAACTGGACTCTAAAAAAGCATTAGAAAAATTTGCCTCTGACAATGACTATTTAATAGTCGATGAAAAGCAGGCTGACGAAAAATCCTTTCCGAAACCATTAGAAAATTTTTACAAAAAAAGAGAGACTTCGACCATTGGGACGCTTCCGTTTTAATGAATAGTACAATTGTTGCCCGAACTTTACTATATTTGCAAAATATTTGGTTCCCGAATGTTTCGGGATTAAAAGGGAATGAAGCGTAATTCTTCAACTGTCCCCGCAACTGTAAATCGCAACAAGAAGATTCTGCAATCTTGCCATTGTCCGCCAAAAAACGGATGAGAAGGCGCAAAATCAGCGAAAGTCAGGAGACCTGCCAGAGAAAATTTAATCAATGCTTTCGGAGGAAAGGCAGGTCATTATGAAACGTATTTTTACTCTTTTTTCTCTAGTCATCTTGCATCAATTTTCCGCTCAGGAATCTTTGATTGATACCGTATATATTGATAATCAATTCAATAAAGTCGGGAGAACTGCAAAAATATCGAATCTTAATTCAGTCCAGATTTTAGAAAACTCGACTTCTTTATCAGATCTTCTGCGATTTCAAAGTAATATTTACATCAAAGAAAACGGAAGAGGATCCACTTCTTCACCGTCTTTCCGCGGAACCGGCGCATCCAGAACAGCTTTTGTCTGGAACGGTATTAATGTAAATTCTATCTTTTTGGGTCAGGGAGACATCAATAATCTGAATCTTCTGAGCTACGAAAATGTCGGGATCAAATTTGGAGGCGGAAGTGTGATCTACGGAAGCGGCGCAGTTGGCGGATCTGTACACCTCAACAATACTTTGGATTTTGATAAAGGATTTCACGGAATTTTATTTTCGGAATATGGCTCTTTCGGGACGTTTAATTCATTCATCAAAGCGAAATACAGCAATGCGAAATTGAGTTTTAGTTTTTCTGCTAACCATTCTCAAAGTGAAAATGACTATAAAGTAGCTGAGAAGAATTACATCAACAGAAACGGGCGATATCAGAATACGGGATTCAATCTTGGTTTAGCTTATAAAATCAGTGATAATAATGAGTTTTATTGGCAATCACAGCATTATGACAGCGATCAGCACTACCCTATTTTCGACGAAAATCAGATTAAAACCAAATATCTTGTTCAGACTTTCCGGAGTTTGGCTGGCTGGAAATTTAACTCGGACAAAATAAAAAATGATCTGAAACTGGTTTATCTGGAAGACAACTTTCAGTATTTTGGAGACATTGATAAAAGTAAATCCAGCGGGGGAACTGGGAAACAATACATTGTAAGAAATGATCTTGACTATTTCGTTTCAAAACAGTCTTCATTTAATCTAATTTCAGAATATCAATATAACCAAGGTGAGGGTTATCAATCCGGAATTCAAAATCCAAAAAGAAATCAGGTAAACCTCTCTTTACTTTACAGAAACGGAAATTCAGCGAAATTCTATTGGGAATTAGGAAGCAAATATGATTTTGTGGAAGGTTATGAGAGTCCGTTTTTGTTCTCTGCATCGGGGAAATATTCGGTAAATGACTGGTATCAGACTTCAATTAATATTTCAAGAAATTTCCGGGCGCCAACTTTCAATGATCTCTATTGGCAGCCGGGCGGAAACCTGGATTTGAAGCCGGAAACATCCTACCAGGCAGAGATGTCGCATTATTTTAGTTACAAAAACTTCAAACTGGGCATCACACCTTATTATATCAAGATGAAGGATATGATCCAATGGATTCCGATAACTTCGTCAAACTGGTCGCCAAGAAACGTTAATAAAGTGGATTTTTATGGACTGGAAACCGATTTATCTTTCAATAAAAACTGGACAAATCAGAAACTTAGTTCCCAGATTGGATATTCCTACACACAATCGACCGATTTGGAAACCAAAAAACAATTGAGTTACGTTCCGTTTCATCAGATCAATTTCAATACTGATTATCAATACAAGATAGCCGGATTATTTTTTCAGGCTTTGTATAACAGCAAACGATTTACAGACAATACTGAAAGTAATTTTCTTGAAGATTATTTGATTTTAAATGCCGGAATTACTATCAATCCTCAGAAAAATATTCAAATCGGGTTTAAGGTCAATAATATTACGGATGAGATTTATGAAACTGTAGATTACTACTTTATGCCGAAAAGGAATTATGCTGTCAGCTTAAAATTAAACTTTTAAATAAAAAACAATAAATAAATTAAACTTATGAAATTCAACAAATTTTTAACCGCCCTTTTGGCGTCCGTTCTTCTGATAGTTGCATCCTGTAAAGATGATGATCCTGTTTACAACAATCAGGAAACCTCCTACAGCGGCATTCTTATTTCCAATGAAGGTAAATTTGGCACACCGAGTGCGACTGTAGATTTTGTATCATCAAATCTAAGTGAAGGGATATTGGGCATTTATAACACCTCAAACAATGAAAACCTTGGAGATGTTCTTCAAACTATCGGTTTCAAAGGAACTAATGCCTATTTGGTTGTTAATAACAGCAATAAAATTGTCGTAGTAAACCGTTTCAACTTCACCAAAAATGCAGTTATCACTTCTAATATCTCAAGTCCGAGATATATTGCCTTCACTGACAGCCAGTATTATGTGACAAACAATAACTTCTTCGATGTTAAAAAGCTTAATATCTACAATAATGCAGACAATACTTTTGTTAAAAGCATCAATTTTGACCGTTATGCGGAAAAAGTAGTGGAAGCGAATGGAAATATCGTAGTACAGACAGATGGTTCTACTTATGACAATAACTACAACGAATTGCCGACAGGCCACACCATTACCATTGTAAAACCGGCTACAAACGCAGTCGATAAAACAGTGACTTTGCCGGATGCGGGCATTGTAAAAGACCTTGTTTCGTATGAAGGTTTTGCTTATGCACTATCTTCTACATCTACAGATTCTTACATTTATAAGATCAATGCAACAGATGGCACTTTCACCACAACTACGCTTGCAGGGATTCCTAATATTCAAAAATTAAGAATAGACTCTGGTAATTTTTATTTTCTGGATGCAGCCAACAAAGTATATGCGAAAAACATAGCAACAGCGAGCTCTGCAGCTTCAACATTATTTACAGCTACTGGATATGTTTATGGCTTTGATGTAATAGATGGCAAGATTTTTGTATCCAATGCAAGTTTCACTGGAGAAAGCACGTCTTATGTTTATTCATCAACAGGGACTCAGATCAAATCGTTCAAATCCGGAATCGGAACGAACGGTTTTTATAAAAATTAATTTTTTTTCATCATTTGTGTTTTTAGAAACCCTGTCAGACTCTTCTGTCAGGGTTCTTTTTTTTAGCTAATATCAAACAATACTCAAAATATTTAAGCACAATTTTTGCTTGCAGGTAAGCAAAATAAAAACCTTAATTTTATAAAAAAATTCGCAATGAGGGAAAAGATTGTCATCATCGGAGGTGGTTTCGCAGGTTTACAACTTGCCAGGAATCTCAACAATCAGGGAAAATATAAAGTCATGGTGATCGATAAGATGAATCATCATATGTTCCAGCCATTATTCTATCAGGTTGCAACCGGTCGGATAGAACCTTCCAATATCTCATTCCCTTTCAGAAAGATCTTTCAGAAATCGAAAAATATCCAATTCCGGATGACGGAAGTAAAAAAAATACTTCCTGAAGAAAAAAAAGTCATTGGTGAAGACGGCGTTTTCACTTATGACAAACTCGTGATCGCTACAGGCTGCAAGACTAATTTTTTCGGAAATCAAAAGATGCAGAATCTGGCATTGGGAATGAAAAATACACAGGAGGCCATTACAATCAGGAATCATATTCTGATGACCTTCGAAAAGATGATTATCGAAAGGAAAGCAAGTGACGATGGCAACTGGAACCTTGTAATCGTGGGAAGCGGACCAACAGGAGTTGAACTTGCCGGCGCATTTTCTGAAATGAAAACCCAGATCCTCCCGAGAGATTATCCAAGAATGAATTTCTCCGATCTTAATATCATTTTGATAAGTTCCGGTGACAAACCTCTGGAAGCGATGAGCCAGGAATCTCAGGATGCTGCCGAAAAATATCTTAATCAATTGGGTGTTAATTTTCTTAAAAATGAACGTGTTACAGATTACGACGGAGAGATCATCTATATGAAAAGTGGAAACTCGATTCCTACTAATAATGTGATTTGGGCAGCCGGCGTTACGGGAAATATCATTGATGACTTTAATAAAGAAAATCTCGTAAGAAACCGGTATGTAGTGGACAGATACAACAGAGTCAAAGGCTTTGATAATATCTTCGCCATCGGTGATATTGCGTATATGGAAACGCCAAAATATCCGCAGGCGCATCCACAATTAGCGAATGTCGCCATCAATCAAGGGAAAAATCTTGCTCGAAATTTCAAAAAGAACTCTGAAAAAGACTGGGAACAATACGAATACATTGATCGTGGATCTATGGCTACCATTGGGAAACACCGTGCGGTTGTGGACCTTCCGAAATTTAAATTTCAGGGATTTCTTGCTTGGTATTTCTGGATGTTCTTACATTTGATGCTGATTTTGAGTGTCAGAAACAAGATCGCAATTTTCTTCAACTGGATGTGGAGCTATATCAACAAAGACTCTTCATTAAGGCTGATCATTGCGCCATCCAGAAAAAATCCTACCGAACAGTAATTATAATCATGCGAATAGACATCATAAGTGTACTTCCCGAATTGATGGAAAGCCCGTTCCAAACCTCCATCCTGAAAAGAGCAATGGAAAAAGGACTTGCAGAAGTGCATTTTCACAATATAAGAGACTGGAGTATCAACAAGCACCGCCAGATTGATGACGAGCCTTACGGTGGCGGCGCAGGAATGATTATGATGGTAGAACCTCTTGACAAATGCATCTCCGAACTGAAATCTCAACGTGAATACGACGAGATTATCTATCTTACACCAGATGGCGAAACATTGAATCAACGGATTGCCAATACATTATCCATCAAAAAAAACCTAATTTTCCTTTGTGGTCATTACAAAGGCATAGATCAAAGAGTGAGAGATCTTCACATC
Organism: Epilithonimonas sp. UC225_85; assembly: GCF_042695135.1. Classification (GTDB taxonomy): domain Bacteria; phylum Bacteroidota; class Bacteroidia; order Flavobacteriales; family Weeksellaceae; genus Epilithonimonas. The sequence continues at coordinate 3,481,500 of NZ_CP170547.1, forward strand.
ACCAAAGAAATTTCCATCGGCGATTATGTTTTGACGGGTGGAGAATTGGCAGCTTGTGTTTTGGCTGATTCTGTAATCCGGCTTTTACCAGGTGTTTTGAATGATGAGCAAAGTGCACTGACAGACAGTTTTCAGGACAATCTCCTTTCTCCGCCAATTTATACAAGACCGGAAACTTACAAAGGTTTATCTGTCCCAAAAATATTACTGAGCGGAAACTTCGGTGCCATCGAGGATTGGCTGCACGATGAGGCGGTAAGGATCACAAAAGAGCGCCGACCGGATCTTTTGGAATAATTTATGATTTTCACATTTGAAATATATCCTTTCTAAATATTTTAGAGAGGTTTTTTATTTATTTTTTTAATTATTATCTTTATTCAAAATTGGATTTATGCAGAAGACAGTTTATAATAAAAGCGAGTTACGTAATTTTGTGAATGAAACGATTTCCGGCAAGGTAAAAACATTAGAGTTTTACCTTAATTTCTCTCTGGAAGCAAGCCGTGATATCAAGAAAACTTCAAAATACGATTCTATAAGAGAAGAGATTCAGGAAGAGATTTATCATTTGGACAAGCAGATGGTTTCATTGAAAACGATGCAGACACAAATGCGGAAAGTCCTGAACTCGGTTTCTGATACCATAAAACTCGGTTCACTGGTCATTACAAACAAAGCGCGATTTTACATCTCAGTTTCTTTGGGAGAATTTTTCTTCGAAGGCGATCGTTTCTATGCTATTTCTCCGGAAAGTCCAATGGCAAAAATAATGCTTGGAAAGAAACCCGGCGATTCCTTTGTCCTCAACAAGATCGGGCAGGAAATTGTGGAGATATTTTAAAAGTCAGAAGCTGGATGCCAGAAGTCAGAAGTTCCCTTTCTTACTCTTTACCATATTCTTCACTCTTTTCACTTTGTTCTTTTGTCTTTCTTCCCGTATCTTTGAATATGGAAAACGCACACATTTTAAAAAACATCATAGAAGAGCGAAGAAGCATCTTCCCAAAAGATTACTCCGACAAAGAAATTCCTCAAAATATCCTTGACGAGATCCTAAGCAACGCCGTTCTGGCTCCGAATCACAAGCGGACGAAACCTTGGCGTTTCAAAACTTTCAAAGGTGAGGACAAGCAAAAGCTTGGATTAGAACTCCAAACCATTTATAAAAATTCTACACCGGAAGCTCAGTTTCTTCAGAAGAAATATGACGATATCGGGTTCAAAATTTCAAAAGCCAATGCTGTCTTTTCAATCGTCGTCAACTTCAGCGGCCTGGTTCCGGATTGGGAAGAGATTGCGGCAGTTTCTATGGCGGTTCAAAATATGTATCTGACCTGCACCGCAAACCGAATCGGCTGTTACTGGAGTTCTCCAAAAATTGTTGAGCAGCTTACAGATTCTTTAAAAACAGAAGATAACCAGAAATGCCTGGGGTTGTTTTATATGGGAAGTCTGGATTAAGTTTTCACTCCCGCTGATTTGGCAAATCTGGCAGATTTTCACTTAAAAAATAATCTGCAAAATCAGCCAATCTGCGAGATTTTTGTCATTAATTTTCTAAAATATAAATTTTAAGCAAGTTCTTTATTTATCTTAATTTTCAAAATGGAAAAAATTTCAATTTTCTGGTTTCGCAGAGATCTTCGTCTGGAAGATAATCAAGGTTTATCAGAAGCTTTGAAGTCTGATGAGAAAGTGATTCCGATTTTTATTTTTGATAAAGAAATCCTGGATCATCTCGAAGATAAATATGACCGACGAGTAGATTACATTCATCAGGCTCTTGAAAAAATCAATACAGAACTAAAAGAATACGGAACAACTCTTTTGACATTCTATGGAAAACCTTTGGAAATTTTCAAGCAATTACAAAAGGATTATGATGTAAAATCTGTCTATTGCAATCGGGATTATGAACCGTCGGCTATCAAAAGAGATACAGAAGTAAAGGACTTTCTCACTTCTAAGAACATCGATTTTATTGACTTTAAGGATCAGGTAATCTTTGAAAAAAATGACATAACAAAAGATAACGGAGAACCTTACACCGTTTACACACCTTTCTCTAAAAAGTGGAAAAAACTTTTGACTGGAAATGATTACGCTTCAGTTAAAATCAATAAAAATCAGTTTCAAAAATTGCCTCATAAAAAGATTTTAGGCCTAAAAGAAATCGGATTTGAGAAAACAGATTTTGATTTTGAAGAACCAACTTTGGAATCAAAAATTATTGACGATTATGATAAAAAACGGGACTTTCCAGCTTTGGATGCAACGACGCATTTGGGAATTGCGCTGAGGTTTGGAACAATCTCAGTTCGGAAATGTGTGAAATTTGCCTTAAATCACAATGAAACCTGGCTGAATGAACTGATCTGGCGGGAATTTTTTATGCAGATTCTTTTTCATTTTCCAAAAGTTGTCAATTATTGTTTTAAAGAGAAATACGAAAACATCCCGTGGCGAAATAATGAAGCTGAATTTGAAAAATGGTGCAAAGGTGAAACGGGTTACCCAATTGTAGATGCAGGAATGCGCCAATTAAACCAAACCGGAAGAATGCACAACAGAATCCGAATGGTAACTGCGAGTTTTCTCACAAAACATCTTCTGATAGACTGGCGGTGGGGCGAAGCTTATTTTGCAAAGAAACTTTTGGATTACGATCTGTCTGCCAACAACGGAAACTGGCAATGGGCAGCAGGTTGCGGTTGCGATGCAGCACCATATTTCCGGGTTTTCAATCCGGATGAACAGACGAAGAAATTTGATAAAGATTTAAAATACATCCGAAAATGGAATCCTGATTTTGAAAAAGATATTCTTGATAATAGAATTGTGGAGCATAAATTTGCGAGGGAAAGAGCTTTGGCAACTTATAAGAAAGGACTTAATTAACTCGGACACTTCGACTCCGCTCAGTGTGACACCTCTAATAATAAACGAATATCGAAAACATCACATCTTATTATCTCAAATCCCATAGCCCTGATTGCAGTGGAAATACTTTTTTGCTTGGACTTCTAGAGCCTCAGCCCGACAAAACTTGTGGCAAAAAAGATTGCAGCGAAAAGCAGGTTCCCGGCTTCTAAAAATTGGTTTGAGAGTTTTTGGGTTTGAAAGTGGAAGAATTTTTATTTTCAAATTGGCAAATTATTAGATTTTCAAATTGTTACATTAAAATATTTTTCTATCTTTGCACACTTAATATTTAACCGGGACGTGTTCCCAAAATTTTAAAATTTATGTCAGTAAAAATCAGATTACAAAGACACGGATCAAAAGGGAAACCTTTTTTCCACATCGTGGTTGCAGATTCCAGAGCTAGAAGAGATGGTAGATTCATCGAAAAACTAGGTATCTATAACCCAATTACTAACCCTGCTACAATAGAACTAAACGTAGATTCTGCTGTACAATGGTTGAACAACGGTGCACAGCCAACTGACACTGCAAGAGCTATCCTTTCTTACAAAGGGGCGTTGTACAAAAAACACCTTCAGGGTGGAGTTGCTAAAGGTGCTTTCGACGAAGCTGAAGCTGAGAAGAGATTCGCTGCTTGGGTGGAAGGTAAAGAAGCAAAAGTACAAGGTAAAGTTGAAGGTTTGACAAAAGCTCAGGCTGACGCTAAAAAAGCGGCATTGGAAGCTGAAGCTAAAGTAAACCAAGCAAGAGTAGATGCTGCTCAAAAAGTTTTGGATGATGCAAAAGCTGAAGAAGAGGCAAAACTTGCTGAAGCTAAAGCTGCTGAGGAAGCTGCAAACGCTCCTGCCGAAGTAGAAGCAACTGAAGAAGCTACGGCTGAGACAACTGAAGAGACTCCTGCTGCTGAAGCAGAAGGAACTGAAGAAACTCAGGCTTAATTCTTTACAAAAAGATACAATCTCAAAGACACGATACTCTCGTGTCTTTGTTGTTTAATAAAATTTACCACAGGAAATAATGAGAAAAGAAGACTGCTATTTTTTAGGAACCATTACCAGAACACACGGACTGCAAGGGAATGTGATCCTGAAACTTGATACAGACCAACCGGAAATGTACGACAAACTGACATCCATTTTCTTAGAAATTAATGGTTTGCTAGTTCCTTTTTTTGTTGAAAAACAGCAGTGGCAGAGAGGTGATACGAAAATCCTTACTTTCAAAAACTCTTCTGAAGCGTTGGTAAACCAATCCATTGGAAAAGGCGTTTATCTTCCGCTTTCTACTCTACCTCCACTGACTGGGAAAAAATTCTATTATCACGAAGTTATTGGTTTTGAAATCCGTGAAGAAGACGGAAAATCTTGCGGAAATATCGTTTCCATCAATGATATGACGGCGCAGAATTATTTTATCCTGAATCTTGCCGGAAAAGAAATCATTATCCCAATTATTAAAGACTGGATTCTGGAAGTAAATCGTGAAGAGAAATTCATCAAAATGTTTTTACCGGAAGGTTTGATGGATGTTTTCCTGATTCCTTCGAAAAAAGATGAATAGACGGATTTTAAATCTCTTCTGTGAGCGACAATCTAAGCTTATCTATCTTCTGATACATTCTATTGAAGAATAATTTCCGGTCTCTATTTCCGGCTGTGTTCAGAGATTTACAATTCTTGATCTGATGCTCAAAATAATTCAGAGTTTCTTTGCACGTTTTTGAATCATTCAGCAACAGATATCCAAACATATTACAAGGTATTATCAACGCAGATTGCTCACCATTGTCGATAAAAATATCATTGGAAAGATGAACCAATTCGTTCTGATAGATCTTAAAACGAGAGTCATTTTCCGTTTTACTTTCTATGTACCGAATCAATTCTTCCAGTTCTTCTAAAATCAATACAGCATCTTGTTTGCTTAGCAATCCAATTTCTGAGTAAAAAGAAACCTGCAAGAGAATGCTGGAAATGGTCATATCATTCCACAATTCGGTTACATTTTGTTTTTCGTAAATCTCACGCAGAAGTTTTGTTTTGGAACTGAATGGTTCCGGCTTAAAATCCTGAAACGGCATAAAAACCTGCCTGGAATTGAGCAGATTCATCCAGACATAGATTTTAAATCTTGATAAAGGCGTGTCGGATAAAGTATAAAAAAACGGAATATCCTTCGCCGAATAATAAATGACAGAAGTTTCCGAAAAATTGAATGAACCCAGAATATCAAGAGAATTTTCAAAAAAGGAATAGAGATCTTCTGTTCTGTTAACTGCTTTGGTTTTCTTTACAAGAAGATTCCCGTCATTTTTCACAAACTGATCCAAAGAAATATTATAGAATTCTGAAAGGATAAGACTTTCTTCCAAAGAAAATTTGGATTTCAGAGACGTTCTTCTATGAGCCGCATCATAACTGATATTGAGAACATTGGCGATCTCGTCGTTCAGAGATTTGTCTCCAATCCTGCTTCTGATCTGTTTCAATAAAAGTTCCTGATACATTTTTGCGATTTTCACAAATTTAGAAAAAATATTAATTCTTTTCCGCATTGAGAAATTCTGGTTTAGGAAATAATTTTGGTTTGTAATTAAAATCAAATATTATGAAAAACATTCCATACATTTTAATAACGGTAAGATTTCTTCTCGCACCAATTATTTTCCTTTTGGCATATTTTGAAATCGAAAACTCTCCGATTTTAGTTTTAATTCTAATGTACTTCGGATTACTCACCGATATTTTTGATGGTATCATTGCCCGAAAAGTTGGTGTTTCTTCAGAAAAACTGAGGCGATTGGACAGCCAAACGGATTTGGTGTTTTGGTTGTCGATTGGTTTCGCGACTTATTTTCTGAATCCGGAAATCATTCAAGAACACTGGAAAAGTATTTCTTTAATTTTCGGAATGGAAGCTTTGTGCTACATTATCAGTCTTTGGAAATTCGGAAAAGAAACTTGCACGCACGCTTGGCTTTCCAAATTTTGGGGATTGAGTTTGCTGATAGCTTTCACTTATCTCATTGGATTTTCGGAAGCTGGCTGGGCATTTTATATTTGTGTGATTCTGGGTTTCATTTCGCATTTTGATGTTATTTTGATTATTCTGATTTTACCGAAATGGCATTTTGATGTTCCGAGCTCCTTCCACGCCTGGAAAATCCGGAACGGAAAAATCTTGAAAAAATCGGTTTTTTTGAATTAAATAATCATAATTAGAAGAAAGAAACGGTGTAAATATTACACCGTTTTTTCGTAAATTTGCACTCACTAATTTTTGATAATGAAACACTAAAAGACAAAACTTTCTCTTTTATGAGAATAATAAAGTCGTAAAGTGTTCCATCTGACCTTTGAAAAATATATAAATTACAGATGAAACGACAGACAATTAAAGACCTATTAGCAGATTACAAAAAAGTATTGCATCACGACATTACCGTTCAGGGTTGGGTTCGGGCTTTCCGTTCCAATCGTTTTATCGCGCTGAATGATGGTTCTACGATTAATAATCTGCAGATCGTGGTTGATTTTGAAAGTTTTGATGAAGAAACCATCAAGAAAATCAACACGGCTTCGTCTTTGAAAATTGTAGGTGAAGTAGTGGAAAGCCAAGGTGCTGGACAAACGGTGGAAATCATTGCGAAAAAAATCACGATTCTGGGTGACAATTTCTTTGATGAATTGCAATCAACGATTCTTCAGCCAAAGAAACACAGCTTGGAAAAATTGCGTGAGCAGGCGCATTTGAGATTTAGAACCAATGTTTTTGGGGCGGTTTTCAGAATCCGTCACTCGGTAAGTTTTGCGATTCACTCTTTCTTTAATCAAAATCAATTTTTCTACATCAACACGCCGATTATCACAGGAGCTGATGCAGAAGGTGCCGGCGAAATGTTTGGTGTAACTAATTTTAACCTTAATAATATGCCTAAAACCGAAGAAGGAGAAATTGATTTTTCTCAGGACTTTTTCGGAAAGAAAACCAACTTGACCGTTTCTGGCCAGCTTGAAGGCGAAACTGCAGCGATGGGATTGGGAAGAATTTACACTTTCGGACCTACTTTCCGTGCAGAAAATTCTAACACAACGCGTCACTTAGCTGAGTTTTGGATGATTGAACCCGAAGTGGCGTTCAACAATCTTGAGAATAACATTGACCTTGCTGAGGATTTTTTGAAATATGTGATTCAATACGTTTTGGATAACTGCAAAGACGATTTGGAGTTCCTTGATAAACGTTTTGAAGAAGAGCAAAAATCAAAACCGGAAAAAGACAGAGCAAAAGAAGGCTTGATTGAGAAACTTCAAAACGTGGTTGCGAAGCGTTTCAAAAGAGTTTCTTACACGGAAGCGATTGAGATTTTATTAAATTCCAAAGAAAATAAAAAAGGCAAATTCCAATATCCGATTGAGAAATGGGGAACAGATTTGCAGTCTGAGCACGAAAGATATTTGGTAGAGAAACATTTTGAAACGCCAGTTGTTCTTTTCGATTATCCAAAAGAAATCAAGGCTTTCTATATGAAACTGAATGACGATGGAAAAACTGTTGCCGCAATGGATGTTCTTTTCCCAGGAATCGGCGAAATTATCGGAGGTTCTGAAAGAGAAGCCAGACACGACGTTCTTCTTGAGAAAATGAAAGATTTCGGCGTTGACGAGCACGAACTTTGGTGGTATCTTGATACCAGAAAATTCGGTTCTGTTCCGCACGCAGGATTTGGTTTAGGTCTTGAAAGATTGGTACTTTTTGTAACCGGAATGACAAATATCAGAGATGTGATTCCTTTCCCGAGAACGCCGAAAAATGCAGAATTTTAAAAGCAATTCTCTAAATTAAAAACAAAAAAACCTTCAGAAAAATCTGAAGGTTTTTTGTTAACTTTTATTAACTCATCAAAAATCGTGCTAAACTTATTGTTTTTTGAAAATTATTTTTTAACTTCGTAAAGTTGATAATAATTGACAAACTCAAAAATTATGCTAAAGCAAAATCTACAACTTAGACTCGGACAGAAACTCGCTCCACAACAGATTCAACTGATGAAATTGATACAACTTCACACTTTGGAATTTGAAGAAGAACTTGAAAGAGAGCTTGAGGAAAATCCGGCTTTGGAAAAAGTAAACGAGGAAGAAAGCAAAGAAGACGATTACACAGCCGCCGAAGAAGCTTATGAAAATGAAGGTACGGAAAGCATAGAAACGGATTTTGATGTTAACGATTACCTTTATGATGATGAGCCAAGTTATAAAACTGCCAGCAGCAACTATTCTGCAGACGATGAAGAATTTGACAACCAGTCACTTTTGACTGAGGGACAAACGCTTTATGATTATCTTCTTGAGCAAATCCGCCTGTCCAGTGTAGATGAAGAAGACCTTAAAATCTGCGAATATATTATTGGAAACCTAGACACAGATGGTTATCTGAGAAGAGAAATAAAATCTATTGTTGATGATCTGGCGTTTTCGCAAGGCATTTATACAACAACAGAAAAAGTAACCGATATTCTTGAAAATTATGTTCAAAAACTGGACCCACCGGGCGTTGGTGCAAGAGATCTTAGAGAATGTCTCTTACTTCAAATCGAGAAAAAAGTGAGTTCAAATCCTGTTGTAATTTTGGCAGGAAATATTTTGAGAAATCAATTTGATGCGCTTGCTAACAAACATTACAACAAAATTCTTCAAAAATATGATATAGAAGAAGAAGATTTGAAAGAGGCATTGGACGAAATTGCACGGTTGTCTCCAAAAGTTGGCGGTAATTTTGACACTCAGACCATCACTATCAATCAGGAAATCATTCCGGATTTTGTACTTCAGGTAAAAGACAATCAGGTAATTCCGACATTGAATAACAAAAACGCTCCTTCTCTTCGTGTTTCAGATGAATATAAAGAGATTTTAACGACTTATTCTCACGATAAAAAATCTGCAGAACATAAGCAGGCTGCACTTTTCATCAAGCAAAAGCTGGATGCTGCAAAATGGTATATCGACGCCATCAACCAAAGACAAAACACACTTTTGCAAACCATTACTGCGATTGTGAAACTTCAAAAAGATTATTTCATTTCCGGGGATGAGAAAAATATCCGGCCAATGATCCTGAAAGATGTTGCCGATATTACCGGTTTCGATATTTCTACAATCTCAAGAGTTGTGAAAAGCAAATATGCCGACACGCCAAACGGAATCGTTTATTTGAAAAACTTATTCTCAGATTCATTAACGAATGATGACGGCGAGGAGGTTTCTACAAAAGAAATAAAACAACACCTGCAGGAAGCTATTGGTAAGGAAAATAAAAGAAAACCCTACACAGACGATGCGCTTGTAGGAATTCTAAAAGAAAAAGGCTACAACATCGCCAGAAGAACGATTGCAAAATACCGCGAACAGCTGAACATTCCGGTTGCAAGATTGAGAAAAGAATTATAACAGACAGAATCCCGAATTAATTTCGGGATTTTTCTTTTTAGTTAATAAAGATTATCAAATTTTGAAATATAATTAACATTCAATTAAAGTTATTTAGAAAGATTACAAACTGTATTTTTCTGACATTTCTCAATGTTACTTCACTCAACTATTTTCTAAATTTGTGGAAATTCAAATAACAAACAGAATTATGGCAGGGATTACGTCTTCTATAGGCAGAAAATATGCTATGGCACTTTCAGCAATGTTCTTGCTGATTTTTTTGGTGATGCATTTGTCCACCAATTTAATTTCAATTTTCAGTGAAGATAATTTCAACGCAGCTTCGCATTTCATGGGATATAATCCGGCAGTTCAGTTTCTGATGCAGCCGATTTTGATCTTCGCAGTTGTATTCCATTTTGTAATGGGATTTGTACTGGAAGTAAGAAACAACAGTGCGAGACCGGTGAAATATGCAATGAACCAAGGTTCGGCTAATTCTACCTGGATGTCCAGAAATATGATCATTTCAGGCGCTGTAATCTTAGCATTTATAGCATTACACTTTTACGATTTTTGGTTTCCTGAGATCAGCTACAAGTATATCCAAGGAAATAATCCCGATGAAATAAGATATTGGGAAGAATTGCATCATAAATTCCACGATCTGTGGAGAGTTGTACTTTATGTGATTGCATTCGTATTGTTAGGTCTCCACTTAGCTCACGGATTCCAGTCTTCTTTCCAGTCAATTGGAGCAAGACATCCTAAATACACACCTTTTATTAAGGCTTTTGGAAACTGGTATTCTGTACTTATTCCACTAGGATTTATCATCATCGCAATTTATCATTTCGTTACTCAATAATAATAAAATAAATTATGGGTTTAGATTCAAAAATTCCTGCTGGTCCACTTAAGGACAAATGGAAAAATCATAAAGATCACATGAACCTGGTTGCACCAAACAACCGGGACAAAATAGATATCATCATTGTTGGGACAGGATTAGCCGGCGGTTCTGCTGCTGCGACTCTTGCCGAGCAAGGTTATAATGTAAAGGCATTTTGCTATCAGGATTCTCCAAGAAGAGCACACTCTATTGCTGCGCAAGGCGGTATCAATGCTGCCAAGAATTATCAAGGCGACGGAGATTCAACATACAGATTATTCTACGATACGATCAAAGGTGGAGATTACCGTGCAAGAGAAGCTAACGTTTACAGATTAGCAGAAGTTTCTGCTAATATCATCGACCAATGTGTGGCGCAAGGCGTTCCATTCGGAAGAGAATATGGCGGACAATTGGACAACCGTTCATTTGGCGGTGTTCAGGTAAAAAGAACTTTTTATGCAAAAGGCCAAACTGGACAACAATTGTTATTAGGAGCCTATTCTGCAATGAGCCGTCAGATCGGTAAAGGTAGAATCCAGATGTTCAATCGTCACGAGATGCTAGACTTAGTAATTGTAGATGGAAAAGCAAGAGGAATCATCGCAAGAAATCTTGTAACGGGAGAAATCGAAAAACATTCTGCTCATGCAGTAGTCATTGCTTCCGGAGGTTATGGAAACGTCTATTTCCTTTCGACAAATGCAATGGGATCCAACGTTTCTGCAGCCTGGAAAATTCATAAAAAAGGGGCATATTTTGCAAATCCTTGTTATGTACAGATACACCCGACTTGTATTCCTGTTCACGGAACTCAGCAGTCTAAATTAACCTTGATGTCAGAATCTCTTAGAAACTCAGGAAGAATCTGGGTTCCTAAAAACATTGAAGATTCTGTTGCCATCAGAGAAGGAAAACTGAGACCAGAAAATATCGCAGAAGAAAACAGAGATTACTACCTAGAAAGACGATATCCTGCATTTGGAAACCTGGTTCCTAGGGACGTTGCTTCCAGAGCTGGAAAAGAGCGTTGTGATGCCGGATATGGAATCGAAAATAATGACACAAAAGAAGGCGTTTATCTGGATTTCTCAACAGAGATCATGAAAAAAGGTAAAGAAGCCGCTATAGAAAAACACATTCATAATCCTACAGATCAGCAGATTTACGATCTTGGAAAGGCTTGGATCGAGGAAAAATACGGTAACTTGTTCGTAATGTATGAGAAAATTACTGCAGACGATCCTTATAAAACGCCGATGAAAATTTACCCTGCAGTTCATTACACAATGGGTGGGGTTTGGGTTGATTATAATCTTCAGTCTACAATTCCGGGATGTTTTGTAATAGGTGAAGCTAACTTCTCAGATCACGGCGCCAACAGACTTGGAGCTTCTGCATTGATGCAAGGTTTGGGAGACGGTTATTTCGTTTTACCATACACGATTGCAGATTATCTTTCTGCAGATATCAGAACTGGAAAAATCTCTACAGATACTCCGGAATTCAACGAAGCTGAAAAGGAAATTAAAGAAAAGATCAATTTCTTCTTAACCAATAAAGGAACGCACACAGTCGATCATTTCCACAAACAATTAGGTCACATTATGTGGAACAAAGTGGGAATGGGAAGAACGCCTGAAGGTCTTAGAGAAGCGATCAAAGAAATCGAAGAAGTAAGAAACAACTTCTGGAAAGATGTAAGAGTTCCTGGTGATTCTGACAATATGAATCCGGAATTGGAAAAAGCTTTTCGAGTAGCAGATTTCTTAGAATTAGGACAATTGATGGCGATAGATGCGCTGAACAGAAATGAATCTTGTGGAGGACATTTCCGTGAAGATCACGCAACACCGGAAGGTGAAGCAGAACGTGACGATGTGAATTACAAATACGTTGCAGCTTGGGAATACAAAGGTATGGACATCAATCAATCTATTGTTCACAAAGAAGATCTTGTGTACGAGAATATTGAAGTCAAAGCAAGAAGTTACAAATAAACTAAAACCATGAAAAGCATCATTTTTAAAATTGGAGCAATCATATTTGCAGGAAGCGTATTAACCAGCTGTGCACTTAGCAATTCCATAGAAAAGATTAATTATCAACCAGCTTATACTGTAGAAAAAACAGTAACTTCTGCTAGCGGTGTCAAAGTAGAACCTATGAAAGATGAACGAGGTTATACTGATGAAAAAGTTATCTTCTACAAAAAGAATATGTACAATCAGACTATGTCTGGTGCATATTTGGCAGAAGAACCTGTTCCGCAATTATTAACCAAAGCTATCAGTTCCGGATTGGTTAAAAAAGGAATTAATATTACAGGAACTACAAACAAAACCTTGAAATCGAGCCTTCAAAAATTTGATTATGAAGCAGTTTCAGGATTTTCATCTGTTCAGTTGATACCTCAAATCACGGTAAAATTCCAACTTATTGATGAAAATAATAAGATTGTATGGACAGATATACTAGTAGGAAAAGCGAATACAAAGGGTGCGAATTTTTCAAAATTTTTGCCTCCTGCGATTGATAATCTTGTAGTACAGCTCATCAATAACGAAAGCTTTTTGCAAGCGCTTGAAGGTAATTAAGAATGAAGAAATTAATTTTATTATTGATTGTTTTACCAACCATTTCTTTTTCTCAAAAGTTAGATCTTGGAGTTGACTTTGGTTATGGTTTTTCAAACATTGTCAATTCTAAAGTAACAGAAGGAAGAGCTGTAATAGGTTCTGCTATGTGGAAACCAAATTATGGTTTGTCGGCAGTTTATTACTTCAAAAATCCAAATATTGCAATATCTTCTGCTGTAAAAATTGAATATAAGAGAACAGAAAAAGGTTCGGTAAGTGAAGATTTTTCTACTAATAAATATCAGTTTGATGTCAATTCCATCAATCTGCAATACAGAATCGCAGGAGGAATTGGTAATGGATTAAGGTTTTACGGAGATTTGGGTCTCGGATTTAATACGTTTGATAATAATTCAACCTATTATTTTGGAGACAAAGAACCCAAATTGGCCTTTAACAATTTAAATGAAAACTTGGATTTAAAAAAATCAGAAACCAATTTTATTTTTGGTGTAGGATTAGAAAAGTCTATCTATAAAAATGAAATATTTGCTTCTATTGGAGCAATAGGAGAAGCTGGAATCAATAAAATTGCTCCATCTTCTTACCGCACTCAAGGCCTCGGTTTTACGTGTGGTATTAAATATGAATTTGATTTAAAAAATGATTAAAATCCTCTCAAATTATTAAATTATGAGTGCAAAAAAAGGCTTAAATCTTACGCTGAAAATTTGGAGACAAAAAAATAATAAAACAAAAGGTCAGTTCGAAAGCTATAAACTGTCCGATGTTTCCACGGATTCTTCATTCCTGGAAATGTTGGATATCCTGAACGAGCAGTTGATCAACAACGGACAAGATCCAGTTGCCTTCGATCACGACTGTCGCGAGGGAATCTGCGGAATGTGTTCACTTTACATCAACGGTAGAGCGCATGGACCAGATACAGGAATTACGACTTGCCAGTTGCATATGCGCCATTTCAAAGATGGCGAAACTATCCACATCGAACCTTGGAGAAGTGCTGCTTTTCCGGTAATTAAGGATTTGGTGGTTGACAGAAGTGCTTTTGACAGAGTAATGGCTGCAGGTGGATTCGTTTCTGTGAATACTTCCGGAAATACTTTGGATGCCAACGCGATTTTGGTTCCGAAAGAAGACGCTGACAAAGCGATGGATGCTGCGGCGTGTATCGGTTGTGGCGCTTGTGTTGCTTCTTGTAAAAACGGTTCTGCAATGCTGTTCGTTGGCGCAAAAGTATCTCAGTTCGCATTGTTACCTCAAGGCCGTGTAGAAGCTACAAGAAGAGTTCTGAATATGGTAAAAGCAATGGACGAAGAAGGGTTTGGAAACTGTTCCAATACTGGCGCTTGTGAAGTAGAATGTCCGAAAGGAATCTCTCTCGAGAACATCGCAAGAATGAACAGAGAATATGCATCTGCAAACTTAAAAACTGCAAATCCATAATTAGAAATTAGATTTTAGAAGTTAGATATTAGACTTCTTTCAAAATACAAATCCGGTTGAGTTTTCAATCGGATTTTTTCATTTAGAAATGATTTGGGCAGCTATATCCGTCTTCCGTTCCCAAACTCGACGAAGTCAATCTTTTTTACAGAGAATTGCCATCTAAATAGAACTTGATTACATGCAAAAAAGGATTTCCACTCAAGCCGGGCTGCGGGATTCTGCATAAAACAACATTTGTCTATAAACACAACGCTTGTCATTGACTTCGTCGAATCTGCGATTTCCGTAGGAACCTAAACTTAGCTGTTGAGATTCCTACGGAATGACAATATTACATTGTATTAAAATCTGCAAAATTTGCTAAATCTGCGAGAAAAATCACAAATCAAAAACGCTTGGTCTTTTCGTTACAATACAATCTTTTACCCAAAGCATAAAAGCCAATCCTAAATAAAACAAAAAGAAAACTCCCGCCGTTGCAAACGTGGAATAAATAAAGAAAACACGCAATTTCGAAACAGGAATTCCAAGTTTGTGTCCATATCTGGTTAGGACGCCAAACCACTCTTTTTCCATTTTATGGCGAAGATTGTTTATGATTATTGGCTCTTTCATTTCAAAATATTTACTTTAATCCTGACTCTTCAACAACTGAAAACCGATACTGCAATTTAAACATTTTTTCTGAGTACAGAATATTTTATACTGGTAAAGAAAAGCCTGTGTCTGTAAAGCATTGGAAAATTTCATACCCACATTTTTCCATTCATCCAAAACCGAATTTTTCTCAGGTTTCAGCTGCCTGTAAAAATCAAAAATATCATCTACAATTTCAGGATTATGATTCTTCTGATAAAAATATTTGATGGGTAGAATCGCATTAATTATAATTAAATCGATGAAATCTTTGCTCAATAATTTTTGGCCTTCAACTGGAGAAATTTTCCCGAAATTAAAATGATTATCCCAATATTCCGAAGCAGAAATATCTTCAAAAATCAAATACAAATCATCAATCATTTTCGCTTCAATGATTTTCGAAAAGAGATTTGGCTGAGAATGATAAAGATTCACCAATTGCGAAAGTCGAATCGTAGGGAAATTTGGCGGCCGAAGCTTTGAGAATTTCGGAGCGATTCTGACTTCATTAATATTAAATTTAATCGTCAGAAAATCAAATTCGCGTTTCCAGATTGTCATCATTTCATCTTTTGGCTCACCAAGGAAATTACAAATCCCGAATAATAAAGCTTCCAACTGAACTCTATTTTGCTTGATTTTTTGAATAACGGAAAAGTCCAGACTTTCGGCTAACTGCAGAAAAATCTCAGCATTAACTTTCAATCCAAAAGTATAAGCCAATTGCTGAAACAAAACCGCTTCATAATTATTTTGATTTTTCTTTAATGACGATTCCAAAGATTCAGATTTGGAA
Organism: Epilithonimonas sp. UC225_85; assembly: GCF_042695135.1. Taxonomy (GTDB): domain Bacteria; phylum Bacteroidota; class Bacteroidia; order Flavobacteriales; family Weeksellaceae; genus Epilithonimonas. Next base: position 3,497,238 of record NZ_CP170547.1, read on the forward strand.
TCTAACTTTTTGAGCAAAACTTCTTCTTCAAAAAATAATGGGATTTTATTCTTATTAAATAGCTTTTCGCAAGGAACAAACGAATGTTCCTCCCTCAGTTTCTGATGTTTCTGAATCAAAGTTTCATCAATATAATCTCTGAGTTCCAAGGTCAGAATCTGCTGATTTTCCAATTCAGGGATTTCGCAATCATTAATGTAAACGGCATGAAGAATCAGATTTCCGAACTCGGGATTTCCGGAATGGTTGTGGAAAAACCAATCGGAAGCTTTTGTATGAATCTCGATGTTTCCGGCGAAAATGATGTTGTCAATTTTAATTTTAGCAAATAGAAAATCCGGTCCCGAATTCTTGTTCCATTCGCCAAAGTTTAAGATTTCAATATTTTTCCCATCAGTGGAAACAAAATCGAAGTGTCGGAATTTTTTAAAATTCCAGAGATATTGTAATATTTCTTCATTCATTTGTGTGTTTTGATTTTCGTTAAACAAAAACCCTTTCAAAGTTCGTGACTTCGAAAGGGTTAAGTTATAAAAATTTTGGAAATTTCTAATTATTTTTGACAATAATTAGATTGTCCATTACTCAATTAGTTATTTTTTTAACGTCTAGTTTGTCATTGACTTCGTCGAATCTGCGATTTCCGTAGGAATCTCGACAGCTAAGTTTAGGTTCCTACGGAAATCGCAGATTCGACGAAGTCAATGACAAGCGTTGTGTTTATAGACAACTGTTGTTTGTATGCTGAATCTGCAGCCCGACTTGAACGGAAATCCTTTTTTGCTTCTACTCAATTTCTATTTAAACTGAAATCGTCTGCAAAAAAGATTGACTTCGTCGAACCACTCCTTTAGGTTTGGGAGTGGAAGGCAAAAAAGCTGCCCACATTATTTTAATTCCCAGCGTCAATCAATTTCGCTTCTTCAAACTTTGCAATCGTCGTTTCGTACATTTCTATGTAGATCGGAAGGATATTTTTGAGGTCAAATTTCATTGCCTGCGCTTTCGCATTCTTTTTCATTTCGGCAAGAAGTTCTTCATTACTCAAAAGTTTGATGCAGTAATTGGACATCGCTTCCACATTTCCGATTTCAGCCAAGAAACCAGTTTCACCTTGGATATTAACTTCCGGGATTCCACCAGCATTACTACTGATTACAGGTGTTTTTGCCGCCATCGCCTCCAGAGCCGCCAATCCGAAACTTTCCTGCTCCGATGGTAAAAGAAAGACGTCGGAAAGCTGTAAAATTCTATACAAATCATTCACTTTTCCGAGTAATTTGATTTTCCCAATCAGGTCGGGATTTTCTTCCAGAAACTGGTTGATTTTTTCCATTTCCGGTCCTTCACCAATAATAATCAGCTTTGATTTCACTTTTCGATTGACATTCTTAAAAATCTCCAAAACATCCTGAATTCTCTTTACAGGACGGAGATTTGAAACGTGAATCAGAATTTTCTCATCGTCGCTCGCAAACTGTTCTCTTTGGCAAGTTTTGCAATCTTCATCAAAAACAGAATTATCAATAAAATTGGTAATCACCTGAATCTCTTTCTGAATATTGAAGAACTGAAGTGTATCTTTTTTCAGACTTTCGGAGACAGAAGTTATTGTATCACTTTGATTGATAGAGAATTCGACAGCGTGTTTGTAACTCGGATGTTGACCAACCAAGGTAATATCCGTCCCGTGAAGCGTGGTTACTAACGGCACATCTTTGTGTTCCGCCTTCAGCATTTGTTTTGCCGTGAACGCCGCATAAGCATACGGAATCGCATAATGCGCGTGCAAAATATCCAATTTGTAAAGATTGACAACGCGATAAATCATCGATGACAACGCGATATCATAAGGCTGATATTGGAAGAGCGGATAGGTTTGAACATTCACTTTATGAAAGAAAATGTTCGGGTTGGTAACGTCCAAACGTGCTGGCAGTGCAGAACTAATGAAATGAACTTCATAGCCTTTATTGGCCAGGCTCATTCCTAATTCTGTTGCTACAATACCGCTTCCGCCGTAAGTCGGGTAACAAAGTATACCTATTTTCATTTTTTTTGTACAATGTATTATGTAAAAAGTATAATGACTGCAATTCTATGCGCCCAAAATACCCGTCAAATTTACTCAATTACGACCTTAGAATTTTTCGTTTCCGAACTATTTTTTCTATCAGTTTGATTGGTTGGAGTTTTTGCATCAACATCGATTCCCATTCCGTATTTCAGGTTGTCATTTACTAAAACCGGAAGTCTTCCCCAGATCTTAGTTTGACCGAGAATTCCGTTTGCTGTTGCCTTCATTGCATCGTCATTATTCTCGTAAGAAACAAGAACTGTGGAAACTTTTGAAATATCAATATCTTTCAAAGCATATGGACTTCCGAAAACATCCAGAATTACATTTTGATTTTGGCTGAATTCTGATAATATTTTCTTGCTTGTATCCGAAATTTTATAAGGTTTGTAAGCCGTAGAATTATCTTTGTGAAAACCAACAATCACTTTTGAATTGGCAGGAATTGATGTGATTTCGGAAGCTTTTTTAAGAATAATTGTCGTTCCTGTATTTAATTGATTGAGGAAAGTTTCATAACCTGCTTCTTCCAACGGAACATAATAGTAAGTTTCTTTGCAATCAAGCGGCAATAATTTTTTATCGTCCTTAATTAAAGTTAAAGCATTGGAATACATTTTCTGAACGATTTCGGAATGGGGGGCGTTGTTCAGATCATCAGCAACGTTTTCTGGATTGATGTTGGAATATTGATTAAGACCGAGAAAATATTTGGTTAAAAGAATTTTCTTCACACTCTCTTCTACTCGACTTTGCGGAATTTTTCCATTTTCAATTCCTTTTAAAATTAAACTTTTTCCTGTTGCAACATCCTGTGAAAAAAGCATCAAATCATTTCCAGCCTCAAAAGCTAATGCATCCAATTCTCCCGCTTTGAATTTGTTGGCAACAGCGCCCATATTCAGCGCATCCGTAATAATCAATCCTTTGTAACCATATTTTTCTTTGAGAAGACCCGTTACTATTTTTTTAGAAATAGAAGCGGGAATTCCTTTTTCATTTTCCAGACTCGGAACGTAAAGATGCGCTACCATCACACCGCCAATTCCTTTATTCATTAATGCTTTGAAAGGTGCTAATTCAATTTTTTCCAATCGGTCCATATTATGAGAAACAACGGGAAGATCCAGGTGTGAATCCTTATTCGTATCGCCGTGACCCGGGAAATGTTTGATGGCAGCCAGAATTTTATTATCCTGCAAACCGTTGGAATAGGCCAAAGCAGAATTCACGACATTATTAACATCAGAACCGAAACTTCTGTTGCCGATAATTGGATTATTCGGGTTGGTATTGACATCCACAACGGGCGCAAAATCCCAATTGATCCCCATTCTTTTGCAGTCTTCGGCAATTTTGGACGACATCTCGTAGATCAGATTCTTGTCCTGGATTGCTCCAAGTGTAATTGCCCAAGGATATTTGTGCGCTTTTGCAATTCTTTGGAAAAGTCCCCATTCTGCATCCATACCGATCATAAGCGGGACTTTTGATTTAGACTGGAATTCGTTTACCAAATTGATTTCTCTCGCGGCATCATCCTGCATCAGAATCAAACCTCCGATTTTATCATTGGTAATGATATTTCTGATTTGATTGATGTGCGCCTCGTCCTTATTGGTATAAAGTGCCACAATAAAAAGCTGACCAAGTTTCTCATCCTGGGAAAGAGAATTGTAAGTTTTGTCAACCCACTCATTTGCCTTTTTAAGATCGCTGGAAGATATATTTTTAGGCTGATATTGGCAATACAAAAACTGCGAAATAAGAATTATAAAAAACAGGCTTAACCTTTTCATTTTTTTGATATCTAAATTTTAGAAAACTTTCCATAAAGATATTAATTCCGCTTTAAATGGCTATTTTTATGGTCTGTTATTTGTAATTAAAATTATAACGTAAATAATTAAACCTATGAAAAAGTTCCTTCCCCTTTTATTATTACTGATTTCCAGTATATTTATCCTTAGCTGTAAAGATGATGACGATGATTATGTAGATAACGATACATATTCTGCTGTATATGATTTAACTGTTAATATGACTTATGATGTAAATTCCCAGCAAGCAACATACAATCAGGCATTTAACAGACCTATGTTTGACAGCGACGTTGTATTGGTATACAGACAAACCGGTACAGATAATGGTAATACAGTTTGGCAGCCGTTGCCACAAACTCTTTACAACATTACTGCAGGTAACACGACAAACAATGAATTGGATTATACTTTTGACTTCACAAAGAATGATTTTCAACTGTACGCAAGTGGAACATACAATTTAACTTTGACACCAAGTTATATTACAGGACAAAGATTCAGAATTGTTTTGGTTCCTGCAGATTTTGGTAAAAATGCTAATTCTGTAGATCCAAAAACTTTATCTTACGAAGAAGTTATCAAGAAATATAACATTGATGATACTAAAGTAAAAACTTTATAATCAATTTATAATATTAAAGTTACAACCATTTCGAAATTTCGGAGTGGTTTTTTTATTAGCTGAAATAATTAATACCAAATTAGTATGAATTGATTTTTTTATTTATTAAATTTGTTATCCATTAATCAAAAAAATATAATAATATGTCTATTAAACTTGGTGATACTGCTCCGGATTTTGATGCAGAAAGCAGTCTTGGAAAACTTAATTTTTATGAATATCTTGGTGATTCCTGGGGGATTTTATTTTCTCATCCCGCAGATTACACGCCTGTTTGCACTACAGAGCTGGGAAAAACATCAGAACTGAAACCGGAATTTGATAAAAGGAATACAAAAGTCCTTGCTTTGAGTGTTGACGGAATAGACAATCACAAAGGCTGGATCTCCGACATCAACGAAACTCAAAATACAGAAGTCGAATTCCCAATCATTGCAGATCAGGACAAAAAAGTGTCTGAATTATACGATTTCATCCACCCGAATGCCAGCGCATCTTTAACTGTAAGATCTTTGTTGATTATCGATCCGAACAAAAAAGTAAGATTGATCATCACTTATCCGGCATCAACGGGAAGAAATTTCACCGAGATCTTAAGAGTTTTGGATTCTCTCCAATTGGTTGACGGCTATGGTGTTGCAACACCGGTTGACTGGAAAGACGGTGATGATGTCATAGTTCCCGCAACACTTTCGCAGGAAGACGCTGAGAAAAAATTTACCAAAGGTGTAAAAGTTGTAAAACCTTATTTGCGATATACACCTCAGCCCAATAAATAAATGATTAAAACAAAAAATGGTCGGAACTGCTTCTGACCATTTTATTTTAATGAATATAGTTACTTAAACTAATTTGCAGTAAAAATATCTTTTGAGAATTCGCCGTTGCTTTTAGGCATTTCTATTACAATATTTCCATTTTCGTAATATCCGATTGTAGATTCGCCAGAGCCTAACTTTACTCGGAAAACACCATTTTGAGTGGTGGATTTAAATGTAGCAAACGGGAAAGAACTTTTTCCATCTACCAAAATAAATTGACTTTCATCGATTTGAACCTTTTGCAGAGTCAAATTCCCTCTCGTATATTTTTGAGCCGTCTGAGTTTGAGAAACGACTTCTGTCGTTGGTGTTCTTTCTGATGACTTATTTGATTCCTGAGATTTGGCATCTGTAAGTTTTTCGGTTACAGTGCTTGGATTAGAAACAGGGATCTGAACCAGAGCCCGCTTCAAAGCATCCTGAAATCCCGGTTCATATTCTTTGATTGTACTTACTCCTTTTTGGATTAGGATCACCTGATTATTACAATCTTTGAACTGTAAAATGACTTTATTTCTGAACATACTTTTATCATCCAGGATTTCAGCATTCACCACTTTACAAGGATTTACAAGTGCATCAGATGGCCATTGGGTTTTATTTTCAGATAATATTGTGTATTTTTTTCCTTTCAAAGATTTTTCCAGAATTACGTTCAAATCATAAGATCTGTTTTCTTTAAAATCATTGAATTCTGAAGGAATCAGGACGTACTTGTAATCAGATAAATTTTGAGACTTTATTAATACAATAAAAATTATTGATAAAAATATTGAAAACTTTTTCATAATGAGAATATATTTTAATTCCTAAAACCTTCCATATCAAGTTTCAAAGAAAAGAAATTAGAATAGAAGTTAGAGCCTCCGATCCCGGAATTGGTAATAGCGTAATCCAAAGTTAAACCTTTATATTTAATACCAATTCCAGCACTTGGCTGGAAAGACACTTTTCTTTTGAGATCCTCTATATCAGAAAGGGTTTGAAATCTGTTGAAACCTAATCGGACGAAAATCATATCCTGAAAGATCAATTCTCCACCGGCATAAGGCGTTATACTTGCAAAATCCGTGGAAACCAAAGCTGCTGTTTTAGCAAAATCGATATTGACTCCAGCTTCCGGCAGCAATTTCAGATCTCTGTTGAATTCATAAGTTTTGCTGACTCCCAGATTAAGTTTTGGCATAGTGATCTCCATCTTGTCTGTAGGAGCGGGATTGAATTCTTCACCATTCACCACTGCTGATAATTCTTTTTGATTGATGGTCCAGAAGTTAACCGTAGTTGTGGCATCTCTCAGCATAAATCCATAGTTCCAATCTGTATCTGTGTGATAAATTCCGCCAACGTCAAATCCGAAACCGTAACCGCTCGCAAATTTACCCACATTTCGATAGACCACTTTTGCAGTTGCCCCGATATCTAATTTTTGATTTCCGTTTGGATGAAAAGCATAAGAAAACAGAGCCGCATAATCTGCGGTAGAAAAAGAACTTATTTTATCGTAATCTATATTACCTTCGGAATCAATTAATTGAGTAGTATTAAGAATATTATCAACGCCTAATCTTACTAATGAAACGGCGAAAACACCATTACCATAATCCAAAGGTTTTGCGTAAGCGATATAATCATATTTGGCAATGGATTCAAAATATTCTGCGTGCATTGCTGCAACCTGCCAGTCTCGGTCTATTTTCATCAAACCTGCGGGATTCCACATCGGAGAATAGACATCATCCTGATTAGAAACCACGGCTCCGCCCATTGCGAGACCTCTTGCGCCGGCACCGATATTCAGGAACTCATTAGAGTATTTTCTGATGATCTGTGCATCAGAAAACTGGGTTAAAATAATCAGTAAAAAAAATAAAATTCTTTTCATTAATAAGTGTTTACAGAGGTTTAGATTCTGTAATAAGCTCTTCTTTTTTCCTTCTCGATTTTATAATTCCGTTAACAACAATTGATGCGATCATTACGAAAGAAGCGCCATAAAAAACAGGACTCATATGCTCTGATGCTCCAAAGATAAAAAAAGCCAGGATAATCCCGTAAACCGGTTCCAGATTTACTGTCAGAATCAATGTAAAAGGCGAAATGAATTTCATCAGTTTCACGCTTTCAAACATTGGATAAGCTGTAAAGACAGAAGCCAGCAATAATACTAACGCAATATCGGTATAACTTATTTCGCTGACGGAAGAAATTTGTCCTGTAAAAAGAAAAAATAAACTAATAATGAACCATCCGCCTGCGATCTCATAAAAAATAATATTTCCGGAACTGGTTTTCCCAAACATTTTTCCATTCAGCACAGAAAATATTGTCCCGAAAAGCGCGCACAAAATTCCGTAGATGATTCCTTCCTTATATTTTAGTTCTGCATTGAAGATTAGAGAAATACAGATCACAATGATAATTCCGATAACGACTTCTGCCCAATCCGGCTTCCTTCTGAAGACCAAAGGTTCTATCAAGGCTGCGAATAAGGTTGACAGTGAAAGACATGATAAGGCGATGGAAACATTGGAAACCTTGATAGATTGGAAGAAAAACAGCCAGTGAAAAGCCATTACACTTCCGATCCCAATTAATTTAAGCAGTAAATTTTTTGGGACTTTGATGCTGTCCTTTTTTATTAATCTTAAATATAAATAAAGAAAAACGGCAGCAAATAACATTCTGTAAAAAACCAGAACCTGAGCTTCTGCCAATATCAATTTTCCTAAAATTGCCGTGAATCCCCATAAAAAAACGATAAAATGTAACCTCAGCAAATAAGAATTCTTCATTGGAAATATTGATTTTCAGTCTGCAAAATTAGGATAAATATTACAGATTTTAAGTCTAAAAAGAATATTAGGAAGCATTCTTGTAAATAAAAAATCCGCATAATTGGATTATACGGATCTTTTAATAAGAACTTATTAAAAATAACATAAACTAACTAAAAATTTATTTCATTTAGACATATAACGTAAAGAAGCAAATTATATTTTATTATAGTTAATAAAAGCAAGAATTATGATTTCTACTTTGTGATTATTTAAAATATTTTATCTTTAGAGCCAAAGAAAAATCAAAATGGATTTAGAATTCAATAAAAGAGAAGATATCAATAAACTGAAATATTCTGAAATAAAAAAGACCTTGTCAAAGATCAAATTGGGAGGCGGAGAAAAATCCCTTCAAAAACAACGCGATCAGGGAAAAATGACCGTCAGAGAAAGGTTGGAATATCTTTTTGATAAAAATTCTGATTCCATAGAAATTGGTGCTTTTGCCGGTTACGAAATGTATGAGGAGTACGGCGGATGTCCTGCCGGCGGCGTTGTCGTAATGATGGGATATGTTTCCGGAAGGCAATGCATCGTGGTTGCGAATGACGCTACGGTAAAAGCAGGCGCCTGGTTTCCGATCACAGGAAAGAAAAATCTGCGTGCTCAGGAAATTGCGATGGAAAACCGTTTGCCTATCATTTATTTAGTTGATTCGGCGGGCGTTTTTTTGCCGATGCAGGATGAGATCTTCCCGGATAAAGAAATGTTCGGCAGGATTTTCAGGAACAATGCGAAGATGAGTTCATCTGGTATCGTTCAGATCTCGGCCATTATGGGAAGCTGTGTTGCAGGTGGCGCTTACCTCCCGATTATGAGTGACGAAGCGATGATCGTGGACAAAACAGGTAGTATTTTCCTTGCTGGAAGTTATCTTGTGAAAGCAGCCATCGGAGAAAATATTGATAATGAAACACTCGGAGGTGCAACAACACACTGCGAAATATCAGGCGTGACAGATTACAAAGCCAAAGACGACAAAGATGCTCTTGACAGGATCAAAAATATTATGAAATCTCTCGGAGATTTTGATAAAGCCGGATTCGACAGAATCGAAAGTGCTCCACCGAAAGAAAACCCCGATAATATTTTCGGAGTAATGCCGGCGATCAGGTCTGAACAATATGATACACTGGAGATTATCAAATGTCTTGTCGACAATTCAGAATATGAGGAATACAAACCGGATTACGGTAAAACCATCATCTGCTGCACGGCAAGAGTCGATGGGTGGAGTGTAGGAATTGTCGCCAATCAAAGGAAACTGGTAAAAAGCGGCAAAGGCGAGATGCAGTTTGGAGGTGTGATCTATTCCGATTCTGCGGATAAAGCGACAAGATTTATCGCCAATTGTAATCAGAGAAAAATTCCGTTGGTTTTCCTTCAGGACGTAACGGGGTTTATGGTTGGTTCTAAATCTGAGCAAGGCGGCATCATAAAAGACGGTGCAAAAATGGTAAATGCGGTCTCAAATTCAGTTGTTCCGAAATTTACTATCATTACGGGAAATTCTTATGGTGCAGGCAATTACGCCATGTGCGGAAAAGCCTATGATCCGAGGCTGATTGTTGCCTGGCCTTGGGCAGAACTCGCTGTAATGGGCGGTTCGCAAGCGGGAAAAGTGCTTCTTCAGATCCAGGAATCGGCACTTAAAAAGCAAGGAAAAGTGATTACGGATGAAGACAGAAAAGAACTTTTGGACAGAATTTTAAAAGATTATACATGCCAGACACAGCCAACTTATGCCGCTGCAAGGCTTTGGACAGATGCGATCATCAATCCTGTGGATACCAGAAAATGGATCAGTATGGGAATTGAGGCCGCCAATCATTCGCCGATTACGGAGAAATTTAACCTTGGGGTAATTCAGGTTTGAGCCCAGACGAAATACGATTAATTTAATATCAATAAAAACCTGCGCAGTCATTTACCCGTCACTGCGCAGTGAAGCATCGATAGCTGCGCACTGACAACACGATAACTACGCACTCGCAGAATCACACCTGCTTATCAAAAAAAAACGAGGCATATCATATAGATAAACCTCGTTTCGATTAAACACAATTATGAACAATTTTACTTTTTAATAACTTTGAAAATTTGTATTTCACTTCCAATATTGGTTTTGATGACATAGATTCCTGTGGAAAGTCTACTCATATCGATCGTATTTGCACCTTGATTAATTTTGATCAATTGCCCGGCAGCATTATATATTGAAATTGAATTTACTTTTTCTTTACTTGATATTGTCAGAATATCATAAACCGGATTTGGATAATAATTAAAAGAAATTTTATTAGCATCCGAAACTTCTAACTGGCCGATATTCAGACTATAATCTTCCACCTGACCGTAATATGAATTTCCGCAAGGTGTCGTATTCGGGCTTGATATTGCACCGTAAAGTCTCACTCTCATTTTCGTTCTGCCTGTCGCAATGGATGACGGGATGGTAATCACACCTTTCCAGGGCGAAGTATTGTAAGTTGTTGTTAAAACTTTCTCTCCGGCATCATCGAAATCACCGTCCTGATTGAGATCTATCCATACAATCACCTGGTCATAATCCGCAGAACCAGTCGTAGAAGTTGCCGTAAAGTTATAGATCTGACCAGGCGTCACGTTTCCGATAATATTAGAGAAATCCTCGTAACCTGCATTAGAAGTTGAATTATTATTAATATCAGCAAAAGTTATATTTGCAATCTTTTCAGACATCAGATAAGTAGATCCCGCTGCACAATATGTGTAAGCACCAGTAAATAATGTGAGATTGGTGTATGCTCCAACCGTACCATTACAAACCGCTGCTACATCGACTTGATAAGAAGTATTGATTGACAATTGTGATAATGCGTAATGATTTGTATTAATATTATTGATCACTGTCCAATTGGTCTCAGAAGATTTTTTATATCTAAGAGTATACGTCGCATTAGCAACCAAATCCCAATCTATATTAGCCGTGGTCTGTGTAATGCTACTTGCCAACAAGCTAGTCGGAGCAGAGCCATCACAAGCCAAAACACTTGAAACTGCTACTTTACCCAAAGCATAAAAAACGTTATCAACCGCATACACTCTTACATAGATATTCTGATTGGCAGGCACGGACGAGAAGTTTAATAATTCTGATCCGTCATTAGGTGTTGAAGCTATTAAAACAATCCAGGTAAGACCTTGATCTGTTGTATAATCTATCTTTACATTAGAAACATTGTAAGGTGCAAGGTTCGTATTAACAACATCCCAAGTAATATTACTTGATACATTATTATAAACCTTAACAGTCGTCATTTTAAAAGGACCTTCATTTCCTACTGTTATCATTTGTGATCCCGTTGCAGTCTGCTGTTGCGTAACATCCGGATGATTATCTCTAACCAAAATTTTAAAATTCATTGTCCTTGCAACATTCGAAACCGCTTCCCAATCGGTTGCGCTTGATAGGTTTCCATTAATTACATTACTAAGTCTTGGAAAATATCTGGAAGGCGATGTAGAAGCGACAAGCGATCTGAATTTCGGACCTGTTGTATTATCTTCGGTTACTGATGTAATTGCAGAAGTTGCCAGATCATATTCTTCCCAGCTGTAAGTGAGCGGATTATTTTCTGCATCCGATGCATTGGCTGTCAAAACAAAAGCAGTTCCTTTTGGGATCGTTTTGTTTGGCAAAGCTTCAACAACAGGCGGATTATTATCGATGCTTGAAACAGTTCCGCAACTTTGGGAATTCAAATAAGTATGAACCTGCTCAATACTTCTTACATGAAAGTAGGAATCTGAGTAGTTTTGTACATTAGCGTTGGTAATTCCTGCATATCCCATAATTGTAGAACCAGAACCCGGTTCCATATGAGCAGATTGATTTGGCGCAGACTGAATATCAAAAGAATAAGTGTGATCGGCACCAAACTGATGTCCCATCTCGTGAGCTACCAGATCTATATCAAAACGTTCGCCTTGCGGACCGCCAGTCCTAGGTGTGCTGAAAGCGGAACCTTTTGATGTTGCATCACTACTGCTGGACGGATTTCTGCAAACATTTCCAACACCTCCGGCATTTCCAGAACCGCCAGCTCTTCCAAACAGATGCCCAATATCATAGGCATCATTTCCAATAAGCGAGGTCAAAGTCTGTTGTAATTCCAGGTTCCACGCACCACCAATTCCAACATTTGCATTAGAATAAGGATCTGTAGACGGATTGGTATAAATCAATTGAGGAAAATCCTGCAGATTCATATGGATGGCAAAATCTTTTTCGAAAACGCCATTCACACGCGTTATTGTTGCATTAATTGCAGAAAATGCCTGAGCAACTCCACCAAAATACTGAGTATATTCTCCTGTTACCGAAATCGCAAGTTTGTAGATTCTGTATTTCTTGTCACTGGATTTGCTGAAGTCGTTCGCAGCATTAGAAAAGTCTGATCCTTCTGATAATTTTTCAAGTTGGTGTTGACTTTGTATCGATTCCGAAGTTGAACAGGAAAAAGCGTGATCTCCGCTTCCCTTATTAGTTTTTGGAAAGACGCCGTAAACTGTTTTTTCTTTGTTCAATGGCTCAATAAATTCGTACTGACCATCTTTGAACATCATCGACTGAAGATCGTAAGGCGAAACACTGAATCTCACATAAACCGTATGATCTCCAACTTTTGCTCCAACATAAGAGCCTAATTGATAACGGTCTGCCAATGACTTTTCCACTACCGGCAAACTATAGACTTCGAACTTTTCTATCTGTCCGTCCAATGTTGGCAAATCTATGATAATTGGCTGGCTGTTTTTACCCGTTGGTTGTGCAGTTGCAAGTTTTGATCTTATCTCACTGAGATCGAGGGAATAGAAACTAGTCGCTTTTGTTTCTCTTGATTGTATTCCTTTCATTGCTGTTGGACTCCATTGAGCAAAACTCAATGTAATACCGAAACAAACGGAAAAGATTATTAAGACATTCTTCATATTAATTATAAAAAGGCGTAATGATCATTAGGAAAAAACGAGGCTTTCAATTAGATCAGCCTCGCTTCCATTAAAAAAATTATGATGAATTAAATTTATTTCTTGATCACTTTCGTCATTTCTGTTTTCCCTTCTACAACTGTTTTCACAAAATAAATACCTGAAGAAAGCTTAGCAAGATTGATGACATTAGTATTATTCACTTCCTGAATTAGCTGTCCTGCAACATTATAAACAGAAATCTGATTCACTTTTTTATCAGAAGAAACCGTTAAAACATCACTTACAGGATTAGGAAAAACCTGGATCTTCATCTTGTCTGCAACATCAGTTACCGCCATTGTTTCAATCGTGAATTCGTCTGCACCAATGTCCGGCGCTGTTGTACTTCTGGCTGCATCATCAAAATCAACCACGACATCAGTCAAAGAAACACCCTTGTTATCAATAGCTAAATTGTCAGAAGTCTGAGAAAGGTGAAGATCTGTATTGGATGTGAATACCGGAAGAGCTTGTAAAGAATTTAGATTACCTCCTAGGATACTCTTCATTCCTGTAAGATTTGTAAATGCTGGCGGACCTCCTGGAGTTTGACCCAAATTAGGACCTGAACTATAATAGATATTGTTATCAATATTAGAATAAGTTGCTGCCACCGGTGGAACTGAGATTGCATATGTAGGTATTGTTGCATCTGCAAGGTTTACCACAAAAATATTATTTCTGAGATCTATGGATCCTGCTGTAGAAACACTAGAACTGAATGCTATTGGAAGACCTTTGTTTGTTCCGTCATTTTGAGTTTCTGTTAAATAAACGGAATTGTTGTAAACTTTATAACCCGTTCCAGCATTGATCAAAATCCCGCCAGTATAATTAGCAGATGAGGTGTTTGCTGCAAAACTTGATACTTTTGAAATGAAATTATTGCTTACCAAAGTGTTTGATGCAGTTCCTGCTGACAAAATGATTGCCTCCGCTCCGTAGCCTACGGTAGTTGCTGTTCTTAACCCAACCAGATTATTAAGATTGTTCTGGCTGATAACAGTGCCAACCGTTGTGCCACCTAAACTAATTCCTGTAACAGAACTGTTGAATCCGTTGCTTGATAAGTTTGAAATTTTGTTTCTGAGAATTTTGTTTGCTGAAGGTACACTTCCTGCTCCCGCATTGGTGAAAATCTGAATGCCTGTGACACTGCCTCCTCCTGCATTATTGACACTTATGTTATCAATGATATTATCTGAAACCGTAGTATTCATTGTAGCAACTGCAAGCCACATTCCTCTTTTTACTTCGTTCGCTGTATTTTCGAAGTTCCCAATTTTGTTACTTGTAACCGATACGCCATCTGTTCCTCCTAGATAAATACCTACAAATCTATTGGCGTTATCCCCGCTCGTAGAAAGATCATTTTTAGTAATAAAAGATCCCGCACCATTACCTGTTGCAGAAGCTGCAAGGAAATAAATGCCGTAATACGATTTCTGGATAGAGTTATTTTCTAATCTGATATTATTAAAGTAACCTGCTGTTGCTGCTCCCGCAGTGTTGCTTACGATAATTCCGTATCCTGTAGTTTTCACCCCGTTGATAAGAGTGGTATTCTTTATAGTAACATTGGTAAGTGGATTAGCAACATCCGATGATCCCATTGCGATAACCTGAGCTCCTGCTACATTACCATTTATAATACTTAGGTCCCTGCTGTCTGTTCCGTTATTACTTCCATCAATCGTTACGTTGCTTCCCAAGATTCTGAAAACAGGACCTGCGGCAGCACCTGTTATGGTTGCAGTGACACCTGCTGCAGGCTTTAACGATACAGATGTGAAATTGGAAGTTCCTGTACTTCTACTTAAAGCTGCTGTTGCAGTTTCTGAAGTATTGGCAGTGATTGTAATATTGATAGCGCCTTGGTGCGTTCCAGCATTGATGGCATCAAAAGCACCTTTCACTGTGGTATAAGTTGCCGTTGCAGTTCCGGATGTTGCTGTTACGTCTACTTGCGCAAAAGCTGCAGTACCCAATAAAATGGATAGAATTGATAAAGATTTTTTCATATAAGTTAGTTGAATTAATAGTTGAAATAAGGCACTGAAAAATCGGCTACTGAAAAATAGATATTGAGCAATAGCCGAAAAGTTTTTAATTTTTTTTTTGAAGAGAATATAATTCAGAATTACTTCTTGATGACTTTAGAAGTTTCTGTTTTTCCTTCTACATCTGTTTTTACAACATAAACACCAGCCGCAAGATTACTCATATTCACGGTATTTGCATTCTGGGCAGTTTTTACCAATTGTCCAGCCGCATTGTAAACAGAGATCGAGTTCACTTTTTTGTTGGAAGAAACAGTTAAAACATCCTTAACCGGATTAGGGTAAAACTGAACTTTGCTAAGAGAAGTTTCGTTGGTTGCCAATGCTTCTTTCACATTCAATGTATAATCTTCAACCTGTCCGTTGGTGTAATTTCCACAAGCTCCGGTTGGCCAGAACATCGCAAATGTCGAAGGTGAATTAACTTTTAGAATCCTCATTCTTGTATTTCCTATCACCGCATTTTCCGGAACTTTGATATTTAGTTCTGCAGACATATTATCCATGCCTGTACTTCCTTTTACAAAACCGATTCTATAGATTTCGTTTTCATTATCAAGGATTCCGTTTTGGTTCCAATCGATAAAAGCGGTGAATGTGCTTACTTTATATGCAGCCATAGCATTCCCTTTGACTGTAATTTTATACTCCTTGTTTCTTTCAACATTCCCGACTTTTGAAAGGAAATTCTCATAGGAACTGTTTGCATTAGGGTCGGAAGCATTAGAAATATCTGCAAAAGTAACCGATGTAATTGGTTCCGAAGCTGTTGCAGAAACACTGCAGTAAGATGATGTGCTTGGATTATTTGGCAACACTCTTATTTTAGTGCTTCCTTTAAGACCTTCTCCGGACCAGTCATTATAACTTAAAATCCAGTTTCCTTCAACCGGAGAAATAGGAACTATGCCAGCTGGCCCATAAACTGCAGAATTAAGATTGAAATCTACATCCAGCTCTCCATTTTCATCTGCGTACATCTCATCATATTTGTTGAGCTCCCAACCACCAGAAGCAGGATCGCCAATATTTATTTTTACCTGGCCATATGGAACCAGATTTTTTACTTTTACAACGGCTCCTGAAACAAAATCTGCCATCTTAAATTCTGCCGGCGTGGAAATTCCTGTGATCACATTTTTAGGATCTTTTATTACTGTATAATTTCCAGTTGCTGTTTTTCCGGAAGTATCTTCAGCTTTCAATGTATAATATCCTAAGGGAGAAACATTGGTCCATCCATTGAATTGGAAAGTGATATTGCCACTCGCATCTGTGGTGGAAGATAATGATCTCAGACCACCCTGAGGGTCGACGGATGTAAATTTAATTGTAGAGTTAGCCGCAAAACCACTTCCTGTAACTTTGATACCATAAGCCCAATACCAATATTCCAAAATGCTGTTTTCCGGAGCTGGATTGCTTGGAACTGTCGTATCTATAGAGATCGTCTGCGCAGATAAAAATCCGGACAAAAGCAGAGAGGCAAAAAAAGCGTTTTTCAATTTCATATTCTTGATTTTAAATTATAACCAAATGTAACTATGAAATTTTTGAAAAGAAAATTATTGATGTTTGGAATTATAGAAATTACAAGAATATTGACACCCATTTTTAAGCTTCAACTCGCTGTTATTCATCACATTACAAATAAACAACAGCTAGTACTCATAGTTTGAAGAATCTATACCTTTAATCTTTTTAATGATGTAAAATAAAGCAATCAAACCAAATAAAATTATCAAAAAAGCAAACAAATAGAACAATTTTTGATTATTTTCAAATTCCATATTTTGCGATTCTATATTTTTATCAAGCAAATCAGAGAAAGATTTTTTCTCAGTGTTTTCATTTTCAAGCAGGTTTTTTTCCAGTTTCTGATTATAGAAAAAATATCTATTGGCATTATTTTGACTAAGGTAATTTTGGCTCAGCGCATCATAAATTTCGGTCAGCAATCCAATATTCTGACTTTTTCCAACCTGTTTTTCTGTTTCTAATAATACCTGATTGGCTTTGAGGAAATCTTTTTTGTTGTCATAGGTTATAGCAAGACCTACCTTCGCATAAGAACTGATTTCCGATATTCGGTTTTTGTCCGCCTCTTTTATAACTTCTAAAAATATGGCTTCTGCTACGTCCGGTTTTCCAATATCTACCAAAGAATAACCTTTCTGGATCTTCGTAATATTTCTGTTCAGAATGCTGCTCCTGTCATTGATTTTATTATACTCTTTGATCGCCTTATCAAAGTAGGTAATAGCGAATGCAGGATCCAGATTATCTTTGTAAATCAATGCTTTAACAAAATAAATATTGGCACTCATCTGGTTGAGAGACTCGTCTTTGAGATAATCGATAATAGTTTCTGCTCTGTTGAGATAATTGATCGCTTTTTTATTAAGTTTCAAGATATAGTACTGATTTCCAATGAATCCCAAAGAATTGATCATCATCAAAGAATCTTTCGACTTCTGCGAAATATCCAGGGATTCGAAACCAGATTTAAGAGCGGCGGAGGAAAGATGTTTTACAGAATATGCGCTGCCTTTTGCAAGAAGCAATTTACTTTGCAGCCTGTTATCCTCAATTTTTGGCTCCAGTTTTTTAACCATTATCAAAGCAGAATCCGGATCTACAAAAGCCATTCTATCTACTTCTGTGATCTGTTTTTCCAGTTTGGATTCGGATTGGGAGAAACCAAAAACTGACAACATCAAAAACAAGAGGTACAAACTTTTCTTCATATCATCTGTTTTTAAGTTCTTCTACAAATTGGGACGGACTTTTTCCTGTTACATTCTTAAAAATAGTCGTGAAGGTCGTTCGCGATGCAAATCCGGCTTCTTCTGCCAGATAACTTGTTTTATATTGCAGATATTCAGGGTTTTGAAGTAATTTTTCGACGATGTAATTCACCCGGAGTTCATTCAGATAATTGTTGAAGTTTTTGCCTTTATGCTTATTTATTATTTCTGACAAATACTTGGAATTGGTATTCATGCGTTTTGCGAGAACGACCAAAGACAAATTCGGGTCTCTCACGTCTTTGCTTTTTTCGAAAGTCTCCAGATTAGAAAGAATCAGATTCTCTGTCTTTTCCGGAATTGTGAAAACGTGGCTGGCCTGGAAATCCTTTAACTGATCACTCAGTTTCTGCTCATATTCTTTAGAAATATTCTGTTTTTCAAACTCTACAGTTGCAACATTAGCTTTGCTTTTGACAACAAAATAATATATCAGACTGATTATCAGAGACAAAACAACAATTGCAATCAGCAGGAACAAAATCTTATTCTGAAATTCTTTTTGTTTATGAATTTTAGAATTTTCTTTCTGATCGATTAGATTAATGACATTCACTCTGGCATCTTGTTTGTCTGCAATGGATAATTTTAGCAGCCGGATGTATTCTTTTCTTGTGTTGAAACAATCCGGAGAATTACTTCCACAGGCTTGCTGAGACCATTCTTTATAAAGGTCTGTGTAGAAAATATCATCGTTATACCGAGGGAATTTATTTTTGATTTCCGTCAGATCCGACTCATAAAATGTACCGTTTTTGATTTTATATTTTAAAATAATAATGTCCGATAAGAATTTGAAATAATCATTTTCTTTGCCAATATTTTTATTTGATTTATTCTCTATTGAAGACTTTAAAAGCAAAAGCCGGGAATGATAAGACGGATCCAGACCTGATTGATTCCTATTATTTTTCTGAATTTTTGTCAGGCATTCCTTATATTTTCCCAAATGATATGATTTTAAAATATCAAGTTCATTTTCCCAGAGATTAACACAGGATTTTTCTTCACCTTTCAAAGGCTCCGAAGTTTTTTTCAAATCCCTGACAGCAAAGATATAGTCATCATAAAAGCCAAGTTCCAGATACAATTTGCCGATCAGATATTCATTTTTTGATTTAAGAAAATCATTATCTACATTCCCTGAAATCCTGTCTGCTGATATCAGTTTTACAACCGCCTCATTGTATTTTCTGAGGTTGAAGTAGATTTCGGCTTGCAGAAGTAATGCATTATAAACATCTTCTGTAGTTCCAAAACTTTGATTAGAAACAATGTATTGCGCCGTCTTTATTGCTTTTTCCGGATCAGAATACATCATTGCTTTGACATCCTTTGTCAGATTTTGAGCATCGTTTATTTGCGCATTTACATTTACTGCAAACACCCAAAACACCATACACCAAAGTAATCTGTTCAGCATTATCCGAAATTCTGAAAATAAATTTAAAGATAAAAAAATATAAGGTCAATTCAATTTAAAAACATACTGTTTGAATTAAAAATATGATAACAAGCACAAAATAAAAAAGCATCACGAAATTTCGGGACGCTTTTTTGTTTGAGTTTAGAATCTGTTTTCTTAATATCCCAAAAGTTTTAGAACATCTTCGGGTTTTTGCTCTTCTCTGAATAATTCGTAAGTTAAGTTTCCATCTTCGTCCTTATCAATCAAAATATGTTTCGGCTGAGGCATCAAACAGTGATGGACACCGCCGTAACCGCCAATCGTTTCCTGATAAGCGCCTGTATGGAAAAATCCGATGTACAAAGATTTTGTTTCATTGAAAACGGGAAGATAAATGGCATTCGTATGTTGCTCAGAATTGTAATAATCATCTGAATCACAAGTTAATCCACCAAGAAAAACCCTTTCGTAGGAATCTTCCCAACGGTTAAGCGGCAACATAATGAAGTGACGGGAAATAGCCCAGGTATCCGGCAAAGTGGTCATAAAAGATGAATCAATCATATTCCATTTTTCTCTGTCGTTTTGACGTTTCTGAGAAATGATTTTATATAAATGCCCACCACTTTCTCCAACGGTAAAACTTCCAAATTCAGTATAGATATTTGGTTCTTCAACGCCTTCTTCCTCACAGAATTTCTTGATTTGAGACACAATTTCGTTGACCATATATTGATAATCATAATCGAAATTAAGTGAAGTTTTAATCGGAAAACCGCCACCAATATTAAGGGAATCAACTTCAGGCGCAATTTTTTTCAATCTCGCATAGACTCGGAGACATTTGTATAATTCGTTCCAGTAATAGGCCGTGTCTTTGATTCCGGTATTGATAAAAAAGTGAAGCATTTTCAGTCTCGCATTCGGATGTTCCGCGATTTTCTGACTGTAATACGGGATGATATCTTTGTATCCGATTCCTAATCTTGATGTATAGAATTCGAACTTCGGTTCCTCTTCCGCGGCAATTCTGATTCCGATGTCAAAAGTTCTGTCGATGCTTTCTGTCAGCTTGTCCAGCTCTCTGTAATTATCCAGAATCGGTGTGATATTTTCGAAACCGTTATTGATAAGGTCAGAAATTTTTGCTAAGTAATCATCAGTTTTGAAACCATTACAGATCACTTCAATATCTTTCGTTACTTTTCCTTTGTCATAAAGAGATTTTACAATATCCATATCGTAGGCGGACGACGTTTCCAGACTGATATCGTTTTTCAAAGCCTCTTCTACAACAAACGCAAAATGGCTGGACTTTGTACAGTAGCAATATCTGTAGGTTTTTTGGTAATCGTTCTTTTCAAAAGCTTCTTTGAACCAGAATTTTGCCCTTTCAATATTCTGAGAAATCTTTGGTAAATAATTGAACTTCAAAGGAGTTCCGAATTTTTCCACAACTTCCATCAGGTTGATATCGTGGAATTTCAGATTATTCTCTTCTACATTGAATTCTTCTGTAGGAAAATAAAGCGTTTGGTCAATTAGTTCAGAATATTTTATTTTCATTTCCGGCTAAAAAAAGTTAATTGTTTTACGGTACAAAAATGATGAAATAAACTGAATTTCTACGTTAATAATTCTATAAAAAACAATGATATTATTTTAACGCAAAGGCGCAGGAAATTTAAAATCACAAACCGTTCTAAGTCGCAAATCAAGCATCATAAAATATTCCAATTGGCGACTTGAAACTGATGAATTAAGACTTCATTCCGCCTTTGCGTTAGATTTTTCGCCAATAAAAATCAGCAAATCGCCTTCTTTATATTTAATAGAAACGTCCTGATTTTCTGCAATATTCCTCGTTCCGATTCTTTCTCCGAGAATCAAATCTTCGTTATATAAAGGCCATTTCAATCCTTTAGTTTCGATATTTTTGGCGATTGGAAAAGGCATTATCGAAATCATTTTATCCATCACATCAGAGATTGCGAATTCTTTCGGAATAAAATAATATGACGAATAATTATCAAAAAATCTGAGATTCAATTTATCTTTAAAGAAAAAAGCGACACTCAAATTCCCTAGAAAATGATCCTGCTCGCCTCCACTTGCGCCGTAAACATCGATGTTTTCAAAACCTTTTTCGAGAATTAATTCCAAAGCTTTATGAAAATCAGTTTTGTTCTGGTCTGGCGTTTCGATAACTTCAAAGCTGTCACGCTGAGGCTCTCGAAGCGTTTCTAAATTAAATGAATCAAAATCGCCGGAAATAAAATCCAATTTATCTAATGGAAAATTCAATTGCCTTAAATAATGAAAAGCGCCATCTGTACAAGCAATCAATTCATAATCAGACAGATTGGGAAATTCTTTCGGTGGTTCGCCGTTGATGAAAAGTAAGGCTTTTTTCATTTTATAAATCATTGGACTTTTTGGCAAAAAGCAAGTTATACAAAAGCAATAAACCGCCTATAATTTGTAAAAATAATCCAATTGCTAGCATTATATTTCCTGAAAAACCAAAAAGACTCCAATGCGTGATTTTGAAAAGAGCTCCGACCAGACAAACAATTAGTCCTATAATAAAAATCAAAACTGCGTATTTCATTCTTTTAACTTCTATCATTAGGATTCCAATATTCCTCAGATTCATTATTCAATTTCGAAACATATCTCGCCAAAACAAAAAAATAATCCGACAAACGATTCAGATATTTAATCAATTCCGGTCGCACTTCCTCCGATTGATTAAGGAAAACCAAACTGCGTTCTGCGCGTCTGCAAACAGTTCTCGCAACGTGAAGGAAAGTCGCTGCTTTTCCACCGCCTGGCAAAATGAAATATTGCAAAGGCTCCACTTTCTCTTCCATCGCATCCATCCAAAGTTCCAATTCTTCAATTTCTTTATCAGAAATTACGAGTGGTAATCTCGCTTTTCCATTAGCCAAAAACAGTTTATCAATCGGCGTTGAAGCTTCGGAACCACCGGTAAAAAGGTCAAACTGAATTTTTTTGAGTTGGTTAACAACAGCTTCATCATCAATATGAGATTTCGCAACGCCAATGTTCGCATTCAGTTCATCGATGTTGCCGTAGGATTCTACTCTTGCGCTGGCTTTGGAGATTCTGCTTCCGCCGTAAAGTCCGGTTTCGCCTTTGTCGCCGGTTTTTGTATATATTTTCATTTTTCAGTTTTTATGAAAGTTTAAATTTAAGGTTTTTATATTTTAAGCGGGTAAGAATCTTTTCGCATCAGTAAATTAACAAAAAGGCACAAAGAATCATTATAAAAAACTCATCATTTTAAGGCACAAAGCTTGACTTCGTCAGAATTGAAAAATATTTGATTTTCATTGTGCCTTAAAAACGCATCAATTACAAAAACCTTTTGTGTCTTTGTGTTGAACTTCATTCAAATTAATTCTTAAATTGCTTTAATGAAAAAGCCATTTCAAAAAACCACAAATCTAATACACATTTATCAGCAGTTGCGGCGCTTCATCAAGCCTTATCGAATGATGATTTTTGTGACTTTGGCTTTGACTTTCATCGGCGCTTTGTTCGCACAGGTCAATCCTTTGGTTTTAAAATATACTGTGGACGAAGTAACCAAACTAACGCAACTTCCCAATCCAATGAAAGAAGGAATTCACGTTCTGACTTTAATTTCAATCATACTTTTGGGGAAAGAACTAGCGAATATTTTTATTCAGTTTGGACAGAAATTTTATGGGGAAAAGATTAGAATCAATGTCAGTTCCGAACTCGCACAAGAAGCCATCAACAAAATCCTGACTTACCGAATCGCCTATTACAACGATGAAAACCACGAATCCGGAAAACTTCAAATCCGAATCGACCGAGGAATTGAAAGTCTCACAAAACTCGTCCAAAATTTTTTCATCGATATTCTTCCACTCTTTTCAACTGCATTCATTGCATTGGTTGTGATGTATATGCAGAATATTTATGTCGGTTTGGTTTCCACTTTTGTGATTCCGATTTATTTTTATGTCACATCAAGACAGGCGAAAAAATTAGGAAATGTAAGACGAACACTCAGAAATCAGCGTGAACAGAAAACGTCCGGACTTTTGAATTTGATTAATTCCATAATGGTCATCAAAAGTTTTGTCCGCGAAAAATTTGAAGGAAGCAAACAATACAATCTTCAGATGAAGCTGATGGAAAGCCAGCTTTACACGAGGCGAACCAGTTTTATCTATGACGGTTTGAAGACTTTCATCGAGCAATTCGGTGTCGTTTTGATTATCCTTTTGACAGTTTATTTGGTTCTTGACCAGCAGATGACGATTGGTGCGATTATGCTTCACATTATGCTGTTCAACAACGTTTCCGCACCTATTCGCCAGCTTCACAGGATTTATGATGATATGAATGATGCCTTTATTTACGCCGAAGGTTATTTTGAAATCCTGAATGCCGACGAAGAAACCGAACCAAACGGAACCATCAACAATATCCCAATCAAAGGGAATTTCGAAATCAAAAATGTGGATTTCACTTATCCAAACGGGATGAAAGCACTTCACAATGTTTCCCTGAAAATTGAAAACGGAAAAACCACGGCTTTGGTTGGACTCAGTGGCGCAGGAAAATCGACGATTATCAATTTACTTTGCAAGTTTTACGAGCCAGATTCAGGCGAAATTCTTTTGGATGGCAACAATCTGAATGATTTTGATAATGACTTTCTGCGTGATGACCTTGGATTAGTTCTTCAAAAAAATCACATTTTTAAAGGAAGCATCGAGGACAATATCCGCTACGGAAATCTGCACGCCACATTTGACGAAATCAAAGAAGCTGCGACAAAAGCTTATCTCCACGAACAGATTTTGGATTTACCGGAAGCTTACAACCACGACGCTACGCAACTTTCCGGAGGTCAACAACAGAGAATTGCCATCGCCAGATTATTTTTGAAAAATCCACCAATTATTTTTCTTGATGAACCAACCGCAAGTCTGGACGCCATCGCAACAGAACAAATTAAAAATTCTCTTGACGCTATAAAACAAGGAAGGACGGTTGTGATTATTTCGCATTCATTATCGCAGATTTTGGATTCTGATATGATTTACGTGATGAAAAAAGGCGCAATTGTAGAAAACGGAACACACGAAGAATTGTATGAAAAAGACGGAATTTACCGAGAAATTTTTGATGCTTCTGCAAGAAGTTTGAATCTGGATAGATTGGTGAAAACATATAAAGATGAATGAAGACCATTACATAAAAAAAATAGACCGCATCACCTCGATTCTGGTGCAGTTGCAAAGCAAACCGATTGTTCGGGCGCAGGATTTAGCGGATAAATTTGAGGTCAGTGTCAGAACGATTTACAGAGATATTAAAACTTTGGAAAATGCAGGCATTCCGATTTTTGGGGAAGCTGGTTCCGGCTATTCTTTGGTCGATGGTTACAAACTTCCGCCAGTGATGTTTACAAAAGAAGAAGTTTTGAGTTTCATCACGGCTGAAAAACTGATGCAGAATTTTTCCCACGAAAGTCTCGGTTCGCATTACAATTCGGCGATGGAAAAAGTGAAATCTGTTCTCAGAAATTCGGAGAAAAATTTGGTGACTGATATTGAAAATCAAATTAATATTTATGCTTATCAGCCGGAGCAAAAAGATTCGGTAAAAAACATAATTCCGACAGTTCTGGAAAGTATTTCTGAGAAAATGCAACTGAAAATTGATTATCAAAACGCTAATCTCGAAGCTTCGGAACGGACAATTGAAGCGGTTGGAATTTTTTATGAATTCAATTATTGGTATGTGATGGCGTTCTGCACAATGCGGAAAGATTACCGGCAGTTTCGGGTAGACAGGATTTTGAAAATCACAAAAACTAAAAATCCATTTTCGCAGGAATATGGACACATTAACGATTACAAAAATAATACGAATGGAAAAAAAACGGAGGTCAAACTTCTTGTCGAGAAAAAAATAATGACGCATCTTGTGAACTCAAAAAAATATTATGGCCTGACCAAAGAGATCGAGACCGAAAATGGTATTGAACTCATTTTTGAAACCGAATGGATCGACGAAGGTTTTCCGCGCTGGCTGATTACTTTTGCTGACTACGCCGAGATCATTTACCCAGAATCTTTAAAGATAACATTGAAAAATCTAATTAATAATATTTCAGAAAGAATTAAAATTTAAAATATGAAACATGTATTTCTCCATTGTTTTCTATTGATTGTAATAGCTTATTCTACAACACTTTCCGCCTGTTCTGCATTTTTGTTGCGGGGGAAAGATCATTGTGTGGTTGGTTTCAACGAAAACTGGAAAACAATGCCCGGAATGATTGTCGTAAACAAACGCGACGTTTTGAAGAGAAATATCAGCTGGGAAAATCTGACCACCGACAATTTGAATTCTAAAAAACAATGGACTTCGAAATATGGCTCGGTCACTTTTAACCTTTTGGGCTACGATTTCCCTTGTTATGGCGTGAATGAAAAAGGACTTTTCCTGGTAGAACTTTATCTGGAAGAAACATCAAAAGTTTTGAATCCGAACCAGCCAAATATGTTTTGGGCACAATGGATTCAGTATCAATTGGATAATTACAAAACGGTAAAAGAAGTCGTGGACAATCTGAACAAAGGTCCAAACATAGATTGGTGGCCAAATGCCGCAGGAAGTCATTTTTTTCTGACTGATGCCAAAGGAAATGCAACAACTATTGCTTTGCTTGATGGGGAATATAAAGTTCTGACGAACAAAGAAATGCCGATGCCACTTTTGTGCAACAATCAATACAAAAAGGATTTTGATAAAGCCGCAAAATTTGATTTCCTGGGCGGAAATGAGAAATTCGAGTATGAGAAGAGCGGAAATTGGGACGACCGATATAATCGTGCTTATTTTATGCTTCAAAACTACAAATACGATGGAAAGCCAGTGGATTACGCCTGGAATATTCTGAATTCTGTTCACGCCGGAGAATGGCAAACCGTGATTGATGCAAAAAATATGAACTTATTTTTCCGCTCAGATTTAAAGAAAGAAATCAAGAAAATCGATTTGAATAAACTTGATTTTTCAAAGAATTCTGCTGTGAAATATCTGGATATTCATACCGATGAGTTGGGCGAAGTAAATCAGGATTTCCAGCCGTTGACACTGCGTAAAAATAACGACTACGTGGAAAAAGGATTTCCGATTGGTTATGATAATAAGGAATTTGGGACTTCGGAAACGTTTGTTAAGCTTAAGGAAAATATTGTAAAATTCTTCAGTAATATTTTACCAAACTAAAAAAAATAGCTTTCAGAAAATCTGAAAGCTATTTGATTTTTTATCTTTCTCTTTCCCAGAAAAACGGTGGCTCGATTCCCAAAGCTCTTAGATAAACGTAACCTTGACCACGGTGATGAATTTCATTATCAACAAAATAAAGAATATTCTGATAAACAGGAAATTCATATTGACCAAATAACTTAAAACTTTCCTGGAAACGTTCTTCCGAAATCTGACTGAAATATTCGTTAATCACTTCCGTGTGCCCATCCCATTTTGCAAGGATTTCAGCCTTTGTAGTCGGCTGGAAAGATTCATCAAAAACATTATTTATCCCATCGACAATGGCTTCTAAAGCAGGTCCGGCAATCGCCAGAAGTTCAAGTGTCAATTTCGAAAAAGGTCTCATTCCACCGATTGAAAATTCGAATAAATCTTTTTCAGGGAAAGCTTCTATCACTCTTCTAGTAAGATTTCTATGACCTTGCCAATGGATTAAAAGTTGTTGTGAGTTGAGGACTGTTGCTGTTGCATTCATAATAGTTTGTTTTATTTGATACAAATGTACAGCGAGGTTGTGACAGGAGTTTGTCAGGAGAGATTTGATTTTATCACAAAGGCACAAAAAAAACTTATAATTATAAAAAGAAAAGTCGCAAAGGAAAACTTTGCGACTTTTATACTTTCAATTTTAAAAACTTCCGCCTTTGCGATAAAGTTATATCTTCTCAAACCTAAAATTCTCCCCAAGATAAGCCTGTCTCACTTCCGGGTCATTCGCCAAATCTTCAGGAATCCCTTCTTTCAGGATTTTCCCTTCGAACATAATATAAGTCTTGTTGGTAATCGCCAAAGTCTGCTGAACGTTGTGATCGGTGATCAGAATACCAATATTCTTCTCAACCAATGACCTTACAATCTTCTGAATATCCTCCACCGCAATCGGGTCAACACCCGCAAAAGGCTCATCCAAAAGAATAAAATTCGGACTTGTCGCTAAGCAGCGTGCAATTTCCGTACGACGTCTTTCACCTCCGGAAAGCAAATCGCCACGGTTTTTACGAACGTGTTCCAGGTGGAATTCTTCTATCAGTTCGTCGCACTTTTTTTTCTGTTCTTTTTTGGAAAGATTAGTCAATTGTAAAACGCCAAGAATATTATCTTCAACAGACAACTTCCTGAAAACCGATGCTTCCTGTGCAAGATAGCCAATTCCTTTCTGTGCACGTTTGTACATTGCATCCTGCGTAATATTTTGATTATCAAGAAAAACGTTGCCTAAAGTCGGTTTCACCAATCCGACAATCATATAAAACGACGTTGTTTTTCCCGCCCCATTTGGTCCCAAAAGTCCGACGATTTCGCCTTGCTGAACTTCCAGTGACACGCCTTTCACCACTTTTTTCGGTCCGTACTCCTTGATTAAATTTTCTCCTCGTAAAATCATAAAACAAAGATATATATTTTTTGCTGGAAGTTGGAAGTTCATCTCTTTCAATTCCAAGAAAGTAAATTTTATGCAAAGTTCCTGTAAGTTTTAAGTTTCCAAAGCATTAATAAATTGATAAATACAAAGAATATGATTATAAGTTTACTTTGAAATCGACTTGTTGATTCTTTGGCTTCTCAATAAGCTTCAATTCTTAAAAAATCTTTGCGTTATTTATTACGAAATTCTGGGCGTGCCCTCGCCAGCACAAAGGCCATCTCTCGGGTCGGGCTTTCCGTTATAAGTCCTCACTCGTTGCCTCGTTCCGGGCTTTCCACTGCAATCCCTCACGCGCTTCTCCTCGATTGAACATTCAACTTTTTACATTGTACATTTTACATTGTACTTTATACATTGTACATTTGTGAAAAATTTCCAAAAATGCTCATAGAAAGCCTTCAAAACGAAAAAATCAAAAGACTGACCAGACTTCTCACTAAAAATCATGAAAGAAGAAAAGCCTGCGTTTTCATCGTGGAAGGTCAGCAGGAAAACAAACGTGCCTTGGAGTTCGGGAATCTGCCAGAAGAATATTATATCTGCGAAAATATCTTCAAAGGGAAATTGCCCAACACAAAAATCCATTACGTTTCGGAAAAACTATATGAAAAGATTGCTTATCGCGGAACAACTGAAGGAATTATAGGAATTTATAAATTGGAATCCAGAACTTTAGAAGATTTCAAACCAAAAAAAGATTCAGCAATTATTATTTTAGAAAGTGTGGAAAAACCAGGAAATCTTGGTGCCATCCTCAGAAGTTGTGAAGCTTTCGGAATCAATGCTCTGATTGTGACCGATCCAAAAACAGATTTCTACAATCCGAATGTCATCCGTTCCAGTGTTGGATGCTTATTCGGAATGAATATTTTCCAGGCTTCAAATGATGAAACTTTCCAATTTTTAAAAATCAATGACTATCAAATCTTTACAACTTTTATGAGCGAAGATGCAAGAAACATTCAGGAGAAAAGTTTGAAGGCAAAATCGGCTGTTTTATTCGGAACAGAACATTCCGGCTTAAGTGACTTCTGGAAACAAAAAGGAGAAAACGTTTTGATTCCAATGGCAGGAACCATTGACTCCTTGAATCTTAGTAATGCGGCTGCGATTACTTGTTACGAAATCTTGAGACAGAAATTAGAGAAATAAAAAAACCGCTTCTCGAAAGAAACGGTTTCAAATTCTTAACTGGGTTAAGATTATTTTTTAGCAGCAGCAGAATCAACTTTCTTAGCAGCTCCTTCTACTTTAGCAGCAGCAGAATCAACTTTTACAGCAGCAGAATCAACTTTAGCAGCAGCAGAATCAAGAGTTGCAGCAGAAGAATCTACAGCAGCAGAATCAGCAGAAGTAGTTTCTACGTTTTCAGTTTTTTTACAAGCAACAAGAGTTACAGCAGCGATAGCAGCTACGAATAATGACTTTTTCATAATAATAATAATTTAAATTGTTAGTTAATAGATATGTTCTCATTTGAACGGGACAAAATTACATCAATAAATAAATTTTGTTTTTGAAAATTAATTGTAATATATTTGTAAAACACGATTTACAAATTAATATATCTGTAAATCAATGAATTAAGCATATATAGAATTTTGACCGATATAGAATTTTTATATTTCCAATCCTTGAAAAAGGCTGTTCAGGATAAATATCTTGAAACACATTCCCCATCATTTGATGATATATCAAAATGGCGAGGTATTGATATAATTTATTTCCAGGAAGATCTCCGACAAAAAGCGAAAGGAAATATCAGCGAAAAAACTTTTTATACTTATTTTAAAAATAATGCTCAGGAAAAAATCCCCAGAATAGATATGTTGAATATTCTTTCTGTGTACGTTGGATACAATTCCTGGTCAGAATTTAGAAAGAAAAACATTATCCCAGAAGATAAAAAATCTGTAGAATCTACACAAAATAAAGTTAGCGAAGTCATCACGGCTCCAAAAACTGACATTACTGAAACTTTAAAACCAGAAATTTCGGTTGATAATCAGGCTTTTGACGAGATTAATTATAATATCAACTTTAATAATAGCAAACAGAATTTTCTTAAAAGATATTTGTGGCTGGGAATTTCGATTTTCCTTTTTGCTATCGTTCTTATTCTCGTTTTTTATGACAACCTTTTTTATAAAAAATACACCTATGCTTTTACTGATGCTGATAGAAACTCGTCTATAAAAGGAGAATTGGATGTTAAAATCATTCGTGACAATGAGTCTCCGATTCTTTTCAAGGTGAAACCAAACTCACCTTTTGTATATGAAACCAAAAGCAAGAAACTTAAAATGGTCATCTCTTCTCCATTTTATAAAACAGATGTTGTAACAAGAGACCTTACAAATGCCCCGGAATCTGAAAATATAGAACTGAAACCAAATGATTATGCGATTCAGCTTTATTATTATTCAAAATCAATTAAAGATTTTAAGAAAAAGACATATCAGCTCAATCGTTTAATCAGTGACAAAGCCCTGATTTATCAAGTAGTCGATAGTGATATCTATGGAATAGAAACTATGGATAAGCAAAAGTACATATCGCTGGTTACACTTCCTACAACGTCTCTTGAGAACTTAGAAGTGATTGATTCTCAAATGGAAAATGGAAAAATAGTAATGATTAAATTCAGAATTACAGACGATGAAAAAACAAAATAAATTTTATTGGTGGATTTTATCTCTATCACTAATTATCTCAGGTTTTATTTCCTGTAACAAAAAGTATGAAGGACCAGATAACTCTCTGGAAACCATTCGAAATGCAAACAATAGGGTAACTTACACAAAATCAAAATTAGATAGTTTACAAGCTATTAATTTGATTACAAGCCAAAAAGTTCAGGATCTGTTAGACTTGTCAACGCTTTATACATCGGGAAATAAGGATACAGAAATAGATTCGGTAATTTACACACAGATGCAGGCGCATTTTCTGGCTAAAGACTCTAACAACCTGAAGCCATTATTGAAGGAAATGGACAGTCTGAAAGTAAGATTCGCCAAAGTGAATAATCTGACAACCTCAAAATCAGTATTAGAAAAGGACACTTTGGATTTTGCAAATTTTGATGTAGAATATTACGACAAGAAAAAAACGTATATCACAACAGTCAACAGAAAAGCACAATATATGCTGAAAGCATCGCCGGTGAAATTCCAAAAAGAATTCAAATTTTACTTTGTCAATTTTTATAAGAAAGAATCTGACAGTATAAAAACAAACAAAGCCGCTAAATAGCGGCTTTGTTATTTAATTAGAAGTTTCTAATTATTTTTTAATAGCTTCTTTAGTTGCTTTTTCGTCAGCCTTAACTTCAGCTTTAGCAGAATCAGCAGTAGCTTTTACAGAATCAACTGCAGCATCTTTAGTAGAATCGATTGCAGCAACTGTAGAATCAGCAGTAGCATCAACAGAATCAATAGCAGCAGATTCTACTTTATCAGTTTTTTTACAAGCTACAAGAGAGATAGCAGCGATAGCAGCTACAAATAATGACTTTTTCATGTTCTAAAAATTTAAATTAATATTATTATTGATTGTTGTCCTAATTATTGACTTATAATTACAAGACAAAATTAGTTCCGTAATTAAAAATTCTTCTCCAAATAGCTTGTAAATACCTTTGTAAAATCATTTACAAATAAAATATACTGATTTTCAATTAATTAAATCAAAACACATAAAACTCAGATGGCGTGATCAGACTATCAAGCGCCACATCCTGATCCATTACATCCGATATTGATTCTTGTGGAGGAAAGTAATTAAGTCCTATTTTTTTATCAATATTAAAATATCCTGAAAAGAATCGATCATAGAATCCTTTTCCATATCCCACTCTGTTTCCATACAAATCACAATAAAGCAAAGGCGTCAAAACATAGTCCAGTTGTACGTTTGAAGCGATATTTGAAACTGGTTCTTTGATTCCCCAACTATTAATTTCAAATTCTGAGTCAGGAAAAACCTCAACAGAAATGATTTTTTCACTTTTGATTTTCGGTACAAAAACCCTGATTTCATTTTCAAAAAAATAATCAATGAAAATTTGAGTATTTACCTCATTAAACTTTTCAATCGCTAAAAAAACATTAACTTTTTGATTTTCAACAGGATTAAATTGTAAAATAAAGTTTTCCAGCAGTTTTTGAGACAAAAAATTGACCTCATCTTGTGATAAGGCCATTCTTTTTGCTTTATAAAGTGCTCTAAGATCGTTTTTTGAGAGACCTAAATTCATTCTATAATTTCTTTAATCCTGTAAAATTCTGTACAATTTATCAGACAAACGCACTCTGAAAGGAAGTTCAAAAGTAATCTGATCTCCTTGTTTTGCTGTTTCAGAAGCATTTCCATTCACGAAAAGCTGAGTAATCGTTAATTCTTGTTCACCAGTTGTCGGTCCAGAAATCAAAACTTTATCGCCGATAGAAAGTTCTGTATTTTCAATTAAAAATTGTGCTATTTTTGATTTGGAATAGTAATGTTCTCCTTTTCCAATCAGGACTTTTTTAACTTTTATTTTCTGACGGATATCTTTAGTTTCTGCTTTTGCCAAAGGTTTTACTGTTAACTCACCTGATTTTTTAAACTTCAAGGCTTCAGACTTTCCTTTCCTGAAAACTTTATTTCCAACCTGAAGTCCTTTTCTCAATGCCAATTGCTCTTCCACAGGTAAATGAATAATTTCCAAACATTCCGAAGAACAAGTATTTTCCATCACAGCTTTACAGTCATCACATTGGATAAACAACAAATGACAGGCATCATTCGCACAATTTGTATGATTATCACAAGGTTTTCCACATTGATGACATTGCGCAATGATATCGTCCGTAATTCTTTCGCCCAATCTGTGGTCAAACACGAAGTTCTTTCCAACAAACTTACTTTCAACACCTTCTTCTTTTACCTGACGCGCATATTCGATAATTCCGCCTTCCAATTGGTAAACATTTTTGAAACCTTGATGTTTAAAATATGCACTCGCCTTCTCACAACGAATTCCGCCAGTACAGTACATCAAAAGATTTTTATCTTCCTTGAAATCCTGCAATTGCTCATTAATAATCGGCAAACTTTCACGGAAATTCTCAACATCCGGCGTAATTGCCCCTTCAAAATGCCCAACTTCACTTTCATAATGATTCCTGAAATCCACCACAATCGTATCCGGATTCGCCAGCAACTCATTGAATTCCTGAGCTTTTAAATGAATTCCTTTGTTAGTCACATCAAAAGTTTCATCATTCAAACCATCCGCTACAATCTTGTTACGAACTTTAATCGTCAACTTCAAAAACGAGTGATTATCGTGCTCTACAGCCACATTCAGACGAATGCCTTTCATAAAATCGTACGCTTCCAACGTTTCACGAAAAGCCTCAAAATTATCCGCAGGAACACTCATCTGAGCATTGATTCCTTCATTCGCCACATAGATACGGCCGAGCGCATCCAAGGCGTTCCAGGCTATAAATAAATCGTCGCGAAATTTCTTTGGGTTTTCAATTTTGGCATACGCATAGAAAGACAATGTAAGGCGTTCCTTACCAGCTTCATCAATAAGTCTGGCTCTTTCTTCTGCGCTTAAGGTGTTGTACAGTTGCATGCTATAAACGTTTTAAGTGAGAAAAATAATGGCACAAAGATAAGAAATTTGGCTGATAGTTTTCGGTTGACAGTTATCAGTATTTGGGCGTGCCCCTCGCCAACATTAAGTCCCCCGCTCGGGTCGGGCTATCCGTTGCAATCTTTTTCCCGCAC
Source organism: Epilithonimonas sp. UC225_85 (assembly GCF_042695135.1). GTDB lineage: Bacteria > Bacteroidota > Bacteroidia > Flavobacteriales > Weeksellaceae > Epilithonimonas. Next base: position 3,531,272 of record NZ_CP170547.1, read on the forward strand.
CAATTCCCAAGCAAAAAAAAGGATTTCCACTACTATCCCTCACGCATTAGCAATTCTCTGTTTCAAGATTACATTCAAAACAATATATCTTTATTATATTTACGTCATTAAAATCTTAAAAATGAAACCATAAGGTTCGTGAATTCCAAAAAGAAAAATAGAAAGATTATGAACAATAAAGTCCTTTTTTCTGTTGTTTTGATGACAACAGTTTTCTCACAAAACATTAATGCACAAGAAATTACACTCGATAAAATCTACTCCGGCTACTATCGCGGAAAAGGAATCGCAGGAATTGCATCCTTAAATGACGGCGAAAACTATGCTACCATCGAGAAAGACGGTATTGCAAAGTACAATTACAAAACGTCTCAAAAGTCAGGAAACATCGTGGATGGAAGTTTTGAAGCGTATATTTTTTCTTCCGATGAATCCAAAATCTTGTTGCAAAAAGAAAGTCAGGATATTTACAGACATTCATTTTTGGGGAAATTTGATGTCAAGGATTTAAAATCGAATAAAGTGACGCCGCTTAATAACGGAAACTGGATTCAGGAACCAAAATTTTCTCCGGACGGAAGCAAAGTCGCTTTCATAGTTGACAATAATTTGTTTTATCAGGATTTGACTTCAGAGAAAATCATTCAAATCACAACGGACGGAAAGAAAAACTCAATTATCAATGGACTTGGCGACTGGGTTTATGAAGAAGAATTTTCTCACGCAGATTATTACCAATGGAACAAAGCAGACGACGCAATCGTTTTCGTAAAATTCGATGAGTCAAAAGTTCCGGAAATCTACATTCCAATCTACGGAAAGTCTCTGTATCCAACCGAAATGCGATATAAATATCCAAAAGCTGGCGAAACCAATTCGACTGTTTCTGCTAATCTTTATCAATTAAATTCAGGGAAGACAACAGCTTTAGACATCGCAGGTTTTGAGAATCATTATATTCCGCAAATCTGGCAAACAAATGAGGCTAACGAAATTGTCATCGCAACCAGCAACAGACATCACAGCAAAGTCGATTTGATTAAAGTGGATACAAAATCCGGAAATCTTACCAAATTATTTTCAGAAACAGACAACGCCTGGATAGAAACCGACAATCTGACTTTGGAATTTTTGGACGACAATTCTTTCCTTTGGGCATCGGAACGTGATGGTTACAGACAACTGTATTGGTACGACAAATCCGGAAAATTGAAAAAACAAGTTGCGAAAGGAAACTGGGAAATCACAGATTATTACGGTTACAACCCAAAAACCAAAGAAGCTTACATCCAAACAACCGAAAAAGGAAGCCTAAACAAAGTTGTTTCCAAATTGAATATCAATTCTGGAAAAACAACGTTAATTTCTTATCCTGAAGGAAACAACTCTGCAAGTTTTAGCAAGACTTTTAATTATTTCATCAACACCAATTCAACAGCGTCTTCTCCAAACAAATATGTATTGAAAGATGCTTCCGGTAAAGAAATTAAAGAATTACAAAACAATAATGAGGCGCTTGCGAAACTTCAGAAAGACAGTTTTGTAACGAAGGAATTCATTACTATTCCAAATTCTGTTGGCGACCAATTGAACGCCTGGATTATCAAGCCAAAAAACTTTGACCCGAACAAAAAATATCCATTATTTATGTTCCAATATTCCGGTCCGGGTTCTCAGCAGGTTTCAAATTCCTGGGACGGAGGAAACGCAATCTGGTTCGAAATGCTGGCTCAAAAAGGTTACGTGGTAGCTTGTGTGGACGGACGCGGAACTGGTTACAAAGGTTCGAAATTCAAAAAAGTGATTTACAAACAACTTGGAAAATACGAAATCGAAGACCAAATCACTGCAGCACAGTGGCTCGGAAATCAATCTTATATTGACAAATCAAGAATCGGAATCTTTGGATGGAGTTTTGGTGGATATATGAGTTCCCTTGCAATGACGAAAGGTGCAGACGTATTCAAATTGGGAATTGCTGTTGCGCCGGTGACAAACTGGAGATATTATGACAGCATTTACACAGAAAAATTCCTACAGACTCCGCAAGAAAATCCGGAAGGTTACGACCAAAATTCGCCAACGACTTTTGCAAAACTATTGAAAGGGAAATTCCTTTTAATCCACGGAACAGCTGATGATAACGTACATTTTCAGAATTCGATGGAATTTTCTGAGGCTTTGATTCAGAACAAAAAGCAATTTGAATTTATGGCTTATCCGGATAAGAATCACGGCATTTTTGGTGGAAATACAAGACCTCAGCTTTATGAGAAAATGACGAATTTTATTTTGGAGAATCTTTAGTTCAAATTAATAAAATATATAAAACCCATTCAAATTGAATGGGTTTTTATTTTCACTCAGACCAATTTTCAGGATTTCTGGAGGTGTGAAAAACAGAATATATTATTACTCTACTCTCGAATTCGTCATAAATATAATGAATAGAATAAGGGAACTTTTTCAAGTAAGCGATTCTAGTATCGTCGTATTTTTTTTCACAGGCATTTGGGTTTTTCGAAATATAATTGACTTTTTCTTTAAACTCTTTTAAAAACATTAAAGACAATTTCCTGTCAATTTTATTATACCAAGTAATTATTTCAAGCAAATCAAAATCGACAGATTTCAGGACGATTTTTTTAGCTTTCATTCAAATGTTCTTTTTCAAAATCATTCATAAAACTATCAAAATCTACCAATGATTCGGGATGGATTTTCGCAAACTCTATTCTCTTTCTAACTTCTTTTTTTTGCCATTCAGGAATCTCGGGATTGGCTACTTCTCGTAATAAATTCAAATATTCATTAACAACACCATATAAAGATGATGGCAAAGATTTTAAATTATTCTGCAAGTCTTTTATTGTAATTTCCATTTCCTGAATATTTAAGTCTATCAAAGTTAATTAAAATTTTTGAAGTTATTTTTAAAATCCTATTTTTACGATTCAAGAAAATAAAAAGTTATGAAAAAACATCCCAAAGGTCTGCCCTTCCTCTTTTTCACAGAAATGTGGGAACGTTTTGGTTATTATTTGATTTTGGGAATTTTTGTCCTTTATGTCATAGAACCGAATGGTGACAAAGGCGGATTGGGATTGCCAGATAAAATGGCGGATGATGTTTTCGGGACTTATATTGCACTGACATACCTCACACCATTTCTTGGTGGTTTTCTTGCAGAACGTGTTTTTGGTTATATTAAGTCCATTTATCTCGGCGGAATATTAATGGCCGCTGGATATATTGGATTGGGACTTTTCAAAGAACTGCCATTATTCTACGGTTCATTGGGATTAATTATCATCGGAAATGGCTTTTTCAAACCGACGATTTCTACGATTCTTGGAAATCTCTACTCTGAGGAACCTTACAAAAAGAACAAAGATACAGGCTACAATATTTTCTATATGGGAATCAATATTGGGGCATTTATCTGCAATATTATTGCGGCCTATATGAGAAACCGTTTTGGCTGGGGAGAGGCATTCATTGCAGCTGGCGTTGGGATGCTAATTGGGTTGGTGATTTTTAGTTTTGGACTCAAACACATTCGTCACGCCTGCGAAATGAAAGCGGCGAAAGAAGGTGACAGCAAGATTTCCGACGTTTTATTAAAAGTATTTCTACCAGCACTAGTTGTTGGTGCAATTGGTTGGGTAATTCCAGGAAATATCTTTGGAAGTGATAGCACAGATGCATTTATTTTCGCTTGTGTTCCAGTGATTTATTTTTACGTTTCGCTTTATTTCAAAGCGCATCAGGACGAGAAAAGATCTATTGGGGCATTGGTGATGATATTTTTGGTTTGTATGTTTTTCTGGGCGATTTTCAAACAGAACGGAACGGCGCTCACTCGCTGGGCAAACTATTATACGGACCGAAGTATTCCTGAAAAATTAGTTGAACCGATGCGTGGCATTTATATGCTCGATGGAAAAGACGGAACGACCGGAAAATCCTTTGAAGACAAAGAAGTTGCGGTTTATGATGACCAATTCCGTTCTCAGAAAAATGAAGCTGGCGAGACTATTAAAGTTTCCGGAAAAGATGTTTATTTTAAAAACATCAATCCAGAAGAACGCACTCAGTTAGCTACGAATCCAAAGCAGGAAGTTTACTTATTTAATACTGAATTATTTCAATCTGTGAATCCTTTTTGGGTAATTGTACTGACACCAGTGATTGTCGGATTCTGGGCATTATTCCGAAAGCGCGGAAAAGAACCGACGACGCCTACAAAAATTATGATTGGACTTTTTATCACGGCTTTATCCTGTCTTGTAATGGTAGGCGCTGTGTTTGCCGGAAATAACGGCGCTGTGAAGGTTTCGCCACTTTGGTTGGTTGCCAGTTATGGCGTTGTGACGATTGGGGAACTTTGCCTTTCACCAATGGGATTATCAGTGGTTTCAAAGTTATCTCCAGCAAGATTGACAGCCCTGATGATGGGTGGATTTTTTCTGGCAAATTCTGTTGGAAACAAGCTTTCGGGGATTCTTGCCAGCACATGGTATAGTTATGAAAATAAAGAATATTACTTTCTTGTGAATTTTGCTCTTCTGATTTTTGCTTTTGTTCTCGGACTTTTTATGCTGAAGTTTTTGAATAAAGTGATGAAGGAAAAAGGTGTAGATTAGTATTTGAACATCGAATTAGTGCAGCCCGGCCTGAGTGGAGCTCTTTTTCTTTTTTTTCGAAAAAGAAAAAAGCGGGAACGGAGGACGGAAATAGCTGCCCAAATTATTATTAACCTAAATTTTCTGAAAAGCCAATCTCGGTGTTCCATCAGCAACATAGATAATGCCGCATTTTTGGTAACCGAGTTTTTCCAGAACTTTCTGCATCGGAATATTGGTTTCGTGCGTATCGATTCTGATATTTGGGAATTGGGAAAAACACCATTCGAAACAGAATTTTGCGACGCCTTTTGCTTTTCCATTGGATGCCAATCTGTGGATGACGCCGTATTTTTCGTCATTCAGCCAAGTTCCGTTTTCAATTACTAAATAATTTGGGTCGTCGCCAATAATGAAATCGAAAGTCGCAACGATGTAATCATTTTCAGAAATCAAAAAATTAAATCCATTTTTTATACTTTCTAACATCAATTCCTTCGAAGGATAACCATTGGTCCATTGGATATGGTTTCCGCTTTCCCGCATCAGCTGTCTGGCTGTATCAATGCAGTTCATTATTTGGTTGATATCTTCGGGATTTGATTTTCTGATTTCCATAATTTAAAATAATCGAATGTAATTGTGTTAATCGTCTGCAATTTAGCTTTCCCGTTTATGAAAAAAAACTATATTTGTTACCTTTAAGAAAATTTAACAATTAAAAAATGGATACAGCAGTACAAGCTAAACAAAAGCACCCGAAAGGTCTTTGGGTTTTATTCGGCACCGAAATGTGGGAGCGTTTTAATTTTTACGGAATGAGGGCATTATTGACGCTCTTTATGGTAAATTCTCTCCTTATTAAAGAAGCCGATGCGGCAATTATTTATGGTGGCTTTTTAGCTTTGTGTTATTTGACACCGCTTTTGGGTGGTTTCATCGCTGATAAATACATCGGGAACAGAAATGCAATTTTGGTAGGTGGAAGTTTGATGGCGATTGGACAATTGCTTTTGTTCTTCAGTGCATCTACATTTTCTACAAATCTTGGCGGTGCAAAAGGATTGATGTGGTTGGCATTATTCATCATCATCTTCGGAAACGGATTCTTTAAACCGAACATTTCCTCAATGGTGGGAAGTCTTTACCCAAAACAAGAGAAATCTAAACTGGATTCTGCTTTTACGATTTTCTATATGGGAATCAACATCGGAGCGTTCCTGGGTCAGTTCATTTGTCCATATTTAGGCGATGTGAAAGATGCTGGAGGTGTGAGAGATATTTTCGCTTTCAAATGGGGATTCTTAGCGGCTTCTATCGCAATGTTGGTAGGAACAGTGACTTTCTTCATCCTTAAAAACAAATACGTTGTAACACCAGAAGGAAGACCAATTGGTGGATTACCAAAACACAATACCAGCGAAGATTTCGAAGAAGGCGAAACACAAACAGCAAAATTCTCTGGTCAGAATATGGGAATTGCAGCGTTGTTATTCGTAGCGCTTTTCTTTGTTTTCAGATATATTTTGGTAAGCGAATTTGGTTTCAGTTCTGTCGGAATGGGACAATTGATTAAAGGAATCATTTATCCTTTTATCTACGCAGCTGGGATTTCATTAGCATTTTTGATTATGAGCTCTGCTGAGAATAAGGTTGAAAGACAAAGAATCTGGGTAATTTATATCGTTTCATTCTTTATCATTTTCTTCTGGGCGGCTTTTGAACAGGCTGGTTCATCATTGACTTTCATTGCTGATAATCAAACAGACAGAAATATTTTCGGATGGAATATGCCGCCATCTATGGTGCAGATCTTCAACGGATTATTCGTTGTGGTATTAGCTTTACCCTTCAGCTTGCTTTGGGATAAATTGAGAGCCCAAGGAAAAGAACCTGTTTCTCCATTGAAACAGGCAATAGGTTTAGCTTTGATTGCTTTGAGTTATTTTATTATTGCTTACAATGTAAAAGATCTTGGAAACACAGGATTGTTGGCAATCAAATGGCTGATGTTATTATATCTGATCCAAACAATGGGAGAGCTTTGTTTATCACCAATTGGATTATCTTTGGTTGGTAAATTAGCACCGAAAAGATTTGCTTCTTTGCTTTATGGTGTATTTTTTATTTCTAATGCTGCGGGTTATGCATTGGCTGGTTCATTAGGAGCCATTATTCCTGCAACTGGAGATAAATTTGTAAAGGCTGAAAAGCTTGGCATTAATCTTCAAGACGTTTTGGACAAAAAAATAACGCTTACAACAGAGCAAGTGGCTTTGTTTGAAAAAGAGCAATTGCCAACTGCCAATACAACTTTCGCCGGCGTTGAGATCCATAACTTATTTGAGTTCTTTATGGTGTTCGTAGTACTTTGCGGAATTGCAGCAATTATTTTGGCAATTCTATCTCCGAGATTAAAGAAAATGATGCACGGATTAAGCTAGAATCAGATAAAACTTAATAACAAAAAACCACCGAATATTCGGTGGTTTTTTGTTAAATTCGTATGGCATAAAAATCATAAAATGAATCTTACCCTCGAGGAAATACAAAATTTTAAAGGAAAATATCCGAAACAGATCTGGTCACTTTTTTTCTCAGAAATGTGGGAACGCTTCTGTTTCTACGGAATGCGCGGAATGCTCGTTTTCTTTATGATTTCACAACTGAAATTCGGGGATGAGCAGGCTAATTTACAATATGGTGCGACTCAGGCATTTGTTTACGCTTTCACTTTTGTAGGTGGATTGTTTGCTGATAAAATTCTAGGATTCAGGAAATCTCTTTTATGGGGCGGTATTTTGATGATCATCGGAAGTATGATTTTAGCTACCGATCCTCATAAATTCTTCTTTTTGGGAATCGCATTCACAGTGGTAGGAACCGGGTTTTTCAAACCAAATATTTCGACAATGGTCGGAAAACTATACAAACCAAACGACACAAGAACAGATGCCGGTTTTTCACTGTTCTATGCAGGAATCAATCTGGGAGCACTTTTGGGCGGGTATCTCTGTATCGCTATCGGAAAAGGCGAAATGATGTCAAGATTAATTCCGGAAAGTAAAAGATGGAATGTCGCGTTCGGATTGGCAGCGATTGTGATGGTTATTAGTTTGGTTAATTTTATTTTTACTCAAAGACAATTAGGACCAATTGGTCTTCAGCCTCAAAAATTAAACTCTGACGGAACTTTTTCTCCTTTAGCAAAATGGAATGAATACAGCGTTTATATTTTATCTTTAGTTTTTGTCCCATTGATTATGATAATGGTTTCTGTTCCGCAATACACAGATTATTTTATGTGGATCGTAGGACCAATAACAATGCTTTATCTGTTTTACGAAATGACAAAGGTAAATGCCGTGGAAAGAAACAAACTTTGGGCAGCATTAGTTTTCATTATTTTTTCAATTATTTTCTGGGGAATCTACGAGCAAAGCGGTGGCTCATTAAGCATATTCGCTGCGAATAATCTTAATAAAGATCTTTTAGGCCTGGATCCAAATGGGGTTAATAATTCCGGAGGCGCTTTTTTTATTCTATTAATTGCTGTTCCAATCGGATTGGTCTGGATCTGGCTAAATAAAATGAAACTGGAACCAAATACAATTATCAAATTCGGATTAGGATTTATTTTCTTAGGATTGGGTTATTATGTGATTTTTGCAACAAAGTTTTTTGCTAATCTGCAGGGAATTACTTCTCTTAATATTTTCACGCTTGCACTTTTCGTTATTACTCTGGGAGAAATGTGTCTGTCGCCAATCGGTTTATCGATAATGACAAAACTGTCCACAGAAAAATTGCAGGGGATGATGATGGGAATGTGGTTCCTTGCCTCTGCCTACGGGCAATATGTTGCAGGACAGATCGGAGCAGGATTGGCAGAAGTAAAACCCGGCGCTACAAATTACGATGCACTCATCACTTATACCGATGGATATAAACAATTGGGATTGTACGCTCTAATTGCCGGAATCATATTAATTTTGATCTCTCCATTTGTTAAAAAACTAATGCACGGCGTAAAATAAAACACACAAAACACAAATGAAAAAATTATTAATCCTCCTAATTCTCTTTCTGATTCCAATTTCCGGATTCTCGCAAGTGCATTGGATGACCCTTGCACAGGCGATAGAAGCACAAAAGAAAGAACCGAAAAAAATCCTGATCGATTTCTATGCAGACTGGTGTGCACCGTGTAAAGAAATGGAGAAAAAAACTTACAATCACCCGGAAATTGCCAAGATCATCAACGATAGTTTCTATGCTGTTAAATTCGAAAGTGATGGAAATGAGTCGATAAAATTTATGGGCCACACCTTTACAAACCCCGATTTTAAAAGCAAGAAAACTAAAAACAGCCTTCATCAGTTTACGAGATATATGAATATCAATATGATACCGACGATGGTTTTTCTGGATGAAAATACAGATCCAATCACGAGTCTATCCGGATTTCTAAAAGCCAAAGAAGTAGAACCTTACTTCACGATGATCGCTTCTAACGAGTACAAAAATATCAAATCCCGCCAGGAATGGGAAGGTTATCAGAAGAAATTCCGGTCAAGGATTAAGGAGTGATTTTTTAGAAGTGAGAGATTAGAATTTAGATATTAGACTAAAATCATTCAGTTAAGTATTTCTCCTTAAAAAATTCATAAAATTTCCCGAAATTCGTCGGAACAAATTTTTCTTTCTTGACATTAGAAACCTCCATAGAATTTCTCAAAGGCATCGGAACCGAACGCGCAAAACTCATCAGAAACGTGTTGGGAATATCGACTGTGGAAGATTTGCTGACATTTTATCCAATCCGGTATATTGATAAAAGTAAAATTCATAAAATTGGCGGTCTTAGTAAAGATTCTGACACTGATATCCAACTAAAAGGAAAGATTACGGACATCCAGGAAGTGGTTTATGAAAAAGGGAAACGATTGTCTGCAAAGTTCCGAGATGAAACGGGATCTATGGATCTAGTCTGGTTTCGATATTCAAAATGGATGCAGGATGCGATTCCACTGAATCAGGAAATTTTTATCTTCGGGAAAGTAAATTTCTTTAATGGAAACTTCTCAATGCCTCATCCGGAAATTGAGGTTGACGAAAAAAAAGCTTTATCCGGAACTCTCTTGCCCATCTATCCAGGAAGCGAAAAACTGACAAAACGAGGAATTACGAATAAACTATTTCAGACCGTTATTTTTAATCTTCTGAAAGATTTACCTCAATTAATTCAGGAAAATCTGCCCGATTATCTATTGAAATCGATGAAATTAATTGGACGGCTTAATTCCCATTACTATATTCATTTTCCTAAAGATTTAAAACAATTTGATTCCGCCAACAGAAGATTGAAATTTGAAGAAGCTTTCTTTTTTCAGCTTGGCTATGGATTGAAAAAACTACATCAGAAAACAAAATCCTTCGGAAATCCGTTTCCAATCGTTGGTGAATATTTCACGCGTTTTTATGAAAATAATCTTCCGTTTGAACTAACGAATGCTCAAAAACGGGTTCTGAAAGAAATCAGAATCGATATGAAACGTTCAACCCAAATGAACCGACTGCTTCAGGGCGATGTGGGTTCGGGGAAAACGATGGTTGCACTTTTGACAATGCTGATCGCAATGGACAATGGTTTCCAATCCTGTCTGATGGCGCCGACGGAAATATTGGCGCAACAGCATTTTAATTCGATCAAAGAATTACTTCAAAATACGAACATCAACGTCAGACTTTTGACAGGTTCTTCCAAAACGGCGGAAAGAAAAATAATCCACGACGAATTGGAAAACGGGCAACTTTCTATCTTGATTGGAACGCACGCATTGCTGGAAGATAAAGTGAAATTCCAGAATCTTGGTTTGGCTATTATTGATGAGCAACATAGATTTGGTGTGGCGCAACGGGCAAAACTTTGGGCAAAGAATAACATCCCGCCGCATATCCTGGTAATGACTGCAACACCGATTCCACGGACTTTGGCAATGAGTTTTTATTCTGACTTAGATGTTTCCGTGATTGATGAAATGCCGATTGGAAGAAAACCCATCATTACCGCTCACAGAAGGGAAAAAGACCGACTTTCGGTTTATACTTTTTGCAGAGATGAGATTGAAAAAGGTCGGCAGATCTATTTCGTTTATCCGCTCATCGAAGAATCTGAAACTTTGGATTATAAAAACCTGATGGAAGGTTTGGAACACGTGGTGAACTTCTTCAAAAGTTACAATGTTACGATGGTTCACGGCAGGATGAAACCAGCGGAAAAGGATATCAATATGCAGTATTTTGCCTCAGGACAAGCACAAATTATGGTGGCTACAACTGTGATAGAAGTTGGCGTCAATGTTCCAAACGCCTCTGTGATGGTGATTGAAAGCTCGGAGAGATTTGGGTTGTCACAGCTCCATCAATTGCGGGGACGTGTTGGACGTGGTGCTGAACAAAGTTATTGTATCCTGATGACAGGTGATAAACTGAGCAAGGAAAGCCGAACGAGAATTAAGACAATGGTCACAACAAACGATGGTTTCAAAATCTCGGAAGTGGATATGGAATTGCGCGGACCGGGCGATATTCTCGGGACTCAGCAAAGTGGTGTTGTAGACTTTAAAAAACTGAGTCTCATTGAGGATTCTGCCATTATCAAAGCTTCAAAACTGACTGTTGAAAAGATACTGGAACAGGATGCTCTTCTCACACATCCCGAAAATCAAATGATGAAGCAATATTACATCAAACAATATAAAGGGAAGAATAAGTGGGCGAAGATCAGTTGAGGAGTTGGAGAGTCTGAGAGTTGGGGAGTTTTAGTATGATATAATGTACTCCATCAGATAATCGTCCATCACATAACCGTTTCCTATGTCAAAAACAGCTTCATCATAAACTTTGAAACCTTGTGATTCGTAGAAATTTTGAGCAATGTTATTTTTATTAACGGTCAAGGTTATCCTTCTATCACCTGATTTTCCAACTTCGTTTTTTAAAAATTCCAAAGCTTTTTTTCCAAGTCCTTTTCCCTGTGCTTCTTTCAGGAAATAAATCCTATGAAGTTTTGTCGTTTCTGGCTCATTATGAAATTCGAAACCGATGAATCCTAGAAAAACCTCATCTTCATTGATAAGATAATAGTGATAATTTGGATTCTTGAAATGAGTTTTCAAAGTATCATCAGAATACATCAGATCCAGCATATAAGCGATTTGCTCTTGTTCCAAAATATTGCCATAAGCCGATTGCCAGGACTTTTTTGCCAAATCTTGAATCGTAGAAATATCTTTTTCTGTTGCTTTGATAATCATAATTTTAAAAAATTTCTTTGATAATCTCCAAAGATCTTGGTTCCCGGAAATCTGTAAAATGGTAATGGAAATAGACTAAAATAGAATCAAGGAAATTCTGTTTTTCGGATCTGCTGAGTTTTATGCTGTACGGGTCCTGCGATGTAATAAGATCTTTCCAAATATCAGAAATCGTTTTGTCAAAAAAATGGTGCATTTCTATATCTTCAAAATTTCCGGTTTCGGGATTAAGAAAAGTTTTGTCTGAAAATAACGGCTGCAAACCCTGCTGCTTCAGAAGCCTGAAAATAAAGATCAAATGTGACTGAAAATTTTCCATTTGCAATTGACTGAGGAAAATAGAAATCTCGGAATACATATCGGCGTTTTGATTTTCGTTCCTCAAAACCTGATTCAAAAGATCGGAAATAAAAAACAAAATTGAATTTTTCCGGATATCAGAACTAAAAAAATCTATATTTTTCTGTTCTATTTTCAGCACATTCTGGATACTTTTTTTCTTGTCGGATGTGTAAAGTAATAATTCGTTCAAAGGAAAAAGAAAGGCTTTTTTTTTATTTTTTGCGGCGTAGATTCCTTTTGCGAAGAAACTTTCGAAGCCGTTTTCCCTACAAAAACAATGGAGAACAGCATCGTGATCTCCATATTTTGTATAAGACAGTAAAAAAACTTCCTGTGTCATTAAAAATTAGACTTTAGAAATTAGATCAAATATTATTTTCTAATTTACAACCGCAATCTTAGCAGTTGCAGTATCTGTTCCGTCTTCGTTGGTCATCAAAACATAATAGATTCCGGATGCAACTCTCGACCCTCTTTGATTGGCAAGGTTCCATTCGAAATAACCGCCATTAGCAACCGCAGAATGGACGAGGTTCCCGGCAGCATCTGTGATCCGGATATTCGTTTTTGCGGCCAAACCTCGGATTCTTACATTGCCTTTATATTGCGCATAGACTACAGGATTCGGATATACCAGAACATCTCCGAAGTTAGACGTAACCTCTGCAACATCACCCTGATAAACCATTACGCCATCCAAAGTTGCAAAATATACCTTGCCAGTTTTGTTGTCGATTTTGATATCTGTGGCACTGTCATTAGGTAAAGGCGAGTTGGATTTTGTGAAATGATAGATTGTTTTATCACCATTGGAACTGATATAGAAAACACCACCTCCATCAACAGATATCCATTTTTGATTTCCTGAATCCGGTGTGATTTGAAGAATATTTGCATCTCTGAATAATTCTTCCGCCAAACCATTTTCTTCTATAATGATTGCATCAGTCTGTGGATTGTCTTCCAAGATAGCTGATTTTGTATTCGACAGAATTCTAAGACCTTCTCTTGTCCCTATCCAAGTATCATCATTATTATCTACTGCTACAGATAATGTCCCATTTATCTGTAAATTATTTGTCGTTTTTAAAACCTTGAATTTATCATCTGATGTAGATACTGCGGTATTATTATAATCATAAATTAATAATCCGCCATCACTTGAGAACGGCGCAGCAAAATACAAGATACCATCTTTTACAACAGGCTTTTGGATACCTCCTATATTAAAAGTTGTAAAAGGATTGGCACCAAAAGCATCACTTGTTTTATTGAATAAATAAAAACTGGAACTGACACAGCCTCCGCTTGCAGAAGGCACTGTACATTGGACACTACAAAATAGATTATTCTGATCATCAAACGCTAATCCGACAGGTCTGTAATAATCTATGCTTGCATTATTAAAATTATATTTTTTTACAAATTCATTATTACTCATTTTATAAACACCTTTGTCTGACGCAACAGAATTCGCAGCAATAAAATTTGTAAAATAGACCTCTGTAGGATTAGAAGGATTTGGAACGACATCTAAAATATTAAAAGGTGTCGAATTATTAATGAAAAATTGCGGATAGTTCCATTTGCTACCATCATAGTGATAATAGCCTATTTTATTTTCATTAGGATTTGTTGGATTTGGAACAGGATCTACATCTCTGTTTCCTGATGCAACCCATATCTGATTATTCAGTAATGATAACTTATAGGATCTGTTATTATATGGACCATCGGGTTTGAAGATACTTTTTTGTTCATTAAACATCCCTGAATATTTGGTTCCTGTAAATATTTGATTATTATAAACATAAGACGTATTTATGAGCTCTCCTGCATTGAAATTTTTTTGTTCTACACCATTTGTATTGTAAACATATACTTGCTTTTCATCCGTTACAATAATTTGGTTATCCGTCACACGCAGATCCTGAATAAATGTAAAAGCTCTTGAAAGAGCAGCAAATCCTCCTCCTGAGGTAAAATAAATCACCTGCCCGTTATTTGCAAATGCAACAAAGTTTTTAGCAGATACTTTCTTAAAATTTCCGTTGATGGCTGTCCAGTTATTATATATTGCAAAGGTGGAATTAAGCTCGTGATACTTCAAACCCGTATCTGTAGCCGCATAGACTATATTGTCTTTAATAACTGCAGAGTTAGCAGCTTCATAACCTCCTGATCCATCACTTTTTTTAAAAAATGCCGTATCTCCGAACTCTCTTCTGGAAATACTAAAAATGGAAACACCATAACCTGCGGAAATAACGGCTCTATCTCCGTTAATAGATATATTGATAATCTTCTTACTACCATTATATCCTGTTGCTAATGGAATATCTACAACCAAAAAAATTCCGTTTGGTGTGATAACATCCATAGATCCATTCTGATAACCAACTATTCCTGTTTGGGTAGCAGCATTGTAATCGAATGCCGAAATTTTCACTTCATGAAGACCGTTTGCTTTTGATAGTTTTTTTATTTCGCCAGTTGATGGATAATAATAAAAAATGCCATTTTCTGTTGCGGCAATCAATCTATCACCGTCTTCCCGGATAGCCAAAACATTATTATAAGAGAACAAGTCGGTCCATTTGCTGGTCGTCTGTGCGTATGAAATGAGCGTTATACAAAACGATATAATTAATAAAATTTTCTTCATTCTAAACGATTATGTTTTCATCTATTAACTGATTATTCCAAGAAATATTTTTTACATTCTTATTTTTATCAAAATAAAAATCCAATCTTCCTAATAAAATCCCTGCCCATCCTACTTGATTCACAATCACCGGTTTATTTTCCTTATTCTGAAAACTCAACGGTTCCGGAAGAAAAGTATGGGTGTGCCCTCCCAGAATCAAATCTATTCCGGAAGTTTTAGCGGCAAGATGCTTATCCGAAATTTTCTCCGGCTGATCTTTATACTCAAATCCAATGTGAGAAAGACAGATTACAAGATCACATTTTTTATCTTTCCTCAGAAAATCTGCATAATGCTGAGCTATTTCTATCGGATTCTGATAAATTGTTTCTGCATAGTTCTTTTTCCCAACCAGTCCGTTCAGTTCTATTCCGACAGCAAAAATCCCGACTTTGATTCCGTTTTTATTAAAAATTTTGTAAGCCTCTGTTTTTCCGTCTAAAATAGTGTTTTTAAAGTCATAATTGGAACAGATGAAAGGAAACTTTGCATTTGGCAAAACCTTTAGAAAACCTTCTAATCCGTTATCAAAATCGTGGTTTCCCATTGTGGATGCATCATACTGCATCATACTCATTAGTTTAAATTCCAATTCTCCTCCAAAAAAATTAAAATATGGTGTTCCCTGGAAAATATCTCCCGAATCAAGCAAAAGAAGATTTCTCTCTTCGCTTCTTATTTTTTGGATCAATGATGCTCTTCTTGCAAAACCGCCTTGGTTTGGATTTTTCGTATAAGAAGCGTCGAAAGGTTCTATCCTGCTGTGTTGGTCGTTGGTATGCAGGATTGTTAATTTATGAGTCGATTCTTTCTTCAGAATATCAAATTGTTCTGCCAGCAAAAGATTGGGAGCCAATGTCAAAGCAAGACTTCCGCCGCCAATATATTTTAGAAATTCTTTTCTTTGCATTATTCTTCGACTTTTTTGTCTTTAAAAATTAATCTTACATCATCAGGAGTTGAGACTTCTGGGTTTTGTCTGAATTTTTCCAGGATTAGATCACGCATTTTGATTCCTGTTGAGATCATCTCGCCTTTTCCGAAGAAAAACATATTATCGCCGCCTAATGCTAGATAACTTGAGGTTGCGATGTAATACGTTCTATTATAATCTATAGTTTTACCGTTGATCAGTTTTTTTGAGAGACTTCCGTTTTCAGTTTCAATAATGAGATGTGAAACAGGATTATTTTCCTGAGTTTTCAAATAATAATCGAACAAACCTTCTACATCTTTCCCATTAATTTTAACGATAATAATCTCATTTTCAAAAGGCATTACTTCGTAGATCTGTTTTGTAAGAATATCACCTTTCGGGATGATGTTTCTAATACCGCCAATATTAATAACTGCAGCATCTACTGGTGGAAGATTGTTTTTTCTGGCCCATTCATCTGCACCTTCAAAAGTGTAATCTGCAAGAAGATTTCCGAGATTACTGTTGTCTCCTGATTTGTTGAGTTCGGTATTGGTATGGGAAACCTTGGTATTCATTTTACCTTCAAGTTCATTTTTATAAGGCCGGATCACTGCATCAAATGCCTTATCTTCTTTTATATCACTGGTAATATAAATATTCTTTTCTGTTTGGATGTTCGCAACAGTAAGCGGCGTTTTACAGCTGATAAGCAGCAGCACGATGATTCCGAATCCAAAAATTTTATTTTTCATTTGTTTTTTTATTTTTCAATCCTCAGATGGAACGCGACAATGACTATTAATTTTCAACGTTTCACCGAAAGAAAAATCCAGATACAAATCTAATGATTTTAAGGCTTCAAAACTAACTAATTAACTATCAGTCAAATCAATAAATCATTAATTTTTACTTATAAGCAAAACCCTTTCATTTTTGTTGAGTCCATAGTAATTATCTTCATCAAACCTATTAACACTTACTTCAAAACCTGCTTCTAACAAACGTTTTTCCAAACCGCTTACAGAATAGATTCTTACGTGATCCTTTTGCCCGAAGTGTTCCAATCTTTGTTCTTCTGTTTTAAAATCGGGATTCTCAAAAATATCTCCCTCTTTGAAAGGCGTTTGTACAAAAGCTTTTCCTCCTTTTTTCAAAACTCTGTATAGCTCGCTAATGGCTTTCTTATCCTGCTCGATATGTTCTAAAATATGATAGCAGAATATGCTGTCAAAATAATTGTCTTCAACAGGGATTTCAGTAATATCATAATGATATTCTGCTATAAAATCATCGGATAAATCAGTTGGAAAGTATTGAATTTTCTTTGTTTGCTTTATTTTTCTGTACAACGATCTGGACGGGGAAAAATCTAACAATCTTATATCTGTATTTCCCAAAAACTCTTTTTTAAACTGCTGGAAAAGTCTTCTGTCTCTTGGCATGCTTCCACAGTTCGGACATAGCTTTTCGCCCCTTTGATTTAATAAAAACTTTCTGAACTTTTTATCACATATCGTACATTCATGGCTATCACCCAAATAAAAGATCCAAATTAATTTTCTGAAGAAAAGTTCATTTTTGATTAAAAAATCTTTCGGAAATATTTTTTTTAGATTGTTATATAGCATTTTTTGATTATCAGAAATGGAATTTTTAGCTTAACAAACACAAATATAATGTTTGTCTATTTATTAAAATGAATTAAATTTGAGAAAATTAATTTTTAAATAAAAATGAGTCAGTTAAAAGGCGTAGGTGTAGCTTTGGTAACACCTTTCAACGAAGATCTATCCGTAGACTTTGATTCTCTTACCAAACTAATCGATTACAATATAGACAACGGAACCAATTTTCTGGTGGTCTTGGGAACAACAGCCGAGGCTGCAACGCTTTCCAAGGACGAAAAGGATAGAGTAATCGCGCACATCACCAAGATCAATAACAACAGACTGCCTTTGGTTTTAGGAATAGGCGGGAATAATACAGCAGAAGTGAGACAGCAGATTCTGGATACAGATCTTTCTGATTTCGAAGCGGTGTTATCTGTTTCTCCTTATTATAACAAGCCAAATCAGGAAGGACTTTATCAGCATTATAAAGCATTAGCAGAAACCGGCGCAAAGATTATCATTTACAATGTTCCGGGAAGAACGGGACAAAATGTGGAAGCTTCTACAACGCTTCGTTTGGCAAATGAATTTCCAAATCTTATTATGATCAAAGAAGCGGCACCGAACATCCTGCAGTATTTCGACATTCTGAGACAAAAACCGGATCATTTTTCTCTAATGTCCGGCGATGACGAGTATACTTTACCGGTGACTTTAGCGGGCGGAGACGGCGTAATCTCGGTAATCGGCCAGGCTTATCCGAAGGAATTTTCTACAATGGTAAAATTCGGTTTAAGCAGAGAAGTGGATGAAGCTTATAAGATCCACAATTCTTTGGTAGAAATCACAAGGCTGATTTTTGCTGAAGGGAATCCTTGCGGTGTAAAAACAATTCTCGCCGAAAAAGGAATTATCAAAAATTACCTCAGACTTCCTTTGGTTGAAGCTTCTGAAGGATTACAGGAAAAAATAAAAGCGGAAATGCAAAAGCTTTCTTAAAAATAATAAAAAAGGTTCAGAGATTTCTGAACCTTTTTATTTTTACATATCTAATCTGATTTTATAAACATCAGAGCCGTTTCTTACAATACCTTCTTCAAAAAAGCCGTTATTCTGAGGGATCAGTTCTATAAAATCAAAAACTTTGCAATCCTTTGGCAATCCTGAGAAAACAAGGGTAAACCAATATTCTTTGCCGTGCGGAACATCTGTCCAATTGGGAAACAAACTGATATTTTCAAAATGAATCAGTTTGGAAATATGGTCAGAACCTCTGTCAATCAAATAGGTAGATGACCAGATCCTGATCTTTTCTTCTAGAAAAAACTCAGACTTGTAGCAGCAATGCAGAATCACCTGCTTCTCCTCTATCGTTTCCGACTGAAGCTTGCGAAGAATCTCTTCTGAAATTTTTGGTTTTATAATGGTCTCGCTCATTAGATTCTTTTTGATAGAAGATGCTGGAATCCTTTAATCATTTCCCGGCTTTTACCCTCATCCCGGAAACCACATTTGAGATATAAGTTGTAAGCACTTTTATTATTAAAATTGACAGCCAGAACAACCTCATCACAATCCGGAAAATTTTCTTTTACAAAATCCGAAAGTACGATCATCGCCGTTTTTCCAATTCCTTTTCCCTGATAATCCGGATTAATAGATAATGATCTCAGCAAAGTGGAATTTTCATTTTCCGTCAATTCAAATTTATCTTTTCCGAAATCCAATACGAAAAACCCGACTGCTTTATTTTGATAAAAAATACTAATCGGGAATTTGTCGCCCGTATTTTTCTCTTTTATAATTTCTAAAGTCGCTTTTGGCATCGCTGTAAACCGGCTTTGCTGCTCATCCAAAGTGTAACTTGTAAGATCCTCAAAATCTTCAGATTTATAAAAAGATAAAGTGATCATTAATATTCCAGCTCCAGTTTTTCCTTAGAATAATCTCTTATTTCCTTGATCAGTTCGGGATACTCAGCGAGTTTTTTGCCATAGCTTGGAACCATTTCTACCAATTTGTCTTTCCATTCGGTTTTCAGCTTATCAGCAAAACAATTTTCAAGAACCATAATCATTGCAAACGCAGACGTACTGGCGCCAGGAGAAGCTCCCAAAAGTGATGCTATGTTTTTATCTTTATTCACAACAACCTCAGTCCCAAATTCCAGTCTTCCGCCTTCGAAACGGTCTCTTTTGATGATCTGAACTCTTTGTCCGGCCGTCCTGAGTTCCCAGTCTTTTTCCTGAGCATCGGTCACAAAATCACGAAGATGCGACATTCTCTGGGATTTGCTCATCGTTACCTGTTGTATCAGATATCTTGTTAATGGCATATTATGCCACCAAACCCCGAACAAGGAGCGAATGTTTTTAAAATTAACACTTTCCGGAAGATCCAGATAACTTCCTTCTCTCAAGAATTTGGTTGAGAATCCAGCAAACGGTCCAAATAGAAGTGCTTTTTTCCCATCAATAATCCTTAGATCCAGGTGAGGGACAGACATTGGTGGCGCACCAACTGTGGCTTGCGTGTAAACTTTTGCATTGTGTTTTTCCACCAATTCCGGATTTGTGCTTACCAGCCATTGTCCGCTGATTGGGAATCCGCCGTAACCTTTGCTTTCCTCGATGCCGGAGCTGTCTAATAATGGCAGTGCGTAACCACCAGCTCCAATGAATACAAAATCTGCATTCACGGTTTGTTTGTGGAGATTTTTCCTGTCGTTTACCTGCAGGTTCCAGCTTCCTTTTCCATCTGCATCTATATCTTTTACTTCGTGATAGGTGAAAACTTCTACACTTTCGGTTTTATTAAGATGCTCTACTAACTTAACCGTCAGTTTTCCAAAATCAACGTCAGTCCCCAGATCCATTTTGGTAGCAGCCAATTGGTCAGAAGCCATTCTTTTCTGCATCATCAATGGAATCCATTCTGTCAGTTTCTCGTGATCATCAGAATATTCCATTCCTTGGAACAGCGGCGACTTTTGTAGTGCTTCGTGTCTTTTTTTAAGGAAGTTTACATCTTTCTCTCCGAAAACAAAACTCATATGTGGGCAGGAATTGATGAATTCTTTTGGATTATCAATAATACCTTTGTTGATCAGATAAGACCAGAATTGCTTGGAAACTTCAAATTGTTCCGCAATATATTCTGCTTTTTTGATATCGATTTTTCCGTCTTTTTCCGGTGTATAATTTAGTTCGCAAAAAGCGGAATGTCCTGTTCCAGCGTTGTTCCAGGCAGATGAACTTTCTTTGGCGACTTTTTCCAGTCTTTCGAAGATTGCAATTTCAAGATTCGGGTCAAACTCGTGGAGCATTGTTGCCAATGTTGCGCTCATTATTCCACCACCGACCAGTACAATATCGTATTTAGGTTTAGGATTCATTTAATTAAATTTTTCGAGTACAAAAATACTGATAATTGTAATTTTAATGACTTTTTCGTTTAATAAAAAGACTTACCATTTGTTAAGAAATCTCAATTCTTTTCTGAAAGTGTTCTCTGAAATTTTAAATCATTAATTTTGCACCGACTTTGGAAAATCGAAGTGAAAGGAATGAAAGCTTTAAAAACACTTAATCCATATTTCTGGAAACACCGCGTCTTATTATTTTGGGGATTCTTATTTATTATTTTAAGTAACTTCTTCGCTATTTATAAGATCCAGTACATCGGTCAGACTATTAATATTATTGATAAAAATTATTCCGGACTTAAGCTATCAGAGAAATTAAGTCTGATTGAAAATATCAAAAACAACTGGACCTATTTCAGGATCATTTTTATTAATTCCGGAATCTTAATCGGCTGTTCTCTGCTATCCGGATTTTTCACTTTTATGATGAGACAGACCATTATCGTTGCCTCCAGAAGAATCGAATACGAACTGAAAAATAAGATCTATACGCACTATCAGGAATTATCTGTTACAGATTACAAAAAGACTACCATCGGGGATCTGATGAACCGACTCAGTGAGGATGTTGTGGCCATCAGAATGTATCTTGGGCCTGGTGTGATGTACGTCGTGAATCTCATTATTTTACTGATCATCACAAGTGTTTATATGTTTATGACCGATGTCCGGATGACGCTGTGGACTTTGGTTCCGTTGCCAATTCTGTCTTACGGAATTTACAAAGTAAGTGACATTATCAACAAAAAATCGAAGGTGATGCAGAAAAGTCAATCCGGAATTTCGACTTTCGTACAAGATAGTTTTTCCGGAATCCGTGTTGTGAAGTTCTTCAGCAAGGAAAAATACATCGAGAAAAACTACGGCATCAAAGTCAAAGATTATCAGGACAAAGCACTGGATCTTGCGAGAACAGAGGCGTACTTTTTCACTATCATTCTTTTCGTAGTCGGGCTTCTGAATGTTGCTATTCTTTACGTTGGTGGACAAAAATATATTGCTGGAGAAATGAGTGTCGGAACCATTGCGGATTTTTTCATGTACATCAATATGCTGATTTTCCCTTTCTCTATGCTTGGCTGGGTAACCTCTGTGAATCAAAGAGCGGAAGCAAGTATGCAACGTGTAAACGAGTTTATGGACATGCAATCTGATATCGTGAATACCAATAACGAGACTTATCCAATAACCGGTGAAATTGAATTCCGGAATGTGAGTTATACTTATCCGAACACCGGAATAAAAGCGGTTGAAAATCTGAGCTTCAAAATAAATGCCGGGAAGTCTCTGGCGATAATGGGAAAAACAGGAAGCGGGAAATCTACCATAGCACAGCTTATCTGCAGATTAATTGATCCTGATGAAGGCGAAATTCTTATAGACGGAAAGAATCTTAAAACCCATAATCTGAAATTATACAGAGACCAGCTTGGTTATACGCCTCAGGAAAGTTATCTTTTTTCTGATACGATTAAAAATAATATCGGGTTTGCTATTGATAAGCCAAATCTTGGCTTGGTGGTAGAAATGGCGAAAAAGGCAGACGTTCATAAGAACATTGAAGAATTCAAAGATCAATACGAAACAATGGTCGGCGAACGCGGCGTAATGCTGTCTGGCGGGCAGAAACAAAGGATTTGTATTGCGCGGGCAATGATAAAACAACCCAACATTCTGATCTTTGACGACTGTCTCTCTGCCTTGGATACAGAGACCGAAGAGAACATTCTTCAAAACATCGATAAAGACCTCAAAATGACGACATCGATCATCATAACTCACAGAGAATCAAGTGCAAAAAGAGCTGATGAAATTTTATACTTAAATTAATGTAAGCAACAAATCCAGCGAAATTTTATCAAAAATTTAAGAAAAAGAGGCATTTCAAAGGTTTTTTTAACAAAACATTTTGAATTTCCGAGAATTCTATTATATTTGTTAGTAAAGATTTCTAAAAAATATATAACGATGGGTGAATTTAAGGAACGCCATGAAAATGAGATTTTCACTAAAGTGTTGAAAGCAGGCAGAAGAACGTATTTCTTTGATGTGCGGGAAACTAAAGCAGGTGATTATTATTTGACAATTACTGAAAGTAAAAAAAACTTCGGAGATAACGGAGAGGCAACTTTTGAAAAACATAAAATCTATCTGTACAAAGAAGATTTTAAAAGTTTCCAGGAATTATTTAATGAATCTACAGATTTTATCATCCAACAAAAAGGTGAAGATGTAATCTCTGAAAGACACGACAAAGACTTCAAATCAAAATCTTTCACTATAGAATCTGACGACGAAGTTTAAAATCTGATTTAAAAAAAATTAAGCGTTTCGAGAATTCGGGACGCTTTTTTATTTATTAATACTGTTTATATTTTTACGATAATAAGTTTTTAAAATGACTGCTATAAAAATTGGATAGAACAATAAAATATATCTTGGCAGCGGTGCAATAATATAAAAGAAAAGAAAAAACAGATAAAGACCTCCTGTCATATACAAAAGGAAACTTCTTTTATTTGTCAAATAGATTTTTCGCAAAGATAATATCAGCAAAACCTGAACTGCCATCATATACCAACTGTAAAAAATGTAAATTTTATACCTGTTAATACCTTCATAGCCCGGAAAATATTGTGTGAAATTTATCAGGAATTTAGTAGCCGTTAACTTTATAAACAGCTTGGGATTATTCATTATAAAATCGTGGTTGAGATTTCCCAGATATTCGTCCATATCCTTCTCATTTGTGAACATTTCCGACAACATTTTGTTTGTGACAATTTTCTTTAATTGTGGAGAATATGGATTATTAAAGGTGATATATGGATCATACTTTTCATTATATCCCTTTGCAAAATTGAAATTATACGAAGTGGAATATGCAAACTTTCCTATCATATAATAATTCCTTAAACACCACGGAAAATAAGCCATCAAAGCCATTGCTCCCAATAGAATCATTTTTTTTACCGATATTCTTTTATTAATGTAAAACGCAAAAATTGACAGGGAAATAATAAAAATGAACTCATACCTCAAATACAATCCAACTATGCTTAGAATGGCCAAAATACCCCATTGTTTGTTATAAACTATTTTAGATTTTGATATTTTATAAAGAATCGTAAAAAATAAAAGCATTACACTCAAAGAGAATGCAAACGAGCTGATCTTATACACGCCTATTAAAATCGGAGGGAAAAACAGAATTGAGCAAAATGCCAGTACAATGACAACAGAAAATCTTTTCTCTTCAAATAAAACTTTGAAAAAAGAAAATAACGAAAAAAACACCGTTAATCCCTGAATACAGCATACGACCGTAAGCCAATTACTACCAAAAACTTTACTGGAAATCAAAAGAAAATAAGAATAAAACGGAGGCATGTATGCAGAATACATTCCGTATAAACGATATTCCCAGCCATATTTGGCAAAGTCTTTCATGATAAATATCCATTCATATTCTAATGAAATTTCTTTTTTCAGAAAATAGATACTTATTACAAGATAGATCGAAAATATTAGATAGTATATCTTTTTCATAGTGATACTAAATTTTCAGTTTTCCGGAATTTCTGAAATATGACAAGAAATAAGTAAGCTGTCAAAATCAACTGATACCATTCAAAATCCAACTTGAATCTCATATTTGCAGCGTGTCCAATCATGTAAGGAAACGAAAAGTTTGCAAAAAATAAAACTGAAAAACAAAATAGAATCTTTGATCTTTTATACAAAATCACCAAAGATATTAGTGTGAAAATATCAAGAAATATAACATAGATCTTGCGCCCAAGCAAAACAGATAAACTGTCATTATCAAAATATTTCGGCGGAACATACCAAAGACAAAGAAGATTAATTGCTGCCTTTTTTATGAAAATTTCCGGTTTTAGATTAGTCACTTTTATAACTTCCTGCTTGTAGATTTTTTCCATCGTAAGTTCACTTACTTTATAACGTAAGCTGTAGATGTAATAATCTCTGTCCTTAGGAATCAACTTCAGATCGTCTGATAATTGTCCGTTTTGTGTAAAGCCAAAATAGATATTCTGCCAGGCTGGCGTTTTGGATAAAACCAATTGATCAAAAACATAATAATTCCTGATAACCCAAGGAGAATAAAGTATCACTACTGTGAAAACCAAAAAAGAAAAATTCCTGAAATTAACTTTTTTGAATAATAACATTGACAGGATCATTATACAAGATAGAGGCACTGTTACAACTTGTATAAGGAAAAGAGCCGAAGTGACTACGCCTAAACTAATAAAATCACCACTCTTATTATCCGTTGAAAACCAGATTTTAAAATATAGATAAAACCATAATAAGAGAACCGGAATAAAAATATTAGTAGCTTCTATACTACCCGAATAAAGAAAATAAGCCGGAGAGAAAATAAAAAGAAAACCCGCTAAAATCCCAGTTTTTTCGAATTTGAATAATTTTAAGATTTTATATAAAAAAACAGGTGTGAAAAAACTTAATAATGATTGAAAAATGGCCAACGTCAAAAGTGCCTTTTTCCCAGCAATCCAAATAAAAAATGCAATACAAAAAGGATAAGCAGGCAATTTGAATGCAGTTCCGCCAAGAGATATGATTTCCGAATATTGATGATATTTTACAATATTTTCAGCAATTGTAAAATCTTCGTTGGCTAAAAACTCTTTTTGGATGATCGCTATATAGATAATTTTAAAAATAACAATAAAAAAGTTTGCTATTAATAAATTTCTATACGACAAAAGAGCTTTCAGTTTTTTAAACATCCTAAAAATTTGAAAATGTAATTTAAAAAAATATTTTCTACAAAATAAGAAAAAGCGCATCCTTTTTAGGATGCGCTTAATTTGGGGTGAATGAGGGGTCTCGAACCCCCGACCTCCGGAACCACAATCCGGCGCTCTAACCAACTGAGCTACAATCACCGTTTTTGCGTGTGCAAATATAACATTTTATCGTTTAATCACAAATTATTCCTTCAAAATTTTTGAGTGCAATCAATTTTTCTGTTGTAAAACCCTCAGCAAATGTGACTCCGGAAAGTCTCCCCAAATCCTGTGCACGGTAAGTCAGACTTTCCAGAAAATCTTTTGTCGCAATCGGTGTTATTGGCTCATTAGAATCAGGGTTATAAAATTGCGTTTTATATGCCAGGCAGGCTTCTATCTTTTTATCAAGAAATCCTGTAATATCTATTACAAATTCCGGGACAATATTTTTCCATTGGATATAATGAAAGATATGTTTTGGTCTCCAGACATCTTGTGGCTCATCACCGTCAAAGGTTTTTATCTTTTTCAAACCTGCCAGGAAACAAGCGTCAGATATTAATTTAGCTGCTTTTGCATGATCCGGATGGCGATCGTCTATTGCATTTGCCAATACAATATCCGGTTTGTATTGTCTGATTTTTTCAACAACTTTAAGTTGATATTCTTCCGAATTATTAAGAAAACCATCTTTCAATTTTAAATTTTCTCTGACACTGATGCCTAAAATTTCGGCAGAATCCTTGGCTTCCTTCGCTCTTGTTTCGGCTGTACCTCTCGTGCCCAATTCACCTTCGGTAAGATCAATAATACCAACTTTTTTTCCTTCAGAAATTAATTTAATAATAGTTCCGCCACAACCCAGTTCTACATCGTCCGGATGTGCTCCGATTGCCAGAATATCACATTTCATAACTATTTTTATTTGTTTTTAATGTTGATCCCAAATAATTGGGAAAATAATGTTATCGCCGGTTATTACAATAATGTTTGCCACCAAGCGATTTTCATATTCAAAATATTTTACACAAAATTACTAAAAACAAAACTTCCCAATCTTAAGAATTGGGAAGTTTCAAGTTTATCTTATAAGATTTATTGATTAAGTGTCTTTTGCAAAGTAAGAGCATCTGCATAAGTCGGATTAAGGGCCAATGATTTTGCAACCATAGCTTTAGCTTTCTCCTTATCACTATCTTTTGCAATGAAGGCTATCGCAAAGTAAGCATAAGACATTGTCTCTTTATTAGCTTCCTGATCTGCTGCCGGTTTTGCCAATAGCGTATCAATATATTTCTGATAAGCGGAAGCGGCTAATTCTTTGTTCCCGGATTGCTGATAAGCATAGCCCTGGCTGTAATAAGCCGGTTCCCAAGTTGGAAGCAGGGTAATCATCTTTTGCCAGGTAAGAATAGCACCGTTCCAGTTTTTAGCATCCTGATAAGCCTGAGCTAATTTGTAGATAGCATCGGTATCCTGAGGATTTGCAGCAACTTTTGTTTTCAAAGCTTCTATTTCCGGAGTTGTAGCTGTTGCATCCGGAGATATCCCTACAAGGCCTCCTTTTACTTTTGCTAACTCTTCGTCCCAGTTCAATGTTTCATCTTTTGCATTTTTTGCAATAGCGATTTTTTGCTGGGCAGTAGCTTCTAATTGTGCTTTCTTAGCAGCATCTTTTTCATCCTTAGCCAAACCTGCAGCAATTAATCCCTGCAAACCTTCGTCTGAAGCCTGAACTCTGGATTTATCTGCCTGCGTTAAGAATGTATTTATATTTTGTTGAGCTTCAGCATATTTAGCTTCGCTATATAAGATATAAGCTCTTAACTTAAATTTAATAGGATCATCAACTTTATCAAAAACAGAATCTAAAGTTGTTTTTGAATTGGCATAGTCTTCATTAGCAAAATACAGTTTTGCGATCTCTAATTGTGTGTAAGGATCCTCATCTGCATATTTTGTATAATTAATCAAATTTTGAGTAGCTTCTGCATTTTTCTGATATTTGATATTAAATCCTGCCAATGCTTTATAAGCCGGCGCATAAGTAGGATCTACAGCAATTGCTTTGTCGATATTTGTTTTTGCCTGCTGCCATTGCTGCGCAGCAATCCACAATGTTCCTTTTCTTGTATAAACAGACGCTTTATTCTTTGCTACAACTTCTGCTTTATCATACGCAGTCATTGCATTACCCGGATCTTTCTTGATTCTGTATGCATCCCCAAGAGAATAATAGTAATTAGCAGGAACCCCGGCTTTTTGCGCTTTCTCAATTGCTTTATTAAGATAAGTAATCGCTAAATCCGGCGCACTGTTTTTTTCAAATAATGTCAAAGCTTCCCCTGCACGGAAAAGTACTTCTGCATCCTTCTCTCTAGAATCTTTTACAATCTGCTGAATTTCTGTAATAGCAGATTTGTCACCTTTTCCAAGTTTTATAGATGCTAAGCCTATTTTATTCAAATTACTTTTAGGATCAACAGCAAGACCTTTGTTAAAGCTTTCTTGTGCTAAAGTAAAATTAGGGTCAAATTGAGTTAAATATGTATTACCTAAATAGAAATAATTACTTGCTTCCTTAGGATTTTGATTGATAAGGTCTGTGTAGTTTTGTTTTGCTTTAGCATACTTTTGGCTATCTACAAAGTTGATTCCGTCTTGTACAGATTGTGCAAAACTTAAACCTGTAAAAAAGCTTACTGCAGCTGTAACAATAATTTTTTTTGATAAATTCATTATATTCTCTTTTTTCATTTTTCGTAACTATAAAATTTTGGTTTGAACGACAATATTTAGACCAAAATAGATAATTATATTTAATTGTTCTGTTAAAAATATATTAAAAATTACATCATCTCATTTGAACTTCTCTTTTAAAAATATTATAAGGCTGAAGTCCTTCTTTTTCGACAATGATCTGTCCAAGTTGCTGACAAGAAAACCTGATAAAACCATTTCCCAAACCATAATAAGGCTCATTGGTGATGAAATATAAAACCCTCGTAAAAGGATAAGTCATATTTTTCAGATTATCATTTGTGACACCATAAGTCTTATTATTTTTAATCACTTTAAGAATTTTCAGCTCACTTCTTAGTTTTTCAGCTTCTTTTCCGAATGGCCGGCTGATCGTATTGTAACTGATAACGCCGATTTTATTGGGATAATTCTTCAATTGTTCAACAACATTTTCATTGCCGTTGATGATAGAAAATTTGAGGTCTGCCGGATCTTTCTGGAATTTTTGAGCGATAAAATTAAGGTTGCTGGAATTAACACCATCAAATATTAATCTTTTGTTATCCGAATTTAATTCATTGTAGATTTCTTCCATAGAAATGGATTCTAATGGAGAATCTTTCGGAACTACAAAAAGAACGGCATCTGCGGCAAATTTACCAGGCTGCCAAGGCAAGTCTATTTTCTGGTCATAGGCTGCTTTTTCCTTTGCGGAGAGTTCTCTGGACATCACCACCACTCTTGCTTTTCTGTCTAATAAATCTAACAAGCCAAGATCTTCCTTTTTAATGACAACATTAATTTTGGTACCAGGATTGAGAGCCATATATCTTTCCGATAAAGCTTCTGTAACACTTTTGAAAGATTCATCTGCTTCGATTGTGATTTCACCTTTATTTGGTGTATCGATTTCCTTCTGCTTTTCTTTTGAACACGAATAGACGATAGCAAAAACTGCTATTAGTAATAAAAAGATTTTTTTCATATTAATTATCATTTTTAATTCTGATAATAGCTCTTACTATTCGAAAAACACCATAAGCTATTAATAAACCGCCCAATGGATAAGCTACATTAGGTTCAAGGATAATGATGAAAAATTTATAAACTATAACGACGATTCCTAAAACAATATAGAAAAGCCCTGTTATTAAAGAAAGCCAATTAAACATATCACAAATCTAATAAAAAAAGAGAAGTTATTAAAACTTCTCTTTTATATAATTAATTTACAAATTAAATTCTTATTGGAACTGCATTGTAATTGGAATAGAATAGTAAGACCTTACATTTTCTCCATTCTTTTTAGCAGGAGTCCATTTTTTCAATTTTTTCACTACTCTTACAGTCTCAGCATCAAAATCACTGTTACCGGATTTTTGGGTAACTTTTACATCTGAAACGGTTCCATCTCTCTCAACAATGAATTTTAATTTCGCTGTCAATTGACCTTCTCCTTCCATTCCGGAACTATCAACGTTATCAGCAATAAACTTCCTAACACCATTTAATCCTCCTGGATAGTCTGCACTTTGATCTACTGAATCATAGACTTCATTTGTATTAACTTTTACTTCTGCAGCAACACCTTTACCAGTTGATGGCGGTGGTGGCGGTGGTGTATAAGTCGGTGTTTTCACACCTTCCTGGTTATTTAGACCTGTTGTAGTCTCCAATTGTTTAGTAATTGGTGGTGGTGGAGTCTCGATCTTCGGAGCTCTCTTAGGTTCAGGAACCACGTTCTGGATTACCTCTTGCTTTTCCTCTTCTTTCGGAGGAGGTGGTGGAGGAGGTTCTTCTTCTTTTGGCTGCTCAATTATTGGTTGTTCTTCCAAAATATTAACCAGGTTTGCATCTACCTTTACTTGTTCTCTAGCATTCATTTGCTGAATCTTAAGATAAATAAGCGGTGAGATCGCAAGAAGAAGGAAAAAAGCCGTCCCTATTAAAAAAGATTTTGTAAGCATCCTAGAATATGTAGTTCTTAGGTCATAAGCTCCATATTCTTTATTTCTATTTTCAAATACAATCTCATCAAGAGTGGGATTGTAATTCAAATTATCTTCTGCCATTTTTATATTATTAACTATGATATTTGTAGCAGGACTTATTCCCCTACTTTCTTTTTGTAAACGGCCAGCTCCCAAGGTTTGATATCGGTAACCCCGTATCTTTCGTTTTTGGTAATTGCCATCTCGTCAAGAATGTCTACAAAATTCTTATATACTGCATCATCCGTTGGCTTAATAATAACTGTAAATTTGTCTTTATCAGCTGCGCCGGCTTTTGCTTTCTCAATAACTTTAGTGATCCCGTCTCTGTCAAAATTGGTTTCAATAAGTGTTTCATCATTAAGACCAGCCTGATCTTCCTGATGGTAAAAAACTTTATTGTCTTTTCCAATGATAATAGAAATTGAATTACTCAATTTAATTTCTGTATCTGGTGGTTTTTGGTTTTCCTTTGGTTTCGCAGGAAGACCCAAATCCATTACATTAGGTTTACTAAATGTGGTAGTAAACATAAAGAAAGTGATCAATAGAAAACCTAAATCTACCATCGGCGTCATATCTACGCGGGTATTCTGCTTTTTCGAACGGACCTTGCCGCCTTTCCCGCTATCTTCTTTTACTTGTACTTCTGCCATTTCCTAGACTAATTTCCTGGGTTACTTTCTTGTGATGTTATCAACCAAAATTTAAGAAAATCAATATCTCTTAAACCTTCAAACAAACCTTTTACTTTCGGGTACTTTGTTGTTACATCACCTTTAATCGCTAACTTATAGTTAGGATTAACGGCAAGACTTTGTTGTACCCAATCGATCAACTGTTTGTTTGTACTATCCATTGGAATACCTTCTTTTGCCTTAAAAGCTTTTTGCTGATCTTCTGGAAGATTCAGATAGCTTTTAAGTTGTCCCATTGGTACTCCTACCGCCTGTACTTTTGTAAATGCTACTTTTTCCTGATCTGTAAAAGCTGGAAGCCTGTACTTCGCTGCCATTTTATCAAGAAGCTGTAATCTTTCCGTTCCGTTTTCTACAGGTTGGAAATAGAATAAGCCAGCCGGAGTAACATTTATCGTCATAAGACTTGCATCAGGAAGTAATTTCTCTGATATAGAAGAAGGCGGTTTTATTGACTCCACATCAGGTTTTTTGAACTGTGTGGTTAATATAAAGAATGTAAGTAGTAGGAACGCAACATCACACATTGCGGTCATGTCTGTAACTACTCCATGTCTTTTTGGTTTAATTCTCGCCATTATTTAAATGTCTTTGTTAACTAATTTATGAATTTGATAAGTATAAAAATTACTCATATTTCTAAGTAGCAATTTTTACAGCTGAGATTTCTTAGTGAAATTCAGCAAAAGACTGTTGGATGCTCATAGAGATCTCATCGATCTTGTAAGTCAATCCGTCAATTTTAGACGTAAAGAAGTTATAAAGAATAATTGCAATTGCAGAAGTACCAATACCTAAAGCCGTGTTCATCAAGGCTTCTGAGATACCGATTGATAATGCAGCAGCATCAGGAGTTCCACCTCCACCACCTAAGGCAGCAAATGCTCTAATCATCCCGATTACTGTTCCTAATAGCGCTACCAACGTTGCAACTGTACCTAATGTAGAAAGAATCATCATGTTTTTCTCAAGCATTGGCATTTCAAGAGTCGTTGCTTCTTCGATTGCTTTTGTAAGGGCAGCCATTTTTTGCTCTTTGTCTAATGTAGTATCGTTTGCCAATGCTTTGTAAGTCGTAAGACCTTCTTTCACAACATTACCAATAGATCCTTGTTGTCTGTCACACTCTTCTAATGCTTCGTCAACTTTGTTTTGGTTTAGTAAGCTTCTAATTTTAAGTACAAAATTATCAACATTACCATTTCCAGCCGCTTTGCTCAAAACGAATGCACGCTCGATAGCAAATACGATAACGGTGATCATGAATGTAATAAGGATAGGCACGATAAATCCTCCCATATAAACCATTCCTAAACCGTGAGGGTGTAATTCTTTACTTTCGATATCTGCAAAAGCAACAGAAGCTACTCCATTGATACGTGGATCATCTGAGAAGTTAGATGGGTTACCACAAACAAATAAATAAATGGCAATACCTATTACCAATAAAATAGGAATAATTACCGCAGGATTAAGACCTCCTTTTTTCTTAGCAATTACTTGCTCATCCGTTTTTGAAACATTCATTTCCATATTAAAATTAAATTATAATTGTTAAATTTTATTCTGTAAAATAAAGTCAAATTATTTAAAAATGCAAACTAAATAATGCGACTTTGGTTTTTTTTTATTGCTACAATATACTACGCTTTGAAATATTATTAAAATTAAACTTATATTTTATGAATTTATTATCAATATTTCTAAACATTCTAAAATAATACTAAAAATTAAGGTTTATTTTTATGTTTTTTGATTCAATAATATCAAATACATTTTATAATAAATTTTTGTTAAAGTTTCAAAAGCCCTATTACATTGCCTACTTATGATACAATATTGATGATTTTCTTGGGTACAAATATGAAATTTTTAACCGTTTTTCCATCCAAGTACCTTTTTGCATCTTCATTTTCTAAAATAATTTTCTCAACCTCACCTTTTCCAAGATCAGCAGCCAATTTGATTTTGAATTTCATTTTTCCGTTAAAACTTACTGGGTAATCTATCTCATCTTCTACAAGATAACTCTCATCAAGAACAGGAAACTTCTCGAACTCGATAGACCAATTATTTCCCAGCAAATTCCATACCTCTTCGCAGATGTGTGGCGCATAAGGTGAGATTATTATGGCTAATGGCTCCAGAATCGCTCTCTTATTACATTTCAATTTCTGTAACTCGTTGACTGCTATCATAAATGAAGACACCGAAGTATTGAAAGAAAAATTCTCAATATCAAAAAGCACTTTTTTAATCAAGGTATGCAGAATCTTGAATTCTTCTTTTGTCGGCTCTTCATCAGAAACTTCAAACGTATCGCCGTTGAAATACAGGTTCCAGAATTTCTTCAAGAAACCATAAACACCACTAAGACCTTGCGTATTCCAAGGCTTTGATTGTTCTAACGGACCAAGGAACATTTCGTATAACCTCAATCCGTCTGCTCCATATTCATTACAAATATCATCTGGGTTGACGACATTGTATTTTGATTTGGACATTTTTTCGACTTCACGATTGCAAACATATGTCTGATTATCCCAAAGTAAAATAGCATCTCTGAATTCAGGATTGCCTTCAATTTTAAGCTTTTCAAAGTCTAAATCATTTGAAGTACCTTTTAAAAACTTAATATCTATATGTTTGTTCTCTTGAAATTGGTCATAAAATGTATTCCATCCTAAGTTATAATTCAAATCTTCATATCCGAACTCCTTAGCAATTTCATCAAATCTAATTATATATTTTAATATTTCTAAATCTAATTCCGAATTAGTATTTGGCTCGATTTGCTTAAGTTTTATTTCAGCTAATCTTAACCAATTATCATTTATAAATTGAATATCTGACTTACTAACTATAACATATTTACTATTTGCATTAGAAATGTGAGAATTTTCTTTTACTTTAAAATGAGGTCTTAATATATCCACAAAAGCACTCATCCCCAAAATCATCCCTTGATTAATCAACTTTTGGAAAGGCTCATTTTGCTCAATGTAACCTCTGTCTTTCAAAAACATATTCCAAAAACGGGAATATAACAAGTGTCCGGTGGCATGCTCGCTTCCTCCGATGTACAAATCAACTTGTCCCCAATAATCGGTCAGTTCTTTTTTAGCAAAAACCGAGTCATCATTCGGGTCCATATATCTAAGGAAGTACCAAGAACTTCCTGCCCAACCTGGCATTGTGGACAATTCTAATGGGAAAATGGTTTTATCATCAATCAAATCTGTGTCAACCACTTTTTGATTCGCTTCATCCCAGGCAAATGTTTTCGCGTTTCCTAATGGCGGGTCGCCGTCTTCTGTCGGTAAATATTTTTCGACCTCAGGAAGTTCCAACGGCAAAGCGGAATTTGGCAAAGTGTAAGGCATTCCGTCCTTATAATATATAGGAACAGGTTCGCCCCAATATCTTTGTCTTGAGAAAATCGCATCACGCTGTCTGTAATTCGTCGTTCCGTGACCGATTCCTTTGTTTTCGATTTCAGCGATTATTTTTGATTTTGCATCCTTATAATTAAGTCCGTTCAGGAAATCAGAATTCACACAAACCGAATCTTTAGAATCATAAGACTCTTCCTGAACATCCACATCAGATTCAACAACCTTGATGATTTCCAAATTAAATTTCTTTGCAAATCTATGGTCACGTTCGTCGTGCGCAGGGACAGCCATCACAGCTCCAGTCCCGTAACCCATCAACACATAATCCGAAATATAAACCGGAATTTTCTTCCCGGTAAAAGGATTGATGGCGTAACTTCCCGTGAAGACACCACTCACGTTTTTCACGTCAGCCATTCTATCGCGTTCTGTTTTTTTGGAAGTTTCTTCTATATAATTATCAACCTCAGTTTTTTGTTCGTCGGTTGTTAAATTTTGAACCAAAGGATTTTCCGGCGCCAAAACCATAAAGGTTGCTCCGAAAATAGTGTCAGGACGAGTTGTAAAAACTTCAATCGTTTCTCCGTTTTCAGTTGCAAATCTTACCTGCGCTCCCTGAGATTTGCCAATCCAATATTCCTGAGCATCTTTCAACGGTTGTGGCCAATCCAAAGTTTTCAAACCTTGCAACAATCTTTCCGAGTATGCAGAAATCCTCATACTCCACTGCATCATTTTCTTTTGGAAAACAGGATAACCACCTCTTTCGGATTTTCCGTCTTTTATTTCGTCATTGGCCAACACTGTTCCGAGAGCCGGACACCAGTTCACAGTGGTTTCTGCACGGAAAGCCAAACGGTAATTCAATAATATCTCTTCTTTTTCAATTTCAGATTTATTTTTCCATTCTTCTGAAGTGAAAGTTAATTCTTCATTTTGATTGGCATTCAAACCTTCGGTTCCCTTCTCCTCAAAATGTTTGATTAAGGTTTCGATAGATTCCGCCTTGTCAGTATCTTTATTGTACCAAGAATGAAACAATTGGATAAAAATCCACTGCGTCCATTTATAATAAGAAGCGTCCGAAGTTCTCACTTCCCTGCTCCAGTCAAATGAAAATCCGATTTTTCTTAATTGCTCCTCGTATCTCGTGATGTTTTGTTCTGTCGTAATTGCAGGATGCGTACCGGTTTGTATCGCATATTGCTCAGCAGGAAGTCCAAAGCTGTCGTAACCAACAGGATGCAAAACGTTGAAACCCTGATGTCTTTTGAATCTCGCATAGATATCCGACGCGATGTATCCCAGCGGATGCCCCACATGAAGTCCCGCTCCGGAAGGATACGGAAACATATCGAGGACGTAGAATTTCGGTTTATCGGTTGAGTCGGAAGTCTTGTAAGTTTGGTTGTCTTCCCAGTATTTCTGCCACTTTTTTTCTATCTGCTGATGGTCGTAAAACATTCTATAAAGTAAGAATTAGTAATGAATAATTTTTTAAGATTCACAAAGTTAAGATTTTGGAATAAATAGACAATTTTAAATTTCGGGTTCGTTTTTTCAACAATGATAATTATTTGGGCGCATTTATCCGCCTGTAGTTTATCCTGAGCGGAGTCGAAGGGTTCCCGCTTTTTTATTTTTCCCAACACAAAAAAATAAAAAGAGCTTCACTCAGGCCGGGGCGCAGATTACAGCTTTGAATGAACATTTGTTGTATGAAGCGAAATTTAATTGCGAAAGAATTAATTTTTGCATAGAAAGTGATGCATAGAAAATGTCGCTCCTACGGAGCTCAATGCCATTTTACTGTTAATTTCTACAAACATCTCGCTCCTCTGGAGCTTGCAACTATCCACAGCTACATAAGACATATTAGAATAACAAATTTTCATTTTAGTAACTTAAAAAATTAATTGCTCCAGCAGAGCAAAATGTTTGTAGTAAAATTAATACACTGCTGTAAATCAGAGCTCCGTAGGAGTTCAACCTTTCATAACCAATTTAAATCCAAAATTTCGCCAGTTCAATTTCTACAAACATTTCGTACTTAAGGAGCTTGTCTTCATAGGGTTGTAAAAGATCGATCCAATTATAACGTTATAGAATAACAAATTTTCATTTTAGTAAGTTAAAAAAATTAATTGCTCCAGCAGAGCAAAATGTTTGTAGTAAAATTAATACATTGCTGTAAATCAGAGCTCCGTAGGAGTTCAACCTTTCATAACCAATTTAAATCCAAACTTCAGTCAGTTGCAACATTTCACAAGCAACACAAATTATTTATCTTTGTAAAAAATCGCAAGTGCCGGAAATCTCAATCATAACACCGAGTTACAATTCTTCAAAATATTTGAACGAAACCATCAGTTCTGTCCTCAACCAGACTTTCCAGGATTGGGAATGGCTGATTACCGATGATTGCTCGACAGATAATTCCGTAGAAATTCTGGAAAAACAAAACGACCCAAGAATCAAGGTTTTCAAAGCTGAAAAAAATGGCGGTGCTGGTCACGCACGGAATATTTCCTTGGAGAATGCAACCGGAAGATTCATCACTTTTCTGGACGCAGATGATTTTTGGGAACCTAATTTCCTAGAAGAAATGGTCAATTTTATGAAATCTGAAAATGCAGAGTTGGCCTACTCCACTTATTCCCGTTGCGATGAAAATCTGAATCCGGTTTTAGGAGATTTTGAAGCAGACACGATTGTTAACTTTAATAATCTTTTGAAAACCTGTCGATTGTCCTTATTAGCATCAATGTACGATTCAAAAAGAGTGGGAAAATTCTACTTTCCGGAAGGTACAAAACGCGAAGACCACGTCATGTGGCTGGAACTTCTGAAGAAAATCCCACAGGGAAAACCACTCAAAAAAACATTATCAAAATACCGAATGCTCGCCAACAGCGTTTCCCGAAAAAAATCAAACATTATGAAAGACCAATATCTGGTTTACAAAGATTATATGAAATTTTCAACCTTGAAATCTCTATATTACACAGCGAACTGGGCGTTTAACGGTTTCATCAAATATTCTAAAATCTTTAATTAATGGAATATTCAAAAGAATTCAAGCAGGCTTTGAGCGAATTTTCTCCTGCGGAAAAAGACAAATTGATTTTCCGATTGCTAAAGAAAGATAAACTGCTTTCCAAAAAACTCTATTTCGAACTCATTGACCTCGAAACCGTCGATGACAAGCGAGATGCGATGGAACAAAACATCCGTGAGAAAGTTTCGTTAGCTTCAAAATACATTGCGAATCAAAAATACTTTCTCATTCTCATCAGAAAAATAAGCGCAGAAATTACGGAACACGTGAAAATCACGACGGATAAATTTGGCGATGTTTCCCTGAATTTATTTTTAATTAATAAAATCTTAGAATACAACGAGAAACTTGGAACACAAAGATTTGATAACGTTTACAAGCTTTACATTTACCTCATTAATAAAATCTTCAAAGCCTTGACTTTGACCAAAAAACTGGACGAAGATTACTGGATGGAAATCGATGAATTTCTTGAAAATCTTAATAAAAAAATTGATGAGAACATTTATTTTCAGAAACTTTGCACCAACAATGGCTTAGATTTCAACTGGCTGAAATGCGAAAATATCCCCGACCATTTTGAATTGATTGTGAAAGGAATTAAGAGCGAGGGATTTTTAAGGTAGATTTAATCAATATCCATATTTTCTTTAAAGTCTTTGGAAAATTTGAAGCCTTTTGTTTTCAAGAAATCTAATAATGCAAAATCGCCTTGGAATCCATAAATAATTTCGATTTCGCTTTTATTATTGAATACAAAATTCCACATTATAGGATCGTAGTTATAATCATACTTTGCAAGATTAAGAACTTCGTATGGCGTCTTTTTAAATATTCCATTGAACTTTTCAGCAAATTCATTCTCATAAACTATTGTCTTGAAATCTTTTACTTTAAAGACATTTTTATAAGGATATCCACTAAGTAAATCTGCAGAAGTAAAATGAATTGATAATAATTTACAATTCTTAAAACCTTCATCATTCATCATCCCAACAGCTAATATATCAGTTGTTTTTCTAATGAATTCACCATCTTTAATTCTATATTCAACAAAACTTTCAACAAAATTTTTAATAGTTTTTTTGTCCTGAGAAAAACTCAACACTGAAATTAAAAATAATAAAAGAGAAAGTTTCATTTTCATAAACTTAAGATTTTCCTCAAAATAATTTCCGTAGAATCAGGCTGAGATTCTACAAAATCACCGGCATTTTTCGCCATTTCTTTCAAGTAAGAAACTTCGCCTTCTTCGGTGGTCAAATCTTTTTTCATCATTTCTTCAATGAAAGCTGCTGCGGTCACAAAGTCCTCAAAACTTTTTCCGCCCTTTGCTTTAATCAAATTATCAGCTTCCGGATTTTTCCTGTATTGATTTCCGAAAATCACAGGAACGGAGTAAACCGCTGCTTCCAAAATATTATGCAATCCCGCAGAATGAAAACCGCCGCCAACAACCGCCAAATCAGCGTAAGAATATAATTTGGAAAGCTTACCAATACTATCTATAATCAAAACCTGATGATTCTCACTTGCAGGCTGAAAATCTTTTAAAGTACTGTACAAAAGGGCATTTGGGAATAATTTCAACAAATGTGGAACGCGATGTAAATCGTGCGGTGCGATGACAAATTTGGTTTCGGGCAGTTTTTTGACTAAGAGTTGGGCGATATCTTCCTCGGTTTGCCAAGAACTTCCGAAAACAATCAGTTTCTGATTTCCTTTGAATTCATCTATAAAATCCAGATGATTGTCTCTGTCCAAAAATTGTTTCACGCGGTCGAATCTCGTATCGCCGGAAACTGAGGAATTTACCAAGCCTATATTTTTTGCCAAAGCGGAAGATTTGATGGTTTGATGAAAAAACCAATCAATGTTATTTTTCAGTTGTTTTGCAAACCATTTTCCGTAATTCTCGAAGAAAATCTGATGTTCGTAAAACAATGCGGAAATCACATAAATCTTTGTTCCGCGGTTTTTCAGTTCGCTTAACAGATTGTACCAATAATCGTATTTTACGGTGAAGAAAATCTTACAGTCAAAAATGGAAACAAATTCCTGAATGTCTTTCTTTTTATCGAAAGGCAAGTAACAAATTGCGTCTGCCATATGTTTTTTCTTCTTTACATTTTCATAACCGGACGGCGAAAAAAATGTGATTAAAATTTTATAATCGGAAAATTGTTCTTTGAGTTTTTCCAAAACGGGTAACCCTTGCTCATACTCGCCTAAGCTGGAAGCGTGCATCCACAAGACTTTATCTTCCGTAGAAAAAGCATTTCTGACGATTTCCAAAGACTGTTTTCTGCCTCGGATTCCTTTTTTTGTTTTGGAATCGAAGAAAGAAAATACCTTCATTCCGAAAATCATAAGGCGGACAAAAAGATTGTATAGAGATTTCATCTTTTATTTTTCTATTGCAAATCTATCATTATTTGTGGAAGGATTGGATATGACCAAAAATTCCAAGTCTCTTTCTGTGTTATTTTCTATCAAATGAATTTGGTTTGGTAAAATATGAAATCCTGAATTTTCTGAGACTTCAAAAACATTATCATCTCTATGAAACGTTGCTTTTCCTTTCAAAATAAAGAAAAATTGTTGCGCATTTTTATGAAAATGAAGCTCTTCTTTTGTTTTTGGAGGCATCATTTCTTGTTTGACAGAAAGGTTTTCTGAATTCAGTAAAATCCAGCTGTCACAATTGTTTCCCCAGATATAATGTTCGGAATTTTCTTTTGATGTTATCATCGTCTTTTTTTGATTGAGGCAAATTTAAAGATTAGAAATTATTAATACGTAATTTTGTCATTCTGAAAGAATCTCAACAGCCGAGATTCCTACGGAATGACAAAACAGTGTTTCAATGATGAATGTTGTTTTATGCTGGAATCTGCAGCCCGACTTGAGTGGAGCTCTTTTTTGGATGGGAAAAGACTTGGCAAAAAAAGCGGGAACCCTTCGACTCCGCTCAGGATAAACTACAGGCGGATAAAGCTGCCCAAATCATCATTCTTGTAAATTGAAATCTGTCAAATTTTAACTTGTTGAAAATTATTATAAAAAAGTTTTCAAATACTTGTGGAGCAAAATAAAAGCTGTATATTTGCAATCTGAAAATTTAATAGTAATTACGAACTAAATATATTAGTGATGAGTAAAAGAACATTCCAACCATCTGAGAGAAAAAGAAGAAACAAACACGGTTTCCGTGAAAGAATGTCTACACCA
The DNA here is from genome assembly GCF_042695135.1 of Epilithonimonas sp. UC225_85. Lineage (GTDB taxonomy): Bacteria > Bacteroidota > Bacteroidia > Flavobacteriales > Weeksellaceae > Epilithonimonas. The sequence goes on from NZ_CP170547.1 coordinate 3,572,117, forward strand.
AACGGAAGAAGAGTGTTGGCAGCTAGAAGAGCGAAAGGCAGAAAGAGTTTAACTGTTAGTTCACAGAGAGCTAAGAGATAATTTTCTTTAAATTATCATATACAAAAAATGTCTGAACATGTTTCAGACATTTTTTGTTGTTAAAATTTCCCAAAATTGAAAGCAGGAAAATAAGTTTTTGCTATTTTTGATTTTCACAACCTTCAACTTGAAATTATGCCGCATAGAAACGACCCGGGAGTAGACATTATTGATTTGAGCAACGCTAAGATTGTTCAGAAAAACTTCACAGTCCTGAATGATGTTGACCTTCATATCAAGAAAGGGAAATTCTGCTACCTCATCGGGAAAACGGGTTCCGGAAAGAGTTCTCTTTTGAAAGTTCTTTACGGACAATTGCCTTTGCAAGGCGGAAACGGACAGGTTGCCGGTTTCGATCTGAAGAAATTGAAGCAATCCGAAGTTCCGAACCTGAGAAGAAAATTAGGAATTGTTTTCCAGGATTTTCAGCTTTTGCCGGACAGAAATATTGAGAAAAATCTTCTTTTTGTTTTGCAAGCGACTGGCTGGAAAGACAAATTGAAAATGGAAGCGAGGATTGATGAAGTTTTGTCCAGCGTTGGAATGAAAACCAAAAAGCACAAAATGCCGCATCAACTTTCCGGTGGTGAACAACAGCGTGCTGCAATTGCAAGAGCGCTCCTTAATCATCCAGAATTAATCCTTGCTGATGAGCCTACTGGAAATCTTGACCCTGAAACTTCAAACGACATTATGACGCTTCTAAAGAATCTTGCGGAAGAAAACCATTGCGCAGTGGTGATGGCAACACACGATTATCATATGATTCAGAATTATCCTGGTGAAGCAATCCGTTGTGAGAATGGACAGGTTTCTGTTTTGGATACGGCAGAACTTTTTGAGTAAAAGATAGAAGTTAGAGTTTAGATGTTAGATTTTAATTCTAATGTTTTTAAAATATAGAACCTTTCTGAAAATTTCAGAGAGGTTTTTTTGTGAATTGATGGAAGTCTTTTGTCAGTGCCAGATATTCCTCAGAATAAACTCTTGGTGCTTTTTCTATGACGAAGTTTTCTGCTTTAATTTCTGATTCTTTGAATGCATATTCTAAAACTACACGTTTCGGTACTGAGGTTTTAATGCCTTTAATGCTGACTTTTCTCTGAAGGAATAAGTTGTTTTCTGAGCAAATCTGAGTAAATTCCTTTTCAGAATCAACTGGAATAATGACTGCGAAAAGTCCATTTTCGGAAAGCAATTGACTTGATTTTTGGATTAAATCACCGAAATTCAATTCAAGTTTCTGTCTTGCAAGAATGTCTTTTTCGGAAGAATTAATTTCAAAATAAGGCGGATTTGAAATGATTAAATCAAATTTTTCTTCAGTTTCAAAATTTTTAAAATCCTGAAGTTGACTTTTGACTCTATCCGAATAAGGAGAATTCGAAAAATTGGTTTGAGAAATATTGACAGCCTCAACATTAATATCAATGGCTAAAATCTTCGCTTCTGGATTTCTTTGAGCTATCATTAATGAAATAATTCCGGTTCCGGTTCCAACTTCTAAAACATTTTTTGCTTCAGAAACATTAGCCAAAGCACCGAGCAAAACCGCATCTGTCCCAACTCGGAAAACATCAGCATTTTGTTGAATATCAAATTTTTGAAATCGGAAAGGCCTCATTAATTATAAATTGGAAGGCATAGAAATGGAGAACGTTGCACCTTTGTCGACTTCGGAAACTACGGTGATTGTGCCGTTGTAATCTTCCACCATTCGTTTTACCATCGTGAGTCCTATTCCCATTCCGCTGTTTTTGGACGTGAAATTCGGGTCAAAAATCCTATCGAGTTTATCCGTTGAAATTCCCACACCATTATCCTGAACGGTGATTTTAATTCGCTTTTCGATTTTCTCGAGGTCAACATTGATAACGGATTTTCTATCATCAGATTTTGCCTGACTTGCGTTGGTAACAAGATTTGTAATGATTCTGGTAAGATAATCTTTATCAATTTTCATCCGGATGTCATCGTGATTGGCGTGGACAAAAATATTTTCATCACTGAAAATCGTGAGCGCATTTTTCACTTCTTTATTAAGAGAAATCTCTTCATCATTTTTTTCCGGCAACTGTGCAAACTGAGAAAACGCACTCGCCACTCTACTGATCACCTCAATTTGACCGATCACTATTTCACTTAGGTTTTTTACTTTATTCGTAATATTCGGATCATTCGGATCGAATTTTCTTTCAAAATTCTGCATCATCAGCTTCATTGGCGTCAACGGATTTTTGACTTCGTGCGCTACTTGTTTTGCCATTTCCTGCCAGGCAGATTGTTTCTCGATGTAACTTAATCGTTCGCGCTGATCTGCAATTTCTGCGATCATCTTATTGTATGCTTTTACAAGCGCATTCAACTCATCATTCTTATAATATTTGATTGGCTGAAGGTTTTTATCAAACAAATTGATCTTGCTAATCATAGATGTGAATCTGATAATCGCTTCGGTAAGATTGTTTGAAATAATCCAGCTAAGCCAGATACTGAAAAGAATAATTAGAATATTAACCCCAATAATATAGGCAAAATAATGCTTAAAAACCTCCATATAAGCACTCTCATTATGGTAATAGGGGAAATAAATGTAGGCAATATCCTCCAGCATATTATTTTTCAGAACCATATAAGAGGAGACTATGCTCGCTCCAAGTTTCTCATCATAAGATTTATCATCGTACTGCTTTCCATTTTTTTTTATTTCTTTTAAAACATTGGATGGCATTTTTTTCTGCTCAACAAGATTTGGGTCTTTGTTGGATAAAAGATAATTTCCGTTCAGATCATAAATGATAATATCGTGCTTATTAACATCCGCAATTTCATAAATCTCATTCTCTAAAACTCTGGGAATATCATAAGTCCGGACCTGAGAATGGCTGAGCGCATAATCCAATGATGCCATCAGCGCCTGTGATTTGTTCTGCATATCGGTCTTGCTCTGCATCTTGGCATTGTCCCGAAGGATTACGAAAGACAAAGCCGCCGAAGTGACAACACTCAAGATACAAATAGTAAGAAAGCCGACGAAAACCCTGTTTCTTAATCGGTAACCTTTATAATCACTTAATGGCATTTTGTTTTTTCATATCAAGTTTTTATTTTCTTTTAGGAGATATGCAATCGCCTATTCTATTGATATTTCTGAATCAAATTTGCCATTGGCGATTTCAATAGTTTGGCAACGTACTTTCCGATAATATCAAATTCCAGATTCACAACATCGCCTTTCTGCAGGTTTTTCATATTGGTAAACTCCCAGGTGTAAGGAATGATTGCCACAGAAAACTTCCCGTCTCCGCTTTCCGCAACCGTCAAACTGATTCCATTCACCGTAATCGAGCCTTGCGGAACAGTTGTATATTCTGCAGATTCATCATAATTAATAGTAATGAAATAACTTCCATCCTGATTTTCGATGCTTTCCACCGTTCCTGTTTTGTCCACATGACCCTGCACGATGTGTCCGTCCAGTCTTCCTTCGAATCGCAAACAACGTTCCAAATTGACTTCCGTCCCCACATTCCAAAAATTAAGATTCGTTTTCTCCAGCGTTTCGTTTATCGCCGTCACTTTATAAGTATTCTCAGTAATCTCAACCACCGTCAGACAACAGCCGTTGTGAGCCAGACTTTGGTCGATTTTCAGTTCCTGAGTGAAAGGTCCACTCAGCGTAAAATCTATATTACTTTCGTTTCTGTCAATTTTTTCTACTTTTCCGGTAGCTTCAATAATTCCTGTAAACATTCTCGTTTTGTATTTTAAATTTCTTAGGAGCTAATCCCGCTTTCCACTATATCTTTTTCGCATCACGTTTTGTCAGACTGAGGTTCTCAAAGTCCAAGCGAAAAAGGATGCCGTTGCAATCGGGGCTATGGGCTTTATCATCCGTAGAAACTTTTCCCATTTAAATTAGCATCCGTTTCATAAGAAAAACTACCTAAAAAATTGTAATTTTGTAAATTCTTTATAAATGTCAAAGATAAACAAATGAGCTCCAAACACCATAAAATCAGAGTAGGAATTTCAATCGGCGATTTCAACGGAATCGGTCCGGAAATCATCCTCAAATCTCTGAAAGATAAATCCATCACAGACTTTTTTACGCCCGTCATCTTTGGTTCAGGAAAACTTTTCACTTATCAGAAAAATGTTTTTAAACTTCAGACCAACTTCAATTACATCAACGAAGCGAAAGAAGCTCAGTCCGGCAAAATCAATATGGTGAATCTGACTAAGGAAAACAGCAATATAGAATTTGGTGTCCCGACGGAAGAATCCACAAAAATGGCCATCGACTCACTGAATGCTGCGACAGAAGCTCTATTAAACAAAGACATTGATGTTCTGGTAACTGCGCCAATCAACAAAGATGAAATGATGAAATATGGTTTCGCTCACGCTGGCCACACCGGTTATTTCGAAGAGAAAGCAGGCAAAAAAGCTGTAATGTTTATGGTAACAGAAGCTTTGAAAGTAGCAGTTTCCACGCATCACATTCCAGTTGCTGAGATTGCAAATAATATCACCAAAGAAAATTTAAAAAAGCAAATCAAGCAATTGGTTGCGACTTTGAAAGAAGATTTCTGCGTAGAAAAACCAAAAATCGCCGTTCTCGGACTCAACCCTCACGCTGGCGACGGTGGCGTTATCGGCAAAGAAGAAATCGAAATTATCCAGCCTGCGATTCAGGATTTGTTTAATGAAGGCATTATGGCTTTCGGTCCCTATCCAGCGGACAGTTTTTTCCAACCGGAAAAATATAAAGCGTTCGATGCCGTTTTAGCAATGTACCACGACCAAGGTCTGGCACCGTTCAAAACAATCGCTTATGAAGAAGGCGTGAATTATACCGCTGGCTTACCTTTTATCAGAACTTCACCGGATCACGGTGTTGCGTATGATATTGCGGGGAAAAATATTGCAGACGAAACATCTTTTTCAGAAGCGATTTTCACAGCCATCGATATTTTTAAAAGCAGAGACGAATATCAGGAATTGAGAGCGCACCGTCTCCGTCCGAAAGCGACACACGCACACAGCGGACCAGACGAGGATTTACCAAAAGAAAGCTAAAACTTTCTTCAAAATTGAAACATTAAAATAAGTTTTTGGAAGACTAATTTTTTGCAATTCAAGTATTTCCAAAAAATATTTTGTTATTTGAAAAAATTAAATTATTTTTGCAAACCATTTTTATGGACAGATTTAGAAACTACGACATTGCTTTTGTAGGCTTAAAAGCTGGAAAGCACGATTTCAATTTTGAGATCAATCAGGAGTTCTTTGATTTATTTGAGACTGAACAGGAGTTTTTCAACCCAGAAATCAGTGTAAATGTTCTTTTGGACAAGCACACGACATTTTTGGAATTCATCTTCGAAGTTTCAGGAACCGTTCAATTGATTTGCGACATTAGCAATGATGAATTTTCCGAAAACATAGAAAATGATTTGAAAGTTCTTGTAAAATTTGGAGAAGAATACGATGACAGCAACGAAGATGTGATTACCATCAACAGAAAAGACAGCGATTTCAACATTGCGAATCTTATCTACGAGACGGTGGTTTTATCAATACCGATGAAAAAAGTATCACCTTCTGTAAAAGACAATGAAGAATATCAGAATCTTTTAGACAAATACAGTCCAAAAATAGTTGAAGAAGAAGAGGAACAAATCGACCCGAGATGGGAAGCTTTGAAGAAATTAAAAGACAACAATTAAGAAATAACAATATAATTCGTAAGAATTTTTAAAAAGTATTAACAATGGCACATCCTAAAAGAAGACAGTCGTCTACAAGAAGAGATAAAAGAAGAACTCACTACAAAGCTGTAGTTCCTCAATTGGCTAAAGACGCAACGTCTGGCGAAATGCACTTATACCACAGAGCGCACTGGCACGAAGGAAAACTTTATTACAGAGGAAAAGTTGTAGTAGAGAAAACTGTAGAAACTATAGAAGAAAACTAAGAATTATCTTTGATAATCTTATACTTAGCATAAAAAACCACTCGGATTTTATTAATTTGGGTGGTTTTTTATTATATTTGGCGTTCAAAACATTTAAAATTTTATGGATATAAAAGACATTCAGAATCTTGTAAGATTTGTAGCAAAAGCAGGAGTTTCCGAAGTGAAATATAAAAATAAAGACTTCGAAATTTACATCAAAACACCACTTGGAGGCGAGCCTGTAAGCTATGTAACACCACAAGTTTCTTATCAGACTCCTTTTTCTGCACCGGCTGCAAATCCAGTTTCTGCTTCTAATGACACTTCTGAAGCAGCAAACGCTGCCGATGACAGCAAATATATTACCATCAAATCTCCAATGATCGGAACTTTCTATAGAAAACCATCTCCGGATAAAGAGGTTTTCGCAAATGTAGGCGATTCTGTAACAGAAGGAAAGGTAGTTTGCGTAATCGAAGCAATGAAGCTTTTCAACCAGATAGAATCAGAAGTTAGCGGAAAAATTGTGAAAATTTTGGTAGAAGACGCTTCTCCTGTAGAATATGATCAGCCATTATTTTTAGTAGATCCTTCTTAATATAATTGATAGATGATGATTGATAAGTGATATTAAATACACTTTATCTTAATTCTTAATTCTTAACTTTTAATTATAAAAAGATGTTCAAAAAAATATTGATCGCAAACCGCGGCGAGATCGCAATGCGAATTTTGCGTACGGCTAAGGAAATGGGAATCAAAACAGTGGCTGTTTATTCGACTGCTGACAAAGACAGCCTTCACGTGCGTTTTGCAGATGAAGCTGTTTGTATTGGTCCGCCAATGAGTAAAGACTCTTATCTTAAAATCCCAAATATCATCGCTGCTGCAGAGATCACCAATGCAGACGCCATCCATCCAGGTTACGGTTTCCTTTCTGAGAACGCCAACTTCTCTAGAATCTGTGCTAAGAACGACATCAAATTCATTGGAGCTACGCCGGAACAAATCGAAAAAATGGGAGACAAAGCTACGGCTAAAGCGACTATGAAAGCAGCTGGAATACCTTGTGTTCCAGGTTCTGAAGGTTTGATCGATTCTTATGAAGATGCTAAAAAAACAGCTAAAGAAACCGGTTATCCTGTAATGATAAAAGCTACTGCCGGTGGTGGTGGAAAAGGAATGAGAGCAGTTTGGAAAGAAGAAGACCTGAAAGAACATTGGGATTCTGCAATCCAGGAAGCCGTTGCAGCTTTTGGAAATGGCGGAATGTACATGGAAAAACTGATCGAAGAGCCAAGACATATCGAGATTCAGGTTGCCGGAGATCAATTTGGCAAAGCTTGCCACCTTTCCGAAAGAGACTGTTCTATCCAAAGAAGAAATCAAAAACTGATTGAGGAAACACCTTCTCCTTTTATGACAGATGACCTTCGAGAAAGAATGGGCGCTGCGGCTGTAAAAGCGGCAGAATATATTTCTTACGAAGGCGTTGGAACCATCGAGTTTTTGGTGGACAAACACAGGAATTTCTATTTCATGGAAATGAATACGAGAATCCAGGTGGAACATCCGATTACGGAACAAGTTGTTGATTTTGACTTAATTCGTGAGCAGATTCTTTTGGCTGCAGGAACGCCAATCAGCGGGAAAAATTATTATCCGAAAATGCATTCTATCGAGTGCAGAATCAATGCGGAAGATCCTTACGCAGATTTCCGTCCGTCTCCTGGGAAAATTACAGAACTTAATATTCCTGGCGGACATGGTGTAAGAGTTGATACCCACGTTTATTCCGGTTATACAATTCCATCCAACTACGATTCTATGATTGCAAAATTGATTGTTACAGCTCAGACCAGAGATGAAGCGATTGCAAAAATGAGACGTGCTTTGGAAGAATTTTATATCGAAGGTGTGAAAACTACGATTCCTTTCCACAGACAATTATTACAAAACGAGGATTTCCTTGCAGGAAATTACACAACCAAGTTTATGGAAGATTTTGTGATGGACAGAAGTTTTGATAACCATATCTAAGAAAGATATCATTAATAAATATATAATGTGCCTGACTTTAAAAGTTAGGCATTTTTATTAGCTCTCATTGCAATCAAATTTATTATTTTTGTTAAAAATAAAACTTTATGTCAACAGCAGTTCAGGAAAAGAATTCTCAATATTTTATCGACCTCGAAAATCAATATGGCGCACACAATTACCATCCGCTTCCTGTGGTTTTGGACAAAGGTGAAGGCGTTTTTGTCTGGGATGTTGAAGGTGAAAAATATTACGATTTTCTTTCCGCTTATTCTGCTGTCAATCAAGGACATTCTCATCCAAAAATTGTAGAAGCATTAGTAAATCAAGCTAAAAAATTGGCTTTGACTTCAAGAGCATTTTACAATTCCAATTTGGGCGAATACGAAAAAAAGATTACAACACTTTTCGGGTTTGATAAAGTTCTTCCAATGAATTCCGGAGCAGAAGCTGTGGAAACGGCTGTAAAATTAGCCAGAAAATGGAGCTATGAAGTCAAAGGAATTGCCGAAAACGCAGCCAAAATAATCGTTTGCGAAAACAACTTCCACGGAAGAACGACAACAATCGTTTCTTTCTCAAATGATCCGGATGCAAATCAAAATTATGGGCCATTCACGCCAGGATTTATCAAAATTCCTTATAACGATTTAAATGCTTTGGAGGAAATTCTGAAAAATGATGCTGAGAATATTGCAGCATTTTTGGTTGAGCCAATCCAAGGTGAAGCCGGTGTTTACGTTCCAGACGAAAATTATTTAAAAAACGCTTCTGAACTTTGTAAAAAATACAATGTCCTTTTCATTGCCGATGAAGTGCAAACAGGAGTGGCAAGAACCGGAAGATTGATTGCCTGTCATCACGAAGATGTCCAGCCGGATATTTTGATTTTAGGAAAAGCACTTTCCGGAGGGATGTATCCTGTGTCCGCTGTTTTGGCGAATGACGAAATCATGAATGTCATCAAACCAGGACAACACGGTTCTACTTTTGGTGGAAACCCGATTGCGTGCGCTGTTGCCATTGCGGCTCTGGATGTTGTTGCCGATGAAAACTTGTCGGAAAGATCCGAAGAATTAGGAAAACTGTTTCGTTCTGAAATCGAAAAGCTGATTGAGAAAACAGATCTCATCACGAAAGTCAGAGGCAAAGGTTTGCTAAACGCCATTCTAATCAATGATTCTCCTGATAGTAAAACAGCTTGGAATCTCTGTTTAAAGCTGAAAGAAAATGGACTTCTTGCAAAACCAACACACGGCAATATCATCAGACTGGCACCACCTTTGGTGATTACAGAAAACCAACTCTTGGATTGTGTGAAAATTATTGAGAAGACAGTTTTAGAATTTGAAAAATAAAATGCAGGAACTGAAAGAAAAAGTAAGCGGACTAATAATAACTTTTAATGAAGAGAAAAACATTCGGGAAGTGCTCGGGTGTTTTGATTTCTGCGATGAAGTTGTTGTTATAGATTCTTTCAGTACAGATAAAACTTTAGAAATTGCAGGTACATTTCCGAAAGTAAAAATTATTCAGAATAAGTTTGAAGATTTTACAAAACAAAGGAATCTTGCTCTGGATGCTGCAAAAAATGATTGGGTACTATTTTTGGATGGTGATGAAAGAATCACACCTCAATTGCGTGACGAAATAATTAATGAACTTAATACGTCTGATAAAAAAGATGCTTATTATTTTTACAGAAAATTCTTTTTTGCGGGAACACCAATTAATTATTCTGGGACACAGACTGATAAAAATTTCAGACTTTTCCGAAAATCAAAAGCAAGATATATTGCAGAAAAAAAAGTACACGAAACGCTGAATGTCAATGGAGAAATTGGAGAACTTAAAAATAAACTTCTTCATTTTTCTGTTTCTGATGAAGATTCATACCGCAGGAAAATGATCCATTATGGAGATTTGAAAGGACAGGAACTGGCACAAAAAGGAAAAAAATATAATATTCTGGTCCAATACTCAAAAACAGGATTTAGATTTTTTAAAGGCTACGTTTTGAGATTGGGATTTTTGGATGGTAAATTTGGTTTTATTTTAAATAAATTGCAGGCTCTAAGCGTTTGGGAAACTTACGCAAGCCTAAAGAGAGAAAATAGAAAATGAAAATTTGTTTAATTAGCTTTGATCATTGGCAATATGATGCTCATATTGTAGATGCTTTACAAAAAAAAGGGATTGATGCTTATCATATAAACATTGGTAAGTATCAACATTCCAGCAGATTATCACGCTTTCAAAATACTTTGTCAAAAATTTTCCTGGGCAAAAATCCTAAATTAGAACTTCGTCAAAAATTTATTCTAAATCAATTAAAAGAAAAAGGATTTCAGGATCAGATTTTGGTAATCAATCCTGAATTAATTGACAGGGAATATCATTTAAAAATCAAAAGATTTACGAAAAGGTATATCGCCTATCTCTATGACAGTTTGGCAAGACATCCCATAGATCATCTTATAGATGGTGTTTTTGATGACATCTATTCATTTGATAAAGATGATATCAAGAACTATAATTTTAAGGAAGTCAACAATTACATCTATCTGGATCACGAAGATCAAGAATTGCAGAATCCTGCATTTGATGTCTGTTATTTAGCATCTTTTGATAAAAGAATTACTACAATGAACAGGATTGCTTCGGCATTGGACAGATTACAAAAGAGCTATCAGTTCATCGTTGTAGGAAAAAAAACATGGATCAAAAAGCTAACTAAATTTACGGAGGACAAATCCTCCATACAATATCAGATAAAAAGAATAGATCATCAGGACATACCGCATTATTACCGCAATTCCAAGGTTATTTTGGATCTTGTAAGAGATAATCAGTCTGGATTAAGTTTTAGGATTTTTGAGGCGATGGCTTTGGAAAAAAAGCTAATTACCGATAATGAAAAAATAAGGGATTATGATTTCTATAACGCAAATAACATTTGGGTTTTGAATGATGATTGTAATAATCTTAAAAAAGACTTTTTTGAAACATCTTATCAAAAAATACCGAAAGAGATCTATAATAAGTATACGCTGGATAGCTGGGTGAATACCGTATTCAGGCTATAAATTATAAAATTTTTCAAACAGCATTTCAAAATGCTCCTGGAAATAAAAGTCGGCAGCATTTTCACCAATTGGATGAACAACAGGGAAATCTGAGTAAGCTTCTAACAATCTCGGAACTTTCAGGATCTCGGCTAATGCAAAACCAAAGGATTGATTTCCTAAATAAAATCTGGAAGCCTTTATAATCTGTGCAAGCTCAAGAAAATCCTTTACCTCATAGTATTCCAAATTCGGAATATCTTTTTTCAAATCCTCATATTCATCGGGTAAACCAACAAATAACAAATCATCATACTTTCTCAAAAAAGAATAATCAACAAAAGAATTTCTTACTCTGAAACTTCTAATAATGATAACTTTATCTTTAATAATAGGGTGAGGTTCTACCGATAGACTTGGTAAAGAAAAATCCGGGAAAACGCCTGTTAGATGAGAATACCATCTTACGGTTATAAAATTCAAGTCAAAGGGAAATTCCCGAAACAGATCCAAATTTATGTGAATCTTCTGATTATTGAACTTCTCGACTCTATTCAGGTAATCTACACTTGTCAATAACGGATGTAGTTTAGCATATAGTTTATCATTGATATATACAGATCCGGCAATATGTTTATAAGCTTTTTGAGTAATTTGCTGATTACAGTTTATATATAAGTTGCAGGTATGCGTTTCACTTATTTTCTTAATAACAGGCAAGGCATATATAATATCTCCAATATGACCAGAATGCATAAAATTAATCTCCTTCTCTTCAGATAAATAAGTCTGGATAGATGACAATTTTTCAATAAAATCATTTGTCAGTTTTTTACGTTTATCCAGATGGCTCTTCAGTTCTTTAGCCTCAAGATACTTTTTTTTATCAGTATATTTATAGAAGTATTTTTTTAGGAACAGAGGATTCATATTATTTAATTAATTTTGCCTTTACAAACAACAAAGATAGTTTTAAAAAAGATTTGATGGGTGAGACTGATGTAAATTACGGGATAAATATTTTAGGATTTATAAATAAACAATTTGGATTAGGCGAAGGTGCAAGGGCCAATATAAGAGCTCTAAAAACAACCGACGTTCCTTTTGTAATCAATGATTTTAATGCAGACATATCAAAATATATAACGGACAGCAAAGAGAACTCAGAAGAAATATCTACTAGAAATCCTTATAATGTCAATCTGATTCAGATTAATATCGATAAGCTTTTCAGCCTTATGGATAACTCTGATAAAAGTTATTTTTCCGGAAAATACAATATTGCTTTTTGGGCCTGGGAACTGGAAAATTTTCCTGAAGAATCAAAAGTTTTTTTTAGTTTGTTTAATGAAATCTGGGTTCCGAGTAATTTTTGCGCTGAAGCCATTTCTAAAATTTCACCAATTCCCGTTATCAAAATAATGCATTCTATAGAGATTGAAAATATATCTTACGGAAGAAAAGATTTTGATCTGCCAGAGGATAAGTTCATTTTCATGACCATGTTCGACTATTACAGTTCGATCAAAAGAAAAAATCCTATTGCAACAATTGATGCTTATGAAAAGTCCTTTGGAAAGAATAATCCAGATGTTTTGTTGCTAATAAAAACCTCTATCAGCAAAGAGTTTCCCAATGATAAAAAACTTCTGACAGACAGAATTGGAGATAATAAAAGCATCATCGTTATTGAAGAAATATTAGAACGTGATAAGCTATATGGTTTAATGAACTGCTGTGACTGTTTTGTATCATTACATCGTTCAGAAGGATTTGGGTTGACAATGGCAGAAGCTATGTATCTGGGGAAACCAGTGATTGCAACTGCATATTCTGCCAACAACGAATTTATGAATATCAATAATTCTTTTCCTGTGAAATATAAACTGGTGAAAACCGGAGATCAGTATTACTTCAGTACGGAAAAAGATATCTGGGCAGATGCTGATATCCAGCATGCAGCAGAGCAAATGTCCTTAGTTTACAACAAAGAAGAAATTGCTGCTCATATTGCTTTGCAAGGCCAAAATGATGTTAAAAAATTTCTGTCCCCGGAACTAATGGGAGAGAAAATAAAGCAGAGATTAGATCTAATCAACAAAGAAATCATCCCAAATCTAACGACTAAAAGCTCCAACGAAGAATCTCTTTTAAAATTTGAGATCAAATTACTAAACGAAAAGTTGAATAAGGTAAGAAGCTTAAAACCAGTTCAATGGAAATTAAAATTCAAAAATTTTCAAAATAAGTTAACCGGTAAAAGCAGGAAATACTTTTGGGAAGATTAATCTAACGTTTCGTAGAAATCGTTTTGTTTTTTCTGTTTATCAAAGCTTTTCTGATGAATCAGACAACGATCATAGTCTTGCGGCATATCTCTGAATTTTTTATAACCATAAAAAAATTCGTGGACTTTATTTTTCCAGAATATTTTTTTGTTATTCTTTATAATCCTTGGCTGATAGTCGGGAAAATTGATGTAGCCTTCCTCATTTATCCTCCAATTCATTTTCTGGATATACTCTTCTGTGATGCCTTCTACAATATTAATTCTGGGCACAAAAAAACATTCTATTTTCCTTTCTTTAAAGAGATATCGTTTAAGAGTTTTGATAAGATTATCAGCGGGATATTCATCTGCATCTATTTGGAAAAGATATTTTTTTGTAGATTCTTTAATGAGATTATTTTTAAAAGTGGCAAAATCTCCGTTCAAAGAGGATTTGATCCTTTTAATTTTTTTTCCGTAAGATTCTAAGATCGCTGTAACTTCGAAATTCTCGTTTGTAATATCTTGTAAAACGATGATTTCATCATTCCTGTCAATCAGCGGAATTAATGTATCCAAAAGTTTTTTAATTTCTTTCGTCTCGTTGTTTACGGTAATTCCGTATGATATACTTATTAGGAAATTAAACATTTTTTCTTACAATTAATTGTTTTTCAAGAAGGTTTTCTTTTAGAATTTTAAAATGGACATCTCTTACTTTAAAGTTATTTGAAGACACAGGAAAAATAAAATCCAGAAACTTGTATTTCCGTTTATTCGTTTTTCTGGCAATGATAATATCATTTAAATTCCTAAAAATATTGATGTTTTTTTCTGAGATTTTATCTGCATCAAATTTAAGGACAACATCATCCGCAATTGGGTCTGATGTTTTACGAAATTTCTCAGTTAAATCAACAGCCGTTTTTTCCTGTTCTTTTTCAACATATTTTATCACTTCATCATTGGTATAAATATGAGAAACGAAAGGTTCTAATAGCTTCAGGGAATCTTCTGTACTATTTTCCAGGATAAGTCCGTAAGTTCTTTTATTTCGATGAAGGGAATCATTCCTAAAACCCCATTTTCTATAAAAATTACGGTGAGAGTTTTCTTCCAGTTTTTTACTGATATTTTGATATTCTTCAGAAAACCTGGATGTTTTGCTCACAAAATGATAAACAATTGCGGATAAAGACAAAAGCGGTTTTTGTCCCGAAAGTTTTAATCGTAAAATCAAATCATCATCTTCACAAAACATCGGATTAAAAAGGGGATCCAATCCATTGATGTTCGTCAATAAAGCCTTTTCAGCAGCAAGAAAAAAACTCGAGTTTTCTACAAATAGATTTTCTTTATTTTTGTTGAGCTCTTCAAATTTAAAAAAATCATTGTATTTGAAATCATCAAAATCATTTCCAAAATCCTGAATCTCTTTCCACAGCCGGTTATCATCTTCAAAAATTGGAGGCTCTACTGTTTTATAATAAATCAAAGGATTTATTTGCAAAGCTTTTTGAATTTCTTTTACAAAGTTTTTACCCAAAACCATATCATTATGAAGAAAACAGACATGGTTTTTGGTAGAGATTTCTATTGCTTTATTATAAGTGTCTGAAAGTGTTTTAGAATTGGGTTCATAGAATAACCGAACATTTTTATCAATTAAAGATTCAAGCCATTCGTGGGTTCCGTCAGAACTTCCAAAGCTGACGAAAACCAGTTGTTCGTCCGGATAGATATCACGAAAATGTTGATAAAACTTCTTCGAATATTCTAGATTATTCTTTAATCCAACTAAAAATGATATTTCATACATTTGGATTACTCTCTATCATATTCATCCTCCAACCTCACAATATCATCTTCACCAAAGTAAGTTCCTGTCTGCACTTCTATGAAAATGACCGGCTTGTCGGTAAGGTTCATGATTCTGTGTTTTGCTCCAAGAGGAATGAAAATGCTTTGTCCGTAAGCTAAAGGGATCTCCTCCCCGTCTAACACGATTGTTGCATTTCCTTCAATGATTGTCCATTGTTCCTGTCTTTTATAATGAAATTGGTAGGATAATTTCTGTCCGGGGTTTACTTCGATTCTTTTCAATTTATAGTTGGGCTCATCTGCTAATACAAAATATTTACCCCAGGGTCTTTCGCCTATTTCTAACATAGTTTTTATTTTAATCTGCAAAAATACAATTTCGAAAAAGATTATCCAAATACGAATTTCGTCCTAAATTGAAATAACCTTTTCCAAGAATCGTGTTAATTTATCTATTATTGTTAGAAGCCCATATTGATTCGCCTCCAGATCCATAAATTACAAGATTTCCGTCATCTTGCATTTTAAGCGTAGTTCCGTTTTTGCTTCCTGTTCTTGAACTGAAAACCGCTTGACTTCCTCGATCATAAACCACGAGATTGCCATCATTCTGAAACTCAGCCCTGATGCCTCTATTTGCAGTTTTAGCATCCCAAAGAACATTATTATTTGTATCATAAACTACCAGATTGCCATCTCTTTGAAAAATCAGATAAAAAGATCTATTGGGAGAATATACTCTGTCATTAACTACAAATCGATATCCCTTGTTAATATTATTATTTTTTGGATTCCAACTACCGCCATTATTAACTTTATTATCAATCGAAGACCATACAGGACTATTATTTTTATTATAAATTACAAGATTTCCGTCGTCCTGTAATCTTAACACGTCGCCTCTATTCTGAGTATTGCTACTAAAAACAGCTTTGCCGGATCGATTGTAAATCACAAAATTACCGTCCGCCTGAAACTGAGATTTGTTTCCCAGATTAGCCGTTTTAGAATCCCAAACCGAAGAGTTGCTTCTCGTATTGTAAATCACAAGATTGCCATCATCCTGAAAAATCATATTGTAGGATCTGTTTGGTGAATAATATTTTTTATTCTTGAAGAACTCCTGACCCGAATAAAAATTCTGAGAAAACAAGCCCAGACTTATAAAAAGCATTATAAAAAAAAATATTTTTTTCATTTCATCAAAGTTTATTTGTTGTAGTGTAAAGTTAAATTTATTTTTTAAACACATCCATCATTATTTCTCGTCACAATAAAATTTTACTTAAGATTTAGAGGAATAAAATGATATACTAAACACCATAAACACTTTTAAATTTCTTAATTTTGCACCACAATTTTTTCAGTCATGAACTTGGCTTTAAAATAATTATTTGATATGAAATCGCCGTTAACCAAAGTAATAAGAATTCAAGGCATTACAGCGATTGCATATGACCATTAAAAAAATATAAACTTACATATGAAAAAAGTAAGAGTGCGATTTGCACCCAGCCCAACCGGCGCTTTACACCTCGGAGGCGTGAGAACGGCTTTGTATGATTACCTTTTTGCCAAGAATCAAGGCGGAGAATTTGTGCTTAGGATTGAGGATACCGATACTGCAAGATATGTTGAAGGTGCAGAAGATTACATCATGAATTCTCTGGAATGGTGCGGAATTATCCCGGACGAGAGCCCGAGAGTTGGCGGACCATACGCTCCTTACAGACAATCGGAAAGAAGAGACATCTACGACAGATATAAAGATCAGATCCTGAAAACAGATTATGCTTATCTCGCTTTTGATACACCGGAAGAATTGGATGCAATCCGTAAGGAATTTGAAGCTAAAGGTGACGTATTTTCTTATAATTATCAGACAAGACAACAATTAAAGAACAGTATTTCACTTTCTCAGGAAGAAGTCCAGAAATTGCTGGATGCAAACATTCCTTATGTGGTTCGTTTCAAAATGCCGGTTGACAGAATATTGAATCTTCAGGATATCATCAGAGGAAATTTTTCTGTGAATACAAATACTTTGGATGATAAGGTTCTGATCAAAAATGACGGAATGCCGACTTATCATTTTGCGAACGTAGTAGATGATTTCGAAATGAAAATCTCTCACGTAATTCGTGGTGAAGAATGGTTACCAAGTATGCCTTTGCACGTTTTATTATATGAAGCAATGGATTGGGAAACTCCTGAATTTGCTCATTTATCATTAATTCTAAAACCGGAAGGTAAAGGAAAATTAAGTAAAAGAGATGGTGCAAAATTCGGATTTCCAGTTTTTCCGATGAACTTCAAAGATCCTGAAAGCGATGAGATATGGAAAGGTTATAAAGAATCCGGTTATTTCCCCGAAGCTTTCATCAATATGACTGCATTATTAGGTTGGACTCCGGCAAACGACAGAGAAATCGTTTCTATGGATGAGATGATTGCTGAATTTGACCTTCATAAAGTCCATAAAGCAGGCGCAAGATTTGATCCGCAAAAGGCAAAATGGTTCAACCAAGAATATTTGAAACTGAAATCTGACGAAGAAGTTTTGGTTTTATTGAAAGAAATTGATGAAGTAAAAGCGTTGAATTTTTCTGATGATAAACTTTTGAAGATTGTTTCATTAATGAAAGAAAGGGCAACATTCGTTATTGATATTTACAACGATGGAAAATTCTTCTTCGAAGCACCAACTTCTTATGACGAAAAAGCATTGAAAAAAGCTTGGAACGATACAACTTCCGCCATTTTGAAAGACTTTGCTGCTAAATTGGAAACTTCAGAATTTGATTCTGAAACTTTGAAAGAAGCGATTCATCATTTTGCTGAAGAACATTCTTTGGGAATGGGAAAAGTAATGATGCCACTTCGATTAGCATTAGTTGGAGGACTGAAAGGTCCTGAGGTTCCGGATATTATGAACATTATTGGCAAAGAAGAAACTTTGAAAAGAATAGAAAAAGCAATTGCAGAAAATTAATTGTCTTTTTCAAAATCGATTTATAAAAAAAACATTATTTTTGAGGGTTTAATCCAAACAAAGCATGGAATATTTAGAATTTGAACAGCCTGTAAAGGAATTGATAGATCAGTACGAAAAATGTGTGCAACTGGGTACAGAAAGCGGCATTGATGTAGATGAATCCTGCAAAAAGATCAAAACAAAAATAGAAGAAACTAAGAAAAAAATATACGGAAATCTGACGCCCTGGCAAAGAGTTCAGCTATCAAGACATCCGGACAGACCTTACACCTTAGATTACATCAATGGTTTGGCAGACGAAGGGAGTTTTGTAGAACTTCACGGTGACAGAAATTTCGGTGATGATCCTGCGATGATCGGTGGAATTGCCAGCATCAGCGGAAACACTGTAATGCTGATCGGAACTCAAAAAGGAAGAACTACCAAAGAACGCCAGCACAGACGTTTCGGAATGTCGAATCCTGAAGGTTACAGAAAGGCTCTTAGATTAATGAAACTCGCTGAAAAATTCAATATTCCTGTAGTAACTTTGGTTGATACGCCTGGGGCTTATCCGGGACTGGAAGCTGAAGAGCGCGGACAAGGTGAAGCGATTGCCAGAAACATCTTCGAAATGTGCTCTCTTAAAGTGCCAATTATTACCATCATCATTGGTGAAGGTGCAAGTGGTGGCGCATTGGGAATTGGTGTTGGGAACAAGGTCTATATGATGGAAAATACTTGGTACTCTGTGATCTCTCCGGAAAACTGTTCAGCGATCCTTTGGAGAAGCTGGGAATATAAAGAAACTGCGGCCGCAACAATGAAACTGACGGCAGACGACATGCTGAAGCAAGAGTTGATTGACGGTATCATTCCAGAGCCATTAGGAGGTGCGCATTATGACGCTGCAACTACTTATGAAAATGTGAAGAAAGTATTATTAAAAGATATTAAAACATTATCTAAACAAGCTCCAGAGAAATTGGTGAATGACCGTCAGGAGAAATTCATTGCGATGGGAGAATTCAAAGGGTAAACTCTGAATTTTAAAATATAATATTAAGTCTCACAAATTGTGGGGCTTTTTTGTTTTCAATTAGGAAAGTTGAATTGCACGCAGCCCGACTTGAGTGGAGCTCTTTTTTGCATTGGGAAAGCTGTGGCAAAAAAAAGCGGGAACGGAAGGCGGAAAAGCTGCCATAAAAAATATATTAAATAGGTTTCGACGAAGTCAAATAGCTGCCCAAATATTTCTAAAGATTACTAATAGTTAAATATTATCACAAAAAAAAGCGGCTTCAAAATTTGAAGCCGCTTTTCTATTTTTAGAAAAAATCTTTTGATTATTCTGCGTCGAAATCTGCGTCTTTGTCAGCAGTTACTACTTCACCTTCTTCTTTAGATTTTTCTTTGTCTGCTTTTCTTTGAGATAAACCTTCTTTGATAGATTCTGAAACTACGCTCAACAACATATCAATAGATTTAGAAGCATCATCATTTCCTGGGATTACGAAATCCACTTTTCTTGGATCTGAGTTAGTATCTACGATACCGAAAACCGGGATACCCAATTTTTTAGCTTCTGTAACTGCGATGTGCTCTCTCATAATATCAACTACGAAAATAGCTGAAGGAAGACGAACCATGTCTGAGATAGAACCTAAGTTTTTCTCAAGATTTGCTCTTTGACGATCAACTTGTAATCTCTCTTTTTTAGATAAAGTTTCGAAAGTACCGTCTTTCTTCATTTTATCGATAGAGTTCATTTTCTTAACTGCTTTTCTGATCGTTACAAAGTTTGTAAGCATACCACCTGGCCATCTTTCTGTAATATAAGGCATGTTAAGTTCAGCAGCGTGTTTTGCTACTACTTCTTTCGCTTGCTTTTTAGTCGCTACGAAAAGAACTTTTTTACCTGCAGAAGTTAATTTTTCCAAAGCTACACAAGCCTCGTCCAATTTAACAGCTGTTTTATGTAAATCTACGATGTGAATACCGTTTTTCTCCATGAAAATGTATGGAGCCATATTTGGGTTCCACTTTCTAGTCATGTGACCGAAGTGTACGCCAGCCTCTAAAAGGTCTTTTACATTTGCTTTTGCCATGTTTTCTTGTTTTTTGTTAGTTTACTTTCCGCTTTTCTGCAATCAACTTTACTTTAGATGGGAGTAAAGTTTGGATGCTAAACGTAACGGGCAATATTTAAGTGAGATTAAAAGACTTAAGGATTTGAGATATGAGACTAATAATCTTCCATCTCTTTTCTCTCCGTCTCTTGTCTGGATTAACGTTTTGAGAACTGGAATCTCTTTCTTGCTTTTTTCTGACCGAATTTCTTTCTTTCAACCATTCTCGCATCTCTTGTAAGCAATCCGTGTGGCTTAAGAAGCAAACGGAATTCTT
This sequence comes from Epilithonimonas sp. UC225_85, assembly GCF_042695135.1. Taxonomy (GTDB): domain Bacteria; phylum Bacteroidota; class Bacteroidia; order Flavobacteriales; family Weeksellaceae; genus Epilithonimonas. The sequence continues at coordinate 3,592,735 of NZ_CP170547.1, forward strand.
CGTTGATAGCGCATAATGCTCTAGAAACCCCTAGTCTGATAGCTTCAGCTTGTCCAGTAATCCCTCCTCCGAAAACATTAACTTTAAGATCATATTGATCAACAGTTTCTGTCAACAAAAATGGCTGATTCACTTTATAAACCAAAACATCCGTACAGAAATAAGTTTTAGCATCTTTACCGTTGATGTTAATAACGCCAGTTCCTGGCTTAACAAAAACTCTTGCAACAGAAGTTTTTCTTCTTCCGATTTTGTGTACTGTAGACATATTAATTATTTGAATTCGTTAACATTGATTACTTTAGGCTGCTGCGCTTCATGTTTGTGTTCTGTTCCCTCATATAAATAAAGGTTTTTGAACAAAGCAGAACCAAGTCTGTTTTTAGGAAGCATACCTTTGATAGATCTTTCCAAAACTTTCAGTTCGTCTTTTTTCTTAAGCTCCTCAGCAGTCATAAACTTCTGACCACCAGGATATCCTGTATGCCAGATGTAAGTTTTATCTGCCCACTTGTTTCCGGAAAGTGTCACTTTCCCAGCGTTCAAAACGATTACATTGTCTCCGCAATCTGCGTGAGGTGTAAAATTCGTTTTGTGCTTACCTCTCAAAATCTTTGCAACGGTAGAAGCTAATCTTCCCAACGGTTGCTCAGCAGCGTCTACAACAACCCATTCTTTATTTGCTGTAGCCTTATTTGCCGATACTGTTTTGTAACTTAATGTATTCACAATTTATCGTTTACGATTAAACATAATTTTCCCTTACGGGTGTGCAAAGGTAGCAAAATTTTTTCGCCTGAAAAATTTATCCGTAAAAAAGATTTTAATTTTCTAATAATTAATGAGTTATTAAATAGAACTTCCTTTGAAATCTTTAAAATTAATTAATATGAAGACTATTATATAAGACTGCTTTTTTATATTTTTGAGGAAAATTCTAAAATGAGTCACGGAAAACTGAGAGAAGAAAAAGACTGCCTGAATTGCGGACATCTGGTCGAAGAAAAATACTGTCCTAATTGCGGACAACAGAATATCCAGACCAGACAGCCTTTTCATTATCTGTTTACTCATTTTGTAGAAGACTTCACGCATTACGACGGACAGTTTTGGGGAACTTTGAAAAATCTGTTCTTTAAACCGGGAAAACTGACGAATACTTATCTGCAAGGAAAAAGACAGCAATTTGTTCCACCTGTAAAGCTTTATATTTTTGTCAGTTTTATCACATTTTTTCTGTTCGCTTTATTTCCGCCTTTTGATATAAATTTTGAAGGAAAAGGCACTACAAAATTAATGTCTGAAAAAAGCAAAATTTCTGAAATACAAAAGCAACTTGATGATTATAAAAGCAAGGAAAAATTAGGAGAAAAAGACAGTATTTATGTTGCAGAGCTAAATGCCATTCTTAAGGATTCTACCAAAGTTGATGATATAGAGGGAACTTTCGATATGAACAAATCGTTGGATCACGATATTAATGTTTCCGGATATAACAACAGAAAATCCTATGATTCTGCGATTGCCAAAAATCCTTCTTCCTTTGATTTTATTAAAGTTCCGTTTGCTCATAAATTTTTTGAACTAAAAGAAAAGGGCGTCAAAAAAGGAGATATTCTTAAAAATCTTTTTGAAACATCTTTTCATAACCTGCCAAAAGCACTTTTCATCTATCTGCCGATTTTTGCCTTGTTTTTATGGATATTCCACAACAAGAAAAAGTGGTGGTATTTTGACCACGGTATTTTTACACTTCATTATTTTTCTTTTCTTTTACTTAATATTCTTATTTTTTCATTTTTAAATAAACTGTCTGACTCAACGAATATTGGCTTTATTAGCAACGTTATCTATTTTATAATGATCGTCATGTTAATTTACAGCGCCGTCTATTTCTTTATTGCACATCGTAATGTGTATCATTCCCACGGAATTGTAAGTCTAATAATTGGCTTTATATTATTTACAATAAATTTTATGGCATTTATGTTCCTGGTGACCGGACTTGCTATGATAAGCTTCCTGATGATTCATTAAAAAAAAGCCGGATTTCCTGAGAAGTCTGGCTTTTTAAATTATATTATTAAGGTTAATACCTCAACGATTTGCTTTCCCGGAAACTTGCTATCATATAATAAGCTACGAAAACCGTAGAGAATTTGATGATGGAAGAAATGGCCGTTTCAAAATCAAAACGAATTAATCCTAAAACAACCAGGAAAATAATGCCTATAAAAGAAATTCCCATTTTCTTCGGCAAAGGCCAATCCGGATGGTCAACGAAATAAGCCAATCCCCAGCCAATTCCAAATGCTGAAGCCACATAAAGTTCTACCCAGAAATCCAACGGACTTCCTGTAATCCGTCTCAGGAAAAAACTAATCAACGTTCCGACCACAAAATACATCAGCGATTTTACCATTTCAAATAATTTTTTGCAAAAGTAAGAATTGTAAACTTTATGATATGGAAATTATGGACACTAACGCAAAGATTAAATATGAAAATAATAAGATTTAAGTTTTTTGAAGTATCTGTATCTGTAAGCAGATCCATAAAACATCAGCTTAATAACGAAGAATTCGTTTCTCTTTTTTTTTAAAAATATTAAGTCATTCATTCAAAACCTTTGCGTTTGTAAATAATCTCCTCAACAAAATTCCTTAGATTTGTGTAAACGATATTTTTATGCGCGAGGTTCGGCTGAATTCTATTCTGGATAATGACTTTTACAAAATCACAATGCAAAATGCAGTCGTGAAATTATTTACCAACGAAATTGTAAAATACGAATTCATCAACCGAGGAAAACACGAGTTTCCGGAAGGTTTTGCAGACGAACTCAGAAAATCTGTCAACGCAATGGCAGAACTGAAACTCACTAAGGACGAAAAAAAATATCTGAAAGTCACTTGTCCATATCTTGCTCTTCCCTATCTCGATTTCCTGGAAGGTTTTCATTACGACCCATCTGAAGTAAAGATTGAACAGCATGGAAATGAATTAAAAGTTTCTGTTGAAGGACTTTGGTACAGGACCATTCTTTGGGAAGTTCCTTTGCTGGCGCTCATCAGCGAACTTCATTACGAAATGAATCATCTGGAAAGACAAACCAACGAAGAAGTCATCGAAAAAACCGTTGAAAAAGCAAAACATCTGACGGAACTCGGTGTCCCATTTGCAGAATTTGGGACGAGGAGAAGACATTCTTATAAAGTTCACAGATTGGTAATGGATGCTTTGATTCAGGATAAAAAATCAACTTTTACCGGAACTTCGAATGTTCATCTGGCGATGCTTTACAACGTAAAACCGATTGGAACGCACGCCCACGAATGGTTTATGTTCCACGCGGCGGAATTTGGTTTCAAGATGGCGAATTCTATCGCGTTGGAAAATTGGGTGGATGTTTACCGTGGTGATTTGGGCGTCGCACTTTCCGACACTTACACGACGGAAGTTTTCTTCCAGCAGTTTGATAAAAAGTTTGCAAAGTTGTTTGACGGTGTTCGTCACGACAGCGGCCACCCTTTGGAATTTGCGGACAAAACCATTGCGCATTATCAGAAACAAGGAATTAATCCACTATTCAAATATATTATTTTCTCAGACGGACTAAATCTCGAAAAAGTTGAAGAAATCACGAATTACTGCAAAGGAAGAATCGGAATTTCTTTCGGAATCGGCACCAATCTTACGAATGATGTTGGCCTGAAACCAATGAATATAGTAATGAAACTCATCAGCGTAAAAGGCATTAATAACGAATGGATTCCAACCGTAAAACTCTCCGATGAAAAAGGAAAATACACGGGTGACCCGAAAATGATTGAGCTGGCGAAGGAGTTTTTGAGGATTAAATAACATTGACATCAGATAATAGAATTTAGATATTATTAGACTGAAAATAAAGCGCATATAAATATCATTATCCAATCATTACCTCAATAATCTTATCAATAATTCCAAAAACCGACACATTTTCTTAATTCTCCGCATTTATTTTCATTGCGAAACCACTTAATTTATTTTTGTTCATTAAAATAATTAAAAATGAACAATAACTATCACTTTTTCAGTAAAGTGTCTTTTATTTTTCTAATGTTTGTCGGAGTTTTCACTTTCGCACAAACAGGTGTTAAAATAAAATATTACACTGGAACTGAGCAGGGTTTCAATGTTTCGGCATCAGGGAAACTTTATTTTTCGGGAGACAATCTTCTCGTAAAATCTGAAGCCAATGCTACTGAAACTAGCATTCCTGTAAGCATCATTCAGAAAATCACTTTTACGGACGAAGTTTTGGCGACTCAGAATATTGGTCTTAATAAAAGTAATCTTCAGCTTTATCCAAATCCTTCCACAGATTATATCAGAATCAAGTCTGAGGTAAAATCTCTGGATGTGAAAATCTACAGCCTTGAAGGAAAATTATTGGTTTCTGGAACTTATAAATCTGACGAAGATATCAATGTTTCTAAACTAAACGCTGGTGTTTACCTAGTTCAGGCGAATGGTGTAACGATTAAATTTATTAAAAAATGAGAAAGTATATCTTATTAATAGTAATGATGCTTTTCTCTTTTTCGATGAAAGCTCAGCAAAAAGTGGTTATTCACAATTCCGGAAATACGATGTATGCTTCGCCAATTGCTTCGGTTGACAGCATCAAATTGGACAACACCTATTCGAAATTCAAATTGAGCGGACAGACCAGCACTTTGGATATCAGAAAATCGGTTATTGATAGTTTGACTTTTACAAACAATGCTGTAACGCTTGACAAAATTTACATTATTTATAATGGAACGGATAACGCAACGATTATCAATCCTTATTCTACAAGCGGTGTAACTATCACGGCAACAGGAGGAACGGTTGCGGTCACTTCAACTTCAACAACCAGTAATTTGGAGTACAATCTATTGGGAACAAGCACAAGCGGAAGTCTGACAATGAGTTCTACTTCGCCTGCAAAATTTGTATTTAATAATCTTAATCTGACAAATGCATCCGGACCAGCAATCATTGTAACAGGCGCGCAAACGAACTCTTTTACTTTACAATCCGGAACAACGAGTTCACTAACTGACGGTTCTGCAAATACCAAAAACGGTGCTTTACAAACCGACGGAAAAATTATTTTCACAGGAACAGGAACGCTTAATATTAATGGTGTTAAAAAACACGGCATTTCAACTTCGAAAGATATCGAAATCCAAAATGGAACTATTAAAATAACTGGCGCAGCTTCTGACGGATTACATTCCGAAGGTTTCACAATGAGCAACGGAACTTTGAATGTAACAGCAACTGCTGATGCCGTTGACGCAGGCGATGCGGCAGTTTCAATTTCTGGAGGTTCGATAACCTCAACTTTGACTTCGGCTGATGTGAAGGGAATCAAAACCGGAAGTAACACCATCAATATTTCCGGCGGAACCATTAATCTGATTTTAACAGGAGCTCAATCCAAAGCGATTAGTGCAAAAGGCAACATCACAATCAGCGGGGGAAATATTACAGCAAATCTTTCTGGAGCGGCAGTTCTTACGGCTTCCGGAACCGGATTTGACCCTTCCTACTCTACTGCAGTTAAAACAGATGGTGTTTTGACGGTGAGCAATGCGACTATTAATTTGACTTTAGCTTCAACTGCAAACGGCGGAAAAGGAATTTCGACAGGTAAAGAAATTAACATTAACAGTGGAAACATTACAATTTCAACAGCTGGAAACGGGGCAGCTTATACCAATACAACTGGTGTCGCAGATTCTTATGCTTCGGCTTCAATATCTTCTGATACTGATATCAACATTCTTGGAGGAACCTTGGTTTTAACTAATTCCGGAACAGCCAGCAAAGGAATCTCAGCAGACGGAAATGTAACAATCTCCGGCGGAAGTACGACTGTCAATCTTTCAGGAGCAATTTTATTAAATGCATCCGGAAGCGGATTCGACCCATCCTATCCAACAGGAATCAAAGCAGACGGAAAAGTTAGCATTTCCAATGGAACAGTTACTGTAACCGGAACTGCAACCGCAACCGGAACAAAAGGAATCTCTGCCGATGCCGATATCGAGATTTCCGGAGGAACAATCAATATTACAACAGCCGGAGCTGGTGCAAAATACACAAACACGACAGGCGCAACAGATTCTTATTCTTCAGCGGCAATTTCCGGCGATGCAAACGTGATTATCAGCGGTGGTTCTTTGACGACGAACAGTTCAGGAATCGCAGGAAAAGGAATCAAATCTGACGGACAAGTAACCATCGGAACAGCAACTGGAAATCCAACTTTGAAAATCACAACAACCGGCGCACGTTTATTGGTTTCTGGGACAGATTATTCTCACCCAAAAACATTGGTCGCAGCGGGAGCAATAGTGATTAATAACGGAAATAATACCTTCACTTCAACTGATGACGGAATTCATTCTGATGTTTCCGTGACAATCAATGGCGGAACGAATACCGTTTCTGCAATCTCTGCAACTTCTGGTGTCGGAGAAGGTGTTGAAGCACCTTTGATTACTTTCGCAGGTGGCGTAAATAATATTACTGCTTCCAACGACGGAATTAACGCGACTTACGGAACAGTTTCCGGCGGAACTGAGTCTAATGATGGAAGTAATCTATTTATCACAGGCGGAATCAATATCGTGACAGGAAGTGATGCAATTGACAGCAACGGAAACATCACCATCACCGGCGGAACAACCATCGTAAACGGACCGACAAGCCAGCCGGAAGAAGGCATCGATTACAACGGAACTTTCCTGATGAACGGCGGAACTCTTATTTCTGCAGGTTCCAACGCAAGTATGACAAAAGCGATGGGAACAGCTTCTACGCAAGTAAGTATGTACATCAAATCTTCTGCCCAATTGGCTGCAACATCTTTGCTTCACATCGAAAATGTTGCAGGAACAGAAATGGTAACCTTCAAACCGAAAAATGCAGTTTACTATTTCCATTTCTCTAGTCCGAACTTGGCAAAATCTACTCAATATAAAATCTATTTCGGCGGAAGTTACACTGGCGGAAGCTTTGCAGGTGGCGCCACCGCTTGGGGATTATACACGGGCGGAACTTATTCTACAACCGGAGCAACATTGAAAAGCACCACTACAACGTCTGCCTCCGCAACAGTGAATACCATTTCTTTTTAATAACTATTTATTTTTATAGTGGGAATACAGATTATCTGTGTTCCCATTTTTTATTTTAAATAAACAACTCTGTTAATTTTTATATAAAGTTAATTTCTGTATTGAAAAAAAAATTAATTTTACCATTAATAGAAGTTTAAAATTTTAAGATCGGAAATTATGATACACATTATTTTTGGCATTGATTTTACTGCTTAAAAAAAACATAAATTAATTTAATACAATGAGAAAAACATTTAAAATTGCTGCTCTTGCCTTAATGGTTTCAATGACGGCTGTTTCTTGTAAAAAGAAAGTCTCTGATGCAGAATTGACATCACAGGCAACCACTGTAATCACGGCTTATCCGGGAACTTCTGTTGAAGTGAAAGAAGGACAGGCTCACCTAAGTGGCGTTTTCGCAACCGAAGCTGACAAACAAGCAGCCATCGATGCTTTGAAAAAAGTGGAAGGTGTGAAAGATGTTCACGATATGGCAACTGTAGCACCAATGGCAACTGCTCCGGCTGTTGAAGTCAATACTGTTGATGCAGCAGTTCTAACAAAAGTAAACACAGCACTGAAAGACATCCCAGGTGTGAAAGCTGAAGATGTTGCAGGAACTTTGACATTGACAGGTACTACAACTTCTGCTAACGCCAGAAAAGTAAAAGAGTCTGTAGATGCTTTGAAAATTGGTAAATACGATAACAAAATAACAGTTAAGTAATTATGAGCTTACAAGATAAATACGCAAGTGTAGTGTCTGCAGCTCAGTCTGCTGGACTTTCCGACCTTTCTGTTCAGGAACAGGATGGTATTTTGTACATCACAGGAAAAACAACAAACAGCGCTTCAAAAGATTCAGTTTGGAATGCTTTGGGTGCTATAGATTCTTCTTATACTGCAACAGATATTAACATCGATGTTCAGGTTTCCGGATTGACAGCTGGTGCTTCTTTAACTGTTGCAACAGATGAGTCAAACCTTAATATCCGTCAGGAACCTTCTACGGATGCTGCTGTTGTAGGAAAAGCAGCTAAAGGTGAAACGGTAACTTTAGTTGAGCAATCTTCTGACGACTGGTGGAAGATCAAAACTGCTGACGGTGAAGAAGGTTATGCTTATGCAAGATATTTGAAAGCTTAATCTTATAAAGATTTAATAATAACGAAACCTCTGATTTTTCAGGGGTTTTTTCTATTTTTGGACTTAGCATTTAACATAATCTTTATTTTGTATCTAACACCTAAAGCCTGTTATCTAATCTGGTAAAAACTACTAATGAAGAAACTCTGGATCCTCTTTATTTTAATTTTCCTGAAACTGAATGCCCAAACCTACGCCATCAGTGGAAAAGTGACCGACGACAATGATTCTTCTTTGGAAAACGCGACGGTCTCATTAATCAAACAAAAAGATTCTTCCATCATCAATTTTACTGGAACTAATAAAAACGGGAATTTCAGCTTTAAGGTTCCAATTCAGAATGAGCCTTCGTTTTTACAAATCACGGGTGATAAACTCAAAACTTATTCTAAAAAATTCGAGGTCATTAATAAAAATGAAGAACTTGGAAACATCAAACTCATAAAAGATTTAGTAACGAGTATCGAAGAAGTTAAGATTATAGTTTCGCCTGTCAAAATCAAAAAAGATACAGTTGAATACACAGCTTCCTATCTTAAAGTAAAACCTGATGCAAAAATCGATGAATTACTAAAAGAAATTCCAGGTGTGGAAACCGATGAAGATGGAAAAATTACTATTAATGGAAAACCTGTCAACAAAATTCTCATCAACGGGAAACCATTTTTCAATAAGGACGGAACGATTGCTTTGCAGACTTTCCCCGCAGACATCATCAAGAAAATTCAATTCACAACTTCGAAAACCAAGGAAGAAGAATTCACTGGAAGAACGCCAAAATCCGACAGTATGACGGTCAACTTCAATATCGATGAAAAAAATAACAAAGGAAATCTCAACAATCTGAGTCTCGGCTACGGCAGCAACAAACGGTATGAAGGCAATCTTTTTATGACAAGATTCCAGAAAGACAGAAACATTGCCTTGATTGCTGCATCAAATAATATTAATACCACAGGATTTTCCGTAGATAATTTCTTTGACAGCGGAACCAAGAGTAAAAATTCGGCCGTGAATGGCCGGGCCGTCAATAGCGGAATTCTGCGAACTTCGATGATTGGAATCAATTATGCGGATAAAATCGGGGACAAACTGGACTTGGAAAAACTCAGTCTGCAATACAACGACAGCAATCTGGAAACTTATTCTAAAACGTCGAGAACCACTTTTCTGCCGGATTATAAACTGGATAAAAACTCGGAACGAAACGGAAATTCGGACACTCGGAAATTCAATACGAGTACGGATGCTAACATTAAAATTGATTCGCTGACAGACGTTACAATTTCTGCCAATTTTGCGAACACTTCGGTTGATAATGTCAGCGACAGCAATACTTTCACACTTCGAGACGATGAAAATCTGAACAGCAGCAAAAGTTCTGTAAGAGGAAGTTCCGAGAACAACAACTTCAGTCCGACAATCGGTTTTACGAGAAGATTCAAAAATGAAAGACGCTCGCTTTCGGCATCCATCAATAATACTTTTGCGCAAAGTGTGAACCGGAATTATAATCTTCAGGAAACTTTGTTTTTTCAAACGCCGGAAGATAATGATTACCGAAATCAGTTCTCTCAGACCAAAAATTCGAGGAATACATTTGGAGCTGACTTCAAATATTTTGAACCAATCTCTGACTCAGCGACAGTTTCTCTGGAAATGAATTTTGACCATCAGAATCTGAGTAATGAAAAAATAGTAAATGATTTTGATATTAATTCAAATGAATACTCAAACTATAATTCGCTATTATCTAATACATTAAATCAAAATAATGATTTCCTGAATACGGAAATCAATTACAACCTCAACAAAGAAAAGCTGAGTTTCCGCGCTGGTGCCAACCTTAATTATTCGAAACTTGACCTTAATTCGATTTACAATCAGGAAAATACTCCGCTCAAAAAGAATTTTGTGTTGCCCGAATATAGTTTGATGCTCCAATACAAATTCACGAGAAGCAAGAGTCTGAGAATTACGAACAACGCCAACTACACGATTCCGGCGGCAATGGAACTGAATCCTTTCGTTGATATTTCCAATCCATTAATCACCGTTCAGGGAAATAAATATTTGAAAAGTACGTGGCAAAACTCAACGAACATCAATTATAATTCTAATGATGTAGCGAGAGGAATTAACTTTTTTGCCTCGATGAATTTCAGTTATATCAATAATGACATTGTGGATTTTTCTTACTTTGATGAGTCCGGAAAACAGTTCAGCACTTACGCCAATATCAGCGGAAACAAGCGTGCAAACTTCAACACGTCGTTTTCCAAAAGTTACAAATGGAACGGAAACCGTTTGAGAATTGCACCGACTTTCTCAACAAGTTACAGCTACAGGAAAGGTTTTGTGGACGCCACGCAATTTACCAATGATATTTACACGCTTTATCCAAGATTAAATGTAACGCTCAATTGGAAAGATATTATGGATGTTCGTTCGTCTTTCGGAATCAATTATTCCTATTCTCATTATACTAATTACGGTTTGGACAAAACGAAAATCGCCAATCAAAATATCAATCTTGGAACGACCAATTATTTTCTGAAAAAAGACCTTTTCTGGGAAAATGACTTCCGGTATGCGAACAATTCCAACATCTCTGCAGGTTTCAACCGAGCGTCCTATTTTTGGAATTCGAGTTTGACTTATCAGTTTTACAAGAAGCAGGTGATGTTGAAATTCAAAGTTTATGATTTGCTGAATCAGCGTCAAAATATCACCAGGACGATTGGCGATAATTATGTGGAAGATAAAGAAGAATTGATTTTGCGCCGTTATTTTATGCTGACTTTGATATTTAAATTCAATAAAATCGGGGGAAGTAAGAGTTGATACTAGTGGAATTTTGAACACTAAACACACTAAGATTTTTGACAAAAAAACTATATTAAGTTCCACAAAGCCGCTTCGCTTAAAGAAGAAATCGTTCCTTTTATCTTTGTTAAGTTTTACGCCTTTGTGAAACTTAAAACACAGTGTAATTAAAAAACTTACTGAGCTCTGTGTTCAAAAAACATCAATACAAAACCTCTTTCGTAATAATACTTTCTATATTATCCGGATAATTGACCTCAATCAAGTTATCAGAATTAATCCATTCCCGAATCTTTATCGGGTCCAGTTTGTCAGAATTGGCAACGCCCATTTTGTCCAGCGCAAAGGCATTACATTCCTGTTCATATTGATTTTCGATTGGGATTACGAATAGTTTTTTGTCCATAAACATTGCTTCCGCAGGCGTTTCAAAACCAGCGTTGCAAAGAATGCCTTCGCAAGATTCGAACATTTCAAGATATTTTTTCTCATCAATCGGGAAAATCTCCACATTGTTGATCTTCTGAATTTGTTTCGCGTATTTGGAGAAAACCTTCCATTTAACATCAATTCTCGTCAGGAAATTAGTAATCACTTCATCCGAAAAACTCGGTAGATAAACCAGATAATGGCCTTGATTTGTTGGATTCAGATTGCGGATTTTTTGTCTGATAACAGGCTTTTTGATGTGTGAATTATAATTTTCAAAATGAAAACCAATTTTCTTTTTGCAAGGCACATAATTATTTAGAATCATACTTCCCAACCAATCTTTTTTCTCAGGTTTTGGCGTTTCCTTAAAAGTCAAAGAAGCCTGATGACTTAGTTCCACAATTGGTAGATTCTTCAGTTTTGCCGCCCAGCCAGTCAATGGTTCAAAATCATTGATAATGAGATCATAAGCCGAAAGATCCAAGTCCCGAATCACTTTTGCAGCTTTGCAGAAATTGTTCTGTAAAAATGTCTTTTTATAAGACAATCCGCCAGTTTTATTGTACAGCAAAGAGATACCTTTGAAACGGAAATCGATATCAAAATCCGACTTCAGCTGCGTCTGATGTCCGCTGATTAAAGTGTCTACCAACGCGTATTTTTTGAGAATCGGGATGATTTCCTGAGCTCGTGCGAGATGTCCGTTTCCTGTGCCTTGGAAGGCATATAATACTTTCATACTTCCTTGATTATAAAATATTTGTGTTTTTAATTGTTATAAATTTGATGAACACTTCGAGAACCTCAGACTTATAAAATCTCTGTCACGATCTTCATCAGTTCTTCACTATTAATTTCTTTCATTTCGTCAGTTTCTTCATCATTCAGATTATGTTTTTCATCTTCATAGACAAAGAGTTTCCATTCGCCATTCTGATATTCCAAGGCTGACAAATTTTCTACCCAATCGCCGGAATTCAAATAAGTGCATTTTCCTTTTTTGCCAATCACTTCACGGATTTGAGGTTGGTGAATATGTCCGCAAATCACATAATCGAAGCTATTTTCTATTGCCAGTTCCGAAGCTGTGAGTTCAAAATCACCGATATATTTCACGGCTTTTTTGACATTGTTTTTAATCTTTTTTGAGAATGAATATTTCTCTCTTCCAATTTTTTCTAAGAACCAATTCACAATATTATTGATGGCAATCAGCAAATCGTAACCTTGTCCGCCCAATTTCGCAATCCATTTGGAATGTTGAACCGATGCATCGAAAACATCGCCGTGAAAAATCCACGCTTTTTTGTCGCCAAGTTTCAGAACGTGCTTGTTACAAAGTTTCAATTTCCCTAACTCGAAATCTGTGAAGTTTCGAAATGCCTCGTCGTGATTTCCTGTGATGTAAAAAACTTCCGATTCCTTTGTTGCAAATGAGATTAATTTCTTGACAACCTTGAGATGCGATTTCGGGAAATATGATTTTTTGAATTGCCAAATATCAATAATGTCACCATTCAGGATCAAAGTTTTCGGACGGATGGAATTGAGATAACGCAATAATTCCTTCGCCTTGCAACCGTAAGTTCCAAGATGGACATCAGAAATAATGACAATTTCAACATCTCTTTTCATTCAAAATCAGATTTATACAAAGAACGATTTCTAATTTGAACTGTGCGTGAATGCTATTTTATATTTATTGATGCGAAACCCGATGAATTTCCTGATTGTCTTAATATTAATTTAAAAAATAAGTGGTTATTCTCTCAAAAATATTAGTTTTGTTCAGTTACAATTTACATTGAGTCTTGCGGTGCTGAGATTTAAACACAAAGCGCACAAGGATTTTTTAAAATTGAAACCGTTTTAGGGTCACAAAGTCGCTTCGCTTGAAATGGTTTGTTTGCATCGTTGTGATTTCAACGCAAAGGTTTTTGATTGCTGAAAACATTTTAAGGAGCAAAGATTTTGCTAAAGCAAATGATTAAGCGAGCGCTTAAACAACGAATTCATTCGTTTCTTTGCACTCTAAATCTTTAAGTCGCAAAAAATAATCTTTGCGTTTAAAAAAAACAAAATTTATAATAAAAGTTATGAAAGGTCAAAATAAACTGTTTATCGCAATTATCGTCGCATTGATCTTGGGCGTTATTTTAGGAGGAATCGTCCACACCAGTTATCCGGAATCAAATGCAGAATTTGCCAAGAACATTAAGTTGCTTGGAACCGTTTTTATCCGACTGATTCAGATGATTATTGCGCCGTTGGTTTTCTCAACCCTGGTAGTTGGAATTGCAAAAATGAGCGACATCAAAATGGTGGGACGTGTTGGGACAAAGGCGATGCTTTGGTTTATCACTGCATCTTTGGTTTCATTGTCGATTGGTTTGGTTTTGGTAAATTGGCTGGAACCCGGTCACGTGACGCAGCTTCCGATTCAGGATGTTTCTTCTGCTTCTGATATTGTAAAGAACAGCAAAGGATTTTCTATGGAAGACTTTGTGACACACATCATCCCGAAAAGTTTATTTGAAGCTTTTGCTACTAATGAAGTTCTTCAAATCGTAGTATTTTCCGTAATGTTTGGGATTGCGCTTTCTACGATGGGCGAAGAATATACGAAGCCAGTCATTAAAGGTTTAGATATTATTGCTCACGCCATTTTAAAAATGGTGGGTTATATTATGTGGGTTGCACCATTAGGTGTTTTCGGAGCGATATCTGCGGTGGTTGCTACTAATGGTTTTGAGATTTTCAAAGTTTACGCCATCTATTTACGGGATTTCTTTTTTGCACTCGGAATTCTTTGGCTGGTGCTTTTGTTGGTTGGTTATATGATTCTCGGCAACAGACTTTTCGAATTGTTGAGAAGAATCAAAGAACCCTTGTTGATTGCATTTTCCACCACAAGTTCCGAAGCGGTTTTCCCAAAATTGGTAGAAGAACTGGAAAGATTTGGTTGCAACAGCAGAATTGTTTCGTTCATTTTGCCTTTGGGATATTCATTCAATCTGGACGGAAGTATGATGTATATGACTTTTGCCTCGATTTTTATTGCTCAGATTTACGGCATTGATATGCCACTTGGACAGCAAATCATTATGCTTTTGGTCTTGATGCTGACGAGTAAAGGAATCGCCGGCGTTCCGAGAGCAAGTCTGGTAATCATCGTCGCAGCTTGTGGAATGTTTGATATTCCGGTGGAAGGCATTGCCTTGATTTTACCAATCGACCATTTCTGCGATATGGGAAGAAGTATGACAAATGTATTGGGTAATGCGTTGGCGACGTCTGCGGTGAGTAAATGGGAAGGGCAGTTGGAGAGCTAAAAATGTCAAATTTTGATAGAAGTAAGTTTTCAAAAATTATTCACTTAACTACTTATGAGGCACTTCGACTCCGCTCAGTGTGACATCTAGTAACACAAGCTTTTTCACTGTCAGTCTGAGGCTCTCGAAGACTTTATAAATCCAAATTCCATTGTTCGATGAAATTCTTTCAGAATGACAAAATTGTGTTTTATTGACAAAGCTTCGATTGATGTCGAAACCCCTAGCCCTAATGGTAGTGGAAATCCTTTTTTGCGTGGGCTTCGAGAACCTCAGCCTGACAAAACGTGAAGCAAAAAAGATTGCAACGGACAGCAGGTTCCCGGCTCCTAATTGAGTTGGAGTGTGGGAGTGTTTGAGAGTTTTTAATTGATCCTTATCTCTCGAACGCTAAAACTCTCCCACTCAACACACCTGTCAAAAATCATCAGCATAGACAAAATCACAAATCGTATTGATTCTAAATTAATTTTAAAATCCGTAAATTTGCAGGATTAAGAATCAAAATTTTTATGCTGACGAAATCAAAGGTTCAGGATTTCCTGAAAGAGATAGAAGTGGAAGACCTGGTAAGTAATTTTCAGGTAATGGGAGACGATATTTATATTGATATGACATCCCACTCTCCGGCAATGCACGAGAAAAAGAAACTGGAAGTTGCTATGAAGCAGGCATTTGCTTCGGAATTTGGAGAGCAAATCAATCTTAAACTGAAGATTACTTCTCCTGAATTGCCTGCAACGCCAGTAAATGAAATCAAAGGAAAGCAAATCGCCGGAATTCAAAATATTATTGCCATCGCTTCCGGAAAAGGTGGCGTTGGGAAATCTACGGTTGCGGCAAATCTTGCAGTAACATTAGCAAAAATGGGGTTCAAAGTTGGATTGCTGGATGCGGACATCTACGGACCATCTGTACCGACAATGCTTGATACAGAAGGTCAAAAACCAATCTCTGTAGAAGTAAACGGCAGAAACCTGATGAAACCAATTGAAAATTACGGTGTAAAAATGCTGTCAATCGGTTATTTCTCTGGTGCAAACCAAGCGGTTGTATGGAGAGGACCAATGGCTTCCAAAGCTTTGAATCAGATGATTCGTGATGCAGATTGGGGCGAATTGGATTTCTTGTTGATTGACCTTCCTCCGGGAACTGGAGACATTCATTTGTCTATCATTCAGGAAGTTCCGGTGACGGGTGCTGTGATTGTGAGTACGCCCCAACACGTTGCTTTGGCGGATGTGAGAAAGGGAATCGCGATGTTCAATATGGAAAGTATCAATATTCCGGTTTTGGGATTGATAGAAAATATGGCTTATTTCACACCGGAAGAGCTACCTGAGAATAAATATTATATCTTTGGCAAACAAGGTGCTCAGTTTATGGCTGAAGATTTGGGGATTCCCGTTTTGGGAGAGATTCCATTGATTCAGAGTATCAGAGAAGCGGGTGATGTTGGAAGACCGGCGGCACTTCAGGAAAACTCGAAGATTTCTGAGATTTACACCAAGACTGCTCAAAATATGGTAGAAAGTCTTGTTGAAAGAAACAAAAATCTGCCTGCAACCGAAGCTGTAAAAATTACAACGATGGCTGGTTGTTCTCCGAAAAAGTAATTCGGAGTCATTAATAGGAAAATATATAAAATGGATAATAATACAAATCAAATTCAGGAAGAACTGGTAACCAAGGTGATGGATGCTTTGGAAAGTATCCGCCCGTTTTTGCAGAAAGACGGCGGCGATATTGAATTGGTTGACGTTCAGGAGAAGAAAGTATTCGTAAAACTTTTGGGAAGCTGCTCTAGTTGCGGCATCAGTAGTTCTACGATGAAGCTGGGTGTGGAAAGCACCATCAAGCAACACGCTCCGGAGATTGAAGAAGTCATCAGCGTTTAAAAATAAAAGTCCCGACTCAGTTTTGAATCGGAATTTTTTTATTCTACTATTTCCGCATCTTGAATTTCGCGGTTGCCTTTTCTGAGTTGGCTTTCCCAAAGCAGAAACTTATCCACTTCTTTCATTAGCATTGGAATCGCCAAGGCCAATATTGCCAGATCATCCAAAGCACCTACAACAGGTACAAAATCCGGAATGATATCAATTGGCGAGATGACATAGATTAACGCCAAAGCGGGAATCAAGACATCGGTGAATTTCATTTTATATTCGCCTCTGTACCATAATTTGAACATCCGGTACACGGAAGGAATCTTTTGCAGAAATCCTTTGTGCTTGATGGCTTCCTGAGCCAGTTTCAATTTTGAATATTTCATTTTTTGTGTTTGTTTTTATTTTTCGACTTATCAAATTTCGCAAATTCTATTCCAATCACTTAATAGAAAATCGTAATGTTTTGTTAATTAATCACTAGGTCAACTTATCCGTCAGTTTTGCAAATTGTTTCTCTGCACTTTTTCCTTCGTAAAGGATATCATAAACCGCATTGATGATAGGAAGTTTCAACTTTTTCTCCTCACAAATGGAATAGATACCTTTCGTGGCGTAATAACCTTCTGCAACCATACTCATCGATTGGATAGCAGATTTTACAGTATAACCTTTTCCAATCAAATTCCCCAGACTTCTGTTTCGCGAGAATAATGAATAAGCCGTAACAATCAAATCGCCCAGATAAGCACTGTCATTCACATCTCGTGGTTCAGGATAAATAGCTTCCAAGAACGTTTCCATTTCGCGGATAGCGTTGGACACATAAACTGCTATAAAGTTGTCTCCATACCCCAAGCCGCTGGCAATCCCCGCTCCTATCGCATAGATATTTTTTAAAATCGCAGAATATTCGTTACCCAAAATATCGCAGCTTGTATTGACTTTAATGTAATCAGAAGACAAAATGCTTTGTAAGACTTCAGAATCTTCTTTCTGAGCAACAGCAACAGTTAAATACGAAAGCCGCTCCATCGCAACTTCTTCTGCGTGACAAGGTCCGGCAATCACCGCTTGATTTTTGAATCCAATCTTGAATTGATCTTTTAAATAATGTGCAACGATATCATTATGTTTGGGAACGATACCTTTAATAGCAGAACAGAATAATTTGTCCTGATATTCGCACGTCATTTTCTCCATAGTTTCCGACAAATAAATCGAAGGAACTGCCAGAATGATAACATCACAATTAGAGACCAACTCATTGATATCTGTTGTGATCTGTAATTTTTTGAGGTTGAAAGAAACAGTTGTGAGATAGGTAGGATTGTGTCCACGTTGCTCGATGGCGCCCTTCACAAACTCGTTGCGAACACACCAATGAACGGTTTTACAATTTTCGATCAACATTTTCACAATGGCTGTGGCAAAACTCCCACTTCCCAAAACGCCTACACGTACATTTTTAGATGATTTAGTCAATTTCTTACTCATACTTTTTCTGCATTTTCATTTGTAAATATCTATTACTTTCCAAGGTTACAAATCTAATGTAATTTGTTAATTTACATAAATCTAATTTCCGTTTTCTAAAAATTTAAGAATAATTAACTTTTATTGATGATAGATGCTTCACAAAACATTATTAATACTCATAAAAATAAAATTTCCTTACTTTTGCAGTCCATTTTAAAAAAATAATTGATGGTCAACTATCTCAAATCGAAAAAGAAAAAAAACATAGTTCTCATTTTGCTGTTAATTGCTTGTTTTGTTCAGGCTTTGATCATTGCAAAACTTTATAATGGTGTTGATGATAAAGTCTATCAGGTCAATCTTGTCAAGATCAATAACGAAAAGGACAGCATTGATCATCTTCAGCTCAAAACAGATTTGGCAATCGTAGATCAAAGTATCCGAAGTATCGATGGATTTCTGAAATCAAAAAATGTATCTGATCTAAGGATTGAAAAACTCGCAAAAGACAGTCTTCAAAACGAAGTTTATCTGGCAAAAGTTAGCAACCGATACAGCCAATATCTCATCGACCTTGAGCAAAAATTACAGCAAGTTCCTCTTGGAATTCCGACAGACGGTTATATTTCTTCCAACTTCGGCATCAGAAAGAACCCAATTCCTCCAAAAGCTGATCCTTCAAAAATTGAAAATCAATCCAACATTTCTGAAGAAAAAGATAGCTTAGGGAATGTGATCAAAAGACAAGCGATCGTAAAAGAAGATAAAAACGCCTCTAGCAACGCACCAGCTGAGAAAGACCAAATGCAGTTTCATAAAGGTCTTGACATTGCCGTAGCTTACGGAAGTCCGGTGAAATGTGCTGCTGCAGGAAAGGTGATTTTTGCAGGTGTGAAAGGTGGTTATGGAAACTGTGTCATTGTAGAACACGGCAATGGTTTGGCAACGCTTTACGGACATCTTTCGGAGCTTTTGGTTGAAACCAATGACAGAGTAAAAGTCGGACAGATCATTGCAAAATCCGGAAACACGGGTCGATCTACAGGACCTCATCTTCATTATGAAGTTCATAAAAACAATCAACCTATCAATCCGAGGTTATTTTTGAATTTTTAATTGGTTTTAAATGTCTTCGAGAACCTCAGCAGACAATTTTGAAGCTTCGAGAGCTTCAGCATACAACTAATACTCTCTGCACTTTAAACATAAAAAAAGGCGATCCAAAATCTGGATCGCCTTTTATTTATAATTGAGAATTAATTATTTCTTCAATTCTTCTAGAAACTCGTCGTGAGAGATTTTAGTTTCTTTCTTTTTAGATTTTTCCAGGATCACATCTTTCAGTTTTGCCATTGCAACTTCAGAAGAGATTTGTCTTACCTGATTTTCGTCTTTTAACATTTCTGCTGCATATTTCTGAACTTCATCGTCACCCAAATGGTGGATTCCGTAGATCGCTAACTGGTTTCTTACCAATTGCTCTGCTTGTCCAAGAACTTCTGAATAATCCAACTGGATATCGTTATCGTTCATCAATTTCCCTTCAAGGATCTGACCTTTGATTATGTTTTTCTCGTTTTCAAGGATTTCTTTTGCCTGATCTTCAGAAGTGATGTTTTGGTTAGAGAATAACAACCATTTGATCAAGAACGCTTCAGGTAATTTGATTTCTTCTTTCTCGTTTACTTGCTGAAGGATTTTGTTTACGAAATGAACATCAGCATTTTGCTGAAAATATTCATCCAATTCGGTTTTTACTCTAGCCTTCAATTCTTCTTCAGTTGTAATTACGTCTTTACCGTAAACTTTATCGAACAATTCCTGGTTAAGTTCTGCCAAGTTCAATCCGTAGATATCTTTTACAGTCACTTCAACCTCGTTGTGGTGAAGATGTTCTGCATCTTCTTTGGAGAATCCTAATTGAGTCGCCAATTCTTCTTTAGCCTGAAGATCTTCTTTAGAAACTTTTACAGATTCGTCTTTTTTCAATTTTTTCACCAAGTCGTAAGCTTCTTTCTGATCTTTAGAAATCGTTACGTTTTTTGGAGCGTGATTGTGCTCACCTTCTGCACCTTCTTCTACAACTTGAGCGATTTCCAAAGCTACATAAGAATCTTTACCGATTTTATCCTCCGGCAATCTTTCTGCAAAACGCTTCTGCATATTCTCTACGCTTGTAGCAATTTCTTTGTCAGAAGCTTCTACTTTGTAATGAGGCGCTTCATATTTAGTCAAATCAACAGTAAATTCCGGCTCATATCCAACTTCGAAAGCTACAGATAAAGACTCTGCATTGTGATCGAAATCATTTACTGGCTGAGGCACCGGTTGTCCAACCAATCTTAGTTTGTTGTCATTTACATAACCATTCAACGCTTCAGAAACCTGTTTGTTGATTTCTTCGAAAGCGATTCCAGCTTCATATTGTTTTTTCACCATACTTAATGGCACTTTCCCTTTTCTGAATCCTGGAACCTGTGCATTTTTTGCATAGTTGATCAGTTGTTTTTCAACTTTTTCTTTATAATCAGATTTTTCCAATGTTACTGTAAGCAATGCACTTACTTCGTCATGGTTTGTAGCTGTAACGTTCATTAATTGAAATTTTTAGGTTGCAAAAGTAGGCAATTTCTAAGGAATTTCAAAATTAAATACATCCGTGATTTTTATAAAAAAATCATAAAGTTTTGAGCAGAGGAATATTAAGAAGCTTTCCAAAAAGTCCAGACTGTTCCGTTAAAAACCACAAGCATTTTTTTTACTGTATCATAAACGATCGTTCCCGGTGTAGGCGCAATAATATTAAGATGAGGACTAGCTACTTTTGGGAGAATCATTGCCTTGTTCGTATCTTCCAGAACCAAAATTCCGGGTGTAGAAGTTGCTGTTCCTACAGAAATCTTCGCATTTGTCTGCTCTGTTAAAGCATCTTGCAATGTAGTGTCGGCAGCTCCATTGGTGGCAACCGTGAGATCTTTCCAAGAGTTATTAGCAAATATTTTCAGCTTCTTATCATTAGCATCGAAAATCATGGTGCCATTCACAACATTCGTTACGCTTGCAGCGCTTGTAGTCCAGGGAAGTACAAATCCTCTGTTTTCCGATCCGAATTCAATTGATGAAGATGCCGATTCCAGAGTTGTTTTCCCAATAGCAACCTGTGAATAATTGAGATTAAAAAAAAGAATAAGAGCTAGTAAATAAAAGTTTTTCATTTTGTGTGTGTGTTATATTATGATTAATCAGGGCAAGTTTGGGTATCGAAACATTTCCAACCGGCTGCTGTCCCATCTGTATTAATTTGTAAACAGTTAATTGTTGTATTATAAACCATCATTCCTTCCTTCAGGTCGGTCGACGGAATTGCAGAAACCTGCGCCGTTGTCAATCTGTTCAGTACAAAACCTTTGGTCTTTGATTCTAAAATCATCCAGGCTCCTTTCCTGATTTCCGGCCAGTTTGTACTTCCAGGATTAGCTCTTGCCAAAGCAGTAATCCCTGCATTCGTAGACAAAGTAGTACCTGTTGTGACGGCCGGCTTGTAGCAGACCGCAGACGCAATTCCGGTAACATTTACCGTAACGACAGCCGTGCTGCAACTGCTTGGAAGACTTGTACGGCAGATCTGATAATTAATCGTATAAGCTCCGGAACCAACACCGGAACCAACCTGAACCAAACCTGTCGACGTGTTCAATGTAACATCAGCATTAGAAGTGGAAACCTGCGTCAGAATAACATTAGAAGTTGTTGCAGCTGCACCATTATACTGCTCCAGATCATTGGCCAGAACAGATGTTGCAGAGGAAGATCCGGCATTGACGGCAAATGTATCATTATTAGCAACCGGCGGAAAAGAGCCATCGGTGTTCAAACAAATATTAGTAACCGTCACCACAGGCGCACTGCAATTTCCACTTCCCGTACAATCATAAGTCACATTCGCCAATGCGGAAGTGGTTGATGTTCCGGAAGAATTGATGTATGTCGGCGTAGAATTGAAGATTGCATTTTGCCCTTGGGTTCCGGCTTTTACCATCGTCGCCTCATACTGCGTATATCTTGTCAGATCAAGATTAGGTCCGACCTTGGCACCATTCGGATTAACTGTGTTGAGAAAATAAGTATATCCTTTTTTTGAAGAAGAGGTTGGTCCGTTCATCGTTGCGCCATTGGGCTGCCAGGTTGTGATCTTCATCAATCCTTCATTATAAATAACAGTAGTACTTGCACCGTTGATAATCCCTTTGGAATAGAATGTACCATAATTCTCCAGTCTGCTGGTTCCTGTCATATCTATAGAACCCGTTCCTACATTGAAAGTTCCTGTATTGATGATCTTACCGCCCCCAAGATTATATCCCACAGCGGAATTAATTGTCCCACAATTGAGATATGTACTGGTGCTGTTGTTGTTATAGCTCTGTCCAATATTGATAGTTCCGTAATTGCGAAAAGTTGTGGTTCCGGAAACATTGATGTTCTGTGCAATGGTAAACAGATTATAGTTATCTACAAGATTGGTAGAACTTCCTGCAAAACCCAGAACACTTACCGCGACTGTTCCATTGTTTGTCAGCGTATTTGTACTACCGCCAAAAGTGAAATTATTACCACCGTTTGCTCCGGCTTTCAGTGTTCCGCCATTTGCAATATTGATAGTGAGATTAGAACTGATGTTCGGGCTTTGATTGAACTGTAATGTCCCTGCGATTTCAAAAGTAACATTACTTCCGCTGGAAGAATTGACATTAGTTGATATAATTAATGTAGCACCAGCTGCAACACAGATTTTCGAATTATTCTGGAACGTCACATCACCCATTGTAGTAGTGCCCGTCGTAAAACAGACAACACTGTTTGTTGCAAACGTATAATTCCCGGCAGGAGGATTTGTAACCGTACAACCTGTACACTGGGAATAACAATCAATAGACAGTAGCAAGAATAATATTATTAAAACATTATTCTTAAATAAATAATTATTCATCGTTTTATATTTAATTTAATAAATCAAATAAAAATTCATTGAACCGTGTTAATTCTCAACGAATAGGCAACAAATGTAGCAATTAATTATTAATAAACAAATATATATTGTTAATTAATATTAATATTGAAATAAAGTTTTTTATTTTTAAATCTAACTTAATCTAATAAAATAAAGATGCTCTAAAAAAGAGCATCTTTATTTATAGGATTTCTAAATTTAATTACTTAGTCCAAACGTAGCCTCAGCATCAGTTTCGCCTCCTGTTACACTTCCCCAGGCTGTCCCATTTTGCGCTTCATTTGCAGATGCAGGTTCGTGGATTAAAGTAAGTTTTAGTAATGGCGAAGAAGAATTGACCACCTTCACCACGTCCCACTTTGTTATTAACCCGACTTTTCCCAATGCCCCTGTAGAGGAACTTGTATCTAGTCTTGTCAGATTTATCGTAGATTTTGGAAAATCAAAAATTAGGAAATGTTCATCTTTCGCATCTTTGATCTCCTGAGTGACATCTTCGTTTCCGTTTTTGAAAATGGTAGTCACTTCATAAGATTTTCCGTCTGTTAATGCAATAACCGGAGCAGCAGAACCAATGATGTAATTGTAAGACTGAGTCGTTCCGGTAGCAACATCTTTTACATTCAGGATAATATTTGTCAGTTCCTCCTGAGGCAGATCGTCCGCAGCAACATCTTCATCTCTCTGGCAGGAGATCACATTGCAGATTAAAAATAATATTGCTAAAACACTTACTAATTTGTTAAGATTGAATTTATTTTTCATTGTTTAATTTTTTTAATAATTGATTGATAATTTTAGAATTTGTATCTGAAGTTCAGGATGAAGTTTCTGCCCATATCATTGGCAAAATATCGCATTCTGTTCAGATAGTCTTTGTAAGAAATATTAAATATATTATTAACCGAAAGTCCTGCTGAGAAGTTTTTCGCAATATCAATTCCAGTCTGAAGATTCCAAAGCGAATAACCTTTTGGAGGTGTACTGATATCAACAACCGTTGTAACCTCTTCTCCTGCAACATAATCCGTAAAATCCAGATTATGGATCGGATAACGTTTCTGGTGCACAGAGATTTGATTTTCGACATTGAAATACAATCCATTCCATTCTTTTTTATGAAATTGTAATGCATTCGTGAAATTCAGTGGCATCATCAGAATCAGCGGCTCGTTATTGGTGTCGTCCTGACCGTGGACATATGCGCCTCTTCCTTTATACGACAGGTTTTCAGTTATATTTAAATTCACATCCACATCCAAACCATACATTTTCGCATCGATCTGCTGATAGATCCAAACCGGAAAAGTTCCCGCCTGAGTCAACTGCAAAGTTCCGTTCGGAATCTGATTGATAAAATTTTTGGTGATGAAAAAATATGGATTTGCCGAAATCTCCAGACCTTGTAAAATATCAAACTTTGCATCTGCGACCAAATTAAACTGATGCCCTTCTTCATTTTTGATACTCATATTTCCTTTCTCAATAATCGCTGCAGAATGGTGCAGTCCGTCTGAAAATAACTCAGCGATATTCGGGGTTCTGCCGACTTTTGCATAATTTAGTTTCAGATTAAAATTATTGGACGGATGATATTCCAGACCGGCGTTATAAGACATATTTCTGTAAGTCAGTTTAGGTCTTGTCAAAATTCTGTTCGCATTGGTCATCACATAGAACTCAGGATAAGAATCTGCATACAGATTTTCCCAATCGCTTTTATCATACCATTTTGTGACGTCATAATAATTGTAATCGTAGCGGATTCCGGCTTCGGCATTCAGTTCGGGTGTGATTTTATATTTGAAAACCGAATAGATTCCAAGGGAATATTTGTCATAATTCGGGATCAGTCTTCTGGCCTGTGTTGCAGGATCAGAATAATTGTTTTGGAAACTTGCATCAATTCCTGTTTCCAAAGACCATTTTTCTCTTTCCAAAAGATCATTGATATTGAATTGATGCGTCATCAAAGCCAGATCCAACGATGGAATCGCACTGAGATCGCCTCTCCTCAAATCAAATTCCTGACGGTGATTGTACTGAAAACTATAAGCTGCCGAGACTTTTCCGATATTCTCAAAACGGTTAAAAGCTGAGATCTTCGCCAAATGGTGTTCTATCAATTGTCTCGGATTATCGATCTCATAACTAAAATTACCGGAATAAAATGGAACCGGTGTATTCATTGCTTCATAATAATCCCGAGGCGTGGAAACGTGAGAATCCCGCAAAATCCCAAGATTCTGATTTGTTAGATAATAATCGAAGGAAAAACCGCTCTTGAATGTATTCTTCTGCAACGTAAAATTAAAAGATGAAAAGTCAGAACCTGTATTTTTCAGGTTATAATCCGGTGCATTTTGATCACCAATTTTCCTGATGCTTCCGCCGGATTTCACCGCCCAGCCATTTTTCCATATTTTGGCAAGATTCACATCGATTCCCAAACCCCTTCCGTTTGATATTCCAGAAAGATTGACCGAACCTTTCAAAGTATCTTTTTTAGGAAAGATCTCTGGTTCAAGAATTACAACGCCGCCAATGGCATCACTTCCGTATCTGAGCGCAGAAGCACCTTTGATCACATCAATATGCTGAAAGTTATTAATATCGATGTTCGGCGCGTGTTCTACGCCCCACTCTTGTTCCTGCATTTTCACACCGTTATTAATGATGGAAATCCGGCTTCCGTAAAGTCCGTGAATAATTGGTTTTACAATATTATTCCCGGTTTTGAGTCCGCTAACACCTGAGATATTTTTGAGAAGATTACCAAGATTCTCGGTGGAATTTCTTTCTATTTCAGATTTGTCAAGGGTTTTTACGACCATTGTTCCGTTGTTTTTATGGCTGCCGTGAAGTGTTACGGTTTCGATTTGATTCACGTGATGTTCCAGATTAATTGTTACATGAAGATCTTTCGCAACCGTCAAACTCTCAGAATAATTCTCGCAATCGGGATGAGAAGCTGTCAAATTATATGTTCCTTCCGACACATTTTTGATTTTAAAAACTCCGGATTTATCTGTTTTTGTGGCATATTTTCCGAAAGAAACAACCACATTTTCCAAAGGTGTTTTATCGTGAAAATCCTGTGCAATGCCTTCAACTGAATACTGAGCAGACATAGATGCAAATCCAAAACAGATCAGCATCAGGCTAATAATATATTTCATAATTAGTTTTTTGTACGTTGTACAATGTAAAAAGTATAGTGACTAGCCTTGAATTATAATCATTATGAAGTATTTGCACTTCATGGATTGTGACATTTCTAATACACAGAATTTAATTTCAGTACCGAATCGCCGCAGCCCGGGCTGAACGGAGATCATCCGCCAAAGGCGGATAGCGGGAGTGGAGCACGGAAAAGCTGCCCAAATAAAAATGTCTGAATAATTAATTCAAGGAAAATTCTCTCAAAATCTAAATGAAATTGAGAAAAATAGAATTATGAAATGGCGGGCGGACCGCGGAGCTGAAAAGTGAATTTGGTCTGAGACCATATTTTTTCCTGTACAGAAAAAGTTTGTCTGGTATCGTGCGTATGGTTTTCAAAATGGAAAGAAAATTCTTCCGGAACCAAAGAATTGCCCGTTGCCAGAAAATGACAAGCCAGACAATCGCCGGACTGGCTTTTGGAAATATCCGAAGAAATGGTTTTCTCTGTTTTTTTGAAACCCGAATCTCTGAAGAAAGATTCGCCGTTGTGGTTATGCAATTGCGAAGAAAACAAAGCCACAAAAAGGTACATCCCAGCGAAAAATACCGAAATGATTTTTTGAAAAGATTTGTTTTTTCTGTTCAACATAGATGCAAAGGTAGAAATTTTTTAGGATTTTGGATTAATATTATGTTAAATCCAAACGCTATTATTTCTCCTCTTCAAAATATAATCTGTAATATTTCCCTTTTTCGTCCTGTCCGGTTTCGATCATTTTGCGGTCGCCGTGGATGTAAATATGAAAATTTTTATCGAGCTTGATGATAGATTTGAAATGACGCTGCTGCTTTTTAACTGCCTGACTATTAATCGGAAAATCTTCTGAAATTGAGATCTGCATATCGTTCTCATAATCGGATTTGAAGTTGGAAAAACTCTCAATCACATTCTCGTCTTCCAATACTTCTTTTACAAAATCGTCGTATTTGAATTCTTCTTTTTCTTTGAAGAAATTGATGGACTTATTAAGAAAATCTGCCTGATCTGCTTTTGAAACCTCGAACTCCTGTGGTAATTGCTGCGTGATAAAATCTTTGTAAACCGACAATGTTTCTTGTGTGTGGAAATACTCATTGTCGCGCTGTTTTACTTTCAGGAAATCCTCGAACCAATAATAGATATCGCCGTTTTTGTTGTTATCAACGACAGATAAAACATAGCCACTTTCTTTGTCACTATTATAGATCAAAGCCGCTTTATCGATTTTTGACAAGCTGATTCCGAAATCTCTTTCGATGTCAAAAGATTCGTCTTTGGGATTAATTTTGAGGAAACCTTCCCTTTTTTCGGTTTTGAAAATCCCGATAGAATCTATTTTTTTATCGTCGCCGTCAACAGATTCTATCGTGTCGCCTTCGAAGTAAACGATGAACAGTTCGCCACCCTGAACTCTCGGGTTTTCTGCTGCGTCGTAAAGGTGTTTTGCGATGTTTTCGGACTCCCACTGGAATTTGGCTTTGTCTTCAAAAATTTCTGAAACAGAACTGTAAACCGGATTATTCACCAAATAAGAATCGCTGTAAAAATGAAATTGCTCTTCGGACTTGAAGGCATTCATAAAATAATTTCCGAGCAACTCATTCATCTCATCTTCCAGCTGAAGCTCCTCGTGAGAAAGCGTTAGAGATTCCTGGTTGATCTTATTCCCGACTCTGTGAACTGTAATTTTTGAAAACATTATTTGTTGTTTAGGATTGCAAAGATATTCATAATCTCTTTTTCTGACTAATGAAATAATGTCATTGCGAACGAAGTGACAGGAAATAATAATTATCTTCGTTAAGTAAAAGCCTGAAAATTATGAATTCATCCCTTCAAAAATACCACTTCTTCATTTTATTCCTCCTAACATTCTCCCTCACCTCCGCCCAAATCATCGAAGAAGAAATCGCCAAAAAATCCTGCGAATGCATCCAGACCAAAGTATCTCCAGAAGGAAGGATATCTAATTCGGAAAAACAAAAATGCATTTCTAAAAGCGGCGACGAAGTTCTGAAATCAAAGGATCCGCAAGAAGTCAAAAGACTCACCAAAAATATGGAAGAAGTGGTCGAGCGATTGAAAACCATCTACAAATTGGTAGAAAAATGCTTGCCCCAAACCGATTCTAATTAAAAATCCCAAACCTAAGTTCGGAATTTTCTTTAATCTTTCTTCACAAAAGCCTGTTGTATCGTCTGGAGTTCTGTTTTATTTAATTTAGAAGTTTTCTCCAGTTTTACGAGAAATGAAGCCACCTCTTCCGGACTTGCAGGCGAACCGATATTTTCACCTTTGGCATCAAAAGAATCCGCTAAAACTTCGCCTTTTGGACTTAACATTAACCAAAAAGGAAGTCCTGCTGTTTCGCCTTTGTATTTGTTCATCAATTCCTGTCCGCCGGGATTTTCCAGACTTTTCTTTTCGCCACGTTCCTGAACATCAACATACGTTGTTACATAACTTTTATCAAAAAGAGGTTTTGTAACCGGCAGGTTCATATTTTTTTCCATCAGCTTGCACCAGCCGCACCACGACGCATGGAAAACTAAAAGAACGTTTTTATTCTCGGCTTTTGCCTGAGTCAAAGCTTTGTTTAAAACCACATCTGCTTTCTCCTGGGCAAATCCCATTTGCATTGCCAATAAGGCAATTGCTATAATAATTTTTGAAAATTTCATTGATAATATCTTTTAACTTCTAACGAATTTAGGGATTTCTTATTATAATAATCAGTTTACTAAAAGATTTGCACTTATTTAATCTCTTTCAAATTTTTCTATTTTAAGTTTTGGAGACAATTCTTTGATATAAAAAGAAGCGATTGCTCTGGAAAACCCAGGTAAAAGTTCACCGTCGTTTGACAGAGTTATAATTGTGTAGCCTTCTTTCGGAAACCTGAGAATATCCGCTAATCCGGGACCGCCACTGTGACCTGCATACAAAATACCATCTTCTGTGCCGGTAACCCAGCCGACTTTGGAAAAATCCGCATCTTTACCATCAATCTTGTCTGTTTTGTAGATATAATTGTCAGAAAATGATTTTGGAAACACGACTTCATTATCCAGACCTATTGCCCAGTTTGCCATATCATCTATCGAGGCAAAATAACCGCCGGCAGGATAAGTATATTGTGGGTAAAGATATTTGTAGGCCTGCATTTTACCATTCAGATCGTAATATGTTGTAACTTTTTCGGGGATAATATCTGTCCGTAAAAATTGACCATTTACTTTGAATTCCATATCAAAATTGCCGTCGTTCATTTTTAAAGGAACAGTAACTTCATCTTTCAGGATGTGAACAAAAGCTTTGTTATAAATCTTCTCAAAAATGTAAGACAAAATCATAAAATCCGATTGTGCATATTGCTGTTTTGATCCAGTTTTGAAGACCAAAGGAAGTTTCTTGACCGCTTCCACAATTTTTTCGGTTGGCAGATAGACATCACTTTCATAATAATCAGCAATCCCGCTGGAATGGCTGATCAGGTTTTCTATTTTGATATCACTCCATTCTTTCGGACAATCCGGAATATACTTTGAAACCGGATCTTCCAGACTGATTTTCTTATTGTATATTGTTTTTAGGAGAAGTGTGGATGTCAGAAGTTTTGTGCAGGATGCAATCTGGAAACTGGTGTGTTCCGTTACTTTATTTTTCCAATCCAGGTTTGCAAAGTCATAGGTTGTTTTCTTAATGATTTTGCCGTTTTGTATGATCGCAACTGCCATTCCGGGGATTTTTAAATTTTTCATTTGCTCACTAACAAACTGATCCACTTTTTGATTAGCCAATTTCTGATCAATTTGCCCAAAAGAGATTGTGATAAATAGAAGTGTAAAGATAAATGTGAATATTATTTTCATAGGTTAAAATTAATTACAGGTTTAAAGTTTATCACTATATTTATAGTTATTCAAATCTAAAACTTATTTTTGGATTATCACTAATTTTATAGTTAAATAATTTTAATTAACATTTATAATCAAATCCCACAAAAAATCCCCAAACTTTCGCTTGGGGATTTTTATTTTATCAGTTTAAAAACTGTTTATTACTTCGCTTCTTCATATATATATCAATCATTTACAATAATATGGGTAAAAATAAATAGTGTTAAATTTAATTCAATCACACTTACTAACTTTCAGATATAACCGATATTTGATCTATATTTCATTGAGATTGACCACACAGTTTCAATAAATTGAGCAGGTTGTTTCGGATTAAATTGACCACCTGTATTTTTCAATGAAAACCAACAATTCTATATATTATTTGTTGTCGAACTTTTTTTCCAGGCTCATTCTTAATTTCTTTTTCGAATGTTTTTTAATAACATTAAATAATTTTTTTTAATCACACACTTATTGCATCAAATTGCAGTTTATCAAAAACTTATACAAATAATATATTTTCTGGAATATTAATCTAATTTCTCATGATACTGCTTGTATAATTTTGAATAAAGCTAAAAAAATTATAATTCGTTTTTGAATATATGCTCTATGGTCAGAAGATCTTTTTTTTTCATATTAGTAATAGGAAAATGGATTTGAATTATTCTTTCGTCATTTTTTTGTATCTTTATAATCAAATAATTAATGAAGAATATTTTGTCTAAATAAAGCTGTTTGACTTTTTCCAATGGAACTTCTATATGTCTTAAAGTATTTTTTTTTCTAAACATATAGTAACTTTTTATAGATAATAATTCTCCAGAGTTCTCATAAAATATATACTTAAGCCGCAATATTTTAATAACAGTATATATGATAAATAAAAATCCTACATATCTTATATTTCTAAATATCTTCGGTGAGCACAGAAGTAAAAATATTAGAATAATTATTGATAATATTAACATTACAATGTGAGCTCTAAAAAGAAATGTAATAACAGCTTTGTTGCTAATTTTCATTTGATTAAATTTTGCGTTTTGCTCAGGTAGTTTATGTATTACCTTAATTTATTTAGAGTTTTATAAATTTTAAATATAATGTAGATCTTCCG
The DNA here is from genome assembly GCF_042695135.1 of Epilithonimonas sp. UC225_85. Classification (GTDB taxonomy): domain Bacteria; phylum Bacteroidota; class Bacteroidia; order Flavobacteriales; family Weeksellaceae; genus Epilithonimonas. Next base: position 3,624,234 of record NZ_CP170547.1, read on the forward strand.
TAGAATATTTCAACATAGCTCCCGGAACTTCTAAGACAAAGGCAAATCTCATTATTATTGAATATAAGCTTTTTATACCCGTCAGAATATTCTAGATCCTCATCATGCGTGTAACGTCTTTTCCTTTTTTCCTTTAATCAGGTTGCCAACATAGTAGAGTTTGTACTAATCTTGCTTTTCGGTCACGGATGGCAATTTATTTTGCTTCGTCTTCATTTTTACTGTTGATAAATTGTAAATAGCAGTTTCCTGATGCCTATCTGTTTTCTATAAGTTAGATCTTTGCAGTCAGAAGAATGCAAAACTTCAGTACTACTCTATCTGAATTGTTATAATATTAATTTTTATTATCTACTTATTGTTATAAATATTTTTAAAAAGCTTAGAGGCAGCCAGCCATTACTATGGCAGAGACAATCAATCTGATATCTTGGAAAATCACAGATGTTCCATACTCTAACCACAAAAAACAATGACTGCCCTACGCTTTAATTAAAAATATATAAAGTTTGTGTTTTATCATTAAAAGCAGAGAAAACAGACAATTTGGTCACTACAGCAATGCAATATCAATTTTAGATAATAGGAAATTGTTATAACAGCACCTATTTTGCCTCAAGCTTTAATTAAAATAGATTATAATTTGTTTTTTATTAGTCAATATTCTCCTTGTTAAAGATTTTTTTCCATTTGGCCACCGAATTCCTGCTCAGACGGAAGTGCAAGGCCAGTTGCACATTGTTCAAATTATTTTTTTTCTGGTAATTCAGCATTTCCATAATTGTAACTTCATCGTAAAATCTATGCCTGCCGGACTGGTCACTAATACCCGCAGAGCCAAAGATCTTATGATCGAGCCGGATCACATCCATGATAGACAGGACATTTTTCTGAAGGATAGATTTACACTCTTCCATCTTATTGGGATATTTTTTAATTATCAAATCGTTATAAATTCTTTTATAATTGGGTTGGGCTGAATTTTTTTCCATAATAGTGGTTACTACAAATTAAATACTTGTTTTGAATACTGCTTTCCAAATACTTTCATTATGATTTGCTGTATTTTTTTATCCATCGGGTCAATGTTGTTCGGGGGATGCCATAATATTTTATAATCTCAGACTGGTTTTTCTCTTTTTTATCCATCAGCTCAAGGATAAAGTCTATCACCTCTCTGTTATAAATACTTTTCTTAAACTGAGGAAGACCAGTAAGTTTTTTGCCTGCTTTACTGCGGTTTTTACTGCCTTGAGGGGAATATAATATGAGGTGCTGGGAATAGAGTCTGAAAAAATCATATTCAAGTAATTTGGACCAGCGTAGAAGAACTTCAGTATCCAAGGATTTTGATTCATACATTTGCTCTATTTCGTAGTCGGAACATTTAAAAAAATTAAAAATGCGTGTGTTTTTTATTTCTCTTTCCTTTACGCCTTGGCGAATGAGAGAGCCCAGATGAATGTCTTTTGCATTGTTCATTATCTTTTGTTTTTCTGAGTTATGGCATGGAATAAATAAGTCTCAGGAATCCGCTTGCATTAAGATCATTGGATGTCATTACAGGCACGCCTGCTACCAAACCTATTTTAAAATCATCAGTCATTTGCAGCTGAACCTGCGGTCTGAGAATCAGTTGGGGTTTATCTTCCTTGCCAAAAGTCTGATTGCACTCTAATCCAAAAAAACTCTCTTTCTCTCCTTTTCCAAATCGGTAGCTTAGGATTGTATTAAATCTGTACTGTGTTTTTGTTTCATTAGATTCAAATTCCTGCTTTATAGCCGGACCTGCGTAGATCATTGATTGCAGACGTTGCCCCCAAATCTTGGCCGCAGCAAAAAACGGGTTATAAACATTGCCCACAAAAAGCGGCTTTCCAAACTCATCAAAAGGCGATGTTTCCAGTTCGTTGAAATACCCTGCGGAAAGTGTTGTTTTAGCTTCTGGAAGTGTCAGAAATGTATAATTAAAACCTATTCTCAGGGCCATCGCATCATCCGTATTTCCGCCTTCCTCCGGGACAGTCGTATTTTCACTTTCCGGTGCGGATACACCTTTCAGCTTGTCATGGACAAAAATAAAAGGAACTTCTATTTCAAAACCTAGATTATCGACCGGAGCAAAGTCATATTCTACCAGAGTACGCACACCTTCAAAATTTTTGAAATCCGCATAACCTCCAGCCAGATTTAGTTCCTGATATCCTTTTTTTACATTCATTTCTGCCGGGATATCAAGATAAAGTGGCATATAATATTTCAGGTCAGCTTCTTTGGTTTCCTCAGTATTATTTCCCTGCGCGAACAGGTCATTTGAAAATAGCAATAAAAAAAACGTTGAAACTAATATCTTTTTGATCATGTGTGTTTAAATTTATCCGTCAATAGAATGTTCATTCTTATCCATGCTTATTACAGCCCATAATATCCACATCAAAAAAGTAATTATCAATGCAATAGCAGAATAATAAAAAGCTAATACTGCTGTCGCTTCATAAACAATGAAGCCCAGCACCTGCCCTTTTATCATATTCTTTAACCACGGAATACTTTTTTCCGGAGAGATCAAAAGCGATTTATTATTAACGATCACAAGATTTAATAATAGCATACTTAGGGTTATAAATCCTGTAAATCCTGCATAGAACGCAACCGCTGTCTCCTGTGCAGCTGTTCCTATAAATGATCCGACTACTTTTGTTGGAAAAGGGAAGAGTACAACCAGAAGCAGCACAAAGCCGTTTAGAAAAATCAACCAGTGATTGCTCTTTTTCAACTGCTCAAAAATTTTATTATGCCCCATCCAAATGAGAAGGACGGTAGCAAATGAATTAAAATAGGTAAAGTATTCCGGCCATTTTTCAATAATTCTTTCCAAAAGATTCAGGTTGTTTGCACCCTGATATTCCTGAATCCCAATTTCAAGGGCGAGAAGTGTAATAGCAACCCCAAATATACCGTCGCTGAATGCCTCTAACCGAGCTGTATTTTTTTCCATGTTTTTTTGTGTTTTTATAAAAGCCTTAGTTTAATAACTATTAAGCAATATCATCATATTTAAATTCATCATTTGTGTTTTTATTTGCTATTTGCAACAGCCTCAGAGGATTCCGATGTAATAATCATTAAGATTATCCCGATCAAAGTACAGGTACAATCTTTTGACAAACAATCCAAAGCAGTACTTCCTTAGTACATAACGATGCTCGTACGGGTCTTCAAACTCTGTCTCACCGAAGAGGTTTTCTATCTCGTGTTTTGGTTTTCCAACGAGGTTTTCTATATCTTCTGGTGTCATCATATTGTGTTTAAAATTCATCATTTGTGTTTTTACTTATTTAATTCTATTTTAAGCCATAATGCTCCGGTTTACTTTAAGGTCTTTATATGTAACTTCTTTATCAATGTCATTAATGATTATAATGATCTCTTTACACTATATATTTATATCATCGAGGTCGCTTTCAAAAGAACCCACCAAAAATGTACTAGTACCGCTAACTATTAAAGGTTGACGATCCAATTAAGGTTTAGGGTTTCCAGAAACTCCATTTGCTGCCGTTGTAAACTGCAAGACGTTTTGCTCCAGCTTTATTTATATATACCATCATCCCAGGGGAAGGGCTTGGGATATTCTGCACATCTGAAACAGTAGGCAAAACCATAGTTTTAGTGGTAGATTCTAAAACCAAAACACCATCTGCAGTAGACGTATCAGCTCCCACAATTGCTTTGGAAGTTGTTTCACTAATGCCTGTTGGCTGGTTGGCCAGGGCAGCAGTAACATCTGCATTCTGGCCGCTCAGATCTATCCAGTTGGTTCCATTTGAATATTTTACTCTCGCAGTAGTTGAGGTACTTGCATCCAATAAGATGGTTCCTTCGGTGATTGTCGTTGGAGATGGGAGTATTCTCACATACGGTAAGATTAAACCTTTATTTCCTGTTGCAAATTCTAACAATACCGATGTTTTTACGGATGCAGTACCTGTATTATTACCAATGATAACTTGTGCATTTGCTAATAATATTCCTCCTAAAAGTAGTGCTGTTATTATTTTTTTCATTTTATGGTATTTATTGTTTATTTGAATCGTTTTAAAATTGATTTAAAATTTGCCACTTTTTCTAACTATGGACAAGCTGGCGTGCTAAAACAGTTCCAACCCGCAGCTGTACCATCTGAATTTATTTTCAAGCACTTTGCAGTAGTATCATAAACCATCATTCCTTCTTGTGGGGAAACAATCGCAGTTATCTGCGTTGTTGTCATCCTAGTAATTACAAAACCCTTTGTATTGGATTCTAAAACAGTGTGAGCCGATTTTCTAACCATTGGCCAGTTGCCATTATCCGAACCTGCTCTTTGTAATGTGGTAATTCCATGAATGCTGTCCACACCTACGGTTGCTGTGTTTGCGTTGTTATAGCAGACACCATTAGTAACATTTTCTGTTACACTTGCCGTATTATTTGATGTATTAGGATCTGCTATACCACTTGTAGTGCTAATAACAGCAGTGTTTGTATAATTTCCTGAAGATGCAATAGTTGCAGTAACAGTCAGTGTACGTGTAGCAGCATTAGCTAAAGTACCAACAGTCCAGACGCCTGTTCCAGGAACATATGTAGTTCCTGTAGCAACATGCGAAACATATGTAAAACCTGAGGGTAGTAAATCATTTACAACAACATTAGTATTATTGTCGGGTCCATTATTCTTTGCAACGATTGTAAACGTAACATTGCTTCCAACGGTTGAAGTCGCAATATTAACAGATTTTGTCACCTCTAAATCTGATGATAAAGCATTAACAATAACTGTAGATGTGTTAGATGTTACAACACCGCAAGATCCTGTAACAACAACATAATAATAGGTTGTTCCTAGCACATTTGTAGGGGGAGTATACGTAGAAGAAGTAGCACCCGTTATGGCCGTTCCACCTGTATTACTATTACTTACATTACTATACCATTGATAAGTTATCCCTGTGCCTCCAGCAGTAACGCTGAGATTAGTTGATGCCGCATTTTGAATAACTGTTTGTGTAGTGAGGGGTTGTCCGGTAATTGCTGTTGTTGCATTTACTGTAATTAATAAAGGTAACGTACAAATACCATCGTCTGTATAAGTTATTGTAGCAGTACCTGCTGCAACTCCTGTTACTAAACCAGTACTGCTAACAGTGGCTACGGCAGTATTACTAGAAACCCATGTCACCCCAGTCCCTCCACTTGGTGTCACTGTAAGTTGAGATGCACCACTTGCGCCCGGGCATATGGTACTGGTACCGGAAATGGTTCTGGAAAATATGATTACAACCCTTCCATTTCCTCCTGCTGTGCCAGGTCCTCCAGTGCCAACTCCATTACCAATTCCGGCTGCATAGTCAGCATCAGCATTATTTGCTGCTGTACCACCAACACTATTAAAAGCACCATTACCACCAGCTGTTGTGCTTTTTGCAGTTAGTGATGCATATGCAATATAAGAAGATCCGCCACCGCCGGGACCATTGTAATCTACACCTTGTCCGGCACCGCCTCCACCTCCAAAATATCCACCTCCGCCTCCGCCTCCGCCTTCATTGGACGAGGTATTAGCATTACCACCTTTGCCTCCGGTTAATGAGGAACCAGCTGTTCCATTATTTCCGGCACTAGTACTTGCTGCGCCACCTGCAGATTGGGTACCTCCTTTTCCAGCTGGATAAGCACCACTCTGTCCACCGGTAGTGCCTCCTCCTCCTCCAGCTACAGGGTTGAGGGTATCAGCTCCTGGTGAACCGCCACCGCCACCACCTGCTATGAGTATAGGTGTTGTAGTGCCGCTACCTAAAAATACACCAGCTAATCCACCACCACTTCCACCATTTTGCCCTGCAGTACCTCCTGCGCCGCCACCGCCAAATGTTGCAACTGTACTACTGGTAACACCTCCTTTACCAACTCTAATCGTAAGTACATCTCCCGGAGTAACAGCTAGCGTACCAGTACTGTAACCGCCACCAGCACCGCCACCAACAAAAGAGTAGTAAACAGAGTTAGCACCGCCACCTCCTGCACCCCAAGCTTTAATTGTGATTGAGGTAATTCCTGCGGGTACAGTAAATGTTTGGTCTCCTCCAGTATAAGAATATACTTTTTTACATTGTTGTGCCATTATTTGTTGGGGAATAATAGCCATCATCAAACCAATAAGCAAGGTCATTATATTCGCAATGTAATTGCATCCGATAGAATTAGATTTTTTCTTTCTTCCGTAAAGGAATAAAAATTCTATATTTTCTAATTGTGTTTTTTTCATTTGTAATAATTTAGAGTTTGTTTATTGGCCATTATTAAAATTAAAAGTCCTTGTATCTCTTAGTAAGATTTGATGGGTTTGGTGGACGGGATGTCCTCATAAATTATGGCGTATATTTGTATTAGTAATAACATCCAATAATTGTCAGTCTGCCCTTCCTTTCTTTATAAATTCTATAAATTGCGATGGGGTAAAACCTTTTTTAGCTTTAAAAATTCTAATAAAAGCAGTATGAGAAGAATAACCGCATTCTTCCGCCAGGTAGGATATTTTATAGTTCAAATATTGGGGTGATGTTTTCAGTTTGGTGATAATATATTCTAACCTAAGATCATTGATATATACATTATAATGTTTCCCCTTATTCCTCCTTATTGCCATCGAAAGATAAGTTTTATTAGTATTGAAAATAATTGCCATATTAGTTAAAGACATATCCGGTAAAAGGAAGATTTTTTTTTTTCAAATCTATCAAGTTGTATAATAATTCTTTGTTCAACCTTCAGGCGTGCACCAACTATTGTGCGGTCCATATTTGGTATTTGAATCATGGTCTTGTCCTTTATAGATATATTTCTAAAATAATTATGTAGCTTTTGGAATTGTTTGTCCATTGGTATAGTTTATATTAATAGATCGTATATTCTTCATACTCTATAATTTATAATTCAACATGCAAGACACAACAAATTTTAATCATTATATCGCTTGCTATCATACAGCTCGTAAAAATTATTTGATCATGTATTAAAGTGAATGTGTCCTTTGTTTTTCCTAAACGAAGTGCTGTTAGGAGTTGCCATGTTATCTGTTAAGTAACAAATCCAACTAGCCCCTTACAACGTTTTGAGAAATAAATTTTTGCCTTTAAAAAATTAAGCTCATGATTTTTTGATGATACAAGTTTAATAGGTAATCCAAAATTTATATTTTATCTCCATTCAGCTCCAAACATGATATATCACCTAAATTATTTGTGTAAATGCCCTGTCGATGCGCTATCGGTTATTTTAAAATTCTTAACGTTTGCGGTGATATGAGTTTTGTTTGAAGCTTTAGAGATTTAAGGTTATATTATTAACTTAGATTAGAAATGCTACAGTAGGCGGGCGTGCAAAGAGTGCATTATAAAAATTGACAAGGTCGTATCTGATTTCATAATGTTGGCACCAAAAGTCACTGGAGGAGCGATCCAGAATCTTTACATCATTTTTATAAACCCGAATCGTGGACGAGTAAAACTGTTTCAGAACTGTAGGTGCCACCACTGTGCCACCATAACTGCAAATAAGCTGCATCTGCGTATCATTAGACGGTAAAGGAGGCAGGCTGACTACTACTGTTGGTACTTCCTGCGCAGCTTTTACAATCCGATGCAATACTTCTTTGATTTTCTTATTAACTCTAGAAATTTTGTGTCTGGAAATAGATTTCGGCTTTATTATCACTGCACTGTCCGAATCGATTTTCTTGATTATACCCGTGATGTATGTGTTATCTTTGACTATGACTTCCGCCCCATTCATAACATACATAGTACCAGAAGATTTATCTGACCCTACATTATCACTATCTGAAATATAAACTTTCTCTATGCCTGACATATCCTGCGCCTTACTCCAGATAGAAGTAAAAAGCATCATCGTAGAGATGATAAGATAATGGTAGGCAGTTTTTTTCATAGTCTGATATATCCAGATGTATATTTAGTTCACAAATCTACTTGTGCATTTCGTTCAAAAAAAGGAAAACATATTACAATTACGGTAAATGGAAGATGATTATTATTTTGTAACATATTGATAATCATAAAATTATCGCCAAAAACATAATTATTTTAAAATATTATGCAAAGCCTACAATGTTGTAAACAAATTAACTTATGTTAATTAAAAAATTACTAAGAAACTTAAATCATTAAAGGTTAATGTCAGAATTTCTTACATATTCTATAAATATTGAAGGATCCATTCCGGTCTGTTTGGTAAAGATGCGCTTGAACGTACTATAAGAAGAAAATCCACTTTCTCTTGCGAGATATTCTATTTTGTAGTTAGAATATTCCTTATGATGTGTCATTTTGTGAATGATGTAATTTATCCTGAGCTTATTGATATAATTAACAAAACTATCATTCCTATATTTTTTGATAACATATGTGATATAAGTATTATTTGTTTTAAAATCAAGTGCCAGCTTACCCAAAGAGATATCGGGGGATAGAAACTGATTTTTCTTCTCAAACAATTCCATTTTCTTTATGATTTCCTTTTCCGTTTCCAAAGAGATATTTATTTTGCTATTTTCATAACTGTCCTCAATGTTATTTTCCTCAGCAGTAGCAGGAAGACCCAGCAGAGGATCAGGAAAATCTCGCAAACCCGTAGACAGATGTCTTGTTGCATCTTTCAGCATTTTTGTACAATTTGGTTTTTTGGAGTTAAGACTTTCAATTATGACTTGGAAGTTTATCTTCTCCGCTCTCACTCTGAAAAGCTCCCATAAGAAAAGAAGCGACAAAAGTAGGATGCTCAAAGTGCACAAAAAAAACTGAGAAAGATTACCTATATCATTTTCCTGCGAAATATCTTGCAAATCTTGACTATACAGTTTCGAAATGAATGCTAACTTGGAATTGTTGTCGATTCTGTTCGCATATTCAAGATACTTATTGCTGTAAAGAAACATTTTATTTAGATCCCCGATCTTTTTTGCTGCCTGGGAAGCAATCATATAGCATTCCAGCTCATAATTTTGATAATAAGAAATCGAAGGCATTTTATTTTTAATAGCTTCCTCAGCAAAAGCCAAAGCCATTTTATTGTCTCCCTGCATCTGATAGCAGAGTGCCTTGTAGTAAAAGCATTGATAAATATAAGGTTTCGATTTAATAATGCGTTCCTGATATTTCTTCATCATTGCTAACGCTTCATCCGGATGTCCACAATTTATATTTATTAGTACCTCATTGGCCCATACAGCACCACTCTTAAAAAAATTATTGATGTCATACTTTTTAGACTGTTGCATATAGAAGTCTGCAGAGTCTGGCTTTTTCTGATAATTATAATTACTTACCAAGCTTTGGCACAACCAGAAACATCTTTTGGTGAGCCATTCTTTTTGTTCCTTTTTAAGATCTGTTTTCGTAAGTTTTTTTTGAACGTTCACTAACTTCTCTTTAAACATTACATTAGCTTTTTCAAAATCACCTATCAAATAATGGATCTTAGCTTCGTCGGTATTCATTTCATATTCCAGGTCATTTTTGTATTTTTTTAGTTGTGTCAGAGTGGACAGTGCCTTGGAATTCTTCCCCATTATAATATAACTGAGACATAAATCACTCATATTCAAAAAGACATATCTTTTATACCCAGTTTTTTTTGCCAATACCAGACTCTTCTTATGATACTTTGCCGCAAGACAAAAATCACCGAGGTTTGTGGAACTGTTTCCAGCAAGAATATATAATGCCTCAGCATTTATGGAATCTGAGATATTTCTCTGAAGTAATGTTTCTGCATATACATTATTTGGCAGAGTAGAGGCTTTTTTTGTAAGTTGGGCATCAGTATATTTTGCAAGTGTATCTTTTTTCTGAGCCTTAGCAAAGAATACAAGCAGAAAGCAGATAAATGAATAAACAATATTCATAAGTATAGGATGCTAAGTGAGTGGGCATTACAGAATCTACTTACATATAAAATGGTTCTGTAAATGAAAAGTTAGTTTTTGAACCTAATCAATATTTTATTGATACATAATTTATTAAAGCAGAATCATTAGGTAAAAACACATTGATAATATGAAAATACAGATGTCTTCCAGTTTTAGATTTTTATAATATTTTCGCCACAATATTTTTGGTTGTTTCCATAATTTCAAAATATTCCAATAAGCTGACTAAGAAAATTAATTCTGAAATTGTAGTTGATATTTGTCAATAGAGCAATGCATACTAATCTTTCGGATAGTACAATGGTAAGATGTTTATGGATTTGTTAATAATTTTTAAGTACTCTTCTAAAAAACATTTATGAAAAAATGTAATTTCATAGTTGCAGAATACCCATCGTGAAATTTGGCTATATCATATCTGGCTTTACATAGCATGCCTACGCTCCTTAAGCATACTATTATTTCATTAATCAAGAATATTTTAGTTTGATTGATAATAAATGATTAATACCGTTAATTATTTTTATCTATTCTATTAATAGTAGATATACGGTTTTGATATCTTAAATTTTCGTGAAAATTAATATTTTAATTCATTTTTAAAAATAATTAAGTTGACAAAATAGAAAAATTATTACTATTAATGTTAGATTATACAAAATAATTATTACTTAGTGGCATCTCATTTTACCGTTAAAGAAAGTTTGCATTTTTGGATGAATAGAAGTGATATTTTCTCAGTAGTTTCTGCTCCAAATCTAATCCACCCCTGCAAAAAAAATTCTACCTTTTCATATTTTCTTTAATTAAAAATCTTTTATTGGATAATTCATTATATATCCTTTGCATTTTATTTTTCGATTGTAAAATTCTTATATAATTACACTTGTTATCATCTAAATGAACTAATCCCATTTTATATTTTTTTGTTCTGCCACTCTGTAGAATTTGATAATCTTTTAGATATCTTTCAAACTCTTCTGCAAAGTTATCTCAAAATATATTTTCAAAAATTGTATAAAAAGGCTAACTTTATTAGTTTTTACAAAATATATCAATATATTTCAAAAATGATGAAAAAAGAAACTACAAATTTAACTTTTATAGCTAAACATGCTATCGTTGAAGTCAATTATCATAATTGTTATCAAATAATTATAAGCTTGAAAAACACCTTTTCAACTACTATTGGTGATGAGAAGCAATTAAATCTTAAAAGCCTTGTGATCAACAAAGGAATTAAGCATTCTTGCAGTGTTCTGGATGCTATGGTAGTTGTTTATTATATAGACTCTGATAGCTTACAAGGCAGACTTTTGAAAACCATTTTAAAAGATGAACCTTATATTACGATCGAACAATTTGTAGCACCTCAGGTAGCAGAAAATATCTATGCGCATGATTTCAATATAGATTCTGTGGCTCTGGTTACAGATTTCGCCAATAACACCCTTGCTAAGATATTTCCAGTACCGTATATTCCTCAAAAAATAGATTCCCGGATTGAAAAAGCACTAACCTATATTGATGAAAATCTTCATAAACTTATTACGCTCGACGAATTATCGTCCATTATTTTTCTTTCTTCAAATAGGTTGAGGCATTTATTTATAGAAGAAATTGGAACTTCTTTTTCACAATATATTATCTGGAAAAGAATCAATATTATCATCACAGAAGTCATTAATGGCAGAAAAAGCATGGCTGAAGCGGCTCAACATTATGGTTTTTCAGATCAATCTCATTTTTCTAAACTCTTCAAGCGAATGTTTGGTGTTTCTGCTAAGATGATGTTAAAACCTAATCCATACATTCACTTCCTTAATTTAGATATAGAAAATGTTATAATGGAATAGTGTTATAATGTATATTTAATAATTTCCAAGTATATGAATAATGAAGAAGTAACAATAATAATTAATCTAAAAAAGATTAAAAAATGATTACAGTTTATTCAAAATTCATATTAACTTTAATTTCTTCATTAAAAAATATCTGGTTATAAAAATAACAAGCCACAGATTATGTGGCTTGTTATTTATGTTAATAATGTTTTAATGCCATCAAAATAAGATTCACATTAATAAAAACAAACTGTTATTTATTTCAATCCAATCTGGCGGGCAAACAGATCATTATCCCAATATAAATATTCTTCAAACATTTTATTTCCTTTCCAATGTCCTATATTAACCATAGAAAGTTTGAATTTTTTTCCGGTTGGAGCTATCGTTTTACCGCCGCCAACAGGCATTGGCTGGGAAAAAGTACCTTCCATCACTCCTACTACTGCCGTCCAGTCGCCATTATAAAACTTGACAGGAGAAATAAAGACAGAATTAGCATAAATTTTTTTTCATTTTGATTATTAAGAAAATGCCTGTTTATAGAATTAAAACAGGCATTCTAAATTCATTTTAAAAAAGCTTATGCTAATTCTGTCTGTACTGCACCTTCGAAAGTATTTAAAATTGCAGGTACATCCCAATGCTCCTCAGGCGGTTCGTTGGTAAGCATCATTGGTATTTTTGTTACACGTTCACCAGTTGCATTTTTAAGTGCATTGGCTACAGCTGGCGCTATACAAGCACCCATTGTTTCAGATGATCCACTTGGTCCTTGCGTACTTGGGACGATATGACATTCTACTATTTTAGGCGAAGTATGCATTCTTGTAATGTGTACATCGCTATAAAAACGTTGGTCCACACCACCTTCACTGAAAGTAATACGGCTGTAACGAGCCATTCCAAAAGCAAAAAGTGCCGCTCCTTCCATCTGGGCTATTACGTTATCCGGATTTATCACCATACCGCAATCCATAGCACATACCATACGATCGACCTGCCAATCGTTATTTTCGAAAACAGTGACTTCCACCACGCAAGCGGCATAACTTCTGTGGGCAGGTACTACGGCTATACCACGACCGCGACGTGTACCAGGCGCGCCCGGAGCCAACGGTTTGTGCCAGTCAGCTTTTTCAGCAGCGAGTTTTAGACAGGCTTTTTCTCGTTTATCATCTGTCATCATATTCATACGATATTCAAACGGGTCTTGCCCTGCAGCTTCTGCAGCTTCATCTATCATACTCTCGTGCGCAAAACCATTATGGAATGTACCCGAAGTACGCAACCAACTTACACTAATAGGTAACTCTGGCGAATGTAAATCTAAACGATGACTTGGTATGTTATATGGCTGGTCTACAGCGCCTTCTACACTCATAAAATCTATGCCATCCTTCACTACTGAAGATTCGAAAGCAGTACCTTTACAAATACTTTGACCAACAGCGCGATGTGCCCAAGCAATCAGTTTGCCATCTGCATCCAAACCTGCATCTATCTGATGAATAAAACCGGGGCGCAACACTGTACCAGGACTGCTCATATCATCTTCTCGGCTGTACATTAATTTTACGGGTTTATTGGTCTTCAATGCTTTACAGACTGCCAAGTTTTCTACCCAACTTAAAGCGTGAGGCCCACTTCGGCGTCCAAATGATCCTCCGCATTGCGTCATATTTAACTTAATTTTATCGGGACTAATACCTGCTATTCCGGCAAGTGTATTGCCATCTACAGTAAATATTTGTGAAGGTCCCCACATTTCCATACTGCCATCATCATTTACCTGCAATATATTATTCATTGTTTCGAAAGGGATGTGGGCACTATATGGCACTTCAAATTCGTATGTCAATTTTTTTGCAGCCCCTGCAAGCGCAGTATCTACATCACCATAATCAATAGCTTTTGCACCGGGCTGCTTCAGTAATTCACGGAACTGCTCACGGATGCTGTCACTACTGAATTTGGCGGCTGAAGAAAGGTCCCAATCACATTTCATAAGAGCTGCCCCTTCATAAACTGACCAAAAATTGGTACCTGCTACTGCAACTCCAAACTGAGTTTCCACCACATCTGTAACTCCCGGAAAAGCTAGGGTTGCTGTTGCATCATAACTTTTAAGCGTAGCACCCCAATGTGTCGGGCGTACAATGACTGCGGTAATCATCCCCGGCAATTTTATATCCTGCACAAATTTTGTTTTGCCGTGGATTTTGTCATAAGCATCCAGCCTAGGAAAGTGCTTGCCTACATACGTGTAATCTTTTTCTTCTTTTACCTTAGCATCTTTACGTACCGGCTCAGCCATTGCTTCTGTTGCTATATCACCAAAAGTTACGCTATTACCACTTACATTATCTGTAATTACTCCGTTTTTTATAGAGAGATTATCTGCGCTAGCGTTCAGTTTTTTGGCTGCTGCGGAAAGAAGCATAAGACGCATAGAAGCACCTGCCATTCTGTAAATCATATAAGATGAATGGATTCCTGTTTGTCCGCCACTACCTTGTATACCACCAAAAAGAGCATTGCCGTAAGGACCTTGTGGTGTTGGCTGTCCGGGAGCCGTGATTACACGCATTTGTTCCACCGCAGCATCTATTTCTTCTGCTACTAGGGTTGCAAGACCAGTATAAATGCCTTGCCCCATCTCGAGGTGTTTGCTTACTACTGTAACTGTATTATCTGGATTTATAGATATAAAAGCTAATGGATTAGCTTCTGCGGGAAATATGAAAGTATCCTGAGAAGATTCTTGTTCTGTATTCATAAGAATAATTTTTAAAGGTTAAGGATTAAATGGCTGTTACTTGATAACCATTTCTTTGCAAAGTTGCAGCAGCATAATGAATACCTTTGCGGATACGCATATAAGTAGCGCAGCGGCAAAGATTATGCTTCATAGCTTCATCAATATCCGCATCAGTTGGAGTTGCATTTTGTTTAAGCAAAATAATAGCACTTGTTATCTGCGCCGGCTGGCAAAATCCGCATTGTGCAACATCCAGCTTCAACCAGGCATCAAACACGGCATCTGCTACTGGCCCTTCCTGACCTTCAATGGTAATGATTTGCTTACCCTGCACATCAGCTACAGTATTTTTACAAAGATGTACCTGTGCGCCGTCTACTTCGCATACGCAGCCACCACACACACCGTGACCACAGCCGTACTTAGGTCCTGTAAGATCAAATTCTTCCCTTACTACCCACAATAGAGGCATATCTGGGTGAGAGGTTACTTCTCTTTCTTGTCCGTTTAAATTAATTTTTGGCATTTGTATTTATTTTATTAATTATAAAAATTTGCGATCCTTTTTTAAGGATTTTTATTATTCGTAAAAATAATAAACTACCATTTTTTGATAATTGTATAAAACGGCTGATTTAAAATATCGAGACTAATAAAGAATAATTCTAGATAACTAATATTGCTTGATAATGAATACTTGTAGAGGTTAAGTTATGTGATTCATCATCATTAGGAAAAAGGAAATACTTGTTCTTATTTATTTGACAATGCAGGATATTTGCTTATCAAAGTAGGATTTTCGGCTTGCTTTATTAAAAAATCAGCTACATCTGATCTGGATATTGCGCCAATATTCATCCCTTTTTTATATTCTGTTTCGATACGGTACTTACCGCTGAAAGGTTTGTCATTGAGCATACCGGGGCGCACAAATTCCCACTTTAAATTACTTGCAGCAATCATTTCTTCCATCTGAGTCTTATTTTTATATACATCTTTAAGCAGCAGACTGAAAATTATTTTCATAAAAAAACCTTGAAATTTGCTACTGTCTCCTGCACCAAAACCTGTAAGCACGATAAACGGTATATTGCTGTCAAGTTCTTTGGTTGCCTGCAAAATGGCTTTTGCTGCATCGGTATAAAGTGTGGTCGCTTTTGTGCTGGTTCCGGTTCCTAATGTTACAACTACAGCATCAGCTCCTTGAATTGCCTTCTTCAAATCAGGAATATTGGTAGCATTGCCTTTTATTTTTTTCAGATTTTTATGTTCCGGCAAAGCATCTGTATTTCTGGACAGCGTGGTCACGTTATGGTTTCGTTCGATCGCTTTTTGAACAGCCAATAAACCCACGCCTGCCGAAGCTCCTAAAATTGTAATATTCATAAAAATAAATTTTTAAAGTTTAATAAAACAAAAATCGATAAGAAGAAAATATTTGTCTGAGATAAGACTGATTTTAATTTTAAAAACAACTTGCAAATACAAATTCACTAAAGATTATTTAAAAACCTCCTCAATATGTTTTATAGCACTATCTATCTCTTCTTTAGTTGTAAATCTACTGAGTCCAAACCTGATTGAGCTAAAAGCCTGATCATCAGAAAGTCCTATTTCTTTTAAAACATAAGATGGCTTTTGAGATATAGAACTGCACGCGCTGCCATTGCTTACAGCCACTTTTTTGTTGATCTGCGTTAAAAGAAATTCGACATCCGATCCGCTAAATGTAATATTAAGAAGATTGGGTAAACGTTCGGAAGCGTTTCCATTGATTAAAGAACCGGGAAATTTTATCAGTTCCTGTTCCAGATAATTTCTTAATTTGAACATATTTCCAGCATATTCTTTCATTTCATAAAATGCCAGCTCACAAGCAGTTCCAAAGCCAACAATCCCGGTAACATTAAGTGTTCCACTGCGTATATTATTTTCCTGACCTCCTCCTACGATCTGCGCAAGAATCTTTGCAGAATCTTTATTTTTCCTGATATATAGAGCTCCAACTCCTTTTGGACCATACATTTTGTGGGCAGATACGGAAAGCATATCAAAACCTTGTTTTTCAACATCAATATCAATTTTCCCCAATGCCTGAACTGCATCCGAAAAAAAAGGTATATTGTTTTTCTTAGCAATCTCGCCAATATGTTGTACCGGATTTATGGTACCAATCTCATTATTGGCAAACATTATTGCAATTAAGATTGTTACAGGTTTTATAGCACTTTCTAATTGTTTTAAATCAATATTTCCATTCTTATCGACGTCAAGATAAGTCACTTCGGCTCCTTTTTTCTCAAGATACTTACACGTTTCCAGTATAGATTTATGCTCTATTTTAGTTGTGATAATATGATTTCCTTTTTCCGAATGTTTCTCGAAAATACCTTTAATGACTAAGTTATTAGCTTCGGTGGCACCACTTGTAAAATATATTTCAGAAGGTGTTGCGTTGATAAGTTTTGCTACCTGCTCACGTGCCAACTCTACAGCTTCCTGAGCTTTCCAACCAAAAATATGATTTCCACTGGAGGCGTTTCCAAAATTCTCGGTAAAAAAAGGTAGCATTGCCTCTACAACTCTGGGATCGCATTGTGTGGTTGCGTTATTGTCTAAATATATAGGATAATTCATAGTTTTCTAATTAGTGACCTTCTCCATTTTTAATATCAAAAATGTGTAAAACCTGTGGGAAAATAGCATACATATATTCCTGAGAAGCCTTTTGAGAACCTGGAAATGTTAGAATCAGAGTATTCCCCATAAAGCCTGCAATACTTCGGCTAAGCATAGCTGTTTTTATCCTGTTTTGTCCATAATCCCGTGCAGCTTCCATAATCCCGGGAATGCTTCTGTCTATCAAAGGTAAAATAGCATCGGGAGTAACGTCACGGCTTGAAAGTCCTGTTCCGCCTGTAAAAATAATCAGGTCAATACCTTTATCTTTAATAGCAATGGCTGTCTTTTGTATTAAATCAAAATCATCAGGAATAATTTCGTAATTGACACAGGAGATTTTGTTTTTTTCTAATTCTGAGACAATTGTTTTCCCTGCTGTGTCCTGCTTTTCACCTTTGGATACACTGTCAGAACAAACTACAACGGCTGCTTTCAAATGGCTGAAATCTTTTTTATTATCAGATTTTCCACCTGTTTTTTCTAAAAGCCTGATATTTTTTATCTGAACATTTTTATCTATGGGTTTTAGCATATCATACATCACCAAAGCCGCAACAGAAGCGCCGTACATTGCTTCTACCTCAACGCCGGTTTTATAGATTGTATGAACCTCAACATTGATGATAACCGATAAATCTATGACTTCATAAGTGATAGCACTGAATTCTACGGGAAGCGGATGGCAATCCGGAATGACACTGCTTGTATTTTTTATCCCAAAAAATCCTGCCACTCTTGCAAACTCAAAAACATCGCCTTTTGGCACTTTTCTTTCCTGAATTGCATCGATTGTAGACTTCAGAGAAACCTCAACAACTGCCGTTGCAACTGCTTTTCTCAGCGTGTTTGATTTGTGTGTAATATCTACCATAACTTATCTGTTTTCTTTCCATTGATGGGTTTCGTCTTCGAATAATTCTTTCCCCCAGACAGGAAGTTCCGCTTTTATGCGTTCTACCACTTCTTCGCAGGCGTCAATGGCTATTTTGCGATGATTGGAAGAGGTAAAAACAAAAAGGCAAATCTCACCAACGTTAACTTCCCCCAAACTATGGTAAACGTGCATACAGGTAAGCTCATATTTTGAAAAGATAGCTTCGCGTATTTCGTGCATTTTTTCCAATGCCATTTCTGTATAAGCCGTATATTCTATTGCGGAAACTGTCCTTCCCCCAACTTCATCTGCACGGACTTGTCCTAAAAAAATACTGTGTGCACCAATATTGATTTTATTACTATGTTTCTCTATACTTTCTCCTACAAATGTGGACAGAATGGGTCCTTCTTTAAATATATTTTTCATCTGATTTAGTTTAATGTTAAAATCCCTCCTTTCAAAGAATAAATCTTTTTCTCCGGGTAAGCTTCATATAAAATTTTTGCGGCTTTCAGGCTTCTCTTACCGCTTTGGCAAAATACAATTACTTCTTTCTCTATGATTTCAGGGACTTGTTTTCCCCATTCTGACAAAGGAATTTGCTGATTTCTAAAATTGGCAAAAGGTGTTTCATCCAGTTCTCTTACATCAATGATTGCGATGATTTTATCTTTTAAAAATTTATTGAAAATAGTCGTGTTTATTTCTTCAATGGCATTTGAAACAGTATTACAGAAAAAATCGTAATTCATATTTTCGAACTCAGTTCGATTTTGCGGCATTGTAATGTTTGTTTGATGTGAAGCAGATAAGTCTATTGTAAATGTTTCGTTACTCAATGCGTTATAGGAAGTCATTTTATTGATTAATGGTGCCCCTATTCCCGTAATTAATTTTATTATTTCCACTGCCTGCATTACGCCAATTATTCCTGGCAATACTCCGAGAACACCTGCTGTAGCACAATCCGGAGCTTCTTCTGCAGAAGGCGGAATTGGAAAAAGATGACGGTAATTTATTTTTATTCCAGATTCATTAGAGACATTAAAAACAGCGACTTGTCCTTCATATTGATAAATAGCACCAAATACCAAAGGTTTATCCAGCAATACACAAGCATCATTAATCAAATATCGGGTCGCAAAATTGTCCGTACAATCTACAATGATGTCGTAATTTCTGATAAGCTCCAGAGCATTTTTATTATTAATTGCTATCGGAAAAGCCTTAATTATAATCCCGGGATTTAACTTTTTTAATTTTTCGGAAGCTACTAAAGCTTTATTTTTTCCAATATCTTCAGTGTTAAATAAAACCTGTCGTTGCAGATTACTCAATGACACCATATCGTGATCCACAATACCAATATTTCCTACGCCTCCTGCCGTTAAATACTGAATAACAGGACAACCTAAACCACCTGCTCCAATAACCAATACTTTTGAAGAAAGCATTTTTTCCTGTGCTATTTCGCCAAAATTTTGCAGCATTATTTGTCTGCTATATCGTTTTTGTTGTTCGTTGTTCATATTTATCCTCCTGAATATGGTGGTAATAAAGCTACTACCGAACCGTTTTCTATGATTGTATTTTCTGTTATCAGCTTATTATTGACCGAAATAAAAAACTTCATTTCACTTAAGACAGGATATTTCTCAAAAAGAGTTTCCTTTAAAGTTTTTGTGTCTTTTATTTCATTAATTATAATCGTGTCATCTTTTATAATTTCTGTCAGTTTTCCAAATATTTTTAATTGATTTGACATTGTGTTTTATTTAATTAATATTTAACCTCCTATAATAAGTTTGGCCGCTGCCAGAAAAAGAACTGTTCTCAATAGGTTTTTAATTATGGTTTGATTAAATCTCCAGGCACCGAAGTAAGCTCCCAAAATCCCTCCGAATAATGCGACCAAGACATAGCTCAACATTTCGCTGTTAAAAATGATACCTTTCGTGAATTGTCCCGCTAAGCCGGATATCGAATTAACAAAAATGAAAAGTGCACTTATCGCCGCCGTTTGTTTTTGATTTGTCCATTTTAATAACAGTAGAACCGGAGAAAGGATAATCCCGCCTCCTATTCCTATCATTCCGGAAATAAGTCCAATACTAGCACCTATAAGCAATGACAAGTAAAAATTTTGAGATTTCATTTCTCCCTCTTTCGGATTCGGGAAAAATAAGAGACGAGCCACCGGAAGCAACAATAGAAATCCCAATATTTTTTTATAAATACTTCCATCGAGAATAATCATCCCACCCAGAAAAGAAAACGGAATTGACCCTAATGCAAAAGGCAGAAAGGTTTTCCATAAAAAATGTTTCCCCCGATAATATTGAAAAAATGAAATGCCGGAAACAAAAAGATTAAGCAACAGTGCCGTCGGTTTCATCTCTTCGGGGGCTATATGATATAATGCCATTAAGGCTAAATATCCACTTGCACCGCCGTGACCGACAGCAGCATATAGAAAAGCAATGACGAAAAGG
Source organism: Epilithonimonas sp. UC225_85 (assembly GCF_042695135.1). Taxonomy (GTDB): domain Bacteria; phylum Bacteroidota; class Bacteroidia; order Flavobacteriales; family Weeksellaceae; genus Epilithonimonas. The sequence continues at coordinate 3,644,881 of NZ_CP170547.1, forward strand.
ATGATATAAAAATATTCCATTTTAGTTTTTTAAAAAGGAAGCAAATGCAATTCAACAGTTTCGTTTATCAAACAATGAGTTTTATCCTCTTCCAGAACAATCAAGCAATTGGCCTGCGAAAAAGAATGCAGCCTGAAAGATTCCTGTGCGTGGAGAGGGGTAACTTTTCCGTCTTCATAATGTCCTTTTAGGAAATGAGTGAGTCCTTTTGTTTTTTCGTAATTATGTGTAAGAACAGCTGATATTTTGTTGAGGCTTTGTTTTTTATGCATCATATTTTCTATGAATGGCAAGACATATTCATAAAAGCAAACCAAACCTGAAGAAGGATTTCCTGGCAACCCGAAAACGGCTTTATTTTCTTTCATACTGAATAACAGAGGTTTTCCAGGACGTTGCTTTATTTTATGAAAGTGAGCCTCAATATTACAATTTTCCACAGCTTGCACTACAAAATCGTAGTCACCCACACTTACACCGCCTGTCAAAAGAACAACATCGTTATTTTTCAAAGCGTTTTCTAAAGTAGTTTGCAAAATATAAAGATTGTCTTCAGCTTTCAAAACTTCAATATTTTTAATTCCCATCTGTTTCAAAGCAGAAACCAATATAAAAGAATTTGCTTCGTAAACCTGTCCGAAATTCAAAGGCAAACCTGGTTTCTGCAATTCGTTTCCGGTAAGGATAATGGCAACTTTCGGGGGTGCGAAAATCGAAACCTCTGTGATACCAATACCCGCTAAAAATCCAACGGCAGCAACTGATAAATGTGTTCCTTTTTTCATCGCCAATGCTCCTTTTTGTATTTCGGCACCTTGAAGTCTTACATTTTTACCTTTATCAATATTTTCATCTTTTAAAAATAATTTCCCATCTTTAATTTCGGTATATTCCTGCATTATCACTGTATCCGCACCATTTGACAATGGCGCACCTGTAAATATTCTTGCGGCTTCTTTCGTGCTTAGTTCTAACTGAACATTTGTTCCCGCAGCCATTTCGCCAACTACCTTAAAAACCTGTTCATTATCTTTAAACCGAAAAGCATATCCATCAACAGAAGATTGGTTATAAGCCGGAATATCACAGAAAGCAAATACATCTTCTGCAAGCGTAAAACCAACAGCATCGAGCAATTTCATCCGGGAAATTGGTAATGAAAAAACTTTTTCCTTAATAATATTCTTAGCTTCGGAAACAGAAATAAAAGTTTTCATAATCAATATTTACTATAAATTATAAATGATAGTGGTATAGTATATTCCTCCGACGCTTGGTGCCCCAATAAACGAAGTGTAGTAATGATTCAGCAGATTAGTCGCTCCAATTTTCACAGAGGCATTTATTTTCGGGAGTCTATGCGCTATCTGTGTGTCTATATTGGTATAAGCACCTACCTGACCGTTGGCAAGAAAAGACTGCCAGTAAAAGCTATTCTGCCATCTGTAAACCAATCCGACATCTGTATTTTTAAGAATATTTTCTTTAGTAATCGAAAAATTAACCATCCAATCTGGTGTATTAAAACCATCTTCCAGTCCATCCTGATTTTCTATATTCTTCAACTTAGAAAAAGTGGCATTTGCTTTTGCAGTATAGCCTTTAGCAAAGATATAAGTAGCTCCAAGACTGTATCCATAAGCATTTACAGCCGTTTTTGAGTTGGTGTACATTCTATATTTTGTCTGTTTTGTGTTATCGTAAAGCGCGACAGGGATTTCGGCTTCATTGCTTGTATTGGGAACATTCATATTTGTTTGGGCAATAAATCCCTGATAATGACTAAAATAAACATTAGCATCTATGAACAGACTTTTATCCAGAAATAAGCCTTTATATCCAAATTCCAGTGTTTTTACTTTTTCGGGAGTTAAATAGGTGTAAGGATTTTTTTTCAGTAGTCCTTTATTTTTTTCAATAGCTGCACTTTGAGCCATTCCACCATTAATATCACTTAAGACCTGCGCCTGAAAAGCTTTTATCGAAGTATCCAAATAAGCATTTTCGAAAATACCGTTGCTCATTACCGATAGTCCGCCTACACGTTTTACTCCGCCACTGTTGACATTGCTGAAGGCTTCAAAAATACTTGGAAAGCGGTATCCCTGTTGGAAAGAAGTCCGGAAACTTTGTCGCGAAATAGGGGTATAAACCGCAGAAAAACGAGGATTTAATTTAGCCTTAAAATAATCACTTTTATCCACTCTTAAAATCCCCTGAAGGCTTAATTTTTCCTGAAATAATTTTTTGGTAACCGACACAAATCCGCCAGTTTTGGAATAAGTATAATTTTCAAAAGCATCACTGCTTTTGGGATTGATAAAATAATTACCATCGGGCATAATAAAATAAGTGCGGTTATCTGCACCTATTAATATATTGATGCCATAATCCTTAAGCTTTGAAAGATACTGCTCAGTAAGATTGACCTGTACTTCCGAATGCAAAAAACTTTGTTTCACCCGAAGTGCCGCTCCAATATCCCAGTTATTCACATCCTGAAGTTGTTTTAATACCGCATTATAAGCTTCAGTTCCGGGTTGATAACGTCCATTGTCTGCAAATTGTCTCGCTTGCTTTAAAGCGTCAATGACTGAAGTTCCGGAACCAATTGCCGTATTGTAACCTTTGGTAAAATCACTGTACCAATTCGCATCGGTTTTAAAGTTTCTGTCTATATTTTCTCCCATCGAGCGGAGATTGTAGCTTTTTCCTGTACTTTCGTTATTAAGATATATTCTCGCAGTAATGGATGGATTTTCAAACTGCAGTCCGTGTTGTTGGGTAAAATAATCCTGAAGCTTAAAACGGTTTGCCCGCTGATAAATATTGTCCAAAGAAGAAAAACGATAGGTATAAGAAATCATTGATTTTTGATTGAACTTATAATACAAACCTGCATCTGCCTTTATATTTTTCAGTATATTATCTGCAAGGTCTTTTTCAAGATATCCCGTTCTGGCAACCACATATTTTTTACCGCCAAGCGTAATTATTTTTCGGTTGGAAGATTCGTTTCCATAACTGTTCACAGCATCATAAGCAGGATTATCTGCACCTAACAAATTCAAGCTTTTATTGGCATCAGGATTAAGGTCTGAATAATCGGAAGCAATCCAATCTGAACCTTGCAGAATAGAGCCGTTTATTTTGAAAGCAAATTTTGTAGAGATGGCTTTTGCGTATCGGAAGCTGGTTTCTGTAAATAATTGTGCTTTGCTGTTTTCATTGGAAAGATGCGTAAGCGCCGTATTTTGACGAATAGAAAGACCTTGCGATGTGAAAGGGTTTTTGGTGATAAGATTTGCTAATCCGTTCATCGTATTCATTCCATATAAAGCAGATGCCATACCTGGCAAAACTTCTACCTTTTCGATATCCAAATCATTCGGACCTAAAGAATTGGCTATAGCCGACCCGATGTGTGGTGAAGCAATATCCATCCCGTTTACCAGCTGTGCAAAACGCACGTTGGTAGTATTTGTAAAACCTCTCGCATTAATTACTTTAAAACCAAGACTTGGCGTAATCATCTGTAAGCCCTGTACATTTTCCAATGCATCATAAAAAGAATTGGAAGGTGTATTTCTTATATCTTTTTCAGAAAGGACTTTAACCGAAGCTGAACTTTTTAAAAGACTTTCCCTGATCTTTGATGCGGTGATAACAACACCTTCCAATTCGTGAGTTGAACCTTCAACAGAATCTTTTTTCTGTGCATACATTATTTGTGTGCCAGTCGCAAAAGCCAGAAGAAGCGGGATTTTTATTTTTTTCATTTTTAAAGTGTCTTTATTAAAAAGTTTGAAAAAAATCCTTTTTAAATTTATTCGTTTCTATCTTTAAAAATTCCTGAAATCTCATTCTCAGCTCTTGCGCATATACGATCATATCTCTTGCCGCCTCAGAAAGCACTGCTCCGCCTCCTTCTTTTCCTCCTGTTTTCAAAATAACAAAAGGAATTCTTGTCTGGGAATTAAGCTCATTGATCATATTCCAGGCTTTTTTATAGCTCATCTTCATTTCCTTTGCAGCTTTGCTGATAGAACCTGTTTCATCAATGTGTTGCAAGAGTTCTATACGCCCCGGTCCGAAAAATTTTTCCTCATTATATTCTATCCAAAGACTTCCAACAACAGAATAGTCGCCGGACTCATTTAATATTTTTTTTAAATTTTCTCTGTTATCCTCCAATGGTAATCATACTTCGGTTATCGATTTCTTTACTCTTGATAGTATCAAGATCGGTAGTAAATTGTCCGCCTAAAGCCTTTTCCTTAGTAAGAATATTTTGATTGATCAAAGGAAGAAGTTCCTCACCTTTTCTTAATGCGGAAAGCAAATCTGTTTCACCTTTAGAAAAAAGGCAGTTTTTAAATTTTCCGTCAGCTGTAAGGCGAATACGATTACAACCTTCACAAAACGGTTTTGTCATAGTGCCAATAATTGCAAAACTTCCCAAATGTCCATCAATGGAAAAGGATTTTGCGGTATCGTGGATGCTGCCTTCTATTGGTAGAAAGTCGTATTTTTTTTCAATTTCAGAAAGGATATCATTAAATGAAAAAACCTGATTGCTCGTCCATTGGTTTCCGGTAAAAGGCATAAACTCAATAAAACGAATATGGATGGGCGTGTTTTTTGTCCAGGTAATAAAATCATTGATTTCATTATCGTTCATACCTTTCATCACCACCACATTTATCTTTACTTTAAAGTTTCTTTGCAGCAGAAGATTAATATTATCCATAACCAGCTGGAACTGATCACGACGCGTGATTTTTTCAAATTTTTCGTGTTGGAGAGTATCCAAGCTGATATTGAGAGATTTTACATTTGCTTCTTCCAGAATATCAATAAATTTGTGGATACGAGTTCCGTTTGTTGTTAGCGTAAGCTCTATAGGTAATTTGCCAAGAGACTGAATTATTTTCCCGGCATCTTTCCGTACAAACGGTTCACCGCCTGTAAGCCTGATTTTTTTTATGCCTTGAGAAACAAAAAGTTCTGATATTTTTAAAATCTCATCAGCCTGCATCAGTTTTGAGGCCGGTGCAAAATCATACTCTTCATTCGGCATACAATAGAAACAACGCAAATTGCAATTGTCCGTCAGTGAAATCCGTAAATAGCTATGTATCCTGTTGAATTTGTCTATTATCATTTGTGCGTTATATCATTGGAGATATAGCGCAAAATTAACGGTTAAGACCAGTACAAAAGTTTTACAAATCGGCTAATTTTTTATAATCTTCAATAGTATCAATGTCTATTGCACCTTTTTCAAATGGGATGAGAGAAAGATCATTTTGATGGGCTTTTAATATTTTTTTAGCACCTTCTTTCCCATCAAGATCTGATAATTCAGAAAAAAACTGTTTTGGAAAAACTGCCGGAGTTCCAGGAGTTTCGTTGTAAAAAGAGGCGGTTATTTTTTTAGTTTCTTCAAATGTAGAAATCAAATTCTGAAGCAAATCTCCATCCACAAAAGGCTGATCGCTCACACAAAGCAATACAGCTTCGGTTTCTTTATTAATTTCCAGAGCTTTTTCCAGACCCCGTTTGATGGATGAGGACATTCCGAATTGCCAATTGTTATTATCACAAAAATAGATTCCCATATTTGCCACAACTTTTTCAAGCTCTGATTTTTGAGCACCTGTTACAATTATCGTATTTGCCGAAGGTATTTTCAAAGCCTCGGAAGCAATATTTTCCAATAATGTTTTGCCTTTATATTGAAGCAATTGTTTGGGTTGTCCCAATCTGGAAGAATTACCTGCCGAAAGGATGATGACTGCATATTTTTTCATCATTAATGATGAATCTGTTGTTCTTTCAGGCGCAGTGATTTTCCGTTTTTGCCGGTAAAGAACGATTGTATTTCGGATACAATGGAAAGTGCTATTTCCTCAGAAGTTTCAGCTCCCAAATCCAGTCCAACCGGACTGAAAATTCTGTCTTTTATATTTTCTGTAATTAGAAAACCTTTATCCGACAAATCATTATACATTCTTTCCATTTTAGTTTTTGGCCCTAAAATTCCTATGTAATTACAATCGGTCCCAATAAGCTGACTCAATACTTCGATGTCATAATTATAGTTGTGTGTCATCAGAACAAAAACAGTTTGTGTATCAATAACAATGTTTTGCAACGCATTTTCAGCATTACTGACCGTTAACATTTCTACCGTAGGAAACCGTTTTTGTGTAGCGTGCGAATGGCGACCATCAATGATTGAAACCTTCCAACCCAGCATATCCGCAATAGCAACCAACGGCTGAGCATCATTTCCTGCACCGTAAATTATTAATGAAACGGCAGGTTTTACCACTTCTATAAAAGCGTGAGTTTTTTCATTTTCAACAGTGTATTCATTAATCACTGATTCCTCATTGATTAAAGCCGCTTTTGCATCTTCTTTAATTTTTTCTTTCAATGAAGAATCAATGATTTTACCTTCATTATCCACGAATCCTTCATCATTCAAAAGCAGGAATGTTCCCGGCTGATTGCCCCTGTTTAAGGAAAACATCGTTGTCAAAACTGCATTTTTCCTTTCACCGGACGCTTTTTGGAGCAATTCGATGGGGTTAATTTTAAGCGTATCATCAATGGGTTCAAAAAGAATATGTACGATCCCGTTACAGCCTAATTGTACACCAAAGCTTGCGTTGCTTTCGTTGGTAGTATCATAGGTAACAAGTTTGTTTTTATTTTCGTACATCGCCATCAGGGCTTTTTTCAGGGCATCACCCTCAAGACATCCTCCACTTATGGCTCCTGTAATAAGACCGTCTTCTGTGACAAGCATTCGTGCTCCGGGGCGCCTGTAAGAAGAGCCCTCTACGTGAACAACTGTTGCCAGTGCCGTTTTTTTATTTCCCAGCTTTACAGCCTTATAGGCTTTAATAATTTCGTTTATTTCTTTCATTAGAAATGTAAAATTATCACAAATATTTCCTTCTAATTTGTACAAAAAGGCTATTTTTTAATACTTATAAAAAAATTCAGTTCTAAAAACCCCTGAGAAGATGATCATCAAAAATAAAACGACAGATGGATAAAATTGCTATTAAAAATGTTTTGATATAAACCTTATCAACTTATTCTAGGACTAGTCACTTTCAAAAAAGTGATTTTGTTAATAGAGTGTTTAACTATGGTTTCCAAAAACTCCACTGGGATCCGTTATAAACTGCCAACTGTTTTTTTGTGGTATCATAAGCCATCATGCCAGGAGCAGTATTTAGAATATTAAGGTGGGGATTCGCCATAGAGGGTAACATCATGGCTTTATTAAGTTCCACTTCTTCGCAACTTAAGTTCCGGTACAAATATGGTACAAATGATTAATTAAAAACGAGAAAAAATACATAACATTGATAAATATAAAAAAAACAAAAACCGCTACAGACATTTGTCTATAGCGGTTTTATATGTTTTAGTAATTAATTCTAATCAGTAATTACTTGACTTCTTCAAAGTCTGCATCCTGAACATCTTCTGCTCCGTTTGCACTTCCTTGATTTTGTTGAGCGCCTGCATCTGCACCTTGACCTTGTGCGTACATTTCTTCTGAAGCTGCCATCCAGGCTGCGTCAAGCGCTTCGGTTTTAGCTTTCACATCATCACCGTTTTTAGCTTCGAAAGCGGTTTTCAGTTCTGCGTGAGCCGTTTCAATCGCTGCTTTTTTGTCAGCAGACAATTTATCACCAAATTCTTTCAGTTGTTTTTCTGTCTGGAAGATCAATCCGTCAGCTTTGTTGAAGATTTCAACTTCTTCTTTTCTTTTCGCATCCGCTGCAGAATTTTCCTGAGCTTCTTTTTTCATTCTTTCGATTTCTTCTTCAGAAAGTCCGGAAGATGCCTGGATTTTGATAGACTGTTCTTTTCCAGTTCCTTTATCTTTAGCAGAAACGCTTAAGATTCCGTTGGCATCGATATCGAAAGTTACTTCGATCTGAGGAACACCTCTTTGTGCTGGTGGTATATCTGTCAAGTCAAATCTACCAATCTCTTTATTATCGTTGAACATTGGTCTCTCACCCTGTCCTACTCTGATGCTTACAGCCGGCTGGTTGTCAGAAGCTGTAGAGAATACTTCAGATTTTTTAGTTGGGATGGTAGTGTTTGCTTCAATTAATTTAGTGAAAACAGAACCCATCGTTTCGATACCTAGAGAAAGTGGTGTAACATCTAACAATAGAACGTCAGTCACGTCTCCAGTCAAAACGCCACCTTGAATAGCTGCACCAATTGCTACAACCTCATCCGGGTTAACACCTTTTGATGGCTTTCTACCGAAGAATTTCTCAACTTCTTCCTGAATGATCGGGATTCTTGTAGAACCACCTACCAAGATTACTTCGTCGATATCGCTGATAGAAAGACCTGCATCAGAAAGCGCTTTTTTACAAGGCTCCATAGAACGTCTTACCAAATCAGCAGATAATTGCTCGAATTTAGCTTTAGTCAAAGTCTTTACCAAGTGTTTAGGACCTGTAGCTGTAGCGGTAATATAAGGAAGGTTGATTTCAGTCTGTGGAGAAGAAGACAACTCGATTTTTGCTTTTTCAGCGGCTTCTTTCAATCTTTGTAATGCGATGGCGTCACCTTTAAGATCCACACCCTCTTCAGCTTTGAATTCGTCTGCCATCCAGTTGATAATTACATCATCAAAGTCATCACCACCTAAGTGCGTGTCTCCGTTTGTAGATAATACTTCGAAAACGCCGTCTCCTAAATCAAGGATAGAAACGTCAAAAGTACCACCACCTAAATCGTAAACTGCAATTTTTTGGTCTTTGTGAGACTTGTCCATACCATAAGCCAAAGCAGCTGCTGTAGGCTCATTGATGATTCTTTCTACTTTAAGACCAGCGATTTCACCAGCTTCTTTTGTCGCTTGTCTTTGGGCATCATTAAAGTAAGCCGGAACAGTAATTACCGCTCTTGTTACTTCTTGTCCAAGATAATCTTCTGCCGTTTTCTTCATTTTCTGAAGGATCATTGCAGAAATCTCTTGTGGTGTATATTCTCTGTCGTCGATTTTTACTTTTACCGTATCATTTGGTCCGCTTACAACAGCGTAAGGCACTCTTGAAATTTCAGATGAATCATCCTTGAAATGTGTTCCAATGAATCTTTTGATAGAATATACTGTTTTTGTAGGGTTGGTAACCGCCTGTCTTTTAGCAGGATCACCTACTTTTCTTTCACCATCTTCTATAAACGCTACGATAGAAGGTGTCGTTCTTTTTCCTTCTGCATTAGGGATAACTACAGCATCTTTACCTTCCATTACTGCAACGCAAGAGTTGGTTGTACCTAAGTCAATTCCGATTATTTTACTCATTTTTTATATGTTATTTTTTGTTATTATTAATTATTACAATGACCAATTCTCAATATTTGTACCACGTCAAAAAAAGTGACAAATTGTCATTTATAATATTTAAAATTAAATTGACATTCTGTAAACATGACTACCTGCGATAAGATTGTAGTTTACAAACCCAAATTAATACAATGAATTTTACTAATTTTGAGACAATCAAAACTTCATTAATGCCACAAGAATTTAATCCTCGCGATGTCACCTGGCTCGGTTTCAATGCCAGAGTTTTACAGGAAGCAATGGACAAAAGCGTTCCTATACACCTGAGAATTCGTTTCTTAGGAATCTTCTCCAATAATCTTGATGAGTTTTTCCGGGTAAGAGTGGCAGGATTAAAACGCGCAATGGACTTCAAGCAAAAAGTTCTGAGTGAATCTTTTTATGACGCGCCATCCAAAATTCTTCAGAAGATAAATAAGCTTGTGATCCATCAGCAGGAAGATTTTGACAAAACATGGAAGGATGTTCAGCGCGAAATGGCAAAGGAAAAAGTCTTTATTAAAGATCATAAACATCTCACTGTTGCTCAAAAGGAATTCGTGGTGAAATATTTTGATGAAGAAGTGGAATCCAACGTAATTCCTATTCTCCTGCACGACAACAAACCGATGCCTTATCTCCGGGAAAAAAGTCTTTTCATTGGCATTGCCATGCGCAGAAAAGAATGGCAGTATGAAAGTCAATATGCGATTATAGAAGTTCCGGTGACAGCCAACGGAAGATTTGTTCTGCTGCCTACAGAAAATCCCGAACAAAAAGATGTGATGCTGCTGGAAGATGTCATTATTTACAATCTTCCTCACATTTTCTCCTATTTCGGTTATGACGAATTTACGGCACATTGTTTCAAAGTGACAAAAGATGCAGAATTTGACCTTGATAATGATATCAAAACAACATTGGCCGATAAAATCGAAAAAGGTATCAAAAGCAGACGAAAAGGGAAACCAACGCGTTTTGTCTTCGATAAAGAAATTGACAAAGCCTTACTAGAATTCCTTATTAAAAAACTAAATCTCACCAAAAAAGACAGCATCATTCCGGGACAGAAGATCCACAACTTCAGACATTTTATGGATTTTCCCGATGTGTTTAAAGCTTACGAAAAGCCTGTTGAACGGACATCTTTCATTCATCCTGAGTTTGCAAATAAACTGAGAGTAACGGATGTAATCATCAAAAAAGATGTTTTACTGACTTTCCCTTACCATTCTTATGATTCCGTAATCGATCTTTTGAGAGAAGCAGCAATGGATCCGGACGTAAAATCAATTCAGATTACAGCGTACAGACTGGCATCAAGTTCCAAAATCGTAAATGCCTTGATTAATGCTGTAAGAAATGGAAAAGAAGTTACGGTAATGCTGGAACTGCGGGCAAGATTTGATGAAGAATCCAATCTGATGTGGAAGGATAAGCTTGAAATGGAAGGCGTGAAAGTTCTTCTCGGCATCCCCAACAGAAAAGTACATGCCAAATTGTGCGTCATCAAAAAGCGAGTTCACAATAAGACAATCCAATACGGTTTTGTGAGCACCGGAAACTTTAACGAAAAAACGGCGAAGATTTACGGTGATCATTTAATAATGACTTCCAACAGAGCAATAATGGCAGATATCAACAAAATATTTGCTGCGCTTAATAAACCTAAAATTGACCCGACGATCACACTGAAAAGCTGTAAAAGTCTATTGGTTTGTCCGGAATTTATGCGAGAGAAAATCATCGCTCATATAGATAAGGAAATAGAAGAAGCCAAAGCCGGGAGAAAGGCTGAAATGATCATTAAAGTCAATTCTTTGAGTGACAGAACACTTATTAAAAAACTGTATGAAGCTGCGGAAGCCGGCGTCACCACAAAAATGATCGTTCGTGGAATCTATTGTGCTGTTAATCAGAAAGAATTCAAAAAGAAAATATATGCCATTAGTATTGTGGACGAATATCTGGAACACGCCAGGGTGATGTACTTCTACAACAAAGGCGCAGAAAATATGTACATCTCTTCCGCCGACTGGATGACCAGAAATCTGGATTACAGGATAGAAGCCGCAACGCCAATCTTACAGAAAAACCTGAAAAAAGAACTGAAACAACTTCTCGACATTCAGCTGGAGGATAATGTAAAAGCCAGACTTCTTGATAAAAATCTGAGAAATGAATATGTCGAAAGTACTACGACTGACAAAAAAAGGTCACAAATCCAGACTTATAATTATCTCAAAAACCAGAAATACTAAATATTTAGTTTAAATTTAATCTTTAATTCCGCCCAATAAATGATAATCGCCGCCATAGATATAGGAAGCAATGCCGCAAGACTGCTCATTAATGAAGTAAAAGAGACCGACGGCAAAGCAGAATTCACCAAACTGAATCTCCTGAGAATCCCACTCAGATTGGGTTTTGACGTGTTCAGCAAAGGCGAGATCGGTGCAGAAAGAAAACAAATGGTTATCAAAACAATGACAATCTTCCGGGAATTGATGGAAATCTACAAAGTGGAACATTACCGAGCCTGCGCCACCAGCGCCATGCGCGATGCCAAAAACGGACAGGAAATCATCGACATCGTAAAAGAACAAGCCGATATTAATATCGAAATAATCACTGGAGACGAAGAAGCAACCCTGATCTACGAAAACCACGTTGCGGAAGGACTTGACAAAGATTTTGCCTACTTATATGTAGATGTTGGCGGCGGATCCACAGAACTTACTTTCTACGAAAACAACGAGATGCAATACGAGCATTCTTTCAATATCGGGACGATTCGTCTGTTAAATGGATTGGTAACGCCAACAATCTGGGACGATATGAAGGATGAGATCAAAGACAAGATCAAAAGCAAAAAAACAATTGTTGCCATCGGTTCCGGCGGGAATATCAATAAGATCTTCTCTATGAGCAAAACCAAAGAAGGAAAACCTATGGCAGTTTCTGTTATCAAGAAATATCTGAAGGAAATGCAGATCCTTTCTGTGGAAGAAAGGATGCAGCTTTATCAGATCCGAGAAGACCGCGCAGATGTGATTGTTCCGGCCCTGAACATCTTCAATAATGTAATGACCTGGGCAGACATCAAACACATCTATGTTCCAAAGATCTCTGTGGCAGACGGTTTGGTTCATAGTATCTATACTAAAATAACAGATCAAAAATAAGGAATGCAAGATGCAGAAATTTTAACTCCAATTCAATTATCTTAATAATAACTATCAATTAATTTTCACTTAAAAATCGTCTGAAAACAGCCTTTATTACAAACTTTCTTAAACATTTATTAAAGTTCATTTAAAGTTCCGAGGCTGCAATATTTTTCATCTTTACGCCAATCTAAAATAAAAGTAAAAATGAAAAACAAATACCTTTTCAGAGGTCTTTTGCCTATTGCCGCATTATTTCATGGCCTTGCTTCGGGACAAACTCTGGTTCATTACTGGAACTTTAACAACAATGCTTCCGTTGCAGCCATTACCACTCCAACTGTATCGCTTTTGAATGGTTCTATCTCTGCCGTTTCAACAGGAACAGGCAGTACAGACACTTTCATTGATTTTGCAGGAGGAACAGGACAAAACTTCAATGTTGAAAATCTGAATGCAAGAAACGGAGATGCTGCCGGGACACATTTGAGATATAATTATCCGATTAATGGCAATGTGCAATTCAATTTGCCGACAACGGGTTATAATAATGTGGTTGTAAAATTCACTACAAGAAGATCCGGATCCGGGGCAGGAACACAAACCTGGTCTTATTCTTTGGACGGGACGACTTTCACACAATACCAAACGGTAATTTCGCAAGACGCCAATCCACAATTGATCACATTTGATTTTTCAACAATTACCGGCGCTTCCAATAATCCGAATTTTAAGCTTAAAGTTGAGTTCTCAACGGGAGCTGGCGGAAATGTTGGGAATAACCGCTTTGACAATTTCACAGTTGATGCCAATCCAATTTCTGGTGCGGACACAACTGCACCAACGGTCACTTATTCTCCAACAAATAATGTAAATAATGCTTCTACCACAGCAAATCCAACAATTACTTTTAATGAAAATGTAAGATTGACCGATAATTCTGCAATAACGGATGCAAATGCTCAAAACTTAGTTGAATTAAGATTAAATAACGCTGCAGGAAATGCTGTTCCTTTCACAACAACTTTCAGTAATAATAAGATCACTATAATTCCTACTTCTGGTTTACTTCCGAATCAGGCTTATTATCTAGCTTTAAAGCCAAATTTGGTCGAGGACGAAAGCAATAATGCAGTCACTTCCACAACCTCATCCATTTTCACAACTGCCGGAACAACAATCTCTTTAGATAAAACTTTTATTAAAGTTAATGAGAATGCAGGAATATTAGCATTCAAAATCAATGTTAATAATCCGTCGAATGCGACAGTGAATCTGGTCGTAAAACCTGCGCCATTCAGCACCGCAAACAGCAGCGATTTTACTTTGGCAAATCAGACAATCAATATTATGCCTTCAACTACAAGTTACACGGTTAATATTCCTATTATTGATGATACTTTGGCAGAACAGCAGGCAGAATATTTTGTATTAAGTCTTGAAAATCCTGTTGGCGCAACTATCTCCGGCGATGCTTTATCCACAGTTTATATCGTTGATAATGATAAGCAAGTTCCGGTTGCATCAAAACAAATTGAGTTAAATTATCTTGGATCCTTTGATCCTTCCGGAAACAACAACAGCTCTACGGAAATCGTTGTTCACGATCCTGCAACTCAGAGATTGTTTACAATCAGTTCGTTGACAGATGTTTTCGACATTATTGATTTCAGTAATCCAACATCACCTAGCGTCATCAAAACTGTGAATATGCTGCCTTATGGAGGAATCACAAGTGTTGCCGTGAAAAACGGAATCATTGCCGTTGCTTCTCCAAACGGAACCGATGCACAACAAAACGGATCAGTTGTTTTCTTCGATATCGATGGTAATTTCCTTAAACAAGTTAATGTCGGCGTCTTGCCAGATATGATCACTTTCACGCCAGACGGAACGAAAGTAATGACCGCCAACGAAGGCGAACCCAATGATGCTTACACCGTAGATCCTGAAGGTTCTATCAGTATAATTGATATCACCGGAGGGATTACTAATCTTTTACAATCTAATGTAACAACACTTTCTCTGACAGTTTTCAATGGACAAGAATCTGCATTAGCAGCATCTGGTGTGAGAAAAGTGAAATCCACGAGCACTTTAGCTCAGGATCTTGAACCAGAATATATTGCCATCAGTGCAGACAACCAAAAAGCGTGGGTTTCTTGCCAGGAAAACAACGCGGTGATTGAGGTTAATCTTGCAACAAAAACTTTAGGAAACATCTGGGGATTAGGCAAAAAAGATATGAGCCTTCCTGGAAATGGTTTCGATGCTTCTGATAATAATGGAGAAATCCTTATCGCAAACTGGCCGGTAAAAGCTTATTATAATCCGGATGCAATGGCTTATCTAAAAGTCGGAACTACAAATTATATCGTTACAGCCAACGAAGGCGACGAGAAAGACCTGGGCGGTTTCAGTGAAAGAACGACAGTTGGAGCAAACGGTTTTGCATTAGACTCAACTATTTTTCCGAATGCTTCTGTACTAAAAGCGTCGCATAACCTAGGAAGATTCCGGGTGACGAGTGTAAACGGGAACACAGACGGAGATGCAGAATACGAAGAGATCCATGCATTGGGTGCAAGATCATTCTCAATTTTCAATGCAGATACAAAAGCGATCGTTTACGACAGCGGTGATCAGTTCGAAAGACACATTGCAGCTAACCATCCATTAATTTTCAATGCTGACAACGAAGCAAACGGTGCAAAAGTAAGAAGCCGTGCAAAAGGTCCTGAGCCGGAAGGCGTAACGCTGGGAACAATCGGCGGGCAGACTTTCGCTTTTATTACTCTGGAAAGAACAGGTGGCGTGATGGTTTACAACGTGACCGATCCGAATAATGCAACGTTTACAGACTACAAACATTCCCGAATGACAACAGCTTATGGCGGCGATAACGGTCCGGAAGGCATCACATACATTACGCCTCAAAACTCAGCAACAGGAAAAGGTTACGTAATCGTTGCCAACGAGATCAGCGGAACTTTATCCATATTTGAAGTTGGTGTTTCTCCGGAATTATCAACTGGTGATGTAAAATCTGAGAAAGCAACCTTCAACATCTTCCCGAATCCTGTGAGAAAAGGTAACACGTTGTACTTCAACAAAACTAAGGATTATGAATTGTACGATATGTCTGGTAAATTACTCGGCAAAGAAAGCAATGCTTTGACAATAGATACGTCAAAACTTTCTACAGGCGTTTATCTGGTAAAAACCTCAGATGGCGATGTGAAGAGAGTGGTTGTAAAATAAATCTTTTTCTTCTTATATTTTTTTAGTGAAGCCTCGGATATCCGGGGCTTTTTATTTTATTGAAACTAAAGAAACCTTGAAGATTTAAATCACCAGTTCATAATTACCTTACATCAATGCCAATAAAATTCCGAAGCCGTACATTTGATCTATCAAAAAATGAGACTATTATGGAATTAGGAATAGGAATGTTCGGCGATGTTGCTTTGGACACAAAAACCGGAAAATATAGAAATGCAAGCGTAAAATTAAACGAGATCCTGGAGCAGGTAAAACTGATGGATCAGGTTGGGCTTGATGTCTTTGCAATGGGTGAGCATCACCGCGAAGATTATGCGGTGTCGTCACCAGAAATCCTTTTGGCAGCTGCAGCAAGCATTACCCAAAATATCAAACTGGCAAGTGGTGTTACCGTTTTAAGCTCATCGGAACCTGTGAAAGTTTATGAAGACTTTTCTATGATCGATCTGATATCAAGAGGCAGAGCAGAAATCTTCGTTGGAAGAGGAAGTTTCATAGAATCGTTTCCTTTGTACGGTTATGATCTTTCGGATTACAATCAGCTTTTCGAAGAGAAACTGGACTTATTACTGAAAATCAATAACGAAGAAAATGTAAGCTGGAACGGAAAATTGCGTGCGCCTATGCAAAATCAAACCGTTTATCCAAGAGCTTATAATGATGGTAAATTACCAATCTGGATTGCAAGCGGCGGAACACCGGAATCTGTTTTAAGAGCTGCACAATTAGGCTTGCCGTTGATTGTTGCGATCATCGGTGGAATGCCAAGACAATTCAAAAACCTCATCGATTTTTACAAACAGGAATATCTGAGAGCCGGCTACGACGAGAGCAAAATGCAGATCGCAATCCACTCCCACACCTTTGTGAGTGATGACCAGAAAGATATCGACCAATACTTCTTCAATTACAAATCTCAGATGGACAGGATTGGCAGGCAGCGTGGATGGGCACCCTATACAAAAGACCAATACGAAGGCGGACGAAGCAAAGACGGCGCATTATTCATCGGAAATGCAGATGAGGTGGCAGACAAAATCAATGAAATGAAGGAATTATTCGGCTTGACAAGATTTATCGGACATATGGATGTTGGCGATCCTGCGCACGATGTGATGATGAAATCTATCGAATTATTTGGAGAGAAAGTGGCTCCGAAAGTGAAATAATAGATGCTAGATTTTAGACATTAGATGTTAGATTGTTTTTTACTTCTTATATTGATCTCTAAGCTTAAAAAACGATAATTAAAATGCAAAATCCTGAACCATAAATTCGGGATTTTTTGTTGTTTTTAATTCAAATTTTTGACCTTTGGCAAGTCCGATGAACAGGACGTCTGCAGAGGTAGTTAAAAAGCACCGTACGTTTTGATGAAAACCTCCGTACCTTTTAAGCAAAACCTCCGTACCTTTTTGTGAAAAGATGCGGAGGTTTTTTCCGAATGTCTTTAATTAATTAGAAATATCAAACCTTATTCCCAAAAATCAAACTATTCATTAATAATTGACTGACCCGAAAAAACGTCCCACCAACGCTGTAACAGCCATCGCAACCGTACCCCAGAAACATATTCTCAGGATTGCAATCCCAATTTTTGAACCCCCAGTTTTTGCAGAAATTGCGCCTAAAATCATCAGAAAAATGATAGAAAATCCATATTGGAAATATACCATTTCCTTCAGCGGAGCCAATAAAGAAACAGCAAAAGGAAGCAGTGCTCCCAGGGCAAAAGAACCGAAAGATGCGGCCGCCGCCTGCAAAGGTTTTGCCTGAGTAATTTCATTAATTCCCAATTCATCGTGTGCATGAGCTGCCAGAGCGTCGTGCGCTGTAAGCTCCGTTGCAACTTGTAAAGCGGTCTCCGCACTTACACCTCTTCGTTCATAGATTTTGGCTAATTCTTTCAGTTCTATTTCCGGCATTTCTTCTAGCTCTCTCTTTTCGCGCAGCAGATCTGCTTTCTCGGTATCTGCCTGAGAACTGACAGATACATATTCGCCGGCAGCCATAGACATTGCCCCAGCAATCATCCCGGCTAATGCTGCAAGTACAATTGTGTTCCTGTCCGGTTGGGCTGCTGCAACGCCTATTACAATACTTGTTGTGGACAGCAATCCGTCATTAGATCCTAAAACAGAGGCCCGAAGCCAGCCAACTCTATTGACATAATGTTTTTCTAATAGATGATGCATAGTTTCAACATTTTTAGAAGTTACTTGAACCTGAGATTTAATGAAATAATATCTGATTTCATACCGATAGATTTGGTGTAATGCCCGTATCTTACCTCCAGCATATTGAGTCTTTCGACTCCGAACAATCCGTTCTTAGGATTAATACGAATTCCTGCCCCGTAAAAGTTGCTGTTGAATTTTGACAAATCATAATTGCTGGTATAAAAATCGTCAAACGCCGTGTGCTGCTGATAAGAGGAAAAATATTTGGCACCCGTCTGAGAATAATATCTGTAAAACGGACTCACCGAAACAAAAGGCGAAATCTTCACAGGTGTTTCCAGACTGATTGTGTTTGATCTCAATCCCCAGTCATCCGTATAATAACGGTAGTAAGCTCTCAGAATCACCTTATCTCCGAAGAAATAATTAGCTCTAAGTCCCAAAGGAAGTTTGAATCTCTTATCCGGCAAAGCTTCCTGATGAACTGATCCGTCCGTAAAGTAAACCCTGTGGAAAGGCAGGCTAAGATAGCCTGTCTGCTGAACAGCATCTGTCATCAGTTCCATTTGAAAGTTCTGATTAATGATCTGGGAATATGACAAAGAAAGTGCATAGGTATTTCTACCGCTGGTTCCACTGTTTTCGCCACCTGCAGTTCTTAGTTCTATAGGAGCAATCAGTTTTACCTGATCCATAAAAGCCTGAAATTTGGCAGTGAATTCCCCCATTTTGTTAGGCGTTTTCTGGGAGAATCCTATATTCGCTCCAATCGATTGGTAATCAAACTCCCCGGAATATGAAACGCCAGCCATAATTGTGCTGCCTTTGGTTTCATTCTCACGGCTCCATCCCAATGAAGGATAAATTCTTGTGTCTGCATGAGAAGCGGAAGAATTAGCCTTGAGGTCAATCATATCCGATGATGCAGACGTATAATGATCTATTCCTACATCCAGTGTGAACTTATTCTTTCTAAGTTTTTTGTCATATTTTACCAGAACTACGTCTATAGAATTTGAAATGTCCGTCAGTTTTTCCGTCCCGACACCACCTGTAACTGCAGAATTGTTCCCGTCTTGTTTGTAATAGCTTGACACGAGATTGATCTCGTCCAGGCTAAGTTTCTTGGAAGGTTCTGTGTTGGTATTTTCCTGTGCCTTAGCATTGAAGAATCCAAAAAGGGCGATGATGCTCATAATTACTTTTTTCATTTTGATTCATTTTAGGTTTAGTAATTATGATTTAGTTGCATCCGCATCCGCCGCCAACTTTTCCGGCATTGGCTCCGGAAGAGCCTTCACGATAAGACTGGAAACTGAGTTCTGTTTTTTCTATCGTTCTGTTTCCCAGAACCATTTCGGCATCGTTGAGTTTATTTTTTTCGTATTCTTTTACCGTTGTACAGGAATGCACTAATGAAAGGGCGAAAAAGACAAACACGCCCATCATTATTTTAATTATAATATTTTTCATTTTGTATTTAATGTTTATTAATTGATTTTAGATGTCGGAGAGAGCCTATCTCTCATTTGAAGTTGATGTTTTTAGATGAATGGATCTTGTTATGATCGTCTATGATGATGCATTCTAAATGGTTGATCTGGTTCACAAGACCAATTGCAGCCTCTATTCCCATAATCGTGACTGGTGTTGCCATTGCATCGGCAATCTCGGCGTTCGGACAGATTATTGTCACGCTTTTGATCCCCGAAACCGGCATTCCCGTTTTAGGATTGATGGTGTGGGAATACTTCTTACCGTCTATCATCACAAACTTTTCATAATTACCAGAAGTGGCTACGGAAGTATTGGTGATATTCATATAAGAAAAAGGAAGCGCAGCATTATCGGGATCGGCAATACCAATCGTCCAGGGTTTTCCGTCAGCCTGTGAACCCCAGGTTGACAAGTCGCCGGAAGCATTTACCACGCCGGAAACTACACCTCTGGACTGAAGAATCCTTTTCGCCATTTCGGCAGCATAACCTTTTCCAATACCTCCAAAACCGATTCGCATTCCTTTTTCTTTTAAAAAAATCGTTTGGCTTTCCGCATCTAAAAGGATGTTTTTGTAATTAACCAGTTTCAAATGCTCTTTTACCAATTCGGGATCGGGAAGCTGTTTCATTTTGCGGTCAAAATTCCAAAAGGTTTTATCGATTCCTCCATAAGAAATGTCAAAATACCCGTCTGTAATATCGCTGATCCTCAGACTTCTTTCTATTAACTGAAAAACTTCTGCATCTACTTTTACAGGTTTGATGCCGGCATTTTTATTAATCAAATTGGTCTGGCTGTGATCGCTGTAAGTCGTGAGCAATTTCTCTATCCGCCGGATTTCGGAAACGGCAGCTTCGATATGGTCAAAAGCAATAGTTTCATTATCATCAACAACGGTGATCTCGAAGATATTTCCCATCAGTTTTTGGGATTTGCGAAATTCTTTCAGCATCAGTTTATTTTTTCTGATAAAAACTTCTGATCTCATCGCTGAAAGCAGTGGCGTTTTCTGAAGGCAATCCTTCCCAGGTTTTTAGAACTTTACCTTCTGGATTTAACAGAATTGTATATGGGAAAATACCTTTTGGATTATATTTATCTGCCAGAAGTTCATTTTCTTTTTTGATATCTGCAGAAGGTTGATTTTTCTTGCTTCTAGGGAAATCTGCATTGACATATTCCAAAATATGCTCGGCGGACAATTTTTTAAAAGTTTCGGTTTCAATAATATTTTTGTGCAGCTTGATACACGGAATACACCAGTCTGACCCGGAAAAATTAAGAAGAATCAATTCATTTTGTTCGGAAGCGGTTTCCTTTGCTTTTTCAAAACGTGTCTGTGCATTTGCTAGTACAGAGAATAGAGCTAAAAAGATAGCTGTAAATATTGTTTTCATTATGTTATTGTAAAATTAAATTTCGGAATCAATCAAGCCTGAATATTCTTAAAACATTCAGACATTATATAATTGTAAAAATAAATTTATGAGAATCTTGGCGGCTGCCAGATAGAATGTAAATGGCCTTTGATGTAAAAATCTTCATCAAAAACAGGAATATGATTAACATTGACAAACTTAAAAGGTAAATTGCCAAACTCAAAAACGAAATTCGTATTTATGGTGAAAACAAGAGACAGCGTAGAATGAATCACAAATGGCAGCTGCCTGTCTGTCGTGTAATCTGCATCTTTTGCAGGATGATCATAATGGGTTTTGAAAAATGCCAATAAAGACATTTCCGGATTCAGTTTGTGATGTTCATTGTAATGCTCTATCAGGATTGGCAACTTCAAAAACTGATTGAGTTCAGTTGTTGAAACCAAATACAAGGAAAGCAGCAATATGGAAATCCATTTTTTCACAGATCAAAATTAGATTTTTTTATTCTTAGAATGATTATAAAATAGCATGACTCAGAGCTAACGTTTTAATAAACAATTTGTTATATGAGATCACATAAAACTATTTTAATTCATATATGTTTCCTTCATACACAAAAGCTTCAGCATCTTCAGAATAATAATTGATTTGATAATCTGAAACCCTTCTCGAAACCAGATAAGGATTGATGACAAAATCTTTGATCTTCTCTTCATTCTTATTATCCTTCAGCCAGAAAACAAGCTGGTCTTTGTCTTTTACACTGATGATTTTGTCTTTGTAAAAACTGTGAACCAGAACTTCTTTTTTCTCATAATTATAGGCATTAAAACCAATTCTCAATCCGAAGAACATAAGAATACAAAAGCTTAAACTCAGTAAATGTTTTAAATTGAAGACATCTCTGATCAGAAATTTCAAAAAGTAAATGACCAGAAACAATGCACTTAATTCCAATAAATTCAGTGAAATGTTTTTACTCATCAAAGTTTCGAAGCCGGAAAACCAATGAATCAGTTTCAAAACGGAAAGGATAAAACTGTCGAAAATCTGATAAATGAGAAGATATTTCATCCCAAAAGCAATGGCAATTACCATCACCAAAGACGAAACGATAATAACTTCAGAAAGTGGAATAATGAGAAGATTAGCAAAGATTGAGACCAAAGAAAACTGATGAAAGTAAAAAATCGCCAGTGGTAAAGTCGCAATCTGCGCAGCAAAAGTCATCGCTGTTATTTCATAAATAAACTTCTCGGTTTTAAATCTTGGCTTTCTGAACAATTTCTTAATTGGATTCGCTAACCACCAGATTCCTAAAACTGCAACATAACTCAGTTGAAAACCAACCTCGAACAGTTGTTGAGAATCCACGATCAAAAGAATAAAAGCAGACAATGCCAAAGAGTGCAGAAGATCCGGTTTCCGCTGCAGTAACATCATGATATAATAACACGAGATCATCAGACAACTCCGCATCACGGAGCTTCCATAATCGATAAACACAGCGAAAGCCCAAATCAAGAGAAGACTCAAAACGATTGAAAGCTTTCGCAATTTTACAGGAATGATTTGATTGAAAATAAACAAAGTGATCCAGAAGATAATCACCATATGCGACCCGGAAATTGCTAGCAAATGCACCAAACCAGTCTGATTAAAATCTTTTACGGTTTCGGGATCCATCTCTGTTCTGTCGGACAAAATGATGCCTTTCAGGAATTCCTGGATCTTTGGAGACAGCGGCGATTGATTGATTTTATTAAGAATTTCAAGAAGTTTTTCCCGAATTTGATCTGAAAATGCAACTTCGCTTTTCTGTGTTTTCAGAATGTCATTTGACAAATAAGCCTGCAGATAAATATTTTGCCTTGATAAATATTTTTTATAATCGAACTGAAAGTCATTAGTAATATTTTCCGGCTGATGAATGTAAACTTCCGCATCATAAAAATGTTCAAAGTCCAACAATTCCTGATTTTTCGGGATGCTGAGAACAGTTTTGACAGGAGAAAAATCTTTAGTTTTCTGAGAAGGAATCGCTAGAATTTCTACAATATACCTCCTGTTCTTCTCATTGGAATTCAGTTTTTTGCTGAGTTGAAAAACAATGTTTTCTTTTGAATCAAGGGATGGAATTTTAGGTTGTTCCGAATTAAAGAAATGGACAAATATCCCAATTGAAAAAAAGAAAAGTTCTAAGATATAATATTTAATTTTTTGGGAAAAGCTTGCTTTAATCAAGATTGAGAGTAAAACAATTCCAGAGAAAATCAACAAAACAAAAACAGTTAATTTACTGAAAATCAAATATTCTTGAGAGATAATTCCAAATACAAAGCATATCAACAATATTAATAAAGGCTGTTTTTTCATTGAAGTTCATTTGTGTTTTGTGCGTTTTTTATATTGATAATCTTATAAAATCTGCTTGCTCAGCAAAATCTGCGAGAATTTTTTCTTATAAGATATCATCTACAATTTTCAGGTGATGGTTGCTATGAAGCCATAAAAACCGCAACGTTGTTTTCTTGTCAAAATCGCCTAAAAAAGGATGTGTGATAAATGATTTTTCCGGAAGGTTCTTTGTAGCTTCCAATCTTTCTTTTGCCAGATTCATTAATTTCAGAATACTTTCCATAGTCGGAGTTTCTAATGGAAAAAATTGTTTTGGCGCTCTTATTTTTCCTCTTGGGATCAATCCGAAATTCAGGAAAACAAATTTCTTCAGGCTAAACTTTGGTTTATAGTCCTTTGGATCCGTCATTGTCAAACCTTTCAGACTGCTGTTCAGGATTAATAATAGATGTTCAAGATGCCAGCCGACAGAAGCTTTGGAAACTTTATCATTCCTAACATCAATTTTCGTCAGAAGTGATTCTATTTTTTGTAATTGATTTATAATTTTATCCATCAAATTGTCTTTTCCTTTTTTCTTTATTCTTTATTCTTTTATCCTATAGATTATTTCCGCTGCATTGTTGCTTGCGCCGCTTCCGCCTAGTTTTGATCTCAGAATTTCATAATCATTCAAGACCTGATTCCTTTTTTCTGTGTTGAGAATTTTATTGAGTTCTTTCACCAGATTATCTGTATTCAGTTCATTTTGAATCAATTCTGTCACCACTTCTTTGTCCATAATGAGATTGACGAGAGAGATATATTTGATATTTTTAATCAGACGTTTTCCAATTTCGTAAGAGATCATACTTCCTCTGTAGCAAACCACTTCCGGAATATTCAGCAAAGCCGTTTCCAGAGTTGCCGTTCCCGAAGTTACCAAAGCCGCTTTTGAACATCTAAGCAGATCATAAGTCTTATTGGATACGAAATGAACATCATCATCTACAAACTGCTGATAAAACTCTTTCTCCAAGCTCGGCGCACCGGCAATGACGAATTGATAATCAGAGAAATAGCTTCTGACAGAAAGCATCAACTCCAGCATTTTTGTTACTTCCTGTTTTCTGGAACCCGGTAGAAGGGCAATAATTTTTTTTTCGTTGAGGTTATTTTCTAATTTAAATTTTTGAATATCAACAGGTTGCAGTCCTACAATTGCATCAAGCAACGGGTGGCCGACAAAATGAGCATCGACTTCATGTTTTTTATAGAAATCTTTCTCGAAAGGGAGAATAACGAGCATCTCATCCACATATTTTTTGATGGTTTCCACGCGGCCTTCTTTCCACGCCCAAAGCTGCGGCGAAATATAATAAACCACCTTGATTCCCAATCCTTTGGCAAACTTTGCAATCCTCAAATTAAATCCCGGATAATCTACCAAAATCAAAACATCGGGCTTATATCCCTGAATGTCTTTTTTGCAGACCTTTATATTGTTGAGAATGGTTTTCAGATTCTGAACCACTTCCAAAAACCCCATAAAAGCGAGATCGCGGTAATGTTTTACCAATGTTCCGCCTTGTGTCTGCATCAGATCGCCGCCCCAGAAGCGAAAATCGGCATTTTGATCTTTTTGTTTGATGGCTTTCATCAGGTTGGAAGCGTGCAGATCGCCGGAAGCTTCGCCAGCTATGATATAATATTTCAAGATATGGATTTTAGATTATTCGAGTTTGGATGATAGATTTTTAAAATTAAGTTTTTTCTGTGAAATTCTTAACTTTGAACAAAAATAAATCATTTTGGTTTATTGTTCAGGGAAAGTTGGTATTGAGGAAAACTTTTCCTTTACAAACAAAACCCATAGCCCCGATTGCAGTGGAAATCCTTTTTCTTTTTTTAAAAAAGAAAAAGATTGCAACGGAAAGCGGGATCAAGCTCCTGAAAAAAATTTAAATTTAGAAAATGGAAGAGATCATAAATAGAATTGCGGAAAGCGGATTGGTGAATTTTGATATTTCTGATCTGGTTCCGAAAGGGAAAAGAATAGGGATTGACATTAAAGATTTTCTTTGGGAAGGTTTGATCCTGAAGGAAAAAGACTTCCGTGAAAAAATCAAAAATATTGATGCCGAACTTTACAAAGATGCATACGTTTACATCTATTGTTCTGAGGATGTGATCATTCCGCTTTGGGCGTATTTCCTGATCACTTCCAAAGTGACCGATGCGGCGAAAAAAGTGGTTTTCGGGAATCGTGAAGATCTGGAAGTTCTTTTGATGCATAATGCCATCCAGACCTACGATTTTTCTGAACTGAGAGACAAACGTGTTCTGGTAAAAGGCTGCAGCGATGAGCTGATTCCAAATAATGCTTATGTGGAACTGGTGGAACAATTGAAGCCACTCGTTAAATCTCTGATGTTTGGTGAAGCGTGCAGCAACGTTCCGATCTTTAAAAACTAAAATGGATGACAAAAAAAACGATAACCTTTCTAATTTTTCTTTCTTTTTTTATCATTTATTACATCGGTAGTTTTTCCAAAATATCGTTTGGAGATTGTATCGGGTTCGTTCTCGATGTTGAAAACCGGAAATTCATAACGAATGTGACGCCGCTTGCCCATTTTTTGTACATCAATATTCCGATATTTTTTACAAAATTCCTGAATATTGACAGTGTTTTCGCAATGCGTCTTATGTCCGTCGTTCCGGCGGCTCTCACAGTTGGTTTTGTTTATGTTTTGATAAAAGAATTCATACAAGAAAACTGGATTGCTGTAGCTTCAACTGTTGTTTTTGGGTTTGGTTTTACGTTTTGGAGAAGCGCAGAAACTGTAGAAGTTTACACTTTTAATGCTTTGTGGGTAATTCTTTTTTTGGTTTACTCCATCAAGTCTTTGAAGGATAATTCTAAGAATTATATTATTCTTGCAGGTATTTTTCTGGGTGTAAGTTTTTGGGTTCATATCCAGAATATTATGCTGATTCCTGGCTATTTGGTTTTGCTTTATCTGCTGAGATCTGACCGTAAAAAGGTTTTAATATCACTGGTTTCCTTCATTACTATATTTTCTTTCATGTTTTTCGTAAATTACCTGAATGGTATTGAAGCAAAATATGTTTTCACATCCAAAAAAGGACCTTGGGTACAAAATACATTTGAGCAAAGTTTTCTTGACCTGATAAAAGACGTCGTAAAATCAGTTTTGTATTTGATCTACAATTTTAATATTTTCATCATTTTCTGTGTCAGCGGAATTGTTTATTTGTACAGAAATTTCAAAAACGAGTTCTTTTTTATTGCCACAGCTTCTCTTTTCACACTGGGTTTTGCGACTTTTTATGCGGTTTCTGACAACTATGTTTATTTCATTCCGTTTTATCTTCTCTTCATTGTTTTTATCGCTTTGGGAATCAAGAAATTGAGTGCAAAATATGCCTTGATAAAACTGAAATTCGCACCTCTTTTCATTCCTTTATTTTATTGTTTCAGTCTTTTTCTTGTTTCATTCACTCCGCAGGGAAAGAAGTTTCATCAGGACAAATTATATAAAGGCGGACTGAATTATTATATGCTTCCGTGGCTCAATAATAATATCGGATGTATAGAATTCACACTTGATAATGGAAAGTCAATTGATAACGTCGAAGCCTTAAAAGAAGCATCTAATGAATTTATTCAACTACGGAAAAAATATCAGACATTAGAAGAAATCCGCAAACTTTAAAGTTTTAATTATAAATATCTCTAATAATTTTTATCTTTGGTCAAATACAAAAACATAAATTATGAGTTTATTAGACCTTATTACAGGAAGTACAGGCAACCAGGTTGCAGAACAGGCAGAGAACAAATTCGGGATCAGCAAAAACCAAATCATTGCACTTTTGATTGTAGCAGCGCCTTTGGTAATCAGCTACTTGAAGAAAAAATCAGAAAATTCTGACGAAGCAGACAAACTGAATGCAACGCTTGACAAACACCACGACGGAAGCATCTTGAACAATCCTGCACAAGCACTTGACAGAGAGCAAGAAGGAGATTTTATCCTAAACCATATTTTCGGAGGAGAAAAAGCAACAGTAGAAAACCAACTTTCTCAGAATACAGGGATTTCGATGGACAAGATTGGACCAATATTGGCGATGTTAGCTCCAGTAATTATGGGCTACATCGGTCAGCAAAAACAAGCTAATAACGTCACTTCTGGTGGCGGATTGGGAGATCTACTTGGTGGAATCCTTGGCGGATCTGCTCAGGAAGCACAGGCATCCAATAATCCTTTGAGTGACATTCTGGGAAGCGTACTTGGTGGCGCAACGCAATCTTCCGGAGGCGGATTAGGCGACATTCTTGGAAGTGTTTTAGCCGGTGGAAATCAAAAACAATCTGAGCAAGGCGGACTTGGTGGATTACTAGGCGGACTTTTCGGAAAATAAAAATCACACTACAAATACAAATCGGGCTCGTAAATTACGAGCCCGATTTTTTATTTTTCTTCAGTTTCCTTTGGTTTTTCAGCCTTCGCTTTTGTCGCTTTCGGCTTTGGTTCTGCTTTTTCTTTTACTGGCTTTTCCGCCACTACTACAGGTTTCGAGGTTTTTCTAAGTCTGGATTTTCCATAACTTCCTCGCGCGATTTTTCCTTTGGTAGATTTTTGGTCACCTTTTCCCATAATAATTAAATATTTGATTTCCACTAAATTACAATAATTTCCCGAGACTACCAAGAATCTGAGCATGTCCCTCGCCAACGCCTGTCATCCTGAGGTTCTCGAAGGATTACCGCTCGGGCCGGGCTATCCGTTACTATCTTTTTTCCTCAGCTCAATCCATCCGCAAAAAAGGATATCCTCTTCTATCCCTCACGCGCTTCGCCAGAATTATTAATAACCAGAATCAATTACGAACATTTATGTTTATATTTCAATCATTTATTATACATATTATTATCTTTGCACTCGGAAATTGGACGACTAAATGTCTAATCTCTAAAGTCTAACATCTAACATCTAAAAAAATGTTCCGTACACACACAAACGGCGAACTGACGCTGAAAAATCTGAATGAAAAAGTAACACTTTCCGGCTGGGTACAAACCATCCGTGACAAAGGTTTTATGATTTGGATAGATTTGCGAGACCGTTACGGCATCACACAATTGGTTTTGGACGAGGACAGAACTTCCAAAGAACTCTTGGAAACAGCTAAAAAACTAGGCCGTGAATTCGTCATCAAAGTTGAAGGAACCGTTATCGAGAGAACTTCCAAAAACCCAAAAATTGCAACCGGAGACGTAGAAATCTTAGTTGAAAACTTAACAATCTTAAATGAATCTCAATTGCCGCCTTTTACCATCGAAGACGAAACTGACGGTGGCGAAGAATTGAGAATGAAATACAGATACCTCGACATCAGAAGAAATCCGGTAAAAGACAAACTGATTTTCCGTCACAAAATGGCGCAGAAAGTGAGAAATTATCTTTCCGAAGAAGGTTTCATCGAGGTCGAAACACCTGTTTTAATTAAATCAACTCCGGAAGGAGCAAGAGATTTCGTGGTTCCAAGCAGAATGAATCCGGGACAATTTTACGCATTGCCGCAATCGCCACAAACCTTCAAACAATTGTTGATGGTGGGTGGAATGGACCGATATTTCCAAATCGTGAAATGTTTCCGTGATGAGGATTTGCGTGCTGACAGACAACCGGAATTCACACAAATCGATTGCGAAATGGCATTCGTAGAGCAGGAAGATATTATGAATGTGTTCGAAGGAATGACAAAAGTTCTTTTGAAAGACATCACCGGAAACGACTTTCAGGATTTCCCAAGAATGACTTTCGCAGATGCGATGCAGAAATACGGAAACGACAAGCCGGACATTCGTTTCGGAATGGAATTCCACGAGTTGAATGACTTAACAAAAGGAAAAGACTTCAAAATATTTGATGACGCGGAATTGGTAGTCGGAATTAATGTTGAAGGCATTGCAGATTATACAAGAAAACAAATCGACGAATTGGTGGATTGGGTAAAACGCCCACAGATTGGAGCAACAGGATTGGTTTGGGTTAAATTCCAAAACGATGGTGTTATAACTTCGTCTGTCAACAAATTCTATTCTGAAGAAGATTTACGGCGTGTCGCCGAAACATTTAATGCAAAAGCTGGAGACCTAATGCTTTTGATGAGCGGAAATGCTGACAAAGTAAGAACGCAACTTTCCGCATTGCGAATGGAGCTTGGAAATCGTCTTGGCTTAAGGAAAGGAAACGAATTCGCACCACTTTGGGTCGTAGATTTCCCGCTTTTGGAATTTGATGAAGAATCCGGAAGATACCACGCCATGCACCACCCTTTTACCTCTCCGAAAACCGAAGATTTCCACCTTTTGGAAACCGACCCAGGTAAAGCAAGAGCTAACGCATATGATTTAGTATTGAACGGAAATGAAATTGGTGGTGGTTCTATTAGAATTTTTGATAAAGATATACAGTCAAGAATGTTTGACTTGTTAGGATTTTCAAAAGAAGAAGCAGAAGAACAGTTCGGATTCTTGATGAATGCATTCAAATACGGAGCTCCGCCTCACGGTGGTTTGGCGTTTGGATTTGACCGTTTGGTGGCGATTCTTGATGGAAATGAAGTGATTAGAGATTACATCGCTTTCCCGAAAAATAATTCCGGTCGGGATGTGATGATTGATGCGCCGGCGCCGATTCATCAGGAACAGCTTACGGAACTGGAACTTAAATTGGATTTAAAATCATAAATTAGAAGCGAAGAAATTTTTCTTCGCTTCTAATTTATGGGAACAGCGATTTCTTTTTTTTATTATTTGAGATATATTGCAATCATATCTTTAATAATTTCAATTTTCCCTATTGTAAAAGCTGTTGGTTTTAAACGCATAAATGATATCATTCCGATTTTAGAGGAACACGATTTATATACAAATCATTTTTTTGCTTCAATATCAATAATTCTTATCGTCGTAGTTTTTAATGTTCCTAATATTTTAGTTGAAAAAAAATACGAAAGCACACTTACCGACAACAAAATACTTTCAGTTGAAATAGAAAATCAATATTATTATGACAATGAGACTCTTAAACAATTCTATCCGAAAGAATTGAAAAGATTACAAATTTCCACAGAGAGATTAAAAAATAAAAAGAAACTGTATGGTTGTCTTCATTTAGAAAATAATGAAATTTTATATATAAAATTGATTGGAATTGAACAATCTTCAACAGATACAATAATCACTTATAAAGTTATATCAAGACAATTTCCACTTGTTGAAAAAGAAGTTGGATCAATTCAATCAAATATTATTAATTATTAAATCTTATAATATCAGATAAAAGCAAAAATAATATTATCCGATATTAAAACAAAATTAATATCTTTGCTGTATGAACTGGCAAGAATATCCATATTACTTTGAAGGTTTAGAAAAACAACTCGAAAGGATTCAGCAAAAAAAAGCAGAATTAGACAAATTGCGGCCAATTCCGACTTATGCTTTAAAAAGCATCAAAGAAAGTCTGATGATAGAATGGACCTACAACTCTAATAGCATCGAAGGGAATACTTTGACGCTCCAGGAAACCAAAATGGTCATTGAAGAAGGTTTTACAATCAGAGGAAAATCTTTGCGGGAACATTTTGAGGCTGTGAATCATCAGGAAGCAATTGAATTGGTTGAAAGCTTAATATCGGATAGTTATATTTTAAAAGAAATCGATATTCTGAATATTCACGAATTGGTCCTTCAAAAAATTGAAAAAGATTTTGCAGGACGCTTCAGAACTTCCGGCGTGCGGATTTCCGGGGCAAACTTTGTTCCGCCTAATGCTTTAAAAATTGATGACTATATCACAGAGTTGACAGATTGGGCAAACACTTGTGAAATGAATATCGTTTTGAAATCGGCTATTTTTCATCATCGTTTTGTCTGGATTCATCCGTTTTTTGATGGTAATGGAAGAACGGCTCGTCTGCTTTTTAATCTGCTGTTGATGAAAGAAGGTTTTCCGCCAGCAATCATCCTTAAAAACGACAGAAAAAAATATTACGATGCTTTAAACTTTGCAAATAATGGGAATTACTCAAAATTAGTATTACTTATTTTGCAGGCTTTGGAAAGAAGTTTAGATATTTATTTGAGTTCGCTCAACAATACTTATGATGATTACCGCCCTATTTCTGACATTGTGGAAGAAGAAAAACTCCCCTATGGTCAGGAATATGTGAGTCTATTAGCAAGACAGGGGAAGATTGACGCCTTTAAAAAGGGAAGAAATTGGCTGACCACGAAAGCTGCAGTTTTAGATTATATTGAAAAACGAGATAGAAAAAGGGTTTTGAAAAAATATTAAATTCGAAAAAAGTGAGGAAATTATTCTTCGCTTTTTTGTTTAAAAATGTATTGGAATATCAGGAATATCTTCAAGATAATCTTTCCCCTCAATTCTATTAATTGCAATCTGAGCTCTTTTTTTAGCGACTGAAACTTTGTAGTCAAACCATTTTTCCTTGAAAAGTCTTCGCATCACATTATCAAAATGCTGAGTAATGACAAGATTTTTAAAACCTCTCCACTTTTCTATTGCTTTAAAAGGCAGTGCTCTCACAGAAATAGAATAGCCCTCGGTTTCATATTGTATAAAATGCCACCAGCCAGACGGCATATAAAGCGTCTGTCCGGGTTTCAAAACCGCTTCATAGCCGTTAAGATATTTCAATCCGGGAAATTCTTCCTGAGATGATGTTTTCAAGTTTGCAATGCTGTGAAAATTATACGGTAATTTATAAATCAGATCAGATTGATTAAGAGGAAACAGCCAAACCCGTTTAATCCCTTGATATTGTGTGAGAAAAACGTGCGACATATCAATATCGACGTGATTTCTGGTATTGGAACCTTCTCCTCCAAAAAACATAAATGGCAGCCAGGACAAGACTTTGCCTTTTGTAATGTCTTTATAAACCACGTCTTTTTTGAGTTCCGGCTTTATGGTCAAAAGATTAAATAAAAAGAGCCTGTATTTTGTTTTTTCCTTACTGATGAGATCCAGATATTCCGCAAACTTCATTCTTGCCAACGGCTTGCTTGCGGCTCTGTCAAGAGAATGGATCTCTTCTCCGTAAACATCTACTTCATGATTTCCTGCTATTTCTTTGAAATATTCATAATTCCATTTTTTCAGAGCAGGACTTTCCTCGTCAATAAAATCTTCTATAATGACAGGAATATTAGCTTTCATGTACTTCGAAGTAAATTCTTCTGAACCGTATTTTTTTATTCTTTCTATTTCTTTTAATTCCATAACTAATGATTAAAGGAACAAAAATAAAAACAATTTTTAAATCATACTAAAAAAGTATGATTTAAAAATCAGATTTAAAATCATAAATTAGAACCAGGAAAAGAATAAGCCTAATTTTTCGCTCATAAATCTATCCTCAACAGAAGTTAAAACATGACTTTTTAAATGAATTTAAGACTAAAGCATTATAACGAATTAGACGGTGTCAGAGCAATTGCTGTAATTATGGTTATGTTTTATCATTTTTTTCAGGACATCAATCCGTCCGATGAGATGCTAATCGTCATAAAAAAATTATCGCTCTTTGGGAAAACAGGCGTATCGCTATTTTTTGTTTTATCCGGCTTTCTAATTACCCGGATATTATTAAATACAAAAGAAAACCCGTCCTATTTTAAGTCATTCTACCTGAGAAGAATTTTAAGAATTTTTCCTTTGTATTATTGCTTTTTGATCCTTTATTATTTTATACTTCCTTTGTTTCTCAATAGACCATTTGGAAGCTTTTCCGAACAGATCTGGTATTGGACATTTCTTCAGAATTTTGCACTGA
The DNA here is from genome assembly GCF_042695135.1 of Epilithonimonas sp. UC225_85. Classification (GTDB taxonomy): domain Bacteria; phylum Bacteroidota; class Bacteroidia; order Flavobacteriales; family Weeksellaceae; genus Epilithonimonas. The sequence goes on from NZ_CP170547.1 coordinate 3,678,014, forward strand.
CATTTGACTGGAAAAGCATTGGTCCGAGTCATTACTGGTCTTTATCAGTCGAAGAACATTTTTATTTATTCTGGCCTTTGATTATATATCACTGTTCACTAAAAAGGATCAAATGGGTGATTTTAATTCTCTGCATCATTTCTTTTTTAACTAGGATCCTTCTCATTAAAAATGACTTTGAAGAGTCCCAATTTACTTTAGCAAGATTTGATGAACTTGCGATAGGAGCATTTTTAGCCGTTCTGGAATTGGAAAATAAATTAATATCAGAGAATTTAAAAAGGTTTTTTTTCGTTTTTGCAATATCAATAATCCCTCTAGCGTACATTTCTTTTAAAAACGGAACCTATTCCTTACTCGACAGCAGTATAAGATACCTGGTTTTAGGTTTATTTTACGGCAGTTCTATTGCCGTTATAATTTCTTTACAATCTACAAATCGAGTGAAGAAAGTATTTCAAACTAAATTTTTAAGATTTACTGGAAAGATCAGTTTTGGCCTGTATGTTTACCATCCTATATGTTTTATCATCATCAATACTTACTTTAACCTGCAAAATTTTGGATTAGATTTTATGTTAAGTTTTAGCTTTGCTTACCTTGTTTCTTTTATCAGCTATCAATTATTTGAGAAGAAATTCATTAAGATGAAAAGTAAATTTGATTATTAATTTTGCATTAAGGCAATTTCGCAACCAGATATTCCGGAGACCATTTCAAAATCCAATAGATAATTTTCCATTTCCAGTTGGGAACAATCGTAAAAGAATGTCCGGCATTCACAACAAACTTTGCAACATAATCCGGCTCCATTATCAGATTTTTGTTAAGTTCCAAACCCTCATTGATTTTTGTATTAATGTAACCGATGACCAGCACATTCACAATTATATTTCTTGAAGATAATTCCTGTCTCAGTCCGGCCAGATATTGCGTAAAAGCAGATTTTGTACTTCCATAGATAAAATTACTTTTCCTTCCACGAACACCCGAAAGCGATGACAATCCAATGATTCTTTCTAAATTTTTATTATTAATATCAGTTGCAATGATATTCAAAATAGAAACTGCGCCTATATAATTGGTTTTCATCATTTCAAAAGTGCTATTGAAATCTTTTAAAGCTTGTTGATTTTCCACCAGAAATCCAGCGGCGTAAACGACGATATTTGGTTTTGAAGGTAACTCATCATAAAACTTTTGATGAGAAGCAAAATCCGCTGCGTCAAAATATTTGATTTCAATTTTAGATTTATCTAATTGATTTTCATTGACGAAATTTTCCAAAGAAGTCAGATTTCTGGAAGATGCGATGATGGAAAATCCTTTTGCTAGATATTGTAAAATACATTGTTTCGCCACATCAGAATTGGCACCGAGAATCAGAACTGTTTTATTGGAATTCATATTACAAAGATAGATTTTCAGATAATAGACGAATAGATAATAGACTAGCAATTTATTCAAAAATAAGTTTTTAATCAGTAAATTTGTAACGGTAGTATTTTAGTTTAAAATTAATCTATCATCTATCCGTCTATTATCTAACTTCTATTTATGTTTAATGTTTTAGGAAACTTTTTGACACTGTCTTCGTTCGGCGAAAGTCACGGAGAAGCTTACGGCGGAATTATTACCAATTTTCCCGCCGGTCTGGAAATCGATATTGAGAAAGTTCAGCTCGAACTTGACCGAAGAAAACCAGGACAATCTGCCATTGTTACACAAAGAAAAGAAGGCGACAAAGTTCGGTTTCTATCAGGAATTTTTGACGGAAAATCGACTGGGACACCAATCGGTTTCATTGTAGAAAATGAAAACCAACGTTCTAAAGATTATGACCACATCGCCCAGGCTTATCGCCCCAGTCATGCCGATTATACTTATGACCAAAAATTCGGGATCCGCGATTATCGTGGTGGAGGAAAATCATCTGCCCGTGAAACTTTGAATTGGGTTGTAGCGGGCGCCTTAGCCAAACAACTTCTTCCCGAGATTGAAATCAATGCTTACGTTTCTTCAGTCGGCGAAATTTTCTGCGAGAAACCATATCAGGATTTGGATTTTTCTAAAACCGAAAGCAATATCGTTCGTTGTCCAGACGAGGAAACGGCTGAGAAAATGATTGAGAGAATCAAGGAAATAAAAAAGGAAGGCAATACGATTGGCGGAACGGTAACTTGTGTCATCAAAAATGTTCCGGTTGGATTGGGCGAACCGATTTTCAATAAACTGCACGCCGAATTAGGAAAAGCAATGCTGAATATCAACGCCTGCAAAGGTTTTGAATATGGAAGCGGATTCTGTGGCGCAAAGATGACCGGAAAAGAACATAACGACCTTTTCAACCAGGATGGGACGACTCAATCCAATCTTTCCGGCGGAATCCAAGGCGGCATTTCCAATGGAATGGACATCTATTTTCGTGTAGCTTTCAAACCGGTTGCAACCATTCTTCGCCCGCAGGAAAGCATAAACAAAGATGGAGAAACTGTGGTTGTAGAAGGTAAAGGCAGGCACGATCCTTGTGTAGTTCCGAGAGCTGTCCCGATTGTGGAAAGTCTTGCCGCTTTTGTGCTGGCAGATATGTATTTAATCAATAAAACCAGAAAAATATAATGGACATCAAATCATTTTGGGACAACGCCATTTCTTACACAGATTATCTTCGTGAAGCTGGACAAAGACTTGCAGATCCAAAGGATTCACATGAAGCAGACTACGCTGAATATTACAAACTCGGGATTCAAAGAATGAACAGAATGTGGGAAAAATATATTCCAAATTCTGATCAGGTTGAGGCTTTTGCTAAGAAGAAATTCAACGGGAAAATCCTGATTATTTCCGAAGCCTGGTGCGGTGATGCGAGTCAGGTTATTCCGGTTGTGGTGAAATTTTTTGAACAATTTGAAATTAGAATTTCTTACCGAGATCAGGAACCTTCTTTGATCGATAACTATCTGGTAAATGGTGGAAAATCCATCCCAATTGTGATATTTCTGGAAGAAAACTTCAGCGAAATAGCACATTGGGGACCAAGACCGAAACACGGGACAGAACTTCTTAAAAAACATAGAGACAATCCGGAGGAATTTACGAAAGATCAATTCTATGTAGAACTGCAGACTTATTATGCTAAAAACAGAGGTTTTGATACGATTGCAGAACTTCTGGAATTAATTTAAAAAAAATGAAAAGCCGTTTTCTTCTACTGTTTTTATTTTTGACTTCGCATTTTGTGTTGGCACAAGTTGGAAATCTGCCTAAGACCGAAGATTTTTTTATCGATAAATATCAAAAATTATCTGATGAAAAAGATTTTGATGAAAAAACTAAACTTTCATTAGATTTTGACGAAACCTTTAAAGATTTCCTTTCTAAAAATCCGAAAAGCTTCACTTATGATTTTCAAAAAATAAAAAAAGAGACCGGTTTAGATGTAGCGACTTCTAAGGATGGAAAATTGAGATTTTATTCCTGGGATACACAAATGGGTGGGACAATGAAGGATTTCGCGCAGATTATTCAGTTTCGGTCAAATGGGAAAGTCGCAACTATTTCCAATAATTCCGATCAGAATCATTACTTCATTTCAAAAATATTTGAGACAAATCTTAATAATAAAAAATATTATCTGGTCATTTTCAACGGGATTTTTTCTACGAAAGATGTATCTCAAGCCATCCAGGCCTTCAGAATAGAAAGTGGAAAATTGATTGATTCTGATAAAATTTTTAAAACAAAAAAAAATATACTCAATAGAATTGAATCAGAGTTTGATTTTTTCAGCGTGGTTGATCGTCCGGAACGCCCTTTAGAATTGATCACATTTGATGAAAAAACAAATTCGGTCAGCATCCCTCTGATAAACGAAAAGGGCGAGGTTTCTTCAAAAAGATTGGTTTATCAAAAAACGGGAAACTACTTTGAATTTAAAGGAATAAAATAATTTTGAATATGGAATTTCTAAAAAAAAATATAATCTACATTATTTTGATCGTTGCTCTATCTGCATTTGCGCTGATAAAGCCGCTTCGTGATTTTGTATCGGAACAGATCGCAATGAGCCCTACTGTTGCGAAGATCAACAACGAAACACTGCTTTCTGAAGAGGCTTTGAATATTGACCTAAAAGGAATCAACACAAGCAGTACTAACCTGAAAAATCTGCGTGAAAAGGTTTTATTCCTTAATTTTTGGGGAACCTGGTGTCCGCCTTGCAGAACGGAATGGCCAACGATCCAGAAACTTTATGATCTGAAAAAGGATAAAGTAGAATTTGTGCTGATTGCAATGCAGGATCAGGAAGCAGATGTGAAAAAATTTCTAAAAGAAAACAATTACACAGTTCCTGTTTATATTGCAGAAAGTCCTTTGGATCCAAAAATTTTGCCGGTTGCTTTTCCTACGACTTACCTAATTGGAAAAGATGGTAGAATTTTGAAAAAGGAAGATAGTTCTATGGATTGGAGCAAAGATTCCATCCTTGAATTTATTGATAATGTGACCAAGTAATTTGTTAATTATTTAGCCCAAAAAAAGCGCAGAATCAAACATTCTGCGCTTTTTTATATTTAGAAAAAATCTTATTTCTTAACTTCTCCGAAAGTCTCCGGGAATCTTGCAGCTGTAAAATCTTTTGAGATTGCTGCTTTTTCAAACTTCAGTTTACCACTTAAAGTTTCAATCACAACGCCATCTTCTCCAATGCTGAAGATCTTGCCGTGCATCCCAGAAGTTGTGACAACTCTTGCTCCTGGTTTCAAAGCTTCCTGAAAATTCTTTTCTTCTTTTGATTTTTTCATCTGAGGACGAATCATCAGAAAATAGAATCCGACAACCATCAAACCGATCATTACTAATGTCGGAGTCATAGATTGCGCTGGCGCAGCTGCCTGTAAAAATATTGTAAGCATAATTTATATTATTGAGTAATGTTAGCTGAGAATGTTAATCTTACCGGTGCTTTTTCTACGTTTACAAAGACATCTGCCACTTTGTTGACAGCGCCGTCGAAGTTTGTAGAATCGAAATGCAAAGTGATTTTTCCTTTTTTTCCTGGTAAGATTGGCTCTTTCGTAAAGTCCGGAACTGTACATCCGCAACCTGGTTTTACGTTAGAAATGATCAAAGGATTTGTTCCTGTGTTTGTTACTTCGTAGATGTGTTCTACTTTTTCTCCTTTTTTGATATCTCCAAAATTATGATCAGTCTCACTGAAAGCAACTGTTGTTAAAGGTTTGCTTTGCGCTTCTTTCAGCATTTCTGATTCTTCCGGAGCTTGTTGCTGAGAAAGTGCATCCACAACAGTTTTTGGCTGAGTAGAATCTACTCCTGGGATATGGTCTAAAGTATTTTCTTTTTTGTTACAAGAAACAGCTAATGTGCAAAGTGCAGCTATTGCTAATATTTTGATTGATTTCATATGTTATAAAATTATATTCGATTCAAATCTTTTGTGTATTTATCCAAAATTCCGTTGATAAAGATATTGGATTTTTCGGTTCCATAGACTTTGGAGATGTCAATATATTCATTAATGATAATTCTTGAAGCCGTCAATGGAAAATTATCTAATTCTGTAATGGCAGCAATCAGTACAATTCTGTCTAAAAGAGAAATCCTTTCCAATTCCCAATTTACAAGACGTTCTTCGAGTTTTTTCTCAGCTTCCTGCCAATTATTAAGTGAAGACCTCAGTAATTTTCTGGCAAATGCATCATCTTCGTCATCTTTCAGCATTTTTATAAGGGTGTGAGAGGGTTCATCTTCTTTCATAAAACCAATAGTTTTCTGAATCATAGAATTGGAAATATGCAAATCATCCGCCCAGGACATTTCTTTTTCCTCGAATCTGTCGTGCAGATCACTGTTTTCTGCCACATATCTCAGGAAAAGTTTTCCGATGAATTTTTGATCATCCTCAAAAGAGATCTCTTCATCCTGCATATAATCCTGATACCGTTTTCCTGCTTTTATACGTTGAAAGGTCTTTACCAGAATCGGGTCGTTGGAATCCCAGATCAGATCTTTGTGCTTGCTTGTAAAACTCCTTCTTTCCTCATTATTTTCTATCTGAATCAGAATTTGGTTTCTTACTAATTTTTGATTTGGGTTTTCAGTTTCTGCAGTCTTGATATATTTGTTCTTCCCGATTTCCATCTGATCTTCTGTCAGACTCTTGAGACCAACCAAAAAGTTGAGCGTGTAGATATAAAGATTATAGATTTTATTGATTTCTGAGAACATATTTTTCTCAACAACTTCAAACCTGATCGGGTTTTGATAATAAGCATAGAGCGATTCTACAACTTTTTCGCGGATTTGTCTTCTTCCCAGCATTTCAAAGATCTTTTTATGGGTGCAAAGATAGGGAAAATGTTGCAAAATCATAATCTAATGAAGAACAATGTTTTACCAACTAAGAATATTACGTTTTTTCAGAATCAATTTTTTCCAGTTGTTTGAGATTGACAGAAAGACGTTTGAGTAAAATCCCATAGGCCAGTTTATAATAGAGTAAAATAAGAATAATACAGATCAATAAGCTGAAAACGACTCCTGTAATCAATCCCCAAAATGTCGGATTATCAATATGAATATTTTGTTTTTTAATTGTAAAGACAATGAAACTCGTAAAACTACCTATGAAAAGTATCAGTAAAAATATATTACTGAAGATAAACAGATTAACACTTTTTTTGAAGTGAAGGATATGTGTAATAAATTTCTTGAGGTTAGATTCTACATTGATTTTTTTATAATTCATATAGAATATGACTACGAAAACCCCGGTAATGATTAAACTAAAAATCTTCATCCAGTAATAAATTTTATCCAAAGAGAATTCTACTTCATTCTGATTTCTGATCTGGAGTCTATTGAGAATACTTGTAAAATCTGTATGGAAATCCTCTGAGAATAAAGCCAGAAAATTAATAAAACCAAAAATTACAAATTCGGCAACACTAATCCACAGAATATATTTTACATAATTTCTGGATTTTTTATTAAGCATAGATTCGATTTCGTTCTGGTCATAGCCATCAGAAATCTGCTGATCTTGCCAGGTTTTCTTTAGAGAATCGATATCAAAATCTTCTGAGTTAGGCATGCTTTATCATTAATTCTTTTAAAATTTTCTTCAATCTGTTCATTTTCACACGGGCATTTACTTCTGTAATACCCAACGTTTCAGCGATTTCTTTGTAAGGTTCATCATCCAGATACATCATTACGATTGCTCTTTCCACATCTGGTAAAAGTTTTATAACCTTATACAATAGAGAAATCTGCTGTTGTTTTTCATCATTATCTTCCAAGAAATCTTTGCTGTGAAAATCCTGCAGCTCATCTGTCTGCGGCTGTCTTGTTTTCTTTCTGAATAATGTAATTGCCGTATTAAGAGCCACACGGTACATCCACGTCGAAATTTTAGAATTACCCTGGAATGAGTCGTAGGATTTCCAGAGTTGTAACACGATTTCCTGAAAAAGATCTTCCTGATCTTCTAAAGAATGGGTATAAAGACGCGAGACTTTTATAATAAGCCCTTGATTATTCTTTATTAATTTAGAAAATTCTTTCTGTTTATTGTCCATTCCGGAAACGAAGATAAGAATTTATTCCTTTTATATGTAACAAGAAATTATGATGACCGAGGAATATTGAATCCGTTAATTAAACAAATTATTTTGTTGAAAAAATTTGCTATCCGATTATATATTATTGATTATATTTGGTTTATGGTCATTCGTAAATCTATCAATATCATTTTTTGTTCACTTTTAATTTTGATGTTTAGCTGTACAAATCAATCTAAAGTTCTTTCATCTTCTAAAAATGAAGATACAATTGGACAGCCTAAACCTAAAATAGTTTATCTTTTTTTCGAAGCGGAAAAATCAGCTGATGGGAAAGTGATTGTGCAATTGATTGATAAAAAAGTATCAGATGGCTTTTTTAAAAATGAAGACTTTGGAACGGCAAAAGAAATTACTAACAGTTATTATAAAATTATGTTGTTTGACAAAAATGATCAGGTTTTTAAAACATCAATTATTGATAATCCATTATCTCCGATTTTTGAATCTTACAGCGAAAACTCTATGGAAAAGCAAATCGGAAAATTATCTAAAGCTGAATTTTTTTACCGCTATAATGATTCCGGAAACATCTCAAAATTAGAAATCCACAAAACTGACAATGGTAAATCGGATCGGATCTTCACTCTAAAACTATAATTATGAAATACTTTTACTTACTCTGTTTTTTATCCTTTAATATAACTTACGCACAATTATTTGATCTGGTTCCTTTATTAGAAAATGGAACCAAGGATAAAAGGATTAATCTGGTAATATTGGGAGACGGTTATACTGCATCTGAACAAGCTACTTTTATGGAAGATGCGACATTTGTTTCCAATTATCTTATGAATAAACAGCCGTATTCAAATTATAAAAATTATTTTAACGTTTATGCACTTAAAGTGATCTCCTTAGAAAGTGGCGTGAAACACCCGGCTACTGCAAATGATGTTACTGAACCTGTAATTCCTATAAGTAATCCTAATAATTATTTTAGTACTTCTTACGATACATCGGGAACTCATCGTTGCATATACGGCAGTGTAAATAAGGTAACACAGGCACTGGCTGCAAATATGCCAGAATTCGATATTGCACTTGTTCTAGGAAATAATACAGAATACGGAGGCTGTGGAGGAACTTACGCATTTTTATCAAGAAATGACCAGGCTCCGGATGTGGCATATCACGAATTGGGACATTCATTTGGCAAACTTGCAGACGAATATTGGTTTTCTGGCTCAGGTGAGTCTCCTAACAAAACAAAAACATCCGACACCGAAACAGTTCGCTGGAAAAACTGGTTGAATACCGGAAGTGTGGGAATCTATCAGTTCACAGAAAATACAGCTTGGTACCGTCCGCATCAGAATTGTGAAATGAGATATTTGAACAGACAGTTTTGTAATGTCTGTAAGGAAGCATTAGTTGAGAAAATCCATACTGTGAAAAATCCGATCGACAGTTATTCACCGTCAAATTCTGCTACAATTACAACCAATCAGCCAGTCGATTTATCCGTGAATTTAATTTTACCAATTCCTAATACATTAAAAACAGAATGGAAACTTAATAATGAGAGTATTGCTACGGATGTAAGTAATGTCACCATACAACCCGATCAGCTAAATTTAGGAACAAATAACATTTTGTTTAATGTTTACGATAATACAACTATGGTTCGGACCAATAACCACAATACAATTCATCTTTCTACGATAGCCTGGACTATTAACAAAACACAACTCGGAGTTTCGGACATAAAAAGTAATGAATATGATTTTGTTCTTTATCCAAATCCATCAGAAGATTATGTAGTAATAGAAAGCAAATCGATATTCAATGATAAAATTGAAATACAAATATTAGATAGCTCCGGAAGGCTTATCAAAAAACAAAATATAAATCCAAACAAACAAGAAAAAATAGATATTTCTAAATTGAATTCTCAAATTTATATTATAAATATATACAAGAAAGCCGAACATATTTTATCCAAAAAAATGATTAAAAATTAAGCAGGAATTAATTACTTTTGCTACTTGAGAAGCGTGGCTTGTTGATCCAGATTTATTTGGATAGGAAAGTCTGGACACCATAGGGCAGCATAGCGGATAACATCCGTCATTTGTAAAAATAGGACAAGTGCAACAGAAAGCAAGTACAGTTCGGCTGTAGTGAAACCAGGTAAACTCTATGCGGTGCAATGCTAAGTATATCATCAGTTAAGATCGGCTCGATCATTGATGAGGGGTAAGCAGCTAAAACTTTATAGTAATATAAAGTGCAGATAAATAACAGGCTTAAACAGAATCCGGCTTATAGCGCTTCTCTTTTTTATTATAACCAATTTATAATTCTATATAGGCTAAATTTTCGGAATAATTTCAATCTTTTAGAGATAAACACTTTGTCACGAA